>NZ_FWFQ01000001.1 GCF_900172235.1 Pseudoruegeria aquimaris | reverse complement strand
TCCTGGCTTTCCGAGAGCATCATCTCGTAGGCCGTCATGTTCTCTTCGCGCTGGGGCACGTTCTCAAGCTGCAGGCGGATGCCCAGCTTGCCCTTGTCGCCCATCTCCACGGCGGAGCAGGTGAGGCCGGCGGCGCCCATGTCCTGGATCGAGATCACGGCGCCCGTTTGCATCAGTTCGAGGCAGGCTTCCATCAGGCGCTTCTCGGTGAAGGGGTCGCCCACCTGCACCGTGGGGCGCTTCTCCTCGATGGTGTCATCGAACTCGGCCGAGGCCATGGTGGCCCCGCCCACGCCGTCGCGGCCCGTCTTGGCGCCGAGGTAGACCACCGGCATGCCCACGCCGGAGGCGGCGGAGTAGAAGATGCCGTCGGCGGGCGCGAGCCCCGCGGCGAAGGCGTTCACGAGGCAGTTGCCGTTGTAGGCGGGGTGGAAGCGGACTTCCCCGCCCACGGTGGGCACGCCGAAGCAGTTGCCGTAGCCGCCGATGCCTTCCACCACGCCGTTCACGAGCTGGCGGGTCTTGGGGTGGCTCGGCTCGCCGAAGGAGAGCGCGTTCATCGCGGCGATGGGGCGCGCGCCCATGGTGAAGACATCGCGCAGGATGCCGCCCACGCCGGTGGCCGCACCCTGGTAGGGCTCGATGTAGGAGGGGTGGTTGTGGCTTTCCATCTTGAAGACGACGGCCTGGCCGTCTCCGATGTCCACCACGCCCGCGTTCTCGCCGGGACCGCAGATCACCTGCGGGCCTTCGGTAGGCAGGGTGCGCAACCACTTCTTGGAGGATTTGTAGGAGCAGTGCTCGTTCCACATCGCCGAGAAGATGCCAAGCTCGGTGAAGGTCGGTTCGCGCCCGATGATCTCGAGGATGCGGGCGTATTCATCCGGGGACAGCCCGTGGCTGGCGATCAGATCTTCGGTGATGGCGGGTTCTTGCATGCGTCTTAAGCCCTTGCTCGCGGAAGTCTGGCGCTCTCTTAGGGCAGATGCGAGCGCGGGAAAAGGGGCGCTGCGCCGCAGGGCGGGGGTTTTGTGCGAAAACGGCGGTCCTGGGGACCGGCCCGGCGTGCTTCGGGACGCCGCAGGCGCATGCTGCACCCGCGCGGGCCGCGCCGGCATGAACCGCGGGCGAAGCGGCAGGGAGCCGCCGCCCCGGCGAAGCGGCGTTCTCGGGGTGCCTCGAAATTCGGCAAGGGGCTCAGATGCTTGCAATCCGGATCGGCAGGCGCGGGTTGGGGTGGCATTTGCCCCGACGTCAACTTTGCGGAAATGCTGCGCTTGCAAAATGGTGGCGCAGGCAGGGCCGCGCTGGCCATCGCCTGCCCGGAGCGTGCCGCCTTGCCGCGTGAGCGGGGCCGGCACCGCGATGCTGGGGAATGAACAAAAAAAAGGCCGAGACAAAGCTCGGCCTAAGTCCAACAGGGAGGTAGAAGCGGCAAGAGCGAACTCTATTGCCGCTGCTGATTGCTATTTATGGACCGCATCCCCCCCGTTCAAGAAGAAAAATGTCGCATCGCAGCAAAGCGGATATGCGTTTGGTGCATGGCTGCCACAGGCACCCTGGAACGCCAAACGAGGCTCTGGTCGGTATCCGGGCGGCCCCGTGGCGCCACCGGCGCGGTGTGATCGCCGGGGCGCCGCCGGGTGTTCCACCCCGGCCTTCCCTCAATCTTCCCGCGCGCGCTTGCGATACTCGGTGATCTCCTGGGTCACGAAATCCCGGAAGGCGGCGACGCGTTTGGATTGGCGCAGCTCCTCGGGATAGGCGAGATAGACGGGGATCTCGGAGGATTCCACCTCGGGCAGCACCCGTTCGAGCGCCGGAAGCCCGGGCCTGTCTTCCCGGAACATCTCGTAGACGTAATCCGGCAGCACCCCGATGCCGAGGTGGTTGATCGTGCCCTGGAGCACCCCGAAGTAGTTGTTGACGGTGAGGGTGGAGGTCAGATCGTAGGTGAGGAGTTCCTTCACGAACTGGGTGCCCGCGCTCACCTGCGCCGCCGAGACGTTCTGGCAGATCAGCCGGTGCCCGGACAGGTCCTCGGGCCGCTGGGGACGGCCGTTCCTGTCGAGGTATTCCTTGGTGGCGAAGAGGCGCATGCTCACGCTCATCAGGCGGCGGCGGATCAGGTCGGCCTGGCTGGGCTCCTTCATGCGGATGGCCACGTCGGCCTCGCGCATGGGCAGATCCAGAACCCGCTCCTCCAGCATGAGGTCGATCTTCAGATCCGGGTATTTCTCGTAGAGCTTCGTCAGCCGCGGGGCGAGCCAGAGCGTGCCGAAGCCCAGCGTGGTGGTGACGCGCAATTCGCCGAAGACTTCATCCTCGCTGTCGCGGATGCGCGCGGCGGCGGCTTCGAGCCGGCGCGTCATCGAGGAGGTGGCGTCAAACAGAAGCTCGCCCTGCTCGGTGAGAATCAGCCCGCGCGCATGGCGGTGGAACAGCGTCGTTCCGAGGCTCTCTTCGAGTGCTCGAATCTGCCGGCTGACCGCCGATTGTGAAAGATGCAGCGTCTCGCCGGCGTGTGTCAGGCTGCCCGCATCTGCCACCGCGTGAAATATTCTTAGCTTGTCCCAGTCCATTTTCTTCCGAAGCGTGTCCCTGTCTGGCGCCTGTATAGCACAATTATTTCTTAAGGGGCGGGGTCTTAATAAAAGCGTGAAGCGGCGTCAATTTTCCTTTGTAGGTCAGCATTTTTGACCTAAAATCGTGCTAAGCTATGCTCTTGTTGGGAGGAAGAACATGACGCAGCCACCGGTATCGCTCCACGACCGCTACGATCTTGATAAATCGCCCGTTCTGCTCAACGGCACGCAGGCGCTCGTGCGGCTGATGCTGATGCAGAAGGCCCGCGACAGGGCGGCGGGGCTGAATACCGCTGGCTACGTGACGGGCTACCGCGGCTCGCCGCTGGGCGCGGTGGACCTGATGATGAGCCGCGCGCGCAAGGATCTGGAGGCCGCGGACATCAAGTTCCACCCCGGCCTGAACGAGGATCTGGCCGCCACCGCGCTCTGGGGCACCCAGCAGGCCGAACTGCGCGGAGAGGGCAGGTATGATGGCGTCTTCGGCCTCTGGTATGGCAAGGGCCCCGGCGTGGACCGCTCCGGCGACGTGATGCGCCATGCCAACATGGCCGGCACCAGCAGGCATGGGGGCGTGCTGATGGCCATGGGGGACGATCACACCGGGGAAAGCTCCACCGTCTGCCACCAGTCGGACTGGGCGATGGTGGATGCCTACATGCCGGTTCTGTCGCCCGCCGGTGTGCAGGAGATCCTCGATTTCGGGCTCTACGGTTTCGCCCTGTCGCGCTTCGCCGGGGTCTGGGCCGGGCTCAAGGTGATGAAGGACACGATCGAGGTGACGAGCGTGGTGGACGGCCGCCCCGACCGGATGAGCTTCGTCACGCCGGACTTCGACATGCCCGAAGGCGGGCTCAACATCCGCCTCAACGATCACTGGGTGGCGCAGGAGGCCCGGATGATCGACTACAAGCGCTTCGCCGCCGAGGCCTTCTCGCGCGCCAACCGGATGGACAAGCGGGTCTGGGGCAAGCCGGGCGCGAAGATCGGTTTCGTGGCTGCGGGCAAGAACTGGCTGGATCTCACCCATGCCTTCCAGCTTCTGGGGATCGATGCCGCCGAGGCCGAGCGGCTCGGGATCACCACCTACAAGATCGGGCAGACCTTCCCCATCGACATGGTGAGCTTCCATGAATGGGCCGAGGGGCTCGACCTGATCGTGGTGGTGGAAGAGAAGCGCAAGCTGATCGAGGTGCAGATCAAGGAGGCCATCTTCGACGATCGCCGCGGCCGCCGCGTCTATGGCTGGTACAAGGGCGGCGCGGGCGGCATGCACAGCGAGGAGCTCTTCCCCACGCGTTATGCGCTCGACCCGGTGATGATCGCCGAGAAGATCGGGGGCATCCTCGTGGAGGAGGGGCGCGGCACCGAACGGATCAAGGCGGGGCTCGCGCGCATCGAGGAAGCCCGGCGCGCCGACAACGCCGAGGAGATCGCCACCCGCACGCCCTATTTCTGCTCGGGCTGCCCGCACAACACCTCCACCAAACTGCCCGAGGGCAGCCGCGCCTACGCCGGGATCGGTTGCCACATCATGGCGCTCTGGATGGACCGCGAAACCTCCGGTTTCACCCACATGGGCGGCGAGGGGGCCAACTGGATCGGCGAGGCGCCCTTCTCCACGCGCGACCACGTGTTCCAGAACCTCGGCGACGGCACCTACAACCACTCCGGCGTGCTGGCGATCCGCGCCGCGCTCGCCTCCGATGCCAACATCACCTACAAGATCCTGTTCAACGATGCCGTCGCCATGACAGGCGGGCAGGAGAACGAAGGCCATCTCAGCCCGCAGCGCATCGCGCAGGAGATCCGCGCCATGGGCGTGCAGGAGATCGCGGTCGTCCATGACGCCAAGGAGGAGGTGGATTTCAAGGGCTTCCCCGAGGGCGTCCGCTTCGCCGAGCGGGCCGAGCTGATGAAGGTGCAGCGGGAGATGTCCGAGGTGAAGGGCGTCTCCGCCATCATCTACATCCAGACCTGTGCCGCCGAGAAGCGCCGCCGCCGCAAGCGTGGCAGCTTCCCCGATCCCGACAAGCGCGTGTTCATCAACACCGACGTCTGCGAAGGTTGCGGCGATTGCGGGGTGCAGAGCAACTGCGTCTCCATCGTGCCGGTGGACACCGAGCTGGGGCGGAAGCGGGCGATCGATCAATCCTCCTGCAACAAGGATTTCTCCTGCGTCAACGGTTTCTGCCCCTCCTTCGTGACGCTGGAAGGCGCCACCCTGCGCAAGGAGACCGCGGCCGAGATCACGCTGCCCGAGATGCCCGAGCCCAGCCTGCCCGCCATCGAGGGCACCCACAACGTGGTGATCACCGGCGTGGGGGGCACGGGCGTCGTCACCATCGGGGCGATCCTTGCGATGGCGGCGCATCTGGACGGCAAGGGCGCGGGCATGATGGAAATGGCCGGCCTCGCCCAGAAGGGTGGCGCGGTGCATATCCACTGCCGCCTGGCCAACAGGCCCGAGGACATCAGCGCCATCCGCGTGGCCACCGGCGAGGCCGATGCGGTGATCGGCGGCGATCTTGTGGTGACGGCGGGGGCCAAGACCATCGGTCTGATGCGCACCGGGCGCACGGGGGCCGTGGTCAACAGCCACGAGATCATCACCGGCGATTTCACCCGCAACGCCGATTTCCGCCTGCCCGCCGAGCGCCTCGAAGTGGCGTTGCAGGCGCGGCTGCGGGACCGGCTGGCGATGTTCGACGCCACCGACCTGGCCGCCCGCGCGCTGGGCGACAGCATCTTCTCCAACATGATCATGCTGGGCGCGGCCTGGCAGCGGGGGCTTGTGCCGCTGAGCCGGGAGGCGATCCGCCAGGCCATCGAGCTGAACGGCGCCGCCGTCGCGGGCAACCTCAAGGCCTTCGAGATCGGGCGCTGGGCGATCACCCACCCCGAGGATGCCGCCCAACTGGCCGCACCGAAGGTCGTGGCCAAGCCGAAGACGCTGGAGGAGAAGATCGCCTTCCGCGCCGATCATCTGACCGCCTACCAGAACGCCCGCCTGGCGCGTCGCTACCGGACCTTCCTCGAGAAGGTCGAGAACCCCGAGCTGCGCGAGGCCGTGGCGCTGGGCTACCACAAGGTGCTGGCCTACAAGGACGAATATGAAGTCGCGCGCCTGCACCTCGAAACCGAAGCGAAGGCGCGCGCCCAGTTCGACGGCGATTTCCGGATGACGTTCCACCTCGCGCCGCCGCTGCTGTCCAGGGAAGGCCCCGACGGCCGCCCGGCCAAGAAGGCCTACGGGCCGGGCATGCTGCGCGCCTTCCGCCTGCTGGCGCCGCTCAAGCGCCTGCGCGGCACGCCGCTGGACCCCTTCGGCTACACGGCGGAGCGCAAGCGTGAGCGGGCGTTGATCCGCCAGTATGAGGCCGACATGGCCGAGGTGATCCACCTCGTGAAGCCGGCCACGCTGGCGGCGGCCTGCGAATTGGCGCGGCTGCCCCTGCAGATCCGCGGCTTCGGCCCGGTGAAGGAGGCCGCCGAGAAGGCCGCCGCGCAGCGCCGGGGCGAGCTTCTGGCGGAGATCCGCGCCGGCAGGGGGGCGCCGACGCAGGCGGCGGCCTGACGTGCCGGCCTGATGCGCCGGCCCGGGCGTCTGCCCGTTTTCTGACCTGATGAACGGGCAAAGCCGGGCCGGAGCAGGCAGGGATCGGCCGATGCCGGGAGGCGATGTCGCGAAAGTGTCATCGCCTCTGGCATAGACTCGCGCCCCGGATTATGAGCTTTGCCCAAGATCCACGGCTGAGACCGGACCACGTCACGATGAAGCACCAGCCCCGCGTCGCACGAGACATCAGCTACGCCTCTTCCGCCGCCACCCGAGGCGGCCGCGCGGTGATCCGCGTTCTGGAGAACGCCACCGGGCGCATGGGGCTGATCCGGCGCGCGCGCGGCTACGAGCTGGAGGTCGCCAACGGCGCCGATTTCTGGCAGGTGATGATGGCGCGCTACGGGCTGAGCCTGGAGGTGGTGAAGGGCTCGCTCGAGACCATTCCGCGCGAGGGGCCGCTTGTCTTTGTCGCCAACCACCCCTACGGCATCCTCGACGGGCTGATGATGGGGCATATCCTCGCCAGCACGCGGGGCGACTTCCGCATCCTCGCCAACAACGTCTTCCAGAAGGCCGAGGATCTGAACCGCTACATCCTGCCGATCAGCTTCGACGCCACCAAGGAGGCGATGAAGCTCAACCTCGACACCCGCACCGAGGCGCTGCGCTACCTCGGGCAGGGTGGGGCGATCGGCATCTTCCCCGGTGGCACCGTCTCCACCGCGGCCCGGCCCTTCGCCAGGCCCATGGATCCGGGCTGGCGCAACTTCACCGCCAAGATGGTGGCGCGTTCGGACGCCACGGTGGTGCCGATCTTCTTCGAAGGCCACAACTCGCGCCTGTTCCAGATCGCCAGCCACCTGCACCAGACCCTGCGGCTGGGCCTGTTGATCAAGGAGTTCAAGAAACGCACCATTGCGCCGGTGCGCATCAGCGTGGGCGCGCCGATCGATCCCGAAAAGCTCCGTGCCCATGCGCGCGATCCGAAAGCCATGATGGATTTCCTGCGCAAAGCCACGTATGAGCTATCCCCAACCCCGCTGAACTCACTCGAATACGGCTACGAGTTCGAGAAGAAATACAAGGGATAGCGCAAGACAATGGCTGTCGGCATTTTTGATTCTGGCCTCGGAGGCCTGACCGTCCTGGACGCGGTGAGCAAGCGGCTGCCCGAGGTGCCCTTCGTCTATTTCGGCGACAACGCCCACGCGCCCTACGGCGTGCGCGACGCCGAGGACATCTACAACCTCACCACCGCCGCGGTGGAGCGGCTGTGGGAGGCGGGCTGCGATCTGGTGATCCTGGCCTGCAACACCGCCTCGGCCGCGGCCCTGCGCCGGATGCAGGAAAGCTGGGTGCCGCCCGAGAAGCGCGTGCTCGGCGTCTTCGTGCCCCTGATCGAGGCGCTCACCGAACGGCAGTGGGGCGACAACTCCCCGCCGCGCGAAGTGGGTGTGAAACACGTGGCGCTCTTCGCCACGCCCGCCACGGTGCGCAGCCGCGCCTTCCAGCGCGAGCTGGCCTTCCGCGCCATCGGCGTGGACGTGGAGGCCCAGCCCTGCGGCGGCCTCGTGGATGCCATCGAGGACGGCGACGAGATCCTCGCCGAAGCCATGGTGCGCTCCCACGTGGAGGCGCTGCTGCGGCGGATGCCCGAGCCCGAGGCCGCGATCCTGGGCTGCACCCACTACCCGCTGATGGAAGAGGCCTTCCAGGCCGCGCTCGGTCCGCAGGTGAAGGTGTTCAGCCAGGCCAATCTCGTGGCGGCCTCACTGGAGGATTACCTCAAGCGCCATCCCAAGATGCGCGGCCCCGGCGAGGAAAGCCTGTTCCTCACCACCGGCGATCCGGCCCGCGTCTCCGACAAGGCCACCCGCTTCTTGCGACGAAAGATCACGTTTCAGGCCGCCTGATTGCGGCCGCACCGCTTTGATCCTACATCCTTCCCGAGATCCCGAAAGGTCAGACCCATGACCCACAAAATCGCCATTCTGGGCGCCTCCGGCTACACCGGCGCCGAGCTCGTCCGGCTGATCGCGACCCATCCCGAGATGGAGATCGTCGCGCTTTCGGCCGACCGCAAGGCCGGCCAGAGCATGGCCAGCGTCTTTCCGCACCTGCGCCACCTCGATCTGCCGACGCTTGTGAAGATCGACGAGATCGACTTCGCCGATGTCGATCTCTGCTTCTGCGCCCTGCCGCATGCCACCAGCCAGGCGGTGATCCGCGAACTGCCCAAGCACTTGAAAATCGTCGATCTTTCCGCCGATTTCCGCCTGCGCGATCCCGAAGCCTACGCCAAGTGGTACGGCGGCCCCCACGCCGCGCTGGAGCAGCAGGCCGAGGCCGTCTACGGGCTCACCGAGTTCTACCGGGAGGAGATCCGCAGCGCGCGGCTCGTGGCCGGAACCGGGTGCAACGCCGCCACCGGGCAATATGCCCTGCGTCCGCTGATCGCGGCCGGGGTGATCGACCTGGACGAGATCATCCTCGATCTGAAGGCCGGGGTCTCCGGCGCCGGGCGCAGCCTGAAGGAAAACCTCCTGCACGCCGAGCTTTCGGAGGGCTACCACGCCTATGCCGCCGGCGGCACGCACCGCCACCTGGGCGAGTTCGACCAGGAGTTCTCGGCCATCGCCGGCCGCCCGGTGAAGATCCAGTTCACCCCGCACCTGATGCCCGCCAACCGCGGCATCCTCGCCACCGTCTACGTCAAGGGCGAGGCCGCCCGCATCCACGAGGTGCTGGCGCAGGCCTATGCGCAGGAGCCCTTCATCGAGGTCCTGCCCTTCGGCGAGCACCCCTCCACCCGTCACGTGCGCGGCAGCAACTTCTGCCACATCGGCGTGGTCGCGGATCGCATCGAGGGCCGGGCCATCGTCTTCGCCGCGCTCGACAACCTGACCAAGGGCTCCTCCGGGCAGGCCCTGCAGAACGCCAACCTGATGCTCGGCATCGAGGAGACCACGGGGCTGATGCTCGCCCCGGTGTTCCCGTAACGAAAGAACGAAGGGAGATCGCGCCATGAAAGGGCTCAAGAAGCAACGCAGGATCCAGGTGATCATCGTCGCCGCGGTGGCGCTTCTGCTCTCCACGGCGCTGATCGGCTACGCCCTGCGCGACGGCATCAACTACTTCCGCAGCCCCTCGCAGGTGGTGGAGACGCCGCCGGCGCCGGGCGAGGTCTTCCGCATCGGCGGGCTGGTGGAAGAGGGCACGCTCAAGCGCGGGCAGGGGGAATCGATCACCTTCAACGTCACCGATGGCGGCGCCTCCGTGCCGGTCACCTTCACCGGCATCCTGCCCGATCTCTTCGGCGAGGGGCAGGGGATGGTCGGCACCGGATCTTACGTGAACGGCACCTTTGAAGCTACTGAAATCCTTGCCAAACACGATGAGACCTACATGCCCAAGGAAGTGGTGGACGCGCTCAAGGAGCAAGGCGTCTACCAGCCTGCGGACGGTAGCTGAGGCCCGCGTTAACCGCTGAAGCCCGAGGCTTTCCGGCGTCCGAACAGACGCTGGGGAGCCTTTTTCATGCCGGATGTGCGCAGCATCGCCGAAAGCATCGTCGCCCGCGAAGGTGGCTACGTGAACGATCCCGACGATCCGGGCGGGGCCACCAACCACGGCGTGACCATCCACACCCTGCGCCGGCTCGGGCTGGATCTCGACGGTGACGGAGACGTGGACGCCGCCGACGTGCGCCGGCTGAGCCGGGCGCAGGCGGTGGAGATCTTCCTGCGCCACTATTACGAGCGCCCCGGCATCGCGGCGCTGCCCGAACCGCTGCAGGCCAGCGTCTTCGACATGTATGTCAACGCCGGCGCCAACGCAGTGAAGATCCTGCAGCGCCTGTTTCGCAAGATGGGGTTCGACTGCGCCGTGGACGGGGTGATCGGGCCGCAGACGATCGCCGTGGCGCAGGCGGCCTACGCGCGCGCGCCGCGCCATCTCGTGGATGCCTACGGGATCGAGCGCCGCAACTACTACTACGCCCTGGCCGACAGCCGCCCGGCGAGCCGCAAATACGCCCGTCGCCGTGACGGCGGCAAGGGCGGCTGGATCACGCGGGCGGAGGAGTTCATCTCGGAGCGATACCACCTGAGCGCGGCCGAACATGCCCGGAGGGTGGCGGCATGGGGGTGATGACGGGGCTGATGACGCTTCTGTTCGGCGGCGGGCGCAACGCGCTGCGCGAAACTGTCGAGGTGTTCCGCGAGAACGCGGAGAAGGGGGCGCAGCGGGGGCACGCGCTGCAATCGGCAGCGCTGGCGCAGATGGCGGCGGAGTTCGCCGCGCCGCAGAGGGGCGGGTTCGATCGCTTCATGGACGGGGTGAACCGGGTGCCACGCCCGGCGCTGGTGTTCGGCATCCTCGCGATGTTCGTGGCCGCCATGGCCGATCCCGTCTGGTTCGCGGCGCGCATGGCGGGGCTTTCGCTGGTGCCGGAGCCGCTCTGGTGGCTGCTGGGCATCGTCGTCTCCTTCTACTTCGGCGCGCGCCACCAGATGAAGGGGCAGGAATTCCAGCGCTCCATCGCCGAAACCTACAGCCGGGTGCCCGGCGTGCTCGGCCATGTCTCGGCGCTTGCGGCGATGGAAGAGCCACCACCTTCCGCGCCCGCGACGGACAATCCGGCGCTGCTGGACTGGCAGCGCGAAGGGCACTGAAGCAGGCGGCCCAGCCGGTGGAAGCGTGACAATCTGGCCCTCCCGCTCGCGCGTATTTGCGTTGCCGGGCGGGCGGTTTTCGCTACACTTTCGGCCATGATTGCAGAACTTGGCCACTTCGCCCTGATCCTCGCCTTCGCCGTTGCCATCGTGCAGGCGATCGTCCCGCTCATCGGCGCCCACAAGGGCTGGCCGGGCTGGATGGCCGTGGCCATCCCCGCGGCGACGCTGCAGTTCGTGCTGGTGGGCATCTCCTTCTTCGCGCTGACCTATGCTTTCGTGACCTCGGATTTCTCGCTGCGGCTGGTGGTGATCAACTCGCACTCGCTGAAGCCGATGCTCTACAAGGTGTCCGGCGTCTGGGGGAACCACGAGGGCTCGATGCTGCTCTGGGTGTGGATTCTCGCGCTTTTCGGAGGCTGCGCGGCCTGGTTCGGCGGCGGGCTGCCGGATCGGCTGCGCGCGCGCGTGCTGGCGGTGCAGGCCGCGGTGGGCGTGGCCTTCTTCGCCTTCATCATCTTCACCTCCAACCCCTTCCTGCGCCTCGCGGTGCCGCCCTTTGACGGGCAGGATCTGAACCCGCTGCTGCAGGATCCGGGGCTCGCCTTCCACCCGCCGTTCCTCTACCTCGGCTACGTGGGGCTTTCGATGTCCTTCTCCTTCGCCGTGGCGGCGCTGATGGAGGGCCGGGTGGACGCGGCCTGGGGCCGCTGGGTGCGCCCCTGGACGCTGGCAGCCTGGCTCTTTCTCACCATCGGCATCGCGCTCGGCTCCTGGTGGGCCTACTACGAGCTAGGCTGGGGTGGCTTCTGGTTCTGGGATCCGGTGGAGAACGCCTCCTTCATGCCGTGGCTCATCGCGGCGGCGCTGCTGCACTCCGCCATCGTGGTGGAGAAGCGCGAGGCGCTCAAAAGCTGGACAATCCTGCTGGCGATCCTCGCCTTCGGTTTCTCGCTGATCGGCACCTTCATCGTGCGCTCCGGCGTTCTGACGAGCGTGCACGCCTTCGCCAACGATCCCGAGCGGGGCGTCTTCATCCTCCTGATCCTGCTGTTCTTCATGGGCGGCGCGCTCACGCTCTTCGCGGCGCGGGCCGGGGCGATGGAGGCCAAGGGCGTCTTTGCGCCGGTCAGCCGGGAGGGCGCGCTGCTGCTCAACAACATCCTGCTGGCGGTCTCGGCCTTCGTGGTGTTCTTCGGCACGATCTGGCCGCTGGTGGCGGAGCTGTTCTTCGACCGCAAGCTCTCCGTCGGCCCGCCCTTCTTCAATGCCGCCTTCACCCCCTTCATGGTGGCGCTGGCGATCGTGCTGCCGATCGGATCGATCCTTCCCTGGAAACGCGCCAGCCTCGGAAAGGTGCTGCGCAGCCTGCGCGGAGCCATCGTGCTCTCGCTCGCCGTCACCGCGCTCGTCTGGGCGATGCAGACGGGCCGCTCCGCGCTCGGCCCGATCGGGCTGGGCCTGGGCACGTGGCTCGTCAGCGGCGCGCTGGTGGATCTCTGGCTGCGCACCGGTCGCAGCGACGCCGCGAGCCGCCTGCGCCGCCTGAAGAACCTGCCGCGCGCGGACTGGGGCAAGGCCGTGGCGCATATCGGCTTCGGCATCACCACCATCGGCGTCGCCGGGCTGCTGGCCTGGCAGCAGGAAGACATCCGCGTGGCCAGGGTGGGCGAGACCTTCACCGTCGGCGCCTACCAGATCACGCTGGAAGACGTGCGCGACGTGCAGGGCCCGAACTACCTTTCCACCATGGCCGACATGCGCGTGGAGCAGGACGGGCGCACGCTGGCGGTTCTGAACCCGGAAAAACGGGTCTACCCGGTGGCGAAGATGCCCACCACCGAGGCGGCGATCCGCAACGGGGTGCTGCGCGACATCTACCTCGTGATCGGCGATGCGCAGGAGGGCGGCGGTTTCGCCGTGCGCACCTACATCAAGCCGCTGGCGAACTGGATCTGGTTCGGTTCGATCGTGATGGCGCTCGGCGGGCTTCTGAGCCTCACCGACCGGCGCTACCGCGTGGCTGCGGGCGCCCGCAAGGCGCGCCCGGCGGGCGTGGTGCCGGCGGAGTAGAGCGATGATGATGCGCATTCTGGCTGTTCTGATTGCCCTGGCGCTTGCGCCGCTGGCCACCCCGGCCTTCGCCGTGCTGCCCGACGAGGTGCTCGAGGATCCGGCGCTGGAGGCGCGCGCGCGGGAGCTCTCCAAGGAGCTGCGCTGCCTCGTCTGCCGCAATGAATCCATCGACGAAAGCAACGCCGGCCTCGCGCGCGATCTGCGCCTGCTGCTGCGCGAACGGCTGCTGGCCGGGGACAGCGACGAGGAGGCCATCGATTTCATCGTGGACCGCTACGGCGAATACGTGCTGCTGCGCCCGACGATGAGCGGGGCCAACCTCGCGCTCTGGCTCTCCGCGCCGCTGATGCTGCTGCTCGCGCTCGGCATCGGCGCGGGCTATCTGCGCCGGCGCAGCGCGGCCGCCGTGGCGGCGGCCGAGGCCGAAGCGCTGAGCCCGGAAGAAAGCGCGCGGCTCAAGGATATTCTCGGCCAATAACGTGGGGTTGGGCTTTCGCTCGCCCCGCGGCGTGCCTATCTTCCCCCCAAGCACAGGCAAGCAAGAGGGATGCTTCGCGATGAATTACCAGGCCATCAAGCTGCGTGAGAGAGGCGGCGTGGCTGTCCTGACGCTGGATCGCCCCGAGGCCATGAATGCGCTGGACACGCAGATGCGGGCCGAGATCCTGCATGCGGTCAAGGCCGCACCCGAGACGGCCCGCGTGCTCGTGATCACCGGGCGCGGCAAGGCCTTCTGCTCGGGGCAGGATCTGGGCAGCAACAGCAACGTGCTGAACATGGATCTCGAACGGCTGCTGCGCGATGAATACATGCCGATGCTGGAGGCCATCTACGATTGCCCCATCCCCACCATCGCCGCGGTGAACGGCAGCGCCGCCGGCGCCGGTGCCAATCTCGCGCTGGCCGCCGACGTGGTGATCGCCTCCGAGAAGGCGAGCTTCCTTCAGGCCTTCACCCGCATCGGGCTGATCCCCGATGCCGGCGGCAGCTACTGGATGCCGCGCAACATGGGCTTCGCCAAGGCCATGGGCGCCGCCCTCTTCGCTGAGCCGATCCCCGCCCGCCAGGCCGCCGACTGGGGGATGATCTGGGAAGCGGTGCCCGACGAGGACTTCGCCGCCCACTGGCAGGCCCGCGCCGAGAAACTGGCCAACGGCCCCACCGCGGCCTATGCCCGCGTGAAGGCGGCCATCCGCAAGACCTATGACCACGGGCTGACCGAGCAGCTGGAACTGGAAGCCCATCTGCAGGGCGAAAGCGGCAAGACCCGAGACTTCCGCGAAGGCGTCGTGGCCTTCATGGAAAAACGCCCCCCCAGGTTCGAAGGCCGCTGAACGGACGGCCTAGGAAGGGCCGGCGGTGAAAGGGCTTGGGGGCTCTGCCCCCGCCGCGCCCGCGGGCGCGGCTCCCCCGGGATATTTTCGGAACAAAGTGGGGCTGCCTTTCGGCTTTGCCCTTTCCGGAGCGCGAGGCGGAGGCCCGCAGCCACTCCGAACATCCGGAGTAGCGCCTGCGGCTCAGCGGTTGCCCTGGGAGGTGAAGAGGCCGGCGTCCTCGGCGGCCTTCTTGATCGCCTTGGATTTGTTCACGGTTTCCATGTACTCGGCTTCCGGATCGCTGTCGTAGACGACGCCGCCGCCGGCCTGGATGTAGAGCTTCCCGTCCTTCAGCACCGCGGTGCGCAGGGCGATGCACATGTCCATGTCGCCGTTGGCGCCGAAGTAGCCGCAGCCGCCGCCGTAGACGCCGCGTTTCTCCGGCTCCAGCTCGTCGATGATCTCCATCGCGCGCACCTTGGGGGCGCCGGAGACCGTGCCCGCGGGCATGCCGGCGAAGAAGGCGGAGAGCGCGTCCTGATCGTCGGCCAGTTCGCCCACCACGTTGGAGACGATGTGCATCACGTGGCTGTAGTGCTCGACGATGAATTCCTCCGTCGGACGCACGGTGCCGACCTTGGCCACGCGGCCCACGTCGTTGCGGCCGAGATCCAGCAGCATGAGGTGTTCGGCGAGTTCCTTCTTGTCGGCCAGGAGATCGGCTTCGAGCGCGCGATCCTCTTCCGGCGTGGCGCCGCGGGGGCGGGTGCCGGCGATGGGGCGGATGGTGACCTGGCGGTCGAAGACCCGCACGAGGATCTCGGGGCTGGCGCCGATGACCTGGAAATCGCCGAAGTTGAAGAAGAACATGAAGGGCGAGGGGTTGGTGCGCCGAAGGCTCCGGTAGAGCGCGAAGGGGGGCAGGGGGAACTCCTGCGTCCAGCGCTGCGCGGGCACGACCTGGAAGATGTCGCCGGCGCGGATGTATTCCTTCGCCTTCTCGACGGCCGCCATGTAGCCTTCCCGGGTGAAATTCGAGGTGATGGCGCCAAGCTGTGCCTCGGTGCCGAGGCTGCGGCTTTCGCCGGCGGCCTGGCGCTCGAGGTCGCGCACCGCGTCCATCACGCGCTCGGCGGCCTGGGCATAGGCTGCGCGGGCGGAAAGGCCGCTGCCGGCCCAGGCGGGCGAGACGATGGTGACCTCGCCCTTCACGCCGTCCAGCACCGCCACCACGGAGGGGCGCATCAGGATGGCATCAGGCACACCGATGGGATCGGGGTTGACGTTCGGCAGGTGCTCCACCAGCCGGATCATGTCGTAGCCGAGATAGCCGAAGAGCCCGGCGGCGGCGGCCGGCAGTTCCGCGGGCATCTCGATGCGGCTCTCTTCGATCAGCGCGCGCAGGGCGGTGAGCGGATCGCCGGGCAGATCCTCGAAGGCGTCGCGGTCGAAACGGGCCTGGCGGTTGATGCGGCTGCTCTCGCCCCGGCATTCCCAGATCAGATCGGGCTTCATGCCGACGATGGAGTAGCGCCCGCGCACCTCGCCGCCGGTCACGCTCTCCAGCATGAAGCTGTCCTTGCGGGCCTCGGCCAGCTTGAGCATGAGCGACACCGGCGTGTCGAGATCGGCGGCGAGCCGGGTATAGACGACCTGGCTTTCGCCGGCGGCGTAGCGGGCTTCGAACTCTTCGAAACTGGGGGTCAGGGACATCGGGAAGCCGCCTTACGGGAACTGGGCGTGGACCGCGTTGACGGCGGCCTGGTTGAGCGTGATGCCGGCGCTGGACTGGATCGCCGCGATGTAGGCGGCCAGCAGATCCTGGGCGATGGCCTCGCTGCTCTGGGCGTTGAGCGCATCGCGCAGCGCGGTGACGGCCTCGTCGCCGAGATCCGGCGGGGTGATGGCGGTGAGCTTGACCACGTAGGCCTCGCCGTCGCCGGCCAGCGCGGCGGTTTCGCCGAGCGCGAGGTCGAACACCCGCATCATCAGGTCGGGCGCGGAGACATCCACGAAGGCATCGCGGGTCAGCCCCTCTTCGAGGATCGCCTCGTGGCCGAGTTCCGAGGCGGTGGCGGCGTTGGCGAAGCGGCCCGCGAGATCCTCGGCCAGTTCGGCGAGACGGCGGTTTTCGAGGGCGCGCTTGTAATCGGCGTAGACGCTGTCCTGAACCTCTTCGAAGGGCAGGAGCGTGGGGGCAATCACCTCGTCCAGCCGCAGCGCGAAGATGCCGCCGTCCTCCAGTTCGACGACCTCGGCGAAATCGCCCTGCTGGGCCGCCGCGGCGGCCGCATCGAAGGCGGCGTAGGCGGCGATGCCCTCCTTGGAGCCGGGCGACCATTCCAGCGTGCCCAGTTCGAGATCGGTTTCCTCCGCCAGTTCCTCCACGGTGGCGCCGCCGGCGAGAAGATCGTCCACCGACGAGATGCTGTCGGCGATGATGCGGCGGGCGCGGTCGGCGGCCAGTTCGCGGCGCAGCTCGTCGCGCGCCTCCTCGAAGCTCGTCTCCTGGGCGGCGAGAATGGCGTTCATGCGGTAGAGCGCCGGGCCGAGGGAGGAGGGCAGCGGGCCCACCACGCCGGGGGCGATCAGACCGAAGACGGCTTCGCCGGCCTCGTTGCCGAGATCGTCGCGGGTGACGTCGCCCAGATCGATGTCGGCCAGCTCCAGGCCGCGCTCTTCCACCAGCTCTTCGAAGGTGGCTTCGTTGGCGTTGAACCTGTCCATCGCGGCCTGCGCGCTGGCTTCGTTGGCGAAGACGAGCCGCTCCACGAGGCGGCGTTCGGGGCGCTGGTATTGCTCGATCCGCTCCTGGTAGAGCGCGCGCAGGGAATCTTCATCCACCTCGACGGTATCGAGCAGCATGTCGGGGGTGATCCAGGCGTAGGTGATCTTCTTGCGCTCGGGCAGCGTGTAGGCGGCTTCGTTCTCGGCGTAATGGGTGCGCAGCTCTTCCTCGGTGGGCTCCACGGCCGCGGCCACGATGTCGGCGGGGGTGAGGCGGATCATCTCGAAGCTGCGCTTCTCGGCGACGAAGCCGAGGATGGCGTCGGTGAGCGCCTCGGGCGCGGCGACGCCGTTGACCACGGAGGCCTGCAGCAGCGCGGCGGCGGTGTCGGTACGCAGGTTTTCCTCGAATTCGCTTTCGTTGAGGCCGGACTGGCGCAGGGTGAAGGCGTAGGCCTCGCGGTCGAAGGTGCCGTCGAGCCCCCGGAAGGCGGGGATTTCGAGCAGTTGCCGGGCGACCACCTCGTCACCGACGGAGAGGCCGATGCGGCGGGTTTCCTCTTCGAGGGCGGCGCGCGCGAGCAGGCGCTGGAGCACGGCGCGGTCCATGCCGAAGGCGGTGGCCTGTGCGAGCGTCATCTGCTGGCCCGTCTGGGCCTCCACGGCGCGCAGTTCCGATTGCAGTTCGCGGGCGTATTCGTTGATGTCCACTTCCGTGTCGCCCACGGCGGCCACGGCATTCACGGAGCCGCCGAAATTCGTCACGCCGAACCCGGCGAGACCGATGATCAGAAGCACCAGAATGATCCAGACGAAGATGTTGGACGCCTTGCCCTTGGTTCCGCTCGCCATGTTCGGCTGCCTCGCTTTTGCTTTTTTCCGTCAGGGATGTTTAGGGCCTCGCGCCGGGGGGAGCAAGGCTTAGAAAGAGGTGGTTTGCAGCCGTGAAAACAGCCTGTCGATGCCGTCCGCGTCGATGTTGGCGAAGGCGATGCGCAGCTGGCGCTTCCCGGCCGGATCGCCTTCGGGCATGAACATGGTTCCGGGCAACAGCAGGATGCCCGCCTCGCGCACGAGCGCGCGGGCGAGATCGTCCGAGGCCATGGCGAAAGGATGCTCCGCATAGGCGAAATAGGCGCCGCAGCCCAGAAGCTTCCAGCCCGCCAGCCTGGGAAAGCCGGCCTCGATCGCGGCGCGGCGGGCAAGGATCTCGGCGCGCTCGCCGGCCAGCCACCGGCCGAGGTTGCGCATCCCCCAGAGCGCGCCGCGCTGGCCCAGCTGGTTGGGGCAGATGGCAACGGTGTCGAGGAACTTCTCGACCTCCAGCAGCCGCGCGGGCGAGGCCACCATGGCGCCCACGCGGTGGCCCGTGAGGCGGTAGGCCTTGGAGAAGGAATAGAGCTGGATCAGCGTGTCGGCCCAATCGGGATCGGCGAAGAGATCATGGGGCGCGCCGGTGCGGCTGTCGAAATCGCGGTAGGTTTCATCCACGATCAGGGCGAGGCCGCGGCTGCGGGCCAGTTCGAAGAAGGCGCGCACGAGATCGGCGGGGTATTCGGCGCCGCCCGGATTGTTGGGCGTGACCAGCACGATCGCGCGGGTGCGCTCGGTGATCAGCGCCGCGGCCGCGTCGGGATCGGGCAGCAGCCCGGCGCCCGTGGCCAGCGGCACGGTGCGCACCCCCTGCATGTCCAGCCACATTTTGTGGTTGAAATACCAGGGGGTTGGGAGGATGACTTCATCCCCTGATCCGGCCAGCGTGCTGAGCGCTGCGGCGAAAGCCTGGTTGCAGCCCGAGGTGATGGCGACCTGATCGGCCGAAATCGCGCCCCCGTAGCCGGCCGACCATTGCGCGGCCACTTCCGCGCGCAACTCGGGCAGGCCCAGAACCGGCCCGTAGAGATGCGCGGCATCCTCGTGCAGGACAGCCTCGGCCAGGGCCTCGCGCAGCCCCTGCGGCGGCGGATCCACCGGCGCGGCCTGCGAGACGTTCAGAAGCGGACGCTCGGGCGGGAAGCTCACGCCTTCGAGCCAGCGCCGCGCTTCCATCACCGGCGGTGGCGTCGTCTCTGCGAAACGGGGGTTCAGGTGCATCCCTGGCCGGCCTCAGTCGGTGCCGCGGTAGGGTTCGACGTATTGCAGGGCCATGTCCCAGGGGAAGAAGATCCACGTGTCCTGGCTGACCTCGGTGATGTAGGTGTCCACCATCGGGCGGCCCTTCGGCTTGGCGTAGACGGTGGCGAAATGGGCGTTGGGATACATCTCGCGCACCAGTTCCAGCGTCTTGCCGGAATCCACGAGATCATCGACGATCAGCACGCCGGTGCCGTCGCCCATCAGCTCCGCGTCCGGCGCCTTCAGCACCTTGGCGTCCATGCGGGTCTGCTTGTCGTAGGATTTCACGGAGATCGTGTCGATCACGCGCACGTCCAGCTCGCGCGCGACGATCATCGCCGGCGCCATGCCGCCGCGGGTGATGGCGACGATCGCCTTCCAGGCGCCGTCGTCCGGGCCCTGCCCATCCAGTCGCCACGCGAGCGCGCGGGAGTCCCGGTGGATCTGATCCCAGCTGATGTGGAAGCCTTTCTCGTGCGGAAGTCTTTCGGTCATTTTTCGTGTCCCCGGTGGTTTGCCTGCTGCGTTAGCATGGCGGGGCGGTTTTCGTCCACGCAGATTTCGCGCCGGGGGAGTGGCAGAGGCGCCCACCGCGCGCTAGGTATGGCGCGGCATAGACAGAGATCGGGCAACGAGGAACAGGGCCATGAGCGACAGGAGCGGCAAATTCGGCGGCGAGGATCCCTTCGAGATCGCGCGGCGCTGGCTGGCGGAAGCGGAAGAGAGCGAGATCAACGATCCCAACGCGATCGCGCTCGCCACGGTGGATGCCGAGGGGCTGCCCAACGTGCGCATGGTGCTCCTGAAGGAGATCGAGGCCGACGCCTTCGTTTTCTACACCAACTACGGCAGCGTGAAGGCGCAGGAGATCGAGGCCTCGGGCAAGGCGGCTTTCGTGATGCACTGGAAATCCCTGCGCCGCCAGATCCGCGTGCGCGGCCACGTCGAGCGGGAGGAGGGGCCGCAGGCGGATGCCTACTACGCCTCGCGCAGCCTCAAGAGCCGGCTGGGGGCCTGGGCCTCGGAGCAATCGGCGCCGCTGTCTTCGCGCGCCAGCCTGATGGCAAAAGTTGCAAAGCTGACCGCCGAGCTTGGCCCCAACCCGCCGCGTCCGCCGTTCTGGGGCGGCTACCGCATCCGGCCGGTGGAGATCGAGTTCTGGGCCGACGGCGCCTTCCGCCTGCACGACCGTTTCCGCTGGGTGAAGAGTGAAAACGGGCCATCGTGGCACGTGGAAAGGCTCAATCCCTGAGCCTCGGGCAACGATCTGCTCCGATTTTACGAGGCAAATTAATTTAACCTTGCAACATTTCTCACATATGCGACAGATAGGCAGGGCAGAAAATATAAACGCTAGAACGTGGCGTATGGGGATGACGGAACAAAAGAACTTGGGACAGCTCGTCCAGGGGCATGTGAAGTGGTTCGACCCGGGTAAAGGGTTCGGCTTCGTGGTGTCCGACGAAGGGGGCGCAGACATCCTCCTGCACGCGAACGTGCTGCGCAATTTCGGCCAGAGCTCGGTGGCCGATCACGCGAAGATCACGGTCATGGTGCAGGAAACGGATCGCGGCGCCCAGGCGGTGGAAGTGCTCAGCATCGCGGCGCCCGAGGGCGACGGCGAACCCGTGCTCGAAGACTTGGCCGGATATGACGCCGCCACGCTGGAAGCCGCGCCGCTGTGCCCCGCGCGGGTGAAGTGGTTCGACAAGGCCAAGGGGTTCGGCTTCGCCAACATCTTCGGCAGCAGCGACGATGTGTTCGTTCACGTCGAAGTTCTGCGCCGTTCCGGCCTGTCGGACCTGCAACCCGGTGAAGCGGTCGGGCTGCGCGTCGTGCAGGGCAAGCGCGGGCGCATGGCGACCCATGCCGCCTCCTGGGAAGCGGCCGCGCGGGCGGCCACCTCTTCGTGACCGCGGGCTTGCGGACTTTCGCGCGCACCGCCGTGCGGGCCACGCTGGCCGCGGCGCTGCCACTTCTCTCTTTCGCCTCCATTGCCGCCGCCGAGACCGCCTGCCGGGCCGACCTGATCGAGCTGCGCGGCCCCTTCGGCACCAGCCGGTTCACCGTTGAAGTCGTCGATACGGCGGCGAGCCGGGCGCAGGGGCTGATGTTCCGCGAGCACCTGCCTTCGGGCGCGGGGATGCTCTTCGTCTACGACAGGCCGCAGAACGTGGCTTTCTGGATGAAGAACACGCTGATTCCCCTCGACATGATCTTCATGGCCGAAGACGGCACCGTGCGCCGCGTGCATGCCGACGCCGTGCCCGGTGATCTGACGGCGATCCCCGGCGGCGAGGACATCCGCTTCGTGCTGGAGATCAACGCGGGCCTCGCCGGCGCCATCGGCATCGCGCCCGGCGCGCAGGCGCGCCACCCGGCGATTCCGGCCGACCGCGCCGCCTGGCCCTGCTGAGCGTTTTCACCCTTTTCAATCCGGCCCCCCCCCGCTAGAACCGCGCCAGTCGGGGCGTAGCGCAGCCTGGTAGCGCGACGGTTTTGGGTACCGTAGGTCGCAAGTTCGAATCTTGCCGTCCCGACCATTTCTCCCTGCATCCTGCCGGCGGTTCCGGCTCCCTGAGAAGGGCGGCGTACGGCGCCTTCAGGCCGGATTCATCTTTGCTTCACACTCTTGGGCGCGATGACGACAGCCTCGCAAGGAGTGAGAGATGCCCGTAGACCTGTTCGACGACCAGACCGCCGGCCTTGAAAGCCCGCCGACCCGGATTTTCGAGATCACCCCGGACGATGGCACGGATCTGCCCTTCGTCACCCGCGCGCTCAATGCTGCCACCTCGGGCGAAGTGCGGATCACCACGCTGGGCGGCGATACGGCCACGCTCTACGTGGCGGCCGGGGCGGTGATCCCGATCCGGGCCAGCCGGGTCTGGGCGACGGGCACGGTGGCCTCGGGCCTCAGGGGGCTGCTGTGATGCGGTTGGCGACGGGTCTCGACGCGGCCCACAACATCTATCCCTACGATCCGGTCGCCGGGCGCAGCCCGAGCCTTGCCGTTTCCCCCGGGAGCACCCTGTCCACGGCATCACTTCAGCGCACGCAACCCGTGACCATGAGCATCGAGTTCGAGGGGCTGGACGGCAGTGGCGGGGGGCTCATCGCGGAGTTCGGGGGCAACATCATCGGTCTCTTCGTCGGCTTTGAAAGTGACGGCAGTTTCCTGTTCCGCAGCGGTGACGGGGGCGCCTTGCCCTCCGACGCCACGGCCCTCGTTCAGGCCGATCCGGGCAGTGTTGGCGGGAACGGCAAACTTGTTATCAGCACGCGGCCCGGCACGCCCATTTTGGCGAGTGCGTGGTGGAACGGGCGCCGGATCGGAACTGAGACCCCCGGTTCGGCCGGGCAGTCGGAATGGAGCGGGACAAATGCAGCCAGCGTTCTTACCACGTCGGTGGTGGGATCCATTACCACCGGCGCCATACATGATGTTGTGGTCTCTTACACCGCAGCCAGCGATTTTTTGATCTACGAGTCGCTTTGGCTCGGCGATTGATTCTCATCGTGTTCGCTTTGTGGTTCGTCTGTGTCCGGGGTGCCGCAGTCGCAACCCGTGCAGGCGCAGCAAGCCATTCTGCGGACCCACAATGTAGAAACACCCGCTAAGCCGCCCCCAACATTTGGTTTTTCCAGATGGCGCGCTCTGCCCGTTTTTCGGGCAGGGCGCCTGCGGTTTTTTCCGAGTCAGCGCGCGCGTGCCTTGCTGGGTGGGTCAAGCGAGAAATTCGCGGCTCAAGCCAAATTTTGCCGTTGACCTCATATGTTGATCTACGGCACGTTGTGGGGGTCGGAGAAAAAGCCACAACATCTAGTGGATACCTTCAGGGGCAGAAACTTCCAGACCGCAGACCCCGCCAGGATGCGGGGCGACGGCCTCTCAGGGGCCGGCAGGACAGTTTTTCCCGAAGCGCAGGACGGCAGGGATCGCGGGGCAGGGACGGAGAAGTCTTCGCCGCGGGAATCGTAGGGAAAACGGGGCAGACCGCATGAAGATCGAACGTCAGTTCACCCAGGCCGGCAAGGACGCATACGCCGCGCTGGAATTCACCATCACCTCATCCGAGATCCGCAATCCTGACGGCACCGTCGTCTTCAGCCTGCCGGAACTGGAAGTTCCCAGCAGCTGGAGCCAGGTCGCCTCGGATGTGATCGCCCAGAAATACTTTCGCAAGGCGGGTGTTCCGGCACGTCTGAAAAAGGTGCGCGAAAAGGACGTGCCGGAGTTCCTGTGGCGCTCGGTGCCCGACGAGGCGGCGCTGGCGGAACTGCCCGAAGAAGAGCGTTTCGGCGGCGAAACCTCCGCCCGGCAGGTGTTCGACCGCCTCGCCGGCGCATGGGCCTACTGGGGCTGGAAGGGCGGCTATTTCTCCTCCGAGGAGGACGCCCGCGCCTATTTCGACGAAATGCGCTACATGCTGGCCACCCAGCGCGCCGCGCCGAACTCCCCGCAGTGGTTCAACACAGGCCTGCACTGGGCCTACGGCATCGACGGCCCGGGCCAGGGGCACTACTACGTCGATTACAAGACCGGCAAGCTGACGAAATCCAAATCCTCCTACGAACACCCCCAGCCGCACGCCTGCTTCATCCAGTCGGTGGCCGATGACCTCGTGAACGAAGGCGGGATCATGGATCTCTGGGTGCGCGAAGCGCGGCTGTTCAAATACGGCTCCGGCACCGGCACCAACTTCTCCTCGCTGCGGGCGGAAGGCGAAAGCCTCTCCGGCGGCGGGCGCTCCTCGGGCCTCATGGGCTTCCTGAAGATCGGCGACCGCGCGGCCGGGGCGATCAAATCCGGCGGCACCACCCGGCGCGCCGCGAAGATGGTGATCGTGGATGCCGATCACCCGGACATCGAGGAATTCATCAACTGGAAGGTGATCGAGGAGCAGAAGGTGGCGAGCATCGTCGCCGGCTCCAAGATGCACGAGCAGAAGCTCAACGGCATTTTCGCTGCCATCCGCGGCTGGGACGGCAAGGCCGAAGACGCCTACGATCCCAAGGCCAATGCCGCGCTGAAAGCGGCCGTGAAGGCGGCCAAGGCCGTTTCCATCCCCGAAACATACATCAAGCGCGTGCTGGATTATGCCAAGCAGGGCTACGACAGCATCGAGTTCCCGACCTACAACACCGATTGGGACTCCGAGGCCTACAACTCCGTGTCGGGGCAGAACTCCAACAACTCGATCCGGGTCACCGACGCCTTTCTCAGGGCGGTGAAGGAAGATGCCGACTGGGAGCTGATCCGCCGCACCGACGGCAAGGTCGCCAAGACGATCAAGGCCCGCGATCTCTGGGAGCAGGTGGGCCACGCGGCCTGGGCCTGCGCCGATCCGGGCATCCAGTTCCACGATACCGTCAACGCCTGGCACACCTGCCCGGAAGACGGCCCGATCCGTGGCTCCAACCCGTGCTCGGAATACATGTTCCTGGACGACACGGCCTGCAATCTCGCCTCGATGAACCTGCTGACCTTCTACAAGGACGGCCAGTTCCAGGTGGAGGATTACATCCACGCCACGCGGCTCTGGACGCTGACGCTGGAGATCTCGGTGACGATGGCGCAGTTCCCCTCCAAGGAAATCGCGCAGCTGTCCTACGATTTCCGCACTCTGGGGCTGGGCTATGCCAACATCGGCGGCCTGCTGATGAACATGGGCCTCTCCTATGACTCCGACGAGGGCCGGGCACTCGCCGGGGCGCTGACCGCGATCATGACGGGCGAGGCCTATGCGACCTCCGCCGAGATCGCCTCGGAACTGGGCGCCTTCGCCGGCTACGAGCGCAACGCCGAGCACATGCTGCGGGTGATGCGCAACCACCGCGCCGCCGCCTACGGCAAGACCGACGGCTACGAGCAGCTTGCGGTGAAACCGGTGCCGCTGGATCACGCCAACTGCCCCGACGCGCGCCTGGTGGAGATCGCCAAGCGCACCTGGGACAAGGCGCTGACGCAGGGCGAGCTGCACGGCTACCGCAACGCGCAGGCCACCGTGATCGCGCCCACCGGCACGATCGGCCTCGTGATGGATTGCGACACCACGGGCATCGAGCCCGATTTCGCCCTCGTGAAGTTCAAGAAACTGGCCGGTGGTGGCTACTTCAAGATCATCAACCGGTCGGTCCCGGCGGCGCTGGAGACGCTCGGCTACTCCTCCTCCCAGATCGAAGAGATCGTTTCCTACGCCGTCGGCCATGCCTCGCTGGGCAACGCGCCGGGGATCAACCACACCTCGCTGATCGGGCACGGGTTCGGGCAGGAGGAGCTGGACAAGATCGAGGCGGCGCTGCCGACGGCCTTCGACATCCGCTTCGTCTTCAACCAGTGGACGCTGGGAGAAGAGTTCTGCACCAAGACGCTGGGCATTCCGGCCGAAAAGCTGAACGATCCGAGCTTTGATCTGCTACGGCACCTCGGCTTCTCGAGGTCCGACATCGAGGCCGCCAACGATCACGTCTGCGGGACGATGACGCTGGAAGGGGCGCCGCACCTGAAAGAAGAGCACTACGCGATCTTCGATTGCGCCAACCCCTGCGGCAAGAAGGGCAAGCGCTTCCTGAGCGTGGAGAGCCACATCCGCATGATGGCGGCGGCGCAGAGCTTCATCTCGGGTGCGATCTCCAAGACGATCAACATGCCCAACGACGCCACCATCGAGGATTGCCAGAAGGCCTACGAACTGTCGTGGTCCCTCGGCATCAAGGCCAACGCGCTCTACCGCGACGGCTCCAAGCTGAGCCAGCCGCTGGCGGCGGCGCTGGTGGAGGATGACGAAGAGGCCGAGGAAGTGCTCGCCTCCGGCTCCTCGCAGGAGAAGGCGGCGGTGCTGGCGGAGAAGGTCGTCGAGAAGGTCGTCGTCAAGGAGCTGGTGCGCTCCCACCGCGAGAAGATGCCGGAGCGCCGCAAGGGCTACACCCAGAAGGCGATCGTGGGCGGCCACAAGGTCTACCTGCGCACCGGCGAGTACAAGGACGGCTCGCTCGGCGAAATCTTCATCGACATGCACAAGGAAGGCGCGGGCTTCCGCGCGATGATGAACAACTTCGCCATCGCCGTCTCGGTGGGCCTGCAATACGGCGTGCCGCTGGAAGAATTCGTTGATGCCTTCACCTTCACCAAGTTCGAACCCGCGGGCATGGTGCAGGGCAACGACTCGATCAAGAACGCCACCTCGATCCTGGACTATATCTTCCGGGAACTGGCGGTGTCCTACCTCGACCGCACCGACCTCGCCCACGTGAAGCCCGAAGGCGCGACCTTCGACGATCTGGGCCGCGGCGAGGAAGAGGGCGTGTCCAACGTGAAGGAGCTGAGCGACAGCGCCGCCTCGCGCTCGCTGGAGGTGCTCAAGCAGATCTCCTCCACCGGCTACCTGCGCAAGCGGGTGCCCCAGGATCTCGTCGTCCTGCAGGGCGGCGTCGGAGGCACGGCGCTCAACGGCGCCAAGGATCCCGTGGCCGCGCTGAGCACGCTGGTGCCGGAAGCGGGCAACGCCACCCAGTCCAGCACCGCCCTGAGCACCGGCTCCGTCCAGACGATGGATGCCCGCGCCAAGGCGAAGATGCAGGGCTACGAGGGCGACCCCTGCGGCGATTGCGGGAATTACACGCTGGTGCGCAACGGCACCTGCATGAAGTGCAACACCTGCGGAGCGACCTCCGGTTGTTCCTAACAGGTTCCGGGGCGGGTGCGCTCGCCCCTGACGCGGATCAGGCCGCAGGCAAAAAACCACGGGCGGTAACAATGACGAGCCTGATCAGCAAAACTGGGGCGCCTCCGGCGCCCCATTTTCTTTGCGCCGTTCCGCGCGCGCCTGCGGCGGGCGGGGCGGGGGCGCCGCCCCCGCACCCCCGAGGTATTTGGGGCGAGAGGAAAGGGCGCACTTTGTTCCGGAAATATCCCCGCCGGAGGCATGAAACCCGCGCGCCAGCGCGTTAAACGCTGCGGGTGAGCGCGCCGTCGATGCGGATGTTCTGCCCGGTGACGTAGGCGGCGTCCTCCGAGAGCAGGTAGGCGATCAGCCCGGCGACCTCCGCCGAGGTGCCGTAGCGGCCCATCGGGATGCGGGCGCGGCGGTCTTCCGTTTCGGGCAGGCTGTCTATGAAGCCCGGCAGCACGTTGTTCATGCGCAGCCCGTCGGCGGCGTAGCGGTCGGAGAAGAGCTTGGTAAAGCTCGCCAGCCCGGCGCGGAACACGCCGGAGGTGGGGAAGAGCGGGTCGGGTTCGAAGGTGGCGAAGGTCGAGATGTTGACGATGGCGCCGCTACCCTGGGCCTGCATGATCGGCGTGACCAGCCGCGTGGGGCGGATCACGTTCATCAGGTAGACTTCCATGCCCTGGTGCCAGTCCTCGTCGGCGATGTCGAGGATCTCGCCCTTTGGGCCGTGTCCTGCCGAATTGACCAGCGCGTCGATGCGGCCCCAGCGCGCCATGGCGCCGTCCACCAGGCTGGCGAGCGCCTCCGGGTCGAGGTTGGAGCCGGTCACGCCGAAGCCGCCGAGGTCCCGTGCGAGGGCTTCGCCCTTGCCGGAGGAGGAGAGGATGGCGACGTTATAGCCCTTGGCGGCGAGGTGGCGGGCGGCTTCCGCGCCCATGCCGCTGCCGCCGGCGGTGATCAGGGCGGTTTTCTCCTGGCTCATGATGTTTCCTTCTCTGCAGGCATTGTGTCTGAACCGAAAATACGGCCGGGGATCGGGGTTGACCAATCATCTCTGCGCGGCAAGGCTGCAGAAAAACTACAGGCTATACCCATGCCCCTGCCCATACCCCTGCCCAGGCTTTCCGCGCTCCAGGCCTTCGATGCCGCCGCCCGGCACGAGAATTTCCGCAAGGCGGCGGAGGATCTCAACGTGACGCAGGGCGCCGTGGCCCAGCAGGTGCGCCAGTTGGAGGCCGCGCTGGGGGTGGCGCTGTTCACCCGCCATGCCCGCGGGCTTCGGTTGACGGAACCGGGGGCGCTCTACGCGGCGCGCCTGCGCGAGGCGTTGGGGATGATCGAGGAGGCCACCGCACGGATCACCGCGGGGCCGGACCAGCTGACGCTCTCCGTGCCGCCCTCCTTCGCGAGCAAATGGCTGATGCCGCGCCTGCCGGCCTTTCTGGAGGCCAACCCCGAGTTGCGGTTGCAGACGCTGGCGACGGAGCAGCGGGCGGAGTTCGCCCGCGACGGGGTGCATGTGGCGGTGCGGCAGGGGCGGCGGCCCGAGGCACCGGGGTTCGTGGTGGAGCGGATCGCGCCGCTCGATCTCGTGGCGGTGGCCGCGCCGGGGCGTCTGCCGCCCGCGCGGGGCCTGGCGGATCTGGCCGGGGTGCCGCTGATCCAGGACGGCCATGCCCTTTGGGAGAGCTATTTCGCGGCGGCCGGGATGGCGCTGCCGGCGCGGGTGCTGCGGTTCAACCAGACGGCGCTGGCGGTGGATGCCGCCGGCGCGGGGCAGGGGGTGGCGCTGGCGCCGCGCCTGCTGGTGCGCGACGCCCTGGCGCAGGGCGCGCTGGTGCAGGTCTGGGCGCCACCGGCAGGGGAGCCCGCGCAGGCGGAAGCGGAGGGATTCTTCCTGATCCACCCGGAACGCGGGCGCGCGCCGGAAGGGCGCGCGGCGCTGATCGGCTGGTTGAAGCGGGAAATGGCCGGCTGAGGGCCGGCCCGCGCGGGCGACCGGCAGATTGCCGCGCAGGCTGCGCCGCGCGCTCGGCGGAAGACGGCCCGGCCGCGCCGCCCCCCTTGGACGAGGGGCGCGGCACCCGTCATGGTGCGGGGCAGCAGGAAACAGTCCGAGAGCAGGCGGAGATCATGACTGGAAAACGCAAGGCGCTGGCGGCCGTGCTCGCCGGGGGGCTGGGGATCCTTGCCGGGGCTTCCCTGGCGGGTTTGCAGGGCGACGCCAACGGTGACGGCAGCCTGAGCTACCCCGAGATGGTTCTGGCCCACCCCGGGATGACGCGCACGTTGTTCGCGCGCATCGACGCGAATGGCGACGGCCGCGTCACCGCAGCGGAAATGGAGGCCGCGGTGGCGGCCGGGCTTCTGGCGGCGGCCGAAGGTGAAAGCGGCGCTGAAGGCCAATGATAGGCCCCGCTCCGGCAGGTGGCGCGGGGCGGGGCGTCAGCCTGCCGTGGACATGGCAGGCAAGATCGGGATGGGCCGGATCAGGCCGCGCCGCGCGACAGCGCCGCGACGCCGGTGCGGGCGATCTCCACCAGCCCGAGCGGGCGCATCAGTTCCGCGAAGGCGTCGATCTTCTCGCCGGTGCCGGTGATCTCGAAGATGAAGCTTTCCAGCGTGGTATCCACGACGTTGGCGCGGAAGATGTCGGCCAGCCGCATGGCTTCGACGCGCTTCTCGCCGGTGCCCGCCACCTTCAGGAGCGCAAGCTCGCGCTCCACGCTCGCACCTTCCACGGTGAGATCATGCACCTCGTGCACGGGCACGATGCGGCCCAGCTGCGCCTTGATCTGCTCGATCACCGCCGGGGTGCCGGTGGTGACGATGGTGATCCGCGAGCGGTGGCCAAGGTGATCCACCTCGGCCACGGTGAGGCTCTCGATGTTGTAGCCGCGCCCGGAGAACAGGCCGATCACGCGGGCCAGCACGCCGGCCTCGTTGTCGACCAGCACGGCGAGCGTATGGACTTCGGTGGCCTCGGCGTTGGGATCGCGAAGGTTGTAGGCGGAGTGGCGCGAGACGCCTTTCTTGAGCTTAAGAGCGTTCATCTGCTTTCTTCCTCAAACAAGAACCGCGCCGGTGGAGCCGATGGCATCCTTGGTGGAGGCCTCGCCCATCAGCATTTCGTTGTGGGGGGCGCCGGAAGGGATCATCGGGAAGCAGTTCTCGTGCTTCTCGACGAGGCAATCGAAGATCACCGGCCCGTCGTAGTTCAGCATTTCCATGATCGCGTCGTCCAGATCGGCCGGATCCGACACCATGATGCCCTTGCAGCCGAAAGCCTCGGCCAGCTTCACGAAATCGGGGAGCGATTCAGACCACGAATGGCTGTAGCGCTCGCCGTGCAGCAGCTCCTGCCACTGGCGCACCATGCCGAGGCGCTCGTTGTTGAGGATGAACTGCTTCACCGGCAGGCGGTATTGCACCGCCGTGCCCATCTCCTGCATGTTCATCAGCCAGCTGGCCTCGCCGGCGACGTTGATGACCAGCGCATCCGGATGCGCGATCTGCACGCCCAACGAGGCGGGCAGGCCGTAGCCCATGGTGCCAAGCCCGCCCGAGGTCATCCAGCGGTTGGGATCGTTGAAGCCCAGGAACTGCGCGGCCCACATCTGGTGCTGCCCCACCTCGGTGGTGATATAGCGGTCGCGGTCCTTGGTGAGGGCCTCCAGCCGCTGCAGCGCATACTGCGGCTTGATCGTTTTCTCGGAGTTGGTGTAGCGCAGGCAGTCGGCCTTCTTCCACTCCTCGATCTGGGCCCACCACTTCTGAAGCGCGGGCTTGTTCGTCTTGCGGCCGCCGGCCTTCCAGACCTTCAGCAGATCCTCAAGCACGTGGCCCACGTCGCCGATGATCGGCACGTCCACGTGGATCACCTTGTTGATCGAGGAGGGGTCGATGTCGATATGGGCCTTGGTGGAATTGGGGCTGAACTTGTCGAGCTTGCCGGTGATGCGGTCATCGAAACGCGCGCCGACGTTGATCAGCAGGTCGCAGCCGTGCATGGCGAGGTTGGCCTCGTAGAGCCCGTGCATCCCCAGCATGCCGATCCAGTTGTCGCCGTTGGCCGGGTAGGCGCCCAGCCCCATCAGCGTGGAGGTGATGGGAAAGCCGGTGGCGTCCACAAGTTCGCGCAGCAGCTGGCTGGCGGCGGGGCCGGAGTTGATGACGCCGCCGCCGGTGTAGAAGACGGGGCGCTCGGCGGCCTCGATCAGGCTGGCGAGTTGCTTGATGGCTTCCAGATCGCCCTTCACCTTGGGGGCGTAGTGGGCGGTGTTGGCCTTGGCCGGCGGCGTGTAGGTGCCGTTGGCGAACTGCACGTCCTTGGGGATGTCGATCAGCACCGGGCCGGGGCGGCCCGAGGTGGCGACGTGGAAGGCCTGGTGCAGGGTCTCGGCCAGCTTGTCGGTATCCTTCACCAGCCAGTTGTGCTTGGTGCAGGCGCGGGTGATGCCCACGGTGTCGGCTTCCTGGAAGGCGTCGGTGCCGATCATGAAGGTGGGCACCTGGCCGGTGAGCACCACCAGCGGGATCGAATCCAGCAGCGCGTCGGTGATGCCCGTCACCGCGTTGGTGGCGCCGGGGCCGGAGGTCACCAGCACCACGCCGGGCTTGCCGGTGGAGCGGGCGTAGCCCTCGGCGGCGTGCACCGCGCCCTGCTCGTGACGCACCAGGATGTGGCGGATGTCATTCTGCAGGAAGATCTCGTCGTAAATCGGTAGCACGGCGCCGCCGGGATAGCCGAATACCGTGTCCACACCCTGATCCTTCAGGGCCTGAACCACCATTTTCGCTCCGGTCATCTGACGTGTCATCTGTTTGCTCCGTGCTTTGTCGCGTCTGTTATCCGCTTGCGTCAGCCAAAAAAAAGCCCCCGGTCGGTCCGAGGGCGCATGGGGTACCATTATGGTGTCCGTTACCGGCCCATGCGCCATTTCCCTACAAGTACGACGATGCCGCTCATGCGAAGGCTCCTTGGTTCGTGCGCGGGACATTAGGGGGGGCGGCAGGGGGCGTCAATGGCAAAACCGGGAAGAAAACATCTGCCGTGGGCATTTTTCTTTCCGATAATTGCGCCATTTTCGGCGCGGGAGGTATTTTTCGGAAATCCGACGCCGGGTCAGCCGCGGTTTGGCCGCGGTTTGGCTGCGGTGCGGCGAAAATGCCCGCCAGCGCGGGCGCGCGGGGCGAATCTGCGCCCGGCTCATCCGCGCCCGCCTTGCCCGCGCCCGCTTTGCGCGCACGTAGCCCCGCTTGTCTTACCGAACTGTCATCTCTCCTTCGGCGGGCTGTCACATTCGCGGCTTAAGCGCGCTGTCGAAACCGCAGCGCAACAGCGAAGGAGCCCGCGATGAGCACGCCATTCGATCCCGAGATGTCTTTTGACGACTACGATGAAATGAAAGATCCGCGCCCGGAGACCAACGGCTTCGATGCCGTGGTGGAGGCCGCGATCTCCCGCCGGGGCTTCCTGGGCGGCGTGCTGGCCTTCGGCTCCGGCGCGATGGCCATGGGCGCCACCGGGCTGATGCCGGGCCGCGCCGAGGCCATGGTGGCTTCGCGCTTCGCCTTCACCCCGATCCCCACCTCCACCGCCAACACGGTGAACGTGCCCGAGGGCTACACCTGGCAGGTGCTGGCGAAATGGGGCCAGCCGATGTTCTCCGGCGTCGCGGACGTGGACGTGGAGACCGGCGGCACGGCGGCCGCGCAGGAAAAGGCCTTCGGCGACAATACCGATGGCATGGAAGTCTTCTCGCTGGGGCATCGCCAGATCCTCGCGGTGAACAACGAATACATCCAGAGCAAGGTGCTGCTGGCCAACCGCGAAGACGGGATGCCGGCGGATGCCGAGGATGCCGCCAAGATCAAGGCGGCCCACGGGGTCAGCGTGGCCGAGATCGTGGAGGAGGAGGGGCAATGGCGGATCGTGCTGGATTCGCCCTTCAACCGTCGCATCACCATGGAAACCCCGATGGAGATCACCGGCCCCGCCGCCGGCTCCGACCTGATGAAAACCGCGGCCGACCCCACGGGCACCCGCGTGCTGGGCACCTGGAACAACTGCGGCAGCGGCCGCACGCCCTGGGGCACCTTCCTGACCTGTGAAGAGAACTTCAACGGCTACTTCGGCTCCTCCGACGCCGCGCTCGCGCGCACGCCGGCCTGGGAACGCTACGGCGTGAACCTGGAAAGCCGCTACGGGCTGGAGCATTTCGACCCGCGCTTCGATCTCGCCAAGGAGCCGAACGAGCCCAACCGCCACGGCTACGTGGTGGAGTTCGATCCGCTCGATCCCGAAAGCACCCCGAAGAAACGCACGGCGCTCGGCCGCTTCAAGCACGAGAACGCCGAGGTGGTGGTGAACGGCGACGGGCGCATCGTCGTCTACATGGGCGACGACGAGCGCGGCGAGTTCCTCTACAAGTTCGTCTCCGAGGGCGTCTACACCGTCGGCGGCGACACCGAGGGGCTGCTGGATGCCGGCACGCTCTACGCCGCGCAGTTCAGCGACGACATGACGGGCCGCTGGCTGCCGCTCACGCCCGAAACCACGGGGATGGCGCCCGAGGAGATCTGCGTGCACACGCGCATGGCCGCCTCCGCCGCCGGGGCCACCACGATGGACCGCCCGGAGTGGGTCGCGGCGCACCCGCACCGCGCCGAGCTCTACTGCGCGCTGACCAACAACAAGAACCGGGGCCTGAAGCCCAACGCCGGCGGCGACGCCACCCCCGTGGGCGGCCCCAACCCGCGCGAGGCCAACAAGTTCGGCCAGATCGTGCGCTGGCGCCCGGAGGGGGGCGATCACGCCGCCGAGGGCTTCACCTGGGATCTCTACATGATGGCCGGCAACCCGGAAGTCTTCGAGGACGACCGCGCCGGCTCGCCCAACGTGACCGCCGGCAACATGTTCAACTCGCCCGACGGGATGCGCTTCGACAGCCGCGGCTTCCTCTGGATCCAGACCGACGGCGACTACTCCAACGAGGGCGATTTCGCCGGGCAGGGCAACAACCAGATGCTGGTGGGCGATCCGGCCACGGGCGAGATCGCGCGTTTCCTGACCGGGCCGCTGAAATGCGAGGTCACGGGGCTGGCATGGTCGGCCGACCGGCGCACCGCCTTCGTCGGCATCCAGCACCCCGGCGCTGATGACGAGGGGGCGTTCCCCGACGGCCCCGGCACGCTGCCGCGCTCCTGCATCATCGCGGTGAAGCGCGAAGACGGCGGCGTGATCGGCTGAATGAGGCAGGATCCGCGCCCCCGCCACGGGGGCGCCACATTTGCCGCAGGATCGGAAGGGGCGCCCGGCGGGGCGCCCCTTTCTCATGGAGAACAACGGCTTGGCGCGGTTGATTCTACGTGAGTCGGCGTGATTCCGGCCGCGCTGGGGTTCGCTTTCAGGTTGTGCGCGCCACATTCATGGCGAAGGCGCGGTGAAAAAGAGCCCAATATGTCTTAAAAACGAAGAGAAATAGACATTTCTTCTTTTTGCCACATTTGAGCATGATTCCTGCCCCAATTGGCGGGAAATCTTCTTTCTATCGACACAATACAAGATCTGCTGAGTGACCCATGAAACTGCTGCCAATGAGTTCTCACAGTGAACGAGTGAAAGGTGACACCGGCTGCACACCGGTGCGTTCAACCGACAGGCGAAATCGCCTGACACAAGTACCCGGCTCGGAAATCGAGCGGATTTTCCAGTACAGCGTCCGTCTGCACGCTTACATCAACTTCTCCGGCTAACCGCTCGCTGCACCGAGACGCCGGACACCACCTGGGAGACCGAACCATGCACAACACCATCCGTCACGCCGCGAACACCAACGCGCAACCGCTGGCCGGCCGGGCCGCCAACATCCTGTCCATGAACGACTATCGCCACCGCACCCGCGTGCACCGCACCGTGAACGGCGTCTTCTTCAGCACCGACGTGCTGCTGACGAAAGGGGAGGTGGCCTGATGCGTATCTACCTTCGTCCCGCCAAAGCCGAAATCGGCACCCCCGCTCCCGTGTCCCTGATCGAGAAGGCCCGCGAGAACCGGCGCGCCGCGCTGGCCGTGCTGCGCACGCGTCAGTCGGTTTCCCCCGTCGCGCTGAGCGCTCGCGAACGCCGGGCGGGCCTCGAGGCGCCCCTGATGTTCGTCTCCAATCGTAACGCAGCGCCGGCGAACGTCGCCGGGGAGGCTTCGAGGTCCGCTGCCTGATCCAGGTTCATTCGCTACCGTTTCACCAACTGGCGCCCTCCCTCGGGGCGCCTTTTTTCGTTTTGCTGCCAGGCGGGGGTGTGGTGGCGCATTCGCGCAGGTGGGTGCAGGGCGCAAAAACCTCCGCGCGCCAGGGCAGGCTTGACGAGGAAACAGGAGGCGTCAGGAGGTGCCGGGGGTCCGGCGGGGCTCCGACAGCACCGCCCCGATGCGGCCGCGCAGCTCTTCGCGGGTGGCGTCATAGGCGAAGCCGCGTTCCAGTTCGGGGAAGATCGCCAGCAGTTCGTCCCGCTGGGGCGAGCTGAGGCCCGCCACCGTGCGCTGCTCTGGGTGGAAGCTCTCGCTTTCCACGCCGTTTGAATAGATCACCTCGTGCCGGTCGAAGGCCATGTGCACGTAGGTCACCGGGCGTGTCGGGCGTTCCTCGACGATGGAGTGATCGTTGCAGAGCGCGAAGGCGGGCACGAGCACGCCTTCGGGATCGCCGAACATCAGCTCCGCGCGCCAGCCGCGCACGAGGATGCGGTGCTGGCGCGACACCCGCAGATCGCGGTCGGGCACGCCGGGCTCGAAGGCATCCTTGCGGAAGAGGATCGGCCGCAGGTGCGGGTTGGCGGCCACGTATCCGCTCGGGAAGGTGGAGGCACCGATCCAGCGGATCCGCTGCACGCCGTGATCGCGCGTGATCACCCTGTCGCCGATCTCCAGCGATTCGACGGGCACTTCGCCCATCGGGGTCAGGATCATCGTGCCTTCCATGAAGCAGGCGACGACGAAGAGCTGGTGCTGGGTCACCACGGTCTGAAGGCCGCTGCCGGGATCGCCGGGATCCTCGGCGAACACGCTGGTCACGGTCACGGTCAGCTCGGAGCCGATCTGGAACTTGTCGTCGATCGGCACGCAGTCGAAGGCCCAGCCGACGGGCGTCGCGATCACTTCCGGATCGCCCTCGTTGAGAATGATCGTCTGGGTGATCGGATCGCCGTTGGCATCCACGCCTTCCACGAGGATCTCGAAACGCAGGAAATCGATGTTGGTGAGCGGCTGCACGATCGCGTTGGCGAGTTCCTCGCCGGAGAGCACCTTCTGCGCGCCGCCGGTGTTGTCCACGAGGTTCAGATCGTCGAGGCTGCTGTTCTCGCCGATGCCGATGCCCTGCACCAGCGCACCGAAATCATTCTGCAACGTATTCAGCTCGTTGGTGAAATCGGAGCCGCCGCTGGTGGGGAACCCGTCGGACATGAACACCACCACGTTGGTTTCTGTGTCGTCGGTTCCGATGGCGTTGAAGGCGTCGATCGCCTTGTCGAGCCCGTCGTCGAAATTGGTGCCGCCGCTGGGGCCGTCGGCGGCGATGTCCTGGAGCGCGGCCGTGTAGTCGCTGGCCTGCCCGAGGTTGAAGGTGCCGACCACGGTGGAGGAGCCGCTCATGTCGATGATGGAGATCGTCACCTCCTCGGCGCTGTAGCCGGCGGCCACGTAGGCATCGAAGAGATCCTGCGCCGCGATGAGTTCGGCTTCGAGGATGGTTTCCACCGTTCCGTTGCCATCGAAATCGGAGCCGGACGGATCGGCGGTGGAGCCCGAAGTGTCGATCACCACGGCGACGTTGATGGGCAGCGGAATGTCGGAGCCGTTCACGGTGCCCGATATCTCGAAGCCGTCGTCGTCCACGCCGCCGTTGCCGGTTGTGCCGAGAGTGGAGGTCTGGATCACCGAGGTGGGATTGGTGGAATCCGGATCGATCACCGTATCCGGGGACGTCTGAAGATCGGTATTTCCGTTTACATCAACCATTTTTTGCCTCCAACCGCGGGGCGGTACACACTACTGTCGGCGATCACACAATGAACTTGAGGCACGGGCACGGGGCACCACGGGCCTGAAATGAAACAAGGCTAGCCGATACAACCTTTATCACTCGAGAGGGACGTTTTGCATAACAATAAGGCGAGGATGGGGCCGGGCGAGGCCGATTCCCGCCCGCGCGATTTCGTTTGCGTTCCGGCGCGCCACGTCGGATAGGGCGGAATGTTCAAGAACCGCGCCATCCTGTTCATCCTCGTCACCCTGATGATCGACGCCATCGGCATCGGCATCGTCTTTCCGATCATGCCCGATCTCATGGCGCGCGTGGGGGCGGAGAGCACGGGGCAGGGCGCCTTTCTCGGCGGGCTGCTGATGACGGCCTACGCGGGTGCGCTGTTTCTCTGCGGCCCCGTCGTGGGCAGCCTGTCGGATGCCGTCGGCCGCCGGCCGATCCTGATCGCCGCGCTGGCCATGCTGGCGCTGGACTACGCGATCATGGCGCTGGCCGAGAGCTTCTGGCTGCTGCTGCTGGGGCGCACGCTCGCCGGGCTTGCCGGGGCCACCTACATCACCGCCACCGCCTACATCGCCGACATCTCCTCGCCGCAGGAGAAGGCGGCGAACTTCGGGCTGATCGGGGCGGCCTTCGGCATCGGCTTCGTGCTGGGGCCGGCGCTCGGCGGCCTCGCCGCGGGGATCAGCGTGAGCGCGCCCTTCTGGATCGCCGCCGCGCTTTCGGCGGGCAATGCGCTCTTCGGCCTCTTCGTGCTGCCCGAAAGCCTGCCCGCGCAGAAGCGCCGCCCCTTCGGACGGCGCGATCTGAACCCGTTCAGATCCATCCTCGACGCCTTCCGCCTGCCGGGGCTCGCGGTGCCGCTTCTGTGCATCTTCATCTTCGAGTTCGCCAACATGGTCTACCCGACGCTCTGGGCCTTCTGGACGCGGGAGGTGTTCGACTGGCCGACGCTATACATCGGCCTGTCGCTGGCGGCCTACGGCGTGCTGCTGGCGCTGGTTCAGGGCGGGCTGCTGCCGCTGTTCATCCGCTGGTTCGGGGATTTCCGCACGCTGATGCTGGGGATGGCCTCGGCGCTGATCGGCATGGTGGGCTTCGGCTTCACCGCCGCGCTGGCGCCGCTCATCCTGTTCCTGCTGCTGGCCGCGCTCTCCGACCTGGTGCCCGCGCTGATGACGGCCATGGCCTCGAACCAGGTGGAGGAGGACAGGCAGGGCGTGGTGCAGGGGGTGATCGCCTCGCTGTCGAGCGTGGCGGCGGTTCTTTCGCCGCTGGTCATGACGGGGCTGTTTCAGGGCGCCGTGGACGCCGAAGGGGTGTATCTGCCCGGCGCGCCCTTTCTCTTTTCGGCGGTGCTGGTGGTGCTGATGATGCCGCTGGTGCTGCGGCTGCGGGGCCACGCCACGCGCTAAAGGCGCGGGGGGCCTTAGAGGCTCACGCCCGTGCCCTGAAGCATCCCGTGCTCCAGCGCGTAGCGAGTGAGCCCGGCGGTGGAGCTGATCCTCAGCTTGCGCTTGATGTTCTTTCGGTGGGTTTCCACCGTGCGCACCGAGATGTCGAGCGCGAGGGCGACTTCCTTGTTGGATTTGCCCTGCGCCAGCTGCAGCAGGATCGTCTGCTCCCGGCTGGTGAGCGGCTCGCGCCCGTCGGCGATTTTCGGGGTGAGGGCGGCGTTGGCCCCGGTGCAGAGATACTGCTGGCCGGCCATCACCGTGTCTATGGCCGTCTTGATCTCCTCGGTGGGCACGTCCTTCAGCACGTAGCCGAGCGCGCCGTGGGAGAGCGCGGTGGAGATATACTCGGCGCTGTCATGCATCGACAGGATCAGGATGCGTGTCTCGGGGCGCTTTTCGAGGATGATCTCGGTGGCGGAGAGCCCGTTGACCTGCGGCATGTTCAGATCCAGCAGCATCACGTCGGGCGCGAGCTTGAGCACGCTGTCGATCGCCTCCTGGCCATTGGTGAGCGTGCCAACGATCTCGATGTCGTCGTAGGTTTCGAGAATGGCCTGGATGCCTTCGGTGACCATCGGGTGATCGTCCACGATCACGACACGGGTTTTCGTCATGCGGTTTCTTTCCTGGTCTTGCCTTCGGGGGGCAGCAGGTGGCTGAGCGGCACCTGTGCTTCGATGACGGTGCCGGAGCGCGAGGAGAGCACGCGCAGGGTGCCGTCGAGCTGTTCGATGCGTTCCATCATGTTGCGCAGGCCGAGCCCTTCCACCGGCTGGCCGCGGCCGCGGGTCTGGGGGATGCCGCGGCCGTTGTCCTGGATGCGCATGGTGGCGCCGCGGGTATGGCCGGCCAGCTTGATGGAGACCTGCGTGGCCTCGGCGTGGCGCTCGATGTTGGTCAGCGCCTCCTGGGCGATGCGGTAGAGCGCGATCTTGGCCTCCTGGTCCAGCCGGTTGCGGAACACCACGGTCTCAAGCTCCGTCTGGATGCCGGTGCGCTTGCTGAATTCCTCGGTCAGCGACTGCAGCGCCGGGCCGAGGCCGAGATCGTCCAGCACGCCGGGGCGCAGGTCGCGGCTGATGCGACGGACCTCCTGGATGGCGCCGTTGAGGTGGTCGATGCCCTTGTCGAGGTTCTCCGCCGCGCGGTCGTCGCCGCTGGCGAGCCGGCGGCGCGTCAGCTCCAGCGCATAGCGCACCCCGACGAGGATCTGGCTGATGGAATCATGCAGTTCGCGGGCCACGCGGCCGCGCTCCTCCTCCTGGGTGTCGAAGATGCGCTGGGTAAGCTCCTTGAGCTTTGCGTCGGCCAGGCGGCGTTCGCGTATGTTGATGAAAAGGCCAGAGAAAAACACCACGAGCAGGGCCGAGAGCGTGATCGCGATGATGTAGACGAAGGTGCGCTGGATGCGGGCTTCCACGTCGGCGCGCGCGGCCGCGACGGTTTCGAGCACGTCGTCGATGAAGATGCCCGTGCCCACGGCCCATTTCCAATCCTGCAACCCCACCACGTAGGCCACCATGCGCGCGGTTTCGCGGGTCGAAGGCTTGGGCCAGTCGAAGCTGTGGTAGCCGGCCCCGGTGCGCGCGATGCGGATCAGCTCGTCGGTGATCGGCACCCCGTTCAGATCCTCCAGCCCCGACCAGTTCTTGCCGATCAGGTAGGTCTGGCGCGGCGAGACGAGGTTGTTGCCGTCGTAGTCGAAGACGAAGAAATAGCCGTCCTGGCCGTAGACGAGGGAGGACAGGATCTGCGTCACCTCCAGCTTCGCGGCCTCGTCGTCGGGCAGGGCGCGGCCGTAGATGTTGACGATCGCGGTGCGCGCGATGGACATGTAGTTTTCCAGCTCGGCTTCCTTGGCGGCGATCATCTGCTGTTCCAGCGCGGCGATCTCGCGGTCGGCCAGTTCGCGCGACTGGTTCGCCACCAGCACGGCGATGGCCGCCGCCGCCACGATGAGCGGCAGGGTGGCCAGAAGGAAGAGCTTCTGCCCGTAACTGAGTTTAAAGCGCTCACGCATGGTTGTGCCCGGCGGTGCCAAAACCTGATTCTTCCCCATCCTCCCCGGTGCCCGCAGAGCATGGGCGCTCGCGGCTTCGGCGTCAATTCTCGGAGGTTTCGCCGGATTTTCGGGCGCTTCCGGGCGCGTGACTGCCGAAAAATCCGGCTCTCTGCGTAGGAGTGGGTATTTCCGTAGGGAAAGAGCGGCGCTAGTCTGCGCCACACTGGAAACGATCCGCCCGGGCCTGAACAGCCGGGGCAGTCTATCTTTGGGAGGTTACATATGGATCGTCGTTCTTTCCTGAAAACATCCGCGCTCGGCGGCACCGCTGCGGCGGCCACCACTCTGGCCGCGCCGGCCTACGCGCAAGGCAAGCGGACGCTGACGATGGTCACGTCCTGGGGCCGCGGCCTCGCCGGGGTGTTCGATGCCGCGCAGAAAAGCGCTGACAACATCACCGCCATCACCGATGGCCAGCTGACCGTGGAAGTGAAAGCCGCGGGCGAACTCGTAGGCGCCTTCGAAGTGTTCGACGCCGTGACCGCCGGCCAGGCCGACATGTATCACGCCGCCGACTACTACTTCGTCAACCAGCACCCGGGCTTCGCCTTCTTCACCGGCGTTCCCTTCGGCATGACCGCGACCGAGCTGAACAACTGGTACTACCACGGCAACGGCATGGCCATGCACGACGAGCTGGGCGAAATCTTCGGCCTGAAGTCCTTCCTGGCCGGCAACACCGGCACCCAGGCCGGCGGCTGGTTCCGCAAGGAAATCACCGGCCCCGAAGATTTCAACGGCCTGAAGTTCCGCATGCCGGGCCTGGGCGGCAAGGCCTTGGGCTACATGGGCGCTTCCGTGCAGAACCTGCCGGGTGCCGAAGTGTACCAGGCGCTGGCCTCCGGCGCGATCGACGGCACCGAGTGGATCGGCCCCTGGGCGGACGAGAAAGCCGGCTTCCAGGAGATCACGAAGTTCTACTACACCGCCGGTTTCCACGAGCCGGCCGCCGGCCTCTCGCTGGCCATGAACCGCGAAGTCTTCGACAGCCTGACCCCGGCCCAGCAATCGGCCGTGGAAATCGCTGCCGGTCACGCCAACGTCTGGAACCTCAGCCAGTACCTGATGAACAACGGTGCCGCGCTCGAGCGTCTGAAGGCCGGCGGCGTGAAGGTCCTCGAGTTCCCGGATTCTGTCTGGGATGCGATGGGCGCCGCTTCGCAGCAGGTCTATGACGAGTTCATGGGCGACGAGCTGTTCAAGAAGATCTACGACGACTACACCGCGTCGATGAAGGCTTCTTCCGGCTGGATCACCGACTCGATCTCGGCCTACCGCAAACAGCGTGACCGCGTTCTGGGCTAAGCCCGTCTGACGCGCAACGCCAGCCCCGGCCCGACGCCAAGCGCGCGCGGGCCGGGGCGCTCCGCGCGCCAAGGGCAGGGCGCGCCTTTCTTCGGGACAAGGGGGATAGAGTGATGCTGGACGGCATACTCTGGTTCTTTCAGAACATCTTGATGGCTTTCTACAACCTAGGCTACGCCATCACGCATCCGCAGCTGTGGCTGGATTGGTCCGACAAGACTTCCATGGTGCGGTTCATCTATTACGGCGGCTCGACCGAGTTCTTCTTCGTCGTGTTCACGACCTTCCTCGTGATCACCGCGATCGGCCTGTGGCGCAACAGCTTCATGTGGGGCTGCGTGCGGGTGCTCGAGGGCTTCGCCAACACCGTCGGCCGGTTCTTCGCCTGGGCGGGCCTGCTGATGGTTCTGCAACAGATCGTCATCGTCTTCATGCAGCGGATCTTCACCCGCGCCGACATCTCCTTCGGCTTCGGCGCGCCGCTCACCTACGACGTGAGCTGGTGGGCGGAGGAGCTGAAGCTCTACAACGCCATGATCGTCTGCCTGTGCTGCACCTACACCTTCGTGCAGGGCGGCCACGTGCGCGTGGACCTCGTCTACTCGGCGGTGAAATACCGCACCAAGCGCGTGATCGACATGATCGGCTCCCTGCTGTTCATGATGCCCTTCGCGGTGCTGACCTGGATGTACGGCTGGTTCTTCATGTGGCGCCACCTGATTACGCCGAAGGTCTCGGCCTCCGACAAGCTCGACCTGCTCGAGAAGAAGGCCCGCATCGTGAAGTGGAACGTGGAGACCATCGGCTTCTCGCCCAACGGCTTCAACGCCTATTTCATCTTCAAGGTTCTGCTGGTGATCTTCGCCGGCATGGTCTTCCTGCAAGCCATCGCCTTCTTCTACCGCTCCTACCTCGAATGGAAGGAAGGGCCGGAGAGCGAGGGCAAGTATCTCGACAAGGACGACCTCGGCGATCCCGACGCCGAGCTTGTCGCCGAAATCCACTAACCCAAGGGACTGTATCTGATGCTTTTTGGACTTGATGGCGTCGAGATCGGCCTGATCATCGTGTTCCTCTGCCTCTTCGGCGGGATCCTATCGGGCTTCCCGGTGGCGTTTGCCATCGGTGGGGCCGCGGTGATCTCCTTCACGATCATTGCCGCGCTGGATTCAGCGGGCCTTCTCATCCACCAGGCGATCGACACAGGGTCGGACGCCTACCGCTCGCTCGTCGGAACGGGCATCCACCCAGACAAGATATCGATCTTCCGGTATCCGGATCTGCCCAGAGCGGCGGAGCCCGTGTTCCCGCAGGGCTGGGAAACGGCCGTGGACCGCAACATCTCCTTCATCGTGAACCGGATGAACGAGCGCGTTCTGGCCGGGCAATCCATCGAAACCCTGCTGGCCGTGCTGATGTTCGTGCTGATGGGGATCACGCTGGAGCGCTCCAAGATCGCCAACGACCTGCTGACCACGATGGCGCGCGTCTTCGGCCCGCTGCCGGGCGGCCTGGCCGTTTCGGTCGTGGTGGTGGGCGCCTTCCTCGCCGCCTCCACCGGCATCGTCGGGGCCACCGTGGTGACGATGGGGCTGCTGTCGCTGCCCACCATGCTGCGCAACAACTACAGCCCCGAGCTCGCCACGGGCGTGATCGCGGCTTCGGGCACGCTGGGGCAGATCATTCCGCCCTCCATCGTGATCGTTCTTCTGGGCACCCTTGCGGGGGATCTCTACTCCGCCGCCCAGGAGCAGCGCGCCGCCGAGGCCGGCTGTTCGGACGCGCTCACCTATCTCGGCGAAGCCGCCGTGGTGTCGGTGGGCACGCTCTTCCAGGCCGCGATCCTGCCGGGCGTGATGCTGGCCGTCCTCTACGGGCTCTACGCCTTCGGCTATGCGTTGGTGAAGCCTCACAAGGCGCCGCCGGTGCAGCTGGAAGGCGGTTCGGGCGACATCATCACCCGCAATGACGCGCTGACCTGGTTCGTCGCCGCGCCGGTCGCCCTGATCGGTGGCCTGATCCTCGCGATGAACGTGAACATCGTGGGCAGCCAGACGGTGATCGTGGACAGCTTCTCGGATGCCACCGAAGGCGCCATCCTGCGCACCAACGTGAGCGAGCAATGCCAGGCCTCCATGATCGAACTGCACGGTCAGGAGAAATGGGACATGGCCGTCGAGCAGCAGAAGGCGATCGACGAGGCCGGCGGCGTGCAGCAGAGCCGTGCGCTGACGCCGGAAGAGATCGAACAGCTGCGCGCCGAGAAAGTGGCCGCCGCCGCTCCGATCGGCACCGGCGTGGCCGTGGGCTTCCTGCTGCTGGCGCTGATCCTGACCACCGCCCGCGGCATCGCGCCCTCCGCCGACGGCAAGCCGCTGATGATCGGCCTCGGCGCCGTGGCCGCCGCGCTCGCCGTGGACGTGCTCTTCATCGGTCCGCTCTCCAGCCCGGGCACCACGCTGGTGCTGCTGGCGATCCCGCTTGCGGTTGCCCTCTGGGCCTGCCGCTACGCCGCGGGGCTGCTGGGGCAGAACGATCTGCTGCGCGTGGTCTTCCCGCCGCTGGTTCTGATCGTGGCCGTGCTGGGCTCCATCCTCGGCGGCATCACCAACCCGACTCCGGCCGCCGCGCTGGGGGCCGGCGGTGCGCTGATGCTGGCGGCCTACCGCAAGCTTCAGGATGAAGGGAACTCCGGCAAGATCGTGATCCAGGCCGCCTTTGCCATCGTGATCATGATCCTCGTGGGGGTGAACTTCGATCTGCGGGTCAACCGCGGCGACGTGCCCTTCGAGGACTGGGCCGCCTTCTTCGTGGCGCAGGGTGCCTACCTCTTCGCGATGTTCGGCATCCTCTTCTCCTGCTGGGTGCTGTTCCGCAACGGGGTGCTCAGCCCGGTGGTGCGCGAAACCGCGAAGGTCACGAGCATGGTGTTCACCATCCTGATCGGCAGCCAGCTGCTGAACCTCGTGGTGATCTCCTTCGGGGGCGAACACTACATCCAGGAGTTCCTGAAGAGCTTCGACAGCGAGATGAAGGTCTTCCTCATCGTGATGCTGGTGCTCTTCGTGCTCGGCTTCGTGCTGGACTTCCTGGAGATCATCTACATCGTCATCCCGATCGTCGGCCCCGTGATCTACGGCGGCACGATGGATCCGAAGTGGGTGACGATCATGATCGCGGTGAACCTGCAGACCTCCTTCCTGACGCCACCCTTCGGCTTCGCGCTCTTCTACCTGAGGGGCGTGGCACCGAAGGAGGTCACGACGGGCCACATCTACCGCGGCGTGATCCCCTTCGTGCTGATCCAGGTGGCCGGTCTGGCACTGCTGTGGGCCTTCCCCTCGGTGGTGACGATCCTGCCCAACCTGATCGGGCACTGAGGCAGGCCATCAAGGAAATGAGAAACGCCCCGGAGGGATCCGGGGCGTTTCTTTTTTGTGCGTTGTTGTTCTGTAGCGCTGAGCGTCCGCCCGGGTGGGCGCGTACCTGCCACTGGCGTGGCAGGTGAAGAATTCTCAGCCCGCGTTCTCCACGATCAGCGCGATGCCTTGCCCGCCGCCGATGCACATGGTGGCGGCGCCGTAGCGCCCGCCGGTGCGTTTCAGTTCATAGAGAAGCTTGGTGGCGATGATCGCGCCGGAGGCGCCCACCGGGTGGCCAAGCGCCACGGCCCCGCCGTTGGGGTTCACCTTCGCCGGATCGAGCCCCAGCTGCTGGCTCACCGCGCAGGCCTGCGCCGCGAAGGCTTCGTTGCTTTCCACCACGTCCAGATCATCGGCCGTGATGCCGGCGCGCTTCATGGCGTTTTCCATCGCCGGCACCGGCCCCATGCCCATGATCTTCGGGTCCACGCCGGCATGGCCGTAGGAGACCACCCGCGCCAGCGGCGCCAGGCCGCGGGCCTTGGCCTCGCTCTCGGTCATCAGCACCAGCGATGCGGCGCCGTCGTTGATGCCCGAGGCGTTGCCGGCGGTGACGGTGCCATCCTTCTTGAACACCGGGCGCAGCTTTTCCATGTCGGCGAGGGTGGCGTTGGGGCGGACGTGCTCGTCGGTGTCGAACACCACTTCCTTGCGCCGCTCCGTCACCGTGACGGGCACGATCTGCTCCTTGAAATGCCCCGCCTCGATCGCCGCGGCGGCGCGGCGGTGGCTTTCCAGCGCGAAGGCGTCCTGGGCGGCGCGGTCGATGCCGTATTGCTCCGAGATGTTCTCGGCGGTGATGCCCATGTGGCCGTGGCCGAAGGGATCGTGCAGCGCGGCCGTCATCATGTCGATCGCGCCTGTATCGCCCATCTTCTGGCCCCAGCGCGCCGCCGGCAGCAGGTAGCCCGCGCGGCTCATGCTCTCGGTGCCGCCGGCCAGTGCGATTTTCGCATCGCCCAGCATCAGCACCTGGATGGCCGACACCACGGCCTGAAGCCCCGAGCCGCAGAGCCGGTTGACGGTGAGCGCCGGGCTGCTTTCGGGCACGCCCGCGGCCATGGCCACGGTGCGCGAGATGTACATGTCGCGCGCTTCGGTGTGGATCACGTTGCCGTAGAAGGATTGCTCCACCGCGTCGGCGGTGAGTCCGGCGCGCTCGATGGCGGCCTTCGCGGTGGTCGCACCCAGCTCGGTGGGGCTCAGCGATTTCAGCGAGCCTCCGAAGCTTCCGATGGCGGTGCGGGCCGCGCTGACGATGACGACGGGTTCCATGACGGGTCTCCTCTGGGATCAAGCTCTCGCGGGCGACTATGCGCGCAGGCGGGCGGCGGGCCAAGAGGGGGCGGGGCGTGACCTGACGTAGCGCGGGCCGATCAGGCCGGTTGCAGCAGATCCCAGCGGTTGCCGAAGGGATCGCGCCAGACGGCGACGGTGCCGTAGGGCTCGTGGCGCGGGGCCTCCTCGAAGATCACCCCGGCTGCGAGCATGGCGGCGTGATCGGCTTCGAAATCATCGCTGTGCAGGAAGAGGAACACCCGCCCGCCGGCCTGGTTGCCGACGGCGGCCGTCTGCTCCGGCCCCTCGGCCCTGGCCAGCAGCAGCGCGGTTTCGCCGCCGCCGGGCGGGGCGACAAGAACCCAGCGCCTGCCGCCGCCCTGGTCTTCATCGGCCAGCAGGGTGAAGCCGAGCTTGCCCACGTAGAAGGCGATGGCCGCATCGTAGTCGGGCACCACCAGCGCCAGCGCGCCGATCCTGCGCAGCACGGCTCAGCCCTTCGTGCGCATGGTGTCGGGCAGGGAGATGCGCGCCACCTGTTCGGCGATGGGATCGACCGAAAGCGGATGGGTCTCGCCTTCGTAGTCGGCCGGATCGCCCAGATCCTGCCAGGCGCCGCCGTGGTAGACCTCGAGCGCGTCGAAGCCGGCCTTGTAGCCCATCTTCTGGCTGCCGGGCACCCAGTAGCCGAGGTAGACGTAGGGCAGACCCGCGGCGCGGGCGATCTCCACGTGGTCGAGGATGATGTAGGTGCCGAAGCTGCGGAAGGCCTCGTCGGGCTCGTAGAAGGAATAGACCATCGACACCCCGTCATCGAGCACGTCCGTCAGGCAGACGCCCTTCAAGGTGCCGGCGGCGTCCTGGTATTCCACCACGCGGGAGCGGATCGGGGTTTCCTCGATCATCGCGGCGAACTCGAAGATGTCCATGTCCGCCATGCCGCCGTCGGCGTGGCGGCTGTCGAGGTAGCGGCGAAAGAGGGCGAACTGCTCTTCGGTGGCCCAGGGCGAATTGGCGGAGCGGACCAGATCGGCGTTGCGCTTCATGCAGCGGCGCTGGCTGCGCGAGGGTTTGAAATCCGCCACCCGGATGCGCGCAGAGAGGCAGGCGGTGCAATCGGCGCAGGAAGGCCGGTAGAGCACGTTCTGGGAGCGGCGGAAGCCCTGCTTGGATAGCGCGTCGTTGAGCGTTTCGGCGGTATCGCCCTGGAGCGCGGTGAACAGCTTCCGCTCCATCCGCCCGTCGAGGTAGGGGCAGGGCTGCGGCGCGGTCACGTAGAACTGGGGGGCGAGCGGAAGAGTGTGGCGCATAGATCCGGTGCAATCATAAATCGAGACCGAGCGTAGCAATGGATGCGCAAAAGGAAAAGCCCCCAGAAATGGGGGGCTTGAAAGGGGAGGGCGGCGCCTGCGCCGGGGTCAGAAGCGGGCCGCCCTGTTCACTGCGGCGGTGCCCAGAAGCATGTCGGTCAGGCCCTGGCGGCGGCGGCTGGTGAGCATCAGGATGACCGAGATCACCTGCGGAAACACCATGGACATCGACACGAGGTAGCCGACCGTGTGCAGAAGCGCGGTGGCGGTGTCGAAGGTTTCGCCGCGGTGGTTGCGGAACTCGATCGAGACGAAGCGCATCCCCGGCGTGGCCGAATGGCGCGCGATGGAGACCGTGCGGTAGACGAGGCTGACCCCGAGCGCCAGCGCCGGCAGGAAGAACAGCGCGGTGAAGGCGGTGAAGGGCACGATGATGGCGGTGATCAGCAGGATGAAGACGGCATCGATCAGCCAGGCGAAGAAACGCTTCGCGGCGACATCCTGGTAGAATTCTGCGTGGGTATCGGGGTCGGGAAGGCCCCAGAGCGGCTCGGTCATACTCATCTTTATACTGTCCGGGAAAATGGGGGGAAGGCGGCTTGCGGCCGTGGCCCCCGGTTTCGCGGGGGCCGGCAGTGCCGGTGCAGGGGCGGACGGGCAGGGTTGGGGATGGGCCGCGCCGTCCGGCCGGGGCTTACGCCTCGACGGTCTTGTCTTCGTCGGCCTCGTTCACGTCCTTGGCGCGCTTGGCGCGGTCATCCATGAACTGGTCGAACTCGGCCTTGTCCTTGGCTTCGCGCAGGCGTTGCAGGAAGGCTTCGAAGGCGTCCTGTTCCTCTTCCAGCCGGCGCAGGGTCTCGGCCTTGTAGCTGTCGAAGGCCATGTTGCCGGACGAGCGGAAGGCGTGGCGGGAATTGTAGGTGGCGCGCTTGGATGCGCATTTGCCGGAAAACATGCGTTTGCTCCAGATCATGTAGGCGAGAAGGGCGAGGCCGACGGGCCAGAAGAAGATGAAGCCAAGCACCATTGCGGCGATCCAGGCCCCTTTTCCGCGCTCGTCAAGCCAGGTTTCGGCCTGCGAGGGCCACGTGGCGACGCTACTCATTTCGTTTTCTCCAGGTTGCTGTTTTAATGTGAATGTCTTTCACATCATACCAGATCGGGATTGCCTGCGCCGGGATCAAGGCTTGATGTAAATGTTTTTTACATTGATCTGATTAGTCGTTTAAAAACAGTAAGATGCGGCGAAAAAATCTTTGCGTGCCACGGTGCGCTGCCCGCGTTCTGCGCCGGCGGCGGCGCGATGTGCCGCGTGGCGCAGCCGCCGCAAGCCCGCTTGCGCTCGGCCCCGATTGGGCACAGTCTGCGGCCATGGAATTCCTGCGCCCCATGTCCCGCTGCCCCTTGCCCTTCGATCCAGACCGTGCCGCCGAGGGCCGTGCGCTCTTTGCCGGTCTGCCCGCCGGTGCGCTCGAGCTGATCGGCGGCACGGCGGGCTGCAGCCCCTACCTGCTGGGTCTCATGCAGAAGGAGGCTGCCTGGCTGCCTTCCGCGCTGGAACGCCCCGCGCAGGAGGCCTTCGAGGCCATTCTCACGGACGTGCGTGCCGCGCCCGAGGCCGATCCCGGCCCGGCGCTGCGCCAGGCCAAGCGGCGCGCGGCGCTGCTGACGGCGCTGGCCGATCTGTCCGGGGTCTGGCCGCTGCTGGAGGTGACGGGCGCGCTCACCCGCTTCGCCGATCTGGCGGTGGAGCGGGCGATGCGGGCGGCGCTGGCGAAGGAGATCCGGCGTGGCAAGCTGCCCGGCGCCACGGAGGCGGATCTGGACAGCGGCGCCGGCATGGTGGCGCTGGCCATGGGCAAGATGGGGGCGGGGGAGTTGAACTACTCCTCCGACATCGATCTGATCTGCCTCTTTGACGAAACCCGTTACGGCGAGGCGGATTACCAGGAAGCCCGCGCCGCCTTCATCCGTGCCACGCGCGCCATGGCCAAGCTGCTGAGCGACATCACCGCCGACGGCTACGTCTTCCGCACCGATCTGCGCCTGCGCCCGGACCCCTCGGTGACGCCGGTCTGCCTCTCGATGGAAGCGGCGGAGCGCTACTACGAAAGCCTCGGGCGCACCTGGGAGCGCGCCGCCCACATCAAGGCGCGGCCCTGCGCCGGGGATCTGGAGGCGGGGGCGCGCTACCTGAAGGCCCTGACGCCCTTCGTCTGGCGCAAGCACCTCGATTTCGCGGCCATCGAAGACGCCCACGACATGCGCCTGCGCATCCGTGATCACAAGGGATTCCACGGGCCGATCGTGCTGGAGGGGCACAACATGAAGCTCGGGCGCGGCGGCATCCGCGAGATCGAGTTCTTCACCCAGACGCGCCAGATCATCGCCGGCGGGCGGGATCCGGGGCTGCGCCAGCGCGAGACGCTTCCCGCGCTCGCGGCGCTGGCCGAAAAGGGGTGGGTGCCTGAAGATGTCCGCGCAAAGCTCTCGGATCATTACATTTTCCACCGCGAGGTAGAGCACCGTCTGCAAATGGTGAACGATGCGCAGACCCACGATCTGCCGAAATCTCCCGAAGGGTTCGCGCGGCTCGCGGCCTTCATGGGCCGCACCGATGTAGCAGCCCTTCGCGGAGAAATCACCGAGCGGCTGGAGGAGGTCCACGCCCTGACGGAGGGATTCTTCGCGCCGGGCGCGGCCGAAGGGGCGCCGACGGAGGCGGAAATCGATGCGCATGCGGAGGCGATCGCGGAACGCTGGTGGACCTACCCGGCGCTGCGCACGGAACGGGCCCAACGGATCTTCCGCCGCCTGCGCCCGGAGATCCTGCAACGGCTCGGCCGGGCGGCGAAGCCGGATCAGGCGATCATCCATTTCGACGGGTTTCTCAAGGGCTTGCCGGCCGGTGTTCAACTCTTCTCCATGTTCGAGGCCAACCCCCATTTGATCGACTTGATGGTGGGGATCGCCACGTCGGCGCCGGAACTGGCCGAGCACCTGGGCCGCAATTCGCAGGTTCTGGATGCCGTCATCGCCGGGGATTTCTTCGAAGACTGGCCCGGCTGCGCGGCGCTGGGGGAGGATCTCTCCGCCCGGCTCGCCGCGTTGCCCGACTACGAGGCCCGGCTGGACGGCGCGCGGCGCTGGCAGCGGGAATGGCATTTCCGCATCGGGGTGCATCACCTGCGGGGGCTGATCGACGCCGAGGAGGCGGGGGCGCAATATGCCGAGCTGGCCGAGGCGGTTCTGCGCGCGCTCGCGCCCCACGTGGCGGCGGAGTTCGCCCGCAAGCACGGGGCGATGCCGGGGCGCGGGGCCGTCATCGTCGGGATGGGCTCGCTCGGGGCGGGGCGGCTGCACGCGCGCTCCGATCTCGATCTGATCGTCATCTACGATGCGCAGGGGGCCGAAGGCTCCGAGGGCAGGCGCCCGCTGGCCACGCGGCCCTATTTCGCCCGGCTGACGCAGGCTTTCGTCACCGCTCTGTCGGCGCAGATGGCGGAAGGCCGGCTTTACGAGGTGGACATGCGCCTGCGCCCCTCGGGCCGACAGGGGCCGGTGGCCACGGCGCTGCAATCCTTCCGCAACTACCAGGAGAAGGAAGCCTGGGTGTGGGAGCACCTGGCGCTCACGCGGGCGCGGCCCGTGGCGGGGGAGGCGGCGCTGGCGGAGGACATCGCGGCCTTACGGCGTGATCTGCTGCCGCGCGCCGGGCGCGATCGGGCGCGGGTGGTGCGCGAGGTTCAGGAGATGCGCGTTCGCCTTGCCGAGGCCAAGCCCGCGCAGGGTGCCTTCGATGCGAAATCCGGCCCCGGCCGCCTGCAGGACATCGAGCTGACCGCCCAGACCTGCGCGCTGCTCGCCGGCAGCGCGGCGCACGGGGTCGGCGCGCAGCTGGAGGCAGGCGTGGCGGCCGGCGTGCTGAGCGCGGCGCAGGCGGGCGACCTTCTGGCGGCCTACCGGCTGATGTGGCGTCTGCGGGTGGCCGGGAAGCTGCTGACCGACGGCGCGCTGGCGCCGGAGCGGCTGGGCGAGGGGGGGCTGGCCTTCCTGCTGCGCGAAACCGGCCAGGAAAGCGCCGAGGCGCTGCAGGACTCCCTGACGGCGCATTCCGCACGTGCCAACGCGGTGACGGAAGCTATATTGCGCTCCGAGTCAGACGCCAGCGCACCGTGAGGACGCCGCCATGAGCACATCAAGCTACGACCCCAAGGGGCTGATCCGCGAAAGCTACCGGATCGAGGGAATCCAGATCGGCGAGTGCCGGTCGATCTTTCTGGATTGGGCGATCAGCCTGCCCGAAGGGGTGGAGGTGCGCGCCGCACTCACCGCGCTGGTGGCGCTCTATGCCGATGAGGCGCCGGACCATCCCATGAGCGCGGTTCTGCGGCAGGGGCTGGAGGCCGCGCCTTCGGCCGGGCGCCGTGGCGGGCGCGCGGGCCGCATGGCGCATTAACCAAGGGCGGTGCCGACCCGCGGGGTGGCGTGAAGCGCCGCCCCATGGGGGCGGGTCGGCGCTGCCCGGCGTTGCCGCCGGGCGGGGCATCTGCGTTACTTGCCGAGCTGTGCGGCTTCGCGCGCCAGCGCCTCGATGCCGGCCCAGTCGCCCGCGAGCACCTTGTCCTTCGGGGCCACCCAGCTGCCGCCCACGCAATAGGTGTTGGAGAGCGACAGGTAGTCCATCGCGTTCTTCAGCGAGATGCCGCCGGTGGGGCAGAAGGTGACCTGCGGGATCGGCGCGCCGATGGCCTTGAGCGCCGGCGCGCCGCCGTTGGCCTCGGCCGGGAAGAACTTCTGCGTGGTGTAGCCGCGTTCCAGCAGGCGCATCGCCTCGGTGGAGGTGGCGGCGCCGGGCAGGAGCGGCAGGTCTTCGTCCTCGCAGGCCTGCAGCAGCCGGTCCGTCGCGCCGGGCGAGACGCCGAAGGTGGCGCCGGCGGCCTTGGCGGCCTTCACGTCTTCCGGGGTCAGAAGCGTTCCCGCGCCCACGACGCCGCCTTTCACCTTCGCCATTTCGGCGATCACGTCGAGCGCTGCCGGGGTGCGCAGGGTGACTTCCAGCGCGGGCAGGCCGCCGGCGATCAGCGCTTCGGCGAGGGGGGCTGCATGGGCCGCGTCGTCCACCACCAGAACCGGCACCACCGGAGCGAGTTGGCAGACTTCGGCGGCGCGTTTGCTGGCCTCTTGGGGGGTCATCGTTTCGAGATCCTTCGGTTGGTTACAGGATGACGGCGGCGCCGGCGTCGGCGCTGCCCACGTTCTTGCGGAATACATCGAACATTTCGCGCCCGATGCCAAACGCATTCGCGCTCAGATCGGCCGTCACGGGGGTGCGGCTGTCGAAATCGGGTTCCAGAACCTCGATCACGCCGGCATCGGCATCCACGCGCATCCTGTCGCCGTCGCGCACGCGCGCCAGCGGCCCGCCGGCGGCGGCCTCGGGGCAGACGTGGATGGCGGCGGGCACCTTGCCGGATGCTCCCGACATGCGCCCGTCGGTCACCAGAGCCACTTTCAGGCCGCGGTCCTGCAGCACCATCAGCGAGGGCGTGAGCCCGTGCAGCTCGGGCATCCCGTTGGCCTGCGGCCCCTGGAAGCGCACCACCACGATGGTGTCCTCGGTGAACTCGCCGGCCTTGAAGGCTTCTTTCACGGCCTCCTGCGTGTGGAAGACCCGGGCCTTCGCCTCGATCACGCGCTTGTCTTCGGCCACGGCGGAGATCTTCATGATCCCCTCGCCGAGGTTGCCCTTGAGGTGCTTCAGCCCGCCGTTGGGCTGGAACGGATCCTTGCAGGAGCGCAGGATCTTCTCGTTGTGGGAATGGCCGGCGCCCGCTTCCCAGGTGAGCGCGCCGTCCACGAGCTTGGGCTCGCGGGTGTAGAGCGCCAGCCCGTCCCCGGCCACGGTGCTGGTATCGGGGTGCAGCAGGCCCTGGTCGAGCAGATCGCCGATCATGTAGCCAAGCCCCCCGGCGGCGTGGAAGTGGTTCACGTCGGCGAGCCCATTGGGGTAGACCTTCGCCATCAGCGGCACGACCTGCGAAAGGGCGTCGAAATCCTCGAGTTCGAGGATCACCCCGGCGGCGCGCGCCATGGCGGGCAGGTGCAGCACGAGGTTGGTGGAGCCGCCGGTGGCCATCAGCCCGACGATGCCGTTCACGAAGGTGCGCTCGTCGAGGATGTCGCAGACGGGGCGGTAGTCGTTGCCAAGCGCGGTGATCTCCATAGCGCGCTGTGCGCCGGCGATGGTGAGCGCATCGCGCAGGGGGGTGTTGGGGTTCACGAAGGAGGCGCCGGGCAGGTGCAGCCCCATGAACTCCATCAGCATCTGGTTGGTGTTGGCGGTGCCGTAGAAGGTGCAGGTGCCAGGGCCGTGGTAGGAGGCCATCTCGGCTTCCATCAGCTTGTCGCGGCCCACTTCGCCGGTGGCAAAGAGCTTGCGCACCTTCTGCTTCTCGTCATTGGGCAGGCCCGAGACCATCGGCCCGGCGGGCAGAAACACGGAGGGGATGAAGCCGAAGGTGGCGGCGGCCATGATCAGCCCCGGCACGATCTTGTCGCACACCCCGAGGAAGACGGCGGCGTCGAAGGTGTTGTGGCTCAGGGCGACACCTGAAGCCAGCGCGATAACGTCCCGGGAAAACAGGGAAAGTTCCATCCCAGCTTCGCCCTGGGTAACGCCGTCACACATGGCCGGAACGCCCCCGGCCACCTGCGCCGTGCCGCCGGCCTTGCGGGCGGCTTCGCGGATCAGCGCGGGGTAGCTTTCGAAGGGCTGGTGGGCGGAGAGCATGTCGTTGTAGGCGGTGACGATGCCGAGGTTCACCGCGCGCCCCTCGGCGAGGCTGGCCTTGTCTTCGCCCATGGCGGCATAGGCGTGGGCCTGCCCGGAGCAGGAGAGATGGGCGCGGCGTGGGCCGTCTTCTGCCGCGGCGCGCATGCGCGCGAGATAGGCGTTACGGGTGGGGGCGCTGCGGGCGATGATGCGATCTGTGACCTGGGCGATCGTCGAATCGAGTGGCATGTCTGCTCCTCGCGGGTAGGTGGGTTCGGGCGCTTCCTAGCACGAAACGTTAGCGCTAACAATCACCCCGTGCGCGACACTTCCGCCCGCCCCGGACCGGCACGGGTGTGGCCTGAAAGTGCTTAAAAAACATGGAAAGGTTTCTTCAATTGCCAAATTTCGCCGCATTTCATAGGCATCTTCCGGCTTGAAGTGAGTGGGACTCCGACAAAGGAGAAGCAAGATGAACAAGTTCAAACTGACTGCCGCCATCGGCCTGATCGCAGCGCTCTCGGCCTGCAGCACGCCGCAGGTGGTTTCGCGCTACGCGCCCATCGAGGGCGGCCTGGCCGGCGATTCCGCGGCCGTGGCCCTGCGCCGCGACTACAACGTGGTGGACTTGCGCGTGACCGTGCCGCGCGATCTGAAGGTTTCCGAAGCCAACAGCTACTACCCGCGGGCCGACATCGTCTGGCGCGGCGACGCCTACGGCGATCGCTACCAGCAGGTGGCCGCCATCTTCGAAGAGGGCATGACCCGCGGCGCCGCCGCCTTCAAGGGCAGCCGCGACGTGATCGTGGACATCCGCGTGACGCGCTTCCACTCCCTCACCGAGAAAACCCGCTACACCATCGGCGGCACCCATTCGATCAAGTTCGAGATGACGGTGCGCGACGCCAAAACGGGCGAAGTGATCGAAGGGCCGCGCCGGGTGTCGGCGGATCTTGACGGCTACGGCGGCCAGCGCGCCATCGAGGCCGAACGCGCCGGGCAGACGCAGAAGGTGCGCATCACCGATCACCTCGCGCGCGAGATCCAGCGCCAGCTGTCGGTCCCGGCCTCCGCCTGAGGCGGATCGCCCTTTTCAGCGCCGAAGCAAACAAGTAGGAGGTGTGCATGACGCATGCCTCCTCTTTTCTTGTCCGGCTCAAGCCGAAAACAGATGCCCGCCCGATCCGCCACGGCGCGCCCTGGGTCTATGCCAACGAAGTGGTGACGGACCGCCGCACCAAGGCGATTCCGCCCGGTGCGATTGCCCGGCTGCAGGATGGCGAGGGGCGGGATCTGGGCACGGTGGCCGTGAACCCGATCTCCAAGATCTTCTGCCGGATGCTGGACCGTGACGCGGAAGCGGTGATCGACCGGGCGTGGTTCGCGCGCCGGATCGCCGCCGCGCTGGCGCACCGTGAAACCCTGTTCGACGCGCCCTTCTACCGGCTCGTCCACGCCGAGGCCGACGGGCTGCCCGGTGTCATCATCGACCGTTTCGGCGATGCGCTGGTGATCCAGCCCAACGCCGCCTGGGCCGAAGTGGCCTTCGAGGCGCTGGCGGGGGCCGCGCAGGAGGTGACGGGCTGCACCACGGTCGTGAAGAACGGCACCGGCCGGGCGCGCGCGCTGGAAGGGCTCGAAGAGATCACCGAGGTGGTTGCGGGCGAGGTCGCGGGGCCGATTCCGGTGCCGATGAACGGCGCCACCTATATCGCCGATCTGATGGGCGGGCAGAAAACCGGCCTGTTCTACGATCAGCGCCCCAACCACGCCTTCGCGCAAAGGCTGGTGGCGGGAAAGCGGGTGCTGGATGTGTTTTCCCACGTCGGGGGCTTCTCGCTGGCAGCCCTTGCGGGCGGGGCCGAAAGCGCCATGGCGGTGGACAGTTCCGCCGCCGCGCTGGATCTGGCCATGCAGGGGGCGCAAGCCGCCGGCACCGACGCGCGGTTTGCCACCCGCCGCGGCGATGCCTTCGCCGTGCTGGAAGCCCTCGCCGAGGAAGGCGTGCGGTTTGACGTGGTGATCTGCGATCCGCCTGCCTTCGCCCCCAACCGGCAGGCGCTGGACAAGGGCCTGCGCGCCTATGAGCGCGTGGCGCGGCTGGCGGCGCCGCTGGTGGCCGAGGGCGGCTACCTCGGGCTCTGCTCCTGCTCCCACGCCGCCGATCTGTCGAAATTCCGCACCGCCTGCACGCGCGGCATTGGCCGGGCAGGGCGCGCCAGCCAGCTGATCCACACCGGTTTCGCCGGGCCCGATCACCCGCTGATGCCGCAACTGGCCGAAAGCGGCTACCTGAAGGCGCTGTTCTACCGGTTGCTGCCGTGAAGCTCGTCGTCGATGCCTGCGTGCTCTATCCCACGGTGCTGCGCGAGGTGGTGAGCGGGGTGGCGCAGGCGGGCGTCTTCACGCCGCTCTATTCCGAGCGCATCCTCGGCGAATGGACCCATGCCGCCGCGCGCCTCGGCCCCGTCGGGGGCGCACAGGCCGAGGGCGAGGCCGCGCTCTGGCGCGCGCGCTTCCCGCTCGGGCTGGTGGCGGCGGACCCGGAGCTGGAGGCGCGGCTCTACCTGCCGGATCCCACGGACCGCCACGTTCTGGCCGCCGCGATCACCGGCGGGGCCGATGGCATCCTGACGCTGAACCTGAAGGATTTCCCGCGCCGGGAGCTCGCCGAACACGGGCTTGCGCCGCTCGGGCCGGATGCCTTCCTGCGCGGGCTCGCGGAAGCCGCGCCGGAGCTGCTGCGCGCCGTCACGGAGCGGGTCCATGCGGAGGCCGAGCGGCTTTCGGGTGAAAAGTTGGATCCGCGCAGGCTCTACAAGAAGGCGCGGCTGCCGCGCATGGCAAAGGCGCTATACGGGTAGGGTAGAGGCCGAGGACAGAGGCCGGCCCCTGACCCTGGGTGGGGGTGAAGCCCCCTCCCATGGGGAGGGTCGGGGGCTGGCCGGCGGTGCCGGCCTGGTGCGGCGAGGCGCGAGGCCTACACGGCCCATTTCTCTTCGAGCTTCTCGATCGCGCGGATGCGGTCGTCCGTCTTCGGATGGCTCAGGAACCAAGCCGGCATCGCGCCGGCATTGGCCTCGGTCAGCGCTTCCAGCTTGGAAAACAGCGCCTTCTGCGGCGCGGTGCCGATCCCGGCCTTGGTGAGCAGCGCGGCGGCATAGGCGTCGGCCTCGTATTCGTCGGAGCGCGAAAGCCGTGCCGCCAGAAGCGTGGTGAAGAAATTGGCGATCAGCACGCCGACGCCGGGGATGAACCGCGACAGCACCATCGCCATGGCCGTGCGCAGGGCGTTCTGGCCGGAGAAATCGATCATCCGCCGCCGTGAATGCCCCAGCGCCACGTGGCCCAGCTCATGGGCGATCACGCTGGCCATCTCCTCCGCGCTCACCAGCCCTGCGCGGTATTTCTCGTAGAAGCCGCGGGTGATGAAGATCCGCCCGTCCGGCGCGGCGAGCCCGTTGACGGGGCTGATCTCGTAGATGTGCACCGGCACCTGCGGCACGTCGAGCGCCTTGGCAAAGCCGTCGGTGATCCGCTTCAGCGCGGGATCGGCGAGACGGGTGGATTTCGCGTCCAGTTCCCGCCGGGTGCGCAGGGCGGAGAAGTGGTAGATCGCGATCCCGTAGAGAACCGCCAGAAGGATCGGCATGAATTTCAACATGGTTGAAATATGGGGCGCGAGGCGCGGGGGGGCAAGGCGCGGCAGGGGCGGGGGCCGGGGGGAGCGCCAAAAAAACGCCTCCGCGAAAGCGAAGGCGCAAGTTCCAGGGAGAGTGCGCGGTGACACGCGGGGAGTGAGTGAGCCGTGCCGCCGGGAGAGGGACCGGTCGTCGATCAGTTGGTGGCGGAGAAACCCCTTTGCAGCAGCGCGCCCTCGGAGCCGTCGGCGTAGATCTCGCCGGCGGGAAGCTCGGGCACGTGGGTGATGGAGATCACTTCGCCCGGGGCGAAGCTCGTGTTCAGGATGTGATCCACGAGGGCGGCGTCGCCGGCGCGCTGCGCCGCGATCAGCCGCTGCAGATCGGCGTTGGAAAACTGGCCGGGCGCGACGCCGGCGATGCGGGCCAGCGTGAGGTGGCCGGGAGAATGGGGTTCGGCGGCAAGCGCGGGGGAAGCGGCGGCCAGAACGAGGGCAGTGAAAAGGGCTGGCTTGAGCATGGGGCTGCCTGTGGCTGGGGACCGACGGCCGCGAAAGGGGCCGGGGGTGTTCGGTCGGCTGGGATTTGAGGGCGCGGCGCTGGCCGGGGGGTGGCCTGCGCCGCGCCCTTCGGCCCCTCGTGAAAGAGGGGCCTCAGGCGCTCAGGGACGGGGCGCCGTTACTTGCTCAGGATCCACTTGATGCGCTCCTGGTCGTTGTCGGAGCGGGCCTGGTCCAGCAGGATCAGGTCGTGGGTGGAGAGGCCGATGCCGTCCACGCCTTCCACGGCGGCGAGCATGCGCTGGCCGGGGGTGGCGACGGAGGAGGTGGAGACCACGCCGTTGTCGGTGAAGGTGCCGGCCTGGCTCAGGATGAAGCGGACTTCCTCGTCATCTTCCTCGCGCTGAGCTTGGATCAGGCGCTCCAGCTGGGCGATGGTGAAATCGGCCGGGTTCACGCCGGCTTCCGCGGCCAGCTGGGCCTTGCCACCGTTCACGGAGGCGCCGTCCAGCGTGTTGACGGAAGTGTCGGCACCCTGGCTCAGGATGAAGGCGACGGCTTCCTTGTCGTTGTCGCTGATGGCGTCCTGCAGGCGTTGCAGCTGGGCGACGTCGTAGATGCCGGGGGTCACGCCGGCCTCATAGGACATCTGGATCGCGGCAGGGGAGTTCGGGTTGCCGGCGAAGGCCGGAACGGCGAGAGCGGCGGCGACGGCGGTGAGAGCGATTTTCTTGAACATGTCGTATTCTCCTTGCGGCCACTTTGGGGATACGGGCCGCGGTTTGGGGTTTTGAGTTTCGGTGGGCTTGGGGCCCGTCGTTGCGATGAGGGGGATGTATGGAGGTGATCCGGAAAGGAAAAGAGGGCTTGCGTTCACGCTGCGTGGCGGAAACGTGAGCGATTCCGTCTGCGCAAGGCTTGTGCATTTTTTCACAGACGGAAGGACTTGAAGAAAATCGGCCCGGCAGGCCGCTCGTGGCGGTTTCGGGGCTGAAAATACCCCAGTAAACTCACAAGTTTCCACACGGGGGATCACGGCGGCGCGAGATCGGGCAACAAAGGCGGCCACGCGGGTTTGGACTCCCCGTATCCTGCCTGTGCAAAGAGGCGCAGCGGCTGGACATTTTTTTACAGGTTTTTCGGGATTTTTTCTTCTGGGCCAGCCTGGCGGTGCCGCGAAACCGCTACCGGGAGAGCGCTTTCATGCCCCTTTCGATTCCGTCCAGCGTCATCGGGACCATCTGATCCTCGAAAATCTCCCGGATCATCTGCACCGAATGGGTGTAGGCCCAGTATTTTTCCGGCAGCGGGTTGATCCAGAGATTGTGCGGCCACTGTTCGCGGGCGCGCTGGAGCCAGACCTGCCCGGCTTCGGCGTTCCAGTGTTCATTGGCGCCGCCGGGATAGGCGATCTCGTAGGGGCTCATGGAAGCATCGCCCACGAAGATGCACTTGTAGTCCGGCCCGTATGTGCGCAGCACCTCCCATGTCGGGGTCTGCTCCTGCCAGCGGCGGCGGTTGTCCTTCCAGACGCCTTCGTAGAGGCAGTTGTGGAAGTAGAAATGCTCTAAATGCTTGAACTCGCTCTTCGCGGCCGAGAAGAGCTCCTCCACCACCTTGACGTGCGGGTCCATCGAGCCGCCGACGTCGAGGAACAGCAGCACCTTCACCGCGTTGCGGCGTTCGGGGCGTGTCTTGACGTCGAGATAGCCATGTTCGGCGGTGGCGCGGATTGTGCCGTCCAGATCCAGCTCTTCGTGGGCGCCGTCGCGGGCCCAGCGGCGCAGGCGCTTGAGCGCGACCTTGATGTTGCGGGTGCCCAGCTCGACGTTGCCGTCGAGGTTCTTGAACTCGCGCTTGTCCCAGACCTTCACCGCGCGGCGGTGGCGGCTTTCCTTCTGCCCGATGCGCACGCCTTCGGGATTGTAGCCATAGGCGCCGAACGGCGAGGTGCCGGCGGTGCCGATCCACTTGTTGCCGCCCTGGTGGCGGCCCTCCTGCTCCTGCAGGCGCTCGCGCAGGGTTTCCATCAGCTTTTCGAAGCCGCCGAGGGCTTCGATCTCGGCCTTTTCCTCTTCGGAAAGATACTTTTCGGCGAGCTTCTCCAGCCACTCGCCAGGGATGTCCACCGCCTCCAGCACCTGCTCGATCTTCAGATCCTCGATGCCCCTGAAGCTTTCGGCGAAGGCGCGGTCGAATTTGTCGATGTTGCGCTCGTCCTTCACCATCGCGGTGCGGGCGAGGTAGTAGAAGGCGTCCACGTCGTAGGTGGCGAGCCCCGCCTTCACCCCTTCGAGGAACCCGAGGTACTCACGCAGCGAGACGGGCACGCCGTTCCTGCGCAAGGTTTCGAAGAAGGGCAGGAACATGCGCTTACAGCGAGCGGTGGATGAAGAGGGTGATGAACAGCCCGGCGGTGGCGAAGATCAGGGCGTGCACGAAGGCCCATTGCGCCATGTCCTTGCCGTTTCCGCCGCGCTTCTTCGCGCGCAGCGCCCCGAGGGCAGCCCCCAGAACCAAGCCTGCAATGACGATCATCCGTTTCCACTTCCGGCTGCGGCACGCCGCGGCACGAGGGCCGCTACTTCGGCCTGGCGCCGGCGCACCTCGTTGACATCGGCGAAGCCATAGCGCGCCCAACCCAGACTGTCGAGCCGGACGTTGCGGGCCTCCGCGGGGCGGCCGATGAGTTCCAGCGCCTCGGCCTTCATCATCATCAGGTTGGCCAGCAGCGCGGCGTTCTGGTTGCGGCTGAGCGGCGGCATGTGGCGGTTGGCCATTTCCAGCGCCGAACTGGCCTGCCCGGCCGCCAGCGCATAGGCGGTGAGCTGCACGCCCACATGGGCGCGGTGGGCCTCGGTCAGGGCGGACTGCGCGTAGAAGGCATCGGCCTTGAGGAAGGCGGCCAGCGCGGTTTCGGCCTGCGAGGATTGCGACAGGCGCCCCACGATGTAGTGGCTGAAGCCGCGGCGGTGGTCCGTCCAGCCTTCGGACTGGGCGATGGAGACGGCGCGCTGCGCGGCGGCGCGGCGGGTGCCGAGCGAGCCGCGCGGGCCGAGCGCCTCTTCCACGGCGGATTTCCAGGCCTTCGAGGTGCTGGGAAGGTAATTCGGGCTGCGGCCCTCGCCACGCGGGTTGAGCCGGCGCAGCACGCCGGGCAGCACCTCGGCCACCTGGTTGCGGCTCATGCCGTTTCGCAGCGCCGGATCGTAGTAGGCGCGCAGCATGAGCATGTCGAAGCCGGTCAGTACGTTGTTCATGTTGTCGTCGTTGAAGACGCTATCGGGCAGCCGGTAGAGATCGTTGACCGGGCCGAGCGCCTGGGCGATTTCCTCGTGCAGGCAGTCGCGCAGCTCCTGCGGGCTTTCGTCGGATTTCACGAAGATCGCCATGGTTTCGCGGCGCTCCAGCGTCGTCCAGTCCACGAGACTGGATTTGCGGTGGCGCTTGTAGTCGGCCCAGCTGGTGAGCCGCGGCACCACGAAACAGGCCGCGCTCGGCGCGAGGCGGCGCATCTCGCGGCTGGGAACGGCCTCGATGTTGAGGTTGGCGGGGCCGGGGCCGGAGACGCGGCTGATGTCGATCCCGGCTTCGCTGCGCAGCCGGCCGATCAGCTTGGCCAGATCGGTGGAGAGCGAGGCGGGGGCCGCACCCGACACGCGCACGGTGATCGGCTCCTCGAAACGGGTCAGCGTGGCCAGCTGGCGGCCGCTCTCCATCTTGAAGGTGAGATCGAGGAAATCGCGCACCATCTCGCTGTTGGCCCGCGTCGGCGCGGGCGTTGACTGCGCCGGAAAGACGTTCATCGGCGGCAGTTGCGCATCGATCGCGGTGGCCCGCGTGGTGACGTCGGAAGACGGGCCGCCAGAGCAGGCGGCCAGGGTCAGAAGGAATGGAAAAACAAGAATACGCATAACTAAACCACTTCGCACTAGGGTCGTTTATACTTGATGAACGGGGTCAGCACAGCCACGCGGTCATAAAGTCTGCGTGCGGTGCCGTTGAACTCCTGCGTGAGCCAGTAGACGGAGGGGGCCCCGGCGGCATCCGCCGCGGCGTAGACGGCTTCGATCAAGGCACGCCCCACGCCTTGCCCGCGCACGTCCGGATCGGCGTAGAGATCCTGCAGGTAGCAGGCGTTCTCGATCGTCCAGCCGTGGCGGTGAAACAGGAAATGGGCAAGTCCGACGGGGCGGCCGTCGAGCTCGGCGATCAGACCGCTGAAATCCTGCGGGTCGTCGCCGAGAAGGCGTTGGAAATAGGTTTGGTAGATGTCTTCGGAAACTTCGGTTTCGTAGAAGGCCAGGTAGGCCTTCCACAGGCGCCGCCAATCGGCTTCGTCGCCGGCGGCAAGGGGCCTGATGCGCAGGCTCACCGCTGCCCTCTCGCCATGAAGGCGAGGCGTTCGAAGAGGTGCACGTCCTGTTCGTTCTTCAGCAGAGCGCCATGCAACCGGGGCAGGGCGTTCGCGCCGTCACGCTTCAGGTCCTCTGCGGAGAGATCCTCGGCAAGCAGCAATTTCAACCAATCCAAAACTTCACTCGTTGACGGCTTCTTCTTGAGCCCGCCGGTTTCCCGTATCTCGTAGAATTGCGTCAATGCTGTGGTGAGAAGCTGTTCTTTTATGCCCGGGTGATGCACCTCCACGATCTTGCGCATCGTCTCCATGTCGGGGAAGCGGATGTAGTGGAAGAAGCAGCGGCGCAGGAAGGCGTCGGGCAGTTCCTTCTCGTTGTTGGAGGTGATGATGACGATCGGGCGCTGGCGGGCGCGGATGGTTTCGCCGGTCTCGTAGACGTGGAATTCCATCTTGTCGAGTTCCTGCAGCAGGTCGTTGGGGAACTCGATGTCGGCCTTGTCGATCTCGTCGATCAGCAGCACCACGCGGCTCTCGGCCTCGAAGGCCTGCCACAGCTTGCCCTTCCTGATGTAGTTGGAGACGTCCTGCACGCGGGGATCGCCGAGCTGGCTGTCGCGCAGGCGCGAAACGGCATCGTATTCGTAGAGCCCCTGCTGGGCCTTGGTGGTGGACTTGATGTGCCATTCGAGCATCGGCAGCCCGAGCGCGGCGCTCACCTGGCGGGCCAGTTCCGTCTTGCCGGTGCCGGGCTCGCCCTTCACCAAGAGGGGGCGCTCGAGCGCGACGGCGGCATTGACGGCGACCTTCAGGTCGTCCGTCGCGACATAGGCGTCGGTTCCGTTGAATTTCATAGCGATACGTGGGGCCTGCTTGTGGTTTCCGGGCCCGACAGTAGCACAGCCCCTGCGGGCATCAAGCCGCCGGTTTGGCACTTGTGGACATTCCCTCGGCGAGGGGCTAAACGAGGCCCATAGAAAGGGGGCTGGATGACAGACTCACAACAGCTGGCAGCCAGCGAGCAAGAGGGAGCAGGTATGAAAGCCGAGGTTTTCCTGCCAGACGACTACACGCCGGCCGAAGACGAACCGTTCATGAACGAACGGCAGCTCGAATACTTCCGCCGCAAGCTTATCAACTGGAAGAACGAACTGCTGGAAGACAGCAGGGACACCATCGAAGGGCTGCAGGACAGCACCCGCAACATCCCGGACATCGCTGACCGCGCCTCGGAGGAGACGGACCGCGCGCTGGAGCTGCGCACACGCGACCGCCAGCGCAAGCTCGTCGCCAAGATCGACGCCGCCCTGCGCCGCATCGAGGAAGGCGAATACGGCTACTGCGAGGAGACCGGCGAGCCGATCTCGCTGAAGCGGCTGGACGCGCGCCCGATCGCGACGCTGTCGCTGGAGGCGCAGGAACGCCACGAGCGCCGCGAGAAGGTCCACCGGGACGATTGATCCCCGGATGAAATCCGGATGACCGCCGGGCGCGAGGGGCCTTGCGCGGACCATCGAGACGAAAGCGATTGCCGCCGGATCCGTTCCGGCGGCTTTGCTGTCAAAGAAGGAGCCTGATGTGCTGATCGGGCAGAAAATCACAATTCTGGGCGCCGGGATCGCCGGCCTCTCGGCGGCGCTCGCGCTTTCGCTGCGCGGGGCGCGGGTCACCGTGCTGGAGCAGGCCGAGGAAATCCGCGAAGTCGGGGCCGGCATCCAGATCAGCCCGAACGGTTTCGCGGTGCTGAACGCGCTCGGCGTCGGCGGTGAGCTGAAGGCGCGCGCCGTGCGGGCGCAGGCGGTGGAGCTGCGCGACTACCGCGCCGGCCGGCAGGTGATGCGGGTGGATCTGACGAAACTGCCCGAGGGGCAGGACTACTTCTTCGTCCATCGCAGCGATCTGGTCGAGGTTCTGGCGGCCGCGGCGCGCGCGGCCGGTGCGCGGATCCGGCTCTTGCAGCAGGTCGAGAGCATCGAGGATCACGGCGCGGCGGGCTTCTGCGTGCGCACCGCGCTCGGCGGCGAGCATTGCGCCCCGATCCTGCTGGGCGCGGACGGCGTGCACTCGCGGGTGCGCAGCTTCCTGAACGGTCCCGCGGCGCCCTTCTTCACGGGGCAGGTGGCCTGGCGGGCGACGATCCCGGCGGCGCCGCCGATCACCGAGCGCCGGGTGCGCGTCTACATGGGGCCGCGGCGCCACGTGGTGATGTATCCGCTGCGCGGCGGGCAGTTGATGAACGTCGTGGCGGTGCAGGAGCGCGCGGCCTGGACGGCGGAGAGCTGGACCCAGGAGGACACGCCCGAGAACCTCGCCGCTGCCTTCGCGGATTTCACCGGCGAGGTGCGCGACTGGCTGGGGCGGATCGAGCAGGTGCACCAATGGGGGCTGTTCCGGCACCCGGTGGCGCAGACCTGGTATCGCGGCAACGCCGCCATCCTCGGCGACGCGGCCCATCCCACGCTGCCCTTCCTCGCGCAGGGGGCCTGCATGGCGCTGGAGGATGCCTGGGTCCTGGCCGAATGCTTGGCCGGGGCCGAAGCGCCGGAGCAGGGCTTCGCCGCCTATCACGCCAAGCGCATCAAGCGGGTGCCGCGGGTGATCGAGGCGGCCAACAGGAATGCCTTCCGCTACCACCTGAGCTTCCCGCCGCTGCGCCTGGCCGCCCACACCGCGCTGCGGCTGGCCGGCACCCTCGCGCCCGGCGCGGCGGTGAAGCAGTTCGACTGGCTCTACGGGCTGGACGTGACGGCTGCCGGCTGACACGATTTCACCCGCCGGGGCGGCGGGTGAAGCCTCCGGCGGGGATATTTGAGGAACAAAGTGGCTGCGCGCCTCAGGCGGCGAGGTCGATCCAGACGGGCACGTGGTCGGAGGGTTTCTCGCGGCCGCGGATTTCGCTGTCGATCCGGCAGTCCTGCAGCAGGTCGGCGCATTGCGGCGTGAGCAGGAAGTGATCGATGCGGATGCCGTCGTTTCGGTTCCAGGCGCCGGCCTGGTAATCCCAGAAGCTGTAGTGGTCGGGGCCCTGCACGCGGGCGCGGAAGGCCTCGGTGAAGCCGAGGTTCAGGATGCGGCGGTAGGCGGCGCGGCTTTCGGGGCGGAAGAGGGCGTCGTCTTCCCAGGCTTCCGGGCGCTTGGCATCCTCGGGCTGCGGGATGATGTTGTAGTCACCGGCCATAAGCGCGGGCATCTCCTCGGCCAGAAGCGCCTCGGCGCGTCTGCGCAGCCGCTCCATCCAGGCGAGCTTGTAGTCGTATTTCGGCCCCGGCGCCGGGTTGCCGTTGGGCAGGTAGAGCCCGCAGAGGCGGATGGCCTGTCTGCCCACCACGGTGGCCTCGATCCAGCGTGCCTGTTCATCGGAGTCATCGCCGGGCAGGCCGCGGGTGACGTCTTCGAGCGGCAGCTTGGAGAGGATGGCCACACCGTTGAAGCTTTTCTGGCCGTGGGTTTCCACCTGGTAGCCGAGATCCTCGAAGATCTCGCGCGGGAAGGCCTCGTCGACGGATTTGATTTCCTGCAGCAGGGCGACATCGGGCTGGCGTTCCTTCAGCCAGTCGGTGAGCGCGTTCACCCGCGCCTTGATGCCGTTGATGTTGAAGGTCGCGATGATCATGGAAGGCCCCCTGCCGCTTGCACCCCATCTATCGCGCATCCGGCGCGCAGCCGCAATCTCACATGCCGCAATCTCACATCGAGAAGCTGGTGCCGCAGCCGCAGGAGGAGGTGGCGTTGGGGTTCTGGATCACGAAGCGCGCGCCGATCAGCTCTTCGGAGAAATCGATCACGGCGTCGGCGAGGAAGGGCAGGGAGACGCTGTCCACCACCACCTTCTGGCCGTTCTGCTCCAGCACGAGATCGTCCTCGGCGGGATCGTCGAGCCGGATGTCATACTGGAAGCCCGAGCAGCCGCCGCCTTCGACGGCCACGCGCAGCGCCTTGGACTCGCCGGCGGATTCGTTGATCTCGGCAAGGCGCTCGAAAGCGCGCGGGGTGACTTTGGGGGGCAGGGTCAGATCCATCGGGTGTTCGCTTTGCGGTTTCCAATCACGCGAACCTCAATATAAGGTGCCACAAAAGAGGCGACAACCGGCAGAACACATGCTTGCACCATTTGCCTCCGACCCCGCGAAGAGCCGGGGCCGGCTCTACCCGGAGGAGGAAAGCGCGCACCGTTCCTGTTTCCAGCGGGACCGGGACCGCATCATCCATTCCTCGGCCTTCCGCCGGCTGAAGCACAAGACGCAGGTCTTCATCGAGCATGAGGGGGATTACTTCCGCACCCGGCTGACCCATTCCATCGAAGTGGCGCAGGTGGCGCGCACCATCGCCAACACGCTGGGGCTCAACCAGGAGCTCACCGAGGCCGTGGCGCTGGCGCATGACCTGGGCCACACGCCCTTCGGCCACACCGGCGAAGACGCGATGCACGATCTGATGGCGCCCTACGGCGGCTTCGACCACAACGCCCAGGCGCTGCACATCGTCACCTCTCTGGAGCGCCACTATGCCGAGTGGGACGGGCTCAACCTGACATGGGAGACGCTTGAGGGCATCGCCAAGCACAACGGCCCCGTCACCGGGGATCTGCCCTATGCTCTGGCGGCCTACAACGCGCGCCACGATCTGGAGCTTGACACCTACGCCAGCGCCGAGGCGCAGGTGGCGGCGCTGTCGGACGACATCGCCTACAACAACCACGACCTGCACGATGGCCTGCGCGCGGAGCTGTTCTCGACCGATGAATTGGCCGAAATGCCGATCCTGCACGACTGCTTCGCGCGGGTGGACAAGCTCTATCCGGGGCTGAACTACTACCGCCGCCGCCACGAGGCGCTGCGCCGCTTCTTCGGCGTGCTTGTGGAGGATGTGCTCGCCGTCACCCGGCGCGAGCTGGCGGAGCTGGATCCGCAGAGCGTGGAGGACGTGCGCCACGGGGGGCGGCAGATCGTGCGCTTCTCGGACGCGCTCTGGCAGGATCTCAAGGTGATCCGCGAATTCCTCTTCATCCGCATGTATCGCGCGCCTTCTGTGGTGGAGATGCGCAAGCGCGTGACCCGCGTGGTGCGCGAGCTGTTCCCCTTCTACATGGCGCACCCCGAGCAACTGCCGCGCCAGTGGCGCAAGGACGTGGCCGAGGCGCCGGACGAAACTGCGCTGGCGCGCATCGTGGCCGACTACATCGCCGGGATGACCGACCGCTTCGCCCTGCAGGAATACCGGCGCCACTTCGGCACCGACATCCTGGCCGATCTTCCCTCCGCCGGTCCGCGCTGAAGAAAGCGTTGCCGCGCAAGGGGATGGCCGCTAGCTTTGGCGCGCAGAAGGGACGCAACGCGCAGCAGGGGGCAGAACCATGGCGACCACTCCGGCAGAGGGGCTCGATCCCGTTTCCGCCATCGCGCTTGTGGGTGCGGTCGGCATCGGGGCGCAGTGGCTGGCGTGGCGGCTGCGGGTGCCGGGCATCGTGCTCATGCTGCTCGCGGGCGTCCTCGTTGGCCCTGTCTTCGGTCTGCTGGACCCGGAGCGCGACATCGGCCCGATCACCGACAGCGTGATCTCCATCGCCGTGGCGGTGATCCTCTTCGAAGGTGGGCTGACGCTCAATTTCCACGCGCTCAACGATGCCGCCAAGGGGGTGCGCCGGCTGGTGTTCCTCGGCGCGCCGCTCGGTTGGCTCACGTCGGCGCTGGCCTTGCGCTACGGCGCTGGGCTGAGTTGGGAGTCCTCCGCCGTCTTCGGCGGCATCATGATCGTCACCGGGCCGACGGTGATCGCGCCTCTGCTGCGGCAGGCGCGGCTCGAACGCCGCCCGGCGACGCTGCTGCAGTGGGAAGCCATCGTCAACGATCCCATCGGCGCGCTGGCCGCCGTACTGGCCTACGGCGCGATCATCGTGCTCAACGGCAGCGCCTCGCTGGCGCAGGGCGTGGGGCATTTCGTGATCGGGGTCGGAGTCGCCACGGCGCTGGGCCTCGCGGGGGGCTGGGGCATCGCCTGGAGCTTCCGCACCGGCCGCGTGCCGGAGTTCATGAAGGTGCCGGTGCTGGTGGCGGTGCTGCTCGCCGTATTCGCGCTTTCCGACCTCGTGCTGCACGAAAGCGGGCTGCTGGCCGTGACGCTGATGGGGGTGGTGATCGCCAATGCCGATCTGCCTTCCTACGAGGAGCTGCGCCGCTTCAAGGAACACGCGACGATCCTGTTGGTGTCGGGTGTCTTCATCCTGCTGGCGGCGGATCTCGATTTCTCCACGCTGGCGGGGCTGGACTGGCGCGCGGTGGCCTTCGTGGCGGCGACCGTGCTGCTGGCGCGTCCGGCGGCGGTGCTTCTGGCGCTGGCGGGCTCGGGGCTGCCGTGGAAAGAGCGCATCCTCGTGGCCTTCACCGGGCCGCGCGGGGTGGTGCTGGTGGCCGTGGCGGGGCTCTTCGGCTCGCTGCTGGCGGGGCTGGGCATCGAGGACGGCGCGCTGCTGGGGCCGCTGGCCTTCGTGCTGGTTTCCGCCACCGTGGTGCTGCATGGCTTCACGCTGGCGCCCTTTGCGCGCTGGCTCGGGCTGAGCGCCACCGGCACGCCCGGCGTGCTGCTCGTCGGCGGCTCGCGCTTCACCGCGGGGCTCGCGGCCGAGATCGCCGCCGCGGAGATCCCGGTGCGTGTGGTCGATACCAACCTCTACCACCTGCGCGGCGCGCGCGAGGCGGGGGTGCCGATCTTCTACGGCGACATCCTCGGCGAGAGCGCCGAGCAGCAGCTGCACATGGTGGACTACGGCACGCTGCTGGCGGCCACGGACAACGATGCCTACAATACGCTGGTGGCCACCGATCTGGCGCCGGAGTTCGGGCGGGACAGGGTGTTCCAGCTGGCGCGCTACAAGGGCGACGCCCCGCGCCATGCGTTGCCCTCAACCCTCGGCGGGCGCGCCTTCGCCGGCGGGCTGACCTACGGCGAGCTGGAGCAGCGGCTGCGTGCGGGCTGGCAGTGCCGCACCACGCGCCTCACCGCGGAATTCCCCTTCGCCGCCTGGCAGGAGATGCACCCCGAGGCCGTCCCGCTGGCGCGGCTGGACGGCAGGGGCATCGCCTTCGACTGGAAGGAGATCGGCGAGGGCGAGCGCCTGATCGCGCTCACGCCGCCGCGCGCGGCGGTGGCCGCGGCGCAGGGCACGACGGTGGAGCAGGCCGCCGAGGCCGGCCGCCAGCCCGAGGAGCCGGCGCGCGGGGCGGATTGACCCCGCCGCCCAAGGTGGTAAACCCCGCGGCAGATCAAAGGATGCCGACATGAACCTCTTTGCCGAAATCAGAACGCTTGTGCTGCAATCTCTGGCCGATCTCCAGGCCGAGGGCACGCTGCCCGAGGGGCTGGACTTCGCCAACGTCGCGGTGGAGCCGCCGCGCGACGCGGCCCACGGCGACATGGCCACCAACGCCGCCATGGTGCTGGCCAAGCCGGCAGGGATGAAACCGCGCGACATCGCCGAGGCGCTGGCGGGCAAGCTGGCCGCCGATCCGCGCATCACCGAGGCCGACGTGGCCGGCCCCGGCTTCCTGAACCTGCGGCTTGATCCCTCCGTCTGGCACGGCGTCATCACCGGCGCGCTGAGCCGGGGCGCCGATTTCGGCAAATCCGACATGGGCGCGGGCGAGAAGGTCAACGTCGAATACGTCTCGGCCAACCCCACCGGCCCGCTGCACGTGGGCCACACCCGCGGCGCCGTCTTCGGCGATGCGCTGGCGAGCCTGCTGGACTACGCCGGCTACGACGTGACCCGCGAATACTACATCAACGACGGCGGCGCGCAGGTCGATACGCTGGCGCGCTCCGTCTACCTGCGCTACCTGGAGGCCAACGGCCAGGAAGTGGCCTTCGAGGAAGGCACCTACCCGGGCGACTACCTGATCCCCGTGGGCGAGGCGCTGGCGAAGGTCTACGGCGACAGCCTCGTGGGCAAGCCGGAGTCCGAGTGGCTCGAGGACATCCGCGAATACGCCACCGACGCGATGATGCACCTGATCCGCGAGGATCTGGCCAGCCTCGGCGTGGAGATGGACGTCTTCTACTCCGAGAAATCCCTCTACGGCACCGGCCAGATCGAAGGCGCGCTCAAGGCGCTGGAGAGCCAGGGCCTGATCTACGAAGGCGTGCTGGAGCCGCCCAAGGGCAAGACGCCCGAGGATTGGGAGCCGCGCGAGCAGACGCTGTTCCGCTCCACGGCCCATGGCGACGACGTTGACCGCCCGGTGAAGAAGAGCGATGGCAGCTGGACGTATTTCGCCCCCGACATCGCCTATCACTACACCAAGATCGAGCGCGGCTTCGACAGCCTGATCGACGTCTTCGGCGCCGATCACGGCGGCTACGTGAAGCGGATGAAGGCCGCCGTCTCGGCGCTCTCGGGGGGCACCGTGCCGCTCGACATCAAGCTGTGCCAGTTGGTGAAGCTCTACAAGAACGGCGAGCCCTTCAAGATGAGCAAACGCGCCGGCACCTTCATCACCCTGCGCGACGTGGTGGAGCAGGTCGGCCCCGACGTGACCCGCTTCGTGATGCTCACCCGCAAGAACGACGCGCCGCTGGATTTCGATTTCGACAAGGTGCTGGAGCAATCCAAGGAAAACCCGGTCTTCTACGTGCAATACGCCCATGCCCGCGTGTCCTCCGTGCTGCGCAAGGCCGCCGAGGCCGGCATGAACGTGGAAGATGCCGCGCTCCTGAACGCCGATCTCTCCGGCCTCACCGATCCGGCCGAGATCGCCGTGGCCAAGAAGATCGCCGAATGGCCGCGCCTCGTGGAGATCGCCGCGCGCACCCATGAGCCCCACCGGGTGGCCTTCTACCTCTACGAGCTGGCCAGCGATTTCCACGCGCTCTGGAACCGTGGCAACGACAAGCCCGAACTGCGCTTCTTCCAGGAAGGCGACGAGGCGGCGAGCCAGTCCAAAATCGCCCTGATCCGCGCCGTGGCCGTTGTTATTTCCGCCGGTCTTGGTATCCTTGGCGTGACACCGGTGGAAGAAATGCGCTGACCGACAAGGCGCAACATCCGGTGTCTGGCAGGTAATGGCCCCGTTCCCCGCGTGGTGACGGGGAGAAGAGGCATCGAGATGGCGCAGTTCGAGACAGGCTTCGACACAGGCTTGAACACAGGCTTCAACACGGGAGCCACGGCAGGGGAACACCCGGCGCAGGATGGCGGCGTGCTTCCCGCGGAACAGGTATCCAAGGCAGTCAAATGGGTCGGCGCGAGCCTGTCGCTCGCGCTGATGGTCGGGCTCGGGTTCTGGGGCTACCGGCTGGCCCTGCGCGACGTGACGGGCGTGCCCGTCGTGCGCGCGCTGGAAGGGCCGATGCGGGTGGCGCCGGATGATCCGGGCGGCAAGCTGGCCGAGCACATCGGGCTCGCGGTGAACGCCGTGCAGGCCCGAGGCGAGGCCGAGGATCTGCCTGAACAGGTGGCGCTGGCGCCCGTGGTCGTGGACGTGATCGACGCCGATACGCCGGGCCTCGCGCCCCGGCCCGAAGGCACCGCCCGAGGCGAGAAGACGCCCGTGGCCGCCGCCCCGGCCACCGCTGATATCAATGCTCAACCGGCCGCCCTTTCGGTGTCGCCCGAAGCCGGAGCGCCCGCCGCGCCCGCGCGCGCGGCCGATGGCACCTCGGCCGCGATCCTCGCGCTGGCCGATCAGATCGCCGCCGGGGCCAAGCCGCTGGCGCAGGTCGCCCCCGGCGCCACGCCGCCCGCCGCGGCCGCGGTGGAAGACGCGGCGGAGGCCGTTGAGATCGCCGCAGTCTCCCCCGACGTGATCCCCGCCAGCATTCCCGGCGTCGCCCGCTCCCTGCTGCCGCGCCCGCGCCCGGCCGGGCTGAAGGCCACGCCGCAGGGGCCGCTGGATCTGGAAGAAGGCTCCGCCGACGGCGCCGTGGAAGTGCCGGTCGAGCAGATTGCGCCGGGCACGAGCCTGGTGCAGCTCGGTGCCTTCGAGTCGCTGGACACCGCCCGCAATGAGTGGAGCCGGCTCGCCGCGGAGCTGTCGGATTACCTCGATCCCAAGAGCCGCGTGATCGAGAAGGCCACCCGCGCCGGGCGCACCTTCTACCGCCTGCGCGCCGCCGGTTTCGAAGACATCAACGACGCCCGCCGCTTCTGCTCCGCCCTGCAGGCGGAAGGGGCCGAATGCATCCCGGTCATCTACCGATGAGCGGGCAGGGGGCCGTGATCTTCGGCTGCGAGGGCCTCGCCGTCACCGCGGCGGAGAAGGCCTTTTTTGCCGAGGCGCAGCCCTGGGGCTTCATCCTCTTTGCCCGCAACGTCGAAAGCCCGGCGCAACTGGCCCGGCTCACTGCCGATCTGCGCGAGGCCGTGGGGCGGGACGTTCCGGTGTTCATCGATCAGGAGGGCGGGCGCGTCCAGCGGATGCGCGCGCCGCACTGGAGCGAGTGGCTGCCTCCGCTCGACGAGGTCGCCCGTGCCGGCGCCGCGGCGGACCGCGCGCTCTTCCTTCGCTACCGGCTGATCGCGGCCGAGCTGCGCGCCGTGGGGATCGATGGCAACTGCTCCCCCTGCGCAGACGTGGCCACGCCCGAAACGCACCCGGTGCTGCGCAACCGCTGCCTCTCCTCCGATGCGGCCGAGGTGGCGCAGCTGGCCCGTGTCGTGGCGGAGGCCCATCTGGCGGGCGGCGTGCTGCCCGTGCTCAAGCACATCCCCGGCCACGGCCGCGCCACGCTCGACAGCCACAAGGAACTGCCCCGCGTCTCCGCCCCGCGGGCCGCGCTGGAGGCGGTGGATTTCGCTCCCTTCAAGGCGCTCGCCGATCTGCCGCTCGGCATGAGCGCGCATATCGTCTTCGAAGCCATCGCGCCGGACGGCCCCGCCACGACCTCGCCCGCGATGGTGCGGCTGATCCGCGACGAGATCGGCTTTGGCGGGCTCCTGATGACGGATGATCTGTCGATGGAGGCGCTTTCGGGCACGGTGGCTGAACGCGCCCGCGCCGCGCTTGCGGCGGGCTGTGACATGATCCTGCATTGCAATGGCAAGCTGCCCGAAATGGAGGCCGTCGCCGCCGAGGCCGGGCGGCTCGAAGGCGCCGCGCTGGCCCGCGCGGAGGCCGCGCTGGCGGCCCGTCGCGCGCCGGAACCGGTGGATCTCGACGCGCTGCGCGCCGAGCATGCGGCGCTGTTGCGGGTGCCCGCGCCATGAGCGAGGATTTCTTCGCCGAGGATGAACGCGCCCGCGTTCAGGCCCGCCTAGAGGCCGAGGCGCTGATCGTGGACGTGGACGGCTTCGAGGGGCCGCTCGATCTGCTGCTGACGCTCTCGCGCACCCAGAAGGTGGATCTGCGCAAGATCAGCGTGTTGCAGCTGGCCGAGCAGTATCTCGCCTTCGTGGAGCGCGCCAAGGCGCTGCGGCTCGAGCTGGCGGCGGACTACCTGGTGATGGCGGCCTGGCTCGCCTTCCTGAAATCCCGCCTGCTGTTGCCACCCGACCCGAGCGAAGAGGGGCCGTCGGGCGAGGAACTGGCCGCGCATCTGGCCTTCCAGCTGGAGCGGCTTCAGGCGATGCGCGAAAGCGCCGCCAAGCTGATGGCGCGCGATCAGCTGGGGCGCGATTTCTTCGCCCGCGGCATCCCCGAAGACATGACCCGCGTGCGCCGGGTGAAATACACCGCCACCCTGCTGGACCTGATGCAGGCCTACGCCCGCATCCGCACCAAGGACGAATTCCGCCCCTTCGTGATGGACCGCGAGGCGATCCTCACGATGGAGCAGGCGCTGGAGCGGATGCGCGGGCTGATCGGCTACGCAGGGGACTGGACGGATATTTCCGCCTATCTGCCCGAGGGCTGGGAGAAGGATCCGGCCCGCCGCCGCTCCGCCACCGCCGCCACTTTCGCCGCTTCGCTGGAACTGGTGAAATCCGGCCAGGCCGAAATCCGACAATCCGAAATATTCGCGCCGATCCAACTGCGCAGGAAAGCGAACCCAGATGGCTGAAGATCACGAGAACTCCGCCGCGCAAGAATCTGACGAAAAAGAGAAAAGCCTGTTCGAAGCCCCGCCGATGGGCGAGCAGGAGCGCATGGTGGAAGCCATCCTTTTCGCCACCGCCGAGCCGGTGAGCGTGAAGGAACTGGAAAGCCGCATGCCCCACGGATGCGATCCCGCCGAGGCCCTGCAACGCCTGCGCAAGCGCTACGAAGGGCGCGGCGTGCGCGTGGTGAAGGTGGGCGACAACTGGGCCATCCGCACCGCGCCCGATCTCGGTTTCCTGATGCAGAAGGAAACGGTGGAGATCCGCAAGCTCTCGCGCGCGGCCATCGAGACCCTGGCCATCATCGCCTACCACCAGCCGGTGACCCGCGCCGAGATCGAGGAGATCCGCGGCGTCTCGGTGAGCCGGGGCACCATCGATCAATTGATCGAAATGGATTGGATTCGCTTCGGCCGACGGCGTATGACTCCGGGCAGGCCGGTCACCTTCGTCGTCACGCAGGGGTTCCTCGATCACTTCGCGCTGGAAAGCGCGCGCGATCTGCCGGGGCTCAAGGATCTGCGCGCCGCCGGCCTGTTGGACAACCGCCCGCTGCCCTCCAGCATGCCCGGCGCACCGGACAGGGACGAGGACGAGGATCTGGAGCCGATGGAGGGCCAGAGCGAACTATTCGAGGATTGAGGAGAGATCCGATGAAGCCCGAACAGATGATCCGCATGTTGCTGCGCCCCTTCATCGGGCGCTTCATCAACATGGGCGTGAACAAGGGGATCGACGCCACCCTCGGCAAGGGCAAGCGCCCCGAAGAGATGACGCCTGAAGAGCGCAAGCAGATCAAGAACGCCCGGAAAGGGGCGCGTCAGGCGCGCAAGGCGGCGCGGATGGCCCGGCGGGTGAACCGCTTCTGAGCGCCTGTCGCCGCGCCCAGAGCGTTTCGCACAGGCCCAGCACCGCCAGCCCCGCCGCCACCAGCGCGCAGAGCGGCAGGCCCCCGAGGGCAAAGAGCCGCTCCCCGGCCAGCGAGGCCGCGAAGACGCTCAGATACATCACCGTCGAGTTCAGCCCCATGATGGCCCCGCGCTGCGCCGGGGCGATCGCCGTGAGGCGGCTGACGGTGAGGTTCAGCCCGAGGTGCTGCAACACGCCCCAGACGAAGGCGAAGCCGGGCAGGGCGGCGTAGTGCCCCATCTGGCTGGCGAAGAGCGCGTAGAACACCGCCAGCAGCGAAAAGACGATGGCGAGGCCGCGGCGCGGGCCGGTGCGGTCCAGCAGCGGATCGAGGATCATCGCGCTGGCGAAACCGGCCCCGTAGAAGAGGGTGATGAGCCCGGAATCGCGCACCGGGCGCGCAAGGGCCACGTCCAGATGGGCGCCGAGAAAGGTGTAGATCACGTAGAAGCCGGTGCCCAGCATCGCCACCGCGTAGAGGCCCGGGCGCACGCCGGGGATGCGCAGGGCGGTGGCCGGGCGCGTGGGGGTGCCGCGCGGCGCCGGGACGGTGAGCCTCAGGCGCGCCAGCGCGAAGACGCAGAGCAGCGTCATGGCGGCCAGCAGCGCGTAGACGGCGCGCCAGCCGGCAAGCTCGGCGAGGAAGGCCGAGAGCGTCACCCCGCCCACCATCGAGAGCGTCCAGCCCGCCAGCACCCGCCCGATCACCCGGCTTTCCTGCCCCTTGGGCGCCACGTGGGCGGCGAGGCTGTAGGCGGCCGGCAGGCCCACGCCGGCGCCGATCCCGGCCAGCGCTTGCGCCACGGACAGCGTGGCCACGTTGACGGCCAGCGCGCTCAGAGCCAGCCCGGCGGCGAGGGCCACGGTTGCCCCCAGCAGGGCGCGGTCGGCGCCGATCCTGTCGGCCTGGGGCGCGATCAGCAGGGCGGCAAGCGCCACCCCCAGCCCGTAGACGCCGGCGGCGATCATCACGCCGGCGGCACTGTCCGCGCCCAGCCCCGCGGCCACGGCGCCCGCGATGGGCGAGAGCACCAGAGAGTTGGAGCCGATCACGCCCACGGTCAGAGTCAGCAGAAGAACGACGCGCGCCATTGGGAATCCCTTGAATGAAATCACGTGATCGCTTCTATTCTCCGAACAGGCTTCGGGCAAAAAGGATTACGGCAGCGCATGCAAAAAACAGACAGTCTTCAGAAACGCGCCTTCCCACCGCGCGAGATCGATGCCACCGACCGAAAGATATTAGGCGAGCTGGCGCGGGACGCCAGCGTGAGCTTTGCCCGGCTCGGCGAGGCCGTGGGGCTCTCGGCCCCGGCGGTGCACGAGCGGGTGAAGCGGCTGAAGGCGCAGGGGGTGATCCGGGGCACCGTGGCGCATCTGGACGGCGCCCGGCTCGGCAAGCCGCTGCTGGCCTTCGTCCACGTCACCACCAAGGGCTGGGGCAAGACGCGGGCGCTGATGTCGCTGGCCGATCTGCCGGAGGTGGAGGAGATCCACTCCGCCACCGGCGACACCTGCCTGATCATCAAGGTCCGCGTGGCCTCGTCGCTGGCGCTGGAGGGGCTTCTGTCGCGGATCTACGATCTGCCCGAGGTGCGCGCCACCCAGACCTACGTGGCGCTCTCCACCCATCTGGAGCGCAGCCCGCAGGCGGAGGTGACGCAGGCGCTGGAAGAGGCCGAAACGCTGCGGTGAACGAATGCGCCCCGGCGTACGCCCGCTCCGCGTGGGTGACGTCTGGTCAGGGGCAAATTGCCGTAACATTTCAGCGTCTTTCCCCGCCGGGATCATAGATTCGCCCCATTCGGAGCGCTATCTGCGACAGAGCAGCAGAGGTGAGTCATGCCCGAATTCGTCGTCTATACCCTTCCCGAATCCCAGATCACCGTCTCCGGTGGCCAGCAGCTTTCGGGGTTCTCCCAAGGCAGCGGCGTGCATCTGGCAGGGCAGACGATCACGCTGAACTCCAACGCCTGGGAGCCGGTGACGATCACCGACACCGACAGTTTCTTCGGCGATTCAGACAACAGCCAGACGCTGACCAACGCCATCACCTACGACGGCGAGTCCTACGCGGCCGGCCGCCGGGTGGAGGCCGAATACACGCTGACGGTGGAGGATCCGGACGGCAACCAGTACACGCTGATCGGCTTCAACATCAACGAGCCGGGGGTGACGAGCTACGCCACCGTGGAAGGGCTGGCCTTCATCGGCGGGCCGGGGGAATTCCCGCCCATCGGCGTGCCGCTCACGGTCGTCGGCACCGCCGAAGGCCCCGGCGGCACGGCCACGGGCTATGACACCTACGCCACGCCGCCCTGCTTCCTGCCCGGAACGCTGATCCAGACGGATCGCGGCATGACCCGCGTGGAGGATCTGCGCGCCGGCGATCTGGTGATGACGCAGGAGCACGGGCTTCAGCCGCTCGTCTGGGTCGGCCAGGCCGAGATCAGCCGCGAGGAGGCCGCGCGTCAGCCCGGTCTGCGGCCGGTGCGCATCGCCGCCGGGGCGCTCGGCGGCGGGCTGCCGCGGCGCGACCTGCTGGTTTCGCCGCAGCACCGGATGCTGATCGACGACTGGCGCGCCGAACTGGCGATGGGCGAGGAGCGCACGCTGGTGGCGGCGCTGCATCTCGTCGGGATGCCGGGCATCAGCACGGTGCTGCCCGCAGGCCCGCTGACCTACCACCACATCATGTGCGCCGAGCACCAGATCATCTGCGCGGAAGGCAGCTGGACGGAGAGCTTCCGCCCCGGCCCCGAAGTGCTGGATGCTTTCGATGCGGCGGTGCGCGACGAGCTGCTGCGCCTGTTTCCCATGCTGGCGGAGGGCAGGGGCTCCGCCCCGGCCGCACGGCTGGCCACGCGCCATGAAGCCCAGGTGATGATGGCCTGCTGATGATGGCCTGCTGATGATGGCCTGCTGAGGGCATTCTGCGCGCCGCGCGCCGCGCTTGCGGCGGGTTTCAGGGCGTGCGGAAGTGCTTGGAGAGCTTGAGCCCCTGGCCCTGGTAGTTGGAGGCGATCCCCGCGCCGTAAAGCTGCGTGGGCACCTCGGCCATGCGCTCATACACGAGCCGCCCCACGATCTGCCCGTGCTCCAGCACGAAAGGCGCCTCGTGGCAGCGCACTTCCAGCACCCCGCGGGAGCCCGCGCCCCCGGCGGCGGCATGGCCGAATCCCGGATCGAAGAAGCCGGCATAATGCACGCGGAACTCGCCCACCATGGCGAGGTAGGGCGCCATCTCGGCGGCGCAGTCGGGCGGGATATGCACCGCCTCGCGGCTGACGAGGATGTAGAAGGCTCCGGGATCGAGAATGATGCGCCCCTCCGAGGTATGGATCGGCTCCCAGAACTCGGCCGGATCGTAGTGGCCGATCCTGTCCAGATCCACGACGCCCGTGTGCGGCTTGGCGCGGTATCCCACCAGATCGCTGCCTTCGGGGCGCAGATCCACCGAGAAGCCCAGCCCGTCATCGATATGGGCCTCGCCCGAAACGAGCCCCACCTCGGCATGGATCGCCCTGAGGGTGTCGTCCGACAGCACCGCCTGGCCCTGGCGGAAGCGGATCTGGTTCAGCCGCATGCCGGGGCGCACCAACACCGAGAAGGAGCGGGGGCAGATCTCGGCGTAGAGCGGCCCCTCGTAGCCCGGCGCGATACGGTCGAACTCCACCCCGCCGTCGGTGATGGTGCGGGTCAGAAGATCCATGCGCCCGGTCGAGGATTTCGCGTTGGCCACGGCCTGAACGCCTTCGGGCAGGGCCAGCCGCTCCATCAGCGGCACGACGTAGACGCAGCCCTTCTCCAGCACCGCGCCGCCGGAAAGATCCACCCTGTGCATCTCGAATTCTTCCAGCCGCTCGGCCACCGTGCGCCCGTGCCCTGCAAGGAAGGAGGCGCGCACCCGGTAGGCCACTGTGCCCAGCCGCAGATCGAGCGAGGCGGGCTGGACCTGTTCGGGAAGGATCGCGGGAGTGGCGGCCAAGGTGCCGGATTCGATCATCTTTTCGATGGCCTGACAGGGCAGTACGCCGGTTCCGCTCATTGGTCCTCCCAAAGCGATCAGCAGAAGGCAAAACGCCCGCTGCCTGCATGTGCAGGTGCGGGCGTGTTTGAATTGGTCGGGCTAGCAGGACTTGAACCTGCGACCTTCCGTCCCCCAGACGGACGCGCTACCAGGCTGCGCCATAGCCCGACTTGAGGCTCTTCATACTGGTTTTTGCGGCGGGGGCAAGGGCGAATTGCCCGGTTATTTTCCATTCTTCGAAGCCAGCGGAGCGTCCATGTTTTCGCGCAGGGCGCGCAGCCTTTCATAGAGCGGACGCAGGGCGGCTGCATCGCCTGTGCGGCGGGCCCTGAGCCTGTCGCGCAAGGCGAGAATCCGGGCCGGATCTTCAAGGAAGGCGCCGCTGCCCGCGCTCGGAGTCACGGTCCCGGCTGCGCTGGCGGGTGCGGTCTCCGGCGCGGGCTCCGTTGCCTGCGCCGGAGTTCCCTCGGTGGGATTTTCCGGGCCGGTGCCCGGTTCGGCGCGGGAATCGGGGGCGACTGCGGATTCGGCGGCCTGCGAGGGCGCCGGCGCAGCGCCAGCCTCGGTCTCCGCGGCGGCAGGCTGCGCGAAGAGATCGGCCTGCACCGGGGTGGAGAGATTGGCGGCCTCGGGCATGGCGGAGAGGATGCGCGGCTTGGCGGCAGGTGCCTTGGCGGCCGCGGCGTTCCCGGTGGCGCCGCCGGCCGAGGTCGCGCGGTCAACGGCGGATTTCACGTCGGCGGCCGGGGCAGGGGCGGCCTCGTCGTCGATGGGACGCGAAAGCCGCGCCACCTGCTTCACGCCCTGCTCCCGCAGCACCTGCTGGGCCTCCTTGATCGAAAGCCCGTCCTCGTGCAGCAGTTTCTTGATTCCCCCCAGCAGCAGCATGTCGGCGGGGCGGTAGTAGCGCCGCCCGCCGGCCCGCTTCACCGGTTTCACCTGGGAAAACCGGCTTTCCCAGAATCGCAGCACATGTGCCGGGGTATCCAGCCAGTCCGAGACTTCGGAGATCGTGCGGAACGCGTCAGCGGATTTGGCCATGCCCTCGGTGCCCTGCGCCCTTACTTCTTGTTGCCCGCCGCCACACGTTCCTTCATCAGGTGGGACGGACGGAAGGTCAGAACGCGGCGGGGGTGGATCGGAACCTCTTCCCCCGTTTTCGGATTTCGGCCAACCCGCGCGGCCTTGTCGCGCACGCCGAAGGTACCGAAAGAGGAAATCTTGACCGTCTCTCCGTTCACCAGGGCGTTGGACATGTGCTCCAGAACACTCTCGACAAGCTGTGCGGATTCGTTCCGGCTGAGCCCGACCTCCTGAAATACGGCCTCGCTCAGATCCATACGCGTCAACGTTTTCGGACTCATGACATCCCCCTATCTATCCGGGCAGAATAGAGGGCGGGCAAATTCCGAGTCAATATCAACAACTTGCCGAGGCAGGTTCATTTGCCCCTACCAGCGGATCACCACCGACCCCCAGGCCAGCCCGCCGCCGATCGCCTCGGTCACCACCAGATCGCCTTCCTTGATCTGGCCACGGGCCTTGCCCACCGAAAGCGCGAGGGGAATCGAGGCCGCCGAGGTGTTGCCGTGATCCTGCACGGTCACCACCACGTGGCTCATCGGGATCTTCATCTTCTGGGCCGTGCCCTTGATGATGCGCAGGTTGGCCTGGTGCGGCACGATCCAGTCCACGTCCTGCGCGGTGAGCCCGGCCTTTTCGAGCGCGGTGTTGGCGGTGGCGCAGAGTTTCTCGATGGCGTGGCGGAACACTTCCTTGCCCACCATGCGCAGATGGCCCGTCGTCTGGGTGGAGACGCCGCCGTCCACGTAGAGCAGATCCTTGTAGCGCCCGTCGGAGTTGAGATCGGTGGCGAGGATCCCGCGATCGGCGGAGGTGCCTTCGCCTTCCTCGGCTTCGAGGATCAGCGCGCCGGCGCCATCGCCGAACAGCACGCAGGTGGAGCGGTCCGTCCAGTCCATGATGCGGGAGAAGGTTTCGGCCCCGATCACCAGAACCCGCCTGGCCTGGCCCGAAAGGATCAGCGCGTTGGCATTGGTGAGCGCATAGACGAAGCCGGCGCAGACGGCCTGCACGTCGAAGGCGAAGCCGCGCTCCATGCCCAGCTTGGCCTGCACCATCGTGGCGGCGGAGGGGAAGGTGAGATCGGGGGTGGAGGTGGCCACGACGATGGCGTCCAGATCGCTGGCCGTCATGCCGGCATCGGCCAGCGCGGCCTCGGCAGCCTTCACGGCCATGTCGGAGGTGGTTTCGCTCTCGGCGGCGAAGTGGCGGCGCTCGATCCCGGAGCGGCTGCGAATCCACTCGTCGCTCGTGTCGAGGGTCTTTTCGAATTCGCTGTTGGGAACGATGCGTTCAGGCAGGTAGTGGCCAATCCCCTTGGCCACAGCGCGTGTTGTCATTCTTTTGTACCGTTGGCTGGCTGCTCTGGAGTCGGCGCATCATGTCGTGACGTTACGGCAGATGCAACCCGAGCGGCCAGCTTTTCGGTGAAGCCGGACTGGGCCAGCGTGAAGGCCAGCTTGATGGCGGCGGAGACGCCGGTGGCGTCGGCGGAGCCGTGGGATTTCACCACGGTGCCGTTCAGCCCGAGGAAGACCCCGCCGTTCACCCGGCGCGGATCGATCCGTTTCTGGAGGCGTTTGAGCGAGGTCAGGGCCAGCAGGGCGGCAAGGCGCGACAGCGGCGAGAACTTGAAGGCCTCGCGCAGCAGTTCGCTGATGAGCCGGGCGGTGCCTTCGCCGGTCTTCAGCGCCACGTTGCCGGTGAAACCGTCGGTGACGATCACGTCCACGCGGTCGGAGGGAATGTCGCCGCCTTCCACGAAGCCCACGTATTCGAAGTTGGCCTCCGCGGCCTTCCCGACGATCAGCTCCTGGGCGGCCTTCAGCTCGGCCCGGCCCTTGTGCTCCTCGGTGCCCACGTTCAGCAGGCCGATGCGGGGGCGGGTGAGGCCGAGCCCGTTGCGGGCGTAGGAGGCGCCCATCAGGGCGTATTGCAGCAGGTCCTCGGCATCGGCGCGGATGTCGGCGCCCACGTCGAGCATCACGTTGAAGCCGCCGGGGTTGCGCGAGGGCCAGAGGCAGGCGATCGCCGGGCGGTTCACGCCGGGGATCTTGCGCAGGCGGATCATCGACACCGCCATGAGCGCGCCGGTGTTGCCGCAGGAGACGCAGACCGTGGCCTCGCCGTTGCGGACGGCTTCGATGGCCGACCACATCGAGGTGTTCTTGCCGTTGCGCATGACGTGCGAGGGCTTTGCGTCCATCGTGACGACCTCGGGGCAGTCACGGATCTCGCAGCGTTCGGCAAGGCCGCGCTTCCTGGCGATCAGTTTTTTGAGAACTTTCGCGTCGCCGTGAACGATGAACCCGATGTCGGGGTTCTTCTCGGCGGATTGCGCGATGCCGGCGACAACGGCCGCCGGGCCTCGGTCGCCGCCCATGGCGTCGACCGAAATGATCGTGCGACGCGCACCCGGGGTCTGCGTGGTATTCGTGTCCGTCGCCATGTCCCGGGCGCGCAACTTACGCAGGCTTACGCCGCGTCTTCTTCGTCCAGATCGATCTCATCGGCCTGGGCGACAACTTCGCGATCGTCGTAGTGACCACAGGCGCCACACACGTGGTGCGGGCGCTTCAGCTCACCGCAGTTCGGGCATTCCGCCGGGTTGCCTGCAACCAGGGCGTCGTGCGCGCGGCGATTTCCGCGGCGGGACCGCGTGACTTTGTTCTGAGGGACAGCCATGTCTCATCCTCGATGCTAGGAGGGGCGAACCCCTGATTTCCCGGGTTATTCGGCTACATACGCCACCGCGCAGCCCGAGTCCAACCCATCATGTAAACGAGGCCGGGAACATACTGCGATTCACGGCCAGCGCAAGTGTTTTCTTGAGCCCTTAATTTTCGCCTTTTTTCAGGCTGTCGCGCAGGGCCGAAAGCGCTGCGAAGGGGCGCGCTTCCTCGTCGGTCATCGGGGCCTTTCCGGGCTCGGTGAACTGGGCCGCTTCAAGGGCGGCGCCGCTGGCGCGCGGGTAGAGCGGCAGGGCCAGCGCGAGGGCCTCGGCCATCACCGCGCCCGCGTCGATCACCTCGCCCAGGGGCTCCATGCCGTCGTCATCGGCCAGTTCCACCTCTTCCTCGTCGGGATCGGCGCAATCGGCGCTGAAATGGCGGCGCACGTCTTCTTCGAGGCGGGTGGAAACCGGCTCCAGCGTCACCACGCAGGGCTGCACCACCGTGGCCCCGAGATGGGCTTCGAGAATCCAGTCCCGCTTGCCGCGTGGCTTCAGCTCGCCCTCGAAGCGCAGCTTGCGCACCGCGGAGATCCCCATCTCCTCGGCCAGCGCCGCGCGCTCCTCGGGGGAGGGCTCGAAGCGGAACCGGGTGGGTTTCTTCTGCGAAAGCTCCGCCACAGCCCATCTCCGTTTCGGGCCGTGGCCTTCGTGCTCAGGCTGTGTCATCTCACGTCATCCATTCTTGAACCGGTGCCATTCCTTCTGTAAAGCCGGATACGAGGCAAGCGAAGGCAAGGCAAGAGGGACGGAATGCGCAAAGGCTGGATCGCCGGCAAAAGCATCGCGGCACTTGGCGTGGCCTTCATGCTGTCCGCCTGCGCCGCCACCTACCAGAACCACGGCTTCGCGCCAAGCGAACTCGACCTCGCGGAGATCACCGTGGGCGTCGATACCCGCGACACGCTGGCCGAGACCATCGGCGAGCCGACGATCTCCGGCGTGGTGGGCGATGATTCCTGGTTCTACGTGGGCTCGCGCTGGCGCCACTTCGCCTTCCGCGCGCCCGAGGTGATCGACAGGCAGGTCGTGGCGGTGTCCTTCGCCGAGGATGGCGTGATCACCAACATCGAGCGCTTCGGCCTCGAGAACGGCCGCGTGGTGACGCTGAACCGCCGCGTGACCGAGACCAACATCGCCAACGTGAACCTCATCACCCAGATCATCAACAGCGTGGGCAACGTCAGCGCCGACCAGCTCGTCGGCAACTGATCCCGCGGGCCGGCCCCGGCGGCGCGGTCGCGGAGGCGCTCAGGCCTCCGGGTCCGTTTCGCCCTCTGGCTTGAAGCCGAGCGCGACGCCGTTGATGCAGTAGCGCAGGCCGGTGGGGGCGGGGCCGTCGGGAAAGACATGGCCGAGATGGGCGTCGCAGCGCGTGCAATGCACCTCGGTGCGGCGCATGAACAGGCGCCTGTCTTCCTGCGTGCCGATGGGCGCGCCTTCCAGTGGCGCGTAGAAACTGGGCCAGCCGGAGCCGGAATCGTATTTCGTGTCCTGCCCGAACAGCGGCGCGCCGCAGCAGGTGCAGGTGTAGACGCCGGGGCCTTTCGGGAAATCCTCGTGGGTGAAGGCCCGCTCCGTGCCGTGCTTGCGTGTGACCTTGTAGGCAAGGTCCGACAATTGTGCGCGCCACTCGGCGTCCGACTTGGTGATCTTGTCCATATCTGGCCCTCTCCTTCAAATGCCTGTCACATCTTGTGTGATAGGGGCTTTGGCAACATAATTTAGGGCGAGGGCGCCCCGGCGCCAAGCCAGCGAGGGATCACGATGTCGCGTATCTCCAAGGGCCGCTACGTGGCGCGTTTCGCGCAGTCGGAGCAGGATCTGCGCGCCGCGCAGGCCCTGCGCTACCGGGCCTTCCCGCGGCCTTCCGCCGGGCAGGGGGCTGCACCGGAGCGCGCGGGGCTGGACGCCGACGCCTTCGATCCCCTCTGCCGCCACGTGCTGGTGGAGGAGGCCGAGAGCGGCCGGCTGGTCTGCTGCTACCGCCTGCTGCCGCTGGCGGGCGGGGCCGAGATCTCGCGCAGCTACGCGGCGCAATACTACGAGCTTTCGGGCCTGTCGGAGTTCGAGGGGCCGATGGTGGAAGTGGGGCGCTTCTGCGTGGATCCCGATCTCACCGACCCGGACATCCCGCGCATCGCCTGGGCGGCGCTGACGCGGTTCGTCGATGCCAACGGCGTGCGGATGCTGTTCGGGTGCTCCTCCTTCAAGGGCACCGAAACCGAGGCCTACGGCGATGCTTTCGCGCTGCTGAAGGCGCGCCACCTCGGGCCGCAGCGCCTGCGGCCCAAGGTCAAGGCGCCCAATGTCTTCCGCTTCGCCCAGCGGCTGCGGCGCAAGCCGGATCCGAAGCGGGGCCTGCGGGCCATGCCGCCGCTGCTGCGCAGCTACCTGATGATGGGGGGCTGGGTCTCGGATCACGCGGTGGTGGACCGCGAGCTCGACACGTTGCACGTCTTCACCGGGCTGGACATCGGGGCGATCCCGGCGGCGCGCAAGCGCCTGCTGCGCGCCGCGGCCGGGTGAGCCGCCCCGTCCGCGGGGGCGCAGGCGTCACCTGCCGGCGCGCATTTCCTGAACTTCGGCCCGCAAGGCCCTGATTTCCTGAAGGATAAGTTCGTTCTCCGACATCATCGCATCGCGCTCGGCGCGCGCGGCGGCCTCGTGCTCGCTCTGCATCGCGTCCACGATGACACCGATGAAGAGGTTGAGCACGGTGAAGGCCGTCATGATGATGAAGGGCACGAAGAGCATCCAGGCGTAGGGGTAGACCTCCATCACCGGGCGCACGATGCCCATGGACCAGCTCTCCAGCGTCATGATCTGGAACAGCGTGTAGGCCGAGGCCGAGAGCGAGCCGAACCAATCCGGGAATGCCTGCGCGAAGAGTTTCGTGGAAATCACGGAAAAGACGAAGAAAACCAGCCCCAGAAGCAGAACGATGCTGCCCATGCCGGGCAGGGCCGAGAGCAGCCCGCCCACCACGCGGCGCATGGCGGGCACCGATGAGACGAGCCGCAGCACCCGCAGGATGCGGAAGGCGCGCAGCGCCGAGAGGCTGCCGGTGGCTGGGATCAGCGCGATGGCGACGATGCAGAAATCGAAGATGCGCCAGGGATCGCGCCAGAAGCCGCGGAAATCCACGATCAGCCGGGCGCCGATCTCCAGCACGAAGACGGCGAGGATCGCCTTGTCGAGCGCGTGGAGCAGGGGGCCGTATCGCTCCATCACCGAAGCGTCCGTTTCCAACGCAAGGCAGATGGCATTGATCACGATGAGGGTCAGGATCGTGCGATCGAACCAGGGGTGCTGGATCAGGCGGGCAAGCCGGGCGCGCATGGGGATCTCCGCTCTAGAATGGCCGTCAGGCGCCTAACTCGGTGTTTCGGGCGCGTTTCGCAAGGGGCAATCGCGTGTTTGGCAGGCACGGACGGCAAGGGAGCGCCGGATGATGAAAGAATCGGCAAATTCCCGTTTGGTGTTCGGGCCGGAATTGCCTATCTACTGGAAAAGGCCGGAAAACCGATCCGGCCGCGCGCAACCAACCCCGGCCGAGACCGGGGCAGGAGAATGGGGACGGAATGGCCGCGGGTCACGATGAAGCGAAGGGCAACGGGTTCGTCGGGTGGTTGCCCGTGCTGCTGTCCGCCGGGATATTCGCCTTCTTCCTCCAGTTCCTGCCGCAGATCGCCGCCGGCGACACGCTGCGTGTGGAATGGGCTTGGGCGCCGAGCCTCGGGGTGGCGCTCTCCTTCCTCGTGGACGGGCTGAGCCTGACCTTCGCGCTGCTGATCTCGGGGATCGGCACCTTCGTTCTGCTCTATTCCAACAGCTACCTCGCGGGGCATCCGCAATATGGCCGCTTCGCGCTCTACCTGTTCAGCTTCATGCTCTCGATGCTGGGGCTGGTGCTGTCGGACAACCTGATCGGCCTCTTCGTCTTCTGGGAGCTGACCACGCTCACCTCCTACCTGCTGATCGGTTTCGACAACGAAAGCCCCAAGGCGCGGCGCTCCGCACTTCAGGCGCTGCTGCTCACCGGGGCGGGCGGGCTGGCGATGCTGGCGGGGCTGATCCTTCTGGGAGCCGTCGGCGGCAGCTTCGAGATCAGCCAGCTCGTGCCGCAGGCCGAGGCGATCAAGGGCAGCGGCCTCTACGTGCCGATCCTGATCCTGATCCTTGCCGGCACCTTCACGAAATCCGCGCAGGTGCCCTTCCATTTCTGGCTGCCCAACGCCATGGCCGCGCCCACGCCCGTCTCCGCCTTCCTGCACTCGGCCACCATGGTGAAGGCCGGCGTCTACCTGATGGCGCGGCTGCACCCGGTGCTGTCGGGCACCGAGCTCTGGTTCTGGACTCTCACCATCTTCGGCGCCGTCACCGCCGTGTTCACCTCGGTGCTGTCGCTGCGGCAGGACGATCTGAAGCAGGCGCTGGCCTACTCCACGCTGATGGCGCTTGGCACGCTCACCATGCTGCTTGCACCCTCGTCAGGCTATGCGATCACCGCTTTTGCCACCTTCCTCGTGGTGCATTCGCTCTACAAGGCGGCGCTGTTCCTCGTGGTGGGCTGCGTGGACCACGGCACCGGCACCCGTGACGCCGATCTGCTGGGCGGGCTGGCCCGGTTCATGCCCTTCACCGCCTTCACGGCGGCTCTGGCCGGGCTCTCGATGGCCGGCCTGCCGCCCTTCATCGGCTACATCGGCAAGGAGCTGATCTACGCCAACACGATCACCGCGGGCGATGCCGCCACCTTCGTCACCGTCATGGCGCTGGCCGCCAACGCGCTGATGTTCGCGGTGGCAGGCGTCGTGGCGCTGCGCCCCTTCTGGGGCAAGCGCGGGGACACCCCGCTTGAGCCGCATGAGGCCCCGTGGCCCATGCTGGCCGGGCCGATGGTGCTGGCGCTGCTGGGGCTGGCCTTCGGGCTGATGCCGCTGTTGGCCGAGGTCAATTTCACCACGCCCACGGTCGCTGCCATCCTCGGTGACGCGGAGAAGGCCAAGCACCTGCACCTCTGGGCGGGGGTGAACACCGAACTGATGCTCAGCCTCGCCACCTTCGCCATCGGCGGGCTGCTGCTGGCGCTCTATCGCCCGGTGCGCCGCTTCCTTGAAGCCGCCGACGCCGCGACCCCGAGTTTCGACAACGGCTGGGACAATATCCTCGATGCCCTCTACCGCGCCGCCAAGTGGCAGACGGGCATCCTGCAATCGGGCAACCTGCAACGCTACCTCTTCACCATCTTCGCCACCTTCGTGGTGGCGGTGGGCGGCACCCTGCTGCTGAAGGATGCGGTGAACCTCGGCGTGGCCCTGGACGACATGAACAGCCCGCGCCACTGGCCGGAGCTCGTGCTGATCGTGGCGGCGGCGCTCGTCACCGCGTCCTCGCGCTCGCGGATGCTGGCGGTGGCCGCGCTCGGCGTGCAGGGCATCGCGGTGGCGCTGATCTTCATCTCCTTCGGCGCACCTGACGTGGCCATCACCCAGCTTCTGGTGGAGACCCTCGTCGTGGTGCTGGTGGCCGTCGCGATGCTGAGCCTGCCCTTCCTCGATGAGCGCGGCAAGAATGACAGGCGCCCGAAAGACATGGTGCTGGCCGTGCTTTGCGGCGTTGTCGTTTCGGCTGTGCTGATCGGCGTGCTGCAGGGGCCGCTCGATCTGCGCCTGACGGACTTCTTCGAAACCACGGCGGCGCCGGAGGCCTTCGGGCGCAACATCGTCAACGTGATCCTGGTGGATTTCCGCGCCATCGACACTTTCGGCGAGATCGCGGTGATCGTGGTGGCGGCGCTGTCGGCCTACGCGCTGCTGCGCACCACCGACAGCAGCCGCGACCGCGACGAGGAAGAGGAGGAACTGTCATGAATTCGCTCATCCTGCGCGTGGCCTCGCGCTATCTCGCCGCGATCCTCCTCGTCTTCTCGATCTACATGCTGTTCCGCGGCCACAACGAGCCCGGCGGCGGCTTCATCGGCGGGCTGATCGGGGCCACGGGCTTCATCCTCTACGCGGTGGCCTGCGGCACGCGCGAGGCCCGCGCCACGCTGCGGGTGGATCCGCAGAGCCTCGCCATGTCGGGGCTGGCGGCCTCGCTGCTGTCGGCGTTTGCCTCGGCGCTGTTCCGCGATGCGCCCTTCACCGGGCAGTGGCTCTTCCTCGGGGCCACCGAGGGCAGCAAGGGTATTCCCGTCAGCACGGTGATCCTTTTCGACATCGGCGTCTACCTCGTGGTCTTAGGCGCAATTTTGATGCTGGTCTTTGCCATGGAAGAGGAGATCTGAGGGTGGAGTTCCTTCTCGCCATAACCATCGGCGTGATGGTGGCCGCGGCGGTCTACCTGATGCTGGCGCGCAACGTGCTGCGCTTCATCTTCGGGCTGATCCTGATCAGCAACGCCGCCAACCTCGCGATCTTCACCGCCGGCCGGCTGACGCCCGGTGCCCCGCCGCTGATCAAGGAGGGCGCCTATGCGCCGGCCGAGGGCGTGGCGAACGCCCTGCCGCAGGCGCTGGTGCTGACGGCCATCGTGATCGGCTTTGGCCTTTTTGCTTTCGCGCTGGTGCTCGTTTACCGCGCCTACACCACACTGGGCACGCTCTACTCCGACGAAATGGACGCTGCCGAACCGAAGGGGCCCGCGCAATGAGCTGGCTGCTCGCCCTTCCCATCCTGATCCCCTTCCTGACGGCCATCTGCGCTTTCTTCCTGCGCCGCACCGGCTGGTGCCGCTGGGCCAGCGTGATCGGCTCCGGCGTGCTTCTGGCGGTTTCGCTGCTGCTCTTCGCCACGGTGCTGCGCGAGGGCGTGGTCGCCGCGCAGATGGGCGGCTGGCCCGCGCCCTTCGGCATCACTCTGGTGGCCGACGGGCTGAGCGCGGTCATGGTCGTCATCACCGCGATCACCGCGCTGGCCGTCGCCGTCTACGCCAGCGCCGAAATCAGCGAACGCCAGGTCTTCCTCGGCTATCACGCGCTGTTCCAGGTGCTCATCGCCGGCGTCTGCGGCGCCTTCCTGACGGGGGATCTCTTCAACCTCTACGTCTGGTTCGAGGTGATGCTCATAGCCTCCTTCGGCCTGCTGGTGCTGGGCGGCAAGAAAAGCCAGATCGACGCCGGCATCCGTTACGTGATGATGAACCTCGTCTCCACGGTCTTCTTCCTGACCGGCGTCGGCTTTCTCTACGGCATGACGGGCACGCTCAACATGGCCGATCTGAGCCTCGCGGTGCAGCAGCTGGAGAACCAGAGCCTTCTGACGGTGGTGGCGGTGATGTTCATGGTGGCCTTCGGGGTGAAGGCGGCGCTGTTTCCGCTCTTCTTCTGGCTGCCCGCCGCCTACCACACGCCCAGCTTCTCCGTCTCGGCCGTCTTCGCCGGGCTGCTGACCAAGGTGGGCGTCTACGCGCTGATGCGCGCCTTCACGCTGATCTTCGTGGAGGACGTGGCCTATACCCACCAGATCCTGTTGTGGGTGGCCTGCCTGACGATGCTCACGGGCGTTCTGGGTGCGGCCGCGCAGAGCGATTTCCGCAAGATCCTTTCGTTCCACATCGTCAGCCAGATCGGCTACATGATCCTTGGCCTTGCGCTCTACACGCCGCTGGCGCTGGCGGGGAGCGTGTTCTACCTCGTCCACCACATCATCGTGAAGGGCAACCTCTTCCTGATCTCGGGCGTGGCCCGGCGGATCACCGGCTCCACCGAGCTTTCGAAGATGGGCGGCCTCTACAAGAGCGCGCCGGTGCTGGCGTTCCTGTTCCTGATCCCGGCGTTTTCGCTGGCCGGTTTCCCGCCGCTGTCGGGCTTCTGGGCCAAGTTCATCCTGATCAAGGCGGCGCTGGAGATCGAAATGTGGTGGGCCGCCGGAGTTGCGCTGTTCGTGGGGCTTCTGACGATCTATTCGATGACGAAGATCTGGGCGCAGGCCTTCTGGGAACCGCACCCCGAAGAGATCGAGCCGAGCCTGAAGAGCCTGTCCAATTTCGCGCAGGTCGCGCTGCTGCTGCCCATCGCCGGGCTGGCGCTGCTGACGGTGGTGATCGGCCTGAACCCGGAGCCTTTCATGGATTTCGCGACATCGGCCGCGGGGCAGCTGCTTGATCCGTCGGACTACGTGCAGGCGGTGCTGGGCGTGACGCAGGGGGGCACGCGATGAACCTGTTTCTCTTCAACGTGACGCTCGCCCTGATCTGGGCGGCCTGGTCGGGCAGCTTCAGCCTGCTGACGCTTTTCACCGGCTATGGCATCGGGTTCGCCGTGCTCTGGCTGCTGCAGCCGCTCATGGGCGGGCCCAACCTCTACTTCCTGCGCGCCTACTACTGGCTGCGGCTGCTGGTGATGTTCCACTACGAGCTGATCGTTTCCTCGCTGGTGGTGGTGTGGGACGTGCTGACCCCGACCCAGCACTCGGTGCCGGGCATCGTGGACGTGCCTTTGGATATCGACACCGAAATCGGTATCCTGCTGGTGACCAACCTGATCTCACTGACGCCGGGCACCCTGAGCCTCGACGTTTCCGAGGATCGCAAGACGCTCTACGTGCACGCCATGTTCAGCGAGGATCCGCAGGCGCTGCGCGATACGCTGAAGAACGGGATGGAGCGCTGGGTGAAGGAGGCCATCGAAACATGACGTCCGAGGAATTTCTTGCCCTTTCGGTGAACGCCGGCTTCGTGATGATCGTTCTGGCGCTGGTCCTTGGCTTCATCCGCCTGGTGAAGGGGCCGAGCCTGCCCGACCGGGTGGTGGCGCTCGACATGATGACGATCCTCATCGTGGCCTTCTGCGGGCTCTTCGCCATCTCCACGCGGGACGAGACCTTCCTCGACGTGGCGCTGGTGATGGCGCTCGTGGGCTTCCTCGCCACGGTGGCGCTGGCGCGTTTCGCGGAGCGGCGGGTGAAACGTCGCCGCCGGGAGGCGCGGTTGCAGAAAACCCTGGCCGAGGTGGTGGACGCGGCCGATGAATCCACGCCCACCCCGAAAGGAGATGCGTGATGCTGGACGTTCTGGCCGGGATCCTCGTGCTGTCGGGGGGCTTCTTCGCCTTCATCGCCGCGCTCGGCGTGCTGCGTCTGCCGGACGTGCTGGTGCGGATGCACGCCTCCACCAAGGCAGGCACGCTGGCCTGCGGCCTGATCCTCGCCGGCGGCGCCGTCGCCTTCTGGGATCTCTCGACGACCTTCCGCGTCGTGGCCGTGGTGGCCTTCATCCTGTTCACCGCCCCGGTGGGCAGCCACATGATCGGCCGCGCCGCCGTGCGCACCGGCGTGCCGCTCTGGCGCGGGCGCGGCAAGGAGATGACCCCGGAGGACTGGAAAGTCCCCGATTGATCCGGGCCGGCCTGAACTGAGCCGGCCTGATCCGCTCTGGCGCGGCGCGCCCGCGGAAGCGGCAAGACGGTTGCCCGAACCGCCGAAATCGCCTTAACTGAAAGGGAAACCGGCTCGTCCAAGATTACCCGAAGCCGGAGCGTTGAACGAAGGCATTGCGAAGCAGGGGGCACATCCGGTGAGCGACAGGCGCCATTTACCGACCTACACCAAGGCATTAGGCCGCGCGGCCGGCGTGGCGGCCACCCTCGCATTCGTGGCCACCGCTCCTGCCTTGGCGCTGGATGAAGTCATCGTGCGCACGAGCGGCAACAACGAATCCCTCACCGAAACCGTCCGCAACGCGTCGCTCTCGGTTTCCTCGCTGCAGGGCGACACTTCCAGCACGCAGGACGTGGTGGCCGCCGCGCGCGCCGATTACGGGCGCATCCTGGGTGCGCTCTACGGGCAGGGCTATTACGCCGGCGTGATCAGCATAAAGGTGGATGGCCGCGAGGCGGCCGACATTCCGCCGTTTTCGCCGCCCGCGCGCGTCTCGCGCATCGTGATCGACGTGCAGCAGGGCGAGCAGTTCAAGTTCTCCCGCGCCGAGGTCGCGCCGCTGGCCAAGGGCACCGAGCTGCCCAACGGCTTCGCCAAGGGCGAGATCGCGCGCAGCGGCGTGATTTCCAGCGCGGCCAACGCCGGCATCCGGGGCTGGCGCAACCAGGGCCACGCCAAGGCGGAGCTGAAGGATCAGAGCGTGCGCGCCGACAACCGCGCCGCCACGCTGGATACGCAGATCGAGCTGGCGCCGGGCCCCAAACTGACCTTCGGCGCCCTCACGCTCGACAACCGCGGCAAGGTGCGCGACAAGCGCGTGCTCCAGATCGCCGGCTACCCGGAAGGCACGGTCTACTCGCCGGACGAGGTCAACGAGGTCACCAAGCGGCTGCGCCGCACGGGCACCTTCTCCACCGCCAACCTGACCGAGGCCGAGGAGATCGGCCCCAACGACACGCTGCCGATGCTGCTGACGGTGGACGATCAGCTGCCGCGGCGCTTCGGTTTCGGGGCCGAGATCTCCAGCTCCGAAGGCCTGAGCCTCACGAGCTACTGGAAGCACCGCAACCTCTTCGGCGGCGCCGAAACGCTGGACGTGCGCGGCGAGATCGCCAACATCGGCGGGCTGGAAGTGGCCACCGGCGGGGTGGATTACTTCCTCGGCGCGAGGCTGACGCGCCCGGCGATCTACGGCCCGGACACCAACGGCAACGTCTTCGCCTCGATCGAGCAGAACGACGATCCGGGCTACTTCGAGCGCAAGGCCGTGGCCGGCGTTTCCGCCACGCGCATCTTCTCGGACGATCTGGAAGGCGAGCTGGGCCTCGGGTTCCGCTACTCGCAATATGACGACGATTTCGGCGAGCGCGAGTTCACCCATTTCGTGCTGCCGGTCAAACTGGAGTGGGACAAGCGCAACAGCGAGCTTGAGCCGACGCGGGATTTCTACCTGCGGGCCGAGGCGGAGCCCTTCGTCGGCGTCGGCAACGAAAGCAGCAGCGGTGCGCAGTTGTTCAGCGATCTGCGCGGCTACCTCGGGTTCGGCGAGAAGAAGAACTTCGTGCTGGCCGGCCGGCTCCAGCTCGGTTCGGTCGTGGGGCCGGATCTCTCCGAAACTCCGCCGGACTACCTGTTCTTCTCCGGTGGCGCGGGCACCGTGCGCGGCCATACCTACCAGTCGCTGCAGATCGAACTGCCCGGTGACATCTCCACCGGCGGCAAATCCTTCGTCGGGGTTTCGCTGGAGGCGCGCAGCTACGTGACCGACAGCATCGGGCTCGTCGGCTTCTACGACGTGGGCTTCATCGGCCCCGAATCCTACATCACCGAGGATTACGTCTACCACTCCGGCATCGGCGTCGGGGTGCGCTACAAATCGCCCATCGGCCCCTTGCGGGTGGATCTCGGCTACCCGCTGGAAGGGGATGACGAGAACGGCGACATCAAGATCTACATCGGTATAGGGCAGGCGTTCTGATGCGGGTACTGGCCATCGTTCTGTGTTTGCTGTGGCCGGTCTGGCTGTTCGCACAGGAGGCGGAAACCGCGCCCGAGGGCGATGGTGGCCGCATCAGCCGCCTGATCGAAAGCAGCCTGTCGGGGCCGGGGCGCCAGGTCACGGTGCGTGGTTTCCGCGGTGCGCTCTCTTCCCGTGCGACGCTGGAGGAGCTGATCTTCTCCGACGAGCAGGGGCCATGGCTGATCCTGCGCAACGCCGCCTTCGACTGGCAGCGCACCGCGCTGCTGCGCCGCCGTCTGGCGGTGAACGAACTGGTGGCCGAGGAGCTGATCGTCACCCGCGCGCCCATCGTGCCGCCGAGCACCGAGCCGCCGGAGGCCGCGGCCTCGGAGGGCTTCAGCCTGCCGCAGCTGCCGGTTTCGATCGAGATCAACCGCTTCGCGCTGGAGCGCATCGAGATCGGCGCGGCGCTGGCCGGGCAGGATCTGGCCGCGACGCTGGGCGGACGCGTCATCCTGATCGACGGCGAGGGGCTGGTGGAGACCGAGCTGCAGCGGCTGGACGGGCCGGAAGGCACGTTCCGCCTGAACGGCAGCTATTCCAACAACACCCGCGTGCTCTCGGTGGACCTGGAACTGGCGGAGGATCCGGGCGGCATCGTGGCGAGCCTTGCCGGGATGCCGGGCGAGCCTTCTCTGGATCTGACGGTGCAGGGCGTCGGCCCGCTGGATGACTTCCGCGCCGATCTCGTGCTCGCGACGGACGGGCAGGAGCGGCTGACGGGGCAGGTGGCACTGCTCACCGAAGACACCGGCGCCGCGCAGCCCGACCTGCGTTTCACCGCCGGGCTGGCGGGCGACGTGGCGCCGCTCTTCCTGCCCAGCTACCGCGAATTCCTCGGCAACGACCTGCGCCTCGACGTGGCCGGCGCGCGCCCCGGCGCGGGCGGGCTGGTGATCGACACGCTGTCCTTCACGGCGGCCTCGGTGACGCTCGACGGCGGCCTGACGCTGGGCGAGGACATGTGGCCGCGCACCATCGCGCTGAAGGGCGAGATCACCCCGCCGCAGGGCAAAAGCGCGGTGCGCCTGCCGCTGCCGGGCGTGGAAACCGATCTGGGCAAGCTGGATCTCACCGTCAGCTTCGATCATGAGGCCGGCGACGAGTGGACGGCCGCGCTGTGGCTTCAGCAGCTGGTGCGTGAAGATCTGTCCCTCGGGGCGGCGAGCCTGCTGGGCGAGGGCAGCCTGAAGCGGCGCGAGGGCGACACGCCCGGATCGGTGACGGCCAACCTGATCCTCGCGGCCAACGACATGGGCTTCGGCGACGCGCGCCTCACCGAACTTCTGGCGGACGGGCTCACGGCCACCGCCTCGGCGGGCTGGACGCGCGGCGGCGCGCTCGACATCACCGCCTTCGAGGCAAGGGCCGCCGGGGCCGAAGCCAGTGGCTCGGCCGTGCTGGCCGACATCGCCGAGGGGCTGAACATCGACGCCGACCTGAGGGCCACGCTTGCCGATCTGGGCGCCTATTCCGATTTCGCCGGCCTCGATCTCTCGGGGCGGGCCGATCTGGAGCTGAAGGCCAAGGCCGCCGCGCTCACCGGGGCCTTCGACGTGAAGGCCACCGGCACGGGCAGCGGCATCGGCCTCGGGGATCCGGCGCTGGACGGCATCATCGGCGGCGAGAGCAGCTTCACCCTGAGCGCCCTGCGCGACACCACCGGCACCACCCTGCGCGAGTTCACCGTCAATGGCCGCGACGTGGCCGTCTCGGCCGACGGGCGCATCACCAGGGAAACCGGCGGCGGCCTGCGGTTCGATGCGCAGGTGGCCAGCCTGAAGGCGGCGGGCGATGCCCGCGTCTCCGGCACCACGCTCGGCGCCGACATCGAGGCCGACATCACCGCCGAAGTGGGCGACCTGGGCGATTTCGCCGCCGTAGCGGGGCTGCCGCTCACCGGCAGCGTGCGGCTTTCGCTCGACGGCGGCGGCAACATCGCCGCGCGCACCTTCGACGCCCGCGCCCAGGGCACGGCCTCGGGCCTGTCCACGGGCATCCAGCAGGTGGACGCGCTGGTGGGCCAGAGCGCGGAGCTGGACATCGACATCGCGCGGCTGGCCGAAACCCTTGCCGTGCGCAAGTTGCGCGTCACCGCCAAGGAAGTGGACGTGACCGCCAGCGGCAATGTCACCGAGACCGGCGGCGCGATCGATTTCGACGCCCGCGTGGCCTCGGCCTCGCTCATCGGGCGGGCGCTGCTCTCCGGCCTCGATCCGGCCGCGACGGTGGAACTGGATGCGGAGGCGAAGGTGGACGACCTCGCCCCTTTCGGCGCGCTCGCGGGGCAGGGGCTCACCGGCGCGGCGCAGCTGGATCTCGCCGGACGGATCGCGCTCGACTCGCTCGATTTCGACATCCGCGCCGATGGCGCCACGGACGGGTTGCAACTGGGCATCGCCCAGGTCGATCCGCTGCTGGAAGGGCGCACGGCGCTTTCGGTCGATGCCTCCCGCGCGGGGCGCACGATCGACATCCGTGAACTGGTGATCGACGGCACCGAGATCGCGCTGAACGCAAAGGGCGCGCTCGGCGCGGAGTCCGGCGCCTTCGATTTCGAGGCCCGCTTTCTGAGCGCCCGGCTTGCCGGCAATGCCGCGCTTGCCGATCTGGACAACGGCCCCTCCGTCGCGCTGGATGCCACGGCGCAGGTCTCCGATCTTGCCCCTTTCAGCGCGCTCGCGGGGCAGAGCCTTGCCGGGGCGGCGGATCTGAAGATCGACGGCACCGCGAACGCCAAGACCTTCGATTTCGACGTCGAGGCCCGCGGTGGCCTGCAGGACGTCACCGTCGGCATCGCGCAGGTGGATGCACTTCTGGCCGGGAACACGACGTTCATCGTCGATGCGGCGAAATCGGGCCGCCAGCTTGACATCGGCACCCTCGAGATCAACGGTGAACAGGTGGATCTGACGGCCAGCGGCGCGGTGGATGACGCCGGCGGCACCCTCAGTTTCGATGGCCGGGTGCTTTCGGCGCAGGCCAGCGGCACGGCGCAGGTGTCGGGCATGGACCAGGGCATCGACGTGGCCTTCGATGCCTCGGCCTCGGTGGCCGATCTCGCGCCCTTCGGCGTGTTCGCCGGGCGCAGCCTCGCGGGCGCGGCGGAGCTTTCGCTCTCGGGCAGCGCCAACGTGGAAACCCGCGATTTCGACGTGACGGCCAACGGCCAGCTGCAGGATGTGCGCGCTGGCATTCCCGACGTGGACCGGCTCCTTGCGGGGCAGACGGCGCTGGCGCTTCAGGCGGCGAAATCCGGCGAGGCGATCACGCTCACCCAGCTGGAGGTGGACGGCAGCGAGCTGGATCTCTCGGCAAGCGGAACCCTTCAGGCGGGCGCCGGGCAGATCGCGCTGCAGGGCAGCCTGCGGGATGTTTCGCTCTTCGTGCCCGACATCTCCGGCGGTGCGCGGCTCGGTGGCACCGCCACGCTTCAGGGCAGCGAGATCGCGCTGGATCTCGATCTCGACACCGACGCCGGTTTCGCCACCGCCGTGGACGGCACCGTCGCCCGGGATTTCCAGACCGTGAACCTCGCCATCACCGGCGCGGCCCCGCTCGCGGTGGCCAACAAGTTCATCGCGCCACGCTCGGTGATCGGCACCGCGCAGATGAGCATCACCGTCAACGGGCCGCCGGCGCTGTCCTCGGTCGCGGGCACCGTCACCGTCAGCGGAGGGCGGTTCTCGGCGCCCAATCTCAAGGTCGCGCTGGATGACATCAACAGCCAGATCGCGATTTCCGGGGCCAACCTGACGATCGACGCCGCCACCAACGTCTCGCCCGAGGGGCGGGTGACGGCGCGGGGCACGCTCGCGCTCACGCCGCCGTTCAACACCAACCTGCAGGTCGATCTTGAGGCCGTGCGGCTTACCGATCCGTCGCTCTACGATGCGCGGCTGAACGGGCAGGTGGCCTTCGTGGGCCCGGCCGCCGGCGGCGCCGACATCAGCGGCGTGATCAACCTCGGCAAGACCGATATCCAGATCCCCTCGGCCGCGGTGGGTGCCACCAGCGCGCCGCAGGGCATGATCCACGTCAACGAGACGGCGGCGCAGCGGCTCACGCGGGAGCGGGCCGGCTTCAAGGGGGCAGACGAGATCAAGGCCAGCTCCGGCGGCGGCGCCGGCCCCGTCTACGGGCTGGATCTGACGATCAACGCGCCGCAGCGCATCACCATCCGCGGGCGCGGGCTCGACATCGAGCTGGGCGGCGCCATCGACGTGGTGGGCACCACCGCGCGCGTCATCACCGAGGGCGAATTCGACCTGATCCGCGGGCATCTCGATTTTCTCGGCAAGCGGCTGAACCTCGAAGAGGTGACAATCTCGCTGCTGGGCGATTTCACCCCCTTCATCCGCATCGTCGCCGTGGCCGACATTCCCGACGGCGAGGGCCGGATCGTGATCGACGGCCCGGCGGTGGATCCGGATTTCGAGTTCAGTTCCACCCCGGAGCTGCCCGAGGACGAGGTGCTCGCGCAGATCCTCTTCGGGGAGTCGATCTCCAACCTGAGCGCGCTGCAGGCGGCCGAACTGGCCTCCTCCATTTCGGAGCTGACCGGCGGCAAGGGCTTCGGGCTGGTGTCAGGGATCCGGGATTCCCTCGGGCTGGACGATCTCAACGTGGAGACGGATTCGGAAGGCAACACCACGGTGCGCGCCGGGCGCTATCTGACCGACAACGTCTATACCGATGTTGCGGTGGATTCCGACGGGGAAACCGAGGTCAACCTGAACCTCGACATTACCGACGATTTCACCGCCAAGGTCTCGGTGGAGAGCGACGGGGACAGCAGCCTCGGGATTTTCTTCGAACGCGATTACTGAGGGTTGCGCGCTTTCGCCCGCTGTGCCGCCCGCGGCAGGAATAAAGCTTGCATGGGGGCGAATCCGTAGTATGAGAGCGGCCTTGCTTCTCTGGTGCCGGAGGGTTTAGCGATGGGCACGGATACCGATTTCGCCAGCTCGATCTACGGGCTGGACCGCTGGGGGCACGGGCTTCTGAGCGTCACGCCTGAGGGCGAGATCGCGCTCTCCGATCCCCTGCACAAGGACACCCCCCGGATCAGCCTTCCGGGGATCGTGCGCGATCTCGAGGCGCGCGGCGTGCATTCGCCGCTCGTGCTGCGGGTCACGGCCTTCCTTGAAGCGGAAATCAAGCGCATCAACGAGGGCTTTCGCGCCTCCATCGCGCGCACCGGCTACCGGGGCAGCTACCGCGGCGTCTTTCCGATCAAGGTGAACCAGCAGGCGCAGGTGGTAGACCGCATCGTGGAGTTCGGCCGCCCCTACGCCTACGGGCTGGAGGCGGGCTCCAAGCCCGAACTGGTGATCGCGCTGGCACACCGGCTCCCCGAGGAGGCGCTGATCGTCTGCAACGGCGTCAAGGATGCCGAGTTCATCCGGCTGGCGATCCTGTCGCGCAAGCTGGGGTTCAACACGGTGATCGTTCTGGAGAGCGCGAAGGAGCTGGACACCGTGATCGAGGTGGTGCGCGAGCTGGGCGAAGAGCCGCTGCTGGGCGTGCGCGTGAAGCTCACCCACCGCATCGGCGGCAACTGGGCCGAAAGCTCCGGCGATCGCTCAAGCTTCGGCATGAACACCGACCAGCTGATGCAGGTGGTGGATCGCCTGAAGGACGAGGGGCTGCTGCACTGCCTCAAGCTTCAGCACAGCCACCTCGGTTCCCAGGTGCCCGACGTGAACGACGTGCGCCGCGCCGTGGGCGAGGCCTGCCGCTACTTCATCGAGCTGACCCGCGAAGGTGCGGCGCTGACCCATCTGGATCTGGGCGGCGGGCTCGGCGTGGATTACACCGGCGAGAAGATCGCCAGCGAAAACAGCGTGAACTACACGGTCGAGGAATACTGCACCAACATCGTGGAGACGGTCGGCTACGCGCTGGACGAAGCCGGGGTGGCGCATCCCACGCTCGTCACCGAGAGCGGCCGCGCGGTGGTGGCGACCTCTTCGATGCTGATCTTCAACGTTCTGGAAGCCACCCACTACGATGCGCCTTCGGCCGAGGAGCCGCAGCCCGACGATCACCACCTGATCGCCGATCTCGCCGCGGTGAAGACCTATCTCACGCCCGAGCGGCTTCAGGAGTGCCTGAACGACAGCACCTTCTACCGCGACGAGCTGCGCGCGCTGTTCCGCCGCGGCTACATCACCCTGCGCCAGATGGCGCGGGCGGAGCGCATCTACCTTGAGCTGATGGCGCGCATCAAGGCGCTGGCCCCCCAGATCGAGACGACGCCCGAGATCGACGCCCAGCTCGAAAAGCTGGCCGACATCTACCACTGCAACTTCTCGCTGTTCCAATCGCTGCCCGACGTCTGGGCCATCGACCAGCTTCACCCGATCATCCCGCTTCAGGATCTGAACGTGGAGCCGGACCGCCGCGTGGTGCTCTCCGACATCACCTGCGACTCCGACGGCAAGATCGACCGCTTCATCCTCGCCGACGGCATTTCGCCCTCGCTTCCCGTGCACAGCCTGCCGGAGGACCGGCCCTACTACCTCGGCGTCTTTTTCGTGGGTGCCTACCAGGAAACGCTGGGTGATCTGCACAACCTGTTCGGCGACACCAACGTGGCCACCATCGAGCTGCGCGCCGACGGCGGGTTCGATCTTCTGCACGAGCAGGAAGGCGACACCATTGCCGAGGTGATGTCCTACGTGGAATATGATCCAAAGGATTGCATCGCGGCCTTCCGCAAGATGGTGGACGGCGCGACCTCGGAGAAGAAACTCGATGCCAGCGAGCGAAAGGCGCTGATGGCGGCCTACCGCGACAGCATCGAGGGCTACACCTACTACGAATGATCCAGCCTCAGGAGGGTGAACCATGGGCAAGACACTGGTCGTCGGGGCAGGGGGCGTTTCCCACGCCGCCGTGCACAAGATGGCGATGAACAGCGATATCTTCACGGAGATCACGCTGGCCAGCCGCACCAAGAGCAAATGCGATGCCATCGCCAGATCGGTGAAGGAGCGCACCGGGGTCGAGATCGCCACGGCCGAGCTGGATGCCTATGACGTGGCCGCGACGGTGGCGCTGATCAGGCAGACCGGCGCCGAGATCCTCGTGAACCTCGCGCTGCCCTACCAGGATCTGGTGCTGATGGATGCCTGCCTCGAAGCGGGCTGCCACTACCTCGATACCGCCAACTACGAGCCGGAGGACGTGGCGAAATTCGAGTACCACTGGCAGTGGGCCTACCAGGACAAGTTCAAGGAAGCCGGCCTGACGGCCATCCTCGGTTCGGGCTTCGATCCGGGGGTGACGAGCGTCTTCGCCACCTGGCTGAAGAAGCACAAGCTCGAAACCATCCGCCTGATCGACGTGCTGGACGCCAACGGCGGCAGCAACGACCAGGAATTCGCCACCAACTTCAACCCCGAGATCAACCTGCGCGAAGTGCTCGCCGACGCGCGTCACTGGGAGAACGGGGAGTGGAAGGTGACGCCCGCGATGACGCACAAGGTGGAATTCGATTTCCCCGGCATCGGGCCGAAGAACATGTACCTGATGTATCACGAGGAACTGGAGAGCCTCTCCACCCACTTCCCCGAGATCGAACGCGCCCGTTTCTGGATGACCTTCGGCGATGCCTACATCATGCACGCCAAGGTTCTGCAGAACGTCGGCATGACGCGGATCGATCCGGTGGTGCATGACGGCCACGAGATCATTCCGATCCAGTTCCTGAAAACGCTCCTCCCCGATCCGGGCGATCTGGGCGCCGAGACCAAGGGCAAGGCCTGCATCGGCGATATCGTCACCGGCCAGGCCAAGGACGGCTCCGGCGAGAAGACCTACTACATCTACAACATCTGCGACCACGAGGAATGCTACCGCGAGGTCGGCAGCCAGGCGGTCTCCTACACCACGGGCGTGCCGGCAATGATCGGCGCGGCGCAGGTGCTGAAGGGCAACTGGGTCGAGCCGGGCGTCTGGAACATGGAGCAGCTGGACCCGGACGACTTCATGGACATGCTCAACACCCAGGGCCTGCCCTGGCAGGTGCACGAGCTGGACGGTCCGGTTTCGTTCTGAGCCCATCGCCCGGCGGGCACCGCCGGGCAGCGCCCGCCCCGCCCCATGGGCGGGCGCTTCGCTTCCCGCCCCGGTGCGGGCGCTGCCCTCATTTCTGACAGGAGCCTTTCATGGCCGAGATGATGACAACCCAGGCCGGCGACGCCGGGGCCTTTGCGCGCTTCGATCTCTCCCGCGTGCCCACGCCCTGTTTCGTGGTGGATAGCGCGGCCGTGGAGCGCAACCTGAAGATCCTCGCCGATGTCTCGGAGCGCTCCGGCGCCCATGTGCTCGCGGCGCTCAAGGCCTTCTCGATGTATGAACTGGCCCCGCTGGTGCGCCGCTACCTGGGCGGCACCTGCGCCTCGGGCGTCCACGAGGCCCGGCTCGGGCGCGAGGAATACGGCGGCGAAGTCGCCACCTTCTGCGCCGGCTACAAGGCCGCGGACATGGACGAGATCGTCGCGCTCTCGGACCATGTGATCTTCAACAGCCCCGCCCAGAAGGCGCGCTTTGCCGAGCAGTGCCGGGCCGGGGGCGTGAGCGTGGGGCTGCGCATCAACCCGGAACATTCCGAAGGCGAGATCGCGAAGTATGACCCCTGCGCGCCGTGCTCGCGCCTCGGCACGCCGGTGTCGCAGCTTGCGCCCGAGGTGCTGGAAGGCGTGGACGGGCTGCACATGCACACGCTGTGCGAGCAGGGGTTCGAGCCGCTCAAACGCACCTGGGAGGCGGTGAAGCCGAAGATCGCACCCTATTTCGGCCAGCTGAAATGGCTCAACTTCGGCGGGGGGCACCATATCACCCGCGCCGACTACGACCGCGAGGCGCTGATCGCCTTCCTCAAGGAGATCAGGGCGGAAACCGGGCTCGAGCTCTACCTCGAGCCGGGCGAGGCCGTGGCGCTGGATGCGGGTATTCTTGTTGGCGAGATACTTGATCTGCCGGTAAATTCGATGCCGCTCGCCATCACCGACATCTCCGCCACCTGCCACATGCCCGACGTGATCGAAGCCCCCTATCGCCCGGCGCTGCTGGGGGAGGCGGAGGCGGGCCACACCTACCGGCTCGGCGGGCCGTCCTGCCTCGCGGGGGACGTGATCGGCGATTACACCTGGTCCGAACCACTCGGCGTCGGCCAGCGCTTCGCCTTCCTCGACCAGGCCCACTACTCGATGGTGAAAACCAATACGTTCAACGGCGTGCCGCTGCCAACGATCGCGCTGTGGAACTCCGACACCGACGAATTGAAAATCGTCAAAACCTTCGGCTACGAAGATTTCAAGGAGCGTCTCTCATGAGCGTGTTTCTCGACAGCGAGCTAACGGAAACCGAACGCGGTGAGACCGCGAAGTTCCGCATCATCCCGATGCCGCTGGAGCGCACCGTGTCCTACGGTGCCGGCACGGCCGCCGGGCCGGCTGCCATCATCGAAGCCTCCAACGAGCTCGAGCGCATCACCGTGGGCAAGGAGCCTTGCAGCCTTGGCGTGTTCACCGAGGCGCCGGTGGATGTCACCGGCGATCTGCCCGAGATCATGGAGCGGCTGGCCGCGCGCACGCAGGCGGCGGTCGAGGCCGGCGCCATTCCCGTGACGCTGGGCGGCGAACACTCGCTCACCTACGGCGCCGTCACCGGCGTGCAGCGCGCACTGGGGCGCAAGGTGGGGATCCTTCAGATCGACGCTCACGCCGACCTGCGCATCGCCTACCAGGGCGAGAAACACTCCCACGCCTCGGTGATGAACCTGCTCACCGAAGAGGGCACGCCGCTGGCGCAGTTCGGCATCCGCGCGCTCTGCCGGCAGGAGGAAGACCTGCGCGCCGCGCGCAATGTCTTCCACGTGGATGCCGAGGAACTCGTGGTGGGCGGGCTGATGGCCGTGGATCTGCCCGAGGATTTCCCGCAGGACGTCTACGTTACCTTCGACGTGGACGGGCTGGACCCGTCGATCATGCCGGCGACCGGCACGCCCGTGCCCGGGGGCCTCGGCTACTACCAGGCGCTGCGGCTGGTGGAACATGCCCTGAAAGGGCGGCGCTGCGTCGGGCTCGACGTGGTGGAACTGGCGCCCGACGGCAATGCGGCCTGGGATTTCACCGCCGCGCAGGTGACCTACCGGCTGATGGCCGCCTGCATCTGAGGCGGCAGGGCCGCCCTCGGGGCGGCCCCGGCCTTTCACGGGCCGCTGCGCCCAAGCGCCGCCCGCAGGCGCGCCTTCTCCGCCGTCGTGGTCAGGGCGGCCTCCGCCCGCTCGCCGATCTCGTCCAGCATCTGCGCGATCGCTTCGTCGGCGCTGGCGGACAGCTGCCCGCGCAGGGTTGAGAGGGCTTCCACCAGGTGGCACTGCACCTCGACGAATCCGGCGCCGTCGCGGGCGATGGAGTGAAAGCCCGCCGCCAGGAGTTGCCCCTTGTCCATCTCGTGCAGGTAGAGGCGGCCGTGGCGCGGGGGATCCTCCTCGGCCTCCAGCTGCGCCCAATCCCAGAACAGCCGTTCCAGCCGCGCGATCACCTCGAGTGCCGTGCCCGGATCGTTGATTCCCGGCGACAGCGCGCGGGACGCGGTTTCGCCGAGCGCCTGCACGGCGTAGCGCGGATCCTGATCGTGGGAGCGGCTGGAAGCGATCTCGAAGCAGGCGGCCGGATCGCAGCCCGGCATCGGACCCGTCGCTTTCGCAAACGGCTGTCCGGACAGCACCAGATCGCCGGGCCGCGCCAGCAGAAGCAGTTCGCGTTCCTGCGCGGCCGCCATTTCCTGCAGCCCGTCCATGTCGATCCGTTGCAGGTAGCCCGAGGCCGGCGCGCCGTAGGTTTCGGTGAAGCGGCCTTCGCCCGCCGCCGCCGCCACCGGCCGGGCGCCGAGCCGTGGCATCCGGTGGGCATAGGCGAGCGTCTCCGCCGCCGCCGCCTCGGCCTGGTCCAGCGCGTCGTCGAGGCTGCCCAGCCGCGTCAGGCGGGCGATCCAGCGGATCAGCGAAAGGACGATCGCCAGCACCACGCCCAGCGTCGCCACGAAGACGACGACGGCGCCGCCGGGGCTGTAGACGCCGGCGTTGAACAGGATGATCGCCACCAGCGCGAAGACGAAGGCGCCGATGAAGGTGGCCAGCATCGTCTGGGTCGAGGTGTCCTGCAGCAGCAGCCGGTGGATGCGCGGCGTGGACTGCTGCGCCAGCGTGCGGTGCGAACTGACCATCACGCCCAGCGAGAACGTTGCCACGGCGAGCATGCCGTTGGCGAGGATGGTGAGCACCGGCAGGATCGTCTGGGCCGAGAACCGTTCCTGCGTGGTGGCGGGCAGCAGCGGATCGAGCAGCAGTGCCGAGAGCGCGGCCACCACCGCCAGCGCGCTCATCAGCGCCACGCGCACCCAGAGGATGCGGCTCGTGCGGCGCAGCCAGCCGGCGATTTGGGTGAGCTGGGGAGCTGAAGGCATGGGCAGGGACTTTCGTGCGACGGGCGGCGGCAGGATTTGCCTCAGGATAGGGGCAGTCGGCGAAGGAGGAAAGAAAACAGTCCCTTGGGGAGCAGGTGGGCGCTGCGGAGCAGATGGGCGGGCGATGCACCGGCGGTCTGATGCGCCCGGATGGGCCGCCCGCAGACGCCCGCAGTCATGGCCGACTCTTGACCGGCGCTGTCCGGCCTGCGCCAATGGGGCGCGGGTATTGCACAGGAAACGGTTTTCGGGAGCACGTGATGGATCTGGCAAACATTCTGGCGCTGATCGCCTCCATCTCCGGCCCTCCCGACATGCCGGAGTCCTTCAAGGCCCTGGCTTCCGGCGGCGCGGACCCCGACTACCCTGTCACCCTCGCGCCGTGCCCCGGGCCGCTGGGCCGTGACGAGGTGGAGGGAGAAACCATCCTCTGCGGCACGGTGAACGTGCCGGAACGCCACGCCGATCCGGCCGGCCGCCGCATCGATCTGTTCTTCACCGTCATGAAGGCCCGGTCCACCTATCCGGAGCCCGATCCGGTGCTGCACCTGCATGGCGGGCCGGGGTACGGGATCGTCTCGCGGATCGAAACCTTCTCCGAGATCTTCGCGCCCCTGCGCCGGACCCGCGACATCGTGATGTTCGACCAGCGCGCGGCTGCTTTGTCCGGCCGTTCCGCCACCTGTCGCGCGGCTTTCGATGCCTCGATCGCAGATGTGGTGGAAGGGCGGTTCTCGATGGTCACCGGGGAAGGGGGCGAGATGCGCCCGTCGGCGCAGCTTCAGGCCTGCGTTGCCGAGATCAAGGCGTCGGGCGCGGATCTGAGCGCCTACAACACCGCCGAGAACGCACGCGACGCCGCCGCCCTGATGCAGGCTCTCGGCTATGAAGGCTACAATCTCTACGGCATTTCCTACGGCACGCGGCTGGCGCTGGAAATGCTGCGCAGCCGGCCCGGCCCGATCCGGGCGGCGGTCATCGACGGGGTGGCGCCGCTGCAGATCCCGCTCTACGACACGCTCGCCGTGCCGCTGTCGCAGGTCATCGAGCTGACGATCGCGGGCTGCGAGGCGGATGCCGCCTGCAACGCCGCCTATCCGGATTTCCGCACCGATCTGCGCGCGACGCTGGACAGGGCCACCGCCGGCACCCTGACCGATGCGGACGGAGCGCCGCTGCCGGTTGAGGTGGTGCTTGCGCCCTTCATGGCGCGCAACGGGACCTATGCCGCGCCAAGCGGTCTCACCCCCTATATTCCCGCGCTCATCCACGAGCTTGCGCATATCGAGGAGGGCACCCCGGTGCTGGACCGTTTCGCGGCCGCCGGCGGCGAGATCGGCAGGGCGCCGGTTCTCGATACCGTGCGGGCGCGGCTGACCGAGACCGAAGAGGCGGCGGTGGATGCGGCGGCGGCGCTGGCGGAACTGGCGGCCGACAGCAGCGCGGCCCTCGATACCGCCATCGACAGGCTGCGCACCCGGCTGGCGGAAACCGATGCGCCGCTGGCCCGAATCTTCGACGACGAGATGCTGCGCGCGTCCGAAAGCCTCTTCGCGGACGGCGAAAAGCTGCGCGCCGCCCTGGAGCGCTTCGCCCGCCTGCGGGAGGCGCCCGAAGGGCGGGCCGCGCTCAGGGCCTTCATCGACGAGACCTTCCCGCCGGAGAATCGGGAGCGGCTTGCACGCCTCGTGGAAGCGATGTCGGAGCGCGAACTTTCGGCCGTTTTCCGCGCCGTCGAGGCCGACATAGGCGACACGCTGGCAGCGAGGGTGGGGGATCTCCATCTCTGGATCTACGCCTGTCAGGAAAGCATTCCGTTCAACGGCTACGAAGGCTTCCGCGCGGTCTCCGCCGCGCTGCCATGGCCGGAGGCCGCGTTGGTCTACGATGGCCCCGCGCGTGAATTCTTCGCCGCCTGCACCGCCTTTGACGCGGCCCCGCGCGCGGGGTTCCACGTTCCGGTCCGGTCGGAGGTCCCGGTGCTGTCGATCGGCAGCGACTGGGACGTCCAGACGGCCCCCGGCTGGGCGGCCCTCGCGGCCGAAACCCTGCCCAACGCGCAGACCTTCGTGATTCCCGAAGCCGGCCACGGCGCAATCGCCTACCAGCCCTGCGTGGCCGACATGGCGCTCGCCTTCCTGACGGCGCCGGGCCGAGCCCTAGATGAGCGCTGCGTGGAGGCGTCCCGCCCGACGTTCTTCATCCCCGAAGCACATTCGGCAGTCGAGTGAGGGCCGCAGGTTCGCCTGCGCGCCACGGGCCTCGGGCGCGCGGGCCGCGGGGGCGGCAAGGTGGCGACGGGCGGGTGGTGTGCCGGCCACGGCGGGAGCCGCACACGCAATGCAATCACTGCCAGAAGCAGGAAGTGCAACCAATCGTTCTAGAGGGGAAGATTGGCTCCGGCGGTAGGGATCGAACCTACGACCAATTGATTAACAGTCAACTGCTCTACCGCTGAGCTACGCCGGAACACGAGGGGGGATATACCCATGCTGTTCGGGGAGGTCCAGAGGGTTTCGCGACAAAAATGCGATTTCGATGCAATTTTTTTCGGCGCGATCAGCCCGGCGCCGATCGGCGTTTTCTCAAACGTCTGAAACAAGAGAAAATTCAGCCTGTTCCGTGAGTTCTGGGGTGGCCTTCGCGTGGCCGCGGGCGGTGAGATCCAGCAGGTGGGCGAGAACGTTGCGGGCTGCGGCGGGCAGAAGCGCCTCCGGAGTCTCGGTGTAGATTCGGCGCGCCAGTTGGCCGGCCGTTCCGGGCGCCTGCCGCAGGGAGTCGAGAATCTGGCGTTCGCGCGAGTCGCGGTGCGCCAGCAGCCATGAAAGTCGCGCGTGGGGCTCGTGGAGCGGCGCGCCGTGGGCCGGCAGGTAGAACCGCTCGGGCCGGGCGCGCAGGCGCGCGCAGGAGGCGCGGAAGGCGGCGAGATCGCCGTCGGGCGGGGACACCATCGTGGAGGCCCAGCCCATCACCAGATCGCCGCAGAAGATCGCCGCGCCATCGCTGAAGCACAGGTGGTTGCCCATGTGGCCGGGGGTGTGCAGCGCTTCGAGCGTCCAGCCCCGGCCCGACAGCATTTCACCGTCCGCCAGGCAGCGGTCCGGGCGGAAGTCGGCATCGACCCCTTCGCCGCCGGCCAGCGCGCCGGAGCCGGCGAGGGCGGCCATCATCGGGCTGCGCCCGGCGGCGCTGTCTCCGAAGGCGAGCACCGGCGCGCCGGTGGCTTCGGAAAGCGGGCGCGCGAGGGGGCTGTGGTCGCGGTGGCTGTGGGTCACGAGGATGGCGGTGACGGGCGCGTCGCCGATCGCGGCGAGGAGGGCTTCGAGGTGGGCGGGCGTGTCGGGGCCCGGATCGATCACGGCGAGATCGTCTTCTCCCAGGAGGTAGGTGTTGGTGCCGCGGAAGGTCATCGGCGAGGGGTTGGGCGCCAGCACCCGTCGCAGACCGGGGCGGAGCACCTCCGCCTCGCCGGGGATCGGAGCGAAAAGGGCGGCGTCTTCCGGGGCTTGCGGGGCGGCTTGCATGAATGGCGCTTTCTTCCGTTTCGGGGCAACGCTAGGGTGATGCCATGAATTTCGACTGGCTGAAACGCTACATGCCCCGCGGCCTCTATCAAAGGGCCGCCCTGATCCTGATCCTGCCGATCGTGACCTTGCAGCTGGTGGTTTCGATCGTCTTCCTGCAGCGCCATTTCGAGGGCGTGACCGAACAGATGACCTCCAACGTCGTCATCGAGCTGCGCTACATCGTGGATCTCGTCAACAGCGCCCCCAACGCCGAGACGGCCCAGCTCATCACCCGCAGCCTCGGGGAGCCGCTGCGGTTCGACATCGTGGTGCCCGGCGAGGGGATCGAGGGGGACAAGCGGCTGTTCTACGATCTGACGGGCAAGACCGCCATCGAGGTGCTGCGCGCGCGCATGGACACCATCCAGGGCATCGATCTGGTGAGCAAGAACGCCCGCGTGCTGCTGTCGCTGGAGACCCGCCACGGCCCCGTGGACGTGGAGTTTTCCCGCCGCCGGGTCACGGCCTCCAACCCGCACCAGCTGCTGGTGCTCACCGTCTTCACCGCGATCCTGATGACGATCATCGCCTATCTCTTCCTGCGCAACCAGCTGCGGCCGATCAAGCGGCTGTCGGAGGCCTCTTCGGCCTTCGGGCGCGGGCAGTCGGTGAACTACCGCCCCTCCGGCGCGCTGGAAGTGCGCGCGGCGGGCCAGGCCTTCCTGAACATGCGCAACCGGATCGAGCGCCAGATCGAGCAGCGCACGCTGATGCTCTCCGGCGTCAGCCACGATCTGCGCACGCCGCTCACGCGGCTGAAACTGGGGCTCTCCATGATGGACGACACCGAGGAGGTGCGGGCCCTGAACCGGGACGTGGAGGATATGGAGCAGCTGCTCGACGCCTTCCTCAGTTTCGCGCGGGGGCAGGGCACCGAGCAGCCCGAGCCGACGGACCCGGCCGCGCTCGTGGAGCGCGTGGTGGAGAACGCCCGCCGCGGCGGGCAGGAGGTGGCGCTCGGGGCGGTGGAGGCCACGGGCGAGGCGATGCTGCGCCCGGTCGCCGTGCAGCGGGCGCTGGAGAATCTCGTGGGCAACGCGGTGCGCTATGGCAACCGCTGCCGGGTGAGCCTGTCGATGACGGAAGAGGCCCTCGTCTTCCGGGTGGAGGACGACGGCCCCGGCATCCCCGAGGAGGATTGGGAGAACGCGCTCAAACCCTTCTTCCGGCTGGAGCCGGCCCGCAACCAGAACAGGGGCTCGGGCGTGGGGCTGGGCCTGTCGATCGCGCTCGACATCGCCCGCAGCCACGGCGGCACGCTGCGGCTGGGACGCAGCGCGGAACTGGGCGGCCTGCAGGTGGATCTCGTGGTGGCGCGGTGATCTGTGCGGTGCATCTTGTGAAGCCCTTGCGATTCCCTATCTAATCCGGCGTCGGAAACGCGCGCGCCGCCGAAGGAGAGCCCCAAAGATGCCGGACATGAGCCGATACGAACGCCAGTCGCTCAACATCGCCAAATGGGCCAATCTCTGGATGGCCGCGGCCGGGCTCACGGCGGCCGTGCTGGCCAATGCCGATGCCTTGATGCTGGACGGCGTTTTCTCCGGCGTGAACTTCCTGATCGCAATCGTGGCCGCGCGGGTGGCGGCCTCGGTGGTGCGCCCGCCCGATGCGTCCCGCCCCTTCGGCAACGAGATCGACGAATCCGTCTACGTCATGTTCCGGGCGCTGATCCTGCTCGGCATCATCGCGGTGGCCATGTTCGTGGCCATCGACAAGATCCTCGCCTATCTCGGCGGGGCCGAGATCGCCCCGGTCAATTTCGAGCGCATCATGGTCTACATCGCCTTGATGGTGGCCACCTGCGCGGGCCTCGTGCTGCTGCATCACCGCAACTGGCGCCGCTCCGGGCGCAAGAGCCGCCTGCTGGCGACCGAGCGCACGGCGGCGATCATCGACGGCGCCCTCTCCGCCGCCGCGGGGCTCGCCTTCTTCGCCTTCGGGGCGATGCGGGGCACGGCGCTGGAGGCGCTGGTGCCGATCGCCGATTCCTGCGTCATCCTGCTTCTCTGCCTCGTGGTGCTGCCGCAGCCGGTGAAGCTGTTGCGGGGCGCCTTCGACGAGGTGCTCGGTGCCGGGCTGCCCGAGGAGGAGCGCCGCGCGATCATCGGCCCGGCGACGGCCGCTCTGGAGGCCGAGGGGCTGCGGTTCGTCGACCTGGCGGCCGCGCGTGCGGGCCGGGTGGTGACGGTGCTGCTCTATGCCGGCGCCGATGCGCCGGTTGCCGGCGCGGCGCTGGATGCGGCGCGGGCCCGCGTGCTGGAGGCGCTGGCGCCGGTGGTGGACCATGCGCGGGTCGAGATCGTCCTGACCGGTGAGGAACCCGCGCCCTGAAAGGCGCTCTGTGGCGCGAACCGGCACGCGCGCGGGCCGGCGGTGCGGCGGCGCAACCGGGAATGCAGCCGGAAACGTGAGGAAGGTCGGGGCGGGGAAAGGTGGTAGGCCCGGCAGGACTTGAACCCGCAACCAAAGCGTTATGAGCGCTCTGCTCTAACCAATTGAGCTACAGGCCCGCCGGCTGTGGGAGTAGGCCAAGGCGCGCAGGGCGTCAAGCGGTGGCGTGGCCCCTTCGCGCTTCCCCCAGTGGCCGGCGCGCCGCGCGCCGCTCCATGCGGCATCGGCACCCGCAAACACGGTTCCCTTCGGCGCGTCCATGCGCTACAGGCAGCGCCAAAGCCAGCGCCGATACAGCCCTAAAAAGGAGCCCCGCCCGATGACCGAGAAGAAGAACGGACTGACCTACGCCGATGCCGGTGTGGACATCGACGCCGGCAATGCGCTGGTGGATCGCATCAAGCCCGCCGCCAAGCGCACCGCGCGCCCCGGCGTGATGGCCGGGCTCGGCGGCTTCGGGGCGCTCTTCGATCTGAAGGGGGCCGGCTACACCGATCCGGTCCTCGTGGCGGCCACCGACGGCGTGGGCACCAAGCTGCGCATCGCCATCGATACGGGCAACGTCTCCACCATCGGCATCGACCTCGTTGCCATGTGCGTCAACGATCTGGTCTGCCAGGGGGCGGAGCCGCTCTTCTTCCTCGACTATTTCGCTACCGGCAAGCTGGAACTCGACCAGGCCACCGCCATCATCGAGGGCATCGCCGAGGGCTGCGCGCGCTCCGGCTGTGCGCTGATCGGCGGGGAGACGGCGGAAATGCCGGGCATGTATCACGACGGCGATTTCGATCTGGCGGGCTTCGCCGTGGGTGCGATGGAGCGCGGGTCCGATCTGCCCGCGGGCGTGACCGAGGGCGACGTGCTGCTGGGGCTGGCCTCCGACGGCGTGCATTCCAACGGCTATTCGCTGGTGCGCAAGGTGGTGGAGTTTTCCGGCCTCGGCTGGGAGGCGCAGGCCCCCTTCGCCGATGGCACGCTGGGCGAAGCGCTGCTGGCGCCGACCCGGCTCTACGTGACGCAGGCGCTCTCCGCGGTGCGGGCAGGGGGCGTCCATGCGCTGGCCCATATCACCGGGGGCGGCCTGACGGAGAACCTGCCGCGCGTGCTGCCCGAGGGGCTGGGCGCGGAGATCGATCTGGGCGCCTGGGAACTGCCGCCCGTGTTCCGCTGGCTGGCCGAAACCGCCTCGATGCAGGAGGCCGAACTGCTGAAGACCTTCAACGCCGGCATCGGCATGGTGCTCGTGGTGGAGGCCGCGCGGGCGGAGGCGCTGAGCGCGCTGCTGCGGGATGCGGGCGAAACCGTCCACCGCATCGGCACCGTGACGAAAGGCGAGGGCGTGCGCTACGCGGGCCGCCTGCTGTGACGCGCCGCGTTGCGATCCTGATTTCCGGCGGCGGCTCCAACATGGTGAGCCTCGTGGAGTCCATGAGGGCGCCCGGCCACCCGGCCGCGCCTGTGCTGGTGCTGGCCAACGATCCCGCCGCCGGCGGGCTGGAAAAGGCGCGCGCCCTCGGCGTGGCCACCGCCTGCGTGGATCACCGCCCCTTCGGCAAGGATCGCGAAGCCTTCGAGGCGCAGCTGCTGGAGGCGCTCGATGCCGCCGCGCCCGATCTGATCTGCCTCGCCGGTTTCATGCGCGTGCTCACCCCCTTCTTCGTGGAGAAATGGGCCGGCCGGATGCTCAACATCCACCCTTCCTTGCTGCCGAAATACAAGGGCCTCAACACCCATGCCCGCGCCATCGAGGCCGGCGATGCGCAAGCCGGCTGCTCGGTGCACGAGGTGACGGCCGAACTGGATGGCGGCCCGATCCTCGGCCAGGCCCGCGTGCCGATCCTGCCAGGCGACACGCCCGGGGCGCTCGCCGCGCGCATCCTGCCGATGGAGCACCGGCTCTACCCGGAAGTGTTGCGCCGTTACGCCGCCGGGGACCGCACGCCGGTTCTGCTGCCCTGACCGTCTTTTCTTTCCCTGTCCGGGGGCCTATGAGGGATCAAATCCCGACCGACCCGAAAGCAAAGAAAACCCGGTCCCCATGAAAACCATCACCACCACGCAGGAGCTTGCCGACTTCTGCCAGGCGGCCGCACAGACCGACTACGTGACCGTCGACACCGAATTCCTGCGCGAGCGCACCTATTTCTCAAAGCTCTGCCTCATCCAGCTGGCCTATCGCGGCGACGGCGAGACCGATGCCGTGCTGGTGGATCCGCTCGTCGAGGGGCTTTCGCTGGAGCCGCTCTACGAGCTGTTCCGCGATACCTCGACGGTGAAGGTCTTCCATGCCGCGCGGCAGGATCTCGAGATCTTCTACGTCGATGGCGAGGTGATCCCCGAACCGCTCTTCGACACCCAGGTCGCGGCGATGGTCTGCGGCTTCGGCGAGCAGGTCGGCTACGAGACCCTCGTGCGCAAGATCGCCAAGCAGTCGCTGGACAAGACCTCGCGCTTCACCGACTGGTCCCGCCGCCCGCTCACCGATGCGCAGAAGACCTACGCGCTGGCCGACGTGACCCACCTGCGCGACATCTACGAGTTCCTCGCCGCGAAACTGGCCAAGACGGGCCGGGACAAATGGGTGGCCGAGGAAATCCGGGTGCTGACCAATCCGGAAACCTACCGGGTGGAGCCGGAGGACGCCTGGAAGCGCGTCAAGACCCGCACGAACTCGGGCAAGTTCATGGCCATCGTGCGCGAGTTGGCGCGCTTCCGCGAGGAATACGCCCAGACCCGCAACATCCCGCGCAACCGGGTGTTCAAGGACGACGCGCTGCTGGAAATGGCCTCCACCAAGCCGGCCAGCCACAAGGATCTTGGCCGGTCGCGGCTGCTGCTGCGCGAAGCCCGCAAGGGCGACATCGCCGACGGCATCCTCGCGGCGGTGAAGGCCGGGCTTGAGGCCGATCCGGCGACCTATCCCAAGGTGCAGAACGGCAACGACAAGGTGCAGGTGAACCCGGCGCTGGCCGATCTGCTGCGGGTGCTTCTGAAGGCCAAGAGCGAAGAGGCGGGCGTGGCGCCCAAGATGATCGCCAATGCCGCCGAGCTCGACGCGATCGCCGCCGGAGAGCGCGACGTGCCCTCGCTCAAGGGCTGGCGGCGTGAAGTCTTCGGCGAAGACGCGCTGCTGATCTGCGAAGGCAAGGTCGCGCTCGGCGCGAAGGGGCAGAAGGTGAAGGTGATCCGCCTGTCCTGATGGGCGGCGCCTGACCTGATGTGCGGCGCTGGTGCCCTGACCTGACCCGTGCCCGCTGCCACGGCGGGCCATGCAGGTTGCGCATGAAGAAGGGGGCCTTGGCCCCCTTTTTACCTTTTTGTCAGGTGGTTGCGGCGCGATGTTGCGGCGTCAGGGGCGGGCGCTGCGGCTGTTGCGCGCGCCCACTACCCTGATTTCCCGCGCGCCGCGCAGGGTCTGGTCCGAGAGGAAGGTCGCCGTCGTGATCTCCCGCGAGCGTTCGATGGAGACGGGCTGCGGCGTCAGCGGCTCGAGCACGCGGAATTCCAGCGTGATCACGCCATCCTGCGGCTTGCCCTCGTTGAGCGCGAAGAGATCTGCCTTGAAGTAGCCCTGCGTGGGGGGCAGGCCCGTGGCGGTGACGATCACGCCGCCGGCGGTGTCGTCGACCCGCATGGCGGTGATCTGATCGACCAGCACGCGGGGATCCTTGATCACGAGCACGCCGTCGTCGGTCGTGACGGTCACGGCCTCCGTATCGCCGCTGCGAAACCAGGAAAACGGGTTCAGGTTCGCGGAGCTGGAGCAGGCCGACAGCAGCAGCGTGGCGGCCAGGAGCGCGATGCCAGCAGGTTTCATGAAGACGTCCCTTGTTGCCTTCCAACCGGTTAGCCCAAAGTGCGCCGCTTGAAAACCCGCTTTGAGGCTCTGGACCTTCGCGCCCCGCCGCCTTAGGTGAGGAACACGCGCAATTGGGAGCACCGTCAAATGGCCACCGAAGCCTTTGAAGAGATCGCAGAGACCTTCGATTTTCTCGAAGACTGGGAAGAACGCTACCGCCACGTGATCGACCTCGGCAAGGCGATGCCGCCGCTGGAGGAGGCCTTCAAGGTGCCCGCCACCAAGGTGGATGGCTGCGCCAGCCAGGTCTGGCTGCTGCCCGAGATCGAGGGCAGCGGCGCGCGGGCGGTGTTCCGCTTCCGCGGCGACAGCGATGCGATGATCGTGCGCGGGCTGATCGCGGTGCTGATGGCGCTGTTCAATGGGCTCACGGTGGAAGAGGTGCTGAAGGTAGATGCCGGCGGCGAACTGGCCCGGCTCGGGCTGAACGAGCACCTGTCTTCGCAGCGCTCCAACGGCCTGCGGGCGATGGTGCAGCGCATCCGCGAAACCGCGGCCGCCACCGCCGCTGCCGCCTGACCGCTGCACCCGGCCGTCGTTAACCGCAAATAAAGAATTCCCTGTCAGCTTTGCGCGGTGGCAGCGGTCTGATCTCCGCTGCCCTTCCAAGGTGATCCGGCCCGGCGGCCCTAGGGGCGCCGGGCCAACACGTGGCCTCGTTCGGCCGGCTGGCAGAAGGCGACTGATGGGCGGCTGGGTCACCTGGGTCAGCGCCGGGCAATGAAAGCCGAGCCCCGGCTGGATGAAAGCCGGGTATCGGCTGCATGTATGCGAGTATGGCAGAACGGCATGGCCAGCGCGCCCTTTGGCCTGCGTGCGCGACATTGGCTCCTGTCGGATCTGCTCGTGCCTATTCATCCGGATCGGCGGCCGGAATCCGCTGCTCAAAGTTTGTGTAGCGCGCCTGCCGGAACTCGGCATCGTGGCTGCTTCCGGGCCTGCCGTTCACCCTCGTGTCATTTGCGCCCTTGCCCCTCGTCCCGGCAGCAGGCATTGTGATCGGCAAGCCAGAGCGCGTGCCTTGAAACGCGCGCGTTTACACCCAGTTAATAAGCCTGACAGGAGGAGGCAGCGGTTGCCGCCATGCGGGGCCCGGCCTCCTTGCCAACAAAGGAAACAACATGCCCGAGCAATTGAACCAGACCTTTCCCGTTCTGCCGCTGCGCGACATCGTGGTCTTTCCCCACATGATCGTGCCCCTCTTCGTGGGCCGCGAGAAAAGCGTGCGGGCTCTGGAAGAGGTCATGCAGGACGACAAGCAGATCCTGCTGTCCAGCCAGATCGACCCTGCCGAGGACGACCCGACGGCGGACGGGATCTACAAGGTTGGCGTTTTGGCCAACGTGCTTCAGCTGCTGAAACTGCCCGATGGTACCGTGAAGGTGCTCGTCGAGGGGCGGTCGCGCGTGAAGATCGATACCTTCGTGGACAACCCCGATTTCTTCGAGGCCAGCGCCACCGTGCTGGAAGAGGAAGAAGGGGACAAGACCACGATTGCTGCCCTGCTGCGTTCCGTTGCCGAGGAGTTCGAGCGCTATGCCAAGGTGCGCAAGAACATCCCTGAAGAGGCGCTTGCCGCCGTCGCCGAGACCCGCGAGCCCGACAAGCTGGCCGATCTCGTGTCGGGCCACCTGGGCGTGGAAGTCGGCCAGAAGCAGGAGCTTCTGGAAACGCTCTCCGTCGCGGACCGGCTTGAGAAGGTCTTCGGCCTGATGCAGGGCGAGATGAGCGTTCTGCAGGTCGAGAAGAAGATCAAGACGCGCGTCAAATCCCAGATGGAGCGCACCCAGCGCGAGTATTACCTGAATGAGCAGATGAAGGCCATTCAGAAGGAGCTGGGCGATGGCGAGGACGGCGAAGGCGAAATCGCCGAACTGGAAGCCAAGATCGCCGAGACCAAGCTCTCCAAGGAAGCGCGCGAGAAGGTCGAGGGCGAGCTTAAGAAGCTCAAGAACATGTCCCCGATGAGCGCCGAGGCCACCGTGGTGCGCAACTACCTGGACTGGATCCTCTCGATCCCGTGGGGCGACAAATCCCGCGTGAAGAAGGATCTGGCCCGCGCGCAGGCCATTCTCGACGCCGATCACTACGGGCTCGAGAAGGTCAAGGAGCGCATCGTCGAATACCTCGCCGTGCAGCAGCGCTCCAAGAAGCTGAAGGGGCCGATCCTCTGCCTCGTCGGGCCTCCGGGCGTCGGCAAGACCTCGCTCGGCAAGAGCGTGGCCAAGGCGACGGGCCGCGAGTTCATCCGCATTTCGCTCGGCGGCGTGCGCGATGAAAGCGAGATCCGTGGCCACCGGCGCACCTACATCGGCTCCATGCCCGGCAAGATCATCCAGGCGCTGAAGAAGGCGAAGACGACGAACCCGCTGATCCTGCTCGACGAGATCGACAAGATGGGCCAGGATTTCCGCGGCGATCCGGCCTCTGCGATGCTGGAAGTGCTCGACCCGGAACAGAACGGCACCTTCGTGGATCACTACCTCGAAGTGGAATACGATCTTTCCAACGTCATGTTCCTGACCACGGCGAACTCCTACAACATGCCCGGCCCGCTGCTGGACCGGATGGAGATCATCTCGCTGGCCGGCTACACCGAGGACGAAAAGCGCGAGATCGCCAAGCAGCACCTGATCGACAAGCAGATCAAGAACCACGGGCTGCGCAAGTCCGAGTTCGCGATTTCGGATGAGGCGCTGCAGGAGATCATCCGCACCTACACCCGCGAGGCGGGCGTGCGGAACCTCGAGCGCGAGCTTGCCAAGCTCGCGCGGAAGGCGGTGACGAAGATCGTCAAGAAGGAAGCCGAGCACGTGGAGGTCACCGAGGACAACCTCGAAGATTTCCTCGGCGTGAAGAAATACCGCTACGGCCTGGCCGAGAAGGACGATCAGGTCGGCGTGGTGACGGGCCTCGCCTGGACGTCCGTGGGCGGCGATCTGCTGTCGATCGAGGCGCTGAAGCTGCCCGGCAAGGGGCGGATGAAGACGACCGGCAAGCTGGGCGACGTGATGAAGGAATCGATCGACGCCGCGGCGAGCTACGTGCGCTCCATCAGCCCGGAGATCGGGGTGAAGCCGCCGGAGTTCGAGAAGATCGACATCCACGTGCACGTGCCCGATGGCGCGACGCCGAAGGACGGGCCGTCCGCGGGGCTGGCGATGGTCACCTCCATCGTCTCCGTGCTCACCGGCATCCCGGTGCGCAAGGACATCGCCATGACGGGCGAGGTCTCGCTGCGCGGTAACGCGATGCCCATCGGCGGGCTGAAGGAGAAGCTCCTGGCGGCGCTGCGCGGCGGCATCAAGACGGTGCTGATTCCGGAGGAAAACGCCAAGGATCTGGCCGACATCCCGGACAACGTGAAGGACGGGCTCGAGATCGTGCCGGTGAGCCACGTGTCCGAGGTGCTCAAACGTGCGCTGGTGCGCATGCCGGAGGCCGTGGAGTGGGACGAGGCCGCCGAAGCGGCCAAGGCCGCGGCGCTGTCGGAAACGGCGAAGGCCGGCTCCGCCACCGCCCACTGACATCGCGAAACCTTCGCACCGGAAATGGCGCCTTCGGGCGCCATTTTCTTTGGCATTCAGGCCCGAAACGCTTGATTCGCAGGGAGTTTCCGTGACCCGGAACGGGCACTGTGGTAGCCTTGGGCCCGTGGACACCACGCCACGACAAAAAAGGAGACAAGATCCAATGAGCGAAGAGCAGGAGCAGACGGCAGGCGAAGAGACGGCCCCGGTGGTCAACCGAAAGGAACTGCTGGAGCGCGTGGCCGCCGAGGCCGAGGTGCGCAAGCAGATCGCGCGCCCCATCGTCGAAGCCACGCTCGCGGTGCTGGCGCGGGCCCTCGCGGAAGGGGAGGAAATCAACCTCCAGCCGCTTGGCAACATCAAGATCAAACGCACCGACGACAACGAGAATGCCCATGTGATCCATGCCCGGATCCGGCAGTCGAAATCTTATGGAGAAAATTTGGATTCGGAGGTTGCAGAAGCTTTCGAGTAGCGCTAGATAGCGCGTCACCGGGTGATTAGCTCAGTGGTAGAGCGCTTCGTTCACATCGAAGATGTCAGGAGTTCGAATCTCTTATCACCCACCATCATTCAAGGAAAAAGGCGCTCCCCCAACGGGTTGAGCGCCTTTTTTCATGTTTGGGGCCAAGAAGGGGCGTGGGCCGCTTTCGCGCGTGATTCCGGCGGGTGGCCCGGTTCGCAACGGGGCGCCTGGCGGGCGTATGCCTAGGCGGTGAGTCGCGCCCGATCCCGGGGATCGTCCATGCAGAAGAGCACGGGGGCCTTCGCCTGCCGTTGCTTGAACGCGGCCTTGCCGCCGATGCCCCGCCAGTCGATCGCGCAGAGGCTCTGGCCGATGGCGCCGCCCAGGGTGGCGCCGGGGCCGAGCAGGATGAAGCAGTCCGGCATGATCTCCCGAGCGGCCACGCGCAGGGCGGCGCTGAAATCGTAGGGCTCCAGCACCTGCGTACCCAGCGTGTAGCGACTCAGGGCCGCCAGGTCGCAAGGCGCGCGCCAGAGGGCGCCGCGCCCGTCGATCATGGGCAGGGCGGGGTGCCGGTAGGGGAGATCGGCCAGCGCCGCCCGGCCCCGTGCCGCCACCGGGGCCTGCAGCGGGCTGTGGAAGGCGGCGTGGTTGGGCAGGCGCATAGGGAACTTGCCCTGCCGGGGTGGGGCTTCGGATTCGAAGCGGGCGAGCCCCTCGGCGTTCCCGGCCACCACCAGCATGCCGCCGAGATCGATCGACAGGCTGAGCCGCGCGCCGCCGCGCCCGTCGATGCCGTCGATCAGGCCCAGCAGCCGGGCCTTCTCGCCGGGAATCGGCTGCCAGTCATCATCCACCACCGAGGTGATCACCTGCCCGCCGATCATGTGGTGCTGCATCAGGCGGCCCATGGTGTCGGCCAGCCGGAAGCCCTCGGCAGCGGGCAGGGCGCCCGCGCAGGTGAGCGCGATGTACCAGCCCATGGAATTGCCGGTGACGGCGAGGATTTCCGTCCGGCTCCGGTCGATGTCGAGGAAATCCAGATAGGCGCAGGCGTGGATCAGGGCGGAGGCGTGATCGCCCCGCGTGTGCAGCGCGGCGGAAAACCGGGTGCCGGAATCAAGCTCGGTCAGCGTGGGCAGCCCGGCCGCGCGGCGCTGCGCGTCGAAGCCCGCAATGATCGCGGCCTTGTCGGCGTGGTGCCGGGCCAGATAGCCGTGCTCGGGGCGGTTGTAGGTGCCGCGTCCCGGCGCGATGACGACGGCGGTGCGCATCTCAGCTGCCCTCCCAGAGACGGCGCGCGGCCGCCGCGATGGAGGCGCGCGAGGGCATGGTGGCGGCATAGGCCGGGCCGGTGGCGATGAAACTGTCTTCCGCCGCGATGCGCGTATGGGGCAGGGCGCTGTGTTCGGCCAGAAGCGCCATCAGCGCCTCCGAAAGGCTGCCCGTCCGGCGGCATTCATCCACGATCAGCACCTTCTCGGCCCCCTCCAATGCGGAGAGGATGCCCTCCTCGGGCAGGGGCGCGAGCCAGCGCAGATCGATCACGCGGGTCTTGATGCCGGCTTCCAACAAGTCCGCCTGCGCCTGGCGGCTCAGGTAACGCCCGTTGCCGTAGGTGAGAATGGCAAGAGGCCCGTCGCCTTCCACGCCGACCTCGCCGAGCGCGATCCGCTCCTGCGGCGCCGGGTAGCGGCGCAGCCAGCCGCCGTCCTTCTCGGCCAGAAGATCGCGCATCGGGTAGAGCGCGATGGGCTCCAGAAACACCACCACGCGCTGTTCTTCCCGCGCAAGCCGGATGCATTCGCGCAGCATCATCGCGGCATCGTCTCCGGCGGAGGGGCAGGCGATGATGACGCCGGGAATGTCGCGCAGAACGGCGAAGGAGTTGTCGTTGTGGAAATGGCCGCCGAATCCCTTCTGGTAGCCAAGCCCGGCAATGCGCAGCACCATCGGGTTGGTGAATTGTCCGTTGGAGAAGAAAGGCAGCGTGGCGGCCTCGCCGCGGATCTGGTCCTCGGCGTTGTGCAGATAGGCGAGGAACTGGATCTCCGGCACCGGGATGAAGCCGTTGTGGGCCATGCCGATGGCAAGGCCGAGGATGGACTGCTCGTCCAGGAGCGTGTCGATCACGCGGTCGGGGCCGAAGCGGTCGGCCAGCTTCTGGCTCACCCCGTAGACACCGCCCTTGCGGCCCACGTCCTCGCCCATCATCACGATCTCACCATGGGCGAGCATGGCATCGGTGAGGGCCCAGTTGATCAGCCTGGACATCGGCTGGGGGCTGTCCATCGCCTTGAGATCGCTGCCGAAAACCTGCGCGCGGGCCTCCGGTGCAGGGCCGTTTGCGGGCGGGCAGGCGCGCCCCGGCGGGATCAGGCTCGCCATCACCTGCTCCGCGGTCCGCAGGCGCGGGCGCGTGATCACTTCGGCGGCCACGCGGGTGCACTGGGCCTCGGCCTCCTCGTAGATCGCCAGCACGCCCGCCGCATCCAGCGTGCCGGAGGCGATGAGCCGGCGGGCGGAATGCAGCAGCGGATCATCCGCCTCCCAGCCCTCGAAGACCTCCTTGGGCAGGTAGGCCTGTTGCAGATCGCTTCCGGCATGGCCGTAGAGGCGCACGGTGGAGAGATGCAGGAACGCGGGTTTGCGCCGCTGGCGCACGTAGGCGGCCGCCTCCTGCGCGGTGGCGAAGGCCTCGGCCATGTCGAGCCCGGAGGCCGCGAAATACTTCAGGCCCGGGCGCTGTGCGAAACTCGCCTTGATCCAGCCGGCGGGCGTGCGGGTGGAGATGCCGATGCCGTTGTCCTCGCAGACGAAGAGCAGGGGCAGGGGGATCGACTGGTAGCTCGTCCAGGCGGCGGTGTTGAAGGCGCCCTGCGCGGTGGAGTGGTTGGCGGAGGCATCGCCGAAGGAGCACATCACCAGCCCGTCCTCGGCCAGCACCCGGTGCGCGGGGGGATGGCGGCGCGCGAGGCCGATGGAATAGGCCGCCCCCACGGCCTTGGGCAGGTGGCTGGCGATGGTGGATGTCTGCGGCGGGATCATCAGCGCCCTGGAGCCGAGCACCTTGTGGCGCCCGCCCGAGATCGGATCTTCCGCCGAGGTGGCGAAGCTCAGCAGCATGTCCCAGGCCGGCGTGCTGCCCGGCACCTGGCTGGCGCGCATCGCCTGGAAGGCGCCGTCGCGGTAGTGCAGGAAGGCCATGTCGGAGGGGCGCAGCGCGGCGGCCACGGCGGCCATGCCCTCGTGGCCCGAGGAGCCGATGGTGTAGAAGCCTTGCCCCTCGGCCTGCATCTTGCGCGAGCGCCGATCGAGGTTGCGCGAGAGGCATTGCGCGCGGAAGATGGCGACGGCCTGCGCGGGATCCAGCCCGCCGAGCCCCCCGGCCTGCGCGCCGTCTTCGGCGGGGCCTCGGGGTAGATCACCGGCGGCCACGCGCCTGCGGAAGGCGGCATCCACAACATCAGCCCTGTCCATCATTCCTGCCCCTGTTGCCAGCGGTTTTCAGGCTAGGGCAGCGCGCCGCGCCGCGCCATGTCTTTTGAGGAATGTCGCCATGAGAAAGCGTCATGGGAAGGCGCCGTGCGGGGCCGCGATCCCCGGCCCGGCCAGCGCGATTTTCCGGTTGCACAGCCAAACGGGCCGCACTAAACAGCCGCCTATCGGGTCGTTAGCTCAGTTGGTAGAGCGCTTCGTTTACACCGAAGATGTCGGGAGTTCGAGCCTCTCACGACCCACCACTCTCCCCTCCATCGACATCATGGCAGCCGAAACCCTGTCTGGCTTCAGCCTTTGCGGGCTGCGAAGCCCTGCGCGCGCTTTTCGCCTCAGGGCTGCTGTTTGGGCAGCAGCAGGTCCGCGCCGGAAGGGCCGAGGTTGGGTTGCGCGGCCGCAACGTTGGGCGCGAAGTAGCGGCCGGGTTGCGCGGGGGCGGTCTGCACGGCGGCGCGCCCGTCATACATGTTCAGCGCGCCCTGCGAGGCCGGAACGGAAACGATGGTGCTCGGCCCGTCGCAGGCGGCAAGAAGGCCCGCGCAGAGCAGGCCGGTGGCGGCAATCCGGTACGTCATGGTCAAATCCCCCAACTCGAAAACTGCTCCAAGTATCGACGCGGACGAAAAACAGTCAACAAATTGACATGAATTTGCCGCAATTGGCCTTGCGTCAGGCGGGGCGGGTAGCTGCGGCGGGGACAATGAGTGCCGTTGGGTGGGATTGTTGCGTGAATGGGCTGTGCGTGCGCACACAGGGGCTGTGTCGCCATGGGGCTGGTGCCTTGGGTTGCGGGCGATAGATGCTGGGGCTGACATCCCGGACAGGAGACCGCCATGAGCTGGAACCCCGCGCTTGATCCCGATTGCCCCACCGGCGATGCGGTGGACGCCATCGACACGCTGATAGTGCCCCGCGCGCGCGATCTGGGCGGCTTCGAGGTGCGCCGCGCGCTGCCCGCGCCCGAGCGGCAGATGGTGGGGCCCTTCATCTTCTTCGACCAGATGGGGCCGGCGGAGTTTCTCTCCGGGCAGGGCATCGACGTGCGCCCGCATCCCCACATCGGGCTGGCCACGGTGACCTATCTTTTCTCCGGCAAGATCCACCACCGGGATTCGCTGGGCACCAACCAGTGGATCGAGGAGGGCGCGGTGAACTGGATGGTGGCCGGCAATGGCATCACCCATTCCGAGCGGATCGACGAGGAGGTGCGCCAGCAGCCGCAGCTGCTCTCCGGCATCCAGACATGGGTGGCCCTGCCAGAGGATCGCGAGGACGATCCGGCCGCCTTCATCCATGCGCCCAAGGCCGAGCTTCCGGCGCTGGAGGGCGAGGGCAAGCAGGTGCGGCTGATCCTAGGCACTGCCTGGGGAGAATCGGCGCCGGTGCCCGTGGCCAGCGAGATGTTCTATGCCGACGCCGTGCTCGCCCCCGGCGCGTCCATCCCGCTGCCCGACGGTCACGAGGATCGCGGCGCCTATGTTCTGGACGGCGAGGTGGAGGTCTCGGGCCAGCGGTTCGACGCGGGGCGGATGATGATCTTCCGGCCCGGCGATCGCGTCTCGCTCAGGGCCGGCCCGCAGGGCGCGCGGCTGATGCTGCTGGGCGGCGAAACCTTGAACGGGCCGCGCTACATCTGGTGGAACTTCGTCTCCTCCTCGAAGGAGAAGATCGAGGCCGCGAAGGAGGCCTGGCGGCAGGGGGATTGGCGGAACGGCCGCTTCCAGCTGCCGCCCGACGATGACTCGGAGTTCATCCCGCTTCCCGATCTTCCGGGCCGGATCAAGGGGTGAACGGGGCCGCGCGAAAAAAGCGTCGGGGCGGCGAATTTTTTGCCGGATGGCCGCTTGACGCCGCCTGCGGCCACGCATAAAACCCCCCTCACGCCGGGCGACGCCCGGGGCACAGAGGAGCGGTTGTAGCTCAGTTGGTTAGAGTACCGGCCTGTCACGCCGGGGGTCGCGGGTTCGAGCCCCGTCAACCGCGCCACCTCTGATTTGCCCCGAATAAGCCCACGCGAGAAGAGCGGTTGTAGCTCAGTTGGTTAGAGTACCGGCCTGTCACGCCGGGGGTCGCGGGTTCGAGCCCCGTCAACCGCGCCACTTCTTGCGAAAGCGGATCAGGAAGCGCCCCCTCGGGGGCGCTTTCTTGTTTCTGGGCCGATGTCCGCAGGCTATCGTGGGGGCAGCCAGACAGCGCCGGAGCCCGCCGTGACAGATCACCCGACCCCGCCCGAAACCCAGCCCACGATCCGCGTGATCGCCATGCCGACGGACACCAACCCGGCCGGCGACATCTTCGGCGGATGGCTGATGAGCCAGATGGATCTCGCCGCCGGCACGGTGGCGGCGCGCGTCTCGCAGGGGCGGGCCTCGACGGTGAGCGTGGAGGAAATCCAGTTCCACCGGCCGGTGCTGGTGGGCGATGAGGTCTCGCTCTATGCGGAATTGCTGAAGGTGGGGCGCACCTCGATGCGAATCCGGGTGCGGGCATGGCGCCGGGCGCGGCACCAGGAGGAAAGCCAGCAGGTGACGGAGGCCGTCTTCACCTTCGTCGCGCTGGATGAGAACGCCCGGCCGCGCGCCGTCTACCGCTAGCGCGCGGGCCGGGGCTGCGGCGGGCGAGGCGGGCCTAAGAGCCCCTGCCGGCGGCCTCAGGCCACCAGCAGCCGCGCTTCGCGCACCGAGAGCGCCGGGTAGGCCGCCGGCCCGTAACTTTCATGCCGCCGCGCAAGGCTCGGAAAAATCTCGAAAAGTTCTCGGAGTGCCTCCTCGGGGAGATGCCCCATCGTCCAATCACCCGGATGGAAGCTTTCGGATTGGAGCCCGTCGGCTTCGAGGATCTCGTGGCTGTCGAACAGCAGGTGGACGTATTCCACCGAGCGGCAGCGGTGATCCTGCCAGATCCGCTTCCCGTCGATCAGCCCCTTGGCCGGCGCGAGCGTGACCTCGGTGCCGAAGAGCATTTCATTCATCGGGCTTGCGACGAGAATCCGGTGCTGCGGAGAGACGCGGGTGCGGCAGAACGGGGTGTCCGGGCCCATGGCGCCGCGCTCGATCACGATGGGCGCCAGGTGCGGGTTGGCGCGCAGATCGGCCTGCGTGAGCCGGCGCCGGTGCAGCCAGCGGATCTCCTGGTAGCCGTTGTCGCGCGTCATCACCTGGTCGCCCCGGCGCAGCCCGCCGATGGGGCGCATCCCGTCTGGCGTGCGCACCAGCGCGTCCGGCGTGAAGCAGACGACGGCGCCGATGATGTTGCTCTCGCCGGTGGACGGATCGACGTAGGTCGTCGGATCGGTTTCGTCGGTGCCGCCGTAGAAGAAGTTCCAGAAGGTGCCGGCGACCTCGTCGTTGCCGATCACGTTGGTGCTCGTGTAGGCGTAGGTGACGCCCGGCGTGAGCGGTGCGGTGGGCAGGTAGCCGACGAAGGTGCCGCCGCTTTCCATCACGTAGATGGTGATCAAACTGCCGTCGCTTCCGGTGAGCAGGAGCTGGTTCTCGGCGTAGACGCGATCGCCGTTGACGGGGCCGCCGCCCGGGTTCGCCAGCGTGGTGCCGTCCGTCTCGTAGAGCACGCCGGTCTGGTTGGCGTCGTAGCCCTGTTCGTTGTTGGAGAAATCGCCGTCGAGCTGGTTGTCGTCATCGGTGATCTCGAGGATCCAGCGATCGTCGGCGGCGTTGAAGTTGGGATCGAGCGAAATCGTGCCGCCGGACACGTTGAGGGCGCCCGTGTTGTACACGTAGAAGCTGTTCGTCGGCATGGTTTCAACCTGCTCTATGTCTCAATGCCGCGCGGGGTTTCGTGGCTCTTTCGGCCGGTCGCGCTTGCGGTCACTCTAGCAGGGTGTTCAGAAAAAATTAAGCCTTTTTGGCCTCTTGCCGGCGCAGGCCCGCCTCGACGCCGTGCAGGAAGTCCGAGAGCCGCGCGGCGGTTTCCTCCGGGTGGGCGTCGATGAAGAAATGCCCGCCGGGCAGCGCGGCGGATTTCATGTGCTCAAGGCGCGGCGCCCATGTGGCGGGCACGTCATAGGCCCGCGCCATGGCGCCGTCGGCCCCGTAGAGCACCAGCGCCGGGCAGGAGAGGCGGTGGGCCAGATCGGCGGTGTCGAGCGCGAGATCGTCGTCCAGCGTGGCGCGGTAATCGGCGCACATGCCGCGGATCGCCTCGGGATCGCGCCAGGCGGCGCGGTAGGCGGCCAGTTGGCCGGCGTCGAAATCCTCGAGCCGGGCCGCGCCCCAGCCCAGCAGGCAGCTTTCGAAATAGGCGTCCGGATCGGCGCCGATCATGCGTTCGGGGAAGGGATGAGGTTGGGCGAGGAAGAACCAGTGGTAGTAGGATCGGGCCACCTGCGGGGTGAGGTGGGCGAGAAGATGCTGGGTGGGCACGATGTCCATCACGCAGAGGCTCAGGATCCGCTCCGGCGCATCGAGCGCCATCCGGTGGGCCGTGCGCCCGCCGCGATCATGGCCGGCCAGGTGGAAGCCTTCGAAGCCGAAATGGGCCATCAGCGCCAGCATGTCCACGCCCATGGGGCGGAAGCCGTAGGCGGCGGTGCCTTCCGGCTTGGACGAGGCGCCGTAGCCCCGCAGATCGGCGGCGACGACGGTGAACTCCGTGGCAAGGCGCGGCGCAACCTTTGCCCAGAGCGCCTGCGTCTGCGGGAAGCCGTGCAGCAGCAGGAGCGGCGGGCCGGAGCCGCCCTTGCTGTAGGCGATTCTCTGGCCGTTGACCGCGGCCACGCCCGCCTCGAAGCCTTCGATCGCCGCTGTTTCGCTCCGCATGTTTCCCTCCCGGCCTGCCGGCCACCAGGCCTTCGCGGCTGTTTGCCCACCCGCCGTGTTCCCTGCAAAACATAGCATTCCGCGCGATCAGCGACAGCGATTTTCGGGATCTCCGCAAACAATCAGAGGCTGCGCCTCGGTCCGGGCCTGCTGGCTATGTTGTGGAGCGCTATGTTGGTTGCGCAAAATGTGGTAGGTTTGGATATTCCATGAAGCGGGAGGCAAATCCATGGGCATTCTGATTTCACTTTTCGTCGGCGCCGTCGCCGGTTGGCTGGCTGGAACCATCGTCAAGGGCGGCGGCAGCGGCCTCTTGATGAACATCGTGATCGGGATCGTCGGTGGCGTGATCGCCGGCTGGCTGTTTCCTTCTTGGGGATTTTCGCTGGGCGGGGAGGTCGTGGGTGCGATCATCAACGCTACCATCGGCGCGATCCTGCTCCTTGCGATCCTGAGCCTCTTCAAGCGCGGATAGCGCCGGCCGGATCGCAGGAAAGGTGGAGGCGGCGCCCCGGGGGATCAGGGCGCCGCTTTCATGTGTGCAGGAGGGTTTGCGCGGCGCGCGCCTCAGCCGTTCAGCGCCGCCAGCACCCGCGCCCAGCTGCGGATGCCCTTGTGAAAGCTCTGCACGTCGTATTTCTCGTTGGGCGAGTGGATGGCGTCATCCTCGTTGGCGAAGCCGATCAGCATGGATTCCATGCCGAGGATCTCCTTGAAGAAGCCGGCGATCGGGATCGAGCCGCCCATGCCGCAGAAGACGGCTTCGCGCTGCCACTCGTCCGACAGCGCGGCGCGGGCCTTTTCGAACTCGGGGCGGGTGATGTCCATCACCGAGGCGGGCGATCCGTCCAGATCCTGATCCCAGATCACCTTGGCATCCGGCGACAGCCGCGCCTCGACGTGGGCGCGGATCTTCTCGCGCAGGCGGGTCGGGTCCATGTCGCCGACGAGGCGGCAGGTGATCTTGCAGTGGGCCTCGGAGGGAATCACCGTCTTGGTGCCGGCGCCCATGTAGCCGCCCCAGAGCCCGTTGACCTCCAGCGTCGGGCGCGCCCATTGCTGCTCCAGCGTCGAGTAGCCGGCCTCACCACTGGATTGCGTGTAGCCGGCGCCTTCGAGGTAGGCCTTCTCGTCGAAACCGCAGTTTTCCCACTGGCGGCGCAGCTCGTCGGAAATCTCGTGCACGCCCTCGTAGAAGCCTTCCACCGCGACACGGCCGTTCTCGTCGTGGAAGGAGGCGATGATGCGCGCGATTTCCTTCAGCGGGTTCAGGCCGGGGCCGCCGTAGTGGCCGGAGTGCAGATCGATCTTCGGGCCGACGATGGTGAACTCGTCCTTCAGCATCCCGCGCAGCTGGCTGGCGATGGAGGGCACGCCCGGCGCCACCATGGAGGTGTCGCAGATCAGCGCGATCCGGCTTTTCAGCTCCTCGGCGTTCTCCTGCATGAAGGGAATGAGCGAGGGCGAGCCCGATTCCTCTTCGCCTTCGAAAAAGAGGGTGAGCTTGCACGGCAGGCTGCCGTGCACCGCCTTCCAGGCGCGGCAGGCTTCCACGAAGGTCATCAGCTGGCCCTTGTCGTCGGAGGCGCCGCGGCCGCGGATCACCTGGCCGTTCGGGGTCTGCTGCAGTTCCGGCTCGAAGGGCGGGGTCTTCCACAGATCGAGCGGATCGACGGGCTGCACGTCGTAGTGGCCGTAGAAGAGCAGGGGCGCGCCATCGCCCTCGCCGCCGTGGGCCACCACCATCGGGTGGCCGGGCGTGGGGCGCTTGGAGGCCTCGAAGCCGATGGATTTCAGATCCTCGACGAGCCAGTCGGCGGCCTTGTCGCAGTCGGCCTTGTAGGCGGGATCGGTGGAGATCGACGGGATGCGCAGCAGCGACATCAGGCGATCGAGGCTTTGCGGAAGATCCTCGTCGATGCGGTTCAGAACGGCGTCGAGCGTCATGGGGGCCTCGCTTGGTTGGTAATGCGGGATTGACAGTTTCGGCGCGAGCCTAGCAGGCGGCGCGGTGGTGTCCAGCCCGCGCGCTGCCAGCACCCGGGGTGTGACGCCGGAGGGCGCTTTGCGGGGTTTGCACCGGCGGCCTGTGGCGATAGGTTCGAAGGCAAGCCAACAGGAGATCGCCCATGCGCAAAATTCTCACGCTCGTTCTTGGTGTTGCCGGCCTTGCCGCCGCCGGCGCGGCCTCGGCACAGGTCTTCTCGGAAAAGGAGGCCCGCGCGATGCTGTTCCCGGAGAAGGGAATCGGGATCGCGATCTCCAAGGCCGGCTTCCTGAGCGACCAGGACCGCAAGCTGCTGGAGGAGGTCGCAAAGACGCAGAACTACTACGCCGCCGTCGCCGTGCCGCCGGACGAGGGCATGTTCTCCAACGCCGCCGCATCGGCGGCGAACTTCCACCGCATGGAAGATGCCGAGGTGGCCGCGCTGGCCACCTGCAACGATCGCCGCAACGGCGGCGCGCCCTGCGAGGTGGTGCTGCGGGTCTATCCCAAGGGCTGGAAGCCGCAGCCCCTGCAATTGAGCCGCGACGCGACGGAAGGCTTCCGCAAGGAATACCGCCGTGCCAGAGCCCCCAAGGCCATGGCCATCTCGCCCAAGACGGGGGAGTGGAGCGTGTTCCGCGGCGATGGCGCGCAGAATTTCGCCGTCTCCAACTGCAACGGCAAATCCACCCGCAAGGGGGCGGCCGATTGTTTGATCGTGATCAAGGATGACTGACCCGCATCGCGGCAAATTGTAACCTGTCGGGACTCAGCCCGGCGCACTAATGTTGCAAGACGCCCGAAAGGCCCAGGCACTAGCAAAGGACGCCAAGCCAATGGATTACACCGCCAAACTGGATGCTGCGCTCACCACGCTGCACGAGGAAGGCCGCTATCGCACGTTCATCGACATCGAACGCAAGAACGGCCATTTCCCCCACGCGACATGGCGCCATCCTTCCGGCGAAGAGCGCCCCGTCACCGTCTGGTGCGGCAACGACTACCTCGGCATGGGCCAGCACCCGGCCGTCCTGGCGGCCATGCATGAAGCCATCGACGCCGCCGGCGCCGGCTCCGGCGGCACCCGCAACATCTCGGGCACCACGGTTTACCACAACCGGCTCGAGGCCGAACTGGCCGATCTGCACGGCAAGGAGGCGGCGCTCGTCTTCACCTCCGCCTACATCGCCAACGATGCCACGCTCTCGACGCTGCCGCGGCTGTTCCCCGGGCTCATCATCTATTCCGACGAGCTGAACCACGCCTCCATGATCGAGGGGATCCGCCGCAACGGCGGGGCCAAGCGGATCTTCCGCCACAACGATCTTGATCACCTGCGCGCCCTTCTGGAGGCCGACGATCCGGCCGCGCCCAAGCTGATCGCCTTTGAATCCGTCTACTCGATGGACGGCGATTTCGGGCCGATCGAAGCGATCTGCGATCTCGCCGATGAATTCGGCGCGCTGACCTACATCGACGAGGTGCACGCGGTGGGCATGTATGGCCCGCGCGGCGGCGGCGTGTCCGAGCGCGACCGGCTCGCGCACCGCATCGACATCATCAACGGCACCCTCGCCAAGGCCTACGGCGTGATGGGCGGCTACATCGCCGCCTCCGCCAAGATGGTGGACGCGATCCGCTCCTATGCGCCGGGCTTCATCTTCACCACCTCGCTGCCCCCGGCCGTGGCCGCGGCGGCGGCGGCCTCGGTAAAACACCTAAAATCCGATCAATCCCTCCGCGACCGGCACCAGACCCAGGCCAGGATCCTCAAGACCCGCCTCAAGGGGCTGGGCTTGCCGCTGATCGATCATGGCAGCCACATCGTTCCGGTGATCGTGGGCAACCCGGTGCACTGCAAGATGATGTCGGACATGCTCTTGGAAGATCACGGAATTTACGTGCAGCCGATCAACTTCCCGACGGTGCCGCGCGGCACCGAACGCCTGCGTTTCACCCCTTCGCCGGTGCACGGCCCGAAGGAGATGGACGCGCTGGTGCACGCGCTGGACGCGCTCTGGTCCCACTGTGCGCTGAATCGTGCCGACATGGCGGGCTGACGCGAGGAATCCTGCCGAATCGATTGTCCTGTGTTATCGTTAGGGTAATAGGGTGGCGCGGGAAGAATCGCTGCCCACGGGGCGAAGCGAAGGCATGGGGACGACTGAATGATCGGGCGGAGAGATCTCCGAAAGGGTGACGCGCAGCCGGAGGCAACTCCGAAGGGCTTCGATGCCTACGATCTGCGCCTCGGCGACGTGATGCGCGGCGAGCGCGCCACGCTCGGCAAATCTCTCCTCGACGTTCAGCGCGAACTCAAGATCAAGGCCGCCTACATCTCCGCCATCGAAAACTGCGATCCCTCCGGCTTCGAAACGCCGGGCTTCGTGGCCGGCTACGTGCGCTCCTACGCCCGCTACCTCGGGCTGGATCCGGACTGGGCCTACAGCACCTTCTGCGCGGAGAGCGATTTCCAGATCGTGGACGGGCTCGGCTCCAAGGATGGCTACAAGTCGGCCTCCAAGCGCAAACAGCCCGCCGACAAGGGCAGCGGCTTCCGCAACACCAACGATCTCTTCGCCAACCCGGCCACGCCCTTCGTGCCGCGCAATCAGGCGATGTTCAGCGGGATCGAGCCGGGAGCCATCGGTTCCATCCTCGTGCTGCTCTGCCTGCTGGCGGGCATCGGCTACGGCGGCTGGTTCGTGCTTCAGGAGGTCCAGAAGGTTCAATTCGCCCCGGTGGAGCAATCGCCCGGCCTGATCTCAGAGGTGGATCCGCTGGCGGAGTCGCCCATCGACGTGGCCGAAGTCGGCGCCGCACCGGGCTTCACGCCGCCGTCGGCGGAGGCGCTGGATCGCCTCTACCGCCCGCAGGCGCTGGAGGTGCCCGTGCTCGAAGCGCGTGATGGCCCGATCGCCGCTGTTGATCCGGCCAGTTTCGGCGTGCTCGCACCCATGACCCTGCCCGAGGAGGCACCGGTGGCCGTTGCCGAGGCCGCGAGCCAGGCCGAGGCCATCGAATCCGCCCTCGTGAAGGTGGTGGAGGACGAAGCGCCCGAAGTGGTGATGTTCGCCGTGCGCCCGGCCTGGGTGCGCGTGCGCGCCGCCGACGGCACCGTCCTTTTCGAAAAGATCCTCGACGCGGGCGAGGAATACGTCCTGCCCGCCACCGAGGAAGCCCCGCGCCTGCGCGCGGGCAACTCCGGCAGCGTCTATTTCCGCGTGAACGGCGAAACCTACGGCCCGGCGGGGCAGGGCACCTCGGTGGCCAAGCAGGTGGCGCTTTCGGCGGAGGCGCTGAAGGAGACCTACCAGGTGGCCGATCTGGAGCGGGATCGGGATCTCGCGCGCATCGTGGCCGAGCTGGAAGCCGCGCCGGCCGCTCCGGTGGCGCCTGCGTCGGAATAGCCCCGCGCGCATTGCCCCCGTTGCCTACGGGCGGGCGCTCCTCTATCTAGTCAGGGAAACCGCAGCCGATTGCAGGGGGTGGGCATGTCGCTCAACCATGTGCGCCCGTGGCGCAACATCTACCGCCGGAAATCCCGTCAGATCCATGTCGGCACTGTGCCCGTGGGCGGCGATGCGCCGATCGCGGTGCAGACGATGACGAACACCGACACCTCCGACGCCGCCGCCACCATCAAGCAGGTTCTGGCCTGCGCCGAGGTGGGGGCCGATATCGTCCGGGTGTCCACGCCGGATCAGGACAGCACCCGCGCACTGCGCGAGATCGTGAAGGAAAGCCCGGTTCCGATCGTGGCCGACATCCACTTCCACTACAAACGTGCCATCGAAGCCGCCGAGGCCGGCGCCGCCTGCCTGCGCATCAACCCCGGCAACATCGGTGATGAGTCCCGCGTGAAGGAAGTGATCCGGGCCGCGAAGGATCACGGTTGCTCCATCCGCATCGGCGTCAACGCCGGCTCGCTTGAGAAGCACCTGCTGGAAAAATACGGCGAACCTTGCCCGGAAGCCATGGTGGAAAGCGGGCTTGAGCATATCAAGATACTGGAAGACAACGATTTTCACGAATTCAAGATCTCGGTGAAAGCCTCCGACGTCTTCCTCTCCGCAGCCGCCTACCAGGCGCTGGCCGAGGCCACAGATGCGCCGATCCACCTCGGCATCACCGAGGCCGGGGGCCTGATGTCGGGCACGATCAAATCCGCCATCGGGCTCGGGAACCTGCTGTGGATGGGCATCGGCGACACGCTCCGCGTCTCGCTTTCGGCCGATCCGGTGGAAGAGGTGAAGGTCGGCTACGACATCCTCAAATCGCTCGGCCTGCGCCACCGGGGCGTCAACATCATCTCCTGCCCCTCCTGCGCGCGGCAGGGCTTCGACGTGATCAAGACGGTCGAAAAGCTCGAAAAGCGGCTCGAACACATCAAGACGCCCATGAGCCTGTCGATCATCGGCTGCGTGGTGAACGGCCCCGGCGAAGCGCTGATGACGGACATCGGCTTCACCGGTGGCGGTGCCGGCTCGGGAATGGTCTATCTCGCGGGCAAGCAGAGCCACAAGCTCAGCAACGACGAGATGGTGGATCACATCGTCGAACAGGTGGAGAAGCGCGCCGCCGAGATCGAGGCGCAGGAGGCGGCGGCTGCGGCGGCGGAATAGGCCGCGCAAAGCTTTTTGCCAGGGCCGGATCGCGTGTTAAGCAGGCGGTGATACGCCTGCAACCGGATCCGCCATGCCCTTCGACAGTCGATCTTCCCGCACCGCCGATTTTCCCCCGCCGCGCTATCGCCTCCATGCGCTGCCGCTGCTGCTGGCCACGGCCTGCTTCTGCGCCGCCCTGACGCCTTCGCTGGTGCCGCGCGATCCGGTGCTGCAGGGGCTTCTGGGCGGGATCGTCGCGGTGATCGGTTACGAAATCGGCAATCAGATCAGGCGGTTGTGGAACTTTCTTGAACTGCCGCATCTCGGCGCGGGCGCGGCCCTTCTGGTACGGCGTGCGGCCTACGGGCTGTGCCTGATCGCGATTCTCTATTGCCTCTATCGCGCCGCGGACTGGCAGAACGCGACCCGTGCGGTGATGGAGCTTGAGCCGGTGCGCACGGGCCACCCCCTCACGGTGGCGGGCTTCGGGCTTGGCAGCTTCCTGCTGCTCTGGGGGCTGTGTCGCCTTCTGGGCGCGGCTTTCGACGTGCTCCAGCGGCTGCTGCGCGCGGTTGTTCCGCCAAGGGTGGGGGCGGTCCTGACGCTGCTTCTGCTGGGCTATCTCGTCTGGTCCGTCACCTCGGGCGTGCTGGTCGCGCGGGCCTTCCAGGCGGCGGATGCCTCGTTCGAAGCCGCCGACCTGCTGATCGAGCCGAGCACGCCGCAACCGACCGATCCGGGCAAGACGGGCAGTGCCGCTTCGCTGCTGAACTGGGAAGAACTCGGTCGGCGCGGGCGCGAGTTCGTCGCCACCGCGCCCACCGCGGAAGAGATCGCCGCCTTCACCGGGGGCCCCGCGCTGGAGCCGGTGCGCGTCTACGTGGGCCGGCGGGCCGCCGACACCGCGCAGGCGCGGGCCGAGATCGCCCTGCGGGAACTGATCCGGCAGGGCGGGTTCGACCGCTCGACGCTGGTCGTCATGGTGCCCACGGGCACGGGCTGGATGGATCCGGGCGCCCATGACACGCTGGATTTCATGCTCGGCGGGGACGTGGCCACCGTTTCGGTGCAATACTCCTACCTCACGAGCGCGCTCTCGCTGCTCAGCAACCCGGAATACGGGGTGGATCAGGCCCGTGCCCTGTTCGAAACGATCTACGATTACTGGACCGGGCTTCCGAAGGACAGCCGACCGCGCTTCTACGTGCACGGGCTCAGCCAGGGGGCGTTCAACTCGCAGTCCACGCTGCCCATTCTCGATCTGCTGGCCGATCCGATCGACGGCGCGCTCTGGGCCGGCTCGCCCTTCCTGAGCCCGCTGTGGCAGTTCGTGCGCGATGACCGGGTGCCCGGCAGCCCGGCCTGGCGCCCCACCTTCGGCAATTCCTCCCTCGTGCGGGTGATGACGCAGAACGGGGCGATGAACGAGATCGACGCCCCCTGGGGGCCGATGCGCTTCGTGTTCCTGCATTACGGCTCCGATCCGATCGTGGCCTTCAGCTTCCGCACCGCCTACGAGAAGCCCGACTGGATGAACGCGCCGCGCGCGCCCGACGTTGCGCCGGAATTCCGCTGGTATCCGCTGGTGACGATGTTCCAGCTGGCGCTGGACATGGCGATCGCGCTGGACGTGGAGGGTTACGGCCATCTCTATATCGCCCGCGACTACGTGGACGCCTGGGCCGAGCTCCTTGCGCCGGAAGGCTGGACGGACGGGCGCGCGGATGCGCTGAAGGCGCTGATGGCGGCGCGGGGCTCTGCCCTCTGATGCGGCGTGGGCGCGGGCTGTGGATCGGGGTGGGGGTGGCGTTGCTGCTGGTGCTGCTGCTCGCGGCCAATTCCCTTCGCACGGTGTTCGGCCTTTCGGCGGTGGACCATACGCCGGAAGAGCTATCGGCCCTTCTGAGCCCCTACTACCGGATCACCCGGCCCGATCCCGCTCGTTTCGCGCCGCCCCATCCTACGGCGCTGCTGGCCTCGGGCTGTGATGGGCCGAAGGACAACCTGGAGGCCGCCGCGCGCGATCTGGCCGCCGCCGGGTGGGCCTCGGTGCAGGTGGACAGCCACGGCCCCCGCGGGCTGCTCACCGCCGAGGTTTGGCGCCTCGTCTGCGCCGGGCAACTGCTCAACGGCAGCGAGCGCGCGGCGGATCTGGCGGTGGCGCTGGACGACGTGCGGCGGATGGACTTCGCCGATCCCGGGCGCATCGCGCTGATCGGGGCCTCCCACGGCGGCTGGGCCATTCTGGAGCTCCTGGCCTTTCACGGGATCGACAAGGTGCCGGGGCCGCTCACGCGCTGGCCCGACAGCATCGCTGCGGAGGGGCTTGCCGGCGTCAACGCCGCCGTGCTGGCCTATCCCTACTGCGGCCCCGTCAGCCGGGTGGCGCTGGAGGGCTGGCAGGCGGACATTCCCGTGCGGATGCTGCTCGTGAAGGATGACGCCATCGTGGATGAAACCGACTGCCTCGAACTGGCCGCCCGGATGCAGGCACGGGGGCGCGAGGTGCGGGTGGAGGAATTCACCGGTGTCACCCACGGGTTCGATCAGCGGGAAAAATCGGCCCTTTCCACGCTCACCTTCGATGCCGAGGCCGCCGAAAGGGCGCGCCGGCTTTCGCTCGATTTCCTGGCCGAAACGCAGTCCAGAAGGCAGCCCTGAAACGCGAAAGCGCCCGCCGAGGGGCGGGCGCCTGCAGGCCGGACAGCGGCGGGCCTGTTACTGGGTGCGGATCTCTTTCACCACTTCGCGCATCGCGTCGAGCGGCAGGTAGCCGCGCAGCATGGTGTCGCCCAGCACGAAGCCGGGCGTGCCCGAGATGTTCAGCCGCGCGGCGAGCGCGCGGTTTTCGGCGATCACGGAGGAGACGTCATCGCTGTCCATATGCGCCTTCACGGCCTCCACGTCGATGCCGGCGGCGCGGCCGATCTTGGCCAGCGAGCCTTCGCTGACCTGCCCGCGCATCGTCATCAGATCGTCGTGCACGGCTTTGTAGGCCGCATCGCCTTCAAGCTGGAGCGTGGCGATGGCGAAGCGGGCGGCCATTTCGCTCTCTTCGCCGAGGATCGGGAACTCCTTCACGATGAAGCGGATGTTGCCGTCGGATTCGAGCAGGGCCTCGACTTCCTCGAAAGCCTTTTTGCAGTAGCCGCAGCGGTAGTCCATGAATTCCACGAGCACGACGTCGCCTTCGGGGTTGCCGCCCACCCAGCTGTTTTCATCCTCGAAGAGGGCGGTGGCGTTCGTCTGGATCAGCTGCTGATCGCCCGTGGCCTGCGCCTCGGCCTGCTGCTTCTCCAGCACGGCGATGACTTCCAGCAGAAGTTCCGGGTTTTCCAGCAGGTAGCTGCGCACTTCCTCGCGGAAGGCACCGCGCTCGGCGTCTGACATGGCGGAGATGTCGAAGGCCGCGGCCGGGGAGGAGGCGAGGGCCGCAAGGGCGGCTCCGGCAAGGAGGAGGCGTTTCATCGGGTCAGTTCCTTTTCGCTTTCGCTGCGAGTTCGCTTGCTCGTATCACATCCTGCGCCCGGTTCCAGCCCGAGGTGCCGCGCGGCAGCAGACCGGCGGCGCGGGTGGCGTGGGTGCCGGCATCGCGCATCCGCCCGCTCAGGGCATAGCGTTCGGCGGTGGCCAGCGAAGCCATGCCGTTGTTGCCCGCGCGGGCGTAGGCCACGGCCAGATCGCGCAGCATCCGGGGATCCTGGCTGTCGCGGCTGCGGGCCTTTTCCAGCACCTGCAGGGCTTTGCGGTTGCTCTCGGCGGTGTTCTGCGCCAGCAGCGCCCGCCCGTAGCCCGCGAGGATCAGCGGCTGGTCCGGCGCAAGGTTGACGGCCTGGGCATAGGCCTGCGCCGCCGCTGCGGCTTCGCCGTTTTCCAGCAGGATCTGGCCCTTCAACTCGCGGTAGTAGGGATCCTTCGGGCGCTTGGCGATCAGCGCGTCGATGTTGGCATAGGCCAGTTTCCGGTTGGGCATGCGGTGGTAGGCCACGGCCTTCGTCAGCAGGGCGATCTCGGAGGTATCGCTTTTCTTCACCCGGCGCAGCACGCTGTTGGGATTGCGCAGGAAGCCCTGCATCTTGGCCTGCGTGCGCGCAAACCAGTAGGCCGAGGCCGCATCGTTGCCTTCGCGCGGTTTCGCGCTCGCCGCGTAGCCGCGCACGGCGCGCAGGCGATCCGTCGTCAGCGGGTGGGAGGAGGCCCAGGGGTCGCGCCGACCGGAAGACAGCGCCTCCTGCCCGCGGAAGATGTTGAGCACCTCGACCATGGCGTTCGGATCCACGCCGGCGGCGGCCATGAAGCGCAGGGCGCTCTGATCGGCCGAGGCCTCTTCGGCGCGGGTGTGCTTGAGAAAGACGCGCAGCGCGCTCTGCTGGCTGCCCATCGCGATCCCGGCGGCGGCATCGGGGGCGCCGGCGGCGGCGGCGGCGGCCGAAAGCAGCAGCCCCATCATCCCGGCGGAGCGGGCCGCGCCGAGGTTCAGCGCGCGCTGGGTCAGGTGGCCGTTGGCGATATGGGCCAGCTCGTGGGCGATCACCGCCTGAAGCTGCGCGGGCTCCTTCATGCGCATGATCAGCCCGGAGTGCAGGAAGACGTGGCGGGAATCGATCACGAAGGCATTCAGCGAGGAATCGTTGATCACCATGATGCGCACGCGCGAGGGGCTCAGCCCGGCGGCGGTGATCAGCGGGCGCGCGAGTTCCTTGAGCGAGCGCTCGATCTCGGCATCCCGGATCAGCGATTGTGCCCGTGCGCCACTCGGCGCGAAGGCGAGCAGGCAGACAAGCAGCCCCGCGAAGAAGCGGGTGAGATGCGCGGTAGATGTCATGCCTGCCATTGACCTCCCGCCCGGGCGCTGTGAAAACCCGGACATCGGGCAGTATGGAGCGAAAGATGAAGAGTTCAAGCCGAAGCCAGGTCGATCCCTTCATTGTGATGGACGTGATGGAAGCCGCGCGCAAAGCCGAGGACGCGGGGCGCCACATCATCCACATGGAAGTGGGGCAACCGGGCACGCCCGCCCCTGAAGGCGCGCGTGCGGCACTGGCCGAGGGCATGGAGGGCGATGCGCTCGGATACACCGTGGCTCTCGGCCTGCCCGAATTGCGTGCCGGCATCGCGCGGCTCTATCGGCAGTGGTATGGCGTCGATCTCGATCCGGCGCGCGTGGTGGTGACTTCGGGCTCCTCGGGCGCCTTCCTGCTGGCTTTCACGGCGCTTTTTGACGCGGGCGATCGCGTCGGGCTGGGGCTGCCGGGCTACCCGAGCTACCGCCAGATCCTCAAGGCGCTTTCGCTGGAGGCGGTCGGCCTCCAGACGGCGCCGGAAAACCGTTTCCAGCCGGTGCCGGGCGATCTCGAAGGGCAGGGGCTCGACGGGCTGATCGTCGCCTCCCCGGCCAACCCTTCGGGCACGATGCTGGGCAAGCAGGCACTCGCCGATCTGATCGGGGCCTGCCGCGAGCAGGGGATCTCCTTCGTGTCCGACGAAATCTACCACGGCATCCAGTATGGCGAGCGGGCGGTCTCGGCGCTGGAGATCACCGATGATGTCTACGTCATCAACTCCTTCTCCAAGTATTTCTCGATGACGGGCTGGCGCGTGGGCTGGATGGTGGTGCCCGAGGATCACGTGCGCACGGTGGAGCGGCTGGCACAGAACATGTTCATCTGCGCGCCGCACGCCTCGCAGGTGGCCGCGCTCGGCGCGCTGGATAGCCACGCGGAACTTGAAGCCAACATGGCCGTCTATACCGCCAACCGCGCGCTGATGGTGGACGGGCTGAAGGCAGCGGGCTTCACCCGTTTCGCGCCGCCGGACGGGGCTTTCTACATCTACGCCGACGTGAGCGATTTCACCGACGACAGCCTCGCCTTCTGCGAGGAGATCCTGCGCGAGGCGGGGGTGGCTGTGACGCCGGGTCTGGATTTCGACCCCGAGCGCGGCGCCCGCTGGATCCGCTTCTCCTACGCGCGGGCCACCGAGGACATCCGCGAAGGCCTCGCGCGGCTTCAGGCTTACATGGCGCGCCGCGCGGCGCTATGATCGCGCCAAGGGCAAGACAAACCGCACGGGCAGGGCAGATGCTTCGGGCAGCACTTCGGATACTCCTCGTCGGCCTGCTGGCCTGCGCCCCCCAGTCGGGGGCGCTGCGCGCGCAGGAGTTCAGCGCGCTGGCGCGGCTGGAGGCCGCGCGCAGTGGCGTGGCGGATGCACGCGGCGGCGGCATCGAGGCGAAGCTGCTCCTGAGCCAGCCGGTGCCCTACCGGGTCTTCACGCTGGATGAACCGCGTCGGGTGGTGCTGGATTTCCGCGAGGTGGATTTCAGCGGGATCACGCCGGACGACCTACTGAGCGGCAGCAACGCCACCGGGCTGCGCTTCGGTGTGTTCCGGCCGGGCTGGTCGCGCATGGTGATCGATCTCGCCGGGCCGCAGGCGGTGGTGGAGGCCGGGATGCGCACCGATCCGGCCACGGGGCGCGCGGCCATCACCCTGCGCACCGAAGCCGTGGACGCCGAAACCTACGCCGCGCAGGCCGGCCCGCCGCCGGGCGCGGGCTGGGAGCGCCCGCAACCGGCCGATGTGCCGCCGCTGGTGCGCCGGCAGGACGGCAGCCGCCCCCTGCGCGTGGTGCTCGATCCGGGCCACGGCGGCATCGATCCGGGGGCGGAACGCGGCGGCCACAAGGAAGCCGACCTGATGCTCACCTTCGCGCGCGAACTGAAGGAAAAGCTCCTTCGGGCAGGGGGTTACGAGGTTCTTCTCACGCGGGAAGAGGATGTCTTCGTGCCGCTGGAAACCCGCGTCTCCATAGCGCGGGCCTTCGGGGCGGACGTGTTCCTTTCGCTCCACGCCGATGCGCTGGCGGAGGGCCGCGCCACCGGGACGACGCTCTACACGCTGTCCGACCGCGCCTCGGACCGCGCCTCGGCGCTGCTGGCCGAACGCCACGATCGCGACCAGCTTCTCGCCGGCGTGGACCTGACCGAACAGGACGACGTGATCGCCATCGTGCTGATGGAAATGGTGCGCCGCGATACCATGCCGCGCGCCGACAAGCTCGCCTCCGCGCTGCTGGACGGGCTGAAGGCCAACGAGATCACCCTCTACAAGAAGCCCAAGCTCTCGGCCGGCTTCTCGGTGCTGAAATCGCCCGACATCCCCTCGGTGCTGATCGAACTGGGCTTTCTCTCCAATCCCAGCGATCTGGATCGCCTGCAGGACGCCGCCTGGCGCGACCGCGCGGCGGGCGCCATCCTCGACGGGCTGAAGGCATGGGCGGCGGCCGATGCCGCCGAGGCGCGGCTGCTGCGGAAGTGATCGGCCCAGAGTGATAGGCCCGGCGTGATCGGCCCGGCGCCCGCGCGGCTAGCTGCCGCGACGGCGCGCCAGCCAGACGGAATGGCCGTTGCAGGCCGGATCTTCCGCCATGAAGAGAAGCGGCTCGAACCCCTCGGCCTCCATGCAGGCGCGGTAGGCGTCCGGCGATAGGCTTGCATGATAGAGCGCGCGGCCGTCCATCTCGCCCATGGCCAGGCCCTGGCCCGGCCCGCAGGTGAACATCAGGACGGCCCCCGGCGCGGCATGGGCTTTGAGGACGGCGAACATGGCGGCCTGATCCTCGGGCGTGAGGTGAAAGAGGCTGTTCCACGCGAGCAGCCCGGAGAACCGCCGGCCCAGGGCGAGGCGGCGCATGTCGGCGTGACGGGCCTCCGATCCGGGCAGTGTTTCACGGAAAGCGGCCACCATCGCGGCGCTGCCGTCCACCCCCGTCACGGCGCAGCCCGCCTGCGTGAGGTAGGAGGCCACCGGCGCGCCGAAACCGCAGCCCATGTCAAGCACGTCGCGTGGGGCGGGCAGGGCGCGCAGGAAGCGGTCGAGCCAGATCCTCTCGAACAGGGTGCGCCCGCGATGTTCTTGAAAATAGGCGGATCTATCCTCGTAGAGCGGCAGGATGTCCCGCGCGGCGGCGGCCGCGCGCGCGGCCTCGTCTGCTCCCGTCATCGTGACCTCCGGGCCTGATATTAGCCGTGGGCGGCGCGCCGCCCGCTTGATAGGATGCCACCCGGGCGCTTGGGATCAAGCGGGAAACAGCCGAAAGGCCGCTACGGCGCTTTTGACGCTGCGCAAAGCCTCCCATATACACGCGTCAGAACAGAGAACTTCGGGAGCAGTGCCTTGATCCGGGCTATTCTTTCCTTCTTCGGCGGCATCTTCAGCCTGCTCACCATCGGGGCGGTTGCCGTCGCGCTGACCATCGGCGCGATCTTCTGGATCTACGGGCGCGATCTGCCCAACCACGAGCAACTGGCGCAATACACGCCGAAGACCATCTCGCGGATCTACTCGGGCGAGGGGCGCATCATCGACGAATTCGCCCGCGAACGCCGCCTCTTCGCCCCCAGCGAGGAAATCCCCGATCTCGTGAAACAGGCCTTCATCTCGGCCGAAGACAAGAATTTCTACACCCACAAGGGCTACGATCCGCTCGGCATGGTCAAGGCCGGGCTGGACGCGCTGCAGGGCGGCCGCCTGCGCGGCGCCTCCACCATCACCCAGCAGGTGATGAAGAACTTCCTTCTGTCCTCGGACCGCTCGGCGGAGCGCAAGATCAAGGAACTCATCCTCGCCTCCCGGCTGGAGGAGACGCTCTCCAAGGACAAGATCCTCGAGCTTTACCTGAACGAGATCTTCCTCGGGCAGAACAGCTTCGGCGTTGCCGCCGCGGCCCAGACCTATTTCAACAAGTCGCTTGAAGAGCTCAACGCGCAGGAAGCGGCCTATCTCGCCGCGCTGCCCAAGGCGCCTTCGAACTACCACCCGGTGCGCGATACCGAGGCCGCCATCGAGCGGCGCAATTTCGTGCTGCGGGAGATGAACGAGAACGGCTATCTCACCGACGCCGAATACGAAGAGGCCCGTAACGCGCCGCTGGACACGGTGCAGGGCGGCCAGATCCCGAGCTTCCGCTCGGCGCTGCCGCCGCGCGACTATTTCACCGACGAGATCCGCCGCCAGCTCAGCCGCGACTTCGGCGAGGAGGAGTTCTTCTCCGGCGGCCTCGCGATCCGCGCCACCATCGACCGCGAGATGCAGGACGAGGCCGCCGCGGCCCTGCGCAAGGGGCTGGAGACATACGATCGCGGCCTCGGCATCTGGCGCGGCACAGGTGAGCGGATCGACCCGGCGCTGCTGGGCAGCGAAGAAAGCTGGCGCGAGGCGCTCGCCGGGGTGGAGGTCGCGCGCGACATCGCGGGCTGGTATCCTGCCGTTGTGCTGGAGGTCGGCTCCACCCACGCGCGGATCGGCATCGAGGGCGTGGAAGAGGATTCCGACGGCCACTGGATCCCCCCCGAGGACGTGACCTGGGCGCGCAAGCGCCGCAGCGACGGCACGCTCGGCCCCAAGGCCAAGGTGGCGGGGGATCTGCTCGAAGTGGGCGAGGTCGTCCATGTGCGGGCGATGACGCGCGACGATGACGGCGCGTTCATCCGTTGGACCCTGCGGCAGGTGCCGGAGGTGCAGGGCGGATTCATGGCGATGGACGTGAACAGCGGCCGGGTGATCGCGATGCAGGGCGGCTTCTCCTACCAGCATTCGGTGTTCAACCGCGCCACCCAGGCCACGCGGCAGCCGGGTTCTTCCTTCAAGCCCTTCGTCTACGCCGCGGCGCTGGATTCGGGCTACTCCCCGGCGACGATCGTGATCGACGCCCCGATCGAGATCTATTCCGGCAACGAGGTCTGGCGCCCGAAGAACGCCTCCAACAAGTTCTACGGCCCGACGCCGCTGCGCACCGGGATCGAACGCTCCCGGAACCTGATGACGGTGCGGCTTGCGCAGGAGGTGGGCATGGAGACCGTGGCCGCCTATGCCGAACGCTTCGGCGTCTATGATCGCATGGGCACCTACCTGCCCAACGCGCTCGGCTCCGAGGAGACGACCCTCTACAAGATGGTCGCGGCCTACGCGATGTTTGCCAACGGCGGTGAGCGCGTGGAGCCCACGCTGGTGGACCGGGTGCAGGATCGCTGGGGCAGGGCGGTCTACCGCCACGACCAGCGCAAGTGCGAGGATTGCCAGCTCGCGTCGCTGGAGCCGGGCGTGGGCCCGCGCATCGTCTCCAACCGCGAACGCGTGATGAACGCCGTCACCGCCTACCAGCTCACCTCGATGATGCAGGGCGTGGTGGAGCGCGGCACCGCCGCGGGCCGCGTGAACGTGGGTGTTCCGGTGGCCGGCAAGACGGGCACCACCAACGACGCCAAGGACGTGTGGTTCGTCGGTTTCACCTCCAACATCGTGGCCGGCTGCTACATCGGCTACGACCAGCCCAAGCCGCTGGGGCGGGGGGCCGGCGGCGGCAGCATGTGCGCGCCCGTGTTCAACGATTTCATGAAGGAAGCGGTGAAGAAATACGGCGGCGGGCCGTTCCGCGTTCCGCCCGGCGGCCATTTCATCAAGATCGACCGCTACACCGGCGCCCGCCTTCCGGACGACGCCGTGGGCGAGCACGTGGTGGCGGAATACTTCCGCGACGGTTTCGAGCCGGTCTTCGGCGTGGCCTACGACGGCGGTTTCGCCATGGGCTCGAACCTGCCGCTCTACTCGCGCGGCGAGGACAGCCAGTCCCAGGAGATCACCACCTCGACCGGCGAGAAGAAGACGATCGGCGGCAAGGCCAGCTTCGGCACGCTGTCGTCGGGCGGGCTCTACTGATCTTGCCGGCCTGCGCGCAGGTTGCTATCACCCCGGCCTGAAACACCCTTCCGTTAGCAAGGAATCCCCATGCGCGCTGAAACGCAGAACATCGTCGACGCCATCGAGAAATCGCTGGAGCTGCTGCGCCAGCGCATGGACTGGGAGACCGCGGCCCACCGGCTGGAGGAGTTCAACGCCCGCACCGAGGATCCCGATCTCTGGAACGATCCGGCCAAGGCGCAGGGGCTGATGCGCGAGCGCCAGCTGCTGGTGGACAAGATCGAAACGGTCAAATCGATCCAGCAGGAGCTGTCCGACAACATCGAGCTGATCGAACTGGGCGAGATGGAAGGCGATGACGACGTGGTGGCGGAGGCCGAGGCCGCCCTTGCCGCGCTCAAGGAGAAGGCCGCCAAGAAGGAGCTCGAAGCGCTTCTGAACGGCGAGACCGATCCCAACGACGCCTTCCTCGAAATCAAGGCCGGCGCCGGGGGTACCGAGGCCTGCGACTGGGCCGCGATGCTGGCGCGGATGTATGTCCGCTGGGCCGAGAAGCGCGGCTTCGAGGTGGAGCTGCAGGAAGAGCAGCCCGGCGCCGAGGCCGGGATCAAATCGGTGACCTACCAGATCAAGGGCCACAATGCCTACGGCTGGCTGAAGAGCGAAAGCGGCACCCACCGGCTGGTGCGCATCTCGCCCTTCGGCAAGGGCACCCGCGAGACCTCCTTCGCCGCCGTGGGCGCCTACCCGGTGATCGACGACAACATCGAGGTCGAGGTGAACCCCGCCGACATCCGGATCGACACCTTCCGCTCCTCCGGCGCCGGTGGCCAGCACGTGAACACCACCGATTCCGCCGTGCGGATCACCCACATCCCCACCGGGATCGTGGTGACCTCCTCCGAGAAATCCCAGCACCAGAACCGCGACATCGCCATGAAGGCGCTGAAATCGCGGCTCTACCAGATGGAGTTGGACCGCCGCAACGCCGAGGTGAACGCCCTGCACGAGGCCAAGGGCGATGCGGGCTGGGGCAACCAGATCCGCTCCTACGTGCTGCAGCCCTACCAGATGGTGAAGGACCTGCGCACCAACTACGAAACCGCCGACACCAAGGGCGTGCTCGACGGCGATCTGGATGCCTTCATGGCCGCCACGCTCGCGATGGATCTGGCCGGCAAGAGCCGGGCCGACGCCCAGGCCGAAGATTGATCCGGGCCGAGGATTGATCCGGGCTGAGGGCTTGAGATCGGGAAGCGGCTGAAACGGGCCGCGCGCGGGATTGAGCCGGGCGCGGGGCTTGGCTAACCTCTGCCACGAGGCAAGGAGGAGGAAGCCCCCAGATGCAGCACGCAGCCGTTCCCGAGCAGGCCAGCGACATCCCCGATTTCAAGCGCGTCACCCCGGCCATGATCCGCGAGGCCCTCGCGAGGGGCTGGGCGGATTTCCGCAAGGCCCCCGCCTTCGGGCTGTTCTTCGGCTCCTTCTACACGCTGGGCGGGCTTCTGATGTGGTGGATCACCACCGCCACCGGGCAGAGCTACTGGCTTGGGCTCGCCGCCTTCGGCTTTCCGCTGATCGGCCCCTTCGCGGCCGTGGGGCTCTACGAGGTCAGCCGCCGGCTGGAAAGCGGCGCGGCCCTGAACTGGGGCGAGATCCTGGGCGTCGTCTTCAACCAGCGCAACCGGCAGATCCCTTCGATCTGCGTGACGATCATCATGATCTTCCTGTTCTGGTTCTTCATCGCCCACATGATCTTTGCCCTGTTCCTCGGCAAGATGACGCTGGTCAACGTCTCCAGTTCCTACGATCTCTACCTCACCACCGAGGGGCTCTCGATGCTGCTCTTCGGTTCCGCCGTCGGAGCGGTCTTCGCCTTCGTCACCTTCGCGCTGGTGGTCTTCGGTCTGCCGATGCTGCTGGAGCGCGAGCTGGACGTGATCACGGCGATGGTGACGAGCTTCGGCCAGGTGACGGCGAACCCCGTGTTGATGATCGGCTGGGGTATCGTAATTTCCGCGCTGCTGTTCGTCGGCATGTTCCCCTGGTTCCTAGGGCTTCTGGTGGTGCTGCCGCTTCTGGGTCACGCGAGCTGGCATCTCTACCGCCTCGCCACCGCGCCCTGAGCCACGGGCGCGGCGCGGTGCCACGGCCCGCCGCGCATTGAAGCCCGGCGGCGCTCGCCCTATATCAGCCCGAATTACAAAGCGATGCGGCACCCGAAGCCGGTGTCGCCGGACAAAGGGCATGTTTCATGGCGCACGACTGGGACGACTACAGGTATTTTCTCGCACTTTCCCGCGCATCCTCGACGGTTGAAGCCGCCCGCGCGCTCGACGTGACGCACCAGACGGTCTCCCGCCGCATCGCTGCGCTGGAGAGCCGGCTCAACATGCGGCTGGTGGACCGGGACGGGCTGGCCCTGCGGCTCACGCCGCGGGGGCGCGAACTGGCCGAGCGGGTGGCCGAGATGGAAACGCTGTCGCACTCCATCGCGCAGATGGCCCGCCACGCCAACGAGAAGGTCGAAGGGCGCGTGCGCATCACCACGGCGGACGGGCCGCTGAAGATCATGGTGATGCCGGTGCTCGAAAAGCTGCTCGATGCCTTTCCCGACATCACCCTCGACGTGATCGCCGATTCCGAACTGGTGGACGTGGGCTCGGGCTTCGTGGATTTCGCCATCCGCTACACCGCCAACCCCGACGAAGACCTGATCGGCCAGAAGATCGCGCCGGTGGCGATCATGCCGATCGGCGCCCCCGAGCTGATCGAGCGCTTCGACGCCGGCGCCCGCGGGGAGGGCAAGCAACTGCCGAAGGTGCCCGTGGTGACCTTCCTCAGCAACGGCGACGGCCTGCCGGAGTGGGCGCGGGGGCGGGTGCACACCGACAGCCCCGTGCACCGGGTGAGCAACATCGACGGCGTGATGACCTTCGTGCAGGCGGGGCGGGCCGTGGGCATGATGCCCTGGTTCGTGGCCACCCAGATGGAAGGCGTGCAGCGCAGCCGGGCGGTGGCGACGGCCTTCCCGATCGATCTCTGGCTGCTCACCAATGCCGAGGTGCGCCGCAGCGAGAAACTGCGCACGATCCGCCAGGTGCTGTTCCGCGAGCTTTCTGCATTGGCGCCGGTCGTGTCCGGCGAGGCCAAGGCCGCCTGACCGCCTCCGCCGTGCCGGCGCGCGAAACCGCACCGGAAAAGACGTATCAAAAAAGGCGCCCATGGGCGCCTTTTCTTCGTTTTCGCGATCGGTGCGCGGGTCAGCCCTGGGGCTGCGGGGCCGCCGGCTTCTTCGGAGCGCCGCCGCCGAGCGGATCGTCCTGGCGCTGCACGGAGCCTTCGAAATGGGCGCCGCTTTCGATGGCGATCGTCTTGTGGATGATGTCGCCTTCCACGCGGGCGGTGGAGGTCAGGCGCACTTTCAGGCCGCGCACGCGGCCCACGATGCGGCCGTGCACCACGACGTCATCGGCCACGACCTCGCCCTTCACGGTGGCGGATTCGCCCACGGTCAGGAGGTGGGCGCGGATGTCACCCTCGACGGTGCCTTCCACGTTGATGTCGCCGGTCGTCTTGAGGTTGCCGACGATCGTCAGATCGGACGACAGCGAGGAGGCCGGCGGCTTCGCCTTGGGCGCAACGGCCTTCGCCTCGGGGGCCGGCTTGCTGACCGGAGCTTCCGGGGCTTTGGGCTTGTCGGCCTCTGCGCCGGATTTCGCGCCGGCTTCATTGATCCTGCTTTTAGAAAACATCTCTAGCTGCCTTGATATAGTTCATCGGGTTGACCGCCTTGCCGCCCACACGGACTTCGTAGTGCAGATGGGTGCCGGTGGAACGTCCGGAGTTCCCCATGTCGCCGATGCGATCACCTCGGGAAACCCGTTGGCCCTTAGTCACGCGTATTTTTGACATATGCGCATAGCGGGTTTCAATGCCAAACTCGTGCTGGATCTTCACGAGACGGCCGTAACCGGACTGCCAGCCCGCGTGGATCACCACGCCGTCGGCCGTGGCGTAGATCGGCGTGCCGTAGGAAGCGGCGAAATCGGTGCCGTAATGCATCCGGCCCCAGCGCGGCCCGAAGCCCGAGGTGAAGCGGAAGGCGGATTTCACCGGAACGTCGAAGGGCGCTTTCTGGGCGGCGATGCGGTAGATGTTCATTTCGTCCAGCTTCTGCAGGATCGAGTTGGCGCGCATGCCGTCGGCGGCCTCTGTTTCATCGGTGACGGTGAATTCGAGCGGGGTGAGCGGGCCGCCCTGGCCCGAGTAGCCCCGCCGCACCTGGTCGATGATGCTGTCGACGTTCAGCCCGGCGGACCGGAACATCTTGTCCATCGGGGCGATGGACACGCTCACGGCCTCCTCCAGCGTGGAGAAGATGCGGTCGTTGCGTTCGTCCTTCAGGCGGGATTCCAGCTGCAGTTCGGCGATGTAGTCATCGGCATCGGCCGCGTAGGCCTGCATGTGATCGCGCTCGACGGCGGTTTCGCGCAGCGCTTCGGAGAGGAAGGCCACGGTGTCCTCGACCTCGGACAGCCGCTGGGTTTCGGGCTCCTTGGCCGCGGTCTCGGCCAGCGCAAGCTGAAGCTCCTCGGCGCGGGCGCGGGCCTCGTCGCGTTCGTGAATGGCTTGGCGCAGGGTGGATTGCACCACTTCCAGCCCGGTTTCCAGCTCGCGCCGCTTGTCTTCGCTCTCCAGCAGGCGGGCCTGCATCTCGGAGATTTCCCGGAGCGCGACGCTGAAGCGCGCATGGGCGCTCGCGGCCTCCTGGGCGCGCATGTCGCGCTCGGCGGAAAGCTTGTTGAGCTGGGCTTCGTACATGAACTGATCGCGCTTCACCTGCTCGCGGATGTTGCCCGAACTGAGCGAGTCCATCAGCAGGATGGAGGTGGCCACCAACGTCCAGCTTCCCACCGCGACGATGCCCACGAGGGCGATGGCCTGGGTGCTGGAGCGCAGCCGGATGAAACGCGTTTCGGTGTCGGAGCGCAGGAAGAGCCGCCGTTCGGGCAGCCGCTTTTCCAACGCAAGGTGAAGTTTGTGCAGAAGTGCAGACGCCACTGGTTCGTTTGCCCCTGATTTTGTCCCCGTTGAGACCGGCGCAAGTGTCCCCTCCGCGCTCGGTCGCCGAATGCTTACCGGGGCGTCGGGACCCCTGCAAACCTTTTCGGCAACGGGTGGCGGAGGATGGCGTAAGCCCCGGCAGTTTCGGCGAAAAACCGCCGAAACGGGGTGCCTAGGGTTTGGGCATCGGCGGGGGGGGCGCCGCGCTCCCATGTCTCGTCGGCCAGCGGCCAGTAGAAATCCGGCGGCAGGCCCGCGTCCGCGCGCTTCTCCTCGTTGAACGGAGGCTTCAGCGCGCCGTGGAAATACCGCTGGACGAGCCGGTGGAATTCTTCCTTGGGATCAAGCTCATGGCGGCCGCAGAGAAAGTGGAACCACTTGGAGCCGTAGGCGACATGCCCGACCTCCTCGGCGTAGATCACCTCGAGCGCGGCCACCGCATCCGTGGCGCCGGCCTTGCGGAAGATTTCGATCATGCCCGGCGTCACGTCGAGTCCGCGCGCCTCCAGAACCATCGGAACGACGGCGAGCCGCCCCATCAGATCCTCGGCCGTGTCCTCGGCGGCACGCCACATACCCGCATGGGCCGGCAGCGCGCCGTAGTGGCTGCCGTCTGCTTCAAGACAGTCGCACATCAAGTTGAAATGCTTGGATTCCTCGTCTGCGGCCGCCACCCAGTCATCGTAGAAGCCGATGGGCATGGGCACATCGGTGAAGCGGGCGATGATGTCCCAGTGCAGGTCCACCGCGTTCAGTTCGATATGGGCCACCGCGTGCAGAAGCGCCTGCCGCCCGGCCCGGGTGCCGGGGCGGCGGCGGGGCACGTCGCGCGGTGAAAGCAGTTCGGGCCGCTCCGGGCGGGCCGGCTGCAGGGGCGGCCTTGCGCTGCCGATCGGCATGGGCGTTCCGGCCTTGCGCGCCGCGAACCATGCGGCGGCATGGGCGCGGCTGCGGGCCGTCTTCTCGCGCCCGTCGGCGCAGGTCAGCACGTCGAGCGCGCGTTCGGCGAGGCTGAGATCGTTCACAGTGCCTTCACCGCTTCGAGCACTTCCTCCACGTGGCCCGGCACCTTCACCTTGTTCCACACCTGCCGGATCACGCCTTCGCCGTCGATCAGGAAGGTGGTGCGCACGATGCCGAAGTAGGTCTTTCCATACATCTGCTTCTGCTGCCAGACGCCGTAGGTCTCGCAGACATCGCTCTCGGCATCCGAAAGCAGCGTCACCGAAAGCCCGTGCTTGGCGGCGAATTTCGCGTGTTTGGCCACCGTGTCCTTGGAGACGCCCAGCACCTTCGCGCCCGCAGCCTCGAACTCCGCCTCGGCCTCGGTGAAGCCGACGGCCTGCTTGGTGCAGCCGGAGGTGTCATCCTTGGGGTAGAAGTAGAGAACCACGGGCTTGCCCTGCAGCTGCGAGAGCGTGATTTCGGTGCCGTTTCCGTCGGGGAGGGTGAAGTCCGGTGCTTTTTCGCCGATCTCGGGCATGGGAGGCTCCTGCTACTGGTGTTGCTGCGGCCTATGGTTTTAGTGCAATCCTAGGGAAGATAAAGCACCGCGCAGCACAGAAAATCGGGAATGAACGGGCAGGGGATGACGGAAGAGCCAGGCAACAGGCGCGCCAGCCGGCGGCGCGGGGTGCTTCTGGGCCTGCTCGGGGCGCTGGTGCTGGGGCTGGTGCTGGTCGTCGTGCTCATCACCGCCATGGCGCGCAGCCAGCAGGCCTTTGCCGCGCCGGAATGGCTGCGCAGCCGCATCGAGGCGCGGATCAACGGCATCACCGAGCGCATCGATCTCTCCTTCGAGGGCGTGGGCGTGCTGCTGAACGCGCGCGGCGAGCCCACCGCGCTCCTGCGCGATGTCACCCTGCGCCGCGCCGACGGGCAGGGGATCGCCGAACTGGGCCGGGTGGCGCTATCGGTGCAGGGGCGGGCGCTGCTGTCGCGCCGGCTCGTGCCCACGGGGCTCGTCATCGAGGATACGAAGCTCCTCGTGCAGCGGGGCGCCGACGGGAAGTTCAACCTCGATTTCGGCGGCGAGCCGATTTCCTTCAACGATCTCCCGGCGATGCTGGACGCGCTTGAGGCGCTGCTGGACACGCCGGGGCTGGCGCAGGTGGCGCAGGCCGAAGCGCGCGGGATCGACATCCGCTTCCAGGACGACCTGCGCGGCGTCACCACCGAAGGCACCGCCGGCAACGTCCGGCTGAGCCGCGAGGAGGGCGGGCTTTCGGCGCGGGCCTCCCTGCGCATCCCCGGTTACGGCGCGCAGCCCGCCCGGCTGGCGCTCACCGCGCGCACCGAGGCCGACAGCCCGGCGGCCGCCTTCACGCTGGCGCTCACCAATGCCGACGCGCGCTTTCTTGCGCGCCACGAGCCGATCGCCGCCTTCCTCACCGGGGTCGATGCACCGGTTTCCGTGGATCTCGAAACCGGCTTCACCGAGGCGGGCCGCTTCGCCCATCTGGCCGGCACGCTCGACATCGGCGCCGGCGAGATCCGGCCGAACGAGGCGACGCGGCCGATCCGGCTGCAGGGCGCCTCCGCGCGGCTGGGCTACGCGATCGACCGCGGCATGTTCACCGTCGAGGCCTTCGATCTGCGCTCGGATGCGCTCACCGCGCGCGGGCGGGGCAAATCCTACTTCAAGGAGTGGCGCGGGGGCGTGCCGCAGGCGCTGGTGGCGCAGCTGGAACTGGAGGCGCTGGAAAGCCCGGCGGGCGATCTGTTTTCCGAGCCGCTGCGCTTCGAGCAGGCGGCGGTGGATCTGCATTTCCGTTTCGCCCCCTTCGTGATCCGCGTCGGTCAGGCCACTTTCTTCGATGGGCGGACCCGCGTGCGTGCCAGCGGCGCGGCCCGGGCCGAGGCCGATGGCTGGCATCTTTCGCTCGATGCCGCCGCCGATACGCTCACGGCGGAAGAGCTTGTCCGCTACTGGCCTCTGTCGCTGCGGCCCAAGACGCGCAACTGGCTGGTCAACAACCTTCATGCGGGCCGCGGCTTCAACGGCCGCGTCGCGCTGCGGCTGCGGCCGGGGGCGGAGCCGGTGGCCCAGGTGGGCTTCGACTACGAAGGCGCCGAGGTGCGCTTCCTGCCCGGCTACCCGCCGATCTCCGGGGCGCGGGGCCACGGGCAGATCGACGGTGCGCGCTTCGCCATCGTGATCGACGCGGGCGAAGTGCGCGACGGCGCGCGGGTGGCCGATGTATCCGGCAGCCGCTTCCGCATCGAGGACATGCGCGCCCGTCCCAGCATCGGGCGCGTCGATCTGAAGGCGCGCGCCACGGTGCCGGATCTTCTGCACCTGCTGGATCTGCGCCCTTTGCGGCTGATGTCGCGGGCGGGCCGCAGGCCGGATCTGGCCGAGGGGCTGGCGGAAGCCGAGGCGGTGCTGGTGCTGCCTCTCAGCCGGAAAACCCGCGGGCCGGACGTGGATTTCACCGTCACCGGCACCCTGCGCAACGTGGAAAGCCGGGTGCTCGTGCCCGGACGGCTCCTCTCCGCGCCCGAACTCGCCGTCGAGGTGGACACCGGCGCGATCCGCATCAGCGGGGCCGGCAGGCTGGATGGCGTCGGCTTCGATGCCACCTGGCGCCAGCCGATCGGCGCCGCCTTCAAGGAGGGCAGCAGCGTCACCGGGGCGCTCACCCTGTCGCGGCAACTGGCGGAAAGCTTCAACATCGGCCTGCCGCCTGAGAGCTTCAGCGGCGCGGCGCGGGGCGAGGTGGAGATCCGGCTGAAACCGGGGGAGCCGCCGCGCTTCGAACTGGCCTCCGATCTCGAAGGCCTCGGCGTTGAGATCCCGGCGCTCGGTTGGCGCAAGCCGGAAGCGGCGGGCGCGGCGCTCACAGTGCGCGGAACCTTCTCGACGCCGCCCTCGGTGGAGCTGGTGGCGCTTGACGGTGCGGGGCTTTCGCTTTCGGGCAACGTCGCTCTGCGCCCCGATGGCGGGCTTGAACGCGCGATCTTCGAGCGGCTCGATCTCGGCGGCTGGCTGAGCGCGCGGGTCGAACTTCGCGGGCGCGGTGACGGGCTGGCGCCGGCGGTATCGCTCACCGGCAGCTTCCTCGATCTGCGGCAGGCGGCCCTGCCGGAAGGCAGCGGCGGCGGCGGAGCGCCGGTGAACGTGGCGCTGGACCGGCTTCAGATCGCGGGCGACATTTTCCTGAGCGATTTCCGGGGGCAGTTGGGGGCCGGCGAAGGGGCGGGGCGGTTCACCGGCCGGCTCAACGGGCGCGCGCCGATCACCGGGCAGCAGATCACCACGCCGGCCGGCACCGGCTACGATCTGGCGGCGGCGGAGGGGGGCGCGGTGCTCGATGCGCTCGGCATCATGAAGAACGTCACCGCCGAGGGGCTGGAGATCCGACTGCGCCCGCGCGCCACGCCCGGCCATTTCGACGGCTCCCTGCGCATGGGGCGGATGCGCCTGCGTGGCGCGCCCGCGCTGGCCGAGATGCTTTCGGCGGTGAGCGTGGTGGGGCTGCTGGAGCAGCTGGACGGAAACGGCATCGGATTTGACGAGGTGGAGGGCGAATTCGTCTTGACGCCGGAGCAACTCGTCATCACACGGGGCAGCGCCGTGGGCCCCTCGATGGGGCTCTCGATCGATGGCAGCTACGCGTTCGCGGAGAAACGAATGGATTTCCAAGGGGTGATTTCGCCCGTCTACCTCGTCAATTCCGTCGGCGCCGCCCTGACGCGGCGCGGGGAGGGGCTGTTCGGCTTTTCCTACCGCCTCACCGGGCCTGTGGGCGCGCCCGTCACGCAGGTCAACCCGCTGTCGCTGCTGACGCCGGGCATGTTCCGCGATATCTTCCGCCGCCCGGCCCCCGAGGTGCAGCAATGAAGCTCAGCGATTTCGATTTCGACCTGCCCGAGGAGCTGATCGCCACGCGCCCGGCGGTGCCGCGCACCTCCGCGCGGCTGCTGCATGCCACGGCGGGCCGGCTCACCGACCGCCACGTCTTCGACCTGCCGGAGATCCTGCGCCCGGGCGACAGGCTGGTGCTCAACGACACCAAGGTGATCCCGGCGCGGCTGGAGGGGCTGCGCCACCGGGAGTCGGCGCAGGGGCCCGTCTCGGCGCGGATTTCGGTGACGCTGCTGGAACCCCGCCCCGACGGCGGCTGGCTGGCGCTGATCCGCCCGCTGAAGAAGGTCGCCATCGGCGAGACGATCCACTTCGGCGAAGTGCTCTGTGCGCGCCTCACCGACAAGAGCGAAGGCGAAGCGGTGCTGGCCTTCGACCGTACCGGTGCCGATTTCGACGCCGCGCTGCAGGCCGTCGGCGCCATGCCCCTGCCGCCCTACATCGCCGCCAAACGGGCGGCGGACGCGCAGGACAAGGTGGATTACCAGACGGTCTGGGCCCGCAACAGCGGCGCGGTGGCCGCGCCCACGGCTTCGCTGCATTTCGACGAGGCGCTGCTGGCGGCGCTGGCGGCGCGCGGCGTGGCCTTCACCCACGTGACCCTGCACGTGGGCGCCGGCACCTTCCTGCCGGTGAAGGTCGATGACGTGTCGCAGCACAAGATGCATTCCGAATGGGGCGCGGTCAGCGAGCAGGCCGCGCAGGAGATCGCCGAGACCAAGGCTGCCGGCGGGCGGATCATCCCCGTGGGCACCACCGCCCTGCGCCTGATCGAGACGGCGGCCCGGGAGAGCGGAACGGTGCGCCCCTGGGAGGGGCCGACCGACATCTTCATCACCCCGGGCTTCACCTTCCGGGCGACGGATGCGCTGATGACGAATTTCCACCTGCCGAAATCCACCCTGATGATGCTGGTCTCCGCATTGATGGGAATGGAACGGATGCGGGCCGTCTACGCCCATGCCATCGCGCAGCGCTACCGGTTCTTCTCCTACGGCGATTCCTCGCTGCTCTGCCCCAACGAGCCCTGAAACCGCAAGGAAACGTCGCATACGAGCGATAGTCACCGGCCTTCGGGTGCGATCCTGAAGCCGAGAAAAAGGATTAGCCATCATGCTTCAGGTTCTCAGCCACTCCTGGGCCTTGCTGCTCGGAATGCTGCTTCTGATGGTCGGCAACGGGCTCCAGGGCACGCTGCTCGGCGTGCGGGGCGCGATCGAGGGCTTTTCCACCTTCGAGATGTCGATCGTGATGTCGGCCTATTTCCTCGGCTTCCTCGGCGGCTCCAAGCTGGCGCCGCAATGGATACGCCGCGTTGGCCACGTCCGTGTCTTCGCCGCGCTCGGCTCGATGATCTCGGCGGTTCTGATCCTCTACCCGACCTTCGCCCACCCCTGGGCCTGGACGCTGGGGCGCGTGGTGATCGGCTTCTGCTTCTGCGGCGTCTACGTGACGGCGGAGAGCTGGCTCAACAACGCCGCCAGCAACGAGAACCGGGGCAAGGCGCTCTCGCTCTACATGATCGTGCAGATGGCCGGCATCGTCACCGCGCAGGCCCTGCTGGCCTTCGGCGATCCGGCCGGTTTCATCCTCTTCATCATTCCCTCGGTGCTGGTGTCGATCTCCTTCGCGCCGATCCTTCTGTCGATCAGCCCGACGCCGGCCTTCGAAACGACCAAGCCGATGTCGCTCAAGGAGCTCTACGGCATCTCGCCGCTGGGCTGCGTCGGCATGGCGGTGCTGGGGGGCGTGTTCTCGGCCCAGTTCGGCATGTCCGCCGTCTACGGCACGGAGGCCGGGCTGTCGGTGGGGCAGATCTCGATCTTCGTCTCCGCCATCTACATCGGCGCACTCCTGATGCAGTTTCCGATCGGCTGGATCTCCGACCGCATGGACCGCCGCACGCTCATCATGTTCGTCTCCGCGCTCGGCGGTGCGGGGGCGGTGCTCGGGGTGCTCTCGGGCGGCAATTTCTACGTGCTGCTCGTGAGCGGCTTCCTGATCGGCGGCACCTCGAACCCGCTCTACGCGCTGCTGATCGCCTATACCAACGACTACCTCGAAGCAGAGGACATGGCAGCGGCCTCGGGGGGGCTTCTTTTCATCAACGGCCTCGGCGCGATCGCCGGCCCGGTGACGACCGGCTGGGTGATGTCCACCTTCGGCCCCTGGGGCTACTGGCTGATCCTCGCAGTGCTCATGCTGGGGCTGGCGCTCTACGCCGTCTACCGGATGACCCAGCGCCCGGCCGCCACCGACGCCGACGAGAACGTCAGCTACGCCCCGGTTCTGCCCAGTGCGTCGCCGGTGGCCGTCGGGGTTGCACAGGAAGTGTTCATCGAAACCGCGCAGGAAGACGAAAACAACACATCTGACGCCGGTCAGGCGAACGGTTAACGCCAGACTTGCTTAAGTATGAATTATTTGTAACGATTCCTCTGCCTGGGGGAGTCACGGCAAATGGAGGCCGAAAATGCTACGCCCTGAAGACGTTCTGGCCTTCTGGCTGGACGAGATTGGCCCCGAAGGCTGGTATGCCGGCGGGGAGGAGCTGGACGAAAGAATCCGGGCTCTGGCGGAACCCACCTGGCAAGCGGCAATGAACGGATCCTGCGGGCTCTGGCTCACCTATCCGAGCGGCGCGCTGGCCTACATCATCCTGATGGATCAGTTCCCGAGGAACATGTTCCGTGGCACCGGGCAGGCCTTCGCGTCCGATTTCGCGGCGCGGGCGGCGGCGAAGATCTCGATCAAGAAGGATTGGGATCTGCGCATCGACGAGCCGGCGCGGCAGTTCTTCTACCTGCCGCTGATGCACTCGGAATGCCTGGGCGACCAGGAACGCTGCGTGCGCCTGATGCTCACGCGGATGCCGGAAACCGGGGAAGAGAACCTGTTCCACGCCAAGGCCCACCGCGAGGTGATCCGCATGTTCGGGCGATTCCCCTACCGCAACGACGCGCTGGAGCGCCAGACGACGGCCCCCGAGGGCGCCTTCCTCGCGGAGGGAGGCTACAGCGCCGCCATGGAAGCTGTGCGCGCCTGAAACTGCGGTTTTGGAACAACGGGTTGCACCCCGGCCTGCTGGCGCGGGCCGCGGTGTGATTGCCCCTTCGGGCCGGATTGTTTAACGTCAAACCACTTCAACTTCTGCAAGGGTTTGACATGGCAGCCACCTCTTTCGACATGATCGTGATCGGCGCCGGGCCGGGCGGCTACGTGGCCGCGATCCGGGGCGCGCAACTGGGGCTGAAAGTGGCCGTGGTGGAGCGTGAGCACCTGGGCGGGATCTGCCTGAACTGGGGCTGCATCCCCACCAAGGCGATGCTGCGGTCGGCGGAAGTCTTCCACCTGATGGAACGCGCGAAGGAGTTCGGCCTTTCGGCCGAGAAGATCGGCTACGATCTTGACGCGGTGGTGAAGCGCTCGCGCGGCGTGGCCAAGCAGCTGTCCGGGGGCGTGGGCCACCTGCTGAAGAAGAACAAGGTCACCGTGGTGATGGGCGAGGCCACCATCCCCGCGCCCGGCAAGGTGAGCGTGAAGACCGAAAAGGGCAGCGAGGAGCTGACGGCGAAGAACATCGTGCTCGCCACCGGAGCGCGCGCCCGCGAACTGCCGGGGCTGGAGGCCGACGGCGATCTCGTCTGGACCTACAAGCACGCCCTTCAGCCGCCGCGGATGCCGAAGAAGCTGCTGGTGATCGGCTCCGGCGCCATCGGCATCGAATTCGCAAGTTTCTTCAACACGCTGGGCGCCGATACCACGGTTGTGGAGGTTATGGACCGCGTGCTGCCGGTGGAGGACGCCGAGATCTCCGCCTTCGCGAAGAAGCAGTTCGTGAAGCAGGGCATGACGATCATGGAAAAGGCCATGGTCAAGCAGCTGGACCGCGCCAAGGGCAGCGTGACGGCCCATATCGAGACCGGCGGCAAGATCGAGAAGCACAGCTTCGACACGGTGATCTCCGCCGTGGGCATCGTCGGCAACGTCGAGGGGCTGGGGCTGGAGGCGCTCGGCGTCAAGATCGACCGCACCCATGTGGTGACGGATGCCCATTGCCGCACGGGTGTTGAGGGGCTCTATGCCATCGGCGACATCGCCGGCGCGCCCTGGCTGGCGCACAAGGCCAGCCACGAGGGCGTGATGGTGGCGGAGCTGATCGCCGGGCTCCATGCCCATCCCGTCAAGCCCGAAAGCATCGCCGGCTGCACCTACTGCCACCCGCAGGTCGCCAGCGTCGGCTATACCGAGGCCAGGGCGAAGGAACTGGGATACGAGGTCAAGGTGGGCCGTTTCCCCTTCATCGGCAACGGCAAGGCCATCGCGCTCGGCGAGCCGGAAGGCATGATCAAGACGGTGTTCGACGCCAGGACGGGCGAGCTTCTGGGCGCGCATATGGTGGGGGCGGAAGTCACCGAGCTGATCCAGGGCTACGTGGTGGGCCGCCAGCTGGAAACCACCGAGGAAGACCTGATGCACACCGTCTTCCCGCACCCGACGCTCTCGGAGATGATGCACGAAAGCGTGCTGGACGCCTACGGCAAGGCGATCCACTTCTGAATACGGAAGGCATGGGTGGCGCGAGGCGGTGCCGAGCCGGTTCAACGCTTCGGGCACCGCCCGCCATCGCCGTTGACGCGCGCGGCCCCGAACCGGGGCCGCGCGTTTTTCATTCCACCTGCAAGGGCAGGGTGGCCAGCACCTTGCCGCCCTGATCCATCACGTAGCGGATCTCGTAGGCGCCGGGCTCTTCGGGCACCGCGAGGTCCAGGGGCGAGCCGTCGCGCGTGTAGCTGTAGGTGATGTAGAGGCGCTCCGCATCGCCGACGGCGATGTAGTCCGAGGGCGCATCGGGGCCCTCCCACGTCACCGTGATCTTCTCGCCGGCAACCGCCGTGGACGGGGCCTCGAGGCTGACCGCGGCATCTTCCACCGTCAGCGGCACGCGGGCCAGCACGGTGAGCGGCGTGGTGTCGGCCACGTAGCGCAGTTCGTAGCTGCCCGGTGTCGTCGGGGCGGTGATCGCAAGCGGGCTGCCGTCGCGGGTGTAGGCGTAGTTGCCGTAGTCGCCCTCCGCCGCGTCCGGGGGCACGATCGTCAGGTAGTCGCCGGCGCCGTTCGGCCCGTCCCACTCCACGGTGAAACGCGTGCCGATCGTCACCGCGGACGGCCCCCGGACCGCAGCGCCGACGGCCATCACCTCGATGGGCGCACGGGCCCTGACCTTGGTGTTCTGCCCCTGCACGTAGCGGATTTCATAGGTGCCGGGGGTGCCGGGCATGGTGAGGCGCGCGGGGTTTCCGTCGCGCATGTAGGCATAGGTGATCCATTCGCCGTCAGCGGCCTGCGGCGCGGTGATGGCGATGTAGTCGTCTGCGTGGCCCGGCCCCGTCCAGGGGATCTCGATCACGCTGCCCGCCGGGGCCGTGGCCGGGGCCTCGACGCCGAAGCTGGCCGCCGCGACCGTGACGGGCAGGCGGGCGATGATGCGGGCGTCCTGATCCATCGTGTAGACGATCTCGTAGGCGCCCGGCTCCGCCGGCATCCGCAGGGGCAGGGGGCTGCCGTCGCGCGTGTAGGCATAGGTGATCCAGCCATCGCCGCCGGGTTCGACGACGGCGAGGTAGTCGCCTTCGTAGTCCGGGCCCGTCCAGCCGATCCCGACCGTGGCCCCGGCCAGAAGCGGGCCGGGCGCCTCGATCGTGGCCGAAACCGGCGTCACGGTGACGGCCCGGCGGGCCAGCGCGCGGCCGCCCTCCATCACGTAGCGCAGCTCGTAGGCCCCTTCCGCCGAGGGCAGCGGCACCCGGAGCGGGTTGCCGTCGCGCACGTAGGCGTAGGTCTCCCATGCGGCCTCGTCGGCGTCGGGCGCTGCGACGGCGATGTAGTCCTCGCCGCCGCCGGGGCCGTCCCAGCCCACGGTGATCTCCGCCCCGGCCATCCCGCTCTCGGGTGCTTCGAGGCTGGCGGCGGGCAGAAGCTCCGGCAGTTCCAGCGTGACGGTGAGCGGGGCGCCCTGCACCGTCACCGTGCCTTCGGCGCCGGCCTCGTCGGCGAGCCGCGTCACCACGACCCGGTAGCTGCCGGGCGGCAGCGCTTCTTCGAAGCTGGCCTCGTTCACACCCTCGCGCGACACCCCTTCGCCGGAAAGGCTCCAGACGAGGCCGCTGCCGATCTCGGTGCCGCCGGGGCGGGTGACGGCGCGAAACAGCACCTCCACCGGGGCGGCCGGCTCGGGCTCCGGGGCCGCGGCCACGGCCTGAAGCGCCGAGACCAGCTCATCGGCATTGGCGGCGGTGCGGAACGTGCCGCCGGTTTCCTCCGCGAGGCATTGCATCTGGGCCAGCGCTTCCGGGTCCGTCACGTCGAAGCCCACCACGTGGGCGGTGAAATCCACCCCGGTTTCCTCCAGCGCGCGGGCCGCGGCGCAGGGGTCGGGGTTGCAGGTCTCGATCCCGTCGGACACCAGGATCACGGTCGCCTTTTCCTCGGTGAACCGCAGCGCCTCCGCGGCGGCCTTCACCGCATCCGTCATCGGGGTCTTTCCCTTGGGCTTCACCGCGCGCACGGCGGCCGCCACCGCCGCGCGGTCGGTGCCCGGCGCGATGACGGTTTCGATGTCGGCGCAATCGCCCTTGCGCCGGTGGCCGTAGAGCGTGAGCCCCACTTCGTGGCTGGCGGGCAGTTCGGCCAGCAGACCGGCCACCACCTCCTGCGCGATGGTGATCTTGGCCACGCCGTCGATCTGGCCCCACATCGAACCGCTGCCGTCCAGAACCAGAATGCTGCGGGTGGGCGCCTCCTGCGCCGGCGCGGCCTGGGCAATTGCCGCAAGCGCGGCGCCCAGCAGAAATCGCTTCATCATCGAAATGTCCTGTCTTCCTCAATCAATGCGCCAAGCCTAGGCCCGAAGCCCGCCGTCAGGCAAGATCCGTGGCGGAATGTCAGCATCCTGCCGCCTGTTCCCGTTATGTTCGCATTTTCTGATTGGAGACTCGCCGCACATCGCCTATCTGTAGGCGGTCTGTTGAGAGGTGGGGCATGCCCGAGCTGAAGAAGATCGAGGTGCGCGGGGCGCGCGAGCACAATCTGAAATCCATCGACGTGGACATCCCGCGTGACGAACTCGTGGTGATCACCGGGCTTTCGGGCTCCGGCAAATCCTCGCTGGCCTTCGATACGATCTACGCCGAGGGGCAGCGCCGTTACGTGGAAAGCCTTTCGGCCTACGCGCGCCAGTTCCTCGACATGATGGAAAAGCCCGACGTGGACCACATCGCCGGCCTGTCGCCGGCCATTTCCATCGAGCAGAAGACCACCTCGAAGAACCCGCGCTCCACCGTGGGCACCGTCACCGAGATCTACGATTACCTCCGGCTGCTCTTCGCCCGCGTCGGCACGCCCTATTCGCCCGCCACCGGCCTGCCAATCGAGGCCCAGCAGGTGCAGGACATGGTCGATCGCGTGATGGGCATGGAGGAGGGCACCCGCGCCTATCTGCTGGCCCCCATCGTGCGCGACCGCAAGGGTGAATACCGCAAGGAATTCATGGAGTTGCGCAAGCAGGGCTTCCAGCGTGTGAAGGTGGACGGCGATTTCTACGAACTGGACGAGCCGCCCACGCTCGACAAGAAGTTCCGCCATGACATCGACGTGGTGGTGGACAGGATCGTCGTGCGCGAGGGCATGGAAACGCGGCTGGCCGACAGCTTCCGCACCGCGCTGGATCTCGCCGACGGCATCGCCATCCTCGAAACCGCGCCCAAGGAGGGCGAGCCCGAGCGCATCACCTTCTCCGAGAAATTCGCCTGCCCGGTGTCCGGGTTCACCATTCCCGAGATCGAGCCGCGGCTCTTCTCCTTCAACGCGCCCTTCGGGGCCTGCCCTTCCTGCGACGGGCTCGGGATGGAGCTGTTCTTCGACGAACGCCTCGTGGTGCCGGACGCCACGCTCAAGCTCTACGACGGGGCGCTGGCCCCGTGGCGCAAGGGCAAATCGCCCTACTTCCTTCAGACGATCGAGGCCATCGCGCGCCACTACGAGTTCGACAAGAACACCCCCTGGAAGGATCTGCCCGCCCATGTGCAGCAGGTGTTCCTCTACGGCTCCGGCGAGGACGAGATCCGCTTCCGCTACGACGAGGGCGGCCGCGTCTACGAGGTGACGCGCAGCTTCGAGGGCGTGATCCCCAACATGGAGCGGCGCTACCGGGAAACGGATTCCAACTGGATCCGCGAGGAATTCGAGCGCTACCAGAACAACCGCCCCTGCGGCGATTGCGGCGGCTACCGCCTGCGCGAAGAGGCGCTGGCGGTGAAGATCGCCGGGCTGCACATCGGGCAGGTGGTGCAGATGTCGATCCGCGAGGCCTTCGATTGGTGCCAGACGGTGCCCGAAAGCCTGACCGCCCAGAAGAACGAGATCGCCCGCGCCATCCTGAAGGAAATCCGCGAACGCCTTGGATTCCTGAACAATGTCGGCCTCGAATACCTCACGCTGTCGCGCTCCGCCGGCACGCTTTCGGGCGGCGAAAGCCAGCGGATCCGGCTGGCCAGCCAGATCGGCTCGGGCCTGACCGGCGTGCTCTACGTGCTGGACGAGCCCTCCATCGGCCTGCACCAGCGCGACAACGACCGCCTGCTCGGCACGCTCAAGAACCTGCGCGACCAGGGCAACACGGTGATCGTGGTGGAGCACGACGAGGAGGCCATCCGCGAGGCCGACTACGTGTTCGACATCGGCCCCGGCGCCGGGGTGCATGGCGGCCAGGTCGTCGCGCAGGGAACACCCGCGCAGATCGCCGCCGATCCGGCCTCGCTCACCGGGCAGTATCTCTCGGGTGCACGGGCCATCGACGTGCCGGCCGAGCGGCGCAAGGGAAACAAGAAAAAGATAACGGTTGTAAAGGCTTCCGGGAACAACCTGAAGGACGTCACGGTGGATTTCCCGCTGGGCAAATTCGTCTGCGTGACGGGGGTTTCGGGCGGCGGGAAATCCACGCTCACCATCGAGACCCTGTTCAAGACGGCCTCCATGCGCCTGAACGGCGCGCGCCAGACCCCGGCTCCCTGCGAGACGATCAAGGGGCTTGAGCACCTCGACAAGGTGATCGACATCGACCAGCGCCCCATCGGGCGGACTCCGCGGTCCAATCCGGCCACCTACACCGGGGCCTTCACCCCGATCCGCGACTGGTTCGCCGGGCTGCCGGAGGCGAAGACGCGCGGCTACAAGCCGGGGCGGTTCTCCTTCAACGTGAAGGGTGGCCGCTGCGAGGCCTGCCAGGGCGATGGCGTCATCAAGATCGAGATGCACTTCCTGCCCGATGTCTACGTGACCTGCGAAACCTGTGGCGGCGCGCGCTACAACCGCGAGACGCTGGAGATCAAGTTCAAGGGCAAGAGCATCGCCGATGTCCTTGATATGACGGTGGAAGATGCCAAGGAGTTCTTCCAGGCGGTGCCCTCGATCCGCGAGAAGATGGAGGCGCTCTCCCGCGTCGGTCTCGATTACATCAAGGTCGGCCAGCAGGCCACGACGCTCTCGGGTGGCGAGGCGCAGCGGGTGAAGCTCTCCAAGGAACTGGCCAAGCGCTCCACCGGGCGCACGCTCTACATCCTCGACGAGCCCACCACGGGGCTGCATTTCGAGGACGTGCGCAAGTTGCTGGAAGTGCTGCATGAACTGGTGGACCAGGGCAACACGGTCGTCGTCATCGAGCACAACCTCGACGTGGTGAAGACCGCCGACTGGGTGATCGACATCGGCCCGGAAGGCGGCGACGGCGGCGGCGAGGTGGTGGCCGTGGGCACGCCCGAAGACATCGTGAAGGAGCCGCGCAGCCATACCGGCCGCTACCTGAAGGAGCTGCTGGAAGCCGGCGCGCGGCGGCGGGTGGCGGCGGAATAGGCGATCCGGCGCGCCGCCGGTCAGCGGGCCATCTCGTGCAGCAGCGTTGCGGCCTCGTAGCTGCGCAGGGATCTGCGCGCGGCGGGGCCGTATCCCCGGCCGGTGCCGATCTCAAGTTCGGGAAACAAGCGCATGATTTCGCTTTGTGTTTCCGGATCGAAGCCCTTCATCGTCCGCGGCCCCGGGTGGTAGCTTTCGCTGAGCAGCCCGCTGGCCGCGACGATCTCGTGGCGGTCGAACAGCAGATGGTAATAGGTGATCGGCGCCGCGCGGCGATCCACCACCACGCTGCGCCCGTTGACGAGATCCTTCGCCCGGACGAGCACCTCGGCCTCGCCGAACAGCAGTTCGGCCCAGACCCCGCCGACCAGAACCCGGTGCTGCGGTGACACGCGCACGTCAGTTTCGGCGCCGTAGCTGCCGGCGCGGATCAGGATCGGCGCATCCTTGCCCGCTCCGTCCACCGCGCGGTTGCCGATCCAGCGCACCGTCTGAAATCCGGAATCCCGCGTCCAGACCTTCATCCCGGCGGCGATCTCCTCGATCGGGCGCGGGCCGTCCGCTGTGAGAAGCGCCGTGCCGGCGGCGAAGCAGGGCGCTTCCTGCACGATCTCCACGAGCGCGGTATCGCTATTACCGTCAACGTCTTGGACGGTGTAGTTGAAGTAGACGGTTTCCGTGTCCGCATCGCGTTCGATGAAGAAGCTGCCGTCCTCGTTGAGGGTGATGAACTGGCCCGTCGCCAGCTGCACCCTCTGGCCCGCGACGACGGGCGTTTCGTTGATGTGGGTAACGGTGAGCACGCCGCCGGCGGACGTCGTGTCATTGGCCAGCACGTCGAGCGTGGCGGAGCGGCCGCCGGGGATCGTCACGCTGTCGTCCTGCGCGACGATGGCCGATTGCACCGAGCCGCCGGCGATCAGCAGGTTGGTGTCGTAGCGCGCATCCGCCACGTCCGCGACGCCGATCTTGAGCGTGTTGAAATCGCCCCTGTTCACCGGCGCCACGAAGGTGAGGGTGACGGTGAAGCCGTCCATCTCGGTGTTGTATTGATCCCCGGTGTTGTCGACGTAGAGGTTCTGCGTCGCGCCGCCGTTGATGTTGCCCACGGAGGCCGAGCCGTCGCCCACCGTCACCGTGGCGAGCTGATCGTTCACCCAGACGCCGACCACGTCGTTGAACTGGCTGTTGACGTATTCCGGGTATTCCTCCGAGGAGATCACGAAATCGATGGTGATGTAGTCGCCCTGCGGCACGAAGGTGATTTCGAGGAAGGAGGCATCGCGCGTGGCCGTGCCGGCGAGGGCGTTGAAATCGCCGTCGTCGTTGATGCCGGAGGTGTTCGTCGTGGTGCCGGAAGATTGGTTGGTGTCGGTGCTGCCGTCGCTGTTGGTGAAATCCGCGACGTAGCCGGTGGAGAGGATGACGCCGGTATCGGCGGGGGCCACGCCCTGCACGGTGGTGTCGGCGCCGCTGTAGATGCCGGACGAAAGCTGATCGCCGGAGTAGCTGGCGTTCCAGACGGCCACGCCGTCGCCGAAGATGGCATTCGCCATGTCCAGCGCGGTCGCGTCGGTGTTGATCGCCAGTTCCTGTGCCGTCGGCATCCGCTTTTCCCCAACGGGCGCGGGCTCCAACGCCTGCGCCACTCAAGTCCGAATCGCGGGCCGGCTCTTGCCGTTGTCCACGCGCAAGAAACTGTTAACCGTGAAACGGCGGCGTCAGTTGGAAGGAAATGTGCAAACTTCGCGCCCCGTGGGGCCGAAAAAAGGCAGGCGCCGCAAGCCTTTGCCGGCGGCGCCTGCGAAATCGCGGGGGCGGGGTCAGCCGCGGGAGCGTTTCTCGAAGCGCGGCAGCATGGCGGAGAAATCCAGCCCCTTGCCGCCTTCTTCCTCCACGAAGGTCTTGTAGAGAGCCGCGGCGGCCACGCCCATGGGCGTATCGGCATCGGCGGCTTCGGCGGCCTGTTGCGACAGCAGCAGATCCTTGAGCATCAGCTCGGCGGCGAAGCCGGGCTTGTAGCCGTTGTCGGCCGGGCTCTGCGGGCCGACGCCGGGGGCGGGGCAGTAGGCGTTCATGCTCCAGCTGTAGCCCGAGGAGGTGGACACCACGTCGAACATTTTCTGGCGGTCGAGCCCCAGCTTGTCGGCCAGCGCGAAAGCCTCGCAGGTGCCGATCATGGTGATGCCGAGGATCATGTTGTTGCAGATCTTGGCGGCCTGGCCGGCACCGGAGGCCCCGCAATGCACCGCCTTCTGCCCCATGATCTCCAGCAGCGGGGAGATCCGGGCGAAGGCCGCCTCGGAGCCGCCGACCATGAAGGTCAGCGTGCCCGCGGCGGCGCCGCCGATCCCGCCCGATACCGGCCCGTCCGCCGCCAGCACCCCTGCGGCCTCGGCCTCTTCGGCCACGGCGCGGGCGCTTTCGACATCCACGGTGGAGCAATCGAGGAACACCGCGCCCTTCGACATCGCCGGCAGGATCTCGGCCGCCACGCTGCGCAGGATCGCGCCGTTGGGCAGCATGGTGATGACGACCTCAGCCCCGGTGGCGGCCTGCGCGGCCGAGCCCGCGGCGGCCACGCCCTCCGGCATGGGGGCGGCGAGATCGAACCCTGTCACCTCGTGGCCGGCGGCCACGAGATTGGCCGCCATCGGCGCGCCCATGTTGCCCAGCCCGATAAAGCCGATCTTCATTGCGTCTCCTCCTCGAATGTCAGTTTTTCCGCCCCGAGGGGCAGGAGCATTTGCGTCACTTCCGCGCCCGTGCCGGCATGGCGCCAGCGGGGGGTGCGGTCCTTGTCGATGATGGCGGCGCGGATGCCTTCCAGGAAATCGCTGTGTTCCACCGCCCGGTGGGTGAAGCGGTATTCCAGTTCCAGCGCCTTGCGGATGTCGTTGCTGCCCCGAAGCCGGTGCACCATCTCCACGGCGCAGGCCATCGAAAGCGGCGAGTTGCGGGCGAGCGCCTTGAGCGCGGCCTCGGCGAAGGGGCCGCCGGCGGCCTGAAGCGCGCGCAGGATGTCGCCGAAGGTTTCGCCGCCGAAATGGGCGTCGATCTCCGCCTGCTGGGCGGCCAGCGGGCTCTCGGGGGCGGGCAGGGCGGCTTCGTCGATCAGGCCGTGCTCGCCGGTGTCCGCCAGCGCGGCGATCAGCTCGGGCCAGCGGCTCTCCGGGATGTAGTAGTCGGCGAAGCCCGCGTGCAGCGCATCGCCCGGCCCCATGCGCCCGGCGGTGGTGCCGAGGTATTCGCCCAGCCGCCCCGGCGCCTGGGAAAGCAGGAGGCTGCCGCCCACGTCGGGCACGAGGCCGATGCCGGCCTCGGGCATGGCGATGCGGGAGCTGTCGCCCACCACCCGGTGCGAGCCGTGGCAGCCCACGCCCACGCCGCCGCCCATGGTGAAGCCCTGCAGGAAGGTGGCCACGGGCTTGGGGAATTCGAAGAGCCGCGCGTTCATGCGGTATTCCTCGCGCCAGAAGGCGCGGCCGAACGCCAGGTTCCCGGCGCGGCTTTCGGCGTAGAGCTGGGCGATGTCGCCGCCGGCGCAGAAGGCCTTTTCGCCTTCGGCGTCGATCACCAGCATCGCGACGTCTGGATCCTCGCGCCATTCCAGCAGGGCGGCATCGATGGCCTGCACCATGCCGTGGGTGAGCGCGTTGAGGGCCTTGGGCCGGGTCAGCGTGATGCGCCCGATACGCCCCTGTTTGCGGCAGGTGATCTCGCTCATGCGCCGCGCTCCGCGAGCAGGCCGCGGGAAACGATCAGGCGCATGATCTCGTTGGTGCCTTCCAGGATCTGGTGCACCCGCAGATCGCGCACGATCTTCTCGATGCCGTAGTCGGCCAGGTAGCCGTAGCCGCCGTGCATCTGCAGGCAGTCGTTGGCCACCGCGCTCGCGGCTTCCGTCACGTAGGCCTTGGCCATGGCGCAGTGCCGCGTGGCGTCGGGGGCGCCGGTGTCGAGCTTCCAGGCCGCCTGCCGCAGGAAGATGCGCGCCGACTGCAGCTTGATCTCCATGTCGGCGAGGCGGAACTGCAGCGCCTGGAACTGGTCGATCGGCTTGCCGAAGGCCTTGCGCTCGCCCATGTAGACGAGCGTGGCATCGAGCGCCGACTGCGCGGCGCCAAGGGCGCAGGCGGCGATGTTGAGCCGTCCGCCGTCGAGCCCCGCCATGGCGTAGGCAAACCCGCGCCCGTCTTCGCCGAGCAGGTTTTCCGCCGGCACCGCGCAGTCGTCCAGCTGAACCTGCCGCGTGGGTTGGCTCTTCCAGCCCATCTTCTCTTCGAGCCCACCGAAGGACAGGCCGGGCGTGCCGTTTTCCACGAGGATCGCGGAGATGCCTTTCGGCCCGTCCTCGCCGGTGCGCGACATCACGATGTAGGCGTCCGAGTAGCCGCCGCCGGAGATGAAGGCCTTGGTGCCGGTGAGCCGATAGCCTTCGTTCGTCTTGACCGCGCGGGTCTTGAGCGCGGCGGCGTCCGAGCCCGAGCCGGGCTCGGTCAGGCAGTAGGAGAGGATCGTCTCCATCGCGATGGCGCGCGGCAGCACGCGGGCGCGCATCTCGGCGCTGCCGAACTTGTCGATCATCGCGGCGCACATGTTGTGGATCGAAAGGAAGGCCGCCACCGAGGGGCAGGCCATGGAGAGCGCTTCGAAGACGAGCGTCGCATCGAGCCGCGAGAGCCCGGCGCCGCCGCTTTCCTCGCGCACGTAGAGCCCGCCGAAGCCAAGCTCGGCCAGTTGCGGCCAGAGCGTTTTCGGGATCGTGCCTTCGGCCTCCCAGGCGCGGGCGTGGGGGGCGATCTCCGCGGCGCCGAAATCGCGCGCCATGTCGAAAATGAGCTGCTGCTCTTCGCTCAGTGCAAAATCCAAGTCTCTTTCCTCCGTGAGCCTTCCGTGCCTGCGCGCCCGATGGGCCGTCGGGGGCGCGGGCGCGGTGTTTCATAGATCGGCGTGGAATTCCTCGATCAGGTGTTCCACGATGGTTTTCAGTGCGTCCTCATGGCTTTGGCCCGCGTCCCTGCTGCGGGCATAGGCGGCGCGCTGGCGTTGGGCGCTGGTGCCGTCCACGATGATGCGGCGCAGCCCCTCCACCTCGGCGGTGCAGCCCAGGGCCGCGGCGTCCGGGGCGGTGAGATCGATCAACTCCTCCACGAGATCGGCCATCGAGGTGATCTCGCGCTTGCCGAAATCGATCAGCCCCGCGCCGGCGGCGCCGTAGCGCTGCGCGCGCCAGCGGTTTTCGCCGACGAGGAAGTTTTCGTAGATGCGCCAGCGCTGGTTGTCGCGCGAGAGGCGGTAGAGCATCCGGGTCAGGCATTGGGTGGCCGCCGCCAGCGAGAGCGCGTCTTCCAGCCGGGGGGAGACATCGCAGATCCGGGATTCCAGCGTCGGGAAGTGGCTCGACGGGCGCAGATCCCACCAGATCTTGCTGGCGTCCTCGATCAGGCCCAGATCCACCAGCGCCTGCACGGAGCGCTCGTATTCAGCGAAGCTTCCCAGCCGCTGGGGCAGGCCGGTGCGGGGCAGGTTGTCGAACACCGTGAGCCGGTAGGAGGCGAGCCCGGTATCCTGGCCGTTCCAGTAGGGGGAGGAGGCCGAGAGCGCCAGCAGGTGCGGCAGGAAATAGGTGAGCTGGTTCATCAGGTCGATGCGCAGGTCCGGGTTCTCCACGCAGACATGCACGTGCATCCCGCAGATCAGCATCCGCCGCACGACGCCGGCCAGATCGCGCTCCAGATCGTTGTAGCGCGCCTTGTCGGTGTGGTGCTGCTGCTTCCAGTCGGCGAAGGGGTGGCAGGAGGCCGCGATGGGGGCGAGCCCGTGGCGCGCGGCGATGCGCGCGACGGTGCCGCGCAGGCGCTTCAGATCCGCGCGCGCCTGGGTGATGTCGTGGCAGACCTTGGTGCCGATCTCGATCTGGCATTGCAGGTATTCCGGGCTGACCTGCCCGTCCAGCGCCGACACGCATTCCGCCATCATCGCCTCGGGAGCCTCCGCGAGGCTCAGGCTCTCGCGGTCGACGAGAAGGTATTCCTCCTCGATGCCGATGGTGAAGGATGGGGGTGTCTGCGTCATGGTCTCCTCCCTGGGCTTGCGCTTCCATGCTGGGCGTGAATTGCGCCACCTTGCAAGCGCCTTGGCCTCCTCCGACTCGGCGCACGCCATTCTGTCCCACGAAAATGCAAAGGGCGGCCCCAGCCCGAGGTGGGGGCGAAAGCCCCCGCCTGTGGGGCGGGCGGGGGCTGCCCGGCGTGCCGCCGGGCGTTCCGGTCAGGACGTCAGTCCATCGCCTTGAAGTTGAACTCGCCGCCTTCCTTGATGCCCGACGGCCAGCGCGCCGTCACCGTCTTGGTGCGGGTGTAGAACTTGAAGGCATCGGGGCCGTGCTGGTTCAGATCGCCGAAGCCGGATTTCTTCCATCCGCCGAAGGTGTGATAGGCCAGCGGCACCGGGATCGGCACGTTGATGCCGACCATGCCGATGTTGATGCGGTTGGCGAAATCGCGCGCCGTATCGCCGTCGCGGGTGAAGATCGCGGTGCCGTTGCCGTATTCATGGTCCATCGCAAGGCCGATGGCCTCCTCGTAGGAGCCCGCGCGCACGGTGGAGAGCACCGGGCCGAAGATTTCCTTCTTGTAGATGTCCATGTCCGGGGTCACGCGGTCGAAGAGGTGCGGGCCCACGAAGAAGCCCTCCTCGTAGCCCTGCAGGCTGAAATCGCGGCCATCCACCACGAGTTCCGCGCCTTGGTCGATGCCAGACTGCACGAGGCCGAGGATGTTCTGCTTGGCGGCGGCGGTGACGACGGGGCCGTAGTCCACATCGTTGCCGGCGGTGTAGGGGCCGACTTTCAGCTTCTCGATGCGCGGCACCAGCTTCTCGATCAGCGCATCCGCCGTGGCTTCGCCCACCGGCACCGCGACGGAGATCGCCATGCAGCGCTCGCCGGCGGCGCCGTAGCCCGCGCCCACCAGCGCATCGGCGGCCTGGTCCAGATCGGCGTCGGGCATGATGATCATGTGGTTCTTCGCGCCGCCGAAACACTGCACCCGTTTGCCGTTCGCGCAGCCGCGGCTGTAGATGTATTCGGCGATCGGGGTGGAGCCGACAAAGCCCACCGCCTGCACGATCTCGTTGTCGAGGATGCCGTCCACGGCCTCCTTGTCGCCGTTGACCACCTGAAGGATGCCATCGGGCAGGCCGGCCTCCTTGAAGATCTCGGCGATCATCAGCGGCACGGAAGGATCGCGCTCGCTCGGCTTCAGGATCATCGCGTTGCCGCAGGACAGCGCCGGGCCGATCTTCCACAGCGGGATCATGGCCGGGAAGTTGAACGGGGTGATGCCCGCCACCACGCCCAGCGGCTGGCGCATGGAATACATGTCGATGCCCGGGCCGGCGCTGTCGGTGTATTCGCCCTTCAGCAGGTGCGGGGCGCCGATGCAGAACTCGATCACCTCCAGCCCGCGCTGGATGTCGCCTTTCGCGTCGGGGAGCGTCTTGCCGTGCTCGCGCGAAAGCGCCTCGGCCAGCTTGTCCATGTCGCGGTTCAGCAGTTGCACCACCTTCATCATCACCCGCGCGCGTTTCTGCGGGTTGGTTGCGCCCCAGGCCGGCTGGGCGGCGGCGGCGGCTTCGATGGCGGCGTCCAGCTCGGCCTTGCTGGCGAGCGGCACCCTGGCCTGAACCTCGCCCGTGGCGGGGTTGAAGACATCCGCGAAGCGCCCGGAGGTGCCCTTCACATGCTGGCCATTGATGAAATGGGTGAGTTCGACGGTCATGACAGCCTCCCGTTGAGTGCGATTTGGCGGCACAATAGGCTTGCATAAATCACCGGAAAAGAGGCAGTTTCCCAAAAGCATTTTGCAAAATTGCAAGGACGGGGCGCGCATGGACATCCAGTGGGACGATCTTCGCATCTTTCTGGCCGTGGCCCGGCACGAAAGCCTTTCGGGCGCGGGCAAGGCGCTGAAGCTGGATCCGGCCACGGTTGGGCGCCGGATCGCACGGCTGGAGGAAAGCGCCGGCGCGGTGCTCTTTGCCAAGAGCCCGCAGGGCTACAGCCTTACCGATGAAGGCCACGCCCTGCGCGCGCGCGCCGCCGAGGCCGAACAGAGCATCATCGGCGGCATCGAGCAGATGCGCGGGCAGGCGGGGCGGCTCACCGGCACCGTGCGTATCGGCGCGCCGGACGGGGCGGCCAACTACCTGCTGCCGCAGGTCTGCGCCCAGATCTGCGAGGCCAACCCGGGGCTGGAGGTGCAGATCGTGGCGCTGCCGCGGGTCTTCAACCTTTCGCGCCGTGAGGCCGACATGGCGATCGGCGTCTCCCCGCCCGCCTCGGGCCGCCTGATGGTGCAGAAGATCACCGACTACCGCCTGCATCTCGCCGCCTCGGTGCGCTATCTCGCCCGCGCCGGCACCCCGAAAAGCCTGGCCGATCTCGGGCAGCACAAGATCATCGGCTACATCCCCGACATGATCTTCGACAAGGAACTGGACTACCTCGCTGAAGTCGGCGTGAGCCACGTGGATTTCTCCTCCAACTCCGTCGCGGTGCAGCTGAACTGGGCCCGGCAGGGCGCGGGGCTCACCGTGGCCCATGATTTCGCGCTGCCGAGCGCGCCCGAGCTGCGCAAGGTGCTGGTGGAGGAGGCCTCCCTCGTGCGCAGCTTCTACCTGATCCGCCACGCCGCGGACCGCCGCGTGCCGCGGCTCAACCGCTTCGCGGAGGCGCTCACCGCGGGCCTGCGCAAGGAAGTTGCGCGGCTTGAGGCGCTGACTTGACTAAAATCCACTCTGCCCCCACGCTGAAGGTGTATTTTCAGAAGGTTGTAAAAGGGAGGCCCACCCATGCTCGTTCAACAGATCCTCACCCTCAAGGGCGATGCCGGTGTCGTGACCATGCCGCCCGGCTCCAGCCTCTCCGAGGTGGCCGCGCTGCTGTCGAGCCGGCGGATAGGCACGGTGGTGATCAGTTCCGACGGGCAGAGCGCGGAGGGCATCGTCTCCGAACGCGACATCGTGCGCGAACTGGGCAAGCGCGGGGTGGGCTGCATGAGCGATTCCGTGGACGACGTGATGACGCGCAAGCTCGTCACCTGCGATCCGTCCGAGACGGCCGAGAGCGTGCTGGAGAAGATGACGGAAGGCCGCTTCCGCCACATGCCGGTGATGGAGGAGGGGCGCATGGTGGGGCTGATCTCGCTGGGCGACGTGGTGAAGGCGCGGCTGTCGCAGCTGGCGATGGAGAAGGACGCCCTCGAAGGCATGATCATGGGGCATTGACCGGGGGCATCGCGCCACGGCGTTGCGTCACTTTCTTCCGCTCGGGAAAAGCCGCTTGCAAAGCGCTGCGCAATAATGTTGCGTGCGCGCAAGCAACAGGAGGCGTCACATGCGCGTAGGGCTCTACCCCGGAACCTTCGACCCGATCACGCTGGGCCATATCGACATCATCCGCCGCAGCACCACGCTGGTGGACAAGCTCGTCATCGGCGTTGCCATCAACCGGGACAAGGGGCCGCTCTTTTCCCTCGAAGAGCGCGTGGCGATGATCGAGGCCGAATGCGCCGCGCTCTCCGAGGAAACGGGCACCGAGATCGTGGCCCATCCCTTCGAGAACCTGCTCATCGACTGCGCGCGCGACGTGGGCGCCCAGATCATCCTGCGCGGCCTGCGCGCGGTGGCCGATTTCGAATACGAATACCAGATGGTCGGCATGAATCGGGCGATGGACGCCTCGGTGGAAACCGTGTTCCTGATGGCCGAGGCCCGGCACCAGGCGATCGCTTCCAAGCTGGTGAAGGAGATCGCCCGTCTCGGCGGCGACATCAGCAAGTTCGTGCCGCCCGCGGTGCGCGATGCGCTCTACGAGCGCCTCGGCCGCTGATCCTTCTTCTGACCGATGGAATGACGGGGGAGGCGCGCCGGAGGCGTTGCGTGGGCAACGCTCCCGCGCATCGGTATCGGCCGATCTTCCGCAACACACCCGCGTGCCACGCGCCCTGAACACGCGTCCTGAACACGCGTCCTGAATCAGGCAAGCCGCCCGTTGGGCGGCTTTCGCATTTCGTCGGGCGGGCGCTCCGCCCGGTATCGGGGTGTGCGCCCTCAGCCGTAGACGGCCTTGGCGGCGATCCGGTCGGCGTCGCCGCGGAAGATGCCCAGATCGTCGGCGATCTCTTTCGGCATGTTGCGGATGGCGCGGACGGTGCGGCGGAAGGCGATGCGTTTGGAAACGGCGTCGCGGAGGGAGTGGAACAGGGTCATCTTCGCTTCCTTTCGGGTCATCTCTGTTCTGTCATGACAGGGAAATGGGAACCCAAAGCGCTTTGAGCTAGGCCCGCAGCGGCATTTCCGCCATGCGGCGGCTGCATGGGCCCGCGCAGGAAGGGCGCACAAAGAAAAACGGTGCGCGCAGGGCGCTCAAACGAAAACCGCCCGCGCTCTGGGGAAGCGCGGGCGGAGAAGCCTGGAAGAAAGTTGGAAGGTTCTTACAGGTATTTCGCCATTTCCACGGCCGTGTCGGCCATGCGGTTGGAGAAGCCCCACTCGTTGTCATACCAGGAGAGGATGCGGCAGAGGTTGCCGTCCATGACCTTGGTCTGGTCGGTGGAGAAGATCGAGGAATGGGCATCGTGGTTGAAGTCCATGCTCACGAGCTTGCTGTCGGTCACGCCGAGGATGCCCTTCAGCGGGCCGGCGGCGGCGGCATGGATCGCGGCGTTGATCTCCTCGGCGGAGGTCTCGCGGCCGGCTTCGAAGGTCAGGTCCACCACCGAGACGTTCGGCGTCGGCACGCGGATGGCCACGCCGTCGAGTTTGCCGTTCAGCTCGGGCAGCACGAGGCCCACGGCCTTGGCGGCACCGGTGGAGGTCGGGATCATGTTCATCGCCGCGGCGCGGGCACGGTAGAGATCCTTGTGCATCGTGTCCAGCGTCGGCTGATCGCCGGTGTAGCTGTGGATCGTGGTCATGAAGCCGCGCTTGATGCCCACGGTTTCGTTCAGCACCTTGGCCACCGGCGACAGGCAGTTGGTGGTGCAGGAGGCGTTGGAGACGATCACGTCATCGGCGGTCAGCGTGTCGTGGTTGACGCCGTAGACGATCGTCTTGTCGGCGCCGGCGGCCGGGGCGGAGACCAGCACGCGCTTGGCGCCGTATTCCAGGTGCAGCGCGGCCTTCTCGCGGGCGGTGAAGATCCCGGTGCATTCCAGAACGATGTCCACGTCGCCCCAGGGCAACTCGGCGGGGTTGCGGATCGCGGTGACCTCGATCGGGCCGCGGCCCACGTCGATGGTGGTTTCGGTTGTCTTCACTTCCTTGGGGAAGCGGCCGTGCACGCTGTCGTAGCGCAGCAGGTGGGCGTTGGTTTCCACCGGGCCCAGATCGTTGATCGCCACCACCTCGATGTCGGTGCGGCCAGCCTCCTCGATCGCGCGCAGCACGTTGCGCCCGATCCGTCCAAAACCGTTGATTGCTACTTTCACAGCCATGTCGCGAAAACTCCTATCGGCAACAGTGATGGGGCCGGGCCAAGCCCCCGGAAATCTGTTATCGCTAACATGTTCATTTGCGAAAGAAGGTCAACCGTTCATTTGGTCGCTATCGCCAGAAAGCGAGGAATTCCGAAAATTCGGAAAGCTTCCTGCCGAGGAAGACGGGAAGGCCCCAGTGGAAAAACAGCAAATCGGCGGCAAAGATCGCCAGGATCAGGCCGCCGAGCACGATTGCAAGTCCGTTCGTCATGTGTGGCACGGGGCGCTGCGGCCCCGAATCTCCCTTCTAGTGCAGGAGACGCCCCATCGCCGCGGCCACGTCGGCCATCCGGCAGGAGAACCCCCATTCGTTGTCGTACCATGCCAGAACGCGCACGGTCCGGCCACCGATAACCTTGGTCTGGTCGGGGGCGAAGATGGAGGAATGGGTGGTGTGGTTGAAATCGATGGAGACCTTGGGCTCCGGATCGTAGGCGAGCACCGAGCCCATGTGGCCCATGGCGGCCTCGCGCACGATTTCGTTCACGTCCTCGACCGTCACGTCCTTGCCGGCTTCGAAGGTCAGATCCACGGCCGAGACATTGGGCGTGGGCACGCGCAGGGCGGTGCCGTCAAGCCGGCCTTCCAGTTCGGGCAGCACCTCCTTCAGGGCCTTGGCGGCGCCGGTGGAGGTCGGGATCATCGCCATGGCGGCGGCGCGGGCGCGGTAGAGATCCTTGTGGCGGCGGTCCAGCGTGGGCTGATCTCCGGTGTAGCTGTGGATCGTGGTCATGATGCCGCGCTCGATGCCGATGGCGTCGTTCAGCACCTTGGCCAGAGGGGCGAGGCAGTTGGTGGTGCAGGAGCCGTTGGACACGAGGCGGTCGTCGGCCTGCAGGGCGCGGTGGTTCACGCCGTAGACGATGGTGCGGTCCACGTTGGTGGCGGGGGCGGAGAAGAGCACCTTCTTCGCGCCGCGTTCCAGGTGCACCGCGCCCTTGGGGCCGTCGTTGAACTTGCCGGTGCACTCCAGCACCACATCCACGCCCGACCAGTCCAGCTCGCGCGGCTCGTAGGTGGAGAAGACCTCCATCGGCCCGCGGCCCAGATCCATCGTGTTGCCGTCCACCTTCACCTCGCCGGGGAAGCGGCCATGCACGGAGTCATAGCGCAGCAGGTGGGCATTGGTTTCGATCGGTCCGGTGGCGTTGATCTTCACCACCTGCACGTCGTTGCGCGCGCTTTCGGCGATATGTGCCAGGGTGCAGCGGCCGATCCGGCCGAAGCCGTTGATGCCAACGGTGATCGTCATGGGTGCGCTCTCCTACTCTCGATGCTGCCGCCGGGCCATGGCGGAAGTTGCGCATTCTATAGGGGGAACGGGGGCGTTGGGCCAACCGGAAAGGCGTATTTTTCCAATATGTTAGCGCAAACTGAGGCAATTTGGGCGGCGTTAGCGCAAACGATTCCACCCGGTTAGCGCCACCATTTCCGCGCGTCACTTCGCAGGTGCAGAATCACTTTGCGGAGCGCGCCGGGCGCGCGGCGGCCCGTGGGGTGGCGCAAACCCCGCCGGAGGTCTGCGCTTTATCCAATCCAAATCCGTGCAAGATCTCCGCCGCGCATGTGGCCCCCTGCGCGCCAGCCCGCCGGGACGGGCCGGCGCGCGCCCGGCGCCTTCGGCTTGTTCCGGGCGCAAGAAGACACCCGACGCAACACAGACGCAGGGCGCAAAAAAAGAGCGCCGCGGGGGCGCTCTTTCCAATCGTTTTCGAGGGCTGCCTTACAGCAGTTCCTTGGCCTTCGCGGCAACGGCCTCGGCGGTGATGCCGAACTTCTCGAACAACTCGCCCGCCGGAGCGGAAGCGCCGAAGCCCTCCATCCCGATGAAGGCCGATTTCGCGGGCCGGGCGCGCTCGCCCAGCAGCCACTGATCCCAGCCCTGGCGCACGCCCGCTTCGATGCCGATGCGCACGGTGCCCGCGCCCAGAACCTTGCGCCGGTAGGTCTCGTCCTGCGCGGCGAAGAGCTCCATGCAGGGCATGGAGACCACGCGCGTGCCGATGCCTTCGGTCTGGAGTGCGGCCTGTGCCTTGAGCGCCACGGCGACCTCGGAACCGGTGGCGATCAGCACAACCTGCGCCTTGCCTTCGGAGGGCGAGAGCACGTAGGCGCCGCGGGCCGTCAGGTTGACGTTCTTGTGCTCTGTGCGCACCGTCGGCAGGCCCTGGCGGGACAGCGCCAGCACCGAAGGCGTGGACTGCGACGAGAGCGCCAGTTCCCAGGCTTCGGCGGTTTCCACCGCGTCGGCGGGGCGGAACACCCAGGTGTTGGGCGTGGCGCGGCTGATGGCCAGATGCTCCACCGGCTGGTGGGTGGGGCCGTCTTCGCCCAGGCCGATGGAATCGTGGGTCATCACGAAGACGGTGGGGATCTGCATCAGCGCCGCCAGCCGCATGGAGGGGCGGGCGTAATCGGTGAAGCACATGAAGGTGCCGCCGTAAGCCCTTGCGCCGCCGTGCAGAACCATGCCGTTCATCGCCGCGGCCATGCCGTGCTCGCGGATGCCGTAGTAGATGTAGCGGCCCTTGCGGTTGTCGGGCATGAACACGCCCAGATCACCGGTTTTCGTGTTGTTGGAGCCGGTCAGGTCGGCGGAGCCGCCGATGGTTTCGGGCATGATCGGGTTGATGACTTCGAGCGCCATTTCGCTGGCCTTGCGGGTCGCGACCTTGGGCTGCTCTTCCGAGACCTTCTTCTTCAGCGCCTTCACCACCGCCGAAAGCCGCTTGGGCACTTCGCGGGCGTAGATGCGCGTCAGCTCGGCCTGGCGGCCCTGGCTCAGGGTGGCGAAACGCTCCTGCCATTCGGCGTGGGCGGCCGCGCCCTTGGCGCCGATGGCCTCCCAGGCGGCTTTCACGTCGGCCGGGATCTCGAAAGGCCCGTGCTCCCAGCCGTAGGCGGCGCGGGTATCGGCGATGAGCTGCGGATCGGTCAGCGCGCCGTGACCCTTGGAGGTGTCCTGCGCGGAGGAACCGAGGGCGATGTGCGTTTTGCAGGCCACGAGCGAGGGCCGGCGGGCGGCCTTGGCTTCGGTGATGGCGCGGTCGATGTCTTCCGGATCATGGCCGTCGCATTCCACCACGTGCCAGCCGGAGGCGCGGAAGCGCTTCACCTGGTCCGTCTTGTCGGCCATGTCGACGGTGCCGTCGATGGTGATGTTGTTGTTGTCCCACAGCACGATGAGCTTGTTCAGCTCGTGCTTGCCGGCCAGGCCGATGGCCTCCTGGCTCACGCCCTCCATCAGGCAGCCGTCGCCGGCGATCACGTAGGTGTAGTGATCGATCACCTTCTTGCCGTAGCGCGCGCGCTGGATCTGCTCGGCGATCGCGAAGCCGACGGCGTTGGCGATGCCCTGCCCGAGCGGGCCGGTCGTCGTCTCGATGCCTTTTGCGTGGCCGTATTCCGGGTGGCCGGCGGTTTTCGCGCCCCACTGGCGGAAGTTCTTCAGCTGATCGATCGTCATGTCTTCGTAGCCGGTGAGATGCAGCAGCGAATAGAGCAGCATCGAGCCGTGGCCGGCGGAGAGGATGAAGCGGTCGCGGTCGATCCAGTCCGGGTTCTTCGGATCGAACTTCAGGTGGTGCTCGAACAGCACGGTGGCCACGTCGGCCATGCCCATCGGCATGCCGGAGTGGCCGGAATTGGCGGCGGCGACGGCATCCAGCGTCAGCACGCGGATCGCGGCGGCCTTCTTCCAGTGCTCGGGGTGTTTTTCGCGCAGGGCAGAGATATCCACTTGGTTCATCCTCTGGTTCGGGAGTTCGCTTGCTTGCGCCCCTGATAGCAGGGTCGCCGATTAGTGCAAGTTTCCACGCCCCCATGAGGCGAAGGAGCGCTCCCACGGCGCGAAATCGCGCAACCAGAGGGACGATTTGCAGCCGCCAAGGGGGCGCAATTCGCCATTTCATTCGCTAAACTCCAACCTTGAACAATGACACCCGATTCGCCGGGCGCGCGCCTTCCAGCGCGGTCAGGGGCGGCAAAGAGAAGGGGAAACAGGCATCATGAGCGATATCACCGAGATCGAGGCCCGCATCCGCGCGGCGCTGGATCGCATCGAGGCCGTGGCCGAGGCGGGCGCTCCGCAGCCCGCGGCCGCCGGATCCGCCGAGGGCGAGGCGCTGGAAGCGCTGCGCGCCGAACTGGAGGCCGAGCGCTCGGCGAACCAAAGCCTCGAGGCGCGGGTGGCCGCGATCCGGGAAAAGCAGGAAGAGAACGTCGCCGCGCTCCAGCGCAGCGTCGAAGAGCTGAAGGCCCAGCTGGATGCGGCCGAGAGGGAGAGCCAGAAGCTGCGCGCCGCCAACGCGCAGCTGACCGAGAGCCTCGAAGCCCTGCGCAACGCCAACGCCGAGAACGTGGGCGAGCCCTTCCTCATCAACCGCTCGATGATGGCCGAGCTCGAAGCCCTGCGCGCCGCCCGCAACGCCGAGAAGCGCGAGCTGGATTCGGTGCTGACGGCCCTTGAAGGCGCGATCGGGGAGGGGGAATGATGCCCGAGATCAAGATTTCCATCGGCGGCCGCGATTTCCAGGTCGCCTGCCAGGAAGGCGAAGAACACTACCTGCGCGCCGCCGCGGCGCTGCTCGGGGCCGAGGCCGATACGCTGGTGAAGCAGATCGGGCGGTTGCCCGAGGCGCGGATGCTGCTGATGGCCGGGCTGATGCTGGCCGACAAGACGGCCGGTCTGGATGAGCGCCTGAAGGAGGCCGAGCAGAAGATCGCGGCGCAGGAGGCAAAGATCGCCGAGCTTGAAGCGCGTCGGCCCGAGGCCGAGGCGGAAGTGCGCGAAGTGAAGGTGGAGGTCCCCGTCGAAGTGCCGGTGATCCCGCCGCAGCTGACCGAGACCCTCGCCGAGATCGCGGCCCGCGCCGAAGGGCTTGCCGAACGGCTCGAAACCGCGCAAAGCTGACGCGCGGCGCTGATTTGGCGCGAAACCACAATACAGGATACCCAAGATGGCCCTCGAAGATGCGGTCAATGAAGTCGATACCGCTCTGACCCGCAGCAAGCTCACCGGGCTTGCCTATGAAAACACCTTCGGCGGGGCCACCAGCTTCCTGCGGCGGCGCTACACCAAGGATCTGACCGGCGTCGATCTGGCCATCACCGGCGTGCCCTTCGACCAGGCCGTCACCAACCGGCCAGGCGCCCGCTTCGGCCCCCGCGCCCTGCGGGAGGCTTCCACCCTCCAGCCCTACGACCCGCCCTATGGCTGGGACGTGGACCCGCTGAGCGAATTCAACATTGCCGATTATGGCGATCTTGCCTTCGACTACGCGAAAACCCCTGATTTTCCGGGGAGACTTCAGTCCCACATCGCAGGTATCCTGGACAAGGGCGTCGAGGCGCTCACCCTCGGCGGGGATCACTTCATCACCTTCCCGATCCTGAAAGCCTACGCCGCCAAACACGGCCCCCTGGCGCTGATCCAGTTCGATGCCCATTCCGACAGCTGGCCGGATGACGACATGGAGCGCATCGACCACGGCACCTTCATCTACAAGGCGGTGAAGCTCGGGCTCATCGATCCGGCCCGCTCGGTGCAGGTCGGCATCCGCACCACGAACCCCGATACCATGGGCATCCACACCATCGACGCACGCGAGGTGCATCTCTCCGGCCCGCAGGCCGTGGCTGAAAAAATCAAGGGAATCGTGGGCGGCTCCGCCTGCTACATGACCTTCGATATCGACTGCCTCGATCCCGCCTATGCGCCCGGCACCGGCACCCCCGTCTGGGGCGGTCTGACCAGCGCGCAGGCGGCGATCATCCTGCGCGATCTCGCCGGCATCAACATCGTCGGCGGCGATGTCGTGGAGGTGAACCCGCCCTACGATACCACCGGCGCCACCGCCATCGCCGGCGCCCATGTGGCGACCGAGATCATGTGCCTGTGGGCCTGGAACCGGCGGGCGCGGGCAGGGGGCGCGGCATGAAGGTGGCCCTGCTTCTGCTGGTCGGCCTCGTGGCCGTCGCCATGCTCTACGTGCGCCTCGCGCCCACCACGGAGGACGCCTGGCACGTCGATCCCGATGCCGCCGGGGATCCGGGCGAGGCCGGCATATTGATCCGCTCCGACGACGCCCGCGCGCCCGCGGGCCGCGCCGACAGGCTTCTGGCGCGTCTCGATGCCGTCGCCATGGCCACGCCGCGCACGCGGCGGATCGCGGGCAGCCTCGGCGAGGGGCGGATCACCTACGAAACGCGCAGCCTGTTGTGGGGCTTTCCCGATTACACCACGGTGCAGCTCGTGCCGCAGGCCGACGGCACCGCGCGCCTTGCGATCCTCGCGCGCCTGCGTTTCGGGCGCTCAGATCTTGGCGTCAACGGTAAGCGCGTGGCCGGCTGGCTCGCTGCGCTGGAGGCCGCGCCCGAGGCCGGATGAGAGGCAGCCTTCGCTGATCTCGCGCCACATCGGGTTGTTCAGCGACATCTGGCACTGGGCCATGAACATCCGCCCGTTCACCTGCAGGCAGATCATCTCGCCCAGTTCCACCCGCGCGCCCTTGGAATCGGTGCAGTAGCAGTCGATCACCTTGCCGCCGGGGCCCTTCACGTCGGCCAGGGCGGGGGCGGCGGTGGCGAGGATCAGAAAGAGGGGCGTCAGGGCTTTCATGGCGTGAGGATAGCACGGCCTGCGCTCTTGACCAATCCGGGCAATTAGGGGAAAGCAAGGCATGGTTCCCTTGGACAAACTCGAACAGATTACGCAGCGCTTTCAGTTTCTTGAGGCGCAGATGGCCGAAGGCGGCAGCGGCGCGGATCTCGCGGCGCTGGCGCGGGAATATTCAGAGCTGAAACCGGTGGTGGAGGAGATCGCGGCCTACCGCCAGCTTCTGCAGGATCTCGAGGACGCGCAGGCGATGCTCTCCGATCCCGAGATGAAGGCGCTGGCCGAGGAGGAAATCGCGGCGATGAAGGCGCGGCTGCCCGAGATGGAGGCGGCGCTGCAACTGGCGCTGCTGCCGAAGGACGCCGCCGACGCACGCCCGGCGATGATCGAGATCCGCCCCGGCACCGGCGGCGAGGAGGCGGCGCTCTTCGCCGGCGATCTGCTGCGGATGTATCAGCGCTACGCGGAAGGCCGCGGCTGGCGCTTCGAGATCATCGAGCAGAGCGAAACCGAGCTCGGCGGCATCAAGGAGGTCGTTGCCCACGTGCAGGGCGAGGGCGTCTTCGCGCGGCTGAAGTTCGAAAGCGGCGTGCACCGCGTGCAGCGGGTGCCGGCCACCGAGAGCGGCGGGCGCATCCACACGTCCGCCGCAACCGTGGCCGTGCTGCCCGAGGCCGAGGACGTGGACATCCAGATCGATCCCGGCGATCTGCGGATCGACACCATGCGCTCCTCCGGCGCGGGAGGTCAGCACGTCAACACCACCGATTCCGCCGTGCGCATCACCCATATTCCCTCCGGCATCGTGGTGACGAGTTCGGAGAAGAGCCAGCACCGCAACCGTGAGATCGCCATGCAGGTGCTGAAGACGCGCCTCTACGACATGGAGCGCCAGAAGATCGACAGCGAACGCGCCGCCAACCGCAAGAGCCAGGTCGGCTCGGGCGATCGCTCCGAGCGCATCCGTACCTACAACTTCCCGCAGGGGCGCATGACGGACCACCGCATCAACCTGACGCTCTACAAGCTGGACCAGGTGATGCAGGGCGATCTGGACGAGGTGATCGATGCGCTCACCGCCGACTACCAGGCCGGCCTGCTGGCCGAGATGAACGGGTGAGCACGGTGTCGGCCACGCTGCGCGCGGCGACGCAGCGGCTGGCGCAGGCCGGCATTCCCGACGCCGCCACCGACGCCCGCAGCCTTCTGGCCCATGCGCTCGGCGTGCCGCGCAGCCGCCTGACGCTGCTCGGCCCCGAGGCGGTGACCCGAGCGCAGGTCGAGGCCTTCGAGGCGCTGATCGCCGGCCGGCTTGAGCGCCGGCCGGTTTCACAGCTGGTGGGGCGGCGCAGCTTCTGGGGGCGGGAGTTCCTCGTCACCTCCGACGTGCTGGATCCGCGCCCCGAAACCGAGGATCTGGTGGCCCGCGCGCTGGAGCATCCCTTCGGACGGGTGCTGGATCTCGGAACCGGCAGCGGCTGCATCCTGCTCACCCTGCTGGCCGAGCGCCCCGAGGCGCAGGGTGTGGGCGTGGATGCCTCGCCGGCCGCGCTGGCGGTTGCCCGGCGCAACGCCGAGGCGTTGGGGGTGCAGGCGCGCGCGGAGCTTCTGTGCTCCGACTGGTTCGCGCAGGTGAGCGGCCGGTTCGACCTGATCGTGTCCAACCCGCCCTACATCACCGAGGATGAAATGGCCGCGCTCTCGCCTGAAGTGGCCCTGCACGAACCCCGGATGGCCCTGACGCCCGGCGGCGACGGGCTGGCCGCCTACCGCGTGATCTGCGCGCAGGCCGGCGCCTTCCTGCGCCCCGGCGCTCCGCTCCTGTTCGAGATCGGCCATGCGCAGGGCGCCGCCGTGGCGCAGATCATGGAGGACGCCGGCTTCGCCGGTGTGGCGGTTCTGCCGGATCTGTCCGGCAAGGATCGCAACGTCATCGGGCGCTGGTGCGGCTGAAGGTGCGCCAAGGGGGTGAAACCGTGGCCGATGCGGCCCAATTGCCGCCTGAAAGCACAGCATGTGGTGATTTGCGCTTGTATTGGCCGCCTCATCGTGCTTACACAGAGCGTGCAAGGACGTGGATGCCTCAGCCATCCCCCTCGTAAGTTCGCCAGAAATCGCAAGCTGCCCGGTTACGATAACCCCCGCAAGAGGCGCGGAAGAGGCAAAAGCGAACGCCATACTAAGGCTGGAAAAGAAACTACAATGAGATCTTCGAAATCACGTTCGCGGTCTAAAGCCAACCGCAGCAGGTCTGTCGGCAATATCGTCAACCGTGTGTTCGACAGCTCCGGGCCGGAAGGCAAGGTCCGCGGCACGCCGCAGCAGATCATCGACAAGTACAATCAGCTCGCCCGTGACGCGCAACTGAGCAACGACCGAGTGGCGGCCGAGAACTTCCAGCAGCACGCCGAGCATTACGTGCGGATGCTGGGGGAAGCGCAGCGTGAGGCCGAGGCCCGCCGCGAACAGCAGGAAGCCGAGAACCGCGCCCGCCAGCAGCAGCGCGAGAACGAGCGCCAGGAACGCCAGGAGCGCAACGAACAGCGCGAGGACAACCGCAACCAGGGCGGCAACCAGCAGCCCCAGGTGGATCCCGCCAGCGCGCCGCAGCCCGACGTGATCGACGTGACCGATGGCGAAGAGGACACCGGCCTCGTCGAAACGCCGGAGAGCAAGCCCAAGCCCAAGCGCAAATCGACCCGCAGCCGCGCGCGAAAGAGCGAAGAGAGCGGCAGCGAGGCCAAGGGCGCCGAAGACGCCAAGGGTGGCGACGCGGCCCAGCCGGACGCGCCCGAAGCCGCGGAGTAAGGCCGCGCGTCACAGGGCTCCACGGGGCGCCACAGGTGAGACAAGGCGGGCTTGGCCCGCCTTTTTCATGTCCGAAGGTCTGGCGAAGGTCTGGCAATGATGCCGGCAGGGTGCCGGCGCGCAGATGCGCCGCGCGGCGGTGGCCGGGATTGGGGCCGCTTCAGGCCGCCTTCACCACCCGCGCCAGCGCGCAGAAGCCTTCGAGCGAAACCTGTTCGGCGCGGTCGGTGGGCTTGAGCCCGGCGGCCATCAGCCGATCCTCGATGTCGGGTGCCACGCCCTTGAGCGAGGCGCGCAGCATCTTTCGGCGCTGGTTGAAGGCCGCCGCCACCACCCGCGAGAGCGTCGCCGCATCGGCCGGGAAGCGCGGCTCGGGCAGGGCGGTGAGATGCACCACCGCGGAATGGATCTTGGGCGGCGGGGTGAAGGCCTCGGGCGGCAGGCTCATCACGATCCGCGCCTCGCTGCGCCACTGGGCCAGGATCGCCAGCCGCCCGTAGGCCTTGGAGCCGGGCTCGGCCACGATCCGCTGCGCCACCTCCTTCTGGAACATCAGCGTCAGGCTTTCCCAGAACGGCGGCCAGTCCTTCGGCGTGAGCCAGCGCACCAGAAGCTCGGTGCCCACGTTGTAGGGCAGGTTCGCCGCCACGCGGATCGGCGGGGTGAGATGGCTGAGCGGATCCACCTCCAGCGCATCGCCGTTGATCACTTCCAGCCGGCCAGGATAGGCGGCGGCGATCTCCTGCAGCGCGGGCAGACAGCGGCTGTCCTTCTCGATGGCCAGCACCTTTCGCGCGCCTTCCGCCAGCAGGCCGCGCGTCAGCCCGCCGGGGCCGGGGCCGATCTCCAGCACGTCGCAGGCGTGCAGATCGCCGGCCTGCCGCGCGATCTTGGCGGTGAGGTTGAGATCCAGAAGGAAGTTCTGGCCAAGCGATTTCTTGGCCCGCAGCCCGTGGGTGTCGATCACCTTGCGCAGCGGGGGGAGGGCATCAAGCTGGGCCATGGGGGGCTCCTTTCGCGCGGGCCTGCGCAAGGCGCTGCGCAAGGCTCAGGGCTTCGATCAGGCTCGACGGGTTGGCGCGCCCGGTTCCGGCGATGTCGAAGGCGGTTCCGTGGTCGGGCGAGGTGCGGATGAAGGGCAGGCCGAGGGTGACGTTGACGCCGCGGTCGAAATCCAGCGTCTTGATCGGGATCAGCGCCTGATCGTGATACATGCAGATCGCCGCGTCGTAGCCGGCGCGGGCGGCGGGATGGAACATGGTGTCGGCCGAAACCGGGCCCTGCACGTCCATGCCTTCGGCGCGAAGCCGCGCGGCGACGGGGGCGATCACCTCGATCTCCTCCCGGCCCATCGCCCCGCCTTCGCCGGCGTGCGGGTTGAGCCCGGCCAGCCGCAGGCGCGGGGCGGGCAGGCCGAAATCGCGGCGCAGGGCGGCATGGGTGATGCGCAGGGTTTCTTCCAGAAGCTCCGGCGTGAGCGCTGCGGGCACGTCCTTCAGCGCGATGTGGATCGTCACCGGGACAACGCGCAGCGCCGGGCTCGCGAGCATCATCACCACGCGCGGAACGCCGGCCAGGTGGGCGAGGAATTCGGTGTGGCCGGGAAAGGCGAAGCCCGCGCCGTCCTTCAGCGCCTTCTTGTGGATCGGGTTGGTGCAGAGCGCCGCCGCCGCGCCCTGCTGCACCAGCTCCACGCCGCGCTCGATGGCGGCGATCACGCCGGCGGCATCCGCCGGGTCCGGGGCGCCGGGGCGGCTGTCACCGGGAAAGGCGAGCGGCAGCACGGGCAGGGCGGTGGCGCAGGCGCGCGCGGCCTGCGCGGGGGCATCGATCCGCGCCACCGGTGTTCCCGCCGGCAGATGACGCGGATCGCCGATCAGGAAGAACGGGCACGCCGGCCCGAGCGCCTTCCAGGCGGCGGCAGCGATCTCGGGGCCGATGCCCGCGGGATCGCCGCAGGTCAGGGCGATCGGCGGCAGGCTCACGGGAAGCGGATCACGGCGTCGGAGCGCAGCTGCGCGATGTAGCTGGCCGCGTAGGACACGAGGCGGGCGTTCACCAGTTCGCGGCGGATGTCGGCACGGTTGACCTCGTCGCCCAGTTCCGGCGTGCGGCCGCAGAGCATGAGGAACACCAGCGTCTGGCCGTTGTTGCGGGTGAGCGCGGTGGAGACTTCGCCCGGATCCATGTCATCGAGTTCGCGGCGGATGTCGGCGGGCACCTCGGCTTCGGGCAAGGCTTCGATGCGCAGCGCTTCCGGCGCCTTGCCCTTGTTGACGCCGTAGAGATCGTCGCAGGTGTCCACCTCCTCGCGGATGCGCGCGGCCTGCCTGAGGCCTTCCTCGCTGCGGCCGCCGGCAATGAAATACTGCGCGAATTCCACGGTGAACTTCTGCGCCGCGGAGGCGCTCACCTCCTGCTTGTCGCGCAGCTGGAACAGCACGATCGCGTTGGGGACCTGGATCGGATCGGTGATTTCACCGGGGCGCAGCGCGAGGATCTGCGGCGCGATCTGGGGCGGCAGGCTGGAGATCGAGCGCCAGTCCAGGCGGCCGCCGTTGGCGCGGGAGGGGGCGACGGAATACTGCGAAGCGGCGGCGGAAAACTCGGAGACAGAACGGATCTGGCGCAGCTGCGGCAGGATCGCCGCGGTGCGCTCCTGGAATTCGGGCGCCGTGGGCAGCACGATTTCAGACAGCAGCACGCGCACGCCGCCGCCGCCGGTGGAATAGGCCAGCGCGCGGTCGATCTCGGCTTCCGTCACCTGCGAACGCGGGCCGAAGAGGCCGCGGATCAACTCGCGCCACACGAGGCCCGAGGCCACGAAATCGCGCACCGTCTGCGGCGCCACGCCGGCCTTGGAAAGCTCGGCGAGGAACTGCTCCCCCGTCAGGTTGGCGCGGCTGGCGAATTCGTCGATGCCGCGCGCGATCTCCTCGTCGCTGGCGGACAGGTTGAACTGCGCGGCGGCCTGGGATTGCAGGCGATCCTCGATGAGCCGCTCCAGCGCCTCTTCCCGCAGGTCGCCCGGCGTGCCGAGCACCTCCAGGAAGCGGATGCGCTGTTCAAGCTCGAAGCGGGTGACGACGCCGTCGTTCACGTAGGCCACCGGCGAGAACGGGCTCTGCGCGGCGGCAGGGGCCGCGAACGCCAGCAGCGGTGACAGGATCAGGAGAAGGGCGCGGGAAAAACGTTTCAATGCTCTGCTCTTTCTTTGGAACCGCCTAGTAGCACTCGCGAACCGATTGACGCCGGTTGTTCTCACCGAACCCCAGCAAGGTGACTTGTAGCCCGACACTCGTGGACGGGTCCACATTAGATGACGAGGTGAACCGGCGCGACAGGGAAAGATCGACGCTGATGCATTCATTCACGTATTCCAGCCCAACCCCGGCGCGCGCGGCACTGCCTTCCACGAAATCGTAGCGCCAGTCCACCTTGCCGATCCAGTTGCGGGCGAAGCGATACTCGGCGTCCATCGTCCATTCGGAGGTGTCATCGAACCGTGACTGGCTGGCATCCTCTACCATCCAGACGTAGCTCGACGACAGCAGAACGTCGTCGTTCACCCAGCTGACGCGAGTTTCGTTCTTGGTGAATTCGAAGGCGCTGTTGAACAGGGCCCGGTTGATGAGGCTCAGGTTGTTGGGGAAGGTGACGCTCGCGGCAGCCAGCCAATCGCTTTCCGTGCCCGAAAGCCCGGAGCCGGTGGAGAAGCCGTTCACGTCGGTGTCGCGGAATATCTTGCCCACGGTCACGCCGAGCGTCCAGCCGTCCGGATCGTAACGCGTCCAGTTGGCGCCGATGTTGGCGCGGAATCCGCGTTCGTAGCGGTCGAATCCGGGAAAGCGCGAAAGCGAGAACAGGTTGCCTTCGTCGAACTCCACCCGCGTGGAGACCTCGTTGGGCACGTCGGCGGCGGAGGTGTCCGTCCAGAGAAGCTGCGCCACGGGCTCCAGCGAATGCACCACGCCGCTGGATTCGCTCTTCATGAAGGGCCAGCGCAGTTCCACGCCCGCCGTGGGCGTCAGGTGCAGCTGGGCCTCATCGTAGCTGGAATCCTGGTTGACGAGGTAATAGTCGGCATTGGCGGCGCCGATGGCCTTCACCAGCATCCCGTTGTTCAGATCCCAGGTGCGCTGCCAATCCATCTGCAGGCTGGCGCGTGCCATGTCCCGGCCGGTGGGGCCGTCGGTGTCGGAGGTGCGCATGAAGCCCTGGCCGTCGAAGGCCGTCGTCAGTGTGCCGCCGAACAGCGAGGGGGTGAAGCGGCGCTCGTAGGTGAGTTCGACGACCTCGGTGGGGATCTCATCGTTCTGCTCGCTGTCGCGCAACGAGCGGTAGTGGGTGTAGTTCGTCGAGAAGTAGGTATCACGCCGGGTGCGCGCCAATTCGACGGTGCTTTCGAGGCGGTCGGTGTCGGAATAATCATATTCCAGCAGGTAGGCCTTGTCGGAGGTGATCTCGATGTCGAAGTTGAAGACGAAATCGTTGCGCAGCCCGATGGAGCCGTCCGCGAAGAGATAGCCGCGCCAGTCGCCGGGGCGGATGTCATCGCGGGTGATGGCGCCGTTGACCTCGATGTCGCCCGCGTTCAGCGCCTGGCGGTAGCGGAACTGGAGCGTGCGCGTGTTGGTGGTGATCAGGGGCGAGATGGTCAGGTCTTTGTCCTCGCCGATGGCAAGGAAATAGGGCAGTTCGATCCCCTGGCCGACGATGGAATCCGAACGGATCGTCGGGATGAGGAACCCGTTGGCCCGCTCCAGAGTCGGATCGGGCAGGCGCAGGCGGGGAAGGTAGGCGATGGGCACGCCGGCCACCTCCAGCCGCGCATCGGTGAAGTAGAGCTGGCGCTCCAACTCGTCGTGGATCACCTCGCGGGCACGGATCTGCCAGAGCGGCACCGGATCCGCGGCGCAGACCTTGCAGCTTGAAGCCACCGTATTGCCCAGCCGCGTGTATCGGCCGTCGATGCGGCGGACTTCGGCGGCGGCCAGTTGCAACTGCTGATCCAGCACCAGCCGGGCGCTCTTCAGGAGGCCGTTGCGCAACTCGGCGTCCATCTCGGCGGCGCTGGCGAGCAGCGTCGCGGTGTCGCCGTAGTACACGGTGATCGGCCCCTCGATGGTGAGCTTTTCGGTGGTGGCATCATAGGTGATGCCGGAGGCCTTCAGCTGCGCATCCTCGTAGAAGACCTCCACGTTGCCGCGGGCGCGCACCACGTTGTTGCCGTCCAGCGCCACGCTGTCGGCGATCAGGGTGGCGGCCGGCTGCTCCAGGCCATCCTCCGGGCTGGCCGACTGGGCGTGCAGGGCGGGGGCGGTGCCGCAGAGAAATGCGGAAACGAGGGCAAGGGTGAAGGCGCTGCGCATCAGCCGTCCTCCAGGTGCAGGATGAGCCCGAGGGCGAGGCAGATGCCGGCGACGGGCGGCGTCCAGGCGGCGACCCCGATGGGGATCTGGCCGCTTTCCCCCAGCACTTGAGCGAAGTTGCGGATGAAGAACAGCCCGAAGCCCATGAGGATGGCCGCCAGCACCATGATGCCGGTGCGGCCGAAGCGGGTGTGGCGCATGGTGAAGGCCGCGCCGATCAGCACCATGGCGGCGAGAAAGAGCGGCGAAGCCAGTTCCATGTGGAACCAGACCTGGTGCTGGCGCGGGGAGAAGCCCGCGTTCTTGAGGCTGTTGATGAAGCGGGGCAGATCCCAGATCGGGATCGCGCTGGGGGTGCCGAAACTGTCGCGGATCTGCTGGCGCGTGAGGTTTGAGGCGAGATCGAGCGTCTCGTAGGTGCGCGCGTCGCGCTCCGGGTTGTCGGTGGTGGAGAGCGACCACACCTTGGCGTTCTGCAAGGCCCAGCGGCCTGCGGAGAGCGCCGCCTCCTCGGCTTCGATCCGTTCCTTCGGCGTGCCGTCGGTGTCGAAGGAGATGAATGTGACCCCGCGCAGAAGCGTGCCGTCGAGATTGCTTTCGGCAGCGCGGATCACCGTCTGCCCTTCGGAATTGCCCTGCCGCAGCCAGAGCCCCTCGTTGGAGATCGAAAGCACGCTGCGCTCGCCGCTCCTGTAGCTGTTTTCCAGCAGTTCGTAGCGCTTCTGGGTGCCGGCGACGATCGGGTTCAGCACCGCCACCGAGAAACAGCCCAGCAGCAGGGCCGCGATCACCGGCGAGATCAGGCTCACCACCGCCGACCGCCCGGCCGCGCGGGTCACCACCAGTTCGGAGGAGCGGGCGAGGCTGAGGTAGAGCGCGAGCGTGGCGAGGATCACGATCAGCGGCAGGATCTGGTAAAGACCCGCCGGAAGCCGCAGCAGCGAAAGCTCGAAGATCTCGCCGAAGGGCACGTCTTTCCCGCCGAACTTGCGCAGCTGCTCCACCATGTCGAACATCTGCATCAGCACCGTGAAGGCGAAGCCCACGATCAGGACGTAACGCATGAAACGGCGGGCGAAATAGAGGTGCAGGATCATGCCGCGCGCCTCCGCGCCGACAGCAGCCCCGGCTTGGTGGAGATCCACAGAAGCAGGTAGGTGGCGCCCAGCCCCACCAGCGGCGCGACATACATCACCGGCCAGGCCTCGGGCGCGCGGCGCGCGATGTCGGCCATCGCGTTGTCGATCGTCTTGAGCACCACCAGCAGCACCACGGCCCCCACGATCTGCTTCCAGATCCCGAAGCGCGAATAGCCGCCCACCAGCAGGCAGGCAAAGCCCGTCGTCACCGCCACCAGCGCCAGAAGCCCCTGGCTGATGCGTTCGTTGGCCTCCTGCAGGAAATCCGCCACCGTCCGGTCGGTCTCCTCGAGAAGCTCGGGCGCGAGGGAGAACAGCTCCATCGTGCTCAGTTCGCGCAGCTTGCGCCGGCCCGGATCGCTGTCGGGCACCAGCGCCCCGATATCGAACACGAAATCCTCGAACCGGGTGGTGGACAGGGTGTTCTGCCGCGCGTCCAGCGTCTGGGCCATGCCGTCGAACATCAGAAGCTTCGGGCCGGTGTCCTCGCGCACGAGGAGCGCCAGCTTGGCGGTATAGGTCGTCTGCAGTTCGGGCTTGCGGGCATCGGTGAGGAAGATGTCCTGCAGCTCGCCGTTGGCCGAGATCTCCCGGATGTAGAAGGTGACCCCGTTCGTGGGATGCATGAAGGTGCCTTCCACCAGCAGCCCCGCGGCCACGTTCTCGGCGATCTCGGCGGTGCGCAGCGAGAGCTGCCGCACCGAGCTGGGCACCAGGAAATGGGTCAGCACGCTGACCAGCAGGAAGACGATGAAGCCGAAGGCGAAGACGCCCCGCGCCAGCCGGTAGGGGCTGAAGCCGGTGGATTGCACCACCACCAGTTCGCTCTCCGTCGAGAGCCGGTTGGTGACGTAGACCGTGGCCACGAAGGCGGAGATCGGCAGCACCAGCCGGATCACGTTGGGCAGCGCAAGGGCGGAGAATTCGAGGAAGACGATGGCGGACTGGCCGTTGGAGATCAGCGTATCGAACAGCGATACCGCCCGGTTGATCCAGTAGACCAGCACCAGGACAAGCGAGAAGAACCCGAACAACGTCAGCAATTGCGACAGGAAATATCTGTCGAATTTACCCACTGCCGTGCCCCTTGCCTTGCCTTTGTTGGGGGGCAAACTAACGGATTTGAAGGGCAGGTAAAACTGCTATCTGGCGTCTTTGCGCCCGGGCCGTTAACACTGGCGGCAGATCGCGCAACCCGCGCAAAGGAGATGATGATGACCCCGACCGCGACCATTGATTTCAAGGAAGTCGAGCTTGATGCCATCGCCGGCGCCGAAGGCGGCGTGGCGGTGCTGCTGGGCACCGAGGGCACGATGGATCAATGCGCCCGCCGCGTGAACCGCCTGACCAAGGGCGCGCTGGCACGTCTGGCCGAGAGCGAATCCTTCGAAAAGATGAAGGAAGGCGAAGCCGTTGTGCTGTCCTTCCCGCAGGGGCTCGCCGCCGAGAAGCTGACCGTGGTGAAGCTGGACCGCCGCGCCAAGCCCGACGTGGCCCGCAAGGCCGGCGCCGCGCTCGGCAAGGGCCACGGCAAGGCGCCGCTGCTGGTGCTGGCGGGCAACCTCGTGCAGGCGGCGGAGCTGTCCTTCGGGCTGGCGCTGCGGGCCTATGAGTTCAGCGATCACAAGAGCAAGCCGGCCGATCCGCTGGGCACGGTGACCTTCATGGTTGCCAAACCCGAGGAAGTGGCGGCCAAGGCCGCGCCGATGGCGGCGGTGGCCGAGGGCGTCTTCTTCACCCGCGATCTCGTGAACGAGCCTTCCAACGTGCTCACAACTTCCGATTTCGCCGCCCGCCTCGCGGCGATGCAGGAGCTGGGGCTCGAGGTCGAGATCCTCGAAGAGGACGAACTGGAAAAGCTGGGCTTCCGCACGCTGCTGGCCGTGGGGCAGGGCTCGGAAAGCCCCTCCAAGGTCGTGGTGATGCAGTGGAAGGGCGGCGGCGATGAAAAGCCCTTCGCGCTCGTGGGCAAGGGCGTGGTCTTCGACACCGGTGGCATCTCGATCAAACCGGCCGCCGGCATGGAAGACATGACGATGGACATGGGCGGCGCGGGCACGGTGGCCGGCGTGATGCGCACGCTGGCGCTGCGCAAGGCCAAGGCCAACGTGGTGGGCATCGTCGGCCTCGTGGAGAACATGCCCGACGGCAAGGCCACGCGCCCCGGCGACGTGGTGAAATCCATGAAGGGCGACACGGTCGAGATCATCAACACCGATGCCGAAGGCCGCCTCGTGCTGGCCGATTGCCTCTGGTATGCGCAGGAGCGCTTCGAGCCCTCCGGTGTGATCGATCTCGCCACCCTGACCGGCGCCATCATCATCGGGCTCGGTCACGAGAACGCGGGCGTCTTCTCCAACGACGATGCGCTCTGCAACGCCTTCCTGAAGGCCGCCGGCCAGGAGGGCGAAGGCGCCTGGCGCCTGCCGATGGGGCAGGCCTACGACGACATGCTCAAGAGCCGGATCGCCGACATGAAAAACGTCGGCACCCGCGCGGCGGGCTCGATCACCGCGGCCCAGTTCCTGCAGCGCTTCGTCAAGGACGGCACCCCCTGGGTCCACCTCGACATCGCGGGCACGGCCTCGGTGAAGAGCGAAACCACGCTGGCGCCCGCCGGGGCCACGGGCTGGGGCGTGATGGCGCTGGACCGGCTGATCCGCAACAGCTTCGAGGCGGAGTGAACCCGGCGTGGGGGCCGTCTACTTCTACCACCTGACCCGCAGCCCGGTGGAGGAGACCCTGCCGATGCTGCTGGGCAAGGCCCGGCAGGCCGGATGGCGCGTGCTGGTGCGCGGGCGGGATGAGAACCGCCTGCGCTGGCTGGACGAACGGCTCTGGGCCGGGCCGGAGGAAAGCTTCTTTCCCCACGGGCTGGCCGGCGGCCCCCACGACGCCCTGCAGCCGGTGCTTCTGGCGACGGAGGCCGTGCCCGGCGACGGTTTCACCTGCGTGATGTCCATCGATGGGGCGGATCTGAGCGCCGAAGAGGTGCAGGCCAGCGAACGCGCCTGCATCCTGTTCGACGGCACCGACCCGGATGCCAAGGCCCACGCACGGGTGCAGTGGAAATCCCTGACGGACGCCGGCTGCGCGGCAAAATACTGGTCCCAGGAAGACGGCACCTGGCAGATGAAGGCCGAATCCGGCAAGTGAGGGCGCCGTCAGCCTTGCCGGCGGGCCGATGCGCGGTGGCGCAAGGGGGCCGCGAGCGAGCCGGCGAAGGCCGCCGTCAGCCAGAGGCTCAGCAGAGCCTTTGAAACCGGCTCCATCGTGCCCTCGATCAGCAGCGCATGGGCCACGGTGCCGCCGATCACCACGGCCGCAAGCCCGAGGTGTGCCACCCGCCACAGCCGCCAGCGCAGCCGCAGCGGCTTGCGCAGGGCGGTGATGGCCGCGCTCAGAAGAAGCGCCACCATGGCCAGCAACCCCCAGGTGGAAAACGGCGTCGGCGAGCGCAGCAGGAACACGTCGATCACGTCGGGCGGGCTGGTGATCCAGAGCCCGGCCACGTGCAGCAGCAGGCAGAGCAGCAGCAGCGCGCCGATGATCCGGTGCAGCCGGCGGCCCCGGAAGCCGCCCAGGCCGGGCAGCCGGCCCGTCGCCAGCAGCGGCTGGAGCGGCATCAGCGCCATGGCGAGCACGCCGGTGGCGCCGGCCGCGATGTAGACAGGATCGCGCCATTGCAGCAGCGGGCTGGCCAGCGAAAGCACCACGGGCACCGCCGAGAGCACGAGCACGGCCAGCCAGATCAGCGCGGCGCGCATGGCGTCAGGCCGGCTCCAGCACGAAATGGGCCTCAAGGGAGGTATCTTTCGGGCTGGCCATCAGGGGGCGCAGGAAGACCGTCTTGAACCCGTCCCCTTCATAGGCGAGGTGGCCGTGGGCCTGCCCGAAGGCGGGTACGATCTGGGGCATTTCAAGCCGGAACAGGCCGTCTGCGTCCGTCAGGGTCGCGCCGTGGCTGTGCCAGTCGCGCTCGTGGCCTTCGGTGGTATGGGCCCAGATCTGGATGCGCTGGCCGGGCAGGGGGGCGCCGTCGCCCGCGCGGCGCACGCTGCCGCTCATCCAGAAGCCGCCCCCGCCGATGCGCTCCACGATGGGCGCGCCGGGGCGATAGTTGTTGGCGCCGCCGCGCATCGTCGGCGTGGGGGCAAGCCCCTTGGCGCGGGCGGGAACGACCAGCCCGGAAGCGGCGAGTAGGGCCGCCGCGCCGGAGGCGGCGAGCAAGGTGCGGCGGGGGAAACGGGTGTCGGGCATCGGGGCCTCCGAAGTTTGATGAGCGGCGGGTGACTTGGTGAGACGACATAGACCGGCACGGGGAGTTTAACATCTCCTTGCCGTTTTGCCCTCGGCGAAAGCCGCCTGCCGCGCCTCACGGGCGCCCACGTTCGCGTGAGTCAGCGGGCGGCATGGGTCTCGGCGGGCATCTGGCCCGAGATTTCGAGAATGAGCTTGCGCCGGATCGCCTCGGCGAGATCCTCCTCGTTTCGCGCCGTCACCACGAAGGCCCCCGGCCCGCCGATGATGCGCTCCTCGTATTCCTCGGCGAGATCGGGATAGCGCGCGGGGCTGTCGCAGAAGCGGCAGAGGATGGGCAGGCCGTTGATCGTGATCCCGGCGGCCACCACCTCCTGCCGCGCGGCCTCCACCGGCGGGCCGGAAAAGCTGTTGGGGCTGTCGCCGGAGAAATCGATCACCCGGCGCCAGCCCTTGAAATCGTTCTGCTCGATCAGACGCTTGGCATCCAGCAAGGCGCCGCCGATGGCGTTGCGCCCGAAGGCCTGCCGGGGCGGCGGCAGCAGCGCTTCGGCGAAGGCGCGGGCGCTGCGCTCTCCGTCGATCCGCGTCCAGCCCACCACCACCGCCGTGTTGGCGGCCCATTCCACGTAGGTGACGGCGATGGCGCGATAGGCCGTGCGCTCGATCGCGGCGAGCACGCGCGGATCCGTCAGCGCCTCGGCATAGCCCTGCCGCTGGAAAGCGATCTCGGCATCCGAGATCGAGCCGGAGGCATCGGCCAGCAGAACGAGTTCCACCTCCACCTCCTCGGCGAAAGCCGGGGTGGCGAAGATCATCCAGACGGCCAGCAGCAAGCGCATGACGGAGCCTTCCGCAAAAAGTGGGACCACCCGAAAGGGTAGGGCGCAGGCGCCGCGCGGCGAGCCGGTGGGTCAGGCCGGCAGGCGGATGTCGAAGCGGGCGCGGATGCGGGCATCGAGCGCCGGATCGAAGCGCGCCGCGGAAGGCTCCGCGAGGATGGCCTCCTTGCGCGCGGTGGCATTGGCCAGCAGATCGGGCCTGCCCAACTCCTCCCATTCCTTCGGGCTGGTGCGGTCGGCCAGCGCCGGGTAGACGTATTCCGTCTGCATCAGCCCGAGCGTCTGGGCGGAGCCGAGGTAGTGGCCGGGGCCGTCCAGGCAGGTGGCGCGGATCACCTCGAGACCGCAGGTTTCCTCCGTCACCTCGATCCCGCGCACGCAGCGCAGGGCCTGCCCGATCAGATCGTCACCCAGGATCAGGCTTTCGTGGCAGAAGCCCAGGATCGAGGCGTGCATCCCGGCGGCCTCGTAGATCATGTTCAGCCCCGACAGCCCCGCCATGACGTTGGAGGTCGCCTGTTCCCAGCCGGCCTGCATGTCGGGCAGCTTGGCATCGGCGATGCCCGCGGCCGCCCCGCCGGGCAGGCCGTAGAAGTGGTGCATCTGCGCGCAGCCCGCCGTGAGCAGCGCCTGCTCGCCCGAGCCGCCCGACATCGCGCCCGTGCGCAGGTCCGACACGAAGGGCCAGGTGCCGAAGATCGCCGGATGCCCCGGCGCGATGGCATTGACGTAGACGATCCCGGCAAGGCATTCCGCGACCGCCTGCACGATGGCGCCGGCGATGGGGGCGGGGGCCGTGGCCCCGGCCTGCCCGGCCGACAGCAGCAGCACCGGCATCCCGGCGGCGATGACCTTCTCCATCACCTGGCAGCTTTCGGTGGCGAATTTCATCGGGGGCACCACGAAGCAGTTGGAATTGCTCACGAAGGGGCGCGCGCGCCAGGCGTCCTCGCCGCCGGCGATCTCGTGCAGGAGCGCGATGCATTGATCCACGGTGCCCGGCTCCACGAAACTCGTGCCGACGTGCTTCGTCGTGCCCGCGCAGCAGGCGTAGAGCGTGTTCAGATCGAGGCTCTGGTTGTCGGGCATGTCGCGCGCGACCATGGGCCGTTGCAGGAAGTGGATGTTGTCGAGCCTGTCGGCGATGCGCGCGGCATCGTGCAGATCCTGAAGCGTGGAGTCGCGGTAGGAGCGCCCGGACACGTCCACCATATGCACCGCCGCGCCCGCGGTGCCGTAGTGCACGCGGTTGCCGGAAAGCGTCAGGTCGTGGGCCGGTTCCCGCCCGCAGAGCGTGATGTCGCGCGCGGCCTTGGCCAGCATGTCCTCTACCAGCGCGCGGGGATAGCGCAGCCGGCCATCCGTGCCGAGTTCGGCGCCGGCCTGCACCATGATCTCGACGCCGGAGGGCGGCGCATCGGCCAGACCGATCTGTTCGAGCGCATCCAGCGCCGCGCCGTGGATGCGGGCCACGTCGGCCTCGGTGAGCGGGGCGTAGCGGCCGCCGGGCATCCCGGCACGGATCGGGCGAAGGGCTTCGGCAAGGGGGGCCGCGCGGGCGGCGCGGCGGGCGGAACGTCCGCCGGAGCGGCGGGAGACAGAGGCTGTCATGGGCGGAAAACTCTTTCAGGTCGGCGACTTCAGGGGCGAAGGTCAGGTGGCGTATGCCACCGGGCGCCCCCGCGCCGCGCGCCCACGTTCCGCGCCGATCGTGCGCACCACCAGTGCGATCTGGCAGTCTTCGTCCTGAACCTTGGACCCTGACGCTATGGCGGACGGCTGTCTCATGACGCCAAGTGGGCCTTGGCGCGGCCCGCGCTGTCGCGCCTGTTTGCGGCAGGATGTCGTTTTCGGCCCATCGCGGGCGCGCTCTCAGTCCTCCTGCCCGGCACCGGCCTTGAGCAGGGCATCGGCCTCGGCGCCCGGCAGCATCCCCGAAAGCGCGGTGAAATCGCCGCCGTCGAACATCGCCCGCCCGGCATCGTGGATCACGCGGTGGGTGAGCCGCGCCAGCGCCGAGCCGAGCGAGATCCGGGCCACGCCCAGCGCGCCGAACTCCGCCAGTGAAAGCTGCGACAAAGGCCCGACCGCCAGGGCATTCACCGGCTTGCGCGTGGCGCGGCACACCTGCGCCAGCGCCTCCGGCCCGCCGGGCAAGGGCACGTAGAGCCCGTCGGCCCCGGCTGCGTCGAAGGCGCGGATGCGCCGCAGCGCCTCGTCAAGGCCGTAGGTGCCGTTCATAACGCCATCGGCCCGCGCCACCAGCATGAAATCCCGCCCCAGAGCGCGCGCCGCCGCCGCCCCGGCGCGGATGCGTTCCGCCGCGAGGTCCGGCGCGTATGCCGCGCTGTCCGGCAGGGCGGTGTCCTCGATGCAGATCCCCGCCAGCCCGATCTCGCCCGCAAGCCGCACGGTCTCGGCCACCGCATCCGGGCTGTCGCCGAAGCCGTTCTCGAAATCCCCGCTGACGGGCAGATCCACCGCCGCCATCAGATCCTGCGCATGGGCCAGCGCCTCGTCGCGGCTCACCGTGCCCATGTCGGGGCGGCCCAGCGTGAAGGCATGGGCCGCGGAAGAGGTGGCGATGGCCTGGGCGCCGAGCGCGGCCAGCATCCGCGCCGAGCCCGCATCCCAGGCATTGGCGAGGATGAAGGGCTGGCCCGGCACGTGCAGGGCCCGGAACCGGGCGGCTAGATCGCGTCGCATGTGGCGCACTCCCTTGCGAATTCCATCAGGGTGGAGAGGGCTTCGGCGAAGGCCGCGTCCTCGACGGTCATGGCCACCCGCAGGTGGCCCGCGGCGCAGGTGCCGAAGCTTTCGCCCGGCATCACCGCGATCCGGTGCCGCTCCAGCAGGGCCTCGGCGAAGGCTTCGCCCGATAGCCCCGTGGCCCGGATGTCGAGCATCAGATACATCGCCCCGCCCGCCGGGATCAGCCGCACGATGTCCTGCCCGGCCAGCAGGCCCAGCGCGATCTCCCTTCGGCGCCGGAAGGGGGCGGCGATGGCCTCTTCAAGCCGTGTGCCTTGCCGCAGCGCATGGAGCGCGGCGTCCTGGATGAAGCCGGGTACGCCATAGGTGGTATGCGTGGCGAGGTTGGCGAGATGGGAAATCGCGTCCGGCGGGCCGACGATCCAGCCGATCCGGCTGCCCGTCATCGCGTGGCTCTTGGACATCGAGCCGATCACCAGCGTGCGCTCGGCCATGCCCGGCAGGCTGCGCGGGCTCAGGTGCCGCCCCTCCCAGACCTGCGTGTCATAGACCTCGTCGCTCACCAGCCAGAGATCGCGCGCCCGGCAGACCTCGGCGATACCGGCCAGCGTCTCGGGGGAGTAGACGACGCCCGTGGGATTGTTGGGCGTGTTGATGAGCAGGCTGCGCGCGCCCTCGGCCCTTGCGTCGATCTCCGCGGGGCGGGGCTGGAACTGATCGCGCGAACGCGCCGGCACCGCCACCGGCTCGGCCCCGGCCCCGCGCAGGGTGCCGGGGTAGGTGGCGTAGTAAGGATCGATGAACAGCGCCCTGTCGCCCGGCGCGCAGGTGGCCATGTGGGCGGCGAAGAGCGCGGCCTGCCCGCCGGGCGTGACGAGCACGTTTTCCGGCCCCGTCGGCACCCCGGTGCGCGCGGCCACCCGGCGGGCGATCTCGGCCCGCAGCGCCGGCGTGCCCGGCACGGCGGCATAGCCCGTGTGCCCGCCACGGGCGGAGGCATCCATCGCCGCGAGGATCTCCGGATCGGTGCCGATGTCGTGCTCGCCGATGGTGAGTTCCGTCACCGCCTCGCCGCGCGCCACCATGGCGCGCGCCTTTGCAAACAACCCCCAGCCATCGGAGCCGCCGCCCGTCAATCCCGTCAATCGCTTGGAAATCTGCATCGTACCACCCTGATCCCTCGGTCTGGGCAGGAGGCATGGCACGTTGCCAGATGTCAATCCGCCTGCGAATCCGCCCGCTCAGTCGGCCACGTGGGCAGTGCCGCCTGCGCCTTCTTCGTCAGCCCGCCGCGCACGAGCGTGTAGGAAGTCTCCAGCCGGTGGCGCATCTCGTCTTCGGTGGCGGTGCCCCAGGGCACATGCACCCAGCTGCGGTGGAAATAGGGTGCCTTGATCGCGGCGCCCATCTCGATCAGCAGGCTCGCGGTCTCGATGTCGGGCGTCTTCACCGACACCCCGGTATCAGCAACCCCGATGCAGGCAAACATCTTGCCGCCCACCTTCCAGGCGTCATGGCCGCCGCCGAAAGGGTCGGACCACTCCGCACCAGGCAAGGCGGCACAGATAGCAGAGACAAGATCGCGTTCCATGCCGCCACTCTGACGCCGGCGGGCTCATCCGTCCAGTTCCTGCGCGGAATTGCCCAGCAGGTAGCGCGGCCCCGCGCCCTTGGCCTTGATCCGATCCTTCGGGTTGTAGAGCGCGCAATCGGTGAGCGAGAGGCAGCCGCAGCCGATGCAGCCGTCGAGCTTCTCGCGCAGCAGCGTCATCTGCGCGATGCGCGCGTCCAACTCCTTGCGGAACCTGCGCGACAGCCGCGCCCAATCCGCCTTGGTGGGTGCGCGATGCGGGGGCAGGGTGGCCAGGGCGGCACGGATCTCCGCCAGCGAAAACCCGAGGCCTTGAGAAATCATCACGAAGGAGAGCCGCCGGATGTCGGCCCGCGCATAGCGCCGCTGCCCACCCGCCGAGCGCAGCGGGCTCACCAGCCCCTCCGATTCGTAATGCCGGATCGCGCTCGTCGCGAGGCCGGTGCGGGCGGCGATGTCACCGATCGTCAGCCCCCGTGTCTGCAAAGGTCTGTCAGCCATGGGTTTTTTCCGCTTGAGTTGAAGTAAGCTTGAAGAAGTAGCCTTGTTTCTGTTGAAAATCAATTGATGAAAGGCCAATCCAATGCCCCTCGAACACCTCAACGTCACCGTCGCCGATCCCCGCGCCGCCGCCGAAACGCTCTGCGCCCTCTTCGACTGGGAAATCCGCTGGGAAGGCGCCTCGATCTACGACGGGCTCAGCGTCCACGTGGGCGACGATGCCAGCTACCTCGCGCTCTACTCCCCCAGAACGCCGCTCGCCGCCGCCGAGGACAGCTACCACGCCCAGCGCGGGCTCAACCACATCGGCATCGTCGTGCGCGACCTGGAGGAAACCGAGGCACGGGTGAAGGCCGCCGGATACCGGCCCCGCAGCCACGCCGACTACGAGCCGGGCCGGCGCTTCTACTTCACCGGCCCCGACGGGATCGAGTTCGAGGCCGTGCAATACGACTGACCACTTTGTTCCGAAAATATCCCCGCCGGAGGCATGAAGTCTTGCCCCGGCGGGCAAACTCGGGCACAACCGCCCCATGAACACCGCAGTCACCATCATTACCCGCTGCATTACCGCCTGACATCGTCTGGCGGGCCGTTCCGGTGTTTTCATCATGAAATGAACTTGGTAAGCCCGCCGCGAGCCCTGCGCGCGAGGAAGAACCATGGTCGAGATCAAGCTTCACAACACCAAGAGCCGCCGCAAGGAGATCCTTGCGCCGATCGATCCGAAGAACGTGCGGATGTATGTCTGCGGGCCCACCGTCTATGATCGCGCCCACATCGGCAACGCGCGCCCCGTCATCGTCTTCGACGTGCTCTTCCGCCTGCTGCGCCATGTCTATGGGCCCGAGCACGTGACCTATGTGCGCAACTTCACCGACGTGGACGACAAGATCAACGCGCGCGCCGCCGAGAGCGGGCGCAGCATCGGCGAGATCACCGCCGAAACCACGCAATGGTATCTGGAGGACATGGCCGCCGTCGGCGCGCTCGAGCCCACGGAAATGCCCCGCGCCACGGCCTACATCCCGCAGATGATCGCCATGATCGAAACGCTGATCGAGAAGGGCCACGCCTATGCCGCCGAGGGCCACGTGCTCTTCTCGGTGGAAAGCTACGCGGCCTACGGGCGGCTGTCGGGCCGCTCGGTGGACGACATGATCGCCGGCGCCCGCGTGGAAGTCGCGCCCTACAAGCGCAACCCGATGGATTTCGTGCTATGGAAGCCGTCCGCGCCGGATCTGCCCGGCTGGGAGAGCCCCTGGGGCCGTGGGCGCCCCGGCTGGCACATCGAGTGCTCCGCCATGTCCTACGAGCTTCTGGGCGCGGAATTCGACATCCACGGCGGCGGCAACGATCTGATGTTTCCGCACCATGAAAACGAGATCGCCCAGAGCTGCTGCGCCCATCCCGAGGGCGGCTTCGCCCGGATCTGGATGCACAACGAGATGCTGCAGGTCGAAGGGCGCAAGATGTCCAAGAGCCTCGGCAATTTCTTCACCGTGCGCGACCTGCTGGATCAGGGCGTGCCCGGCGAGGTGATCCGGTTTGTTTTCCTTTCCACCCATTACGGCAAGCCGATGGACTGGACGGAGAAGAAGGCGCGCGAGGCCGAAGCCACCCTGCGCAAGTGGCGCGCGCTGACGGACGGCATTGCGGCCGGATCACCGTCCCCGGCGGCGCTCGCGGCCCTGGCGGACGATCTGAACACCGCCGGTGCCATTGCCGAGATGCACCGCTTGGCGGGCGCGGGTGACGGTGCGGCGCTGAAGGCGACCGGCGCGCTGCTGGGGCTGCTGTCGGACGAAATGGGCGCCTGGGCGTCCGTGCCCGAGGCCGATCTCTCCGCTTATGCGGATCGGCTGGCCGCTGCGCGGGAGGCGGCGATGGCCAGCAAGGATTTCAGCGAGGTGGATCGCCTGAAGGCCGCGCTTCTGGCGGCCGGCGTCGAGGTTCGCATGTCCAAGGCGGGGGTGGAGCTTCTGCCCGGCGTGGGCTTCGACGTGGCAAAGCTGGAGGGTTTGGAATGATCTTTGCAGCACAGGTTCGCCACGGACCCGAGGGTGGGGGCGATTTCTCCCCCGCACGTCAAACCGCAGGTTTGCCTTTGGCAAAACGGGGCGGGTCGGGGGCGAACCGGATCGCAAGCGATCCGGGAAAATGGTGTTGCACTGGATCGGCTCGGCAGAGTCAGGCCGGCAGAGTAATCCTGGGTGCGTCGCGACGACCCAAACGAGCCATGCGCTGCCCTTTGCTTGAAGGAAGCAAGTCATGACCCTTGAACGCCTCTACATCTACGACACCACCCTGCGCGACGGGCAGCAGACGCAGGGCGTCCAGTTCTCCGAGGCCGAGAAGCTGATCATCGCCCGCACGCTGGACGATCTGGGGGTGGACTACATCGAAGGCGGCTGGCCCGGCGCGAACCCGACCGACAGCGCCTTCTTCGAGGCGGCGCCGAAGACCCGCGCCACCTTCACCGCCTTCGGCATGACGAAGCGCGCCGGGCGCTCGGCGGAAAACGACGACGTGCTGGCCGCCGTGCTCAACGCGCGTACGCCGGCGGTCTGCCTCGTTGGCAAGACCCATGATTTCCACGTCACCACCGCGCTCGGCATCTCGCTTGAGGAAAACCTCGAAAACATCCGCGCCTCCATCGCCTATCTCGTGGCGCAGGGGCGCGAGGCGCTGTTCGATGCGGAGCATTTCTTCGACGGCTATAAGGACAACCCGGCCTACGCGGTGGACTGCCTGCGCGCCGCCATCGAGGCGGGCGCCCGCTGGGTGGTGCTCTGCGATACCAACGGCGGGGCGCTGCCGCGGGAGGTCCATGACATCACGGCGGCGGTGATCGCGGCGGGCATTCCGGGCGAGCGGCTCGGCATCCATACCCATGACGACACCGGCAATGCCGTGGCCAACTCGCTGGCGGCGGTGGATGCCGGCGCGCGCCAGATCCAGGGCACGCTCAACGGGCTGGGCGAGCGCTGCGGCAACGCCAACCTCGTGACGCTGATCCCCACGCTCCTGCTCAAGCCCGCCTATGCCGAGCGCTTCGAGACCGGCGTGAGCCGGGAGGCGCTCAAGGGGCTGACGCGGGCAAGCCGCACGCTGGACGACATCCTCAACCGGGTGCCCATGAAGCAGGCCGCCTACGTGGGCGCCTCGGCCTTCGCGCACAAGGCGGGGCTGCATGCCTCCGCCATCCTGAAGGACCCCGCCACCTACGAGCACATCGATCCCGCCCTCGTGGGCAACGAGCGGATCATCCCCATGTCCAACCAGGCCGGGCAGAGCAACCTGCTGCGCCGCCTCAGCGAGGCCGGGCTGAAGGTGGAGAAGGGCGATCCCGCGCTTGGCCGCATCCTCGAAGAGATCAAGCAGCGCGAGGCGCAGGGCTATTCCTACGACACGGCGCAGGCCTCCTTCGAACTGCTGGCCCGGCGGGCGCTGGGGCAGATGCCCCGCTACTTCGAAGTGAAGCGCTACAAGGTCACCGTGGAGCGCCGGAAGAACAAATACGACCAGATGGTGAGCCTCTCGGAGGCCGTCGTGGTGGTGAAGATCGGCGACAAGAAACGCCTCTCGGTCTCCGAGTCCATGGATGAACACGGCAACGACCGCGGCCCCGTCAACGCGCTGGCCAATGCGCTGGCGAAGGATCTGGGCCCCTACCAGCGCTACATCGACGACATGCAGCTGGTGGACTTCAAGGTGCGCATCACCGGCGGCGGCACCGAGGCCGTGACCCGCGTCATCATCGACAGCGAGGATCGCGAGGGGCGGCGGTGGTCCACGGTAGGGGTGTCGCCCAACATCGTGGACGCCTCCTTCGAAGCGCTGCTGGACGCGATCAAGTGGAAGCTGGTGCGCGACGGGGCCAAGGCGCAGTAGGCCGTTCGGGCGCATGGTGGGAGAGACCGAATGACGATCGAAGCCTGTGCCGGCATCGTGCAACGCGGAGATCCGGAGCGCTTCCGGCTGGCGATGTCGGCCCCGGTCGCGGCGCGGCGCAGGCTCTTCCCGCTCTATGCCTTCAACGTCGAGGTGGCCCGCGCGCCCTGGGTGACGCAGGAGCCGATGATCGCGGAGATGCGCCTGCAATGGTGGCGCGACGTGCTGGCGGAGATCGAGGCGGGCGGCGAGGTGCGGCGGCACGAGGTGGCCACGCCGCTGGCCGAGGTGCTGCGCGGGCAGGCGGATCTCTGCGCGCGGCTCGATGATCTCGTCCTTGCGCGCCGCTGGGACATCTACCGCGACCCCCACGCGGATGCCGCCGCCCTTGACGCCTACCTCGCGGGCACGGCCGGCACCCTGATGTGGGTGGCGGCGCGGCTGCTGTCGGAACAGGCCCCGGACGCGGCGGCGCGGGCGGGCTACGGGCAGGGCGTCGCCGCCTATCTGCGCGCGGTGCCGGAGCTGGCCCGGCAGGGCCGCATTCCGCTGGTGGACGGGCGGCCGGAGGCCGTGAAAGCCCTCGCGCGGGCCGGGCTGCACGCGATTGCCTCTGCGAAACGCCAGCAGTTCGGCGCTGCCGCACCCGCCCTGCGCGGGGCATGGCTGGCGGTGCCGGTGCTCAAGGCCGTGCGGCGCGCTCCGATGCGCGTGGAGCGGGGTGATCTGGCGCTGTCAGGCGCCGCGCAGGCGGCGCGGCTGCTGTGGATGGGTCTTTCCGGGCGCTAGAGGCCGCAAGCCCGGCCTCTGTTCCAGTCGCTCCGGGCCGTCGCCGTCAGGCCGCATCCTTCGGGCGCATCACCAGCCAGATCAGTGCACCGCCGGCCAACGCGAGGAAGGGGACCATGGCGAGGTTGACGGCCGTCCAGCCCTCCACCGCCGAGCCGCCGGAACAGTTCATCAGCCCGCCCGAGGCCAGCGAGGCGAAGGTGACGCAGCCGAAGACGAGCATGTCGTTGAGCCCCTGCACCGTGCCGCGTTCCTCCGGGGTGTGGGCGCTGGCCAGCATCGTGGTGGCGCCGATGAAGCCGAAGTTCCAGCCCAGCCCCAGCAGGATCAGCGCGACGAAGAAGTGGCCCAGCTCCACGCCGGAGAGCGCCACGGCGCCCGCCCCGGCGAGAATGACGAGCCCGGCGGCCATGATCCTCTCCACCCCGAAGCGGGCGATCAGGTGCCCGGTGAAGAAGGACGGCGCGAACATCGCCAGCACGTGGCCCGTCACCACGTCGGCGGCGTTGCCCTCGGTGAAGCCGCAGCCGACGACGGCCAGGGGGGTGGAGGTCATCACGAGGTTCATCAGCGCGTAGGCGACCATGGCGCAGATGATCGACACCGCGATGCGCGGGCTGCGCAGCAGTTCGAGCCGGCTGCGGCCCGTGGTGGCGGGGCCTGCGGATTTCACCGGGTCCGGGATGTCGAGCAGCAGGAACAGCAGCGAGCCGAAGGCGTTCAGCGCGACGACCGCCACGTAGGTGCCGAGGAAGGGCACCACCATGCTCTGGGAGGTCACCTTCACCAGCTGCGGCCCGATGACGGCGGAAACAAGCCCCCCGGCCATCACGTAGGAGATGGCCTTGGCCCGGTAGGCCTCGGGCGCGGTGTCCACGGCGGCGAAGCGGAAGAATCCCTGGCTCGACATGTAGACCCCGGTGAACAGGGAGCCGAGCAGGAAGAGCGCGAAGCTCTGGGTATAGAGCCCGTAGGCGCCGATCACCGCGCCGATGGCGCCGCCCGCGGCCCCGAGGAAGAAGCCCGCGCGGCGCCCGTAGCGCTGCATGAAGGCCGAGAGCGGGGTGGCGGTGAGCATCGAGCCCAGCACGATCAGCGAGATCGGCAGCGTGGCGAAACAGATGTTCGTGGCCAGCGATTGCCCGGCCAGCCCGGCGATGGTGAACAGCATGGGCATCTGCGCGCCCAGCACCGCCTGCGCGGCCACCAGCACGGCGACGTTGCGCCTGGCGCGTCCCATGTTCTCGGGAGGGTCGGTGACAATCTGATCGGTGGAAATCTGGCTCATTCGTCAACTGGTAGCGACAGTCCGCGGAATTGAAAACCCCCGTTCAGGCGGGGCAGATCACGTGGGCGAATGAGCCGCAGGCGCTGCCGGCGCGCAGGCCGGTGGGGCCGAGCGGCGCGCCCTCCGCGTCGCGAGCCTCAAACAGCGCGTCGCCATCCGCTTTCAGCGTCGTCGCATAGTGGAATTCATGCGCCTTGAGGGGCTCCGAAAGCGGCGCCGGCAGATCCCCGTGAAGCGGGGTGAGATCGCGGTAGCCGAGGTGCAGCCGCCGCTCTGCGAAGCTCGTCTCCAGCGGCAGAAGGCCGGCCATCTCATGGCGCATTCCTTGAGCATCCACCAGCCCTTCTCCCATCACCATGTAGCCGCCGCATTCGCCGTAGATCGGCACGCCGTCCGCATGGGCCGCGCGCAGGCCCGCCATGAAGGCCTGCGCGGCGGCGATACGCCCGGCGTGAAGCTCGGGATAGCCGCCGGGAAGGTAGATGAACCCGGCTTCCCGGGGGGCTTCACCCGCGAGAGGCGAGAAGAAAGAGATCTCGGCCCCGGCGGCGCGCCAGTCGGCCAACTGATGCGGATAGCTGAAGGCGAAAGCGGCATCGCGCGCGACGGCGATGCGTTGGGCAGGGGGCGGTCCGAATGGCGCCGGGGCGGCGGCGGGCAGAGGCGCGGCGCAGGCGGCGAGGGCGTCGAGATCCACATGGGCCTCTACAAGATCGGCGGCCGTTTCGAGGAAACCTTCCAGATCACCATGTTCCTCCGCCTGCACGAGGCCCAGGTGGCGGGAGGGCTGGCGAATCAGGGCGCTGCGGGGCAGGGCGCCCAGCACCGGAAGGGCGAGCGGGGCCAAGGCCCGGCGCAGGCCGGTTTCGTGGCGCACGCTGCCCACCCGGTTGAGGATCACCCCGGCGATGCGCACATCCGGCACATGAGCGGCGAATCCGGCCACCAGCGGGGCGACGGACTGGCTCATGCGTGCCGCGTCCACCACGAAGATCACCGGCAGGCCGAGAACACGCGCGAGATCGGCGGCGCTGCCCTTGCCGTCCGGCGGCGCGCCGTCAAACAGCCCCATGGCGCCTTCCACGATCAGCGGTAGCGGCCCGGCGGCCCGAGCCCGGATGCTCTCAGGCCGCATCGCCCAGGCGTCGAGGTTGAGGCAGGGTTGCCCGCAGGCGGCCTCGTGGAAACGGGGATCGATGTAATCGGGGCCGGACTTGGCCGCGCGCAGATCGGCGCCGCGGCGGCGCAGGGCGCGCAGGAGGCCGAGGGTGAGGGTCGTCTTGCCGCTGCCCGACGCCGGGGCGGCGATCAGCAGCCCGCTGCCGGGCGCCAGCGTCACGAGGCTTCGGCGGGGCGCCCCCGGCCGAGCGGATCGAGGTTGCGCGGCGCCTGACCGGCCGCCAGCCCCTGCCAGTCCAGCACCTGGCGCATCAGCACCGAGCGGCCCACGCAGATGATCGCCGGCGGCTCCAGATCGCTGGCCGCGAGATCGGCCACGAGGGTTCCGAGGGTCGTCTCCAATACCTTCTGCGCCGCCGTCGTAGCCTCGCTCACCACGGCCACCGGTTCATCGGCGGGCCGTCCGGCCTCCAGCAGGGCGCCGGCGATCTGCGGCGCGTGTTTCATGCCCATGTAGATCACCAGCACCTGCGCGCCCTCGGCAATGGCGCGCCAGTTGAGCGAGCTGGGCGTGTTGCCCGACTGATCGTGCCCGGTGACGAAGGTCACGGACTGGTTCACGTCGCGGTGGGTGACGGGGATGCCGGCATAGGCCAGCCCGCCGATGCCGGCCGAAATGCCCGGAATGATGCGCACGTTGACGCCATGCTGGATCAGGGTCTGCGCCTCTTCGCCGCCACGGCCGAAGACGAAGGGATCGCCGCCCTTCAGCCGCAGCACGCGCTTGCCCTCGCGAGCGAGGTCCACCAGCCGCAGCGAGATGTCGCGCTGCTTCGCCGAAGGCTTGCCGCCGCGCTTGCCGGCGTAGATCGCCTCGGCCTCGGGCCGCGCCCAGGCCAGAACGTCCTTCTGCACCAGCGCGTCGTAGACGATCACGTCCGCCTGCCGCAGCGCGTTGAGCGCATGCAGCGTCAGCAGCCCCGGATCGCCCGGGCCGGCCCCGCAGAGCCAGACCCAGCCGGGCTGCATCTCGGGCCAATCGCCCCCGGGAAGGGGAGCCGGAATGGAAAGAGAATCCGTCATGGCCCCCTTATGCCCCCAAAGCGCGGATGCGAAAAGCCGTGCCGCGACGCAACAAGAGGAATTGGCGGCGCTTTTTCCTCTGCCTATAGTCGCGGCAGATGAGCCGGATCCCTGATCGCCCCCTGCGCCGTGGCTGGACCACGGGCGCCTGCGCCACCGCCGCCACCAAGGCGGCGCTCATGCGGCTGTGGGGCGGGCATTTCCCCGATCACGTCTCCATCGTGCTGCCGCGTGGGGAAACGCCGGATTTCACGCTGGCGCATATGGAGGCCGGGCCGGGCTGGGCGGAGGCAGGCATCATCAAGGACGCAGGCGACGATCCGGACGTCACCCACGGCGCGCTCATCCTCGCCCGGGTCACGGCCTCTGCCGGCGGGGTGCAGTTTCGCGCCGGGGCGGGCGTGGGCACCGTCACGCGCGCCGGGCTGCCCATCGGCGTGGGCGAGCCCGCGATCAACCCGGTGCCGCGTGAGATGATGCGCGGCGTGGTTGAGGATGTGGCCGCAACCTACGGCAAAAGCGCAGATATCGAGATCACGATTTCCATTCCCGGCGGCGAGCGGATCGCCCTCAAGACCTGGAATCCCCGGCTTGGCATCGAAGGCGGCTTGTCCGTGCTTGGCACAACGGGCGTGGTGCGCCCTTTCTCCTGCGCCGCCTGGATCGCCTCGATCCACCGTGGCGTGGACGTGGCCCGCGCCGCCGGGCTGGATCACGTGGCCGGCTGCACCGGCGCAAGTTCGGAGAAGGCGGTGCAGGCACTCTACGGGCTGCCCGATCACGCGATGATGGACATGGGCGATTTCGCCGGCGGCCTGCTGAAATACCTGCGCAAACATCCCGTGCCGCGGGTCACCATCGGGGGGGGCATCGGCAAGATGACGAAACTGGCGCAGGGCGCGGTGGACCTGCATTCCGGGCGCTCCCAGGTGGATTTCGCCCGGCTCGCGGACTGGCTGGGCGATCCGGAGGTTGCGCAGATGAATACGGCGCTGCAAGCCTATGAAAAACATGGGGAACGCATGGCTTCCGTCGTGGCCGAAAAAGCCTTGGAACAGGTCGAGCGCCTGTTGCAGGGCTGTGCCGTCGCGCCCGATGTGGTGGTGATCGACCGGGCGGGCGCGGTGATCGCGCGGGCAGGCCGATGAAGCTGCTGCTGCTGGCCGGAACCGGTGAGGCCCGCCGCCTCGCCGAGCGCCTTTCAACATGCGGTGGAATCGAGGTGATCGCCTCTCTGTCCGGCGCCACGCGCAGCCCGGCGCCTTTGCCCGTGCCCACGCGCTCCGGCGGATTCGGCGGTGAGGGCGGACAGATAAAATTCATTCAAAAGAATGGGATAGGCGCCGTAGTTGACGCGACGCATCCTTTCGCCCACCGCATCAGCGCGCGCAGCGCTGCGCTCTGCGCGAAGTTGCAAATCCCGTATCTGCAACTGCTGCGGCCCGAATGGCGGGCGGAACCGGGCGACCGCTGGGTGCAGGTGGGCTCCGGCCGCGAGGCGCCTGCGCATATCCCGCCGGGCGCCCGCGTCTTCCTCGCGGTGGGCCGGCAGACGCTGACGGAATTCGAAAGCCTCACGGCCTGCCACCTGATCTGCCGCCAGATCGATCCGCCCGAGGGGGCCTTCCCCTTTCCCAACGGGGAATACCATGTCGGCCGCCCGCCGTTTTCGGTGGCGCAGGAGGAGGCGCTCTTCCGCAGGCTTCGGATTGACTGGCTTGCCGTCAAGAATGCAGGCGGAGAGGCGAGCAGGACGAAACTCGTCGCCGCGCGCAATCTCGGCCTCCCGGTGCTGATGCTGGCGCGCCCGCCGCAGCCCGACGCGGAGCGGGTGGAGACGGTGGACGCGGCGTTGGGCTGGATCAGGGGGCGGATGACATGAGCGTGGGGCGGATCATCGAAACACATGCCTGCGTGGCGGAAGGCGCGGCGTTCCTCGCGGCGTGCGAGCCGCGCTTCGCCGAGGCGCTCGTGGCCACCGGGCCGCTGCCCCTGAGGCGCAAGAAGGATGGCTTCGAGCCGCTCCTGGGGGCGATCGTCAGCCAGCAGGTGTCGGTGGCGGCGGCCGATGCGATCTGGGGCCGGATGCGCGCCGCCCGGCTGACGGGGCCGCGCAAGATCATGTGGGCCAGCGACGAGGATCTGCGCGCCTGTGGCCTTTCCCGCCAGAAGATCCGCTATGCGCGGGCCCTGGCCGAGGCGCGCATCGATTACCGCGCCCTGCGCGCCGCCCCGACCGACGACGTGATCGCCACGCTCGTGCAGGTGCCCGGAATCGGGCGCTGGACGGCGGAAATCTACGCGATGTTCTCGCTGGGCCGGGCCGATGTCTTCGCACCGGGCGATCTGGCCCTGCAGGAGGCTGCCCGGATCCTCTTCGATCTGCCCGACAGGCCGTCGGAGAAGCAGATGCGCGCCATGGCCGCGGGCTGGTCACCCTGGCAGGGCGTTGCGGCGCGCCTGCTTTGGGCCTACTACCGGGTGGCGAAAGAACGGGAAGGGATCCGATGAGCCGCGAGTTGAACTTCGACAAGGTGCCCGCCAAATCCGGCGAAACGAAATCCGTGGTGATCTTCGTGCACGGCTACGGCGCCAACGGCGCGGACCTGCTGGGGCTGGCCCAGCCGCTGGCCGAGCACATGCCCAACACCGCCTTCTACGCCCCCGATGCGCCCGAGCGCATCCCCGGCGCGCCCTTCGGCTTCCAGTGGTTCCCGATTCCCTGGCTAGATGGCTCCTCCGAGGAGGCGGCCAAGGCCGGGCTTGCACGCGCCAGCGAAGATCTGAACGCCTTCATCGACATCGTGCTCCAGGCCGAGGGGATCGGCGCGGACCAGCTGGTGCTCTTCGGATTCTCGCAAGGCACCATGATGAGCCTGCACGTGGCCCCGCGCCGGGGCGAGCCGGTGAACTGCGTGGTCGCCTTCTCCGGGCGCCTGCTGGAGCCCGAGCGGCTGGCGGCCGAGGCGGTCAGCAAGCCGCCGGTGCTGCTGGTGCACGGCGATCAGGACGACGTGGTGCCGCCGCAATCGCTCAACGAGGCCGGGCAGGCGCTGCATGCCGCCGGTTTCGAGGTCTACGCCCACGTGATGCAGGGCACCGCCCACGGCATCGCGCCCGACGGGCTGGGGGTGGCGCTCTCTTTCATGAAAGAAAAGCTCGCGACCCCTTGAACTCCGCTTCGAACGCGCCTTACTCTCTGGGCAGGAACCAATCCTGAGGAGACTTGACATGACCATTATCGCAGTTGCCGCTCTCGCTTCCGCCGCTCTGCTTTACATGGTGCACCATGCATCTCGCCTGCAGGAACCTCAGCCTGTCGTGGTCCGGACGGACGAACGCCGCCCTCGCTGACATTTCCCATTCCTTTTCGCCCGGCGTCACGGGCCTTGTCGGGGCCAATGGCTCCGGTAAATCCAGCCTGATCGCGCTGCTGTCGGGCGCCGTGACCCCGAGTGCGGGCGCGGTGCAGCGGCAGGGCCGGGTGGGCCTGCTGCGCCAGCGGCTTGATCCGTCGGAACCCATTGCCTCCGTGTTCGGCGTCGAGCCGGAACCGCGCGCGCTGCGCGGCGCGCTGCTCGTCGTGTCCCACGACAATTCCTTTCTGCAAGCGATTGGAATCGAACGGGAGATCCGGCTTCAGCCTTCCCAAAGCCAGGGTTCGGCGAACTCCACGGAATTGCCGTCGGGATCGCGGATGTAGATCGAACGCGCGCCGTAGGGCCAGTTGAAATCGGCCTCGATCGCGATGCCCCGTGCAGTGAAATGCTCCACCCAGGCCTCGATCTCCGCGGCTTCGGCGGCAAAACAGATGTGCCCCGGCCCGCGGGCGCCATGCGGCGGCACCGGCAGGCGCGCATCGGGATTGGCGATTTCCGTCTCCTTCGGGTTGAACAGCAGCAGCACGCCCGCGCCGACGCGGAAGAAGACATGCCGCGTTCCGACGCGCTGGAGCCGCTCCAGGCCCAGAATTTCACTGTAGAACGCCTCCGCCCGGTCCAGATCGCCCACGTAAAGGGCGGTTTCGAGGATCTTGGCGGGTTTGGGAGGTGTCATGATATCGTCATCACGCTGGGATAGGCCTCTTGCGAGCCTAGCGAAGATCGTGGGGCTTGTCAGGTGGCTGACGCCATATATAGTGATCCTATGACCGGGGCGGGCGCGCCCGCCTTGGGGCGAACGAGCAATCAAGGCGAGGACGGAGTCTCACAAGGCTATGGACGGCGATTTCAGAACAGAGTTCGTGCGCGAGCCGCAGAACCTCAAGCAGCACCCGGCGCTGGTGTTGAACGCGGACTACCGGCCGCTTTCCTACTACCCGCTTTCCCTTTGGCCCTGGCAGGAGGCCGTGAAGGCGGCCTATCTGGACAGGGTGGACATCGTGGCCGAATACGATCACGTCGTCCGAAGTCCGACGACGCAGATCCGGGTGCCCTCGGTCGTCGTGTTGAAAGAATTCGTCAAACCTCAAAAGCGCGTGGCCTTCACGCGCTTTAATTTGTTTTTGAGGGACGAATTCTGCTGCCAGTACTGCGGCAGCCGGGGTGATCTGACCTTCGATCACGTGGTGCCGCGCGCCGCGGGCGGGGTGACGAGCTGGGAGAACGTGGTGGCGGCCTGTTCGCGCTGCAACCTGAAGAAGGGCAGCAAATCCCTGCGGCAATCCGGCCTTTCGCTGCGCAAACCCCCGCGCCAGCCCGGCGCCGAGGAACTGCGCAACGCCGGGCGCAAGTTCCCACCCAACTTCCTCCATGAAAGCTGGATGGATTTCCTTTACTGGGATACGGAACTGGACGCCTGATCGCGCCGCCGCAACCGGCTCAGGCCGAGCAGCTCGCTCCGCCGAGCACGCAGAACTTCGCGCAATGCGGATGGTTCAGCCGTACCGGCTTCTCCGCCTCTTCAAGGCTTGTGCCCAGATCGAATTCCGGCGCGTAGGGCAGCAGCGTGCAGGCGATCACACTGGGCGTTTCCGCCCCCCTGTGCTTCACCACCATCCGTGAGGACGCGCACATCACATCGGAAGGTTTCTTGTTGAGGATATCCCAGCAAGCCGTTGTGATCTCGGGAACTTCCACGTTCACATCCATCTCCGGAAACAGCACCGTCCGGCTGGGGTCGCCGGGATCGATGTCAAACCCGTGGGCGGCGAAGAGCCGTCCGAAGGCGGCGCGGGCCTCTGCCTCGCTTTCCTGCCACAGCATCCGTCCGGCCACGGCCAGGCGTGCGCCCTGGTCTCGCAGCCAGCCCATGCCTTCCATCGTCTTTTCGAAGCTGCCCTTGCCCCGGATGGCATCGTGCTGTTCCTGCGACCAGTGATCGAGAGAGACGCGGAAGGTGATCCTGTCGCGGTGATCCGCGATCAGGGGCGCAAGCTTCTCGCGCACCGTCCTGCGCATCATGGGGCGCATGGCATTCGTCAGCACCAGCACTTCGTAGCCCCGCGCCAGCGACCGCGCCATCATCTCGCACATCTCGGGGTTCATGAAGGGCTCGCCGCCGGTGAAGGCGATCTCGCGCACGCCCCAGCGGCGGGTTTCGAGCTGATCGAGGTAATCGCTCACCTCGTCGGCCGTCAGGTAGACGAGCGCGTCATTGCTGGGGGAGCTTTCGATATAGCAGTTGACGCAGGCGATGTTGCACAACGTGCCGGTGTTGAACCATAGCGTCTGCGGATCGCTCAGGCGCACGATCGCGCGCTCCTCGCCCTTGGCGGTGCGCAGCGGATCCTGGAATTTGCCCGCGTTCGCAGGGGGCAGCGCCGTGTCTTTCATCTTGGCCTCTCTTCGCATCTGGCTGAAACCCAGTGCTAATTCGCCCTCCGCGCCATGAAAACCCCGCCGCGCCGGCTTTGACGCAGTTGTGATGGGCCAAGCCCGTGCTAGACTCGCGCCGAGCCACGGGCTAAAGAGCACTCGTTAGCGCTAACACAACATCGGGGGCCATATGGTTTCGCGCGTCATTCCGGTTGATCCATTCGATCTCGTCATCTTCGGCGGCACGGGCGATCTTGCCCGCCGCAAGATCCTTCCCGGCCTGTATCACCGCTTCTGTGCGGGGCAGATGCCGGCCACGGCCCGCATCATCGGCGCCGCCCGCACCGAGCAGGACGCCGCCGCCTACCGCGGTCAGGTCGCCGAGGCCATCGCCGAATTCCTGCCCGAGGGCAGCTGGGACGCCGAGTCCGTTGCGCAGTTCTGCGAACGGCTGGACTACGTGGCGATCGACGCCAGGGGCGAAGGCGGCTGGAAGGAACTGGCCGGCCTGGTGCGCGAAGGCGTGGTGCGCGCCTTCTACCTTTCGGTCGCGCCCTCGCTCTTCGGCGACATCGCCGAGCGCCTGCATGCCCACGGGGTGGCCGACGGCGAGTCGCGCATCGTGGTGGAGAAGCCCTTCGGCCGCGATCTGGCCAGTGCCAGGGCGCTGAACGCGGTGTTGGCGGCGCATTTCGACGAAAGCCAGATCTACCGGATCGATCACTACCTCGGGAAGGAAACCGTCCAGAACCTGATGGCGGTGCGCTTCGGAAACATCCTGTTCGAGCCGCTCTGGAACGCGCAATACATCGATCACATCCAGATCACCGTCTCCGAGACCGTCGCCGTGGGCGGGCGGGGCGCCTACTACGACAAATCCGGCGCCATGCGGGACATGGTGCAGAACCACCTGATGCAGCTTCTGTGCCTCATCGCCATGGAGCCGCCCAGCAAGTTCGAGCCCGACGCGGTGCGCGACGAGAAGCTCAAGGTCATCCGGGCGCTGGAGCCGGTGCCGCCGAGCGCGATCGTGCGCGGCCAGTATCGGGGCGACGCGAACGGGCCGTCCTACCGCGAGGATGCGGAGAACCCCGAGAGCCGCACCGAAAGCTTCATCGCCATGCGGGTGCAGATCGCCAACTGGCGCTGGTCCGGCACGCCGATCTACCTGCGCACGGGCAAGCGCCTGCGGGCGCGCGAATCCGAGATCGCGGTGGTGTTCAAGGATCCGCCGCATTCGATCTTCGGCGAACAGGAAGGCCGGCGCGGCAACGTGCTGGTGATCCGGCTGCAGCCCGATGAGGGGATGCATCTGCGCGTGACGATCAAGGAGCCGGGGCCGGGCGGCATGCGGCTGATGGAAGTGCCGCTGGACATGAGTTTCGCCGATGCCCTCGGCCCGGACGAGGCCGATGTGCCCGATGCCTACGAACGGCTGATCATGGACGTGATCCGCGGCAACCAGACGCTCTTCATGCGCGGCGACGAGGTGGAGGCCGCCTGGGCCTGGACCGATCCGATCATCGAGGGCTGGGAAGAGCGCCGCGACGTGCCCGAACTCTACGATCCCGGCAGCTCCGGACCGGAAGGCGCGCTGGCGCTGATGCACCGGGACGGCCGCCGCTGGAGGGAGATCAAGTGATGGATTTCGTCGAGTATCCCGATCGGGAAATGATGATGATGAAGATCGCCGACCAGATCGGCAGCGAACTGGCCACCATGCTGCGTCAGCAGGATCGGGTGAGCCTCGCCGTGCCCGGCGGCACCACGCCGGGCCCGATCTTCGACGATCTGAGCGCCGCCGAAATGGAGTGGGACCGCGTTGACGTGCTGCTGACGGACGAACGCTGGGTGCCCGAAAGCTCCGAACGTTCCAACACGCGGCTCCTGAAGGAAAGGCTGCTGACGGGCAAGGCGGCGTCGGCCCGGCTGATCCCGCTTTACGCCGATGCGCCGCGGCCGGAAGACAAGCTCGCCGGCCTCTCGGCGACGGTCGAGAGCATCCTGCCGCTCTCCGTCGTGCTGCTGGGCATGGGGGCCGACATGCACACCGCAAGCCTGTTTCCGGGCGCCGATCTTCTGGCGGAAGGGCTTTCGCCCAAGGCGCCGGCGCTGCTGCCGATGCGCGCGCCCACGGCGCCCGAGCCGCGGATCACGCTTTCGGCGCGGGTTCTGAACTCGGCGCTCTCCAAGCACATCGTGATCACGGGGGCCGAGAAACGCGCCGCCCTTGAAGAGGCGCGGCGCCTGAAGGATCCGATGCAAGCCCCTGTCTATGCAATTCTTTCCGACGCAACCGTTCATTGGGCCGAGTGATTTCATGACCTGGAAAACCCTGCACGATCTGCATGCCGCCACCAAGGACCGGCATATCCTCTCGCTGTTCGAAGATCCCGCCCGCGCCGAGGCCTTCTCGGCGCGTTTCGGCGACATGCTCTTCGATTTTTCCAAGACGAACATTGACGCTCAAACCCTTGAAGCGCTTGTCTCTCTTGCGCGTGAAGCCGGCGTCGAAGAGCGCCGCACGGCGATGTTCACCGGCGAAAAGATCAACGAGACCGAGGGGCGCGCCGTGCTGCACACGGCGCTGCGCAATCTCGACGAACGCCCGATCTTCGTGGATGGCGAGAATGTCATGCCGAAGGTCATGGAAACGCTGGAACGCATGGGGCATTTCGCCGAAGCCGTGCGGTCGGGCCAGTTCAAGGGGCAGGGCGGTGCCATCACCGACGTGGTGAACATCGGCATCGGCGGCTCTGACCTGGGGCCGGTCATGGGCACGCTGGCGCTGGCGCCCTATCATGACGGCCCGCGCCTGCACTATGTCTCCAACGTGGACGGCGCCCATATCGCTGATGTGCTGAAGGGGCTGAACCCGGAAACCACGCTGGTGCTCGTGGCCTCCAAGACCTTCACCACCATCGAGACGATGACCAACGCCGACACCGCAAAGGCCTGGATGGGCAAGGTGGTGAAGGATCCGGCGGCGCAATTTGCCGCGCTCTCCTCCAACCTTGAGAAGACGGGCGCCTACGGCATTGATCCGGAACGGGTTTTCGGGTTCGAGGATTGGGTCGGCGGGCGCTATTCCATGTGGGGGCCGATCGGCCTGCCGCTGATGATCGCCATCGGTGCCGAGAATTTCCGGGCCTTCCTGGCCGGCGGTCTGGCGATGGACAAGCATTTCTGCGAAGCCCCGCTCCAAGAGAACCTGCCCGTGCTGTTGGCGCTCGTCGGGATCTGGCACAACCAGATCTGCGGCCACGCCACCCGCGCCGTGCTGCCCTACGAACAGCGCCTCTTGCGCCTGCCGGCCTATCTCCAGCAACTGGAGATGGAGAGCAACGGCAAGCGCGTGTCGATGGACGGCAAGGATCTGGAGCGCAATTCCGGCCCCGTCGTCTGGGGCGAACCCGGCACCAACGGCCAGCACGCCTTCTACCAGCTCATCCACCAGGGCACGCGGGTGATCCCCTGCGAATTCATGGTGGGCGCGGAGGGCCACGAGCCGGAGCTCGCCCATCAGCACAGGTTGCTGGTGGCCAACTGCCTGGCGCAGTCCGAGGCGCTCCTGCGCGGCAGGAGCCTTGAGGAAGCCACCGAAATCATGGCGAAAAAAGGCCTTGAAGGGGAGGAGCTCGAGCGCCAGGCGCGCCACCGCGTCTTCCCCGGCAACCGCCCCTCCACGACGCTCGTCTACCCCAAGCTCACGCCCGAAGTCTTCGGCCAGATCATCGCGCTCTACGAGCATCGCGTCTTCGTGGAAGGCGTGATCCTCGGCATCAACTCCTTCGATCAATGGGGCGTGGAACTGGGCAAGGAACTGGCGCTGGCGCTGGAGCCGGTGGTGACGGGCGAAAGCGATGGTGCGGGCAAGGACGGCTCCACCCTCGGCCTCGTGCGCCACATCCGCGCGCTTGCGGGCTGACCTAGCCTTCCGCCCCGTCCCGTTCGATGAAGATGCGGCGGGCCGCCTCCGGCAGGGGGCGGCCCTTGCCGCTCTGTGGATCGAGATAGACCATCTGCGCGCTGCCTTCGGCGCAAAGCCTGCCCTCGGCCATCAGCACGTATTCCTGGGAAAAGCTCGAACGCCCCACGCGAACCGTCCGCCCTGCGGCCACGTAGGGCTGGTCCAGCAGCAGCGGCGCACGGTAGCGGACTGTCTGCTCGGCGACGACGAAGGCCGGGAAGCCGTCGAAACAGTCGAGAATTCCCGTGTCGCGCAGGTAGCGCGTGCGCAGGGTCTCGAACCACGCCACATAGGCCACGTTGTTGGCGTGGAGCAGGGCGTCCACTTCCTGGAAACGCACGCGGTCCGCGAGGCCGTAGCGAAAAGCACCGGGCACACCCTGCGCGGCCAAGAGTTCCGGGCTCAGGGGGCGAAGAAAAGGCAGATCCATACTGATCCCGGTGCGTTCGACTTGGGGGGAGCTTGGAGCGGGTGAAGGGAATCGAACCCTCGTCTTAAGCTTGGGAAGCTCCTGCTCTACCATTGAGCTACACCCGCTTCGGAACACCGATTTAGTGGCGGCCGACCGGGCGGTCAATAACCTTCCTTCCAAACCGGTGCATCTTGTCACCCCCGCCGCCGGCGCCGCCGGCCGCCGCCGCTCTCAGTGGCCGCGCCGGTGTTGAAGGTGGCGGTGGGGAGCGTCACCTCGCGGGCGAGGACCGGGAAGGGCTCCACCGCGTTGGGGATGGCGGAGGCGTTCACGAAATGCTCCTGGAACCGTGGTTCGATCGCGGTTTCGATCTTGTGGATCCGGCGCACCGTCTCTTCGATCTCGCTGCGGGCCTCGGTGTTAAGGAGCGCGATCCGCGCGCCGGTGCCTGCGGCGTTGCCCGCCGAGGTGACCTTCGCCAGCTCGCAATCCGGGATCATGCCCAGCACCATCGCGTGTTTCGGGCTGATGTGGGCGCCGAAGGCCCCGGCGAGCACGATGCGATCCACCGAATCCACGCCGAATTTGTCCATCAAGAGCCGCGCGCCGGAATAGAGCGCGGCCTTGGCCATCTGGATCTCGCGGATGTCGCGGTTGGTGACGGTGATCACCGGGCCGCCCTCGGCGCTGCCGTCCCAGACGAGATAGGAATAGGTGCGTCCGTCGAGGAAACAGCGGTCGGTGCCCGTCTGCTCGGGCGAGCCGATCAGCCCCGGCGCATCGACGATGCCGGCCATGCGCATCTCGGCCACCATTTCGATGATGCCGGAGCCGCAGATGCCGGTGATGCCGGTGGTGGCGATGGAGGCCGCGAAGCCCTCTTCGTCGCTCCAGAGATCGCTGCCGATCACCCGGAAGCGCGGCTCCTTGGTGACGGGATCGATCTGCACACGCTCGATCGCGCCGGGCGCGGCGCGCTGGCCCGAGGAGATCTGCGCGCCCTCGAACGCCGGCCCCGTGGGCGAGGAGCAGGCGAGCACCTTCTCGCGGTTGCCCAGCAGGATCTCGGCGTTGGTGCCCACGTCCACGACCAGCACCAGGTCCTCGCTCTTGTCGGGCGCCTCCGAGAGCGCGACCGCCGCCGCATCCGCGCCCACGTGGCCGGCGATGCAGGGCAGTAGGTAGGCGCGGGCTTCCGGGTGCAGGCGGGTCAGGCCGAGATCGCGCGCCGAGAGGCGCAGGGCCTCCGAGGTGGCCAGCGCGAAGGGGGCCTGGCCCAGTTCGTAGGGGTCGATCCCCAGGAAGAGGTGGTGCATCACCGGGTTGCAGACGAAGACGGCATCCACGATCTGGGCCTCGGTGATTCCGGCCTCGGCCGCGATGTCGGCAAAGAGCTGGTTCATGCCCTCGCGCACGGCCGCCGTCATCTCGGCATCGCCGCCGGCGTTCATCATCGAGTAGCTCACCCGGCTCATGAGATCCTCGCCGAAGCGGATCTGCGGGTTCATCACGCCGGAGGAGGCCACGACCTCGCCCGTGGCCAGATCGCACAGGTGGGCGGCGATGGTGGTGGAGCCCAGATCCACGGCAAGCCCGTAGAGCGGGCCTTCGTAGAGGCCGGGGTGGACATCCAGCAGCCGCACGGGGGAACCGGGGGCCTTGTGGATCACGCAGGTGGCTTTCCATTCCCCCTTGCGCAGCGCCTTCTGCAGGCGGGAGAGCACGGGCAGGCTCACCTCGAAGCCCTCGAGGCCCCATTGCGCCTTCAGCGCCTCGCGCAGGCGTTCCAGATCGCCCGAAGGGTCATGCATGTCGGGCTCGGCGACCTCGACGTAGTGCAGGTGCACCGAAGGGTTGAGCGTGATGTCGCGCGCCTCGGCGCGTTTGCGCACCACCTGCTTGTGGACCTGGCTTTCCGGGGGCACGTCGATCACCACGTCGCCCTGCACCTGCGCCTGGCAGCCGAGCCGGCGGCCGTCGATCAGCCCGCGCTTGCTCTTGTAGCGCTCCTCGACGGCGTTCCATTCCGAAAGCGCATCCGCCTGCACCGTGACGCCGTGCTTGGGAAACTCGCCGTAGGAAGGGGTGATCTGGCACTTGGAGCAGATCCCGCGCCCGCCGCAGACCGAATCCAGATCCACGCCCAGCTGGCGCGCCGCGGTGAGGATCGGCGTGCCCACCGGGAAGCGTCCGCGTTTGCCGGAAGGGGTGAAGATGACGAGAGGATCGGTGCTCATTTTGGGCCATGCCTCGGGCTGTGTTCGCGTGGGTCGGACAATAGCGGTTTGGCAGGCCAAGGAAAGGCCGCCCGCGGCTTTCTTGCGCCCAATCGCGGCATCTCTCCGGCGCTCAGCCCGTCAGCCCCTCCACGCCCCGGATCCAGACGATCAGCGGCACCGGCGCCACGGCGATGAGGAAGGTCGCCAGCACCCAGCGCCAGCGGAAGAGCCCCGAGAGCCCGGCCATCAGGCAGAGCCCGCCGCCGCCGCCCATCATCGCGTTGCCGGGCAGGTTCAGAAGCAGCCCCAGCAGGACGTAGCGCGAGCGCAGAAGCCCGCGCCCGAGGCGGCCGGGCAGGCGCGATTCGAGCTGGGCCAGAAGCTCTTCGGGGCTCTTGCCTGACTGGGCCTGCAGGAAAGCGCAGGCGCGGGCCATGCGCAGGTCCGCGAAGATGCGGATCAATACCTCGATGGAAAGAAACCTGCCGGCGAGATAGGCCAGCGACAGCCCCGCCACCGTGGCGAGATAGACGCCGAGCACGATGTCGGCCCCATGCAGGAGCAGCAGCGCCAGCCCGATTTCCACCCCCGGCACGAAGGGCGTGGCGATCAGCAGCGCGTAGGCCAGCAGCAGAAGCAGCAGCAGGCCGGTGGACAGGCCGGCCCGCCCGGATGCCTCCAGCGCCCGGGCCTGATCCATGGACCATGAGACGACGAGGTGAACCAGGGCCACCGCCGCGAAAATGGCGAGAAGGCGCAAGGCGATCCGCGCGGCGGAAATGCGGCGCGGGGGCAGCTCGAACGGGGGCTGCGAGGGGGGAGGTCTTGGCGAATCGGGCAGGGCTGCACCCTCGTGACGATGAGCGGCCAGGCTACGGGGCAGTGATCCGGGCGCCGTGGAGGGCCGTGCAGCGAGTTTCACCCCCGCGGGACGCGCTGTCAAAAACATCCGTAGCGTAAGGCGGGGCGGATCGAGAAGATTTTTCTTTACGCAAGGCCTTTGGCGGGAGATACATAAAGGGACGGCAATGGGGCCTTTTCGGTTTCGGGATCCGTCGTTGCGATAGTCAGGCGGTGCTGGGGAGCGCCGCCTGATTTCGTTTCTGAGCTTCAGCGCATGGAATTGGCTCCCGCGCGGCGTCTACGCCGGGCGGGCGCTGCGCTTCCGCCCGCGGACGTAGGCTGCCCTTTGCGGCTAGGCAGCAGCTTGTATCGTTTACCCGAAGAACCTCGGCTTCAGCTTGAGCAGTGTTTCGCAGACATCGCGAGTCACCTCCCGCGCCAGCCCCATCGCCTCGCCGTGGGCCTTCTCGCCGGCGGCGACGGCGGCATCGATGCTGGCCGACTGCACGAGGCTGGCCACCAGCGCCGGGTTTTCGCGAGCGTAGCCTTCGCCGAAATGCGCATCCACCGCGGCAATGACCGCGGCCAGCCTGTCGGCAACCTGCGGTGCGGAAGGGCGGCTGGGAGTGAGATCGTTCATGCGGGTCCCGTCCTTTCCCGCCACCACTTAGGGCGGCGGGCGCAGGTGTCAGGCCCCGTATGTCAGGCCACCGAACTCAGCCCCGGAATTCAGGCGCTGCGGCGGCGGCGGCCCCCGGCGCGGCGGTTGGCGCGGCCGCCCTGTTCCTCGGCGTTGGGATCCTTGTTGAAGGCGATCCAGTTGCCGCCGTGGGGGTCGTTGTTCGTCAGCAGGTTGGCGGCGCGGATCGCCTCCATCTCCTTGCCCGGACGCGGCTTGGTGGAGCCGAGGCCGAAGAGGGTGACGAAGGTCTCGTCGTCCATGCCCTCGGGCAGGATGATCCCGGCGGCGGCGACCTGCTCCTTCTTCGCGGCGATGGCCTTCTGGGTGACGGGCAGGGCGACCGGGTTCATGATCGCGCTGGTCATGCCGGCCCCCATGGCCATGGGCAGGAAGGCGTTGTTGATGCCGTGGCGGTTGGGCAGCCCGAAGGAGATGTTGGAGGCGCCGCAGGTGGTGTTGACGCCCAGTTCCTCGCGCAGGCGGCGCACCAGGGTGAACACCTGCTTGCCGGCCGTGGCCATGGCGCCGATCGGCATCACCAGCGGATCGACCACGATGTCATGGGCGGGGATGCCGAAATCGGCGGCGCGCTCCACGATCTTCTTCGCCACGGCGAAACGCACGTCGGGATCTTCGGAGATGCCGGTATCGTCGTTGGAGATCGCCACCACCGGCACGTTGTATTTCTTCACCAGCGGCAGAACCAGTTCGAGCCGCTCTTCTTCGCCCGTCACCGAGTTCAGCAGCGGGCGGCCCTGCGCGGCCTCCAGCCCCGCTTCCAGCGCGCCGGGCACCGAGGAATCGATGCAGAGCGGCACGTCGGTCAGCCCCTGCACCAGCTCGATGATCTTGCGCATCAGCGGCGGTTCCGTCTCGTTGGGGTTGGGGTTGGAGTTGTAGACGACGCCGGCGTTGATATCGAGGATGTCGGCCCCCGCCATCACCTGCGCCAGCGCGTCCTTCTCGACGGTGGAGAAATCGCCGGCTTCCAGCTCGGCGGCAAGTTTCTTGCGGCCGGTGGGATTGATCCGCTCGCCGATCACGCAGAAGGGCTCATCGAAGCCGATGACAGCGGTTTTGGTTTTGGACTCGACGATGGTGCGGGTCATGAAATGGCTCCAGTTTCGCGGTGCAGGATCGGGCCGAGGGCCGGATCGGTGAAATCCTTGATGGTCACATGCGCGCCGGCGGCGCGCAGGGCGGCATCGTCCAGCGTGGAGCGGATGCCGATCACATGGGCCCCGGAGGCGCGCGCGGCGCGCAGGCCCGAGGGGCTGTCTTCGAAGGCGAGGCACTCCCGCGGGGACGCCCCGAGCGCTTCGGCGCCCCTGAGGTAGGGCTCCGGGTGCGGCTTGCCGTGGGTGCATTCCTCGCCGATCACCAGCGCCCTGACGTGATGGCGCAGGCCGATCGCGTCGAGCATCGCCTCGGCGTTCACCCGCGGCGCATTGGTGACGACGGCGCAGGGGATGCCCTCCGCCTCGGCCCGCGCAAGGAAGGCCTCAAGCCCCGGCATCGCCGGGTAGGGCCGCGGCAGGCGGGCCCGGAAGGCGGCTTCCTTGGCCTCCGAAAGCGCCTGCGGATCCTCGGCACCCGGCATGAATTCGGCGAAGATGTCGGCATTCAGCCGCCCGTGGATATGGGCGTTGTAGAAGGCTTCGTCCACGGCGATGCCATGGGGCGCGAGCATCTCGGCGAAGACCTCGACGTGGATCGGATCGCTGTGCAGCATGGTGCCGTCCAGATCGAAGAGGAGCGCGCGCACGGGCATCGTCAGGCGGGGTCGGCGGGCCGCGCCGGGGTGCCGGCGGTGCCGCCGTTCTCGATCGCCCAGGTGGCGTTGGTCTTGATGCCGCCCAGCGGGAAGAAATGCACGCGTTCGATGTTGAAGTCTGGATGCGCGGCCTTGTGCGCGGCGAGTTCCGAGAGGAACTCGGTCGGCTCGAAGGGCAGCAGCAGCTTCGTCACGTCCTTGGCGCGTTTCTGGAGCACCTTCAGCGAGGGGCCGACGCCGCAGGCTACGGCGAATTTGATCAGCGTCTGCAGCTTGGCCGGCCCGGCCACGCCGATGTGGATCGGCAGGTCGATGCCCTCGGCCTTCAGCCGGTCGGCCCATGCGATCACCGGGGCGGCCTCGAAGCAGAACTGGGTGGCCAGCGCCATCTGCGCATCGCTGCTTTCGGCGAATTTCTGTTTCCAGCGCAGGGCATCCATCACGTTGGCATCCGAGCCGTCCGGGTCGATGTCGCGGTTGCCTTCGGGGTGCCCGGCCACGTGCAGGCGCTTGAAGCCCGCCTTGCCGAAGAGCCCGGTTTCCAGAAGCTGCATGGAGGAGTGGAAGGCGCCGTGCGGCTCGGCGACGCCGCCGGCCAGCAGCAGCGCCTGGTCCACGCCCGCCTCGCCCTGGTAGCGGGCGATCCAGTCGGCCAGCGTGGCCTCGTCCTTGATGATGCGGGCCGGGAAATGCGGCATCACCGGGTAGCCTTCGGCGGCCAGCCGCTTGGCGGTGGCGACCATCTCTTCGATCGGCGTGCCCTCGATGTGGGCGATGTAGACGCGCGTGCCCTCGGGCAGAAGCGCGCGGAAATCCTCGATCTTGGCCGCGGTGCGGGGCATCACCTCGATGGAATAGCCCTGAAGGAAGGCCTCAACCTCCGGCGAGAGCGGGCCGTGTGCCGGGGGGGTGTCCGGTTTCTTCTTGAATTGCAGCAGTGCCATGGCGGCCTCCAGAATGGATTTCGGGCTCAGTCCCATCCGTCGTTTGCAATCAGCGCCTTGATGCGGTCGGTGTCGTATTCGGCTTCCAGCCGGCTGGCCTCCGCGGCGGCGACGGCCTGCGGCTCGCCCTCCACCGTGTAGGGTGCGGCCTTGCGCCATTCCGCAAGATAGGCATCCGTGCCATCGGCACCAACTTTCATGGCGGCCCGGTCGATCGCCTGCTCGAAGCGTTCGGGCAGTTGCACCTTGGCGCCGCGCCGGCCCTTGCCGACGATGACCTGTGCCGGGATGTCCCGCCAGTAAACGATGGTGACGTCAGGCATTGCTGATTCCTCTACTCCGTAGCCCCTTTTACGCGCCGCCTTGCGCGCCCCTGCGCCGGATTTCGACATCCAAGCCGCGTGGAACGACGTCAGGCCGCCGGCATCTGCTGCGGGTTTTAGGCGAGCCGGGGGAGCGAAGCCACCGCCGGGGATCGGAAAAATCTTCAACATCTTCATGAGGGGGGCAAGGAATGGCGCGATCTTCCGAAAGCCATCTTGCACCGCGCCCCCTTCGCGCCTACCCTTGAAGCAACTCGAAAATGGAGGGCGTGAGTGATGGCGCCCAAGCGTCCCAGAGGTGCGGGCGCGTTCCCGAAGCCGGTTGATACCCCCGCGCCAGGAAACCCGGATCCAGATGCGCTCTATGCAGCGCTGGATCTGGGAACAAACAGCTGTCGCATGCTGATTGCCCAGCCGAAGGGCAGTCAGTTTCATGTCGTGGACAGCTTTTCGAAGTCCGTGCAGCTCGGCGCGGGGCTGGAAGCCTCGGGCAAGCTGTCGCGCGCCTCGATGTGGCGCACGGTTCAGGCGCTGCGCATCTGCCGCAAGAAACTGCAGAAGCACAACGTCAGCCGGATGCGCCTTGTGGCGACGGAGGCCTGCCGACGGGCCACCAACAGCCGCGAGTTCATCCGCATGGTCAAGCGCGAGACCGGGTTGTCGCTGGAAATCATCGAGGCCGAGGAGGAAGCCCGGCTGGCCGTGATCTCCTGCGCGCCGCTGGTGAGCAAGAAGACGGAGCAGCTGCTCGTGGTGGACATCGGCGGCGGCAGCACGGAGCTCGTCTGGATCGATCTCTCCAAGGTGCCGAAGATCGAACGCCCGCTGGCGATCATGCGCCTGAGCCGGGGCTTCAGCCCGGTGGACAGCCCGTTCCCGGCCGCCAAGGTGGTGGACTGGATCTCGGTGCCGCTCGGGGTGGCGACGCTGCGCGACCAATTCGACGACGTGGAGGACGACGCCGGGCGCTTCGCGCTGATGAGCTGCTGCTTCGAGGAGCGGCTGTCCGATTTCAGCCCCTACAACGCCACGCAGGCGCGGGAGGGCTTCCAGATCATCGGCACCAGCGGCACGGTGACGACGGTGGCCGCCTCCCACCTCGGGCTGAAACGCTACGACCGCAACAAGGTCGATGGGTTGCGCATGACGTCAGATCAGATAGATGCGGTGATCCGCGACTATCTCTCTCTGGGGCCGCATGGCCGCCGCGCGGATCCGCGCATCGGCAAGGACCGCCACGCGCTGATCATGTCGGGCGCCGCGATCCTGCAGGCTCTGCTGCGGGTCTGGCCCACCGACAGGCTGTCGGTGGCGGACCGGGGCTTGAGGGAAGGGCTGCTCTATGCCCAGATGAGCGCGGATGGCGTATTGGAAGACGGGCCGTTCTGAGATGGTGAAGAAGAAATCAGGCAACACGAGCGGGCGCGGCGCGCGCGATCTGCGGGTGAAGGTGAAAACGGCGCGGGGGCGCAAGCTCTCCTCCACGCTCTGGCTGGAGCGCCAGCTCAACGACCCCTACGTGAAGCGCGCCAAGGCCGAAGGCTACCGCGGCCGCGCCGCCTACAAGATCCTCGAGATCGACGACAAGTTCCGCTTCCTCGTGCCCGGCGCGCGGGTGGTGGATCTGGGCTGCGCCCCCGGCGGCTGGCTCCAGGTGGCCGTGAAGCGCGTCAACGCGCTCGGCGAGAAGAAGGGCAAGGCCGTGGGCACCGTGCTGGGGGTCGATCTCCAGGAGGTGGAGCCCGTGGCCGGGGCCGAGGCGCATGTGCTGGATTTCATGTCCGATGACGCCGACCAGAAGGTCAAGGAATGGCTCGGCGGCAAGGCCGACGTGGTGATGAGCGACATGGCCGCCGCCTCTTCGGGCCACAAGCAGACCGATCACCTGCGCATCATCGCGCTCTGCGAGACGGCGGCCTATTTCGCCTTCGACGTGCTGGAGGAAGGCGGCACCTTCGTGGCCAAGGTTCTGGCCGGGGGCGCCGAGGGCGATCTCCAGAAGCTGCTGAAGCAGAAGTTCGAGAAGGTGGTGAACGTCAAGCCGGGCGCGAGCCGCTCGGATTCCAGCGAGAAATTCGTCGTCGCCACGGGCTTCCGCGGCTGAGGCACGCCCGGCCGAGGCGCGCGGGCGCCGGAGCAGGGCGCGCAAAACCAAAAGACCCGCCGGTGGCTCGGCGGGTCTTCTCGGTCAGGCTCGATAGGATCCCCTTGTGCCGGGGACGCCCGTGAAATGGCAGGTCTGGGGGCTCAGCGGCCCCAGGTGCGGACGTCGCCGCAATCCATGTGCACGAAGTTGGAACTGGAGTAGCGGCCCACGCCGCCGGCCTTGCAGGAGGCGGCGGCCCGCGCGATCTGGTTCACCGAGCGCGAACGCAGGCGAAGATCGGCGGCTTGTGCTTTCATGTGGAGGGAGTTCTTGGCCACGCCGCGCGAGCGGGCGCGCAGCATCGCGTTGGTCTTGGGCGAGCGGTAGCCGGAGAGGAGCATGTAGGGCTCGTCAACATCCAGCAGGTTGTGGCTCGCGGCGATGATGTCGATCGTGCGCGTGTCGATGGGCTTGGCCTCGTTCTGCCGCCAGTCGCGCATGAAGTGGTTGATTTCGTTGAGGGCTTCCTTGATGTACTTGCCCTCGATCCAATACACGGTGTCGATGCTTTCGCCGGTGCGGCCCGAGTACATGCGGACCCGCCGGATGTCGCCGCCCCCGCGAAGGAAGCCGACCGCGTTTGCGTAGGTGGGTGCTGCCGTTACTGCCGTTGCCGCAAATGCACCAAGAAGGGCACGCCTCGTGAGGCCCGTCGAGTTCGTATTCGTCATGTTGATGCGCCTGTCCCGTCGCTTGCCTGTGGCCGCTTGCCCGCGGCCTTACCTGCCATCATGTTCCCCAGATGTGGCCATTTTATGCCACAGGATGATTCCGTCACCAAGCGCTGATTTCGTGGGCAGAGGGCGGTTCAAGGGGAATTGGCAAATTTCCGCCGCAGAGTCGCGGCCGGTCCGCAAGAACGCACCGATCGGGGGGCGCATGTGGCCGCGCGCGCACATCGGTTGTTCTTTCGGGGGCGCTTTGCCTAATGTGATTGGACAACGATAACAGGATCAAACACGCTTGAGGGGCCCGGTTCCCCGCGGGCGGGTTGGATAGTTCAGAGGTTCAATATGATACAGGCAACCGCAGGTCGCCCCCTGCACAGGCTGCTGGCATTTCTTTCGGTTCTTTCGGTTTCTTTCCTGATGCTGGCCGGCGCGGCCGGCGCCCAGGTGACACCCTTCACCCAGGCCGTGGCGGAAGCGGCCTCGAAGGACAAGGCGATCGCCGAATTCTACAAGGCAAACGGCTACAAGCCGATCTGGACGGGCAAGTCCGGCAAGGACAAGGCGCGCCGCAAGGCCTTCCTGCAGGCGCTCGAACAGGCCGATGCCCACGGGCTTCCGACCCGACGCTACGACGCCGAGCTGGTGAAGTCCGGCCTCAAGGCCGCCCGCACGGAGCGGGATCGCGGCCTGCTCGAAGTCGAGATGAGCCGGATGTTCCTGCAATACGCGCAGGACATCCAGTCTGGCGTGCTGGTGCCCAGCCGCGTGGACAAGGGCATCGTGCGCGAGATCCCGCGCCGCAACCGCACGCAGACGCTGGTGGCGTTTTCCAAGTCCAGCCCGCGCGGCTTCATCAAGCAGCTGCCGCCCAAATCGGCCGAATACACCCGGCTGATGAAGGAAAAGCTGGCGCTGGAGAAGCTGCTGGCCAAGGGCGGCTACGGGCCGAAGGTGCCGGGCAAGAAGCTGGAGCCGGGCATGAGCGGGCCGCAGGTGGTGGCGCTGCGCAACCGGCTCATCACGCTGGGCTACCTGAAGCGCTCCACGTCTCCCGTCTATGACGCCGATCTCCAGAAGGCCGTGCAGGCCTTCCAGCAGAACCACGGGCTCGTGGCCGACGGCATCGCCGGCCCCGGCACGCTGGCCGAGATCAACACCAGCGCCGAGGACCGCCTGAAATCCGTCATCGTGGCGATGGAGCGTGAACGCTGGATGAACCGCAACCGCGGCAGCCGCCACGTCTGGGTCAACCTCACCGATTTCTCCGCCAAGATCGTGGACAACGGCAAGGTTACCTTCGAAACGCGCTCGGTCATCGGCAAGAACACCCCCGACCGCCGCTCGCCGGAGTTCTCGGACGTGATGGAATTCATGGTGGTGAACCCGACGTGGAACGTGCCGCGCTCGATCGCCACCAAGGAGTATCTGCCGATGCTCAAGAAGAACCCGAACGCGGTCAGCCACCTGAAGCTGATCAACTCCAAGGGGCAGACGGTGAGCCGGGGCTCGGTCAACTTCAACCAGTTCACGGCGCGCAACTTCCCCTTCGCCATGAAGCAGCCGCCGAGCCGGGGCAACGCGCTGGGGCTTGTGAAGTTCATGTTCCCCAACTCGCACAACATCTACCTGCACGACACGCCGGCCAAGAAGCTGTTCAGCCGCGAAACCCGCGCCTTCAGCCACGGCTGCATCCGGCTCGCGCAGCCCTTCGAGTTCGCCCATGCGCTGCTGGCCAAGCAGACGAGCGATCCCGAGGGCACCTTCAAGCGCGCGCTCGACTCCGGCAAGGAGACGCGGATCGATCTGAAACAGCCGATCCCCGTGCACATCGTCTACCGCACGGCGGTGTCCCAGCCGAAGGGGCCGATGCAGTATCGCCGTGACGTCTACGGCCGCGATGCGAAAGTTTTCGCCGCACTCTCCGAAGCCGGGGTTTCATTGCGCGCCGTTCGTGGCTAAATCCCTCATCACCGCGCGCCCCGAAGGGTCGGGGCGCGCGCATGAGGAGAGCGCAGATGTCCTACACCATCGCCGAGATCGCCGAAGCCCTGGGCGCGCGCGCCGTCGGGGATGCGCAGCTGCGCATCACCGGGGCCGCGGAGCCCGCGGACGCCGGGCCGCAGGATCTGGCCATGGCGATGGATCCTAAATACGCCGAGGGCCTGCCCAAAGGCGCCGCGCGGGCGGCCGTTCTGTGGGAAGGGGCCGACTACGCCGCCCTCGGCCTTGAGGCCGCGATCTTCGTGCCCCGTCCGCGCTACGCGATGTCCGGGGTCACGCGGCTGCTGGATCCGGGGCCGGGCATCGCCCCCGGCATCCACCCCACCGCCGTGATCCACGAGAGCGCGCGGATCGGTGAGGAGGCCGCCATCGGCCCCTACGCGGTGATCGGCAAGGACGTGCGGATCGGTGACCGCGCGCGGATCGGCGCCCATGTGAGCGTGGATGAGGGCGCGCGCCTCGGTGACGACTGCCTGCTGTGGGCCGGGGTGCGGATCGGCCACCGGGTCACGATCGGGGATCGTTTCATCGCCCAGCCCTCCGCCGTGATCGGCGGCGATGGCTTCTCCTTCGTGACGCCCGACAAGAGCGCGGTCGAGAAGGTGCGCGAAACCCTCGGTGCCGAGGGGGCGGACAGCGCCCAGAGCTGGACGCGCATCCATTCGCTCGGCGGCGTGGAGATCGGAGATGACGTGGAGGTGGGCTCCAATTCCGCGATCGACCGCGGCACCATCCGCGCCACGCGGATCGGCAGCCGCACCAAGATCGACAACCTCGTGCAGATCGGCCACAACTGCATCGTGGGCGACGACGTGCTGATCTGCGGCCAGGCCGGGCTCGCCGGCTCCTCGCGGATCGGAAACCGGGTGGTGATCGGCGGCCGCGTGGCGGTGAATGACAACATCTTCGTCGGCGACGACGTGGTGGCCGGAGGCGGCGCCATGATCTTCACCAATGCCCCCGCAGGCCGCGTGCTGATGGGCAACCCGGCGGTGAAGATGGAGACCCAGATCGAGATCAACAAGGCGTTGCGGCGCCTTCCGCGGATGATGAAGCAATTCGCCGAGCTTCAGAAATCTGTTTCAAAACTGGTCCAGAAGGACTAAATCACGCCCCAGAAAGGGCCCGGACAGATGACAGAAAACGTCAAGGAAAAAATCATCGAAATCATCGCCGAGCAGGCTGTTCTCGAACCGTCCGACGTGACCGAGGAGTCCACGCTCGAAGATCTTGGGATCGACAGCATGGGGCTGGTGGAGTGCATCTTCGCCATCGAGGAAGCTTTCGACATCCAGGTGCCGTTCAACGCGAACGAACCGACGAAGAGCGATTTCGACATCTCCTCCGTCGCCTCCATCGTGAAGGCGGTCGAGGCGCTCGTGGCGGAACAGGCCGCATAGGATGAAGCGCGTCGTCATTACGGGACAGGGGGCGATCAGCGCTCTCGGCCATTCGGCTGCGGAAACGCTCGAAGCCATGCGCGAGGGGCGCTGCGGCATCGGCGAGCTGGACATCCGCGATGTGGAGCGGCTCTCGATCCGCATCGGCGGGCAGGTCCGCGGCTATGACCCGGAGGCCGAGTTCAACCGCCAGCAGATCGCGCTCTACGATCGGTTCACCCAGTTCACCCTTCTGGCCGCCCGGGAAGCCATCGCCCAATCGGGCCTGAGCTTCTCCGGCGAACTGGCGGCGCAGTCGGGCGTGGTGCTGGGCACCGCCGGGGGCGGCGTGAACACCTGGGATGAAAACTACCGCACCGTCTACGAGGACGGGAAGAACCGCGTGCACCCCTTCGTGGTGCCCAAGCTGATGAACAACGCCGCGGCCAGCCATGTCTCGATGGAGCACAACCTCAAGGGGCCGAGCTTCACCGTGGCCACGGCCTGCGCCTCCTCCAACCACGCGATGGGGCAGGCGTTCAACATGATCCGCTCGGGCATGGCGAAGGTCATGATCACGGGCGGCTCGGAATCGATGCTCTGTTTCGGCGGCGTGAAGGCCTGGGAAGGCCTGCGCGTGATGAGCCGCGACGCCTGCCGGCCTTTCTCGGCCAACCGCAACGGCATGGTGCAGGGCGAGGGCGCGGCCGTCTTCGTCTTCGAGGAATACGAATCCGCCAAGGCGCGCGGGGCCGAGATCCTGGCCGAGGTGATCGGCTTCGCCATGACCTCGGACGCCTCCGACATCGTGATGCCCTCCAAGCAGGGCGCCGCCCGCGCGATCGCCGGGGCGATGAAGGATGCCAAGGTGAACCCGGAGCAGGTGGGCTACATCAACGCCCACGGCACCGGCACCGCCGCCAACGACAAGACGGAATGCGCCGCCGTGGCGGATGTCTTCGGCCATCACGCCGACCGGCTGATGATCTCTTCCACGAAATCCATGCACGGCCACCTGATCGGCGGCACCGGGGCGGTGGAGCTTCTGGCCTGCATCATGGCGCTGAAGGACGGCGTGATCGCCCCCACCATCGGCTACGAGGAGCCGGATCCGGAATGCGCGCTGGACGTGGTGCCCAACGAGGCGCGTGACGCCAAGGTGGACGTGGTGCTTTCCAACGCCTTTGCCTTCGGCGGGCTGAACGCCGTGCTGGCGCTGCGCAAGGCGCCGTAGGGTTTCACGCCCTGCAGATCTGGGCATGAAAAAGCCGCGCAGGCGAACTGCGCGGCTTTTCCGTTTGAAATTTGCGCCCGCGTCGCGGCGCGCAGGATCACTCGGCGGGGGCTGAGGCCGCCACGGCGCGGTTGTTCTCGTTCACGGCGTCGTAGCCGGCGGTGAACCCCTTGAGCGAGATCGTCAGAACGACCTGCTGGTCGGGTGCGGCCACGGGAACGATCACCAGCGTGCCCTTGGCGCCCTTCTTGAAGCTTTCGACCTCGGCCGGGGTGAAGCCCACGCGGGCGACGCAGCCGATCTGGGCGCACCAGGTGAAGGGGTAGCGCTTGCCCGCGCCGCCATCCACCGACAGGGTGATCTGCTGGGTCAGCAGCGTTTCCAGCGGGGTGATGATCGTGGCGCCGGCGGCGGCGGGCCCGTTGCCTTCGAGGCCGAAGAGGTTGATCTCGGCCACCGAGTTGCCCACTTCGTCGCGCAGCAGTTGGTAGAGCTGGCAGGGGTCGCGGTCGTCTTCGGTCTTCACGCAGCGCAGTTCCCAGTCGCCGTAGGTATCGCGCACGTAGGTATCGCCCACGCGGGGGCCTTCGACCACGGTTTCCCCCAGCGAAAGCTCGTTGGCGCCGGCGGGGGTGTCGCTGCCGCTTTCGGCCTGCGTCCCGGCCTGGGCTTCCGCCTGCGTTTCGGCGGTCGCCGCCGTGCCCTCGGTTGCGGTATCCTGTGCGAAGGACACGGAGGGGATCACCAGCGCGGTGGCCAGAAGAAGGGATTTCATAAGGTCCTGCATCGCAGTTTCTTCCTCGTATGTTATCGCCCTGCATGTATCACGGTGCGCCCGGGGTGTCAGGCGTGAATGCGTGCCTCGGCGGGGAATTGCTACGCGTGATCCCCCTTGCCGCCGCCCAGCCCGAGCGCCCCGGCGACGGGCACGATCACGCCGGTCACGACCGGGATCAGCAGGAAGCCGATCACCAGCCCGAAGATGCCGTCGAGGAAGGCGGTGACGAACCATTCGGCAAAGCCCGCGATGGCGGGCAGCGCGGAGCCGGCGGCCACCGCCAGATCGTGGATCTGGTGGCCGGGGAAGCCGATGTGGAAGGTCTCCAGCCCGTGCACGATGATGGAGCCGCCGACCCAGAGCATCGCCGCGGTGCCCACCACGGAGATCACGGTCATCACCGTGGGCATGGCTTTCACGATCCCGCGCCCGAGGCTGCGGGTGAGCCCGAGCCGCCCGGCCTCGTGCATCTTGAGGCCGAGGTCGTCGGCCTTCACGAGGATGGCGACGCTGCCGTAGATCAGCGCGGTGATGCCGACGGCGACGACGGCCAGCACCACCCCTTCGATCCAGACCGACTGCGACTCGATGGCCGAAAGCGCGATCGTCATGATCTCGGCCGACAGGATGAAATCCGTCTTGATCGCCCCGGCGACGCGCTTCTTTTCCAGCGACTGGGCGTCCAGCCCGTGTTCTTCGTCATGGCCGTGCTCGCCCCCTTTGAACACGTGCAGGATCTTCTCGGCGCCCTCGAAGCAGAGGTAGCAGCCTCCCAGCATCAGCAGCGGCGGCAGCAGGAAGGGTGCGAAGGCGTTGAGCAGCAGCGCGATGGGCAGAAGAATCACCAGCTTGTTGAAGAGCGAGCCGCGTGCGATCTGCATCACGATGGGCAGTTCCCGCGCCGCCGGCAGCCCGTGGACGTATTTCGGCGTTACGGCGGCGTCGTCGATCACCACGCCGGCGGATTTGGCCCCTGCCTTGGCGGCATCGTCCAGCACGGTGCTGGCGACCTTGGCGCCCACCTTGGTGGATTGCGCGGCGATGTCGTCGATCTGGGCGGCGGCGGCCTTGGCGATGGCGGCCACGTCGTCCAGCAGGGCAAGAAGGCCACTCATGGCGGGGAGTCCTTTGCGCGGTTGAGCTTTGCTGGGCAGGATAGCGGCCCGCTTGGCAATTACAATCCGCCCGCCCGCGGCCGGGCGTTCGAAACCGGTATCGGAGCGTGGGGGAACGGGCGCACAAGGGGCCGGCCCGGCCGGGGAGCAAACAGAAAAAAGGGCCGCGAGCGACCCTTTTCCCTGTGAATTTCACACTCCCCGTCGGACCGGCCGACTTGTCATTGATGGCACGTTATTCAGATGCGCAGGATCGGTCAACAGCCAAAATCGGGCTTCAGGTGCCTGATTGCGCACAAAAAAGAGGCCGCGCCGAAATTGGGGGCGCGGCCAGTCCAACAGGGAGGAAGGCCCGCGTGGCCAAGCAAGGCGCCCGCGGGCAATTTCACTGTGGCGCAAAAGGGTTAAGACTGTATTTTCATCCCGTGACGCACCGATTTCCGGGGTTTTTTGGCGGAGGGCAAAGCATGGCTGGCGGGATATTCATCGGCGGAGGCGGGGAAGGTTACGGCACGCCGCAGGAACTGCTTCTGAAATATGCCAACCGCCACGGCATGATCGCCGGGGCCACGGGCACGGGCAAGACGGTCACGCTCCAGATCATGGCCGAGGCCTTCTCGCGCGAAGGCGTGCCCGTCTTCCTTTCGGACGTGAAGGGCGATCTCTCCGGGCTCGCCGTGGCCGGGCAGGCCGAGGGGGATCTGCACGAGGCCTTCTCCAGGCGCGCGGCCACCATCGGGCTGGAGGACATTGGCTACCAGGCCTATCCGGTCGTCTTCTGGGACGTGTTCGGCCGGCAGGGGCACCCGGTGCGCACGACGGTGGCGGAGATGGGGCCGCTTCTGCTGGCGCAGCTTCTTGAACTGACCGAGGCGCAGGAGGGGGTGCTCAACATCGCCTTCCGGGTGGCCGATGAGGAAGGGCTGCCGCTTCTGGATCTCAAGGATCTGCAATCGCTGCTGGCCTGGGTCGGGGAAAACCGCGCCGAGCTTTCGCTGCGCTACGGCAACGTGTCGATCGCCTCTGTCGGCGCGATCCAGCGGGGGCTTCTCACGCTGGAGAATCAGGGGATCACCGGCATGTTCGGGGAACCGGCGCTGGAGATCGACGATCTGATGGCGACCGAGGCCGACGGGCGCGGGCGCATCAACATCCTGGCCTCCGACAAGCTGATGCAGGCGCCCAAACTCTACGCGACCTTCCTGCTCTGGCTGCTGTCGGAGCTGTTCGAAACGCTGCCCGAGGTGGGGGACCCGGACAAACCCAAGCTCGTCTTTTTCTTCGACGAAGCCCACCTTCTGTTCGACGATGCTCCCAAGGCGCTCCTCGACAAGGTGGAGCAGGTGGCGCGGCTGATCCGTTCCAAGGGCGTCGGCGTCTATTTCGTGTCGCAGAGCCCGGGCGACATCCCGGAAGACATCCTCGGCCAGCTGGGCAACCGGGTGCAGCACGCGCTGCGCGCCTATACCGCCAAAGACCGCAGGAACCTGAAGCTGGCGGCGGAAACCTACCGCGACAATCCCCGCTTCGACACGGCCGACGCGATCCGCGACGTCGGGGTCGGGGAGGCGGTGACCTCCTTCCTTCAGAAGAAGGGCGTGCCGGGCGTGGTGGAACGCACGCTGATCCGGCCGCCGTCCTCGCGGATGGGGCCCTTGAGCGATGCGGAACGGGCGCAGATCATGCAGGCCTCGGGAATGGGCGCGAAATATGACGCGACGGTCGATCGCGACAGCGCCCACGAGATCCTGAAGCGCCGGGCGGCGCAGGCGGCGGCGGAAGCCGAGGCGGCGGAGGCCGCGGAGGAGGAAGCGCCCCCGGCCGAACGCGAATACCGCACCGCGCGCCGCTACACCGGCGCGCGCGTGTCGCGATCCTCCTCGCGTGGCAGCCGCGGCAACAGCCGCAGTTTCGGCGAGGCCATGGGCAAGATGGTGATGGACGAGCTGACCGGCACCACCGGCAAGAAACTCGTGCGCGGCATCCTGGGCAGCCTGTTCAAGGGGCGCTGACGAGCGCATGCGCCCGGCGACGGGCCGGGCGCACCTCTTGCGCATTAGCCTTTTTCAGAGCGGCTTGATCTTGAGCAGAGTCAGGCGGTTGTCTTCGCGCTTGAGCACCTCGAAGCGGAAGCCGTGGAACGAGAAGACCTGCCCCTCGTTGGGGATCATCTGGGCCTCGTGGATCACCAGCCCGGCCACGGTGTTGGCCTCCTCGTCGGGCAGGCTCCATTCGGTGGCGCGGTTGAGATCTCGGATCGTGGTGGCACCTTCCACGAGGTAGTGGCCGTCCTCGGTGCGGGTGAAGGGCGTTTCCTGTTCGAGATCGAACTCGTCGGTGATCTCGCCCACGATTTCCTCGAGGATGTCTTCCAGCGTGATCAGCCCTTCGATGGTGCCGTATTCGTCCACCACCAGCGCGAAATGGGCCTTGCGGCGCAGGAACTGGCGCATCTGGTCATCGAGCGTGGTGGTCTCGGGCACGAAGTAGGGCGGCTTGGCCACCTTCATGATGTCGAAGTTCGCAAGCCCGGCCTCGGTGGCCGGTGCGCCGCGCAGCAGGCGGTTCACTTCACGCAACAGATCCTTGGCATGCACCACGCCGACCACATTCTCGCGATCGTCCTTGAACACCGGCAGGCGGGTGTGGCGCGAGGCCAGCGCCTGGTTGAGGATGGCGTCGGGCGTGTCGTCGGCGTCGATCATCTCGATGTTGGAGCGGTGGAGCATGATCTCGTCCACCGTGCGTTCGCCCAGGTCCAGCGCGCCGAGGATGCGGTCGCGGTCTTCCTTCTCGACGACCCCTTCGGAATGGCCGAGCGAGATGGCGCCGGCGATCTCCTCGCGCACGGCGAGGATCTGGCCGTCCGGGTCCGTCTGCACGCCGAAGAGGCGCAGGATGCCGCGCACCAGGAGGCGCACCGCGCCGACGATCGGGGCGAAGAGGAAGATCACCAGCGAGATCGGCCTCGAAACGGAGGCGGCGGCGGTCTCGGCATTGGTGATGGCGTAGGTCTTGGGCAGCACCTCGGCGAAGATCAGCACGAGGAGAGTCATCACCAGCGTGGCCAGCGCCACGCCGCTTTCGCCGAAGAGCCGGGTGAAGAGCGCGGTGGCCAGCGATGTGGCGAGGATGTTGACGAGGTTGTTGCCCAGCAGGACTGAGCCGATGAGGCGTTCGTTGTCCTCGGTGATCTTCAGCGCCCGTTCCGCGCCCTTGCTGCCCTTGTCGGCCTGCGCGCGCAGCTTGCCGCGGGAGGCCGCGGTGAGGGCGGTTTCGGAGCCCGAGAAGAATCCCGACATGAGCAGGAGGAAGAAGATCGCGCCCGCGGATACCCAGAAGGCGGAATCAAGAAGCGTTGAAGTCTGGTCCATTTGCCTTGCAATCGTTTGGCCTTGCTTCCTTATGGGGGCTTCGGGGCGGCCATTCAAGGGAGGCGGAACGGTGAAAGTGCAGGCACTTGGCAGGCTTTCGGGCGAGGTTCTGCTGTTTGGCGGGCCCTATTCCAACCTGCAGGCCACGGAGGCGCTGATGGCCACCGCTGCGGCGCGCGGGATCGCGGCGGACCACGTTATCTGCACCGGGGATCTGGTGGCCTACTGCGGCGCGCCGCGCGAAACGGTGGCGCGGATCCGGGCCTGGGGCTGCACGGTGGTGGCCGGCAACTGCGAAACGCAGCTGGCCGAAGGGGCGCTGGACTGCGGCTGCGGTTTCGAGGCCGGCACCGCCTGCGATCTTCTGTCGCGCGGATGGTTCGCCCATGCCGATGCACAGGTTGGTGCAGAGGCCCGGCGCTGGATGGCCGGGCTGCCGGACATCGTGACCTTCGAGCACGCGGGCCGCAGCGTGGCCGTGCTGCATGGCGGGGCACGGGCCAACAACCGGTTTCTCTGGCCCTCGGACCCCGACAGCGCTTTCGCCGCGGAGATCGCGCATCTGCGCGAGATCGTCGGCCCGGTGGATGCAGTGATCGCGGGCCATTGCGGGCTGGCCTTCGAACGGGTCGTGGCTGGCGTTTCCTGGATCAATGCGGGCGTCATCGGCCTGCCGCCCCACGACGGGCGCCCGCAGACGCGCTACGCGGTGCTGGGTGCGGACGGGGCCCGCATCCTGCGGCTGGCCTATGATGCGGCGGCGGCCCGGCGGGCGATGGAGGAGGCCGGGCTGACGCAGGGCTATCACGCCGCGCTCACCAGCGGGATCTGGCCCAGCGAGGAGATTCTGCCCGACGCGCTGCGCCGGGGCTGATGCTGCAGGCGGGGGGCTGTCTGCCCCCCGCGCCCCCCGAGGATACTTGGGGAACAAAGTGGGGATCAGCCCTCGGCCAGCGGGTGATGCTCCAGCACCAGCGCTTTCAGGCGTTCGTCCAGCACATGGGTGTAGATTTCCGTGGTGGCGACGTCGGCATGGCCGAGGAGCGTCTGGATCGCGCGCAGGTCGGCGCCGTTGGCCAGCAGGTGGGTGGCGAAGGCATGGCGCAGGGTGTGCGGGGTGACCTTTTCGGGCGGGACGCCGGCGACGACGGCGATCTCCTTGATCAGCATGTAGAAGCGGTGGCGCGTGAGGTGGCCTTCCTTGCCGCGCGAGGGGAAGAGGAACTTCGACTCCGCGCCGCCCTTGCGGACGATCTTTTCCTGCGCGGCATCGCGCGCGGTGACCCAATCGGCCACGGCGGCGCGGGCATCGGGCGTGAGGGGCACGAGGCGTTCCTTGCCGCCCTTGCCCTGCACCAGCAGCATCCGCGGATCGCCGCGCACGGCGGCGACGGGCAGTCCGACGAGTTCGCTCACGCGCATCCCGGTGGCGTAGAGCAGCTCGGCGAGGCAGCGGTTGCGGCGGCGGTCGGCGTCGGTGCGCCCGGCCTGGGCGGCGGCGGCCAGCAGGCGGCCGACCTCTTCGACGCTCAAGGTTTTCGGCAGGCGTCTGTCTTTTCCGGGACCGGCGATTTGGATGGCCGGATTGTCGGGGCGCCAGCCTTCCTCGTAGGCGAAGCGGTAGAACTGGCGGATGGCGGAGAGGCGGCGTGCGCGGGTGGCGCGGGAGAGCCCCTCGGCGTCGCAGGCCACGAGAAAGGCCTCGATCTGCTGCTGGGTGACGGAGAGATCCTCGAAGCCCTGCGACTCCAGCCATTCGCCGAAGATCCGCAGATCGCGGGCATAGGCGAGCTGGGTGTTGCGCGCGGCGTCCAGTTCGGCGGCCTGGGCTTCGATGAAGGCTTCGATCCGGGCGCGCATCAGGCCGCGCCCCCGGCCAGCAGGAATTCGAGCGCGGCGCGGCGGGCGGTGTCTTCCAGGCCGACGGCGCGCAGCAGGGCGATGGCCTCGCTTGCATCGGCCGGATCGCCTTCAAAGGCGCGGGCGAATTCATCGGTGGCGGCGAGGATGGCCTCGCCGATGCGCCCTTCCGCCAGCATCGGGGCGTAATCGGGCGGTGCCGTGAGGCTGGAGAAGCCTTCGGAGACGGCGGCGGCGCGCAGGTTGCCGGCGGGCGGTTCGGAGGGGGTGCCGGCGGCGACGGAGGCGAGATAGGTTTCGAAGGGATCGTCGCTTCGGTGGTTGCGGGCGATCACCTCGTAATCGGGCGACAGCAGGCCGAGCCGGTAGGCGATGCGCGCGGCCTTGCCGGGCAGTTCGAATCCGGCCAGTTCAGCGCCGTAGAGGCGGGCGAAGGCGGTTTCGAGCCCGGCTTCGCGCAGCATGCGCCAGGCCGGAGGCAGGGTTTTGGCGATGGCGTTGGTGTTGCGCGCGCGCAGGGCGACGTCGAAGCGCTGCAGGGCGGCGACCCGATCCCAGGTGCCGCCGGAGGCGGCGGGAAGCCGCTCCGTGTAGATCCCCAGCAGCAGGTTCTCGTCGATGGCGCCGGAGCGCGCAAGCCGCTCGGCCGCCTCGATCTGCGCCTTCCAGCCGGAGACGGGGCGCAGGTCGGAATGGGCGAAGGCCAGCGGCTGGCTCGCGGTGGCGATGGGCTGGCCGATCGCCTCGTACATGCGGAAGACGAGCGGCGTGGGATGGGCGGGCAGGGGCAGGGGCGGCAGCCCCTCGAACAGCAGCGGATCGAGGAAGCGGGCCAGCAGCGCGTCTTCCTCGGGGCTGAGAAACCCGAGTGCCTTGGCGGTTTCCAGGGTGAGGGCGGCGGCGTTCCAATCGCCGTTGCGGGCGAGGCAGAAGATCCTTGCCTGAAAGGTGGGCGCGATGTCGGCCTTCCGGCGCAGGGCGTCGCAGGCGGCATTTTCGGTCCCCGTCAGCAAGCTGACGTCGAACCAGCGCCGAAACAGCGCGCTGGTGTCGGGACCGGCGCGTTCCAGCAGCGCCTTGGACTGTTCGAGCGCGCCCATCTCGAGGAGCTTGTCCACCCGTGCGAGAAAGAGCGTGTTCTCGCCGCCGGCACCGCGCGGAGGATCGAGCTCGGCCAGTAGCAGCGTGTAGAGCAGATCCTGCAGGGCGGGGCTGGCGGTGGCATCGATGCGGGCGATCTGTTCGGTGAGCGTCTGCACGTCGCTGCCGCCCCAGAGATCGCGCGGAAAGCCGGTGACGGAGGTGGGCAGAAGGCCCACGGCATCCAGCCCCGGTTCGTCCAGAGGGGTAACGGTGATTTCACCGACGGCGGCGCTGTCGGCCACGGCGCCGTCATCGCGCGGCACCGTCACCGGGGCGCGGATCGAATCCGACAGCCAGTCGATGGCGGAAAGCGGCTGGGCCACAGCGGCGGGCGCGGCCAGAAGGCCCGCCAGAACGGCGGCCGCGAGGCGCTGGGGCGCTTTGGGAAAGGCCCTTGGCAGGGCTTTGCAAACGGTGACTGGAACCGCCCCGCAAGGCACCGCGGGGCCGCGGCCGCGGCGCGGCGTTCGGCTAGTCGACATCCAGTGTCACCGGGGTGCTGACATCGCTCTGCTCGGGCGTCAGATCGCCCAGGTAGGCGAAGCCGACGAGCAGCACGAATCCCACCACCAGGAGGAATGCCAGAAGTTTCAGAAGCCGCCCCATCAATTCTCTGCCCTCACGTGTTAGCGCCGCATTTTTGCGTTCTTGCGCTGATTATATATGGTCTTTTCGGCGAGATCACGCCATTCAGGGGCGGGAAACGAAGAATTGAGCGGGTAGCTGCCGGTTTGGCCTATCGATTGAAAAAGACGGTCGTCCTCGTGGGCATGATGGGGGCCGGAAAAACGGCCGTGGGCAAGGCCTTGGCGCAGATGCTTCAGGCGCCTTTCCTCGATTCGGACGACGAGATCGTCAAAGCCGCGAACATGAGCATCGCCGAGATTTTCGAGCGCGACGGCGAAGCCTTCTTCCGCGCGCGTGAAACCGAGGTGATCGCGCGGCTGATGGACGAGGAGCGCTGCGTGCTCTCCGTCGGCGGCGGGGCGTTCCTGTCGGAGGTGAACCGCGAGATCGTGGATTCGCGCGGGGTGGCCGTCTGGCTGCGCGCGGATCTGGACCTTCTGTGGAACCGCGTGCGCCACAAGACGACGCGGCCGCTGCTGCGCACGGCCAACCCGCGCGCCACCCTTGCCGAACTGCTGCGCGCGCGCGAGCCCTTCTATGCCAAGGCGCCGCTGATCGTGGACGCCGACGCGTCCTATTCCGTGGAAGACATGGCACACCGCGTGCTTCAGGCGCTGCTGACGCGCCCTGACATCCTGGAGAAGACCGAATGAGCGAAACCGTCCGCGTGAACCTGGCCGAGCGCTCCTATGACATCGAGATCGGCGAGGGGCTGATCGGGCGTGCCGGGCGCTTCATCGCGCCGCTGCTGCGCCGCCCGCGCGTGGCCATCGTGACGGATGCCTCGGTGGCGCCGCTGCACCTGGAGGCACTGAAGGCCGGGCTGGGCCGCGACGGCATCACGGCCACCGCGCTGGAGTTGCCGGCCGGCGAAGCCACCAAGAGCTGGGAACATCTGAGCCGCACGGTGGAGTGGCTTCTGGCCGAAAAGATCGAGCGCAACGACGTGGTGGTGGCGCTCGGGGGCGGGGTGATCGGCGATCTCGTCGGTTTCGCCGCGGCCATCCTGCGGCGCGGCGTGCGCTTCGTGCAGGTGCCCACAACCCTTCTGGCGCAGGTGGACAGCTCGGTGGGCGGCAAGACGGCGATCAACTCCCCGGCCGGCAAGAACCTGATCGGCGCCTTCCACCAGCCGTCGCTGGTGCTGGCCGATGTTTCCGTTCTGGAAACACTGCCCCGGCGGGATTTCCTCGCCGGATACGGCGAAGTGGTGAAATACGGCCTGCTGGGGGATGCGCAATTCTTTGAATGGCTTGAGGAAAACGCCCCCGCCATGATCGAGGGCGACGTGGCGCGGCGGATCCATGCGGTGAAACGCTCCTGCGAGATGAAGGCGGAGATCGTGGCGCGGGACGAAACCGAGCAGGGCGACCGGGCGCTGCTGAACCTCGGCCATACCTTCTGCCACGCGCTGGAGGCGGCCACGGGCTATTCCGATCGCCTGCTGCATGGCGAGGGGGTGGCGATCGGCTGCGGGCTTGCGTTTGAACTGTCCGCCCGCCTCGGGCTCTGCGCCCAGGAAACGCCGAGCCGCGTGCGGGCGCACCTGGCCGCGGTGGGCGCGAAGCGGGACCTTTCGGAGATTCCGGGCGATCTGCCGGACGCGCGGCATCTGCTGGATCTCATGGGGCAGGACAAGAAAGTGCTCGACGGCAAGCTGCGATTCGTTCTGGCGCGGGGAATCGGAGAGGCCTTCGTCACCTCCGAAGTGCCCGAAAAAGCGGTGCTGGATGTGCTGGAAGACGCATTGGCACGTTGAAAAAACAACCAGCGCGAGAAGTTCCCCCGCGTAAAAATCAAGAATTTCATCAACCTGTCGCCTTGGCGACACCCGGTTTCCCCGACGTCGGCGTAATCTTTCTGGTGGGTATTCAGAGTGAGTGACTGATCCCCCGGTGCCGGCAACGAATTAGGTCGTGACGGCGCCTTGTCACGAGTGATTGGTAGGGTTGAGGGTGCATTCCCCCCTCAACCCTTTCCTTTTTTCGGACATCTGCTGTAGCGTGCGTTCCCGGCAGCCCCCGCTTGAACCTGCCAGCCGTAAATCTTGGATGACAACCTGAGGTGGAGACGCGCCCGCCATGCGCATCAGTCAGAAATACGCCTTTCTGCGCCCCTCGCCGCTTCTGGAAGGCCTTCCGGCGGCGGTTGCCGAGGATTTCATGGATCGCTGCGAAGAGATCCTGTGCAACCAGCCTCGGGTGCTGCTGTCGCAGGAAGGGCGGGCGGCGCATGTCTACGTGGTCGCCCACGGGATCGTGGAGGTCAGCTTTCTCAGCCGGCAGGGGCACAAGGTCATCGCCAACCATGCCGGGCCCGGTGACGTTCTGGGCGATGTGGAGGTGATCGGCGATCAGCCGGTGATCGCCACCTGCGAGGCGCAGTCCGGCGCGATTCTCCTGCGGGCGGGGGCTACGGTGTTCCGTGGCTTCGCCGCCGATCCCGGCGTGCAGCGCAACCTGATGCGCATCCAGGCCGAGCGGCTCACGCGGGGGCTTCTGTTCAAGGACATCGATCAATACCAGGCGGTGCCGCAGCGCATCGGCCACTACCTTCAGCACCTGTCCCGGTTCTCCAGCCGCGTGACCTACAGCCAGGGCTACCTGGCCACGCTGGTGGGCTGTTCGCGCCAGACGATCAACCGCGAGATCGGCGCGTTGAAGGAGGCGGGCCTGATGCAGGCGGATGAAACGGAGGCCTGCGGATCAACCGCGAGAAGCTGGCCGCCCACCTGCGGGCGATGGAGCTGGGCGAAGAGGGCGGCTGAGGCGCCGCCCCCTCGCATCTGCGCGGATTGCCTAGGCGAGGCTCGGCAGCCAGAGCACGATGGCCGGGAAGGCCACCAGCACGGCGATGGTGATCGCGTCGGCGATGAAGAAGGGGGTGACGCCCTTGAACACGTCCTGCACGCTCAGATCATCGCGCACCCCGGCCACCACGAAGCAGTTCAGCCCGATGGGCGGGGTGATCAGGCAGAACTCCGCCATCTTCACCACCAGGATCCCGAACCAGATCGCGCACATCGGCCCGCTCATGCCGAAGGCGCTGTCGGCCGCCGAGACGAACTCGCCGCCGTTGAGCGCCATCACCGCCGGGTAGACGACGGGCAGCGTCAGAAGCAGCATGCCGATGGCGTCCATGAACATGCCGAGCACCGCGTAGGCCAGCAGGATCAGCACCAGCGTCAGCATCGGCGATTGATCCAGCGAGGTGATCCACTCCGAAAACGCGCCGGGCAGATCGGCGAAGCCGAGGAAGCGCACGTAGATCAGCACGCCCCAGATGATGGTGAAGATCATCACCGCCAGCTTGGCGGTCTCCAGCAGGGCGTCCTTCAGCTGCGTCCAACGCATTCCCTTATAGACGGCCATGCAGAACACGACGAAGGCCCCCAGCGCGCCGCCCTCGGTCGGCGTGCCCCAGGCGTCGCCGCCGAAGGGATTGTAGATGAAGAAGATGATGATGGTGACCACGAAGAAGATCGGGAAGGCCGGCGGCAGCGCCTTGAAGCGCTCGCCCCAGGTGAAGCCCTTCACCGGCGGGCCGAAGTTGGGCAGCGCCACGGCCATGCCCACGATGAGCCCCGCGTAGATCAGCGCCGAAACGGCCCCCGGCACGAAGCCCGCCAGCAGCAGCTTGCCCACGTCCTGCTCTACGATGATCGCGTAGATCACGAGGATGGCGGAGGGCGGGATCAGCGAGGCCAGCGTGCCGCCGGCCGCCACGACACCGGCGGCGAAGCGCTTGTCGTAGCCGATCTTGAGCATCTCCGGGATGGCGATGCGGGCGAACACGGCTGAGGTGGCGACGGAAGCGCCGGAGACGGCGGCGAAACCGGCGGTGGCGAAGACCGTGGAAACGGCCAGCCCGCCCGGAAGCCAGCCCACCCATTTCTTGGCGGCGTCAAACAGCGCCTTGGTGAGCCCGGCGTAATAGGCCAGGTAGCCGATCAGGATGAAGGTGGGGATCAGCGAAAGCGCCTGGCTGGCCACCTTGGAATGGGGCACCTGTCCGGCGGTCTTCACCGCGACCGTGAGCGCCCAGCCGAAATCGTCCGGTGCGTAGCCCTTCTTGGCCCAGAAGATCCAGATCAGGCCCACGAGCCCGGCGAGGCCGGCGGCGAAAGCCACCCGCATTCCGAGCACGACCATCACCAGAAGCCCGATGGAGACAGTGATTCCGATATCGATGGGTTCCATCAGTCAGCCCCTCCGGTCACGTGGTCGGCCTCGGCGGCGGCCTGTTCGGCGGCCGATTGGATCAGCGGCACGGCCACCGGGGTGTCCGCCCGCATCGCAAAGGCCCTGGCATAGCCCCAGAGTTGCAGGACGAGCCGCAGGCAGAGCACGGAGAAGGCGATCGGGGCCAGCAGCTTGGCGGGCCAGAGAGGCAGGGCGATGTCCATCGAGGAATCCCGGCTCCACAGCGGGGCGTTCAGATCGAAACTGCGCTGGAAATGGGCGAAGCTGCCCCAGACGAGCAGGATCATCAGGATCAGGATCAGCAGCGTGGTCAGGAATTCCGCAGCCCAGAGCGCGCGGCCCCGGAGCCTGCCCACGAGGATGTCCATCCGGATGTGGCCGCCGTCGCGCTGGGTGTAGGCGACGCCCATGAAGGCGATCAGCGGCATCGCCTGCTCGATCCAGTCCACGTAGCCCGGCAGCGGCGCGTTGAAGAAGTTGCGCCCGCCCACCGAGACGACGGCGAGGATCATCAGCGAAAACACCGCAAGCCCGCTCAGCAGGGCCAGCAATTTTTCGAGTTTGTACAACTGCCTGTCGAGGCGGCTCAGCGTGCTGCCGTCCTCCAGCACCGTGGCGCTTCCGGCCATGGCTCTCTCTCCCCAGATATGGAAGGGGCCGCCGCGATCAATTCCTTGCGCGGCGGCCCCGGATTCTAACGCGTCAGCTTATTGGCCGATCATGCCGGTGACGAAATCGTAGAGCTCCTGCGCGGGCAGGCCGCGCGCGGTGTTGTCTTCGATCCAGGCCGCGGCGACCGGGCCGGCGGCCGCTTCGCGGAAGGCGGCGATCTCTTCGTCGGAGAAGGTGACCTGTTCGATGCCGCGCTCTTCCAGCGCCGGGCCCCATTTCGACATCGTGTTGTTGTTGTAGAAGTCGATGTAGTGGTCGAGGGCCTCATCGACGCTGCCCAGAAGGGCTTCGCGTTCGGCGTCGGTCAGCGCGTTCAGCGCGTCGGTGTTCACCACCACCGGGCAGTTCACGGTGCCGGGGTTCAGGTTGGTCGTCCACCATTTGCCGGATTCGATCGTGCCGAAGGACATATGCGCGTGCGGCGCGAAGGAGACGGCCGTGACGACGCCGCTGTCGAGCGCCTGGCGCACCTCGGTGGCCGACATCGAGGTGGGCACCGCGCCGACCTTCTCCATCGCCTGGCCGATGCCGCCGGTCGCACGCACGGCCATGCCTTCGAAATCGGCGAGCGTCGTGGGCGCATCGCCCACGCCCACGAGGTTGTACTGCGGCAGCGGCGAGGGCATCAGCAGGGTGGCGTTCCAGCGGGCGAGGTCGGCCTGCGCCGCCGGGTGGGCGTAGAGCGCCTGGCTGATCTTGCGCTCTTCCTCAAGGCTGGAGACGCCGAGGAAAGGCAGTTCCAGCACGGTGATGGAGGGGTTCTTGTCGCGGTGGTAGCCGGCGCAGAACTGGGCCATCTCGAAGGCGCCGATGGAGATGCCGTCGAGGTTCTCGGTGTTTTTCGACAGCCCGCCGTAGGAGATGTTGAGGGTGAATTCACCGCCCGTCTTCTCGCTCACCAGTTCGGCGAGCTTCTCGACGTGCTCGGTGAAGGCGCGGCGCTTGCCCCAGAGCGAAACGTTCCACTCGGTTGCCACGGCTTCGCCGGCAAAGGCCACGGCGATGGCGGCGACGGCGGCCTGACCAAGGTATTTCTTCATCGGTTTCCTCCCAGAAAACAGGTTCTTGTTGCGTCCGGGGCAGAGTGTATGGGGGCGGTGTGCGCAGGCCAATGAAGAAAACCGCCTGCGGAAACCCGCAGGCCCTGCGGAAATCCGCAGGGCGGGGCGCGTCGGCTTCTGGCCGTTGCCGTATGTGGATCGAAGTCGGAGGGCAGCGCACGGCCGCGGGTGGGGGAGAAGCCCCCGCCCGAGGGGGCGGCCGGGGGCTGCCCGGCGAGCCGCCGGGCGGTTGGCTGACAGAAAGCCGGTGGCGAACCCCGCTTCTATCCGTTCTCCACCAACACCGCGTCCTTGTTGAGGCCGAGCTTCACGATCTTCTCGTTGAGCGTGCGGCGGCCGATGCCCAGCGCCTCGGCAACCTCGTCCATCCGGCCGCCGTGGGCCTTGAGCGCCTTGGCGATCATCTCGCGCTCGAAGGCGGCCACCGCCTCGCGCAGGGTGTTGGGGGCCGCCGGCTGGGGAGCGCCCTGCGCCGAGATCACGTCCGACAGGCTGGTCTCCGCGCGCCGCCGCGCCAGCACGAAACGCTCCGCCACGTTGCGCAGTTCGCGCACGTTGCCGGGCCAGTCGTGGGCCAGCAGCGCGGCGATGTCGGAGGGGGTCAGTTCGGGCTGCGCCGATTCATAGAGCGCGGCGCAGAGGCCGGTGAAATGGGCGAAGAGGAGGGGGATGTCGTCGGCGCGTTCGCGGAGCGCGGGCAGTGAAAGCACCACGGTGTTGATCCGGTAGAGCAGATCGCCCCGGAAGCGGCCCGCGGCCACGGCGGCTTCGAGATCTTCGTTGGTGGCCGACAGCAGGCGGAAATCCACCCGCCGCGGCGTGGGATCGTCCAGCGCATGGAACTCGCGCGTTTCGATCACCCGCAGAAGCTTGCTCTGCACGTCGGGTGGGCAAGCGGCGATCTCGTCGAGGAAGAGCGTGCCGCCGTGGGCGCGCGCCAGAAGGCCCGGCTGGCCGCCGTGGCCGAACAGGGTGCTTTCGAAATGCTCTGCCGGCAGGGTGGCGCAGGAGAGCGCCATGAAGGGCGCATCCGAGCGCGGCGACAGATCGTGCAGCGCGTGGGCCACCAGATCCTTGCCGGTGCCCGTCTCGCCGTGCAGAAGCACGGTCGTCGGGGTTTCGGCCAGATCCTGCACCATCTCGCGCAGCGCCGTCATGGCGGGGGTGCGCCCGAGCAGGATCCGGTCCAACCCCGAAAGGCGCGCCAGCCTTGCCTTCAGGCGCGCGGTGCCGAGCCGGAGCCGGTGCTGTTCGGCGGCATGGGAAAGCGCGGTGAGCAGGCGGCGCGGATCGAACGGCTTTTCGAGGAAGGTATAGGCCCCGGCCTGGATGGCCTCCACGGCCATCGGGATGTCGCCGTGGGCGGAGATCAGGATCATCGGCGGAGCCTCGGTGCCCGAGAGGCTTTCGAGCAGTTCGAGACCGCTCATCCCCGGCATCCGCACGTCGGAGACGATGGCATCGGGGCGCAGGCGTTCCAGCGCCTCGCCCACCTGCCGGGCCGAGGCCAGCCCCTCGGCCTGCCAGCCGGCGCTTTCCAGCAGTTCCACCAATGATTCCCGCATGTTGCGGTCATCGTCCACCACCAGCGCCTTGAGGCTTTGCGGGGTCATGCGGCAAGTCCTTCCGGTTGGGTGGCCGGCATCCCGAAACTGAAGACGGCGCCGCCATTCGGGCCGTCCGCAGCGCGCAGCCAGCCGCCGTGTTCCTGGAGGATGGCGGTGGAGATGGCAAGGCCCAGCCCCATGCCCTCGCCGGAGGCGCGGGTGGTGTGGAAGGGCTCCTGCATCTGCGCGAGCCCGGTGCCGCGCAGGCCGGGGCCTTCGTCGGCCACGTCGATGCAGGCCTGACCGTTCTCGGCGTAGAGCCGCAGGGTGATGGCGGAGCCGGATGTTTCGGCGTTGGCGGCCAGCGCGTTGCGCAGCAGGTTCACCAGCACCTGTTCGAGGCGCAGCCTGTCGCCGCGCACGGTCAGCCCGGTCGCGGCCTGCTCCAGCGTGATGGAGACCCCGGCCATGCGCGCATCGGCTTCCACCATCTCCATCGCGCCCCGGGCCACCTCTTCCAGCGCCACGTCCGCCAGCGCGTCCTTGCCGGGGCGGGCGAAGAAGCGCAGCTCGCGCGTGATCGCCTCCATCCGCGCCACGAGGCCCGAGAGGCGGGCCAGCAGCTGGCCGTCGCGCTCGCTGGCGCCGATCTCGGCGGCGACCAGGAAGTTGCGCATGGCCGAGAGCGGCTGGCCGAGCTCGTGGGTGACGGAGGCCGAAAGCTGCCCCAGCGCGGCCATCTTGGAGGCCTGTGCCAATTCGGCCTGGGCCTTGGCGGCCCGTTTCTCGGCGGCGCGGCGCTCCTCGATCTCATGTTCGAGCGCGGCATTGGTGGCGCGCAGCGCGCGGCGGTCGGCCTGGGCGGCATCGAGCGCGCTGCGGATGCGCCGTGCGCGCCAGTAGAGAGCAATCGCGGTGGCGATCAGCAGCAGCACGGCCGCCGCGCCCGCCGCGATCAGGGCGCCCGCCCAGATCACCCGCTCCGGCGCGAGGTAGTGCAGCCGCCACGACAACCGCCCGAGCGGAGCGCTGCGGTGCAGGTAGCGCGTGCCCGACAGCCGGGCGACATCGGGCCCCGCCTCGGCGAAATCGAGCGCGGGCAGGGGCGCATCGGCGAACTGGCGGGCCTTGGCGATCTCGGCCCGCCGCGCCTCGGGCAGAGGCGCCAGCGTGTGATACTGCCAGTCCGGATCGGAGGCGAGGATGACGACGCCGTCCGGGTTGGAGACGAAGAGCGTCTCGCCGCCCTCGGCCCAGAGCGAGGCGATGGGCGAGACATCCACCTTGATGGCGATGACGCCGGTGATGTCGCCGGCCTCGTTGCGCACCGGCTCGGCGAGGAAGTAGCCGGGCCGGCCCGTCGTCACGCCGATGGCGAAGAAGGCGCCGGAGCCGCCGGCGCGGGCCTCGGTGAAATAGGGCCGGAAGGCGTAGCTCTTGCCGATGAAGGTGACGGGATCGGCGTAGTTGGAGGCCGCGATCGTGAGCCCGTTGGGATCCATCAGGTAGATGGCTTCGAGGTTGGTGCGCGCGGCGAAATCGGCGAGTCGGCGGTTGAGGCCGGCCAGCCCGATCCCTGCGGTGCCGCGCTGCACGAAGGGATCGCGGGCCAGCAGGTAGGGCAGGTGGCTGTAGCGCTCCAGCGCCTCGGTGAGCGTGGCGTGGTAGAGCGACAGCCGCGCCTCCGCGCGCGCCTGTTCGCTCGCCTTCAGGATCCGGGCCGCCCCGAAGAAGACGAGCGCCAGCACGAGCACCGCCGCCAGCGCGAAGGCCAGCGGGCGCAACGCGCGCCCCCGCTGCCCCCGCTGCACGGCCCGCGCCACGGCTCAGCCCCCCGCCATGCGGGCGTGGAAGATGAACCCCAGCGTGTTCATCAGGATCTGCGCCGCGAGGATCGCGGTGACCCCGGCCGGATCATAGGCCGGCGCGACCTCGACGAGGTCCAGCCCCACGACCTCGTGGCGGCGGGAGAGATGCTGAAGCATTTCGAGCACCTCGTAGTAGAGGAAGCCGCCGTGGCTCGGCGTGCCGGTGCCCGGTGCGATGGAGGGGCAGAAGGCGTCGATGTCGAGCGTGACGTAGACCTGGGCGCCCTGCGGGATGCGCTCGATCACGCCGCGCGCGCCCAGCCTGCGCGCCTGCCGCACCGAAAGGATGTCGCTGCCGATGCCGCGGGCCGCGTCGTAGCCTTCCTTCGCGGTGGAGGAGACATTGCGGATGCCGACCTGCGTCATGCCGCTGACGTAGGGCTTCTCGGCCGCGCGCCGCATCGGGTTGCCGTGGCCGAAGCGCACGCCGTGGCGTTCGTCCACGAAATCGAGATGCGCGTCGATCTGCAGGATGTGGATGTCGCTGAAATCGTCGAAGGCGTTGATCGCGGGGATGTTCACCGAGTGATCGCCGCCGATCACCACGGGCAGGGCGCCGGCATCGAGGATCGCGCGCACCCCGGCTTCGATGTTGCGGTGGCTGGCGATCGTGTCGGTGTGGATGATGTCGGCATCGCCGATGTCCACGATCCGCACGTCCTTGCCGAGGTAGGTCACGTCGTCCTCGTGATCGTAGGCGCCGGCATGGCCGAAGGTGAAGAGCGTCGAGGCCTCGCGCACGGCGCGGGGGCCGAAACGGGCGCCGGGGCGATACTGGGTGCCGCCGTCGAAGGGCGCGCCGAGGATGGCGGCGTCGGCGTCGATCCCCGCCCAATCCTCGAGGTAGGGGGTTCTGGCGAAGGTGGTGATCCCGGTGAAGGGCAGGTTGAGCCGCCCGCCGTCGTATCCGTGCTGTGTCATGGGGCGGATGCTTGTGCCATTTGGCGGCTTTGGCAAGGGGCTAGCACGAATTGGGGTTTCGCTCCTGCGGGCTTCATGCAATAGGGACGCGTCAAACGAAGCATCCAAGGAGCCCCCTCATGGAGATTCGCGAGGCACTCACCTTCGATGATGTCCTGCTTGTCCCGGCCGCGTCCAACGTGCTGCCGAACACCGCCGACACATCGACCTACGTGACCAAGTCGATCCGCCTGAACATCCCGCTGCTGTCCTCCGCGATGGACACGGTGACGGAGGCCAAGATGGCCATCGCCATGGCGCAGGCCGGGGGCATGGGGGTGATCCACCGCAACCTGGACATCGAGGCGCAGGCCCGCGAGGTGCGCCGGGTGAAACGCTTCGAAAGCGGCATCGTCTACAACCCGATCACCCTGACCGCCGATCAGACCCTGGCCGACGCCAAGGCCCTGCAGGAGCGCTACCGCGTCACCGGCTTCCCGGTGGTGGACGGCTCCGGCCGTGTGGTGGGGATCGTGACCAACCGCGACATGCGCTTTGCCAGCGATGACGACACGCCGGTCTCGGTGATGATGACCTCCGACAACCTGGCGCTGCTGCAGGAGCCCGCGGATCTGGACGAAGCCAAGAGCTTGATGAAGGCCCGCCGGATCGAGAAGCTCCTGGTGACCGACAGCGAGGGCAAGCTCACCGGCCTGCTGACGCTGAAGGATACCGAGCAGGCGGTGCTCAACCCCAACGCCTGCAAGGACGATCTCGGCCGCCTGCGCGTCGCAGCCGCCTCCACCGTGGGCGATGCCGGCTTCGAGCGCACCCAGGCGCTGATCGACGCTGGCGTGGACATGGTGGTGATCGACACCGCCCACGGCCACTCCGAAGGCGTCGCCAAGGCCGTGGAACGCGCCAAGGCGCTCTCCAACGAGGTGCAGATCGTGGCCGGCAACGTGGCCACCGCCGAGGCCACCCGTGCGCTGATCGGCGCCGGCGCGGACGCGGTGAAGGTCGGCATCGGGCCGGGCTCCATCTGCACCACGCGCATGGTGGCCGGCGTGGGCGTCCCGCAGCTGACGGCGATCATGGATTCCGCCGAGGGCGCGCGCGAGAGCGGCACCCCGATCATCGCCGACGGCGGCATCAAGTTCTCCGGCGATTTCGCCAAGGCCATCGCCGCCGGCGCCTCCTGTGCCATGGTCGGCTCGATGATCGCGGGCACCGATGAAAGCCCGGGAGAAGTCATTCTGTATCAAGGCCGTAGCTTCAAGAGCTACCGCGGCATGGGCTCGCTCGGCGCCATGGCACGCGGCTCCGCGGACCGCTACTTCCAGAAGGATGCGGCCAGCGACAAGCTGGTGCCCGAAGGCATCGAAGGCCAGGTGCCCTACAAAGGGTCCGCCAACGCGGTGATCCACCAGCTGGTGGGCGGCCTGCGCGCGGCCATGGGCTATACCGGCTGCGCCACCGTCGAGGAGATGCGCCGTAACTGCCAGTTCGTTCGCATCACCGGTGCCGGCCTCAAGGAAAGCCACGTGCATGACGTGCAGATCACCCGCGAAAGCCCGAACTACCGCCTCGCCTGAGCCGGGAGCCGCCGCATGACGCCTGCTGCGCGCGTGGCCGCCGCCATCGGCATTCTTGACGAGATCTTCGCCGGCGCGCCGGCGGAGAGGGCGCTCACCCGCTGGGCGCGGGGGAGCCGCTTTGCCGGGTCCAAGGATCGCGCCGCCGTGCGCGATCACGTCTTCGATGCGCTGCGCTGCCGCAGCTCGTTTGGATGGCTCGGTGGCGGCGAAACCGGGCGTGCGGTGATGATCGGAGCACTGCGCAGCCAGGGGCTGGCGCCGGAGACGCTGTTCACCGGAGAAGGCCACGCACCGGCGCCGCTGTCTGCCGCCGAGCGGGCGGCCTTGCCCGATCCCTCCGAAATGCCCCGCGCCGTGGCCCGCGATCTTCCTGAATGGATCTGGCCGCTGGTGCAGCAGGCCCATGGCGCCGCCGCCGATGGGATCGCCGAGGCGCTCCGCCATCGCGCACCCGTATTCCTGCGCGTCAACACACGCAAGCAAGGCATTGAAGCGGCAAGGGAAAACCTGCTCGCGGACAACATTGAAACGCGCCCGCATCCCTTGGCGCAGGCCGCACTAGAAGTTACCGCCAATGCCCGTCGGGTGCAGGCCAGCGCCGCCTATCGCGATGGCCTCGTCGAATTGCAGGACGTGGGTTCGCAGGCCCTTGTGGAGGCATTGCCGCTGCCGGAAGGTGGGCGCATCCTCGACTATTGCGCCGGTGGCGGGGGCAAGAGCCTCGCCATGGCGGCGCGGGTCACGGCCGAGTTCGTCGCCCATGACGCAAGTGCGGCGCGGATGAAGGATCTGCCTGAACGCGCCGCGCGGGCGGGCGTGGAGATCCGGCGCGCCACCGGTGCGGAGTTGCGCGCGGGCCGCCCGTTCGATCTGGTTCTGGCGGACGTGCCCTGCAGTGGCACCGGCGCCTGGCGGCGTTCGCCGGATTCAAAATGGCGATTTGATGCCAATGCCTTGCAGGATCTTGTTGATGTTCAGGCCGGGATCCTGCGCAGCTGCCGTGATCTCGTTTCGCCCGGTGGGGGGCTCGCCTATGCGACCTGCTCTCTGCTGGATCAGGAAAACAGGCAGCAGATTGAGCGATTCCTGTCGGAAAATGCCGACTGGCACGAGGAAAAGCGCCTGTCATTGACGCCGCTGGATGGTGGCGACGGGTTCTTCCTCTCGGTGCTGAGGCGGAAAACCGAATAGGCCGCCGGTTTTCGCAGTTCTCTTAAAGGTCGTTTAACGAGTTTCGCCCGAAACTGATGCGCAGGAACCAAAGCGGAGCCAACGTGTCGGATACAGCCGTTTCCCCCCAGTCGATGGCCGCGCAGGCCGATCCCAAGCTGCCCGCCGGCTCCAAGTCAGCCGTTGGAAAGGGGGCCGCGAAACCGGCCACGTCGGTCCAGGCCGCCCGGCGCTCCGTTCTGATCGTGTTGTCGGTGCTGCTGCTGATCGCGGCCTGGCGCACCCAGTTGGATGCCCTGCGCGTGCCCCTCGTCGCGACGGGGCTTTCGGTGCTCGCCGCCATCGCGGTGTCCTGGTTGTCCGGGAAACGGGCCCAGGCGCAGCAGAAGGGGCAGCTTTCCGTCGTCGCCGCCTTCATCGAGCACGATTCCGCGCCCAGTTTCGTCACCGACGCCGACGGGATCGTGCGCCACGGCAATGCCGCGGCGCAGGCGATGTATCCGCTTGCCCTCGGCAAGCCGCTCTCCTCCATCTTCCGGGCCGTGTTCGCCCGGCCGGAAAAGGTGATGAATGCGCTGCATGGCAAGGCGCGCGAAAAGGGCGCCGCCCGGGAGGACGTGGTGACGCGGCGCGGCCACATGCGCCTCATGGTGCACAGGCTGGGGGAGGAAGGGTTCCTCTGGCGGTTCGAGGATGTCTACGCTGCCCACGCCCCCGGCAAGGGGACGGACGGGCTCTCCCTGCCGATGCTGATCGCCAGCGAGAAGGGGGCGGTTCTCTTCATGAACGATGCGATGAAGCGCCTGCTCGGGCGCAAGGTGCGCGGGCTCTCCGATATCTTCGGCCCCGGCATCCTGCGCCCGGAAGGCCCGTGCAGCGTGCAGACGGGGGACGGTGCCGTCCGGGTTGACGTGGCGCGCGTCGTCGGGGCGGGGGGGCGCCAGGAGCTCTATTTCCTGCCGCCGCGCGAAAGCGCCGCGGAGGGCACGCGCAACATCGACGTGGACAGCCTGCCGGTGGCCGCGCTGCTGCTTGCGGAGGATGGCCGGGTCAGCTTCATGAACCAGCGTGCCCGCGTGCTTCTGCCCGGCGGGCTGCGGGTGCGCCCGGCGATCGAGGATCTGCTGCTCGGCGTCTCGCGCCCGCTGGCCGACTGGCTCGGAGCGGCGCGCAAGGGCAACGGCCCGCACAAGGCGGAGCTTCTGCAGATCCGGAACGCAGGGGGGGAGCGGTTCGTCCATGCCACTCTTGCCGATGGCCCCGCCGATGCGGAAGGCCAGCGGCTGATCGTGCTGAGCGATGCCACCGAATTGAAGACGCTGGAGGCGCAATTCGTCCAGAGCCAGAAAATGCAGACCATCGGCCAGCTGGCCGGCGGCGTGGCCCATGATTTCAACAACCTGCTTACCGCGATCTCGGGCCATTGCGATCTGCTGCTGCTCAAGCACGGCAAGGACGATCCGGATTACGCCGATCTCGAACAGATCGCGCAGAACGCCAACCGCGCCGCCAGTCTCGTCGGCCAGCTTCTGGCCTTTTCCCGCAAGCAGACGATGCGGCTGGAACGGGTGGATCTGCGCGAATGCCTTTCGGATCTGACGCATCTGCTCAACCGCCTGGTCGGCGAGAAGGTGCGCCTGAGCTTCAATCACGATCCGGATGTCGGGCCGGTCAAGGCCGATCCGCGCCAGATCGAACAGGTGATGATGAACCTCGTCGTCAACGCGCGCGATGCCATGCCGGATGGGGGCACCGTATCGATCGAAACCACGAGCCGGACGATCCGCGCGCCGCTGCAGAAGGGCCGGGCCGAGATTCCGCCCGGCAACTACTCGATCATCCGCGTGATCGATTCCGGTGCCGGCATCCCGCAGGACAACCTGGACAAGGTGTTCGAGCCCTTCTTCACCAGCAAGGCGCCGGGCGAGGGCACCGGCCTGGGGCTGTCCACCGTCTACGGGATCATCAAGCAGAGCAACGGCTTCGTCTTTGCCGAAAGCGCGCCCGGGCAGGGGGCCTGTTTTTCGATCTACCTGCCGGCGATGGACGTCGAGGAAGAAATGGCCGCCGTGGAGGAGCCGTCGAAGGCGCAGGAGCCCGTCGCCTCCAGCCCCGTGGAGCAGGGGGTCGTGCTGCTCGTGGAGGACGAAGAGCCGGTGCGCGCCTTCGCTTCGCGCGCGTTGCGGCTGCGCGCCGATGTCGGCGAAAGGTGGCCGCGGATCAGACAGGTAGCCTTCGAGAAAGGCGCCGAAGGAAACACCCTCCGTGCTGTTGGGCGTGCCGCGCAGGAACGGGCGCCCGCGGTAGCGATACCAGCTGCCCGTCCAGTCCAGCGGCTCGCGGATCACCGCGACGGTTTCCATCGGGCCGCAGAATTTCTCCAGCATCGGCTTGAAGAACCGGTGATAGCGGTAGAGGGGCGCATGTTTGAGCAGCGGCGGATCGCGCACCACCATGTCGGCCTGCGCGCCGAGTGCGGCCTGCAGGGCGGTCGTGCCCGTCTTGGGCACGGAGAGGATCACGAGGCGTTCCTTGTGAAATACCAGCATGGGATGGCGCCTGCCTTTCGGTTTTGGCGGTGTTTTCAGTCTTTAAACCACTCTTTAACCGATCGTGCGGTTTGATGTGCATGAAATTTTTAGTTGAAATGTTCTCATTTTGTGCTCATAAGAATGAGAACAAGAGGCGAACATAACAGGAATTGCTGCCCGGGCTCGGGTGTGGAATAAGGGGTCAATCAATGGCGACGGCAGATCTTTTGAGCATGACAGACAAACGTAGCGCAGATAAGCAAAAGGCCCTCGATTCGGCCCTGGCCCAGATCGAGCGGCAGTTCGGCAAGGGCTCCATCATGAAGCTCGGCCAGGAAGGCGCGGTGCAGGAAATCGAGGCCACCTCGACGGGCTCGCTCGGGCTCGACATCGCCCTGGGGATCGGCGGGCTGCCCAAGGGCCGCATCATCGAAATCTACGGGCCCGAAAGCTCGGGCAAGACGACGCTCACGCTGCATTGCGTGGCGGAAGAACAGAAGAAGGGCGGCGTCTGCGCCTTCGTCGATGCCGAGCACGCGCTTGATCCGCAATACGCCAAGAAACTCGGCGTGGACCTGGACGAGCTGCTGATCTCGCAGCCCGACACCGGGGAACAGGCGCTCGAAATCACCGACACGCTGGTGCGCTCCGGCGCCGTGAGCATGGTTGTGGTGGATTCCGTGGCGGCCCTGACGCCGAAGTCCGAGCTTGAAGGCGACATGGGCGACAGCTCCGTCGGTGTGCAGGCCCGGCTGATGAGCCAGGCGATGCGCAAGCTCACCGGCTCCATCGCGCGCTCCAACTGCATGGTGATCTTCATCAACCAGATCCGGATGAAGATCGGGGTGATGTTCGGCAGCCCGGAGACGACCACCGGCGGCAACGCGCTGAAATTCTATTCCTCCGTGCGTCTCGACATCCGTCGCATCGGCTCGGTGAAGGACCGCGACGAGGTGGTGGGCAACCAGACCCGCGTGAAGGTGGTGAAGAACAAGGTCGCGCCGCCCTTCAAGCAGGTGGAATTCGACATCATGTACGGCGAGGGCATCTCCAAGATGGGCGAACTGCTCGATCTGGGCGTGAAGGCCGGCGTGGTGGACAAATCGGGCTCCTGGTTCTCCTACGGGGATCAGCGCATCGGGCAGGGCCGCGAGAACGCCAAGACCTTCCTGCGCGAAAACAGCGCCATCGCGCTCGAGATCGAAGACAAGATCCGCGCCGCCCATGGGTTGGACTTCGGGTTTTCCGGGGCCGACGGCGAGGATCTCGTCGAGGATTGAGGCGCCGCCGCCGCGCTGATGCATCGCTTGCGCCCGGCCTTGCCGGGCCGAAAGCCGCCCTTGAACGGGCGGCTTTTTCCGTTGGCGGTGGACAGCACCCGCACACGGGGCTAAACGGGGCTGACCCTTTGAAATAACAGCTCCGGAACATCGCCCCACATGCCGAGCCTGAACGATATCCGCTCCACCTTCCTGGACTATTTTGGCCGCAACGATCACGCCGTGATCGACTCCTCGCCGCTTGTCCCGCGCAACGACCCGACGCTGATGTTCACCAACGCGGGCATGGTGCAGTTCAAGAACGTCTTCACCGGCGTCGAGCAACGCGACTACACCCGCGCCGCCACCTCGCAGAAATGCGTACGCGCCGGCGGCAAGCACAACGATCTGGACAACGTCGGCTACACCGCGCGCCACCACACCTTCTTCGAGATGCTGGGGAACTTCTCCTTCGGCGACTACTTCAAGGAAGAGGCGATCCCCTACGCCTGGGATCTGATCACCAAGGAATTCGGCATCTCCAAGGATCGCCTGCTCGTCACCGTCTACCATACCGACGACGAGGCCGCGAACATCTGGAAGAAATACGCCGGCCTGCCGGATGAGCGCATCATCCGCATCCCGACGAACGACAACTTCTGGTCCATGGGTCCGACGGGCCCCTGCGGCCCCTGCACCGAGATCTTCTACGATCACGGCGAGCACATCTGGGGCGGCCCTCCGGGCAGCCCGGAGGAAGATGGTGACCGCTTCATCGAGATCTGGAACCTCGTGTTCATGCAGTTCGAGCAGTTCGAGGACGGCCGCCGCGAGAACCTGCCCAAGCCGTCGATCGACACCGGCATGGGGCTGGAACGCATCGGCGCCCTGCTGCAGGGCAAGCACGACAACTACGACACCGATCTGATGCGCGCGCTGATCGAGGCCTCCGCCCATGCCACCAGCCAGGATCCGGACGGCCCCGGAAACGTGCATCACCGCGTGATCGCCGACCACCTGCGCTCGGTCTCCTTCCTGATCGCCGACGGCGTGATGCCCTCCAACGAGGGCCGCGGCTACGTGCTGCGCCGCATCATGCGCCGCGCCATGCGCCACGCCCATCTTCTGGGCGCGAAGGATCCGGTGATGCACCGGCTTGTCCCGGCGCTGGTGCAGCAGATGGGCGGCCATTTCACCGAGTTGCGCCAGGCGCAGGCGCTGATCGAGGAAACGCTGAAGCTGGAGGAAACCCGCTTCCGCACCACGCTCGATCGCGGCCTGCGCCTGCTGGACGACGAGCTTGCCGCTCTGCCCGAGGGCGCGGCCCTGCCGGGCGCGGCGGCCTTCAAGCTCTACGATACCTACGGCTTCCCGCTGGACCTGACGCAGGATGCCTTGCGCGAGAAGGGCCGCACCGTGGACACCGAGGGCTTCGATGCCGCCATGGCCGAGCAGAAGGCCAAGGCCCGCGCGGCCTGGTCCGGCTCGGGCGAAACCGCCGATGCCGCGATCTGGTTCGATCTGGCCGAGCAGCACGGCGCGACCGAATTCCTCGGCTACGATACCGAGGTGGCCGAGGGGCAGGTTCTTGCGATCGTGCAGGAGGGCGCCGCCAAGGAGGCGCTCGCCGAGGGCGAAGAGGGATGGATCGTGCTGAACCAGACGCCGTTCTACGCGGAGTCCGGCGGGCAGGTCGGCGACACGGGCACCTATCTCAAGCCCGATGGGGCCGGCGTGATCGGCGACACCCAGAAGATGGCCGGAGGCGTCTTCGCCCACAAGGTGACGGCCGGCAAATCCGGGCTCGCCGTGGGGGATGCGCTGGAGCTGCGCGTGGATCACGCACGGCGCAGCATGATCCGGGCCAACCACTCCGCCACGCACCTGCTGCATGAAGCGCTGCGCGAAACGCTCGGCGATCACGTCGCCCAGCGGGGCTCGCTCAATGCGCCCGATCGCCTGCGGTTCGATTTCAGCCACGCAAAGGCGCTGACCGACGAAGAGATCGCCAAGGTCGAGGCCGACGTGAACGCCTACATCCGCCAGAACAGCCCGGTGGAAACCCGCATCATGACGCCGGACGAGGCGCGTGCGCTTGGGGCCCAGGCGCTGTTCGGCGAGAAATACGGCGACGAGGTGCGCGTTGTCTCCATGGGCGTCGCCACCGGCTCGGGCAAGGGCGTGGACGGCAACACCTACTCGCTGGAGCTCTGCGGCGGCACCCACGTGCGGCGCACCGGTGACATCGGCGCCTTCGTGCTGACGAGCGACAGCGCCTCCTCCGCCGGGGTGCGCCGGATCGAGGCGCTCACGGGGGCCGCGGCGCTGGAGTATCTGAACGCGCAGGACGCCCGAGTGGCGCGTGTCGCCGGGCTGCTGAAGAGCCAGGCCAGCGAGATCGAGGACCGCGTGAAGGCGCTGCTCGAGGAGCGCAAGGCGCTGCAGAACGAGGTGGCGCAGCTGCGCCGCGAGCTGGCCATGGGCGGCGGTTCCGGCGGCGCGGGCGGCCCGGAAGCCCGCGACGTGAACGGTGTGAAATTCCTCGCGCAGACGCTTTCGGGCGTGTCGGGCAAGGATCTTCCGGCGCTGATCGACGAGCACAAGGCGCGGCTCGGCTCCGGCGCCGTCCTGCTGATCGCCGACACCGGCGGCAAGGCGGCCGTGGCGGCGGGCGTGACCGAGGATCTAACGGAACGGGTTTCCGCCGTGGATCTCGTGCGGGCGGCCGTGGTGGAGCTTGGCGGCAAGGGCGGCGGTGGCCGCCCCGACATGGCCCAGGGTGGCGGCAAGGATGCCGGCAACGCCGAGGCCGCGATCAAGGCCGCCGAAGCCGTGATCGGAGGATAAGGCGATGGGAGCGCTCTGGATTGCCCATGTGACGGTGACCGATGAAGAGGCCTACGGCAAATACGCCAAGCTGGCCACGGCCGCCATCGCCGAGCACGGCGGCACCTTCATCGCCCGCGGCGGGCGCTACGTGCAGCTCGAAGGCAAGGAACGGCCCCGCAACGTGGTGGCCCGGTTTCCTTCCGTCGAGGCGGCGGAGGCCTGCTACCGATCCGAGACCTACCAGGAAGCGCTGAGCCATGCGCGCGGGGCCTCCGAGCGGGAACTGGTGATCGTAGAAACCAACGAATGAAGAAGGAAAGGGGGCCGCGGCCCCCTTTTTCGTCTGCCCCTGTTCGTCTGCTCCTGCGGCGGGCGGCGTCAGCCGGCCGGCTGCGTGGCCTCGGCTTCGGCGTCCATCGGTGAGATCAGAAGCGCCAGGTAATTCCGGCTCTGATCGAGGAAGGGCAGCGGATTTTCCGTGATGTCGTTGCCGTGCAGGTGCAGGGCGCGGCACATCAGGAGCGGCTCGCTTTCGCGGCGCGCGCCGTTCAGGAAGAACGGCAGGCTCAGCCCCGGCTCGCAATGGCGCAGCTCGAAGAGCGCGCGCGCCAGCGCGGCGTTGGCCTCGGGCGCGGTGAACCGGAGCCGGTTCAGGATGTCGAGCCCGAAATGCAGCCCCTCGCAGACGAGCCTCTGCCCGGCGGCATTGGCGTGCACAAGCCGACCGTCGTCGCGCACGACGAGCAGGGCGGTGTTCTCCCCGTCCAGGGAGAGGCGGGCCATGCAGGCCAGAGAGGCCAATTCGCCAAGCATCCGGTTGGCCAGAAGCGACGCCCGGATGTGGGGCACGAGCGCTTCGAGATCCCGCGTGAATTTCGCTTCGATCCGATCCCTGTCCTTGTGGCGGATGCTGCCCGCGACAGCCACCACGCGCCCGTTGCCGAGCGAAATCACCGTCCCGGCGCCGCCGCGCATGTCTTCCTGCGGGCGCAGCCAGTCATTGTAGAACTCGGTCTGCACGAGATCCTCGTCCGGCACCAGAGAGGCGCAGGTGCGCACCTCGCCCGGCGCGATCGTGGGGAATTTCTCCGCCCAGACGTTGATGCCGCCGAAGTAGGAAAGGTAGCTGTCGATCATCGCCGGATCGTAGCCGGAATGGATCAGGTCCAGCGACGTGTCGCTGCGCAGATCGTGGCTGAACATCACCACGTTGACGCCGTCGCTGACGCGCTGCAGTTCCGCCAGGGCCCATTGCCACTGGCGCGGATCGAGGGCCGCCGCGGCAACCCTCTGGGCGACGGGCGCAAGCCGCGCGTCGACCGGATACTTGGTACTCAACTTCACCGTTTCCTCACCGTTCGCCTGCCCTGGCCACGGATACACTTAACGTCACGGTAACTAGCACAAACGGCAGCACAAAAAAAACCGGCGAGGAACGCCGGGTTCAAATTTCATGAAGTTTCGATCACGCGTTGGCCGCTTTTGCCTGCCTTTTGCGCTCGTGCGGGTCGAGGAAGCGCTTGCGCAGGCGGATCGCGTTCGGGGTGACCTCCACCAGCTCGTCATCGTCGATGTAGGCGATGGCCTCTTCCAGCGAGAAGCGCACCGGGGTCGTGAGCCGCACCGCGTCATCGGAGCCCGAGGCGCGCACGTTGGTCAGCTTCTTGCCCTTGAGCGGGTTCACTTCCAGATCGTTGTCGCGGCTGTGCTCGCCGATGATCATGCCCTCGTACACGGCTTCCTGCGCGCCGATGAACATGCGGCCGCGCTCTTCGAGGTTCCAGAGCGCATAGGCTACCGAGGTGCCGTTCTCCATCGAGATCAGCACGCCGGCGCGGCGGCCCGGGATCGGGCCCTTGTGGGGCGCCCAGTCATGGAACACGCGGTTGAGCACGCCGGTGCCGCGGGTGTCGGTCAGGAATTCGCCGTGGTAGCCGATCAGCCCGCGAGAAGGCACGTGGGCGATGATGCGGGTCTTGCCGCCGTTCTGGCGCATCTCGACGAGATCGCCCTTGCGCGGGCCGGTGATCTTCTCGATCACGGCGCCGGCGTATTCGTCGTCCACGTCGATCGTCACTTCCTCGATCGGCTCCAGGCGCTGGCCGTTCTCTTCGCGCAGCAGAACCTGCGGGCGGGAGATCGACAGCTCGAAGCCCTCGCGGCGCATGTTCTCGATCAGCACGCCCATCTGAAGCTCGCCGCGGCCGGCCACCTCGAAGGCTTCGCCGCCGGGGGTGTCGGTGACGCGGATGGCCACGTTCTGCTCGGCTTCCTTCATCAGGCGCTCGCGGATCACGCGCGATTGCACCTTCTTGCCGTCGCGGCCCGCGAGCGGGCTGTCGTTGATGCCGAAGGTCACGGTGATGGTGGGCGGATCGATCGGCTGCGCCGGCAGCGGAATGTCGATCTCGGGGGCGCAGAGCGTGTCGGCCACGGTGGCCGTCGTCATGCCGGCCACGGTCACGATGTCACCGGCCTCCGCCACGTCGATCGGCTGCTGGGAAAGGCCCCGGAAGGCGAGGATCTTGGTGGCGCGGAACTGCTCGATCTTCTCGCCTTCGCGCGACAGCGCCTTGATCGTGTCGCCGGTCTTGAGGGTGCCGCTTTCCACGCGGCCCGTCAGGATACGGCCGATGAAGGGATCGCTGCCCAGCGTGGTGGCCAGCATGCGGAAGGGCTTGTCCTTGTTCTCCACCTGGCGCGGGGCGGGGACATGCTCCACGATCAGGTCGAACAGGGCGGAGAGATCCTTGCGCGGGCCGTCCAGTTCCATGTCGGCCCAGCCGGCGCGGCCGGAGGCATACATGGAGGGGAAATCGAGCTGCTCGTCGCTGGCGTCGAGGCTGGCAAAGAGATCGAAGCACTCGTCGAGCGCGCGGTCGGGCTCGGCGTCGGGCTTGTCTACCTTGTTCACCACCACGATCGGGCGCAGGCCGAGGGCGAGCGCCTTGGAGGTAACGAATTTCGTCTGCGGCATCGGGCCTTCGGCGGCGTCCACCAGCAGGACAACACCGTCCACCATGCTCAGGATGCGCTCCACCTCGCCGCCGAAATCGGCGTGGCCGGGGGTGTCCACGATGTTGATGCGCGTGCCTTTCCACTCCACCGAGGTGGCCTTGGCGAGGATGGTGATGCCGCGCTCACGCTCCAGATCGTTGGAATCCATGGCCCTTTCGGCCACGGACTGGTTTTCACGGAATGCGCCGGACTGTTTCAGCAGCTCGTCCACGAGGGTGGTCTTGCCGTGGTCGACGTGCGCGATGATTGCAATATTGCGAAGGTCCATTGGGCCTGCCTCATAACTGTTCCCGCGCGCCCTAACCTGCCTTGGGGGAAAAGGCCAGTGAAAATGCGGCAACGCAGCGTTGCATCCGGCGCGCCTCGGCGCGGGTCAGTGGCCGGCGGTCTGCGAGAAGAGGTGGATCACCAGGATGCCGGCCAGCACGAGGCCGATGCCGATCACCGCCGGAAGATCCAGTTTCTGGCCGAAGGCGAGGAACCCGATCAGCGCGATGAAGACGATGCCCAGCCCCGACCAGATCGCGTAGACGATGCCCACGGGCATCACCTTCAGCGTGAGCGAGAGCAGGTAGAAGGCCAGCCCGTAGGCCACGACCACGATCACGGATGGCACCGCGCGGGTGAACTGCTGGCTGGCCTGAAGCGCGGTGGTGCCCACGGTCTCCATCAGGATGGCGGCGATCAGGAACAGGTAGTGCTTGGGCATGGCTCAGCTCGCGATGTAACGGTCGCGGCGGTGGTTCATGGCGATCACCACGTTCACCACCGCCGCGCCGGCCAGAGAATAGAGCACCGTGACCGCCGGAAACAGCCAGAAGGCCAGCAGGAACACGCCGGTGTCAAATCCGAGCTGCACCCAGCCCGCCTTGATCCCGAAGCGATCCTGAAGGTAGAGCGCGGCGATTCCGACGCCGCCCAGCGAGGCGCCGTGGCGAAACAGCACCAGCAGCCCCGCGCCGGAGACGACCCCGGCCAGCAGCGCGCCTGCGAGCGGGCTGAGCATCTCCAGCCGCATCTGTCCAGGCAGGATCTCGGTGAATAAGGTCAGCAGTGCGACGGCGCAGAAGGTCTTCACCGTGAAGCGCAGCCCCATCCGCAGGAAGGCCAGCAGGTAGAAGGGAAGGTTCAGCAGGAAGAACACCAGCCCGAAGCTCTGCCCCGTGGCGTAGGAGGTGAGCAGCGAAAGCCCTGCGATCTGCCCGGTGATGAGCCCGCTGGCCTGCAGCAGCATCACCGCGAGCGCCATGAGCGCGGTGCCCACGAAGAGTGCGAAGGCATCCTCGAAGAGGGAGTGGCGTTCGGGAGTGGAGGAATCGAGCAGGAAGGTCATGGCGATGTCTGATGGTCTCTGCGGGGCCCGGTGGGCCCCCTGACGGCAAAAGGGCCGCCCCGGATCGGAAGCGGCCCCTGATCGGCTCGGTGCCGGTTCAGCCGACGAGGGCCTTGTTCAGGTTCTCATCGATCTTTTCGAGGAAGCCCATGGTGGTGAGCCAGCCCTGGTCCGGGCCCACGAGCAGGGCGAGGTCCTTCGTCATGTGGCCGCTCTCCACGGTGTCCACGATCACCTTCTCCAGCGTTTCGGCGAACCGCGTGAGCTGGGCGTTGCCGTCGAGCTTGGCGCGGTGCTTCAGCCCGCCCGTCCAGGCGAAGATCGAGGCGATGGAGTTCGTCGAGGTCTGCTGGCCGGCCTGGTGCTGGCGGTAGTGGCGGGTGACGGTGCCGTGGGCGGCCTCGGCTTCCACGATCTTGCCGTCCGGCGTCATCAGCTGGCTCGTCATCAGGCCGAGCGAGCCGAAGCCCTGGGCCACGGTATCGGATTGTACGTCGCCGTCGTAGTTCTTGCAGGCCCAGACGTAGCCACCGGACCACTTCAGGCTGGAAGCCACCATGTCGTCGATCAGGCGGTGTTCGTACCAGATGCCCTTGGCCTTGAACTTCTCTTCGAACTCGTTGGCGTAGACCTCGGCGAAGATGTCCTTGAAGCGGCCGTCATATACCTTGAGGATGGTATTCTTGGTGGAAAGATACACCGGCCAGCCCAGGTTGAGCCCGTAGTTGAAGGAGGCGCGGGCGAAATCGTAGATCGACTTGTCGAGGTTGTACATCGCCATGGTGACGCCCGCGTCAGGCGCCTGGAACACCTCTTTCTCGATCACGGTGCCGTCTTCGCCCTCGAACTTCAGCGTCAGCTTGCCGGCGCCGGGGAAGTGGAAATCGGTGGCGCGATACTGATCGCCGTAGGCGTGGCGGCCGACGACGACGGGCTGCGTCCAGCCCGGCACGAGGCGGGGCACGTTCCGGCAGATGATCGGCTGGCGGAAGATCACGCCGCCAAGGATGTTGCGGATGGTGCCGTTGGGGGAGCGATACATCCGCTTGAGGCCGAATTCCTCCATGCGGGCTTCATCCGGCGTGATCGTCGCGCATTTCACCGCGACGCCCACTTCCTTCGTCTTCTCGGCGGCGTCGATGGTGACCTGGTCGTCGGTGCGGTCGCGCTCCTCGATGCCGAGATCGTAGTAGAGCAGATCGATGTCGAGATAGGGCAGGATCAGCTTGTCCTTGATGAACTGCCACATGATGCGGGTCATCTCGTCACCGTCCATCTCGACGATGGGGTTTTCAACCTTGATCTTCGTCATGGGTGGGCCTCTCAGGCATGATTGGATGTGAGTCGGGATTTGAGCCGCCTTCTATCCGATGGCCGCTTGGGATGGAAGGCTGTATGCGACGGTATACCGAAGCGGGGCGTCGCCCCTACGCCGCGAACCAGGGGGCCACGCGGGCGCGCACGAAGGCCCAGAGCGCGGGCGAGCCGCGCGCGATCTTGCTGCCGACGCGGTGTTCGAGCTGGGCGAGCGTCACCTCGTAGTCCCGCCAGCTGCCGCCGCCCGAGGCGAGGTTGAGAAACAGCGGCTGCACGCGGTCGATGGATTTCGCGAAGACGGCATCGGCGGTTTCGGCGGCCTCGAACTCCTGCCAGAGGGCGTGCAGCGCCGCGCCCTGCTTTGCTGGCAGCAGCCCGAACAGGCGCTCCGCCGCCGCCGCTTCCCTGGCCGCCTGCGCAGCGGCATCCACGCCGGCATGGATCGGGGTGTCACCGGCGTCGATCTCCACCAGGTCGTGCAGCAGCAGCATGGCGATGATGCGGTCCCGGTCCACGCCGGGGGCGGCCAGATCGTGCAGGACGAGCGCGTGCAGCGCGATGTGCCAGCTGTGTTCGGCGGAGTTCTCCCGCCGCGCGCCCTTGAGAACGGGCGTTGCCCGCAGGACGGATTTCAGCCGGTCGGCCTCGGCGAGGAAGGCGAGGCGGGCCGCGACGGGCGTTGCGGGCAGGGGGCGGCCCTCCAAGAGCGCAAGGGCTGCGGCATGGGCCTCGGGCCAGTGCGCCACCAGCGGCGCCGCGCGCCCCGAAAGCAGGTTGTCCTGCGCGATGCGGCGGTGTTCGGGAAGGGGCGCGGGCGCCATCAGGACCTGGAACACCGGCTGGATGACGTCGATCATGCGCGCGTAGCGGGCATCGGTGGTTTCGCCGGCCTCGAACTCGGCGCGCAGGGCGTGCAGTTCGGCGGCCTGGTCCGCGGGCAGCAGCCCGAAGAGCCGTTGCGCCGCCGCCGCCTCCGCCGCTTCCACCGCGGCGGCGTCCACCGGCAGGTGGATCGGGTGATCTCCGGCGTCGATCTCCACGAGGTCGTGCAGCAGCAGCATGGCGATGGCGCGCGCGGCCTCCACGGGTTGCGGGGCGCAGTCGGCCAGCACCAGCGCGAAGAGGGCGGCGTGCCAGCTGTGTTCGGCGGAGTTCTCGGGGCGGGAAAGATCCTGCAGCACGTTGGCGCGCAGCACCCCTTTCAGGGCGTCGGCCTCCTGCAGGAAGCGGAACTGCGCGGCAAGCCGGGCATCGCGTGGCCCGGCCGGCGCCGCGTCCTTCATGACGAGGGGCTCTGGGCGGCGCCGTCGGATTCGGCGACGCGCGCCTTGGCCGCTTCGATGAGCGCGCGCGCGCGGGCTTCGGCCCGCCGCACCCGCACCGCCGTCAGGAAGCTCTCCTCCAGCGTCGTGGAGGAGGCGCCGATCGTCTTGGCGATGTCGTTGACGATATCGTCGTTGCCCGTGGCTTCGATGAGCTTCAGGGCCTCGAGGGCCAGCTCGTCTGCGATCTGCTCGTTGACGTGCATCGGCGGGCCCTTCAGCGGGTGTTTTCGGTCAGGCGGCGGCGGACGTATTCATCGACGTTGCCGATGAGCGTGTCCATGTGGGGATCCTCGAAGAAATGCCCGGCGCCCTCGATCTCCTGGTGGGTGATCGTGATGCCCTTCTGCTCGTGCAGCTTCTCTACCAGCGCCGCGGTGTCCTTCGGCGGGGCGACGCGGTCTGCGCTGCCGTTGATGATGAGGCCGGAGGCCGGGCAGGGGGCGAGGAAGCTGAAGTCATACATGTTCGCCGGCGGCGAGACCGAGACGAAGCCGGTGATCTCGGGGCGGCGCATCAGCAGCTGCATCCCGATCCAGGCCCCGAAGGAGAAGCCCGCGACCCAGCAGTGCTTGGCGTTGGAGTTCATCGATTGCAGGTAGTCGAGCGCGCTGGCGGCATCCGAGAGCTCGCCCACGCCCTGATCGTATTCGCCCTGGCTCCGGCCCACGCCGCGGAAATTGAAGCGCAGCACGGTGAAGCCCATGTTGTAGAAGGCGTAATGCAGATTGTAGACCACCCGGTTGTTCATCGTGCCGCCGAACTGCGGGTGCGGATGCAGCACGATGGCGATGGGCGCGTCTTTCGCTTTCTGCGGGTGGTAGCGACCTTCGAGCCGGCCTTCCGGCCCCGGGAAGATAACCTCGGGCATTCTTGTCCCTGCTTTTGTTTTGGCCGAACTCATTCTTGACGAAATGAGTCAGCGTCCTTAGAACGGTTCTAATCTCTGCCGCGTCGGCAGATCAGGCCTGATGGAAGTAAGGGCTGGCGTGGCTGTCGTCAATGTATTTGCGGGAATGAAGCAATGAAACTCAGCACCAAGGGGCGATACGCGATGGTGGCGCTGGCGGACCTTGCGCTGCAGCAGGGCGACGGGCTGGTTTCGCTGGCCGAGATCTCCAGGCGGCAGGACATTTCGCTGCCCTATCTCGAACAGCTCTTCGTGAAGCTGCGCCGGGCCGGGCTGGTGGAGTCCGTGCGCGGCCCCGGTGGCGGCTACCGGCTCGCCCGGCCGGCGAGCGACATCCGCGTGGCCGAGATCCTGGGCGCGGTGGATGAGACGGTTTCGGCCATGCACAAGGGGGCGGGGGCCTCGGGCGCGCTTTCGGGCAGCCGGGCGCAATCGCTGACCAACCGGCTCTGGGAAGGGCTTTCGGCCCATGTCTACGTCTTTTTGCACCAGACGCGGCTGTCGGACGTGGTGAAGAACGAATTGACGCCTTGCCCGGCGATTCCGCAGCTTTTCGAAGTGGTGGACGACGCATGAGATCGCGCAACCCGGCGCCCGTGGCGGGGGGTGGATGCCTCCGGCGGGGATATTTGAGGAACAAAGTGGAGGCCGCTTCGTGATGCCGGCGCGCGTCTACCTGGACTACAACGCCACGGCGCCCCTGCGCGCCGAAGCGCGCGCGGCGATGATCGCGGCGATGGACGTGGTGGGAAACCCGTCTTCCGTCCATGCCGAGGGGCGGGCGGCGAAATCGCTGATCGAGAAGGCGCGTGCGCAGGTTGCGGCGGCGCTTGGGGCCGACGGCGCGGACGTGGTGTTCACCTCCGGGGCGACGGAAGCGGCGGCGCTGGCCCTGGCCGGGCGCGGGTTGGCCTGCGCGGGAGTGGAGCATGACGCGGTGGCAAGCTGGTGCGACGTTTCCCTTCCCTGCGATCGGGACGGGCGCGTCGAGGTACGCGATGCGGCGGCGAGCGCGCTTCAGCTGGCCAACAGTGAAACCGGCGTGTTGCAAGAACTTCCCGAGGGGCTCGCGGTGACCGATGCCACCCAGGCTTTCGGCAAGATTCCCTTCGCCTTCAACTGGTGCGGTGCGGAGATGGCGCTGGTCTCGGCCCACAAGCTGGGCGGCCCCAAGGGCATCGGCGCGCTGGTGCTGAAGCAGGGGCTGGACGTGGCGGCGCAGATCCGGGGCGGCGGGCAGGAGATGGGCCGGCGTTCGGGCACCGAGAACGTGATCGGCATCGCCGGTTTCGGCGCCGCGGCGCAGGCCGCGCAGGCCGATCTCGAAAGCGGGCGCTGGGGCGAGGTGGAAAAACTTAGAAACATTCTAGAAAACGCGCTGGCAGAATCCGCAAGCGAGATTATTTTTGTCGGGAAAGGCGCGCGGCGCCTGCCCAACACCTGCTGTTTCATCGTTCCCGGCTGGAAGGGGGAAACCCAGGTGATGCAGATGGAGCTGGCCGGCTACGCGATTTCGGCCGGCTCGGCCTGCTCGTCGGGCAAGGTGAAAGCGAGCCGCGCCTTGCGCGCCATGGGCTTCGACGAACGCGAGGCGGCCTCGGCCGTGCGCGTGTCGCTGGGGCCGCAGACAACGGAGGCCGAGGTGCTCGGCTTCGCAGAGGCCTGGAGCAAGGCCCATGCCCGCCACAAGGCGCGGGCCGCATGAAACGGGCGCCCTTCGGGGGGCTGAAAAAAGGAAAGACGTGATGTCAGCCATGGATCAGGTCACTGTCAAGGACGGGGTCGAGGAAGAGACGGTTGAAGCGGTGAAATCCCTTGCCGGGAAATACAAATACGGCTGGGAAACCGAGATCGAGATGGAATATGCGCCCAAGGGCGTGAACGCCGATATCGTGCGCCTCATCTCAGAGAAGAACGAAGAGCCCGAGTGGATGACGGAGTGGCGCCTCTCCGCTCTGCAGCGCTGGGAGCAGATGGAGGAGCCGAAGTGGGCCATGGTCCACTACCCGGAGATCGACTTCCAGGATCAATATTACTACGCCCGGCCCAAGAGCATGGAAACCAAGCCGAAATCGCTCGACGAGGTGGACCCGAAGCTGCTGGAGACCTACCAGAAGCTTGGCATTCCGCTGAAGGAGCAGATGATCCTGGCCGGCGTCGAAGGCGCGGAAGACATGCCTGCCGAGGGCCGCAAGGTGGCGGTGGACGCGGTGTTTGATTCCGTTTCCGTGGGCACGACCTTCCAGGAGGAATTGAAGAAGGCGGGCGTGATCTTCTGCTCGATTTCCGAAGCCATCCGCGAGCATCCCGAGCTGGTGAAGAAATACCTCGGCTCCGTCGTTCCGGTGTCGGACAACTTCTACGCCACGCTGAACTCCGCCGTCTTCTCCGACGGCTCCTTCGTCTACGTGCCGCCGGGCGTGCGCTGCCCGATGGAGCTTTCGACCTATTTCCGCATCAACGCCGAGAATACCGGCCAGTTCGAGCGCACGCTGATCATCGCCGACAAGGGCAGCTACGTGAGCTACCTCGAAGGCTGCACCGCGCCCCAGCGCGACACCGCGCAGCTGCACGCCGCCGTGGTGGAGATCATCGTCGAGGAAGATGCCGAGGTGAAATACTCCACGGTACAGAACTGGTTCCCGGGCGATGAGAACGGCAAGGGCGGGATCTACAACTTCGTGACCAAGCGCGCCGATTGCCGGGGCGACCGGGCCAAGGTGATGTGGACGCAGGTGGAAACCGGTTCAGCCGTGACGTGGAAATACCCCTCCTGCATCCTGCGCGGCAACGAAAGCCAGGGCGAATTCTATTCCATCGCCATCGCCAACAACTACCAGCAGGCCGACACCGGCACAAAGATGGTGCACCTCGGCCGCGATACGAAATCGCGCATCGTCTCCAAGGGGATCAGCGCCGGCCGCGCGCAGAACACCTATCGCGGGCTCGTGTCAATGCATCCGAAGGCCAAGAACGGGCGCAACTACACGCAGTGCGACTCCCTGCTGATCGGCGACAAATGCGGCGCGCACACGGTGCCCTACATCGAGGTGAAGAACAATTCTTCCCGCGTCGAGCACGAGGCCACCACCTCCAAGGTGGATGACGACCAGCTCTTCTACTGCCGCCAGCGCGGCATGGACGAAGAAGAGGCCGTGGCGCTGGTGGTGAACGGATTCTGCAAGGAGGTGCTCCAGGCGCTGCCGATGGAATTCGCCATGGAAGCCCAGCAGCTGGTGGCGATCTCTCTGGAAGGGTCCGTCGGCTGATGAAACCTGGCGATCACGCACCAAAGGTCCAACTGGGGCACCCCAGCCGCCTGCGCGACGAACACGGCCTGCGCGTGACGGTCTTCGTGCTGGGGTTCTTCATCCTGTTCGTGCTCATGCTCACCCATGACGAGATCGCGCAGGACATGGTGGCCCGCGGCATGATCGATGCCTCGCAGACGGAAGCCGCCGAACTGGCGATCGGGGCGGTGCTCTTCCTGTTCTGGGGCGCGCTCACCGTGGGGGTGCTGCGCTTCATGCGGCGCCTGCATCGCGGGCCGGGCAAGGGAGCGCGCGGCTAGATCATGCAGGGCAGGGCCGGCATATCGCTTCTCTCGGCACTTCTGACAGGTGCGTTCTGCGCGGTGTTCGCCATCGTTCTGAACGTGCTGCTGCCGACGATGAGCGTGGCCTTCCTGCTCGCCAGTGCGGGCACCTCGGGCTTCCTGGGAAGCCTCTTCGCCCAGACCGTGATGCGCAACCGGAAATGACCGAAGGACCCTGGAGAAAGACCCGCCCCATGATCGTGACGACAACCCCGACCGTCGAAGGCCGCCGCATCACCGCCTACCATGGCGTGGTGGTCGGAGAGGCGATCATCGGCGCCAATGTGTTCCGCGATATCTTCGCGGGCATCACCGACATCATCGGCGGCCGTTCCGGGGCCTATGAGGTGAGCCTCGGCGAGGCCCGCATCGCGGCGCTTGCCGAACTGGAGCAGCGGGCCGCCGAAGCGGGCGGCAATGCCGTCGTGGGCGTCGATCTGGACTACGAAGTGATCAACAACATGCTCATGGTCTCTGCCTCCGGCACGGCCGTGACGCTGGACTGAACCTTTGGTAACGCAAGATGACCATACCCGCGCAGGCCCTCTGGCCGATCGTTCTGCTCTCCGCCTCGAACCTCTTCATGACGTTCGCCTGGTACGGGCATTTGAAGTTCAAGACCGCCCCGCTGGCCACCGTGGTGCTGGTCAGCTGGGGCATCGCCTTCTTCGAGTACTGGCTGGCCGTTCCGGCCAACCGGATCGGGCACGGCTACTACTCGGCCGCCCAGCTCAAGACGATCCAGGAAGTGATCACCCTGACCATCTTCGCCGGGTTCTCGGCGTTCTACCTCAAGGAAAGCCTGAGCCTGAACACGCTTCTGGGCTTCTGTCTCATCGCCGCCGGTGCGGCGCTCGTATTCCGGGGCTGACGCCCCGAGCCAACCCCATTCCGTAGGGCGGGGCCGCCCTGCCGCTGCCTTAGAAAAGGACGAAAAACATGCTGGAAATCAAGAACCTGCACGTGAAACTTGAAGAAGAGGACAAGCAGATCCTCAAGGGTGTGGACCTGACCGTCGAAGCCGGCAAGGTGCATGCGATCATGGGGCCGAACGGCTCCGGCAAATCCACGCTCTCCTACGTGCTGTCGGGCCGCGACGGCTACGAGGTGACGGAAGGCTCCGCCACGCTGGAAGGCGAGGAGATCCTTGAGATGGAGCCGGAAGAGCGCGCTGCTGCGGGGCTGTTCCTGGCGTTCCAATACCCAGTCGAGATCCCGGGCGTGGGCAACATGACCTTCCTGCGCACCGCGGTGAACGCGCAGCGCAAGGCGCGCGGCGAAGAAGAGCTGTCGGCCGGCGATTTCCTCAAGGTCGTGCGCGAGAAGGCCAAGAGCCTGAAGATCAGCCCCGAGATGCTGAAGCGCCCGGTGAACGTGGGCTTCTCCGGCGGCGAGAAGAAGCGCAACGAAATCCTGCAGATGGCGATGCTGGAGCCGAAGATGTGCATCCTCGACGAAACCGACTCCGGCCTCGACGTGGACGCCATGAAACTGGTGGCCGAGGGCGTGAACGCCCTGCGCGACGAAGGCCGCGCCTTCCTCGTGATCACCCACTACCAGCGCCTGCTGGACCACATCAAACCCGATGTCGTCCACATCATGGCCGACGGCCGCATTGTGAAGACCGGCGGCCCCGAGCTGGCGCTGGAAGTCGAGCAGAACGGCTACGCCGACATCCTGTCGGAGGTGGCGTGATGGCCGTGGCGCAAGCGAAACTGGACGCCACCGAGGCGCGGCTGGCCGGGCTGACGATGCCCGAGGCGGCGGGCTGGACGAAGCCGGCCCGCGAAGAGGCGCTCGCGCGCCTGCTGGCCGTGGGCTTGCCTGGGCGGCGCGATGAATACTGGAAATACACCCGCCCCGATCTGCTGACGGCCCCGGAGCCGAAGCCGGCGGCGCTCTTCGATCACGGCGAGCCGCCGGTGTTCGACGAGATCGAGCGGTTGAAGATCGTCTTCGTGGACGGCGTTTTCGACGCGGCGGCCTCCGATCCGCTGGAAGGCGAGGGGCTCGAGATCGCCCGCCTCGCCGAGGCGCAAGGCGCCGACATCCACTGGGCCAAGGATCTCTACGGCCAGCTTGAGAAGGATGGCCAGGATCCGGTGGAACGCCCGCTGGCCACGCTCAACACCGCCTTCGCCACCGACGGCGTGCTGATCCGCGCCACCGGCAAGGTGAAGAAGCCCGTCTCGCTGATGTATCTGCACCGCTCCGAAACCTCGGACGCCGTGCTGCACCACGTGATCCGCGTGGAAGAGGACGCCGAGCTGACGGTGCTGGAGAACGGCCCCGCGGCGGCGCGATTCAACAAGGTGATGGAAGTGGACGTGGCCGAGAACGGCAGCTTCCACCACATCCGTGCGCAGGGGCGCGATCACGAGCGCCAGGCCGCCACGCATCTCTTTGGCCGTGTGGCGAAGGAAGCCACCTTCAAGAGCTTCACCCTCACCGTGAACGGCGTGCTGACCCGCAACGAGATCGTGCTCGACATCCGCGGCGACGACGCCGTGGCCCATGTGGCCGGGGCCTGCGTGGGCGATGGCGATTTCCACTGCGACACCACGGTGTTCATCACCCATGACGCGGTGAACTGCGAAAGCCGGCAGGTGTTCAAGAAGGTGCTGCGCAACGGCGCCACCGGCGTGTTCCAGGGCAAGATCCTCGTGAAGGAAGGCGCCCAGAAGACCGACGGTTACCAGATCAGCCAATCGCTGCTGCTGGATGACGACGCGCAGTTCTACGCCAAGCCCGAGCTTGAGATCTACGCCGACGACGTGGCCTGTTCGCATGGTTCCACCTCCGGCGCGATCGACGAGGAGGCGCTCTTCTACCTGCGCTCGCGCGGCGTGCCGCAGGCCGATGCGCAGGATCTGCTGGTTCTGGCCTTCCTCGCCGAAGCCATCGAGGAGATCGAGAGCGAAGAGATCGCCGATTGCATCCTCGCCCGCCTCGAAGGCTGGCTGAGCCGTCACCGGGGGTAGGATGCCCGTCACCACGGATATCGTGCAAAGCTACCGGGCGCCGCGGAAGGTCCTGCGGCGCCAGCTCGACCAGGGCGCCGGCGAAGAGCGGGCGCTGGCCTTCGTGATGATCGCCTGCTTCATCTCCTTCGTGGCCCGCTGGCCGGAACTGGCCCGCGCCGTGCACATGGACCCGGCCGGCCCCGATCTGGCCGAGCGCATGAGCGAAGCCTTCGTGGGCGGCGTGTTCTTCGCACCCCTGTTCTTCTACGGCCTCGCGGCGCTGAGCCACCTCGTGGCCCGGCTCTTCGGCGGGCGGGCGCGCTGGGTCGAGGCGCGACTGGCGCTGTTCTGGGCGCTGCTCGCGGTCAGCCCGCTGGTGCTGCTGCGCGGCCTTGTCGCGGGGTTCATCGGCGACAGTCCGGCGCATGTGCTCGTCTCCACCATTGCCGGCGTCGCTTTTCTTATCATATGGATAGCAGGGCTGCTTGAAGCAGAGTCCGCGCCAGCCCAACCCGCCTGAAACAGCAAGAAGCGCCCATGCAATCCACCTTGAAACCTCTCCTCGATCTGGCCGTCCTGTCGCTGCGGGATCCTCGCAAGGGGCTGCGCGACGTGCTGAATCTCGGCATTCCGCAGGGCTTCCTGTGGCAGCTGCTGGTGCTGGTGATCGCGGTGAGCGTGGTGCTGGCCTACGGCAACCTGATGCTGTCGCCGGTCGATCTCGAGGCCGCGCAGGGGGCGGTTCCATCGCCCTTCCTGCTGGCGATCATCCTGGGCTCGTCCATGGTGGGCACCGTCTTCGCGGCCTATTTCGTGGGCCGGGCCTGCGGCGGCACCGGGCGCTTCGACGAGGTGCTGCTCGCCATTACGTGGCTTCAGGCGGTGATGCTGCTGATCCAGGTGGCGCAGACGCTGGCCGGGCTGATCCTGCCGCCGCTGGGCGACATGATCGCGCTCTTCGCCATCGCGGCCATGTTCTGGCTGCTCACCAATTTCGTGGCCGAGGTGCATGGGTTCGCCTCCCTCGGGCTCGTCTTTGTCATGATCCTCGCAACGATGATCGGCGTGGCCGTGGGGCTGGCCGTCATCCTCATCCTCATCGGCGCGACCGGAGGCCAGTAACATGTATGACGTCGAAAAGATCCGTGCCGATTTCCCGATCCTGTCGCGGCAGGTGAACGGCAAGCCTCTCGTCTATCTCGACAACGGCGCATCGGCGCAGAAGCCGCAAGCCGTGATCGACGCTGTGACGCGCGGCTACGCCGAGGAATATTCCAACGTCCACAGGGGCTTGCACTACCTTTCGAACCTCTCCACCGAGCGCTACGAAGCCGTGCGCGGCACCATCGCGCGCTTTCTGAACGCCGCCAGCGAGGATGAAATCGTCTTCACCTCCGGCACCACGGAAGGCATCAACCTCGTGGCCTACGGCTGGGCCATGCCCCGGCTCGAGGCAGGCGACGAGATCGTGCTTTCGGTGATGGAGCATCACGCCAACATCGTGCCCTGGCACTTCCTGCGCGAACGGCAGGGCGTGGTGCTGAAATGGGTGGACGTGGACGCCCGGGGCGATCTCGATCCGCAGAAGGTGATCGACGCCATCGGCCCGAAGACGAAGCTCGTGGCGATCACGCATATGTCCAACGTGCTGGGCACCGTGGTGGACGTGAAGACGATCACCGAGGCCGCCCATGCCAAGGGCGTTCCGGTGCTGGTGGACGGCTCCCAGGCCTCCGTGCACATGCCGGTGGACGTGCAGGCGATCGGCGCCGATTTCTACGCCATCACCGGGCACAAGCTCTACGGGCCTTCCGGCTCCGGCGCGATCCACATCCGGCCCGAACGCATGTCCGAGATGCGCCCCTTCATGGGGGGCGGCGACATGATCCGCGAGGTGAGCCGCGATGCGGTGAGCTACAATGATCCGCCGATGAAGTTCGAGGCCGGCACGCCGGGCATCGTCCAGACCATCGGCCTCGGCGCGGCGCTGGAATACCTGATGGGCCTCGGCATGGAAAACATCGCCGCCCACGAACGCAGCCTGCGTGATTACGCCCAAGCCAAGCTTTCGGGGCTGAACTGGCTCAACATCCAGGGCACTTCCGACTCCAAGGGCGCGATCTTCTCCTTCACGCTGGACGGTGCGGCCCATGCGCATGATTTGTCCACCGTGCTCGACAAGAAGGGCGTGGCCGTGCGCGCCGGGCACCATTGCGCCCAGCCGCTGATGGCGCATCTGGGCGTTCCGGCCACCGCGCGGGCCTCCTTCGGGCTCTACAATACCTGCGAGGAAGTGGACGTGCTCGTCGAGGCGCTGGAGCTGTGCCACGAGCTGTTTGCCTGAACCGGTTTCCGGCCCCGGAGCGCGGATTTTGCGATTGCAGCGCCCGGGGCTTTTGCCTATAGACGGGCGCACAGGCACCTGTAGCTCAGCTGGATAGAGCGCTGCCCTCCGAAGGCAGAGGCCAGAGGTTCGAATCCTCTCAGGTGCGCCATTTACTCCATGCCATCAACGTCTTGAGCGCCGCCGCGCGGGCGCAGGATCGCGATCGCTGCAGGTGCGAAGCTCTCGTTTCACGCACCCGCTACCGCCGCAAGACACCCCTCTCTGGAAAGCTGCGCCGCGGACCGAAGCCATGGCGCCGCCATGCGCGGCGGGGCATTTGATTCGCCGCATCCTCCGCAAACTGGTTTCATCTGATCCTAGTTTTATTGGTGTTTCGGCAATTCCACCCGGTTTTTTAGGGGCCGCCTTTCGATCTCGGCGCGCAATTCATTGAATTGGCCGGATTTCAACCCGAATTGGATAGTTTTCGGCGAAATTCTTTTGCGTAGATGTCGCAAAGGCACCAATATGAAGCCCATTCCTATTGCCGGTCTGATTGAATTGCCGGTCGCACAACAAAAAGGATGAAAGATGTCGATTGATCTGAGCAGTCTCTCTCCGGGCGAATTGGAAAAGCTCGCGCGGGAAATCGAAGCACGGAAAGCGGAAGTGGCGAAACAAGCGTTGAAAAAGGCCTATGCCGACATGCTGGAGGTGGCCAAGAAACACGGCGTTTCCTTTGACGAGGTGATCGCGCTGCATTCCGGCAAAGGGTCCAAGACGGCGCCGAAATACGCCAATCCGGCGGATCCGACCCAGACTTGGAGCGGCCGCGGCCGCAAACCGGCCTGGTTCATTGACGCGCTGGCCGCCGGCAAAACACCCGAGGATCTGGAAATCTGAGATCGCTCATTCGCGCCGCGCCTATTTCTGCGCGTGCCGATGGAAATGAATGAGGCCCGGCCGGTAATGAACCTGCCGGGCCTTTCCATTCCGATTTTGCGGGCTCAGTAGCCGCGCCAGATCCAGCCGCCGCCGAAGATCCGGCTGCTGTCCATGTCGTAGAACACGCAGGCCTGGCCCGGGCTGACGCCTTCTTCCGGTGTCAGCAGCTCGACTTCGGCCTCGGTGTCCGAGATCGGGCGGATGACGGCCTCGGTCGGCGGGCGGGTGGAGCGCACCTTCACGCCCACGTGCCATTCCTCGCGGCTGGCAAAGGGGGCGTCGCCGAGCCAGTTGATCTCCCGCACCGGCACCTTGCGCGTGGCCAGCGCCTCTTTCGGGCCCACCACCACGCGGCGGTTGTCGGCATCGAGTTTCACCACGTAAAGCGGCTCGCTCAGCCCGCCGATCCCGAGGCCGCGCCGCTGGCCGATCGTGTAATGGATCACGCCCTTGTGCCTGGCCAGTACGTTGCCGTCCATATCGACGATCTCGCCGGGGCTGGCGGCCTCCGGGCGCAGCTTCTCGATCACGCTGGCGTAGTTGCCGTTGGGCACGAAGCAGATGTCCTGGCTGTCGGGCTTGTCGGCCACGGGCAGCCCGTATTTCGCCGCCAGCGCACGGGTTTCGGCCTTGCTCTTCAGGTGGCCGAGCGGGAAGCGCAGATACTCCAGCTGCTCCGGGGTGGTGGAGAACAGGAAGTAGCTCTGATCCCGGTTCGCATCGGCGGCGCTGTGCAGTTCCGGGCCGTTGGGGCCCATCTTGCGCTGGATGTAGTGGCCCGTCGCCATGCAGTCGGCATCCAGATCCTTCGCCGTTTCCAGCAGATCCTTGAACTTCACCCGCTCGTTGCAGCGGATGCAGGGCACCGGCGTCGCCCCGGCGAGGTAGCTCTCGGCGAATTCGTCGATCACCGCATCCTGGAAGATGTTCTCGTAGTCGAGCACGTAGTGGGGAAAGCCCATTTCCTCGGCCACCCGGCGGGCATCGTGGATGTCGCGCCCGGCGCAGCAGGCGCCTTTCTTGGCCAGCGCCGCGCCGTGATCGTAGAGCTGCAGCGTCACGCCCACCACGTCATAGCCTTCCTCGGCCAGCTGCGCCGCCACCACCGAGGAATCCACGCCGCCCGACATCGCGACGACCACGCGTGTCTCTGCGGGCGGCTTCGCAAAGCCGAGGGAATTCAGCGGGTGGGTGTCGCTGTCGAGTGCCATATGTCCGTGCTCCAGTGGGATGCTGCGGAATATAGGAAAATGCTATCTAACAACAAGGGGGGCTTTCACATCTGGTTAAGCGCACCTGTGCAAAGTCGGCCGCGGGGTCGAAGCAATGGGTGAAACGATGTATCTCAAGAAAGTCGACGGGCCGCGCGCTGTCACCCTGCCGGACGGGCGCGTCATGACCCGCGCGGATCTGCCCGCGCGCGATACGAAACGGTGGGTTGCCAGCCGCAAGGCTGCCGTCGTGCACGGGGTGCAGCACGGGCTGATCACGAAATCGGAGGCCATGGAGCGCTACAACCTGTCGGAGGAGGAGTTCGCCTCCTGGTGCCGGGCCGTGGCGCGGCACGGTGAGTCGGCGCTGAAAACCACCGCTCTGCAACGATATCGCTGACGGGGGGGCGGTCGGAAAGTCGCCTGAATCGCTCTATGCCGGACCTTGGGTCGGAAAATGAGGTGCAAACAATTTTAAGTTGTTGGTTGGCGCGTTGATGAATTGGTAACGTGAAGTTAACCAATTTCCGAAATCTTGACCAAGGATTTGGAGCATCAAGGGGACAACGATCATGCGCGTTTTGCTGGTAGAAGATGATCCGACAACGTCGAAGAGCATCGAACTCATGCTCACTCACGCCAACCTCAACGTGTATTGCACGGACCTTGGTGAAGAAGGCATCGATCTTGCCAAGCTCTACGATTACGATCTCATTCTCCTTGATCTCAACCTGCCGGACATGAACGGCCATGACGTGCTCAGGCAGCTGCGCATGGCGCGGGTGGATACGCCGATCCTGATCCTTTCCGGGGCCGACGATACCGAGAGCAAGATCAAGGGATTCGGGTTCGGGGCGGACGACTACCTCACCAAGCCCTTCCACCGGGAGGAGCTGATCGCGCGCATCCACGCGATCATCCGCCGCTCCAAAGGCCATGCCCAATCCATCATCCGCACCGGCCGCGTCGTCGTGAATCTCGATGCCAAGACGGTCTCGGTGGACAACAAGCCCGTCCATCTGACGGGCAAGGAATACCAGATGCTCGAACTGCTCTCCCTGCGCAAGGGCACCACGCTGACGAAGGAGATGTTCCTCAATCATCTTTACGGCGGCATGGACGAGCCGGAGCTGAAGATCATCGACGTGTTCATCTGCAAGCTGCGCAAGAAGCTCTCCGAGGCCACGGGTGGCGAAAACCACATCGAGACGGTCTGGGGCAGGGGCTACGTGCTGCGCGATCCGGAGCCGGAGCACGAGGCCACCCCGATCCCGATCTGTGCCTAGGGCTCTGGACCTCGCCGTGCGGGCCTCCTATCAAAAGGGCAGGATCCGCGCAGCGAGGACAGGATGCAGGAACGCCCCCCCGTAGAGAGCCTGACGAAAGAGCAAGCCGAACAGGAGCTTGCGTGGCTGGCCGAGCAGATCGGCGCGGCCAATACCGCCTACCACCGAGATGACGCGCCCGAGATTTCGGATGCGGAGTATGACGCGCTGAAGCGGCGCAACGCCGCCATCGAGGCGCGTTTCCCCGAGCTCAAGCGCGCCGACAGCCCCAGCGATCGCGTCGGGGCCGCCCCGGCGGAGGGTTTCGGCAAGGTCCGCCACGAGGTGGCGATGCTGTCGCTCGGCAATGCCTTCACCGACGAGGACGTCGAGGAGTTCACCGCGCGCGTCCGGAAATACCTGAACCTGCGCGCCGCGGATCCGCTGGATTTCACCGCCGAACCCAAGATCGACGGCCTCTCGCTGTCGCTGCGCTACGAGGATGGCCTGCTGGTTCAGGCGGCCACGCGGGGGGACGGGCAGACCGGCGAGAACGTCACCGCCAACGCCCGCACCATCGCCGACATCCCCCAGAAGATCGAAGGCGCGCCGGAGATCCTGGAGGTCCGTGGCGAGGTCTACATGGCCCATGCCGATTTCGAGGCGCTCAACGCCGCGCAGAAAGCCGAGGCCGAGGCGGCCGGCAAGGCCCCCAGGCTCTTTGCCAACCCGCGCAACGCGGCCGCCGGCTCCCTGCGCCAGCTGGACCCTGAAATCACCCGGTCCCGGCCGCTGCGCTTCTTCGCCTATGCCTGGGGCGCCCTGTCCGAGCCCCTCGCCGAGACCCAGATGGGCGCCATTGCGCGCCTTGCGGATCTGGGCTTCGCGACGAACCCGCTCACGCGCCTCTGCACCGATGCGGCGGCGCTGATCGCCCACTACCGCCACATCGAGGAGCGGCGCGCGACCCTCGGCTACGACATCGACGGCGTCGTCTACAAGGTGAACGATCTGGAGCTGCAGCGCCGGCTCGGTTTCCGGGCGACGACGCCCCGCTGGGCCATCGCCCACAAGTTTCCGGCGGAACTGGCCTGGACACGGCTGGAAGCCATCGACATCCAGGTCGGGCGCACCGGCGCGCTCAGCCCCGTGGCCCGGCTCGCGCCCGTCACCGTCGGCGGCGTGGTCGTCTCCAACGCCACCCTTCACAACGAGGATTACATCGCCGGGCGCGGCGCGTCGGGCGAGGTGATCCGCGACGGCAAGGACATCCGCGTCGGCGACTGGGTGCAGGTCTACCGCGCGGGCGACGTGATCCCGAAGGTGGCCGATGTCGATCTCGCACGGCGGCCCGAAGGGGCGGCGCCCTTCGTCTTTCCCGATCGCTGCCCGGAATGCGGCAGCCCGGCGGTGCGGGAGGAGGGCGATGCGGTGCGCCGCTGCACCGGGGGCGTGATCTGCCCGGCGCAGGCGGTGGAGCAGCTGAAGCATTTCGTTTCGCGCAAGGCCTTCGACATCGAGGGGCTCGGTGCCAAGCAGGTGGAGCAGTTCCACGCCGACGGCTGGATCAGGGAACCCGCCGACATCTTTGATCTGAAGGAGAAATACGGCACCGGCCTGCAACAGCTGAAGAACCGCGAAGGCTGGGGGGAGAAATCCGCCGCGAAGCTGTTCGACGCCATCGAGGAGAAGCGCCGCATCCCGCTGGCGCGCATGATCTTCGCGTTGGGAATTCGCCACGTGGGCGAGGTCGCCGCACGCGATCTGGCCCTGCACTACGGCAGTTGGGACGCGCTGACGGCCGCGCTGGACACCGCGCGCCCGGCCGCGCTGGCCCATCGCGCCGCCGACGAGGCCGAGGATGCGGAACGCCGGCGCGCCGCGCAGGAGGGCCGCCGGGCGCGGATCTCCGAGGCGCGCGCGGCGGCGGTCGCGGCCGCGCAGGTGCCCGAGGCCGCCGCCGCCGCCTGGGAGGATCTGATCGGCACCGACGGCATCGGCCCCACGCTGGCGCTGTCGCTCTCCGATGCCCTCGCCAACCCGGAAGAGCGCGCCGCCTTCGATCGCCTCACCGCGCATCTGACGATCGAGGCCCCGGAGGCCCCGGCGGCCGACAGCCCGGTGGCGGGCAAGACGGTCGTCTTCACCGGCGCGCTCGAAAAGATGACGCGCGCCGAGGCCAAGGCGCGGGCCGAAAGCCTGGGCGCCAAGGTGGCCGGTTCGGTTTCCTCCAAGACGGATCTGCTGGTCGCCGGCCCCGGCGCCGGCTCCAAGGCGAAGAAGGCGGCCGAGCTGGGCATCGAAACCATCGACGAAGACGGCTGGCTGGCACTGATCGAGGGGGCCGCGCAACAGGGATGAGCACGCGGCCGGAGATCCTGTTTCCGCTGTTCACCGCGCTTGAGCGGCTGGAGGGCGTAGGGCCGAAGACGGCCGAACACCTCGCGCAGATGGGGGTGGAGAAGCCGCGGGATCTGCTCTTCACGCTGCCGCATTCCGGCGTGGACAGGCAGCCCCGGGCCTCGATCCGCGCCGCCAACCTGCCGGCCGTGGTCACGGTGGAGGTGCTCGTGGGTCGCCACCACGAGCCCGCGCGCAAGGGGCGTCCCTACCGGATCGAGGTGCAGGATGCCGAAACCAGCTTCCAGCTCGTCTTCTTCCATGCGCGCGGAGACTACCTGAAACGCCAGCTGCCCACGGGCAGCCGCCGCGTGGTGTCCGGCCGGGTGGAGCTGTTCGACGGTATCGGCCAGATGGTGCACCCGGATTACATCCTGCCCGCCGAGGAGGCCGACAGCATCGCGCCCTTCGAACCGGTCTACCCGCTCACCGCCGGCGTCACGGCCCGGCTGATGCAGAAGGCGGTGCGCGGGGCGCTCTCCCGCGCGCCGGCGTTGCCCGAATGGGCCGATCCCGAGCTGATCAAGCGCGAAGGCTGGCCCTCCTGGCGCGCCGCGCTGGAAGCCGCCCACGCGCCGCAGGGGCCGGCCGATCTCTCGCCCGATGCGCGCGCCCGGCAGCGGCTGGCCTATGATGAACTCCTCGCGCATCAGCTGACGCTGGCCCTGGCCCGCGCACACAGCCGCAAGGCCCCCGGGATCGTCTCCCGCGCCACGGGGCGGCTGCAGCGGCGCATCCTCGAAACGCTGCCCTACGCGCCGACGGGGGCACAGGAGCGTGCCATGGCCGAGATCGCCGCCGACATGGCCGCCCCGCAGCGGATGAACCGCCTGCTTCAGGGCGACGTTGGCGCCGGCAAGACGCTCGTGGCATTCATGGCGCTGCTGATCGCGGTCGAGGCGGGCGGGCAGGGGGTGATGATGGCCCCCACCGAGATCCTCGCACGCCAGCATCTCGAAGGGCTGAAGCCCATGGCCGAGGAGGCCGGGGTGGTGCTCGAGATCCTGACCGGGCGCGACAAGGGCGCCGAGCGCGCCGCCAAGCTGGCCGCGCTCGCGCGCGGCGACATCCATATCCTCGTGGGCACCCATGCCGTCTTCCAGAAGGACGTGGCCTTCCGGGATCTGCGCCTTGCGGTGGTGGACGAGCAGCACCGTTTCGGCGTGCGGCAGCGGCTGGAACTGGGCGAGAAGGGGCCACGGGTGGACATGCTGGTCATGACGGCCACGCCGATCCCGCGCTCGCTGGCGCTGGCCCAATACGGCGACATGGATGTCTCGGTGCTGGACGAAAAGCCCCCCGGACGCCAGCCGATCAAGACGGCGCTGATTTCCACCGCCCGGATCGACGAGGTGGTGGCCCACCTGCAGAAGGCGGTGGCCGAAGGCCGGCAGGCCTATTGGGTCTGCCCGCTGGTTGAGGAAAGCGAAGTCTCCGACATGACGGCCGCTCAGGAGCGCTTCAAACGCCTGCGCGCGGTGCTCGGGGAGGGCCGGGTCGGGCTCGTGCATGGGCAGATGCCCCCGGTTGAGAAGGATGCCGCCATGGCGCGATTCGTGGCCGGGGAGACGTCCGTGCTCGTGGCCACGACGGTGATCGAGGTGGGGGTGAACGTGCCCAACGCCACGATCATGGTCATCGAGCGCGCCGAGAGCTTTGGCCTTGCGCAGTTGCACCAGCTGCGCGGGCGGGTCGGGCGCGGCTCCGCCGCCTCCACTTGCCTGCTTCTTTACCAGCCGCCCCTCACCGAAGGGGGCGAACGCCGCCTCAAGGTGCTGCGCGACTCCGAGGACGGCTTCCGCATCGCCGAGGAGGATCTCGCCATCCGCGGGGCCGGGGATCTGATCGGCACCGCGCAATCGGGTTTGCCGCGCTTCCGCATCGCCGATCTCGAGCGGCAGGCCGGGCTGATGAAGATCGCCCAGGCTGACGCCCGCCGGCTGCTCGAATCCGATCCTGCGCTGGAGTCCGAGCGTGGGAAGGCCGCCCGGCTGCTGCTTTGGCTGATGGAGCAGGACAAGGCCATCCGTTTGATTTCAGTAGGTTAGCGGAGACGTTCCGCTTTGTTCACAAATGTTCTCATAAAGTTCTTTACTTCGAGTCGCGCATATGAGAACAAAGTGGCAACAGAGTTGTGAGCCGCAGGAGGAGCCGCCATGATCCAGCAAGTCAAAGCCGCCTATCACCGGTCTTCGGATACGATGCTTCAGGATGTGGCCGGCGTGCTGGCGCTGGTGGTGACGCTCGTCGTCGGCCTGCATCTTCCGTCCCTGATCTGACGGGTTCTTTCGCGGGCCTTCGCCCGTGCCCTGTTTGCCGCCTGTCGTCTGTGCCGGTCGCCTGCCGCATCTGTCCCCAAGCGATGCCATCGGTCACTGCCTGTGCCGACCCCAACAGGGGGATTGCCTCTCCCCCGCCTCCGGGCCGATCCGGACACCACAGAACAGGTCCACTGCCGCCGCGCCCGCCCCACGGGTCGCGGCGGTTTTTTTGTCAGAGCTGGCCCGTCTGCACGATTGTGAGGATGCCCGACAGCACGGCATTGGCGGCCACAGAGGCCAGGATCATCCCCATGACCCGGCTGACGATGGCGGAGCCGGCCTCGCCGATGACGCGGATGATCGGTTCCGCCAGCCGCATGAAGGCGTAGGCGATCGCGATCACCAGCAGCATGACAACGGCAGTCAGAGTCTGGTCGGCGATGCTGAAACGGTTGTTGTCCGTCAAGAGCACGATGGAGAGCATCGCGCCGGGCGAGGCGAGGGAGGGCACGGCGAGCGGGTAGACGGCCACGTTGGCGGCCTTGTTCTCCATCGCGGCCTCGGCCGTCTGCAGATCGGCTTCGGGCTTGGATTCGCCGAAGATCATGGTGAGCGCGAAAAGGAACAGGATGATGCCACCCGCCACCTGGAAGGAATTGAGCCCGATCCCCAGCGCGTTGATGAGGATCTGTCCGAAGACGAGGAAGAACATCAGCACGCCGGCCGAAACCAGCGCGGCCTGCAGCGCCGTCTTCCTGCGCGCCGCCGTGGCCATGCCGGCCGTCACGGCGATGAACACCGGCACGGTGCCGATCGGATCGATGACGACCCAGAGCGTGACGAAGGATTCGATCAGCGCCTGCATCGCGGCCGTCAGGCGCAGGCGGTTTCGCGGGCGGCGTTCAGGGCTTCGAGCGTGGCTTCGAGCGCAAGCATGATCGAGGCGTGGCGGTTGCGGTAGTCGCGCGCGGGCATCAGCACCTCGAGCCCGTCGAAGGGGGCTTCAGGCGCGGGGCCTCCTTCTTTCAGCATGGCCTTGAGCTGGTCGCGCGCCTTCTCGATCTCCGCCGCGTCGCGCCCGATCGCATTGGCGCCGACGACGGCCGCCGCCGCCTGGCCGAGCGCACAGGCCTTCACGTCCTGTGAGAAGGCGCTGATCCGGCCGCCGTCCACGTTGAGCGAAACGGTCACGGTGGAGCCGCAGAGCGGCGAGCGCTTCTTGGCGGAGGCCATCGGCTGATCCAGCGGCTCGGTATGGGGGATGTCCGCCGCGAGCTGGAGGATCTTTCCGGAGTAGAGTTTGATCAGATCGGCCTCGGCAGACATGGCTTTCCCTTTGCAGTGCTCTGTCATAGATAGTCTGCCTGTTGCCAGACGCAAAGGGTTTTGCCATGCCGTTCGATCCCGCCAGCCTGACCTATGATTCCAACGGGCTGATCCCCGCCATCGCGCAGGATGCCGAGAGCGGCGAGGTGCTGATGATGGCCTGGATGAACGCCGAAGCCGTGGCGCGCACGCTGGAAACGGGCCGCGTCACCTATTGGTCGCGCTCCCGCCAGGCCTTCTGGGTGAAGGGCGAAAGCTCCGGCCATGTGCAGGAGCTGGTGGATCTGCGCGTCGATTGCGATCGGGATTGCCTGCTCGTGCAGGTGCGCCAGACGGGGCCGGCCTGCCACACCAACCGCCGGAGCTGCTTCTACACCGCGATCCGGGGCGGCGACGAGGTGGAGCTGATGCGCCCGATGGAGGGCTGAGCCGGGCCCCTTCAGAGCCCGACCATTGCGCGGATGTCTTCGGGGCGCAGCCCCTCGGCGCGGTATTTGCGGATCGCCTTGGCGTCGTCGCGCTTGGCCAGCCGTTTGCCGGCGGCATCGCGGATCAACCGGTGGTGGTGATAGCGCGGCGCCGGCAGGCCGAGCAGCCTCTGCAGCACCGCATGGATGAAACTGGCCTCGAAGAGATCGGCGCCGCGCACCACGTCGGTGATCCCCTGATGGGCGTCGTCCAGCACCACCGACAGGTGGTATGAGGTTCCCATGTCGCGCCGCGCGATCACGATGTCGCCAATGGTTTCAATGATTTCCCCTGCGCTTTTCACGCATGGGCCTTGGTGGATCCGCTCGTCGATCCGGATCTCGGACAGCCCCAGCCGCCGGAGGGCGGCGGCCATGTCGAGCCGAAGCGCGGCCTCGGGAGGGCAAGCCGCGGGCGCGCGCGCTCCGGCGTGCCGGCAGGTGCCGGGATAGACGATCCCGTCCGGGCCGACGAGGGGCGAGCCACCTTCCTGCGGTGCCGTCGCCGCTGCGAGAATATCCCGGCGGTTGCATGAGCAAGCATAAAGAAGCCCCTGATTCCAGAGCATTTCCAGCGCCGACCGGTAACGGTCCATCTGCTCGGATTGCCGCATCACCGGCGCCTCCCAGGCAATCCCGAGCCAGATGAGATCTTCGAAGATCAGCTCTTCCCATTCCGTCCTTGCACGGGAGCGGTCGATGTCTTCGATGCGCAGCAGGAAGCGGCCCTGCGCGGCCTGTGCCATGTCATGGGCAAGCAGGGCGGAATAGGCGTGCCCGAGATGCAGGGGGCCTGTCGGGGATGGCGCGAAGCGGGTTGTGAATGTCACAGCTTTTCAAGGATGTAGATCATGGACTTCATGTTCAGCCCGGGCAGGTGGTCGCCATAGGTGCGCACGAGGAGCCGCGCGCTGCCGGTGTCCAGAAGCTCGCTCACGGCGCCCTCGTAGCTCTTGTCTTCGAGGGTGTGATCGTTGAAGGAGAAAGCGATCAGCCCGCCGGGGCCGAGCTTGGCGAAGAGCCGGTGCAGAGCGCTGGCCGGTGCGGCGCCGACGCTGATGACGCCGATGGCCGCGATCGCCGCGTAATCGCCCGGCTGGATCGGCAGTTCCGCATCGGCATAGGAGATCCAGAGATCCCGGTAGACGCCTTTTTCCCGTGCCTTCTCAAGCATCTCGGGCGAGAGATCGCAGCCGTCCACGGTGGTGAACCCCTGCGCCCGCAGCGCCACGCCCGACAGCCCCGTGCCGCAGCCGAAATCGAGAATCGGCAGGCTCTTGTCGGGCAGCTTGGTGCCGAGCGCATTGGCGATGCGCCCGGGCGTGGCGTAGCCCTGTTCGGCCACCTCCTGCTCGTAACTCTCCGACCACGCGTCATAGAGCGCGCGGGTTTCCTCGGGGGTTTTCAGGCCGTAGACCTTGTCCAGAAAGCGTTTGAACACCATGGACGCGACGGTAGCGCGCCGCCTAGGCGGCGTCCAGCCACTGCTGCCAGGCCGCCTTGGCGCGGTCGGTATAGGCCTTGTAGCGATCCTTGCGCCCGCGACGGCCGCCCTTCAGCCCGTCCACCGGGCGGAAGAGCCCGAAGTTCACGTTCATCGGCTGGAAGGTCTTGGCATCGGCGCCGCCGGTGATGTGGCGCACCAGCGCACCCATGGCCGTGTCCTGCGGCGGGGAGGCGAGCGGCTTGCCGAGGATCTCGGCCGCGGCCAGCCGGCCCGCCAGCAGCCCCATGGCCGCGCTTTCCACGTAGCCTTCCACGCCGGTGATCTGGCCGGCGAAGCGGAGGTTGGGCCGGGATTTCAAGCGCATCTGGTCGTCCAGCAGCGTTGGCGAGTTGATGAAGGTGTTGCGGTGGATGCCGCCGAGGCGGGCGAATTCGGCCTTTTCCAGCCCCGGAATGCGGCGCAGCACCTCTTTCTGGGCGCCGTATTTCATCTTGGTCTGGAAACCGACGATGTTGAACAGCGTGCCGAGCGCGTTGTCGCGGCGCAGCTGCACCACGGCGTAGGGCTTCACGTCGGGCTGGTGCGGGTTGGTGAGGCCGATGGGCTTCATCGGGCCGAAGCGCAGGGTCTCGCGCCCGCGTTCCGCCATCACCTCGATGGGCAGGCAGCCGTCGAAGTAGCCGGCCGTCTCACCGGGCTTGAACTCGGTCTTCTCGGCCGCGAGCAGCGCGTCGATGAAGCCCTCGTAGTCTTCCTTCGACATCGGGCAGTTGAGGTAGGCCTTGCGCTCTTCCTCCGTCTCGCCCTTGTCGTAGCGCGACTGGAACCAGGCCTTCTCCATGTCGATGGTGTCGGCATAGACGATGGGCGCGATGGCATCGAAGAAGGCGAGGCTCTCTTCGCCCGTCTCCTTCAGGATCGATTGCGCGAGGCTGCCCGAGGTCAGCGGACCGGTGGCGATGATCCAGTGGCCCTCGGTGGGCAGCTCGGTGATCTCGCCGTATTCCACGGTGACGTTGGGGTGCGCCTTGAGGCGCGCCGTCACGTCTTCGGCGAAGGGATCGCGGTCCACCGCCAGCGCGGAGCCGGCGGGCAGGGCGTGGCGATCGGCCATTTCCATGATCAACCCGCCCGCGGCGCGCATTTCCCAATGCAGAAGCCCGACGGCGTTCTGCTCGTCGTCGTCGGAGCGGAAGGAGTTGGAGCAGACCATTTCGGCCAGGTTGCCGGTCTGGTGGGCGAAGGTGCCCACCTCGGGGCGCATCTCGTGCAGGACGACGGGCACACCGGCCTGGGCGGCCTGCCAGGCGGCTTCGGAGCCGGCCATGCCGCCGCCGATGATATGAAGCGTTTCAGTCATGGCGGGGATGTAGGGGATGCGGCAGGCAAAGAAAAGGCCCCATGACGGGGCCTTCGCAGGACGCGCGCGGGCGGGGGCCTAGGTCGTGAACTCATAAACGGGATTCCGTTTTTGGCGGTGTGATGATTCACTTTCGGAAACGGAGGTGAGCATGACGGGCAGACACGATGTGAGCGATGCGGAATGGGCGGTGATCTCGCCGCTGT
>NZ_FWFQ01000015.1 GCF_900172235.1 Pseudoruegeria aquimaris | reverse complement strand
AACGTCCGCGTGGTCAGGACCGTCGACCGAGACCTCTACCGCGAACGCAACAAGGTCGAACGGTTCTTCAATCGTCTCAAACACTTCCGCGGCATCGCAACGCGATACTTCAAAACCGCAGCAAACTTCCTCGCCGCACTTCACCTCGCTTGCTCAAGGCTCTGGATCAGACATTATGAGTCCACGACCTAGCCCGGTTCAGGCACGCTGAGCCGGAAGCTGAGCGCTTCGGCCACGTGGGGCTGGCGCACCTGTGCGCTGCCTTCCAGGTCCGCGATGGTTCGGGCCACGCGCAGCACGCGGTGGTAGCCACGGGCCGAGAGCCCGAACCGTTCCGCGGCGCGGGCCAGCATCGCGCGGCCTTCCGCACAGGGGGATGCGATGTCTTCCAGCAGGCGGCCTTCCGCATCGGCGTTCACGCGCACATCCTCCGCCCCGGCAAATCGCTCTTCCTGAAGCTGTCGTGCCCGTGCCACGCGCGCGGCCACCTGCGCGCTGCCGTCGCCCGACTCGGGCAGGTCCAGATCCCGGTAGCTCACCGGCGGCACCTCGATGCGCAGGTCGAACCTGTCCATCAGCGGGCCGGAGATCCGGCCCAGATACTCTGCGCCGCAGTCGGGCACCCGCGCGCAGGCGCGCGCCGGATCGCTCATGTGGCCGCAGCGGCAGGGGTTGGCCGCCGCCACCAGCAGGAAACGGCAGGGGTAGCGCACGTGGGCGTTGGCGCGCGCCACGACGACGTGGCCGGATTCGATCGGCTGGCGCAGGGTTTCCAGCACCTGCCGCGAGAACTCGGGGAATTCGTCCATGAAGAGTACGCCGTTGTGCGCGAGAGAGATCTGGCCCGGCTTCGCCCCCCTGCCGCCGCCGACGATCGCCGCCATCGAGGCGGTATGGTGCGGCTCGCAGAAGGGCCGCGTGCGGGAGATGCCGCCATCCTCGAGCAGCCCGGCGAGGGAATGGATCATCGAGGTCTCCAGCGCCTCGGCCGGGCTGAGCGGCGGCAGAATCCCGGGCAGCCGCGCGGCGAGCATGGATTTGCCGGAGCCCGGCGGCCCGACGAGCAGCAGGTGGTGGCGCCCGGCGGCGGCGATTTCCAGTCCGCGTTTGGCCCGTTCCTGCCCCTTCACCTCGCGCAGATCCCGCGCAAGGCCGGGCGCGTGCACTTCGCCCGGCGCGCTGGGGGCGATGACGGCGCGGCCCGTGAAGTGGCGCACCAGCGCATCGAGGCTGTCGGCGGCGATCACCGGGGTTTCGCCCGCCCAGGCGGCCTCGGCGCCGCAGGCCTTGGGGCACACCAGCGTGCAGCCGGCTTCGGCCGCCGCCATGGCGGCGGGCAGGGCGCCGATCACTCCGACGAGCCGGCCATCGAGCGCCAGCTCGCCGAGCGACACCGTGTTTTCCACCTCTTCGCGCGGCAGGATGTCGAGCGCTGCCAGAAGGCTGAGCGCGATCGGCAGATCGAAATGCGACCCTTCCTTGGGCAGGTCGGCCGGCGAGAGGTTGATGGTGATCCGGCGCGAAGGCAGGGCGATCGACATCGCCGACAGTGCCGCGCGCAGGCGGTCGCGTGCCTCCGAGACCGCCTTGTCCGGAAGGCCCACCACCGAGAAGGCGGGCATGCCGGGCGTCACCGCGCATTGCACCTGGACGATGCGCGCCTCGATGCCCTCGAAGGCAACCGTGTAGGCCTGAGCAACCATGAACGCCTTTCGCCCGCCCGCAACGGGCGGGCCGTCAACCCTGATACAATGGTTAACGGGCGTTTGGTTTAGGAATGGTAAAGGTTCATGAAGGCGGGCCAGGCTTCCGCGTCGGCCACCGTCTTGTCGCGGCAGAAGGCATTGCAGAAGCCGAAGCGCCGCCCGTCCAGTTCCAGCAGGTGGGTGACGGGTTTCCCGGAGTAGGGGCAGGTGCTGTTTTCAGGCGTACCGCCGTCCACGGCGCGGGCGGGCAGCGGTGCCGGGCCGGGCCAGGGCACGGGCACGAAATCGCGCGCGTAGAAGGGCTGGTCGGCGCCGTCCACGAGGCCCATGGCCCGCCAGCGGCGGAAGGCGGTATCGGCCAGATGGGCTTCGACGTAGCTTTGCGCGGCCGGTGCGATCTTCAGCCCGTAGGTGGCGACGCGGGCGGCGACAGGGGCGAAGAAGGCATCCGCCGCGCTGTAGTCTCCGCAGAGCCACGGCCCATCGCTGCCGGTGGTTTCCAGCGCCCAGGCCCAGAGCTCTTCGAGCCGGCGCAGATCCCTCTGCACGGCGTCGTCCGGCTCGAAATCGCCGTAGGCGACGCGCAGGTTCATCGGGCAGGCGTTGCGCAGGGCGGTGAAACCGGTGTGCATCTCGGCCATCAGCGCGCGGGCCACGGCACGCCGCGCCGGGTCGGCGGGCAGCAGGCCGGCGTTGGGGTGGCGGCTGTGCAGTTCCTCGGCGATGGCGAGCGAATCCGGGATCACCGTGCCCGTGGGCGTGCGCAGGGCGGGAACGGTGCGGGCAGGGGAGAAATCGGCCAGCATCGCCGGGAAGGCGTCGGTGTAGAGCCGGCCAAAGCGGCAGGTCACCGGGATGTCGAATTTCTCGAACAGGAGCCAGCCCCGCAGGGACCAGCTGGAATAGGCGCGATCGGCCAGGGCAAGTAGATAGGTCATGACCGCAGCCTATGGGCCGGGCGCGGCGATGGAAAACGATGTTTCCTGACGTCGCCCATCACGGAAGGTGATTGATGAGCGGCGCGCGCCAGCCGTCTCCGTCCACCTCGATGCGGGTGATCGACAGGTTGTCGATCCGGTGGGCGAGGGCCTCGTAGGGCGTGACCCCGAGGCCCTTGCGCACCTGGGTGAGGATGGTGCCGAAATGAGCCACGATGATGATGTCGGCGGCGGGCGGCGCCTTGCGCAGCGCGTCGATCTCGGCGTCGATGCGGGCGGCGGCGGCGTTCCAGCTCTCTCCGCCGGGCGGGGCCGGTTCCCCGGGGCGCTCCCAGTAGGCGCGGGACAGCTCGGGGTGGCTTTCGGCCACCTCGCGCCAGTGCTTGCCGTCCCAGTCGCCGAAATCGAACTCCCTGAGGCCGGCACGGTGGGGCAGGCGCGGCCGTGCGCCGGCGATGGCGTCGGCGGTGGCCACGGCGCGGGACAGATCCGAGGAGATCACCGGCGCGGCGGCGGGCAGGGTCTCCGACACGCGCCGGATCAGCGCGGTATCGGACAGATCGGCGGGCACGTCGCGCCAGCCTGTGAAGGCGGTTTCATGGGTCGGGCCGTGGCGCACCCACCAGAAGCGGATCATGGCAGCCCGCCCTTCAGCGCCAGCGGCAGCCCGGCCATCACCGTGACAACCCGCCCGCAGCGCTCCGCCAGCCGCTGGTTCAGCCGCCCCTGCGCGGCGCGGAAACGCCGCGCCAGCGCGTTTTCAGGGACGATGCCGGCCCCCACCTCGTTGCTGACGATCACGAGATCGGCCCGGCAGGCGTCCACGGCTTCGAGCAGCGCGGCTTCCTCGGCGGCGAGATCGTGCTCCGCGAGCAGGTGGTTCGTCAGCCAGAGCGTGGCGCAATCCAGCAGCGCGGCGCGCCCCTCGGGCAGGCCCGAAAGCACCTCCGCCACCGCGAGGGGGGCTTCGATCGTGTCCCAGCCGGTGCCGCGCTGCATTTTGTGCGCACGAATTTTTTCCTCCATCTCGGCATCGAAGGCCTGCGCGGTGGCAATGTAGAACGGGCGGCTATCCATCTGTTTCACATGGGTTTCCGCCCAGCCCGACTTGCCCGAGCTGGCGCCTCCGATCACCAGGGTCCGCCTTGGAGCCATGCCACTTCACGCCTTCTTGTGATCCAATCTTCACCTGCCTGCGTAACACTAAGCAGGAAACGGACGAAAGATCCGATCCGCTGATAGATAGCCGGGAGATCGGAAATGCCGAAAGACATGACGAGCACGATGTCCATGCCGCGCCAGGCCATGAAGGCCGAGCTTCTGGACGCAGAAACGGAACTCAAGCTGGCCTACGCCTGGCGTGACGAGCGCGACGAGGCCGCCCTGCACCGCCTCGTGACGGCCTACATGCGCCTCGCCATCTCGATGGCGTCGAAATTCCGCCGTTACGGTGCCCCGATGAACGACCTGATCCAGGAAGCCGGGCTTGGCCTGATGAAGGCCGCCGACAAGTTCGACCCGGACCGCGGCGTGCGCTTCTCCACCTACGCGGTGTGGTGGATCAAGGCGTCGATCCAGGATTACGTGATGCGCAACTGGTCCATGGTGCGCACCGGCACCACGGCGAGCCAGAAATCGCTGTTCTTCAACATGAAGCGCGTGCAGGCCCGGCTGGAACGTGAAGCGGGCGCGCGCGGCGAGTATCTCGATGGGCACCAGATCCAGCAGTTGATCGCCACCGAGATCGGCGTGCCGCTGGCCGATGTCCAGATGATGTCGGGCAGGCTCGCGGGCTCCGACTTCTCGCTCAACGCCCAGCAGTCCTCCGACGAAGAGGGCCGCGAGTGGATCGAGGCGCTGGAAGACGAGGGCCCGCAGGCCGCCGAACAGGTGGAGGAGATGCGCGACACCGAGACGATGCGGCGCTGGATCGCCGAAGCGCTCGGCGTGCTGAACGAGCGGGAGCGCTTCATCGTGCAGGCCCGCAAGCTGCGTGAAGATCCCCGCACGCTCCAGAGCCTCGGCGAGGAACTCGGCCTGTCCAAGGAGCGCGTGCGCCAGCTGGAAAGCATAGCCTTCGACAAGATGCGCAAGCACATGGCCGGCCAGAGCCAGCAGGTGCTGGCCTACCTGAACTGAGATCCCCCCCGGTGCCCCCCGCTCTTGCTTCGGCAGGGCGGGGGGCCTAAACCTGAGCAGGTTGCAACAAGGGCGCGGGCGCGAAGATGCTGGCAGGCAAACGGATTTTGCTGATCATCGGCGGTGGGATCGCCGCCTTCAAATCCCTCGATCTGATCCGCCGCCTGCGCGAGCGCGGCGCCAGCGTGACCCCGGTCCTGACGCGGGCCGGGGAGGAGTTCGTGACGCCGCTGTCCGTCTCCGCGCTGGCGGGCCAGAAGGTCTTTAGCGATCTTTTCGATCTGACGGACGAGGCCGAAATGGGCCATATCGAGTTGTCCCGCGCAGCGGATCTCGTCGTGGTGGCGCCGGCCACGGCCGATCTGATGGCGAAGATGGCCGGCGGCCATGCCAATGATCTGGCCTCCACGCTCCTGATGGCCACCGACAAGCGCGTGCTGATCGCCCCGGCGATGAACGTGCGCATGTGGGAGCACCCCGCCACCCAGCGCAACCTCGAAACGCTTGAAACCGATGGCATCCTCATCGTCGGCCCCAACAAGGGCGACATGGCCTGCGGCGAGTATGGCCCGGGCCGGATGGCGGAGCCGCTGGAGATCGTGGCCGCGATCGAGGCGGCGCTGGCCGACGGGCCGCTGAAGGGGCGCCACGTGATCGTCACCTCGGGCCCTACCCACGAGCCGATCGACCCGGTGCGCTACATCGCCAACCGCTCTTCCGGTGCGCAGGGCACCGCGCTGGCGCGGGCGCTGGTGGCGCTGGGCGCGGATGTCACCTTCATCACCGGGCCTGCCGACGTGCCGCCGCCCGCGGGCGTGAACCTGGTGCGGGTGCAGACGGCCCGCCAGATGAAGGAGGCGGTCGAGGCCGCGCTGCCGGCGGATGCCGCCGTCTTCGCCGCCGCCGTGGCCGACTGGCGGGTGGCCAGCGAAAGCGCCTCCAAGATCAAGAAGGACGGCAAGGGCAGCCTGCCGGTCCTGGAATTCGCCGAGAACCCCGATATCCTGGCCGGCGTCAGCCGGATGAAGCAGGGCCGCCCGGCGCTGGTGGTCGGCTTCGCGGCCGAAACCGACGACGTGATCGCCCATGCCACGGCCAAGCGGGCGCGCAAGGGCTGCGACTGGATCGTGGCCAATGATGTGTCGCCCGAAACCGGCATCATGGGCGGCAGCGAGAACGCGGTGACGCTGATCCGCGAAGACGGGGCCGAAAGCTGGCCGCGCATGGGCAAGGATCAGGTCGCGAACCGGCTGGCGCAGGAAATCGCGGAGGCCCTCTCGTGAGCCCGCTGATCCGCGTCAGTCGCACCGAAACCGCCGATCCCGCCCTGCCGCTGCCCGCCTACGAGACGGCGGGCGCCGCGGGCGCGGATCTGCGCGCCGATCTTCCCGGCCGGGCGCCGGTGACGCTTGCTCCCGGGGAACGGGCGCTCATTCCAACCGGGCTGCGGCTGGAGATCCCGCCTGGATACGAGGTGCAGATCCGCCCGCGTTCGGGCCTTGCGCTCAAACACGGTATCACCCTGCCCAACACGCCGGGCACCATCGACAGCGATTACCGCGGCCCCCTCGGCGTGATCCTGATGAACGCGGGGCAGGAGGCCTTCACCGTCGCCCACGGCGACAGGATCGCCCAGATGATCGTGGCGCCGGTGGTGCAGGCCCGCTTCGAACTGGCCGATACCCTGAGCGAAACGGACCGCGGCGCGGGGGGCTTCGGCTCCACCGGGCGCGGCTGAGCCGGCAGGGAAGGGCAGCGGACGGGCAGCACAATGGGCAACATCCTCTTCGTCATGGCGGTGATCTGGATCGCGGGGCACTTCATGGGCGCGCCGCGCCGGCTGCGCTTGGCGTTGATCGCGGTGATCTACCTCGCGATGATCGCCATCCATCTCACGCTGCCCGCCGATGCGCCGCTGCGGATGAACACCGGCGGTTCCGTGGCCAACTGGCTGATCCTCGGCGGCGCGGCGGCGCTGGTGTTCGCCTACCGGGCGCTCCTGATCCGCCTGCGCGGGCGCCATGACGGGCGGCAGGCCGAGGCCGAAGCGGCGGCGGAAGCCGGCGCCGGGCCCTTCTCAGACACCGAGTTGGAGCGCTATGCCCGCCACATCGTGCTGCGGGAACTGGGCGGGCCGGGGCAGAAGCGCCTGAAGGATGCGCGCGTTCTGGTGATCGGCGCCGGCGGGCTCGGATCGCCGGCCTTGCTCTACCTCGCGGCGGCGGGCGTGGGCACCATCGGCGTGATCGACGCCGATGTCGTTGACAACTCCAACCTGCAGCGGCAGGTGATCCACACCGACGGGCGCATCGGCGCGGCGAAGGTCTTTTCCGCCGAGGCCGCGATGCGGGCGCAGAACCCCCATATCGTGGTGAAGCCCTACAATCGGCGCCTCACCGAGGAGATCGCGCAGGATCTGTTTGCCGAGTATGATCTCGTGCTTGACGGCACCGACAATTTCGCCACCCGCTACCTCGTGAACGCCACCTGCGTTGCGCTGGGCAAGCCTCTGATTTCCGGGGCTCTTACCCAGTGGGAGGGGCAGATCAGCCTGTTCGATCCCGCCCTCGGCGCGCCCTGCTACCAATGCGTGTTCCCCGAGGCGCCCGCACCCGAACTGGCGCCCTCCTGCGCGGCCGCCGGGGTGCTGGGGCCCTTGCCCGGCGTGATCGGCACGATGATGGCGGTGGAAGCGGTGAAGGAGATCGCGCGCGCCGGCGAGGGGCTGCGGGGCCGGCTGATGATCTACGATGCGCTCTATGCCGAAACCCGCAGCATTTCCGTGTCGAAACGCGCCGACTGCCCCTGCTGCGGGCAGCGATAGCGCTTGCGGGGCAGGGGGCTTCGGCTCTAGGTTCGCCCGCAAAACAACTTCCAGCAGGAGATCCCGATGTCCGCCCTCAAGCCTGTTCTGGCCGCCGCCTTCACAAGCCTTGCCACCCTGGCCGCCGCCGCCGATCTGCCCGATCTTGGCGGACGCGAGATCGTGGTGGTGACGGAAAACGCCTACCCGCCGCTGCAATTCGTCGATCCCGCCAGCGGCGAGGCCATCGGCTGGGAATATGACGCCATGGCCGAGATCGCCGAGCGCCTGAACGCCACGATCACCTACGAGAACATCAGCTGGGACGCGATGATCCCCGCCGTGTCCGAAGGCCAGTATGACATCGGCATGACCGGCATCACCATCCGCGAGGATCGCGCCGAGATCGTGGATTTCTCCGATGCCTACATGCGCTCGGAGATGGTCATGCTGGTGCGCGGGGACGAAGACCGCTTCAGCGATGCCGCGAGCTTCGCCGCCAACGAGGATCTTCTGATGGCCGCGCAGCCGGGCACCACGCCCTTCTACGTCGGCGTCTACGACGTGCTCGACGGCAACGAGGCGAATCCGCGCATCAAGCTGTTCGAAACCTTCGGCGCCGGGGTGCAGGCTCTGCGCAGCGGTGACGTGGATCTCGTCCTGACCGACGGCACCGCCGGCAACGGCTACGTGGCTGCCTCCGAGGGCGCGCTGAAGATCGTGGGCGAGAAGCTGGGCACCGAGGATTTCGGTTTCATCTTCCCGAAAGGCTCCGACCTGGTGGAGCCGATCAACGCCGCCATCGCCGCGATGAAGGAAGACGGCACGCTCGACGCGCTGAACACCAAGTGGTTCCTCGATTACAAAGTCGGCGGATGAGCCGAAGGCGGATGCAGGGCGGCGCGGGGCGGCTCCGGCCACTGGCAGGGCTGCCCGGCGCGCCGCCGGGCGAAATGATCTGAACCATGAACTCCAGGAAACCCGATTTCCCGTGGTGGCTGCTCGCGGTGGCCGCCATCGGCCTCTATCTCTTCTACGAGGTGGCGACGGACGATCTGTATCGGCAGATCCTGCGCACGCTCTCCAAGGGGATCGGGATCACCGTCTTCGTCACCATCGTGGCCTTCGCGCTGGCCAGCCTGCTGGGCCTGCTGCTGGCGCTGGCGGCGGGCTCGCGCTGGCTCGTGATCCGGCAGGCCGCCCGCTTCTACACCGAAGTCATCCGCGGCATCCCGATCATCGTGCTGCTGCTCTACGTGGCCTTCGTGCTGGCGCCGGCCCTGGTGGCCTTCTGGAACTGGGGCGCCGGGCTGATCGGGTTGGAGCCGATCCGCACCCGCGATTTCAGCCTGCTCTGGCGCGCCGTCATCGCGCTGACGATCGCCTATTCGGCCTTCATCGGCGAAGTGTTCCGTGCCGGGCTGCAATCGGTGGACGAGGGCCAGATCGAGGCGGCGCAGGCGCTGGGGCTGTCGCGCTGGCATCGCTTCCGCTTCATCGTCTTTCCGCAGGCCATCCGCACGATCCTGCCGCCGCTGGGCAATGATTTCATCGCCATGGTGAAGGATTCCTCGCTCGTCTCCGTGCTCGGCGTGCTCGACATCACGCAGCTGGGCAAGGTCACCGCGGCCGGGAATTTCCGCTACTTCGAGACCTACAACGTGGTGGCGCTGATCTACCTGACGATGACGATCACCCTTTCGCTGGCGCTGCGGCAGCTCGAGAAGAAACTGCGCAGCAAGGGGCAGGCGGGGGACTTCTGAACCGGCTGTGCTATCCTCTACCCCACGATGCATTTTCAATCTGGGAGGATAGTATGAAGAAACTCTTTGCCGTTGCCCTGCTCGCCGCCGCGCCTGCCTTCGCCGGGAAGACGCCCTCGCCCGAGGGCGCGCAGGTCTACATCATCAGCCCGAAGGATGGTGAAACCGTCTCCGGCCCGGTGACGGTGGCCTTCGGCGCCGTGGGCATCGGCGTGGCGCCCGCGGGCGTGGAATGGGACAACACAGGCCACCACCACCTGTTCATCGACCGCGCCCCGTTTGATGCCGCGGCCGATGGCATGGAGCCGATTCCGGCCGATGACAACCACAAGCATTTCGGCGGCGGCCAGACGCAGGTGACGCTCGATCTGGCGCCCGGCACGCATACGCTTCAGCTGGTGATGGGGGATGCCTTCCACGTCGCCCACGAGCCGCCCGTCGTCTCCGAGGTCGTCACCATCACCGTCGAATGAACGCCCGAGGCTCCGCCGCTTCGGCAGCGGGGCCGCACAGCCGCGCGTCGCGGCGCATTGCCGCCCGCGCCTCTGGAACTTCCCGTCCCGCAGCCTTAGCTTGCCGGGGAACAAAGGAGTTCCCCGCATGTCAAACCCGCTGCTTCTTCCCTGGAACACACCCTTCGGCCTGCCGCCTTTCGCGCAGATCTCCGACGATGATTTCGCCCCCGCCTTCGAGGCGGCGCTGGCCGAGGCGCGCGCCAATGTCGCCGCCATCGCCGACAACCCGGAACCTCCCACCTTCGCCAACACCATCGAGGCGCTGGAACTCGCCGATGCCAGCCTCGGGCGCGTGCTGGGGGTGTTCTACAACCTGGCCGGCGCCGACAGCAATCCGGCCCGGCAGGCGCTTCAGCGGGAGTTCTCGCCCAAGCTCGCCGCCTACGGCTCCGAGATCACCATGAACAAGGCCCTCTTCGCGCGCATCGAAGCACTCTGGGCGAGGCGCGGCGATCTGGGGCTCACCCCCGAGCAGGAACGCGTGCTGATGCTGACCCGCCGCAGCTTCGTGCGCGCCGGGGCGCAGCTTGACGGCGCGCCGGCGGAGCGGCTGAAGGAGGTGAAGGAGCGGCTCGCGGTTCTGGGCACGCAGTTCACGCAGAACCTGCTGGCCGATGAAAGCGAATGGTTCATGGAACTGTCCGAGGCGGATCTGGAGGGGCTTCCGGATTTCGTGCTGGCCGCCGCTCGGGCCGCGGCGCAGGAGAGGGGCATCGAGGGCCACGTGATCACGCTCTCGCGCTCGCTCATCGTGCCGTTCCTGCAATTCTCGCCGCGCCGGGAGTTGCGCCGCAAGGCCTTCGAGGCCTGGTGCGCCCGCGGCGCAAACGGCGGCGAGACCGACAACCGCGCGATCACCGTCGAGACCCTCGCGCTGCGCGAGGAGCGGGCGCGCCTTCTGGGCTACGAGAACTTCTCCGCCTTCAAGCTTGAGACCGAGATGGCGAAGACGCCCGAGGCCGTGCGCGATCTGCTGATGGCCGTCTGGGCCCCGGCCAAGGCGCAGGCCGACGCCGACGCCGAGGTGCTTCAGGAGATGATGCGCGCCGACGGGATCAACGGCGATCTGGAAGCCTGGGACTGGCGCTACTACGCGGAGAAGCGGCGCAAGGCCGAGCACGATCTGGACGAGGCCGAACTCAAGCCCTTCCTGCAACTCGACAAGATGATCGAAGCGGCCTTCGACTGCGCCACCCGGCTCTTCGGTCTCGGCTTCAAGCCGCTGGACCTGCCGCTCTACCACCCCGACGTGCGCGCCTGGGAAGTGCTGCGCGACGGGCGGCACATGGCCGTTTTCATCGGCGACTATTTCGCCCGCGCCTCCAAGCGCTCCGGCGCGTGGTGCTCGGCGATGCGCAGCCAGAAGAAGCTCGGCGGCGAGGTGCGCCCGATCGTGGTGAACGTGTGCAACTTCGCCAAGCCCGAGGCGGGGCAGCCGGCGCTGCTCTCCTTCGACGATGCGCGCACGCTGTTCCACGAGTTCGGCCACGCGCTGCACCAGATGCTGTCTGACGTGACCTACGAGTCGATTTCGGGCACCTCCGTGGCCCGCGATTTCGTGGAACTGCCCAGCCAGCTCTACGAGCACTGGCTCTCGGTGCCCGAGGTGCTGTCGCGCTACGCCGTGCACGCCGAGACCGGCGAGCCGATGCCGAAGGATCTGCTGGATCGCCTTCTCAAGGCGCAGAATTTCGACATGGGCTTCCAGACGGTCGAATACGTGGCCTCCGCGCTCGTGGATCTCGCCTTCCACAGCGGCCCGGCCCCGGCCGACACGATGGCGCGCCAGGCCGAGATCCTGGAGGAGATCGGGATGCCGAAGGCGATCCGGATGCGCCACGCCACGCCGCAGTTCGCCCATGTCTTCGCGGGCGACGGCTATTCCTCGGGCTACTACAGCTACATGTGGAGCGAGGTGATGGATGCCGACGCCTTCGCTGCCTTCGAGGAGGCGGGCGATCCTTTCGATGCGGAGATGGCGCAGCGGCTGGAGTCGCGGATCCTCTCCACCGGCGGCTCGGAAGAAGCCGAAACGCTCTACACCGATTTCCGCGGGCGGATGCCGGGTGTCGAAGCGCTGCTCAAGGGGCGCGGGCTGGTGGCGGCGGAGTAGAAGCATCTTGCCCGGCGGGCACCGCCGGGCAGCCCCCGCCCGCCCCCAAGGCGGGGGCTTTCAGCCCCCACCACGGGCAGGGGCTTCCCGGCTCGGGAACCTTGAAAGGCCTACGGCGCCGGATCCTTGTGGATGATCAGGTCCACCTCGGGAAACCGAGTGCAGATCTCGCGCTTCAGGGAAGCGCCGATCTCGTGGGCCTCGAAAAGCGGTAGGCGCCCGTCCACCTCGATGTGCAGGTTGATGAAAACCTTCGAGCCGGCCGAGCGGCTGCGCAGATCGTGGTGGCCGTGCACGCCGGGCCAGCCGTCGACGATCCTTTCCACCTCCGCCACGAGCGCCGGATCGGCGGCCCTGTCCATCAGCGCGTCCCACGCGCCCTTGCCGATGTGTAGCGCACTCGCCACCAGCATCGCGGCGGTGGCGATGGCGATGACGCTGTCGAGGTGGTTCAGCCCGAAGCGCGCGGCGGCGAAGAGCGCGACGATGGCGCCGATGTTGGGCACCAGGTCCGACATGTAGTGCAGCGAGTCCGCGGCCACGACCCGGTTGCCCGTGCGCGAGACGACGAAGCGCTGGAAGAGCACGAGCGCCAGCGCCAGCGCCACCGAAACCGCCATCACGATCATGCCGGTGGTCTCCTGCGTCAGGGCGGGCGGCGCCTCCGACAGCAGCCGCCGCACCGCGGCCACGCCGATCAGCCCGGCGGCCACGAGGATGAAGGCCGACTGCCCCAGCGCGGCCAGATCCTCGGCGCTGCTGTGGCCGAAGGCGTGGTCTTCGTCGGGCGGGCGCTGGGCGTAGAGGATGGCCGCCAGCGCCCCGAGGCTCATCAGCAGATCCAGCGCGCTGTCGGTGAGGGAGGACGCCACCGAGAGCGATCCCGTGGCGGCCAGTGCCCAGAGCTTGAGCGCCACGAGCACGAGCGCCACCGCGGTGGAGGCGATCCCGGCCCAGGCGCCGAGCCGATTGCGTTCCTGATGCTGCATCCCGATCCCCGCCGCGGAGTTTGGCTTCAGGCGGCGGCATAGCGCAGGCGGCCTGTGGGCCGCAAGCCTGCGCCTATTCGCGGATCTCGTCGGGTTTGACGCCCCAGAGCGCCGATTTCGGCGCCCAGCCGCGATAGCCCTCGGCGGAGAGCCGGCACCATGTTTCGGTGCATTCGCCCAGCCGGGCGATCACGCCGGCCTCCAGCCGCACGGTTTCCGGGCTGCGTTCGTCGGGGCGGGCGCGCAGGGCGAGGAGATCCTGCTCGACGATCACCGTGCGCGTGCCCGAGAGCATCGCGTAGTGCACCCAGCCACCCGCGCCCTCGCGATCGCGCACCCGGCGCCAGTGGCCGTATTCGCCGGTGATCTCCAGCGGCATGTCACGGCGCTTGAACACCCAGTCGATGCGGTGCGTCAGGCTCGGTCCGCGCCGCACGTTGGCCTCGCCAGCCTTCATCGAGACGAACCGGGGAATCGGAAGATTGGTCACGGGGCCGCGTTCCTCGGCCCATGAGCCGGTGCAAAACAGGGAAATCATACTCGCCACGAAGATGGCGCGCGCTTGAAGCCGCATCCTGCCTCCACACTTCAAACCTGTCGGCGAAAGAAAATTGCTCGCCGGACCCTCAAACCATGCGGCGGGTTCTTGTGCCCGCCGTCGCTAGCGGGCAGTGTGGCACCTGCCGCGAGCGATTGGAAGAAAAGGGAAGCTGCCAATGCCATCCAAACGCCTGAGTGTTGTCGTCACGCGACGGTTGCCGGAGGTCGTCGAGACCCGCATGAAGGAGCTCTTCGACGTCGAACTGCGCGAGGACGATACGCCGATGTCGAAACGCGAGATCGTGGAGGCGATGCAACGGGCCGACGTGCTGGTGCCCACGATCACCGACACGATCGACGGCGGGATGCTGGGGCAGGCCGGGGAGCGGCTGAAACTCATTGCAAGCTACGGCGCGGGCGTGGATCACATCGATGTCCAGACGGCGCGGCAGCGGGGCATTCTCGTGTCCAACACGCCCGACGTGCTGACCGATGACACCGCCGACATGGCGATCGCGCTCATCATCGGCCTGAAGCGCCGCCTCGTGGAGGGCGTGCGCATGGTGCAGGACGGCGGCTGGGACGGCTGGGCGCCGACCGGCATGCTGGGCCACCGCGTCGCCGGGAAACGGCTCGGCATCCTCGGGATGGGCCGGATCGGCCAGGCCGTGGCCAAGCGCGCCAGGGCCTTCGGGATGCAGATCCACTACCACAACCGCCGCAGGCTGCACCGCGACATCGAGGAAAGCCTCGAGGCCACCTACTGGGAAAGCCTCGACCAGATGATCAGCCGGGTGGACATCCTCTCGGTGAACTGCCCGCATACACCGGCCACCTTCCACCTCGTGAACGCCCGCCGGCTGAAGCTGATGAAGCCCACCTCCGTGATCGTGAATACCTCGCGCGGAGAGGTGATCGACGAGGCCGCGCTCACCCGTGCCCTGCGGGCCGGAGAGATCGCCGGGGCGGCGCTGGACGTCTACGAGAAGGGCCAGATGGTGAACCCGCGGCTGGCGGATCTGCCCAACGTGATCCTGCTGCCGCACATGGGCTCGGCCACCGAGGAAGGGCGGATCGAGATGGGCGAGAAGGTCATCATCAACATCAAGACCTTCGAAGACGGCCATCGGCCCCCCGATCAGGTGGTGCCGTCCATGCTCTAGGGCGTGACAGCCACCGGTGCAGCGCGTAAACTCCTGACGATTTTAGCGGAATTGGCCTTCGAGGCCGGTTTTCAACGAGCAGGACGGCGGGCGATTGGCCCGCGAGCGAGCCACCGGAGGTCGCCCATGGCAGCCAAGCGCCGCAAGGTATTTCAGATCGGGTTCAACAGGTGCGGCACGCGCGCCATCGCGCGTTTCCTCGAGCACCACGGCTACCGCGCCGCCCATTGGGAGTTCGGCCAGCTCGCAAAGGATCTGAAGCAGGACATCGCTGAAGGGCGGCGCCCCCTGGGCGGCTGGGCCGATTTCGACGTGTTCACCGATATGGAACTGGTGGACGATGAAACCTGCATCGAGGGGTTTCGGGAGTTCCGCGCGCTCCACGAGGCCTACCCGAAGGCCCTGTTCGTGTTGAATACGCGGGACGTGGAAACCTGGTTGCGCAGCCGCGCACGCCACGCCGAGGGGGTGTATCTGCAAAGCTACCGCAAGCACCACGGCCTGCCGCACCGGCACGCCGTGCTCGACAAGTGGCGGCGCGACTGGTTCGAACATCATCTGGATGTTCTGGACTATTTCTCCGGCGCCCGGCGCGAGAATCTGCTGCTTTGGAGCATAGAACGCCCGAATTTCAAGGGGTTGTCCGTGAAGCTCGGGCATGCGCTCGACGAGGCGGCATGGCATCAGGTCGGCAGCGCCGAGGCGGACGCGGGTTTTCCGCGCGTTTTCTGAGGTTCACCGCCCGCAGCGACGGAAAGCCCCGCCCGCGCCGTATCACCCCCAGTGACAAGGCGCAGGGAGGCGCGGATGGCGCTCAAACCGGTGGTTCTGCTGCTTGCGATCATGGCAGGGGTCTGGCTGCGGGCCGAATGCCCGCTGCCTGCTGCCGAGGCGTCGGAGGCCGCGCGTTGCGCGCTTTGGGTGGAGTATCGCACGGCGGCCTGAGCGGCGTCAGCGCGGCCACTGGCGTTCGATGCGCTTGGCGTTGTGCTCCAGCGCCATGCAGTCGATGTATTCGTGGATGCGGTGATCCTGCCCCGGGTTGGCCTCGCTCGGCATCAGCCAGCGCACGCTGCCCACGTGCTGGAAGCCCATGAAGGGGGGGCGGCACTTGGCAGACGGTATCGTCCACCCGGCAGATGTTCAGCACCCAGCCTGCGCCGGAGAAGCGTTTCTCGCCGCGGTTGGTGCGGGGCGAGGCGAAGGCGATGGTGGGGATCCGCAGCGAGGAGCCGACGATCTGCGCCGAGGCCGCGCCGAGAGAGTGGCCGATGATGAACTTCGGTTTCAGCGGCTTGGCGAAGCTGAAGACGGTCTGCGCGTGCTCCAGAAAGCCCGCGTGCCAGACCGCGCCGCTGTCGCCTTGGGCCACTTCAAACCCGTGGCCCTCGGTGCCGAACACATCGAAGTTGAACTCGAACCAATCCGAAAACTCGTTGGTGCCGGGGATCACCAGTGTGCCGTTCTTCAGGAAATAGACCTGCACGCCGCGGATATCGAGGCTGACCTCCACCTCGGCGGCGGCCGGATCGCAATAGATCTGGCGCATGGTTTCGGCGGCGTCGGAGAGTTTGAGCTTGGCCATAATGGGCCTCCCGTGATGTCTGAAATTCGCGAATGAAAAACCGCCGGGCGTGTGCCCGGCGGCTTCATTCTGTCACGGATTGTGCGTTTCAGCCCGCTTCAGCGGTAGACTTCATCCTCGGTGGGGAAGCTGCGCGTGCGCACGTCCTTGGCGTAGGCCTCCACCGCCTGCTCGATCATCGGGCCCAACTGGCCGTAAACCTTGACGAATTTCGGCGTCCACTCGTTCAGGCCCAGCATGTCTTCCAAGACGAGGATCTGGCCGTCGCACTCCACCGAGGCGCCGATGCCGATGGTCGGGATCGGGATCTGCCTCGTGATCTTAGCGGCCAGGGGCTCCACCATGCCTTCGAGCACCACGGCGAAGGCCCCGGCGTCCGACACGGCCTTGGCATCGGCTTCGTGCAGCGCCCAGGTCTCTTCGTCCCGGCCTTGCGTCTTGAAGCCGCCCATCACGTGGGAGCTCTGCGGGGTGAGGCCGATATGGGCCATCACCGGGATGCCGCGTTCGGTGAGGAAGCGGATGGTCTCGGCCATGCGGGCGCCGCCTTCCAGCTTCACCGCGCCGCATTGGGTCTCCTTCATGATCTTCGCGGCATTGCGGAAGGCCATGGCCGGGCTTTCCTCGTAGGTGCCGAAGGGCATGTCCACCACCACGAGCGCCTTCTTGGTGCCGCGCACCACGGCCTTTCCGTGCATGATCATCAGATCGAGCGGGACGCCCACGGTGCTTTCCATGCCGTGCATCACCATGCCGAGGCTGTCACCGACGAGGATGAAATCGACGTGGCGATCCACGATGGCGGCGGTGTGGGCGTGGTAGGAGGTGAGCGAGACGATCGGCTCGCCCCCCTTGCGCGCGGCGATCTGGGGCACGGTGGTGCGGCGGATCCGGGTTTGCTTGGACATCTCTTTCCTTTCGGCCCTAGGCCTTGGTGAGGGTCAGGGGGTGGCGACCCTTTGGTCGATCAACAGGATACCGCCGAATTCGGCGGAGATCATCAGGGCGGCGGGGCCGGTGACGGGGCCGCTGAGCTCGGCGAGGCTGTCGGGATCGCAGATGTCCACCGCGCGCAGCGTGGCGCGGGGCTCGGCTTCGATATGGGCGGCGACGGCGGCCTTCAGCGCGGAGGCCGTCACCCCGTCCCGCACGAGCCGTTCGGCCATGTCGAGAGCGCGGTTCAGCACCACCGCCGCGGCGCGGTCCTCCGGCGTCAGCCGCACGTTGCGCGATGACATGGCCAGCCCGTCCGCCTCGCGGCAGGTGCGGCCGCCGATGATCTCGACCGGGATGTGCAGATCGCGCACCATGCGCCGGATCACCGCGAGCTGCTGGAAATCCTTCTCGCCGAAGACGGCGACATCGGGCTGGATGATGTTGAAGAGCATCGTCACCACGGTCGTCACGCCCCGGAAATGCCCGGGGCGCACCGCGCCGTGCATCATGTTGGCCAGCCGCGTGGTTTCGACGATGGTTTCGGAGTCCTCGAAATAGACGTCGGCCACCTCGGGCATGAACACGAGATCCACGCCTTCGGCCTTCAGCAGCGCCAGATCGCGCTCGGTGTCGCGCGGGTATTTCTCAAGGTCGGCCGGATCACCGAACTGCGTGGGATTGACGAAGATCGACACCGCCACCACGTCGGCCTCGGCCTTGGCGCGGCGGATCAGCGACAGGTGGCCTTCGTGCAGGAAGCCCATCGTCGGCACCAGCGCCAGCCGTTTGCCGCCGCTGCGCAGGCTGGCGAGGGCGGCGCGGGTTTCCTGAACGGTTTGCGTGGTTTGCATGGCCTCGGCCCCGTTGCTTTTGCTGGCGCACCTCTAGCGCAGGGCAGGGGGGTGAAACAAGCATCTCCGCGCGCCGCGCCCGGCCGGACATCGCGTCACATCCGCCACGGGATTGCCGGGAGCCCTTCCCAAATCCGCCCGAATCCGGCGCTAGCCAGAGGGCCGGAACAGTTTTGACAGGAGCAGATCCGTGCGCATCGGGTTCATGGCCATTTTCGTGATCATCATGGGGTTTACCGTGGCAGCCGTGGATTTTTCCCGCCGGCAGGCGCTGGCCGCGCAGCAGGGTGAGGCCTTCACCGTCTCCGACTACGCGGCGCTCGTGAAGGCGCAGGCGCTCAGCCGCTGGGATGCGGCGGAGGCCGGGCTGCAGGAGCTGCGCGCCGTCGAGGAAACCGCCGCGCAGGCCGCGCCGGACAGCGGCGAAAAAGGCAGTTTCTTCAGCCGCTTCGGGATGGGTGGCGAGCCGGCCGCGGTCAAGCCCGAGCCCACGGTGTTCGCCTGTTCCTCGGAGCGGGGCTTCAAATCCTGCAAGGCCGACAAGGACTGAGCCGAAACCGGCCTGCGCGCGCGTCGGTTTTGCCGAAAATTCGGTCGGGCTTCTCTTTCGGGTAGGGCGCAGAATCTGCGATGATCTGCGCGAACGCCTGAAAGCAGGGAAAGCCTATGAAAACCCACGTGAAAGCATTGGTCGTTGGCGGTGGCGCCATCGGGGCCTCGGTTGCCTACCATCTGGCGAAGGCCGGGTGGCAGGATGTCGTCCTTCTGGAGCGCGATGAGCTGACGTCGGGCTCCACCTGGCATGCGGCCGGCCTGCTTCCGCTGTTCAACATGTCCTACGCGACGACGCACATCCATCAGTATTCGGTGGAGTTCTACAAGACGCTGGAGGCCGAAACCGGCCTGAACGCGGGCTTCTCCATCGTCGGCAACCTGCGCATGGCGCAGAGCAAGGCGCGGATGGATGAATACATGGTCTATGCCACCACGGCGGAGACCTGCGGCGTGCCCTACGAATGGCTGACGCCGGCGCAGATCAAGGAGCGCTGGCCGCTGGTGCGCACCGAGGATCTCGAAGGCGCGATCTACCACCCCACCGACGGCTACATCAACCCGGCCGACGTGACCATGGCCATGGCCAAGGGCGCACGCCAGCGCGGCGTGGAGGTGATCCGCAAGCGCCAGGTGGACGGCTACGAGTGGACGGGCTCCGAGTGGATCGTGCGCGGCAGGGTCATGGTGGAGAAGGGCGGCAATCTCGTGCCGTCCGAGGAGACCTTCGAGATCCGGGCCGAGCACGTGGTGACCTGCACCGGCAACCACGCACAGCGCACCGCGCAGCTTCTGGGCATCAAGATCCCGGCCATTCCCGTTGAGCACCAGTTCATCGTCACCGAGCCCGATCCGGCGCTGGTGGAGTATCGCAAGACCCACGGCGAGCACCCGGTGCTGCGCGACGCGGATGCCAAGTGGTACGTGCGCGAAGAGCGCGGCGGCTGGATTCTTGGCCCCTACGAGCGCGGTGCGCCCGCGCGCTTCGAATACGGCGTGCCGGACAGCTTCCGGGCCGATCTCTTCCCGCTCGACCTGGAGCGGATCGAAGAGGAATACATGTCGATGATCCACCGCATCCCCTCCACGGAGACGGTGGGCCTGAAAGACGATTTCAACGGCCCGATCTGCTACACGCCCGACGGCAATCCGCTCGTCGGCCCGGCGCCGGGCCTGCGCAACATGTGGCTGGCGGAGGGCTTCTCCTTCGGGATCACGGCCGCCGGCGGCACCGGCTACTACCTTGCCCAGATGATGGTGGAAGGCGAGGCCGAGATCGACATGGCCTCCCTCGACCCCAAGCGCTACGGCAGCTGGATGACGACGGAATACGCCGCGCGCAAGAACGAGGAGTGCTACGAGCACGTCTACATCCTGCACCACCCGGACGAAGAGCGCGAAGCCTGTCGCCCGCTGCGCACCGCGCCCGTCTACGATGCGCAGGCCGCTCTTGGTGCGCAGTTCGGCTGCGTGAACGGCTGGGAACGGCCGAACTACTACGCGGTGGAGCCGAAATCATCCGTGGCGCAAAGCGGCACGGATGGCGCCCGCCCCGCCCCCCAGGGCGGGCGCTCTGCGCCCCCCCACGGGGCAGGCGCCATCCTCGGTCAGTCCGAGGTGCAGCCCATCCAAGGCTTCTCCGATCACGACAGCCGCTCCTTCCGGCGCGGCGGCTGGTGGGAGTTCGCCCGCCAGGAGGCCGAGGCCATCCGCCACGGGGTCGGCCTGATCGACGCCACCGCCTTCACCAAGCACACCGTCACCGGCGCGGGCGCGACGGCGTTTCTGGATTGGTTCACCTGCAACCGTCTGCCCAAGGTGGGCCGTATCAACCTGACCTACGCGCTCACCGAAGCCGGCACCACGCGCACCGAATATACCATCGTGCGCTTGGGCGAGCAGAGCTACTACCTCGTCTCCGCCGGCGCCTGGACGGCCTATGACGCCGATTACCTGCGCAAGGCGGCCGAGGATTTCACCGCCGAGCATGGCGCCCCCGTCGTCATCCATGACGTCACCAGCCAGCACGGCGTCTTCGCCATCGCCGGGCCGAAATCCCGCGACGTGCTGAAGGAACTGATCAAGGACCCAGATCCGGACACCGCGCTCTCCAACAAGCGCTTCCCGTGGCTCTCGGCGCGCCAGATCGAGCTGGGCATGTGCCCGGTGAACGCGATCCGCGTGGCCTACACCGGCGAACTGGGCTGGGAGTTGCACCACCCGATCGAGATGCAGCGCTACCTCTGGAACGCGCTTCTGGCGGCCGGTGAGAAGCACGGCATGCGCCTCGTGGGCGCGCGGGCGCAGAACTGGCTGCGGCAGGAGAAAAGCTACCGCGCCTTCGGCACCGAACTGGGCCGCGACGCCACCCCCGCCGAGGCCGGGCTGGATCGCTTCATCGATCTGGAGAAGGCGTTCTTCGGCAAGGAAGCGATGCTGGCCAAGGGCATCCGCTCCAAATGCGTCACGCTGCTGGTGGATGGCCCGGCGGATGCCGATCCCTGGGGCCGCGAAGCGCTCTATCTCGGCGATGAGCGCGTCGGGCGGCTCACCTCCGGCGGCTATTCGGTGCATTTCGGCAAATCCATCGGCATGGGCTACGTGAAGCCCGAACTCGCCGAGGTGGGCACGAAGCTGAAGGTGAAGATGTTCGATCAGCTCTGGGATGCCGAGGTGGTGGAAGACAGCCCATACGATCCGAAGAACACCACCATCCGCGTGGACGGCTGACGGCCCGACGCCCTATGAGCCAACCAAACAGGCGCCCCGCGATCCCGCGGGGCGTTTTGCCGTGCGGGCCTCCGATTTCCTTTGGAATTTGCCGCCAGTTCCCCGAAACTGCCGGCAAAAGACGCACATATCAGGCGGCCAAACCGCCGAGGATCGAGCCATGACCCAACCTTCCGACACGCCCGCGCCCGCCCACCGCAAGCTGCGCTGGCCCGTGCTGCTGGCCTTCCTCGCGCTCGCCCTGCTGGGCAGCACGTTCTACAAGGGCAACCCCCTGACGCGGCAGGCGGAATCCTATGCCACCAGCGTCGCGACGGCTTCTGCCGGCATCTATGTTTCGCTGCGCACGCTCAATGCTTTCCTGTCGACGGCACAGGAAATCCAGGTGGAGGGCAGTGCGCTGGTGGTCTCGGGTTCGGGCCAGCCGCTGCGCTGGCTGGAGCCGGTGGACGACACCATCGAGCGGATCGCCGGGATGGTCTTTCTCGTCATGGTCGCCACCGGGGTGATCTCGGTGGCGGTGGGGCCCATAGGCGCCGTGGGGTGGGGCCTCGTGGGGCTCGCGGTGGCGGGCGAGATTCTGCGGCGGATCACCCGGCATACCCGGCCTGCGAGCGTCGTCGAACAAACGCTGTTGCGCTACGGGCTGCTTCTCGCCCTCGCCCTGCCGCTGGCCTACCTGCTGGCCGGGTTGATAGCGGATTGGATGACGGCCGACGTCTGGGCCGAACACAGCGCCGTGGTCGCCCGGATCACCGCCGCCGTGCCCGAGACCCAGGGAGCCGGCCCCGAGGCCGCGGAGGGCTGGCTGCAATCGCTCCGCGATGCCGGCGATGCGCTGGATCGCTACCAGCACCTCGCCGAGGGCGTCTATGAAAACGCCGACGAGCTGATCCGCAGCTACCTGATGATCTTTTCCGTCTTCCTGTTCAAACTGCTGATCCTGCCGGCGCTGATCCTGCTCGGGATCGTCGCCGCCGCCCGCCGGGGCCGCTAGGCCGGCCGCGATTCGAAGGTGGTTTCGCTTTATCGGGAAGTTTCCCGGGGCTCATGAGTTGTCAGGGTTGTGGGCGTTTGTCTCTCATATGGGTGCAATCCCTGAATGCGGCGCGCCATTGTGGATGTTTTCGGCAAAAACGCTGATTTCCCGGCAGATCGGCCGGTTTTCCAAGAAGTTAAGGAAAAATTAAATTAAGTTAACGAGGTGGGCACACCTCGTGGCGCCCTTTGTGCAGATGATCAGTTTGAAAGGGTTGCCCCATGCCCCTCGTGCGTTTCGATGCAGCGTCCACGCTGTCGATTTCCTCCATTCTCACCGTTTTCGATGTGCTTGCCGGCACCCCGGCGCTCGGCTCGGTGACCCCGACCGAAGTACAACTGCAGGCCGGCGGGTTTGCGATCACGCTTCAGGGTAGCGGGCTGACGGCCAGCGGCGGCGCCCTGACGGCCGGCGTGATCTCGGCGATCAGCGTGGAAAGCGGCGGGCAGTCGCAGTTCGAGATCTCCGGGTTGACGCTCGACATCGAGGACTGGGCCGACCTTCTCGCCGAGGAAGCCGGCGGCAACGCGGGCGCGATCGAGGGCTACCTACTGGCGCTTCCGTGGGAACTCGATCTCGGCGCGGCGAATGACGTTCTGCTCCAGAGCACGGTGTCCGGCGACGGCATTCCGATCAACCTCGCCGCGGACAATGTCATCCGCGCCGGCGACGGTTTCGACCGCATCTTCCTGGGCGATGGCAACGACACGGCCTTCGGCGAGGGTAGGGGCGACCGGATCTGGGGCGGCACCGGCGATGACACGATCGACGGTGGCAACGGTTTCGATTTCCTCTGGGGCGGAGAAGGCAATGACAGCCTCCAGGGCGGCAACGGCAAGGATGTCGTCCGCGGCAATGCAGGAAACGACACCGTGCGTGGCGGCGCGTGGGATGACCAACTCTTTGGCGGCACCGGCGATGACACCCTGTTCGGCGACCGCGGGAAAGACACGCTCAACGGCGGCGAAGGCAACGATCGCCTGTCGGGGGGGGATTGGGACGACGAACTCTACGGCGCCGAAGGCAACGACACTCTCTTTGGTGGCCGCGGCAAGGATTTCCTCTCCGGAGGCGATGGTCACGACGAACTTTACGGCGGTGACTGGGACGACGAGTTGATCGGCAACAAGGGCGATGATCTGCTCGATGGCGGCAAGGGGCGCGATACGCTGTCCGGCCACGCCGGCAAGGACGAGTTGCTTGGCCGCGAGGGCAACGACCTTCTCTACGGCAACAATGGCGACGACACCCTCAACGGTGGTGCCGACGACGACATCCTCGCCGGCGGCACTGGCAATGACACATTGAGAGGCGGCGCCGGGGCCGACAGGTTCCTGTTCCGCGCCAATGAGGGGGCCGACGTGATCACCGATTTCGAGATCGGCGTGGACGAGATCAAGATGGACGGAATTGCCGGCGGCGCGAGTGGCCTGAGCTTCGCCGATCAGGGCGCAGATCTGCTCATCACGGTGGCCGGTGGGGGCAGCGTGCTCCTGCAGGGGCTGGCCGGAACGGCGCCGGCCGACATCGATTTCGTATTTACCTGATGCTGCGCCTTACATTTTGACAGCGCGCGAAGGCGGGCGTCAGCCGGCCTTCCGGCATACCCACATCAGGTTGTTGGCGGGCATGTCGCGGCATTCCTTGACGGTGAAGCCGCGCGAGGCGAGCCAGTTGCGCAGGTCGCGGACATCCTTGTAGCCGACGCCCGGATCGATGCCCTGAAGATGGGCGTGGAAGGCCCTGTCGCCCGCGCTGGCAAAGCGCCCGTCGCGCAGGAAAGGGCCATAGAAACAGAGCAGCCCGCCATCGGCGAGCGCGGCGGCGCTGTTCGTGAGAATGGCCCAGCACTCCTCTTCGCTGACCAGGTGGAAGAGGTTCACGAGCAGGATCACGTCGTAGGGCGCCCCCGGATAGGGCGCGCGGGTGGCATCGAGCCGGAGCGGGGCCAGCAGATTGGCCTGCTCGGAGGCATCCACCCACTGGCGGACGGACTCCAGCCGGCTTTCGTCGATCTCGCTCGGCTGCCAGGTGATGCCCGGATGCTGCGCGGCGCAGGCGGTGACATGCTGCCCGGTGCCGCTGGCGAGTTCCAGCGCGCGGCCACTTTCGGGCAGGTGATCGGACAGAACCGCGAGAATGCCCGCCGCGTTGCGGCTGGCGGCGGGCGCGATGCATTGGCCGGGGGCCTCGTGGGGGCGCAGATTGCGGTCATCGGGCCGCAGCCGGGGCCACCAGGCCATCAGGCGGCGCCGAACCGGCGCGGCGAGAGCGCCTCGGCCAGTTGCTGCCCGATGTCCGGCGTCCGCCCGGCCACCAGGTCTGCGAGCAGCGCACTGTAGGCCGGGGCGGACTGGAAGCCGTAGCCGCCTTGCCCGGCGCACCAGTAGAAGCCGGGCGCGTCGATGGCCTCACCGATCACAAGCTGACGGTCCGGCGCGAAGGTGCGCAGACCGGCCCAGTTGGCAAGGAGCCGGGTCACGGGCTCCGAAACATAGGCCTCGTAGCGCGCCAGCCCCTCGGCAAGCGTCATGTCGTCGGCCCAGGTATCCATCGGGGCGCTGGGCTCTTCTTCCGCGGGGGAGACGAGCAGCGCGCCGGCGTCGGGCTTGGCATACCAGCTTTCGCCGGGGCCGAAGAGCATGGGCCAGGCGCGCGGGTCCTTGCCGCCGGGGGCGGGGATCCGCGCCATCGAGCGCCGGTAGGCTGTCAGGCCCAGCGGCGCGACCCCGGCGAGCGCGGCGATTTCGTCGGCCCACGCTCCGGCTGCATTGACGAGGAGAGGGGCCGTGAACGTGCGTTCATCCTGCGTCACCACCTGCCAGCCCGCGCCCGTTTTCGCGACCGAGGCCACGGCACAGCCCGTGAGCGCCTGCCCGCCGTTGGCGCGCAGCTCCTTCAGGAAGTTCTGCATCAGCAGATCGGTGTCGATGTCCCATGCGTCGGCCCGGTATCCGGCCCGCGTCACCACCGAGAGATCGAGGATCGGGAAGATCTCGGCCGCCTGTTCGGGGCTCAGGGCCTCCATCTCCATCTTGGTGCGGTCGGCCTCGAAGGCGGCTTCCTCGCCCTCGCGCGCCACCAGCATCAGGCCGCGCGGCGAGAGGACCCCGCCGTTGGCCTCGGCGTGATAGGCGCGGCTGGCGCGGTTGAGCGCGATGGTGCTGGGCAGGCCGTATGTCTCCTCGAACATCGCCGCGGAGCGCCCCGAGGCGTGGTAGCCGAAGGCGGATTCGCGCTCCAGCAGCGTCACGGTGCCGAGGTGGGAGAGCCGTGCCGCGGCGGAGATCCCGGCGATCCCACCGCCGATGACGATGATGTCGGTCATGCTTCCTCCAGTCTGTCGGTGGCCGGGGGCGGCGCGGGGGTGAGCGCGCTGAGCGCGGCATGGAGGGCGTCGTCGAGGTGGAACTCCGCCGCCGCAAGGGAGGGCGCCAGCTGTTCGGCGGAGCGTGCCGAGATGATCGGGGCCGTCACGCCGGGGTGCCGGGCGCACCAGGCGATGGCAAGCGTGATGGGTGAATGGCCGCTTTCGGCCGCAAGCGCCGCGAGCCCGGCGGCGGCCTCGTGCATCCACTTCGGCGCGTAGCGTTCGCTGTAGCGCTCGTCCACGGTCAGGCGGCCGCTGCCGCCGCTGGCGTATTTGCCCGTCAGCAGCCCGCCGCCCAGCGGCGAATAGGGCGCGCAGGCGATGGATTCGCTTGCGCACATCGGCAGAAGCTCCACTTCCGCCTGCCGCTTCACGAGGTTGTACATCGGCTGGATGATGTCGATCCGGGTGCCGAGGCGCGCGGCGATTCCCTGCGCCTTCATCACCTGCCAGGCCGCGTAGTTGGACACGCCGATGTAGCGGATCCTGCCCTCGGCCTGCAGCCCGGCCATGACCTCGAAGGTTTCCTCCAGCGGGGTGCCGGCATCGAAGCGGTGCAGGTAGAGCAGGTCGACCGTATCCAGGCCGAGCCGCTTTCGGCTCACGTCGAACTGCGCAAGCAGCGTTGCGCGATCGCAGCCGCCCGTGTAGCCGATCTTGCTGGCGATCAGCAGGCGGTCGCGCTCCTTGGCGGCGAACCGGCCGAGCAGGGTTTCGGAGCGACCCTCGGTGTAACCGTGGGCGGTGTCGAAGAAATTCACGCCCTTCGCGCGGCAGGCCTCGAACATCTCTTCGGAGGCTTTCGCGTCGGCGGCGCTTCCGAACTGCATGGCGCCGAAGCAGAGCGGGGAGAGGGCGGAGCCGTCTGGCGGTGTGAGAGAATGGGCTGTCATGGCGCTATTGGTGGCACGGCGCCTGCCGTTTTGGAAGGGGCTTCAGCGCCGGTCCGTGCCGGGGAAGGCGAAGCCGGAAGGGTAGCTGTGGAAGCCGTCGAAATCGCCCTTGGAGAGCGCCACCCCGGCCGCGCGCAGGCCGCTGTATCCGGCCACGAGATGGAAGAAGAAATTGGGCAGGGCGTAGTGCAGCAGGAAGGTTTCGCTGCCTTGCGTGAGATCGGCCTCGCCGGCGCGGTGCGTCACGTGGGAGCGGGCTGCATCCGTGAAATGCTGCGCGGTGATGCCGGCAAGCCAATCGGACAGAAGGGCGCTGCGTCGCAGGAGCGTGGGGGCGTCATGGGGCCCCTCGGGCAGGGCGGGCGCCTGGGTGCCGGTGAGCGGCTCCAGCGCGCGGGGCACGTAGCCCTGGGCCGTGTGCAGGTTCTCGCCGGCAGAAAGCATGCCGGGCACGAGGCGGGTAGAAAGCGCTTCCGGCGCGCCGTCACGGGCCAAAAGGGCCGGGATGCGGGCGATGTAGCGGGCGTAGACGGGGACGGAAGCGGCATGGAGATCGGCTGACATGTGCAGAGCCTAGAAAGTGAGGGCGCGGTGGACAAGCCGCGCCTTTGCCCGGCACGCCGGGCAGCCCCCGCCCGCCCCAAAGGCGGGGGCTTTGCCCCCACCACGGGCGGGGGCTGCCCTATTGCCAAAGACGTCTCCAAAAATGAAAAAGGGCGCAGCCGAAGCCGCGCCCTTCTGTCTGTCGTGTCGATCCGATCAGTTCGGGATCTCGGCGTTGATGCCTTCCACGTAGAAGTTCATGCCCAGCAGGGTGCCGTCGTCGGCCACTTCGCCCTCGGCGAGCCACGGGGTGCCGTCCTGCTTGTTCAGCGGGCCGGTGAACGGGTGGTATTCGCCCGATGCGATGGCCTCTTTCATGGCGAGTGCCTCGGCTTTCACGTCGGCCGGAACGGCGTCGGAGATCTCACCGATGCCCACCATGCCGGCGCCGATGCCGTCCCAGGTGTCGGTGCTTTCCCAGGTGCCGTCGAGCACCGCCTGCACGCGGGACACGTAGTAGGGGCCCCAGTTGTCGATGATCGAGGAAACGCGCGGCAGCGGGGCGTATTCGGCCATGTCGGAGGCCTGGCCGAAGGTGATCACGTTGCCCGCCTTCTCGGCCGCGGCCTGGGGCGCGGTGGAGTCGGTGTGCTGCAGGATCACGTCCGCGCCCTGTTCGATCAGGGCGGTGGCGGCGTCGGCTTCCTTGGCCGGGTCAAACCAGGTGTAGGCCCAGATGATGGAGAACTCGACGTCCGGGTTCACCTTCTTGGCGTGGATGTAGGCGGAGTTGATGCCGCGGATCACTTCCGGGATCGGGAAGGAGGCGATGTAGCCGATCTTGTTCGTCTTCGTCATCTTGCCGGCGATATGGCCCTGGATGGCGCGGCCCTCGTAGAAGCGGGCGGAGTAGACGGACACGTTGTCGGCGCGCTTGTAGCCGGTGGCGTGCTCGAACTTCACGTCCGGGAACTTCTCGGCCACGGCGATGGTGGGATCCATGTAGCCGAAGGAGGTGGTGAAGATGATGTCGGCGCCGGACAGCGCCATCTGGGTGATCGCGCGTTCTGCGTCGGCGCCTTCGGGCACGCTTTCCTGGTAGATCGTCTCGACCTTGTCGCCAAGCGCTTCCTCAACGGCCTTGCGGCCCTGATCGTGTTCGTAGGTCCAGCCGCCGTCGCCGACGGGCCCGACGTAGATGAAGCCGGCCTTGACCTTGTCCTGGGCCACGGCGGTGCTGGCCAGGCCGATCGCCATGGCAGCCCCGGCAAGCAGGTGGGTGAGTTTCATGGGTGGTCTCTCCTTGTTGAGTCTTTTTTCGTATCTTGGCGAGCAGATCGCATATCCGACTGTGTATCCGGTTAAGAGGACGCGTGGAAGACACGGCCAAGCGCCGCCGGTGCATTCAGCGCCGCACGCCCCTTGCCCGAGGACATGATCACGAGCACGAGGATCGTTATCAGATACGGGCTCATGGACAAGTATTCGACCGGGATCGCCATCCCCGCAGCCTGCAGATTCAGCTGCAGCACGGTGACGCCGCCGAAAAGATAGGCACCCAGCAGGACGCGCCAGGGCTTCCAGCTGGCAAAGACCACGATGGCCAGCGCGATCCAGCCGGCGCCGGCGGTCATGCCCTCCGTCCACTGCGGCACGCGCACGAGGCTCAGGTAGGCCCCGCCGAGCCCGGCGCAGGCGCCGCCGAAAGCGATGGCGGCGATGCGGATGCGGATCACCTTGTAGCCGAGCGCATGGGCGGCGTCGTGGTTCTCGCCCACCGCGCGCAGCACGAGGCCGAGGCGGGTGTATTTCAGCAGCGCCCAGACCCCGGCGACGATGGCGAGGCTCACGTAGACCATGAGATCATGGGAAAACAGCACCGGCCCGAGCACCGGCAGATCCGAAAGCACCGGCAGGTGAAGCTTGTCGGTCGCCGGCGGCTTGATGCCGACGTAGGACTGCCCCAGCAGCGAGGAGAGGCCGAGGCCGAAGAGTGTCAGCGCGAGGCCCGTGGCGACCTGGTTGGACAGCAGGAACTGCGTGAGGAAGGCGAAGATCAGCGACAGGAGCGCGGCGCCGATGGCGGCACAGATGAAGCCGAGGAAGGGGCTTCCGGTCTCCACCGCGATGGCGAAACCGCAGATCGCGCCGGTGATCATCATGCCTTCGACGCCAAGGTTCAGCACCCCGGCCTTCTCGACGACCAGTTCGCCGATCGCGGCGAGCAGGATCGGCGTGGCCGCGACCATGAGCGAGGCGAGCAGCACGAGCGGGTTGATGGCGGACAGGTCCATTACGCGGCCTCCCTCTTGGCAAGGCGGATGCGGAAGTTCGTCAGAACATCCACCGCGAGCAGGAAAAAGAGCAGCATGCCCTGGAAGAGCTGGATGGCGGCGGCGGGCAGGCCGAGCATGAGCTGGGCCAGTTCGCCGCCGATGTAGGTGAGCGCCATGAGGAGCCCTGCCAGCAGGATGCCGATGGGGTGCAGCCGCCCGAGGAAGGCGACGATGATCGCGGTGAAGCCGTAGCCCACGTTGAAATCGATGCTGATCTGGCCGGCGGGGCCGGTGACCTCGAAGAGCCCGGCCATCCCCGCGAGCGCACCCGAGATCCCCATGCAGACGAGAATGAGGCGGGTGGGCGAGACCCCGGAGAAGCGGGCCGCGCGGGGGCTCTGGCCCGTCACCCGGATCTGGAAGCCCAGCATATGGCGGCTCAGCAGCACGTAGGCGAAGATCACCGCGATCAGGGCGGCCACCACGCCCCAGTGCATGCCGGTGCCCTCGAAAAGCTCGGGGTTGGCGGCGGCCGGGTAGTCGCGGAAGTTGCGGCTTCCCGGGAAACCGCCGCCCTCGGGGTTGCGCAGAAGCCCCAGCGCCATGGAGGCCAGAAGCTGTTCGGCGACGTAGACCAGCAGCAGCGAGACGAGGATCTCATTGGTGCGGAAATGGGTTTTCAGGATCGCGGGGATCATTGCCCAGGCCCAGCCGCCGAGCGCCCCGGCCAGCACCATGGCCGGGAAGATCAGCCGGCTTTCGGTAGGGTAGAGGGCAAGCCCCAGCGCCGCGCCGCAGATGGCCCCGATGATGTACTGGCCTTCCGCCCCGATGTTCCAGATCCCGGCCCGAAAGCCCAGCGAAAGCCCGATGGCGATCAGGATCAGCGGCCCGGCCTTCACCAGAAGCTGCGGGCGGGAGTAGCTGGCGAATTGCGCGTTGAAGAGCGGATCCCAGAAGATCGTGCGGATCGACTCAAACGGATCCTTGCCGAGGATGGCGAAGAGGATGCCGCCCGCGATCATCGTTAGCAGCACCGCGAGCAGCGGGGTGGCGTAGGTCCAGGCCTTCGAGGGGCTGGGGCGTTTTTCGAGCCGGATCACAGGGTGGCCTCCGATCGGGTAAGGGTTTCATGCCTCCGGCGGGGATATTTCCGGAACAAAGTGAGGGGGGCGCGCTCACGCATGGGCGGCCTCCATGTCGTGGGCGCCGCCCATCATCAGGCCGATCTCGTCCACGGTGAGCCCCTTGGCGGGGCGGGGGGCGGTGAGGCGGCCTTCGTTGAGCGCGGCGAAGCGGTCGGAGATCTCCATAAGCTCGTCCAGATCCTGGCTGATGACGACGATGGCCGCGCCCTCTGCGGCGAGATCCAGAAGCGCCTGGCGGATGGCGGCGGCGGCGGAGGCATCGACGCCCCAGGTGGGCTGGTTCACCACCAGGACATCGGGCTTCTGCAGGATCTCCCGGCCGATCACGAACTTCTGCAGGTTGCCGCCGGAGAGCGCGCGGGCGGCGTTGTCGGGGCCCGGGGTGCGCACGTCGAAGGCGGCGATGATGCGTTCGGCGAAACTGCGCGTCTTCGGCCAGTTCACGAAGCCGCCGGTGGCGAGCTCTTCGCGGATGACACCGGTGAGCAGGGCGTTTTCCGTCAGGCTCATGTCGGGCGCGGCGGCGTGGCCGAGGCGTTCTTCGGGGGCGGCGAGCACGCCGATGCGGCGGCGCGCGTTGGGGCCGAGCTGGCCGATGGGCCGTCCGCGCAGGCTCACGGCGTCCGGCGGCGCGAGCGTTTCGCCCGAGAGCGCGGCGAGCAGTTCGTCCTGCCCGTTTCCGGCGACGCCGCCGATGCCGAGCACCTCGCCGGCGCGCACTTCGAAATGGACGTTCTTGAGCGTGGTGCCGAAGGGGGTGGTGGAGGCGACCGAGAGGCCTGAGACCTTCAGCAGCACCTCGCCGCCTTTGCCGGCTTCGCGGGTGGGCACATGCAGGGTGGTGCCCACCATCATCTCTGCCATGTCGCGGGCCGAGACCTCGCGCGGGGTGCATTCGCCCACCACCTTGCCGAGCCGCAGGATGGTGGCGCTGTCACAGAGCGCGCGGATTTCTTCGAGCTTGTGGGAGATGTAGAGGATCGCGGTGCCCTCGGAGGAGAGCTTGCGGAGCGTTTCGAACAGGATGTCCACTTCCTGCGGGGTGAGCACGCTGGTGGGCTCGTCCATGATCAGCAGGCGCGGATCCTGCAGCAGGCAGCGGATGATCTCCACCCGCTGGCGTTCGCCGGCGGAGAGATCGCCCACGAGCCGGTCCGGATCCAGCGGCAGGCCGTAGGTTTCGCTCACCTCGCGGATGCGGTGGGCCAGTTCGCGCTGGCCCGGCGGATCCTCCATGCCGAGCGCCACGTTCTCGGCCACGGTGAGCGCTTCGAACAGCGAGAAATGCTGGAACACCATGGCGACGCCGGAGGCGCGCGCGGCGCGGGGCTCGGCGGGGGCGAAGGGCGCGCCGTTCAGGCGCATGGTGCCACTGTCGGGTTTCACCAGCCCGTAGATCATCTTGACCAGGGTTGATTTGCCGGCGCCGTTCTCGCCGAGAAGCGCATGCACCTCGCCGGGCTTGATGCGGAAGGAGACATCGTCGTTGGCCACGACGCCCGGATAGGCCTTGGTGAGCCCGTCGATCTCGATCAGGTGGTGGTCTGTCCCTGTGGTCATGCAACGTCCTTCGCGGCGTTTTCTGCTGTCTGGCGTTTCAATAGCGCGGCGGCCACGGAAACCGCAATCGCTTGTGGGTGTTTGCCGAGGGCGGGATCGCCGATGGGGCATTCGATGCGGGCGATGGCGGCGGGCGCGTGGCCGAGCGCGGCGAGGCGTTTGCGGAAGCGCGCCCATTTCGTCTTCGAGCCGATCAGGCCGATGCGGGCGGCGCGGGCCGAGAGCAGCGCGTGGCACAGCTCCAGGTCCAGCGCGTGGCTGTGGGTCAGCACGAGGTGCTGCGCGCCCGCCGGGGCGTGGGCGACGAGGCGGGCCGGCTGCGCGGCGATCAGGCTGTCGACTCCTTCGGGCAGCGGATCGGGGAGGCGTTCGGCGCTGATGTCCACCAGCGTGGGGGCGAAATCGGGCAGGGGCGCGAGCACCGCGGCGATGGCGCGGCCCACGTGGCCGCCGCCGTAGATCCAGACGGGCAGGGCCGCGCGGCCCATGGGCTCGGCAAGCCACCGGCCCGAAAGCGTGACGGGAATCGGGTTCCCTTCCGCCGCATGGCGCTGGACGAGGCGGGTGAGGCTTTCCGGGCAGAGGCCGGAGCCAAAGCCGCGCAGGTGGCAGGCGCTTTCGTCGGGCAGGGTTTCGGCGTCGAAGATCTCGTAGGCCAGCGTTACCGCACCGCCGCAGCACTGGCCGAGCGCGGGGCCGAGGGGCTCGTGGCGCAGCCAGCGCGCGCCGGGCTCGCCGAGCCGCGCCCGGGCGCGCGCCGCGGCTTCGTATTCCAGCGTGCCGCCGCCGATGGTGCCGCTCTGGCCGCCCTCCCACACGAACATCGCCGCGCCGGCTTCGCGCGGGGCCGAGCCCTCCGCCTTCGCCACCACGACGCGTGCGACGCGGCCGTGGCGCGCGACGTGATCGGCAAGGGCGGCGCGGTCGAACATCTCAGCCGAGACCCTGCTGGCGGCGCACCGCCATGAGGATGCGCTCCGGCGTGGCCGGGGCATCCAGCGCCACGTAGCGGCTGCCGTCGCCGCAGGCCGCCACCGCGTCCGACAGCGCCATCAGCACCGAGATGCCGAGGTTGAAGGGCGGCTCGCCGACGGCCTTGGAGCGGTAGATCGTTTCCTCCGGGTTCTCGCCCTCGAAGAGCGCGACGTTGAAGATGCGCGGCCGGTCGGAGCAGGCGGGGATCTTGTAGGTGGAGGGTGCATGGGTGCGCAGGGCGCCCCTGTCGTCCCACACCAGTTCCTCCGTGGTGAGCCAGCCCGCCCCCTGCACGAAGCCGCCTTCCACCTGCCCGATGTCGAGCGCGGGGTTCAGCGAGGCCCCGGCATCGTGCAGGATGTCGGTGCGCAGGATGCGGTTCTCGCCGGTGAGCGTGTCGATCACCACCTCGGACACGGCGGCGCCGTAGGCGAAGTAGAAGAAGGGGCGGCCGGCGCCCTTGATGCGGTCCCACTCGATCTTCGGCGTCTTGTAGAAGCCGGTGGCCGAGAGGCTCACCCGGTTCTCGTAGGCCAGCTTCGCCACCGCCTCGAAGCTGTAGCGCTCGTGGCCGACGATGACCTCGCCGCCTTCGAAGCGCACCGCATCGGGCAGCGTCTGGTGCCGCTCGGCGAGGAATTTCGCCATCCGGTCGCGGATGGTGTCGCAGGCGGCCTTCACGGCCATGCCGTTCAGATCGGAGCCGGAAGAGGCGGCCGTGGCCGAGGTGTTGGGCACCTTGCCGGTGTCGGTGGCGGTGATCTTCACCTTCTCGACGGGCACGCCGAAGCGGCTCGCGGCCACCTGCGCGACCTTGAGGAACAGCCCTTGCCCCATCTCGGTGCCGCCGTGGTTCATGTGGATGGAGCCGTCCTGGTAGACATGCACCAGCGCGCCGGCCTGGTTGAGGTGGGTCAGCGTGAAGCTGATGCCGAATTTCACCGGTGTGAGCGCGATGCCGCGTTTCAGGATCGGGCTGCGGGCGTTCCAGGCCGCGATCTCGGCGCGGCGGGCTTCGTAGTCCGACCGTGCGGCGAGATCGGCCACCAGCTCGCGGATCACCGAATCCTCCACCACCTGCCCGTAGGGCGTGGTCTGGCCGCCGTGCGCCTTCGCGCTGGCGTAGAAATTGGCCTGCCGCACAGCGAGAGGATCGAGCCCCAGCTCGGCGGCGACGTGATCCATCACCCGTTCGATGCCGAGAATGCCCTGCGGCCCGCCGAAGCCGCGGAAGGCGGTGGCGGACTGGGTGTTCGTCTTCAGCCGGTGCGAGGTGATGCGCGCCGCCGGCAGCAGGTAGGCGTTGTCGGCGTGCAGCATGGCGCGGTCGGCGACGGGCAGCGAAAGATCCTGCGCCCAGCCGCAGCGCGTGTAATGGGTGAAATCCACCGCCAGAAGGCGGCCCGATTCGTCGAAGCCGGCCGTGTAGTCGATGCGGAAATCATGGCGCTTGCCGGTGATCACCATGTCGTCGTCGCGGTCGTAGCGCATCTTGCAGGGCGCCCCGGTGAGGCGCGCGGCCACGGCGCAGGCCACCGCGAGCGCGTTGCCCTGGCTTTCCTTGCCGCCGAAACCGCCCCCCATGCGCCGGGTTTCCACCCGCACGCCATGCATCGGGATGCCGAGCGCCTCGGCCACCTTGTGCTGGATCTCGGTAGGGTGCTGGGTGGAGGAATGCACCAGCATGTCGCCGCCTTCCTGCGGCAGCGCCAGCGCGGCCTGGCCTTCGAGGTAGAAATGTTCCTGGCCGCCGATCTCGATCCGCCCCGAAACGCGGCGCGGGGCGGTGGCGAGCGCGGCCTCCACGTCACCCTTGGTGTAGATGCGCGGGCCGTCCTCGAAGCGGCTGTCGGCTGCCATCGCCGCTTCCACCGTCAGGATGGCGGGCTTTTCGTCATAGCTGACTTTTCCCAACCGCGCGGCCTTGCGTGCCTGCAGATGGCTTTCGGCCACCACGAGGAAGATCGGCTGGCCGAGGTAGTGCACGCTGCCGGTGGCCAGCAGGGGCTCGTCATGCACGGACGGAGACACGTCGTTGGCGAAGGGCAGATCCTCGGCGGTGAGCACCGCGACGACGCCCGGCGCCGCCCGGACCTGCGCGAGATCCAGCCCGGTGATCGTGCCGTGGGCGACGGTCGAGAGGCCGAAGGCGAGATGCAGCGTGCCGCGCGGGGTGGGGATGTCGTCCACGTAGCGGGCGGTGCCGGTGACATGCAGTGCGGCGGCGTCATGGGGCAGGGGTTTGGCGACGCTCATGCGGAGATCTCCAGAACGTTGGTGGCCACGCCGTTGTCCTCGTGGAAATAGCGCAAGAGCATGTTCTGCGCCGTTGCAAGGCGGTAGGCGGCGGAGGCGCGCATGTCGCTCAGCGGGGTGTAGTCCGCGGCGAAGGCGGGCAGGGCGGCCTGCACGGTTTCCAGGCTCCAGGGTTGCCCGGTGAGGGCAGCCTCGACGTGGCTGGCGCGTTTCGGGGTGCCGGCCATGCCGCCGAAGGCGATGCGCGCCTGAGCGACGGTGCCGGCCTCGAGGCGCAGGTTGAAGCAGCCGCAGACGGCCGAGATGTCCTGGTCGAAGCGCTTGGAAAGCTTGTAGCATTTCAGCCGGTCGGGCTGGGCGGGGATCGTGAGGGCTTCCACGAACTCGCCGGGGGCGCGATCCTGCTTGCCGTATTCGAGGAAGAAGGCTTCCAGCGGCAGGCTGCGGCGGGCCTCGCCCTTGCGCAGGTGCAGGGTGGCCCCGAGCGCGATCAGGGCGGGAGGCGCATCGCCGATGGGGGAGCCATTGGCGATGTTGCCGCCGATGGTGGCGCGGTTGCGCACCTGGGTGGAGGCGAAGCGGCGCAGCATCTCGGCGAAATGCGGATGGCGCGGCGCGATGGCCGAGCGCAGGGCGGTAAGTGTCACGCCGGCCCCGATCCGCAGGCCGTCGGCATCTTCCTCGATCCGTTGCAGATCGCGGCAGTTGTCGAGAAAGGCGACGTCGCCCAGATCGCGCAGCTGCTTGGTGACCCAGAGACCCACATCGGTGGCCCCAGCCACCAGCGTGGCTTCGGGGTGGGCTTCAAACCACGCGGCCAGTTCATCGGCGGATGCCGGCAGGAAGGCGTGGGGCTGGCTGCCCCCCGCACCACCGGACGACGCGTGGGGCTGGCTGCCCCCCGCACCCCCCGCGGATATTTGCGGAACAAAGTCGGCCAGGGCGGCGGCATCGGCCTCGGCCCAGCGGGTATCGACCTCGGCGCGTTGCGCGGCGCGGATGATCGGGGCGTAGCCGGTGCAGCGGCAGAGGTTGCCGGCGAGCACGTCGTCATGGGCAGCATCCCCGGTGGCCTGGGCCGCGGCGAGGGAGGCGACGATTCCCGGCGTGCAGAAGCCGCATTGGCTGCCGTGGCAGGCCACCATGGCGTCCTGCACCGGGTGCAGCGCGCCGCTCTCGCCCGCGAGCCCTTCCACGGTGCGCAGCGCCTTGCCGTGGACCTGGGGCAGGAAGGTGATGCAGGCGTTGATGGCGGCGGGCGCGCCGGTTTCGCCGGTCAGGATCACGGTGCAGGCGCCGCAGTCGCCCTCGTTGCAGCCCTCCTTGGTGCCGGTCAGGCCGCGGTGCTCGCGCAGCCAGTCCAGCAGCGTCAGCGTCGGGGGGGCGTCCGGCAGGGCGATTTTTTCGCCGTTCAGGAGAAAGCTAATGGCAGTCATGGAGCCTACCGCCGCTGTCTGTGATCCGTTTCCCCGCGGGCCCGATGCGGCGTAAAGCCCTGCCGGGGAGCCATGCGGCGCGCGCAGGCTGACATATCAAAGCGCCGGGCGGGGGCTCTGGCAAGCCGGGAACTATCTCCGTTTCGGCGAAAGTGATTAACCTTTGCGCGGCGCGGAAATATTGGGCGTTGGCGGGGATTTTCGCAAGCCCGCGCGCCGCCGGGGGCGCGCGCCCCGGCGTCGCAGCCGGCGAAAGCCGTTTCGCGTGCCGCCGGCTTGCGCTAGCTTCGGCGCCATGACGACGACTCCCTCTTTCATCCACCTGCGTGTCCACACCGAATACTCGCTTCTCGAAGGCGCCGTGCCGGTGAAGAAGCTGCCCGATCTCTGCGCCGCGGCCGGGATGCCGGCGGTGGCGATCACCGACACCAACGCCATGTTCGCGGCGCTGGAGTTCTCGGTGACGGCTTCCGGCAAGGGCATCCAGCCGATCGTCGGCTGCCAGGTGGACGTGACCTATGATCCGCCCGCGCCCGGCGAGAAGCCGCGGCCGCCGGCGCCGGTGGTGCTGCTGGCGCAGAGCGAACGCGGCTACGAGAACCTGATGAAGCTGTCTTCCTGCCTCTACGTCGATGCCGGGGGCGAGCTGCCGCAGGTCACGGTGGAGGAGCTGGCAGCCCACGGCGAGGGGCTGATCTGCCTGTCGGGCGGGCCCGAGGGCGCGGTGGGCAAGCTGTTGCAGGCGGGCCAGCGGCCCAAGGCCGAAGCGCTGATGCGGCGGCTGGCCGAGATCTACGACGGGCGGCTCTACGTGGAGTTGCAGCGCCATCCCGGCGAGGGGGGGCAGTGCACCGAGGCCGAGCGCGCCACCGAACGGGGCTTCGTCGAGATGGCCTACGGCATGGATCTGCCGCTGGTGGCGACCAATGACGTCTACTTCCCGAAGCCGGAGATGTACGAGGCGCATGACGCGCTGATCTGCATCAAGGAAGGCGCCTATGTGGATCAGCAGGAGCCGCGCCGCCGCCTCACGCCGCAGCATTATTTCAAGAGCCCGCAGGAGATGGCGGCGCTTTTCGCCGATCTGCCGGAAGCGCTTGAGAACACGGTGGAAATCGCCCGCCGCTGCGCCTTCATGGCCTACCGGCGCGATCCGATCCTGCCGAAGTTCGCCGACGACGAGGTGGCCGAGCTGCGGCGCCAGGCCAACGAGGGGCTGCAGGCCCGTCTCAAGGTGATCCCCCATGCCGCCAGCGTGGAGGAATACCAGAAGCGGCTGGATTTCGAACTCGACATCATCGAGAGCATGGGCTTCCCCGGCTACTTCCTGATCGTGGCCGACTTCATCCAGTGGGCCAAGGATCACGACATTCCGGTGGGGCCGGGCCGGGGCTCGGGCGCGGGCAGCCTGGTGGCCTACGCGCTCACCATCACCGACCTCGATCCGCTGCGCTACTCGCTGCTGTTCGAACGCTTCCTGAACCCGGAGCGGGTCTCGATGCCGGACTTCGACATCGACTTTTGCATGGATCGCCGCGAGGAGGTGATCCGCTACGTGCAGGAGAAGTACGGCCGCGACAAGGTGGGCCAGATCATCACCTTCGGCGCGCTGCTCTCCAAGGCCGCGGTGCGCGACGTGGGGCGCGTGCTGCAGATGCCCTACGGCCAGGTGGACCGGCTGTCCAAGCTGATCCCGGTGGAGGGGGTGAAGCCCGTGTCGATAGCGCAGGCGCTGATCGACGAGCCGCGCCTGCGGGAAGAGGCGCGCAACGAGGAGGTGGTGGATCGCCTGCTGAAATACGGCCAGCAGGTGGAGGGGCTGCTGCGCAACGCCTCGACCCACGCCGCCGGCGTGGTGATCGGCGATCGCCCGCTGGACGCGCTGGTGCCGCTCTACCAGGATCCGCGCTCCGACATGCCGGCGACCCAGTTCAACATGAAATGGGTGGAGCAGGCGGGGCTCGTGAAGTTCGACTTCCTCGGCCTGAAGACGCTGACCGTGGTGCAGAACGCCATCGAGCAGATCCTGAAATCGGGCCGCCCGATCCACATCGCCGCCGATGGCACCCAGCTCTACGAGCCCGCGGAGGGCGCGGAGAACCAGATCAACGCCATCCCGCTGGACGACGAGAAGACCTACAAGCTCTACGCCGAGGCGCGTACCGTGGCGGTGTTCCAGGTGGAAAGCTCGGGCATGATGGATGCGCTCAAGCGCATGAAGCCCACCTGCATCGAGGACATCGTGGCGCTGGTGGCGCTCTACCGCCCCGGCCCGATGGAGAACATCCCCACCTACTGCGAGGTGAAGAACGGCCAGCGGGAGATCGAATCCGTCCACCCGCTGATCGATCACATCCTTGAGGAGACCCAGGGCATCATCGTCTACCAGGAGCAGGTGATGCAGATCGCGCAGGTCATGGCCGGCTACAGCCTCGGCGGCGCCGACCTTCTGCGCCGAGCCATGGGCAAGAAGATCAAGGAGGCGATGGATGCGGAGCGTCCGAAGTTCGAAAAGGGCGCGGCCGCGAACGGGGTGGACAAGAAGAAGGCCAGCGAAGTCTTTGACCTGCTGGAGAAATTCGCCAACTACGGCTTCAACAAATCCCACGCGGCCGCCTATGCCGTGGTTTCCTATTACACGGCCTGGCTGAAGGCCAACCACCCGGTGGAATTCATGGCCGGGGTGATGAACTGCGATATCCACCTCACCGACAAGCTGGCGATCTATGCCGAGGAGGTGCGCAAGCCGAAGGACCGCGAGGGGCTCGGGCTCGAGATCGTGCCGCCCTGCGTCAACCGCTCGCTTGCCAGCTTCAGCGTGGAAGACGGCAAGCTCGTCTACGGGTTGGCCGCGCTCAAGAACGTCGGCAGCGAGGCGATGCAGATGATCGTCAACGGGCGGGGCGACAAGCCCTTCGCCACCCTGTTCGATCTGGCCCGCCGGGTGGATCTGAAGCGCGTGGGCAAACGGCCGCTGGAGATGCTGGCGCGGGCCGGCGCCTTCGACGTGCTCGACGGCAACCGCAAGCGGGTGTTCGAGTCGCTGGAGGCGCTGGTGGCCTATTCCGCCGCCATCCACGAACAGCGCGCTTCGAACCAGGTGTCCCTTTTCGGCGAGGCGGGCGAGGATCTGCCCGAGCCGCGGCTGGCGGCCACGCCGGACTGGCTGCCCGCCGAACGGCTCACCGAGGAATTCAAGGCGATCGGCTTCTACCTGTCGGGCCACCCGCTGGACGATTACATGCCCGCGCTCAAGCGCAAGAAGGTGCTGACCCTTTCCGAGTTGGAAGAGCAGACGAAGAAGGGCGGCGCGATGATCGCGCGGCTCTCGGGTGCGGTGGCCGGGCGGCAGGAGCGCAAGTCGGCCAAGGGCAACCGGTTCGCCTTCGCCCAGCTGTCCGACCCCACGGGGGCCTACGAGGTCACGATCTTCTCCGATACGCTGGAGGCCAGCCGCGAGTATCTGGAAGCCGGCTCCAAAGTGGTGGTGACGGTGGAGGCCACGGTGGAAAGCGATCAGCTGAAGCTGCTGGCGCGCGCCGTGCAGCCGATCGACAGCGTGGTGGCCGATGCCGGCAGCGCCGGTCTGAAGATCTTCCTCGAAGATGCCGAGGCGATCCCGACGGTGGCAAACCTTCTGGAAACGGCCGCGCAGGACAAGAAGGCCCGCAGCCGCGGACCGGTGAATTTCTGCCTGATTCACCCCGATCTCCCCGGCGAGGTTGAAATATCGTTGGAACGCCTCTATCCCGTGAACCCTCAGATCAAGGGCGCGATCAAGAGCCTTGGGGGGGTTCTGACGGTTGAGGAAATTTAGCGAGACTCGATTAACCACGTTGCGGTTAACCATGATGGCAGGCCTTCTGCTGTCGCTGTCGGCCTGCATGCGGACCGAAGCCCCGGAGCCTGCCCCCGAAGAGGGTGCAGAGGCGGTGGAAATCGCGCGGCTCTCCGATGTCGATATCCCCGAGGATGCCCCCACCACGGCGATGCTGGAAGGCGAACCCGCTTCGCCGCAGGGTCTGTTTGCCGGGTTGTTTGGGGGCGGCACGGCGGCGGCTGACGCGGACCCGGAAACGCCGGCCACCCGTCGGCTCGAGGAATTCGGCGTTGCCGCGGAGGCCACGGAGGGTGCTGCTCCAATAGGGCCGCTGGCCTTCGGCGAGATGCGCAAGGTCTGCGGGGTGCGCGGCAAGGCGCTGGGCAAGGAAGTGGATCGCTTCCCCGAGACAGGCCGCGGCTTCAGGCTCTATGACAGCGCGCCGGGCTCCACGGCGCCCCGGCTTCACAGCGTGACCGGCTTCAAGGACGGCTGCGCGCGGCAGTTCACCGCCGGCTTGGCCATGCTGGGCGCGCCGCTCACCCATGAAACCCTGCGCTACGATCCGCTGGTGAAATCCATTCCCTACTCGCAGACGGACACCGCATACGAGCAGATCAAGCGCAGCGTCTGCGGCAAGGGCAGGGGCAAGCCCTGCGAAGGCAATGGTGCGAAGCGGATGGAAAAGACCACCGCCTTCATCACCGTCTACGAGCGCTTCGGTGGCGCCAGCCACACGGAGATCCTCATCCACGACGGCAAGGTCGTGGCGCAGGACTACGAGCGCCGTTGACGGTTACCAGTGGGGCGGGCGCTGATCGGCGAGCGGGATGGAACTGCCCTCGTCGGCTTCGCGCTGGGCTTCGCGTTCCACCAGCAGCTGCACCCGGTTCTTCAGGCGCGTGATGTCCTGGTCCTGGCGGGCGATCACGTCCGACAGATCCTCGACCGTGCGGGTGAGGTGGGCGATCAGTTCTTCAAGGTGGGTGATGCGGTCTTCTTGGTCCATGGCGCTGCGCTAGCATGGCTGGGCGGGGTGGGGAAGCGCTACTTGGCCTGTTTCGCCAGAAACGGGCGTGCGCCTGCCCTGCCGTCACACCGAAGGTGTGCTTTCATCACGGGGGCAGGTGCTCATCGCTCGTGGCACGGGGTGCCTATGCCGCTTCGAACAGCGGTGCGAAATCGCCTTTGGCCTTGGCCGCGTCGATGGCGGCGCCGAAATCCACCTCCAGCAGCGCGGCCAGCTGCGCGAAATCCTCGATCACGAAATAGACGGGCTGCACGATGTCGATCCGGTAGGGCGTGCGCAGCACCGTTTCGAGCTCGAAGGGCTGCATCCGCGCCTGCCCGCCCGTGGCATGGGCCAGTTCCGACGGCGAGGAGACGATCCCGGCGCCATAGGCGCGCAGGCCCTGCGGCGTGCGGATCATGCCGAATTCGACCGTGAACCAGAACAGCCGGAACAGGTGCCACGAGTAGCCCTTGCCGAGGCTGAGCGCCTTCCGGCCGAAGCCTTCGATGAAATCGGCGTAGTCCGGGTTGGTCAGCAGGGGGCAATGGCCGAAGACCTCGTGGAAGAGATCCGGCTCCTCGATGTAGTCCATGTGCTCGCGGCGGCGCAGGAAGGTGGCCACCGGGAACTTGCGCTTCGAAAGCAGCCCGAAGAACTGCTTCGGCGGGATGATCGCGGGAACGCCTTCGACGCCCGCGCCCGTGGCAGCCCTGAGCCGCGCATCGATCTCGCGGATCTGCGGCACCCGCGCAGGCCCCAGCCCGAGCGTGTGCACACCGGCGAGGTAGTCCGGCACGACCTTGCCCTGAAGCGCGGCGATCTGCCGGGTGAACAGCTCGCCCCAGACGGCGTCTTCCTCGGGGCTGTAGGGGTAGAGCCCGTTCGCGTCGGGCTGTTTGCTTTCGTAACCTGCTGACGTGGCCATGGTGGCGCCTCCCTTTCTCCTGCTCCGGCTCCAGTATGGGCCAAGGCGCGGAAAGGCGGCTTTCAATGGGGCGCGCAAGAAGGGCTTTGCGGAAATGAATGTTCCGAATATGCTTATAAAATGGAATTTTCAGATCAGGATATCCGCATTCTCCGGGAAGTGCAGCGCGACTCGTCGGCCTCGCTGGCAGAGCTGTCCGAGCGCTGCCGGATCCCGCAGTCCACGCTCTGGCGGCGTTTGAACGATCTGGAGGCCGCCGGCCTCGTGAAGGGCAGGGTGGCGCTTCTGGATCCGGCGAAACTGCACCTCAAGCTCGTCGTCTTCGCCAATGTCTCGCTCAGGGATCATTCCGAGCAGGCGGTCTCGGAGTTCGCCGCGGTGGTCTCGGCGCATCCCGAGATCATGGAGTGCCACGCCGTCTCGGGCGCATCGGACTACATCCTGAAGATCCGGGTGCGCGACGTGGAGGCCTATGAGCGCTTCATGACCCACACCCTGCTGCGCAATCGTCACGTGGGGGCGGTGCACTCCAGTTTCGGCCTGCGCGAACTCAAATACACCACGCAGCTTCCGATCTGACGGGCGGGGCGCCGGGCCCCCGTCCGCGGCCTTGCGCAACCCTTCCCTTGCCCCCTGCGCACGCCTTCTGTAAACGCGGGGCGCGTAAGACCCCGAAGGGACAGAACGATGGCCAAAGTGAAGAAGCAGCCCCGGCCCAAGGCATTGCCGCCGAAGGGCTTCCGTGACTATTTCGGAAGCGAAGTGACCGAGCGCAAGCATATGCTCGACCAGATCGCCGCTGTCTATCATCGCTACGGCTTCGAGGCGCTGGAAAGCCCCGCCGTGGAGACGGTCGAGGCGCTGGGCAAGTTCCTTCCCGACGTGGATCGCCCCAACGAGGGCGTCTTTGCCTGGCAGGACGAAGACGACAGCTGGATGGCGCTGCGCTACGATCTGACGGCGCCGCTCGCCCGCGTCTACGCCCAGCACCGAAACGATCTGCCCACGCCCTACCGCCGCTACGCGATGGGCCCGGTCTGGCGCAACGAGAAGCCCGGCCCCGGGCGCTACCGCCAGTTCTACCAATGCGACGCCGACACCGTGGGCACCGCTTCCGTGGCCGCCGATGCCGAGATCTGCGCGATGCTCTCGGACACGCTGGAGCACGTCGGCATCCCGCGCGGCGATTACGTGGTGCGGGTGAACAACCGCAAGGTGCTCAACGGCGTGCTGGAGGCCATGGGCCTGCCCGAAGAGGCCGGCGTCCGCGATGACGTGCTGCGCACGATCGACAAGTTCGACAAGGTGGGCGAGGAGGGCGTGCGCCAGCTCCTGACCAAGGGGCGGCTCGATGCCTCCGGCGCCTACATCGACGGTGTTGGCCTGAGCGAGGATCAGGCCGAGCCGGTGATCGCCTTCCTGACGTCCAAGGCGGCGGATGCGGCGAAGACCTTCGAGAACCTGCGCGGCGCCGTCGGCACCAGCCGGATCGGCGCCGAGGGCATCGCGGAGCTGGAGCAGATCGGCGATCTGCTGGCCGCCGGCGGCTACGGCGCGGAGCGGATCGAGATCGATCCGAGCGTCGTGCGCGGGCTCGGCTACTACACCGGCCCGGTGTTCGAGGCCGAGCTGACCTTCGAGATCTTCGACGAGAAAGGCCGCAAGCGCCAGTTCGGCTCCGTCTCCGGCGGCGGCCGCTACGATGATCTGGTGAAGCGCTTCACCGGCCAGCCGGTGCCGGCCACCGGCGTGTCGATCGGGGTGGACCGCCTTCTGGCCGCCTTGCGCGAGAAGGGCCGCATCCGGAGCACGGCCACCGGCCCCGTCGTGGTGACGGTGATGGACAAGGCCCGCATGGCCGACTACCAGGCCATGGTCGCCGAGCTGCGCAACGCCGGCATCCGGGCCGAGGTCTATCTCGGCAACCCGAAGAACTTCGGCAACCAGCTCAAATACGCCGACATGCGGCGCTCCCCGGTGGCGATCATCCAGGGCGGCGACGAAGCCGAGCGCGGCGTGGTGCAGGTGAAGGACCTTGTGCTGGGTGCGAAGATCGCCGAAAGCGCCACGCTGGAGGAATGGAAGGCCCAGCCGGCCCAGACCGAAGTGCCGCTGGGCGACATGGTGGCCGAGGTTCGCCGCATTCTCGCAGGCTCGGAGGGCTGACATGTCGATCAAGCCCGAAGCGCGCGCCGAGGCCCTGCGCCTGCGCGCCTTCTTCGAGGCCGCCGGCGCGCGGCCCGTGGAAGCCGACATCCTGCAGCCGGCCGAAACGCTGCTGGATCTCTACGGCGAAGACATCCGCGCCCGCGCCTACGTGACGAGCGATCCCCTGCGCGGCGAAAGGATGCTGCGCCCGGATTTCACCGTGCCGGTGGTGCAGATGCACATGGCCGACGGGGCGGAGCCCGCGCGCTACACCTACGCCGGCGAGGTGTTCCGGCGCCAGGAACATGACGCCGGGCGGCCGAGCGAATACCTGCAGGTCGGCTACGAGGTGTTCGACGGCAGCGATCCTGCCGCCGCCGACGCCGAGGTCTTCGCGCTGTTTCTCGACGTGCTGTCGCCCCTCGGCCTGAGGGCCGCGACGGGCGACATCGGCGTGCTGAAGGCGGCGGTGCTGGGGCTCTCCACCACCGAGCGGCGCAAGCAGGCGCTGCTGCGCCACATCTGGCGTCCGCGCCGTTTCCGGGCGCTGCTTGATCGCTTCGGGGGCAAGGTGCCCGTGCCCGCCGCGCGCAAGGCCCTGCTGGCCGCGCTGGAGCGCGGCGAGGACGTTTTCGCCAAGGCCGGCCCCGAGAACGGCCTGCGCAGCCGGGCCGAGGTCGAGGCCCGCCTGGCCGCCTTGCGGGAAGATGCGGCGCAGCCCCCGATCGCGGCGGGCGAGGTCGAAGTGCTCAACGACATCCTCTCGCTCAAGGAGAAGATGCCCAACGTGGTGGCCAACCTCGGCGACATCGCCGTGGATCTGCCTGCGCTGCTGCCCGCCGTGGAGCGGCTGGAGCGGCGCATGGAGGCGCTGGCGGCGCGCGGCGTCGCGGTGGAGGCGCTCGATTTCGAAACCAGCTACGGCCGCACGCAGATGGAATATTACGACGGCTTCGTCTTCGGCTTCTACGCTGACGGGCGCGCCGATCTGCCCCCCGTGGCCACCGGCGGGCGCTATGACGCGCTCACCGAAGTCCTGGGCCGTGGCACGTCGATCCCGGCGGTGGGGGGCGTGATCCGCCCGGAAATCGTCTCGCTCCTGCGCGGAGGTGCAGCATGACCGTGAAACTGGGCGTGCCCTCCAAGGGCCGGTTGATGGAAGAGACCTTCGATTGGTTCGGCGCCCGTGGCGTCGGCCTGCGCCGCGCCGGCGGGGATCGGGAATATGCCGGTGCCGTGGACGGCGTGGAGGGGGTCGAGCTGGTGCTGCTCTCGGCGGGGGAGATCCCGCGCGAACTGGCGGCCGGGCGCATCCACCTCGGCGTCACCGGCACCGACCTCGTGCGCGAAAAGCTCGCCGCCTGGGATTCCCGCGTGCAGGAGATCGCGCCGATGGGCTTCGGCCAGGCCGACCTGATCATCGCGGTGCCCAACCTCTGGGTGGACGTGGACACGCTGGACGATCTGGACGCCGCCGCGGCGGCCTTTCGGCGCACCCACGGGTTCCGCCTGCGCATCGCAACCAAGTATCACCGCCTGATCCGCGAGTTCCTGAAGGAAAACGGCGTGGCGGACTACCAGCTCGTGGACAGCCAGGGCGCCACCGAGGGCACGGTGAAGAACGAGACCGCCGAAGCGGTGGCCGACATCACCTCCACCGGCGAGACCCTGCGCGCCAACCACCTGAAGATCCTCTCCGACGGGCTGGTGCACCGGTCGCAGGCCACGCTGCTCAAGGCCTACAACGCGCCGTGGGGCAAGGGGGAGAAGGCCACGCTTGCGCGGCTTCTGGCGCAGCTCGGGCTGGATGGCTGACAGCCGCCCGCGCCGGCGCTAAAGCACCCCGATCTCGGCCAGCGCGGCGCTGAGTTCCGCCGGCAGCGCCTCTTCGCGGGGGCGTCCGGCCGGCAGGTCCGGCGGGCTGTCGGCGGGGGCGAGATAGCGCCAGCCCTGGAAGGGGCGGCGCGGTGCGGCGGCGGTGCGCACGATCTCAGGATCCAGCACGATGCCGCAGCGGCGGATGCCGTCCTCGCCGATCACCTCGTCGAGCCGCAGAATGCGCTGGCGGGCGAGAATCACGCCCTTGAACACCCAGTAGAGCGAGCCGCCGGCCAGCAGCTCGGCCTCCCGCTTGGGCCACATCCGCGTGACGTGGCGCAGCACGTGGCCGGGATCGCCGGCGCGGCGCGCGGCCTGCCAGGCCTCCAGGTCCTCCACCGCGTCGGCGCCGACGCAGAGTTTCACAAGATTCACATGGTTATCCACAGAGTCGTCCCCAGTTTGCATAGATATTGTAGCGCCTGAGCGGGGCGCTTCAATCTCTTGTGGCTGCCAGCCCCATGCGCTAGATTGGCTGCCTGTATTTCCGACGCCATTCTCCGGAGCCCGAGATGACCCGCTTTGCCGCCCCCATCGCCGAACAAATCTGGGATATGAAATACCGTTTCAAGGCCTCCGACGGCACGCCGGTGGACGAAACGGTGGAAGACAGCTGGCGCCGCATCGCCCGCGCGCTGGCCGAGGTGGAAGCCGACCCGGCCGCCTGGGAAGGCAAGTTCTACGAAGCGCTGGAAGATTTCAAATACCTGCCCGCCGGCCGCATCACCGCCGGTGCCGGCACCGGCCGGGCCGTGACGCTGTTCAACTGCTTCGTCATGGGCACGATCCCCGACAGCATGGGCGGCATCTTCGACATGCTGAAGGAAGCCGCGCTCACCATGCAGCAGGGCGGCGGCATCGGCTATGACTTCTCCACCATCCGCCCGCGCGGCGCGGACGTGAAGGGCGTGGCTGCCGATGCCTCGGGGCCGCTGTCGTTCATGGATGTCTGGGATGCCATGTGCCGCACCATCATGAGCGCCGGCTCCCGCCGGGGCGCGATGATGGCCACGATGCGTTGCGATCACCCCGACATCCAGGATTTCATCACCGCCAAGCAGGATCCGGCGCGGCTGCGCATGTTCAACCTCTCGGTGCTGGTGACGGATGCCTTCATGGACGCGGTGAAGGCCGACGGCAGCTGGGATCTGGTGTTCGACGGCAAGGTCTACCACACGGTGCAGGCGCGCGATCTCTGGAACCGGATCATGCGCGCCACCTATGATTACGCCGAGCCGGGCGTGATCTTCATCGACCGCATCAACCAGATGAACAACCTCGCCTACTGCGAGCAGATCGCCGCCACCAACCCCTGCGGTGAGCAGCCCCTGCCGCCCTACGGTGCCTGCCTGCTGGGCTCGGTCAACCTCGCGCGGCTGGTGAAGAACCCCTTCGAGGCCGACGCCGCGCTCGACGAAGCCGCGCTGGATGAGCTGGTGCGCACGGCGGTGCGGATGATGGACAACGTGGTCGATGCCTCCCGCTTCCCGCTGGAGGCCCAGGCGCAGGAAGCCCAGGCCAAGCGCCGCATCGGCCTCGGCGTCACCGGGCTTGCGGATGCGCTTCTGATGGTGGGCCTGCGCTACGGCTCCGAGGAGGCCGCCGCCCAGACCGAGCGCTGGATGAAGCAGATCGCCCGCGCCTCCTACCTCGCCTCCGTCGATCTGGCGAAGGAGAAGGGGCCGTTCCCGCTGTTCGATGCCGAGAAATACCTCGCCTCCGGTTCTCTGCGCCACATGGACGAGGACGTGCGCGACGCGATCCGCACCCACGGCATCCGCAACGCGCTGCTCACCTCCATTGCCCCCACCGGCACGATCAGCCTTTACGCGGGCAACGTCTCCTCCGGGATCGAGCCGGTGTTCGCCTATGCCTACACCCGCAAGGTGCTGCAGAAGGATGGCTCGCGCACGGAGGAGGAAGTGGTGGATTACGCCGTGCAGCTCTGGCGGGAGAAATTCGGCGACGCGCCGCTGCCCGACCATTTCGTGAACGCCCAGACGCTCGCCCCGCTCGATCACGTGCGGATGCAGGCCGCGGCGCAGAAATGGATCGATTCCTCGATCTCCAAGACGATCAACTGCCCCGAGGACATCTCCTTCGAAGACTTCAAGGACGTCTACCTGGAGGCCTGGGAAACGGGCTGCAAGGGCTGCACCACCTACCGCCCCAACGACGTGACGGGCTCCGTGCTGAGCGTGAGCGAGGAGAAGAAAGCCCCCACCGTGGTGGCCGAAGGCGACGGTGAGCCGCAGACGCCCCACGGCGACGTGATCTACATGTCCGAGCCGCTGGACCGCCCGCAGGCGCTGGAAGGCAGCACCTACAAGCTGAAGTGGCCTGACAGCGAGCACGCGATCTACCTGACGATCAACGACATCATCATCAACGGCCACCGCCGGCCCTTCGAGGTCTTCATCAACTCCAAGAACATGGAGCACTACGCCTGGACGCTGGCGCTGACCCGGATGATCTCCGCGGTGTTCCGGCGCGGCGGCGACGTCTCCTTCGTGGTCGAGGAACTGAAGGCGGTGTTCGATCCGCGCGGCGGGGCCTGGATCCAGGGCAAATACATCCCTTCGATCCTGGCGGCCATCGGCGGCGTCATCGAGCGCCACCTGATCTCCATCGGCTTCATCGAAGGCGAGGGCATGGGGTTGAAGAGCGATCCCAAGGCCGAGGCCGTGGCCGTGGGCGAAGCGCCGCGCGGCAAGGCCTGCCCCTCCTGCGGCCAATATGACATGCAGATGGTCGAAGGCTGCATGACCTGCCGCTCCTGCGGCCACAGCAAATGCGGCTGACAACGCGGTATCCTGTCTGAAGTTTCGGCTCCGGCGGGGTGGGGTGCGCTGAAAAGGTGTGCCCCGGGCGCCGCACTCCGGCCCCCGCGCGGGGCCGTTTCCCGCTTCGCGGCTTTGCTGGGCGGTCCGGCTTGGTTAAGGTTGTGCAAACAACGACAAGCAGTATTGCAGGCAAAGTTAGGATCAGGAATGCGCAAGGCTCTTTTCGGGCTGATGGCCGCGGCCGTCGCTTGGGCAACACCGGCACTCCCGCAGGATTGGCAGGGCATCGGCACCGGCCGCCTTCTCACCAACGACATGATCGGCGACGGGCATGACCGCTGGCGCACGGGCTCCTACGTGGTGTCCAAGGTCTTTGCCCGCGAGGATTGGACGGGCCGGCGGCCCGAGGGCTTCGGCGAGCTGGTGGAGCTGCGTTTCCGCGGCGAGATCCTGCAGCCCGAAACGCTGGGCTTCGTGGACCCGACCGACAGGCGCTACGCCGGCGTTCTGACCTTCGGCGCGCACTCCCACTTCCAGATGCGCGGCACCGAGGTCAGCCTCGGCGGCGACCTGGTGCTCACCGGCGAGAACACCGGCCTCTCCACGCTTCAGGAGATCCTGCACGACTGGATCAGTGCGCCATCCCCGAGCGAGGCGGTGCTGGCCAACCAGATCGGCAACCACCTGCATGTGGCGGCGTCCGGGGAGATGGCCCAGCCGCTGCGCTTCGGCGACAACCATCTGCTGCGGCCCTTCATCGAGGAGCGCGGGCGAGGAAACACTCGTGCGGGCGGGCTTCGACTACATCTTCGGCACCGTGGGGCGGAACGAGCTGCTGCTGCGCGACGTCAGCTCCGGCCAGCTCTACCGCGGCACCCGCGATTACGAGCCCGGCACCTCCTTCGTGCTTGGCGCCGATGTCGCCAAGGTGTTCAGCTCCATCTACCTGCCCGAGGAAGACGGGCTGGAACTGACCGATTTCCGCACCCGCGCGCGGGCGGGCTTCCACTGGCAGCAGGGCAACGCGGGCTTCTTCTACGGGCTCTCCTACCTCGGCAAGGAATTCGAGAGCCAGTCCGAAGGTCAGCTCGTCGGCTCTCTGCGTCTGCACTGGGCCTTCTGAGCGGGCGCTTTCCGCGCCCCCAATCCCGGCAGGGCAACGGCACCGCGCAAATCGTTCCGAAGACGTTAAAAAATGCTTTCCTCGGTGATTCGTCGGTGCTACCTTTTCGGGCACAAAAACAAATAAAACGGCAGGCATACAGGCATGGAAACGGGCTTTCGCGGCACGTTTGTCATCTCCTGGACCCAAACAGAAACCGACGGCCAGCAGGCCGCGGATCCACGTTTTCTCGTCGTGGGCGCCTCCTGGCGCTGGCGGGGCGAGGCCGTCCGGGTGGACGGTCCGGGCAACGTGTTGCTTCTGGGGGCTTCGGAGCGGGCAGGCACGGATCGCAGAACGGCGGCGCGCGCGGTGCGCAAGCTGGTCGGCGCGGCACTTTCCCAGGGCACCGGTGCACAACCCGGTGGGGACGGCGGCGCCTTTCAGGAATTCGACGAACCGCTGATGGATGCGGGGTTCGTCATCACCGACGGGCGGCGCAGCTACACGGCTTCGATCATCGACACCGGGCCGGGGCGCAACGCGCTGATCATGTTCCTCGACGAACTGCCTCCGCGCGACCAGGAGCTCTGGGTCGTCCACCGCTCCTACGATCCGCGGCAGGGCCGGGGCAGCGACGCGCCGCAGGGGGTGATCTGCTTCACCGCCGGCACCGAGATCCTCACCGAGCGCGGGCCGCGGCTGGTGGAGGAGCTGAAGGAGGGCGACAGGCTCCAGACCAAGGATGACGGCATGCAGGCTGTGCGCTGGATCGGACGCCGCCGCATCAGCGGCGCACGCCTCTACGCGATGCCCGAGTATCGCCCGATCCGCATCCGCGCCGGAGCCTTCGGCGAGGACGATCCGCGCGAGGATCTGCTGGTGTCGCCCGATCACAGGATGCTCCTGCGCGGGGCGGCGGCGGAAGCGCTGTTCAACACCGACGAGGTGCTCGTCGCCGCGCGCGACCTGCTGCACCACAGGGGCGTGCACCGCGATCTCGCCGTGCGCGAAGTCACCTATTTCCACCTGCTGCTGGATCGCCACCAGATCCTCTGGGCCAACGGGGTGGAGACGGAGAGCTTCCACCCGGCCAACACCGGGCTCGACGCGATCGAGCCGGCGCAGCGCGCGCAGCTGGCCGAGGTGCTGCCGGGTGTCGAGGACGATCCCCACACCTACGGCACCTATGCCCGGCGCAATCTTTCGGCCTCCGAGGCGGCGATCCTGCTGCACGAGGCCGCCTGACCGCAGGACGGCCCCCCCCGCGACGCGGGCCGCCCGTTCCCGGCAGCCGTTCACGGCGGCCGTTCCCGGCAAGGAGATCCAAAGTTGATCCGGCTCCATCACTGCCCGCAGACGCGCTCGATGCGCACGCTCTGGCTGCTGAACGAACTGGGGGTGGGGTTCGACGTGGTGGTCCACCCCTTCGACAAATCCCTGCGCAGCGCCGACTATCTCGCCCTGAGCCCGGCGGGCCGGGTGCCGGCGCTGGAGATCGACGGCCGGACGCTGTTCGAGACGGGTGCCATCACGGAATACCTCTGCGAACGCTTTCCCGAGGCGGGGCTCGGCCGTGCGCCCGGGCACGGGGAGCGGGCCGACTGGCTTGTCTGGGTGCATTTCGCCGAAACCCTCAGCCAGCATGCCGCCGCCCTGACCCAGCAGCACGTGATGCTCTACGAAGACAGCATGCGCTCGCCGATCATCACCCGGCTGGAAGCGGCGCGGCTGGGCAAGTGCTTCGCCGCGATCGAGGCGCGGCTCGACGGGCGCGGCTGGCTGCTGGACGGCGGCTTCTCCGCCGCCGACGTCAGCGTGGGGCAGGCCGTCTACATGGCGCTGCATTTCGTCGATCCCGCGCCCTATCCGGCGCTCGCCGCGTGGTATGGGCGTCTCAGCGCGCGGCCTGCCTTCGCCGCGAGCCTGCCGCAACCCGGCGAGGCGCGGCTCTACGCGCAGCCCTTCTACCCGCCGTTGGCGGACCGCCCGTGAGAGCGGGGGCGGGGACCGGTGCGGGGCGAGCGGGCGCGCAAGTGCCGCAGTGGCATCCGTTTCCGTTGACCCGTCCGCGCGGTGCGGCTACATCCAGACTCGAAAGCGCGCAACCAGCCAGCGAGAGGGAGCACTGATGGAAGAGCTGCTGAGGGAGTATCTGCCGATCCTCATTTTCCTCGGGTTGGCCATCGGCCTCGGCCTCGTGCTGATCCTCGCCGCCGTGGTGCTCGCCGTGCGCAACCCGGATCCCGAGAAGGTCTCGGCCTACGAGTGCGGGTTTAATGCCTTCGACGATGCGCGGATGAAATTCGACGTGCGCTTCTACCTCGTCTCGATTCTCTTCATCATCTTCGATCTCGAAATCGCCTTCCTCTTCCCCTGGGCCGTGGCCTTCAAGGACGTGGGGCTGCTCGGTTTCTGGTCGATGATGGTGTTCCTGGCCGTCCTCACCATCGGCTTTGCCTACGAATGGAAGAAAGGGGCGCTCGAATGGGAGTGAGCACCGCCGCCAACACCGCCGGCGCCGACAAGGAAGTCGCGACGCAGGCCCTGAACCGCGAGTTGCAGGACAAGGGCTTTCTGCTAACCTCCACCGAGGACATCATCAACTGGGCGCGCACCGGCTCGCTGCACTGGATGACCTTCGGCCTGGCATGCTGCGCCGTGGAGATGATGCACACCTCCATGCCGCGCTACGATCTGGAGCGTTTCGGCACCGCGCCGCGCGCCTCCCCGCGCCAGTCCGACCTGATGATCGTGGCCGGCACGCTGACCAACAAGATGGCCCCGGCGCTGCGCAAGGTCTATGACCAGATGCCCGAGCCGCGCTACGTGATCTCCATGGGGTCCTGCGCCAACGGCGGCGGCTACTACCACTACAGCTACTCCGTCGTGCGCGGCTGTGACCGCATCGTGCCGGTGGACGTCTACGTGCCCGGCTGCCCGCCGACGGCCGAGGCGCTGCTCTACGGCATCCTGCAGCTTCAGCGCAAGATCCGCCGCACCGGGACTCTGGTCCGGTGAAAGCGGCTGCCTGCTTCATATGCGGCATGGTGCAGTTTTCGTTCGGTGTGGCGGAAGCCTCTCCCGAGAGCTTGCGCGCGTGCCTGAATGACAAGGTGACACTGTCAGTGCTGGACGTCGAACGTGGGAAACACGGCGATGTCCTGGTTTATGAGGCGCAGAACGGTTTGCCGTGGACGGTCGGCGCGATCTATGTCTACATCGCCTATCTGGGACCGGAACGGCCGCTTGTGCGGACGGCAGGCGCCTACCCGATCAAGGAAGGTCTGGCGCCGGGCACGGCGCGCCAGTTGCGCGCGCGTTTCGGACGCAAACTGCCCGAAGGCGCCAGGCCGCGCGACGTGGTCCTTGAATTGCGGGACGTCGCCGATCATGAGCGCCAATTCCTCGTCGGCGACGGCCCGGCCGTTGTCGGTTGGCCCGAAACACGCACAACTCAGGAATGCTCAGGATGACGGACGTCTTGCAAGAGCTTGGCACCCATATCGAATTGAAGCGCCCGGATTGCGTGCTGAAGCACGAGGTGGCCCACGGCGAACTGAACGTGGAGGTGGCGCTGTCTTCGCTGGTCTCCTTCGTCGAGTTCCTGAAGGCCGATCGCACCTGCAAGTTCTCCACGCTGGTGGACATCACGGCGGTGGACTACCCGAGCCGCGAGAAGCGGTTCGACGTGGTCTACCATTTCCTGTCGATGTACACGAACCAGCGCATCCGGGTGCGGGTGCAGGTGCGCGAGCAGGACATGGTGCCCTCGATCACCGACGTGCACCCCTCGGCCAACTGGTTCGAGCGCGAGGTGTTCGACATGTTCGGCATCCTCTTCTCCGGCCATCCGGACCTGCGCCGCATCCTCACCGACTACGGGTTCCGCGGCTATCCGCTGCGCAAGGATTTCCCGACGACGGGCTACACCGAAGTGCGCTACGACGAGAAGGAAAAGCGCGTCGTCTACGAGCCGGTGAGCCTGACGCAGGAATACCGCCAGTTCGATTTCATGAGCCCCTGGGAAGGTGCGGAATACATCCTTCCCGGCGACGAGAAGACCGACGGGGGCAAGGGCTGACATCATGGCGCCGGAGACGCTCATGTTCGGGATCGGTGCGACGAAGGCGGGGACGAGCTGGCTCTACCGCTATCTCGACAGCCATCCCGACTGCGCGATGCCCGCGATGAAGGAGCTCCACTATTTCGACACGGCCGACCCGCGCAAGCAGGCCTGGCAGGTCAAGCAGTTCACCCGCAAGGCGGCGGATCTGAAGGCGCGCCGCGCCTTCGCGCCCGCGGCCAAGCAGGCAAGCCTCGACGGCCGGATCGCCGTTCTGGAGGGGGCCATCTCCCTGCTTTCCGCGCCCCGCGATGGCCATGCGGCCTACCTGTCCTACCTGTCGGGCGTGGCCGGTTCGGCCCGCGTGGTGGGGGACGTGACGCCCGCCTACGGGCTGCTCCCGGAAGAGGAACTGCGCGTGATGGCCGGGCTCGCGCCGCGCACGCGCTTCATCTACATCCTGCGCGATCCGCTGGATCGGCTCTGGTCCAACATCCGCATGGTGGCCGGGCGCAAGGCGAAGGCGGATTCCGAGGTGGCGCAGACCGCGCGCAGGCTGCTGGAGAAGGCGCTCACGGGCGAGGATCGGCAGGTGATCATGCGCTCCGATTACGCCGGCACGCTGGATCGCCTGGAGCGGGCGGTGCCGCGCGAGAGCCGGCTGGTGCTGTTCTTCGAGCAGCTGTTCAGCCATGAGACCGTGGCGCGCATCTGCCGGTTTCTCGGCATCGGCGATCACCCGGCGGATCTGGGCCGCAAGGTCCATGCCGGGCGCCGCCTGGAGATGGACGAAGACCAGGCTCACCGGGCGCTTTCGGCGCTTCGGGGGCAATACGAAGCCGTGGCGTCGCGGTTCGGCGAACTGCCGCCGCGCTGGCGTGAAAACTACGCGAGGATTTGAGGCATGGATGGCAATTTCGAAGACGTCCTGACCGGCGAACAGAAGATCCGCAACTTCAACATCAACTTCGGGCCCCAGCACCCGGCCGCCCACGGCGTGCTGCGTCTGGTGCTGGAGCTGGACGGCGAGATCGTCGAACGTTGCGATCCCCACATCGGCCTGCTGCATCGTGGCACCGAAAAGCTGATGGAAAGCCGCACCTACCTCCAGAACCTGCCCTATTTCGACCGGCTCGACTACGTGGCGCCGATGAACCAGGAACACGCCTGGTGCCTCGCCATCGAGAAGCTCACCGGCGTCAAGGTGCCGCGCCGCGCCTCGCTGATCCGGGTGCTCTATTCCGAAATCGGCCGCATCCTGAACCACCTGCTCAACGTCACCACGCAGGCGATGGACGTTGGCGCGCTCACGCCGCCGCTCTGGGGCTTCGAGGAGCGCGAGAAGCTGATGGTCTTCTACGAACGCGCCTGCGGCGCGCGGCTGCACGCGGCCTATTTCCGCCCCGGCGGTGTCCATCAGGATCTGCCGCCCGAACTGCTCGACGACATCGACGCCTGGGCAGATGAGTTCCCCCGTGTGCTCGACGACATCGACGGCCTTCTGACCGAGAACCGCATCTTCAAGCAGCGCAACGCCGACATCGGCGTGGTCACCGAGGAAGACATCCAGAACTGGGGCTTCTCCGGCGTCATGGTGCGCGGTTCGGGCCTGCCGTGGGATCTGCGGCGCGCCCAGCCCTACGAGTGCTACAACGAGTTCGAGTTCGACATTCCCGTCGGCAAGAACGGCGATTGCTACGATCGCTACCTCTGCCGCATGCAGGAGATGCGCGAGAGCCTGAAGATCATCAAGCAGGCGATCGAGAAGCTGCGTGCGCCCGAAGGGCAGGGCGATATTCTTGCCCGCGGCAAGATCACCCCGCCGAAGCGGGGCGAAATGAAAACCTCGATGGAAGCGCTGATTCACCACTTCAAGCTCTACACCGAGGGCTTCCACGTCCCGGCCGGCGAGGTCTATGCCGCCGTAGAGGCGCCCAAGGGCGAATTCGGCGTCTACCTCGTGGCCGACGGCACCAACAAACCCTACCGCGCCAAGCTGCGCGCACCGGGCTACCTGCACCTGCAGGCGATGGATCACGTGGCCACCGGCCACCAGCTGGCCGACGTGGCCGCCATCATCGGCACGATGGACGTGGTGTTCGGAGAGATCGACAGATGACCGCTTTCTCTCATCTTCTGACCAGAAATATCCCCGCCGGAGGCTCCCGCCGCCGCCACGGGCTCAAAGGGGGCAAGTGATGCTGCGCCGTCTTCACCCGGATCAACCCGAAAGCTTCGCCTTCACGCCGGAAAACCAGGCCTGGGCCGAAGCCCAGATCACGAAATACCCGGAAGGCCGCCAGGCTTCCGCCATCATCCCGCTGCTGTGGCGCGCGCAGGAGCAGGAGGGCTGGCTCACCAAGCCGGCGATCGAAGCGGTGGCCGACATGCTGGGCATGGCGCACATCCGCGCGCTGGAAGTGGCCACCTTCTACTTCATGTTCCAGCTGCAGCCGGTGGGCGAAGTCGCCCATATCCAGGTGTGCGGCACCACGTCGTGCATGATCTGCGGCGCGGAGGATCTGATCGCGGTCTGCAAGGAAAAGATCGCGCCCAACCCGCACCAGATCTCCGAGGACGGCAAGCTGAGCTGGGAAGAGGTCGAATGCCTCGGCGCCTGCACCAACGCACCGATGGCGCAGATCGGCAAGGACTATTACGAGGATCTCACGGCGGAGCGTTTCGCCGAGATGATCGATGAATTCCGCGCCGGCAAGGTGCCCACGCCCGGCCCGCAGAACGGGCGCTACGCCGCCGAGCCGCTGTCCGGGCTTACCAGCCTGACCGAGCACGCCGAGGGGCGCGCGCCCTACAACGGCTCGGTGCAGCTGGCCACCGAGATCGGCGATACCGTGAAACGTATCGACGGCACCGAGGTGCCGCTGGTCACGCCGTGGCTGGGTTCCAAATCCAAGGCGGCCCGCCCGAAGAAAGCCGCAGCGCCAGTCGCCGAAGCGGTCGCCGAACCGGCTTCCGAACCGGCCCCTGCGACGGCCGGCGAAGCGCCCGAACAGGCTCCCGAGCTGCTGTCTGCCGCCCGCGAAGGCGGGCCGGATGATCTGAAGCTGCTCAAGGGGGTGGGGCCCAAGCTTGAGGGGCTTCTCAACGAGATGGGCATCTTCCATTTCGATCAGATCGCGGCCTGGGGGCCGGAGGAGATCGCGTGGGTGGACGCGCGCCTGAAGTTCAAGGGGCGCATCGAACGGGATGGCTGGATCGCGCAGGCGCGGGATCTCGCAAACGCCAAGGACAAGGGCGCCTGACGGGGGCCTGTTTCCGCAACGAAGGGTGATCGCACGCATGGCAATGGCACATCAGATGGGCTTCCACGGCGCCCCGGTTTGCACCGGAGGGTGCAAGCCGTGCTATGGCTTTGTCTGGACGTGTGAAACCATCGACGGGGAAACTGGGGCATGACGGAAAGAACACGGGGAAATCCGCTGAAATACTGGGCCATCGCGCTGGTGGCCGGGGCCGTGGTCTGGCTGCTGCTGGGCGATGTCGCGGGCGTGGCCGCGGGGCTCGTCGTCTTCCTTCTGACCGGCCTCGTGCTGGGCCGCCTCTTCGCGGGCCCGGCCGGGGAAACGGCTGCGGCCGATGCCCTGCGCGAGGCCGGTGAAGCGGCCGAAAGCGCCTTGGCCGACGCGCGCTCCGAGGCGCAGGCCGAGGCCGAGGACGCCGCCGTTCTGGACGCCGTGCGCAGCCAGATCGAGCCGGACGCCCCGGAGGTGCCCGAGCCCGCACTTCAGGAGGCCGCCGAAGCGCCCGCGGTGGACGTGGCCGGGGATGTCGCCGCCGATCCGGAAGACGCCGTTCAGGGAGCGCCTGAGCCTGTCGAATCCGCGAAAGTGGAAGCCGCGCAAGCGCCTGCATCGAACGGCGGCAGCACGCTTCTGTCCGGCGAAGAGGAACTGGCCGCCCGAAAGGGCAGCTGGCGCTACGAAAAGCCGGCCGCCGAAGCGCCCGCGCAGGCGGACGGCGACGACGGCAGCAGCGAGCTTCTGAAGATCGACGGCATCACGTCCGCGCTAGTTTCGAGACTGGAAGCCGCCGGCATCACGCGGCTGGAGCAGCTCGCATCGCTCGATGACGCCGGGGTGGAGGCGCTGACGGAGGCGCTCGCCCTCAAACGCAAGGGCCGCATCACGCGGCAACGGTGGGTCGAACAGGCCCGCGAACTGACAGGAAAGGGCACCACCGGATGAGCCAGCCGGGCGAACAGGACAAGGCGCTGGCGCGCCAGTCGCGCCTCGTGGGCATCGTCATCGCGGCGACGATGCTGCTGTGGCTCGGTGCCCAATGGGCCGGCCCGCGGCTGGGGCTCGAAGCGCGCTACGTGTTCCTGTTCGACCTGGCCGCGCTGGCCGCCTTCTTCTGGGCGCTGGTCGTGACCTATCAGATCTGGCGCAAGCGCCGGGACAACGAAGGATAAGACGATGCTGACGGACAAGGATCGGATCTTCACCAATATCTACGGCATGCACGAACGCACGCTGGCCGGCGCCAAGAAGCGCGGGCATTGGGACGGCACGGCGGATCTGATCAAGAAAGGCCGCGACTGGATCATCGAGGAGGCCAAGGCCTCGGGCCTGCGCGGGCGCGGCGGGGCGGGTTTCCCCACCGGGCTGAAGTGGTCCTTCATGCCGAAGGAAAGCGATGGCCGGCCCTCCTACCTCGTGATCAACGCCGATGAATCCGAGCCCGGCACCTGCAAGGACCGCGAAATCATGCGCCACGATCCGCACACGCTGATCGAAGGCGCGCTGATCGCCTCCTTCGCGATGGGGGCCCATGCCTGCTACATCTACATCCGCGGCGAATTCATCCGCGAGCGCGAGTGCCTTCAGCGCGCCATCGACGAAGCCTACGACGACGGGCTTCTGGGCAAGAACGCCGCCGGCTCGGGCTGGGATTTCGATCTCTATCTGCACCACGGCGCCGGTGCCTACATCTGCGGCGAGGAGACCGCGCTGCTGGAAAGCCTCGAAGGCAAGAAGGGCATGCCGCGCATGAAACCGCCGTTCCCGGCGGGCGCGGGGCTCTACGGTTGCCCGACCACGGTGAACAACGTCGAATCCATCGCCGTGATCCCCACGATCCTGCGCCGCGGGGCCGATTGGTTCGCCTCCTTCGGGCGCCCCAACAACGCCGGCACCAAGCTCTTCGCCATCTCCGGCCACGTCAACAACCCCTGCGTGGTGGAAGAGGCGATGTCGATCCCGCTGCGCGAGCTGCTCGATCGCCATTGCGGCGGCGTGCGCGGCGGCTGGGACAACCTGAAAGCGGTGATCCCCGGCGGCTCCTCGGTGCCGCTTCTGCCGAAGGACATCGCGACGGACGCGATCATGGATTTCGACTGGCTGCGCGAGCAGCGCTCGGGCCTCGGCACGGCGGCGGTGATCGTGATGGATCAGTCCACCGACGTGATCAAGGCGATCTGGCGGCTGAGCAAGTTCTACAAGCACGAAAGCTGCGGCCAGTGCACGCCCTGCCGCGAAGGCACCGGCTGGATGATGCGCGTGATGGACCGCCTCGTGCGCGGTGATGCCGAACCGGAAGAGATCGACATGCTGCTCGACGTGACCAAGCAGGTGGAGGGCCACACGATCTGCGCCCTCGGCGATGCGGCGGCCTGGCCGATCCAGGGTCTGATCCGCCATTTCCGCGACGAGATCGAGGACCGCATCAAGCACAAGCGCACCGGCCGCTTCAGTGCCGTTGCGGCGGAGTGAGCCGATGGCGGGCGTGTTCCTGAACCTGGGCCGTGGGGCCATCTGCGGCGCTGCGCTGGTGGCGGCGGTCGCGCTGTTGTCGGCCTGCAGCAACGCGCCGAAACAGACCTATGACGGCGTGGCCTTCAAGACGAAGCTCAGCTCCGAGCGCAAGGCGCGGCGGGAGTTCGCCGTGCGGGTCTCTCCGGCGGCGGCTTCGGTCGAGGGGGCCAAGGAGGCCGCGCGCCACGAGGCCGTGCGCCATTGCATCAAGTATTACGGCTCCTCCGACATCGACTGGCGCGTCGGCCCGGATACGCCGCTGGGCCAGCTTTCGATCATCGAGGGCGCCATCACCTTCGCCGGGAGCTGCACCGGGTGAGCGGGCCTGCCGCATATCACGTGGCCCAGATGAACTGGGGCCGCCTGCGCGCCGGGATGGACGATCCCGTCGTGGCGCCCTTCGTCGAGGCGCTGGACAGGGTCAACGGCGTGGCGGACCGCGCCGCGGGCTTCGTCTGGCGTTTGACGGACGCAGGCATGACGGCGCCCGAGAACGACCCGGCCGAGGTGATGGCGAAGGATCCCCGCATCGCGGTGACGCTTTCGGTCTGGGAAACGGCGCAGGATCTGGTCCATTTCGTCCACCGGACGGTTCACGGCCAGTTCCTTGCCCGCCGCGCGGAGTGGTTCGAGGAGAGCGAAGGCCCGACCTACGTGATCTGGCCGATCCCCGCCGGGCACCGGCCCACGCTGGCCGAGGGCAAGGCGCGGCTGGATGCGCTCGCGACCAATGGCGCCAGCGACAATGCCTATGATTTCAAGTATCTGAGCCGCAGGGGCTCAACGACGGAGGCGGTATGACCGATCTGCGCAAAATCATCATCGACGATCGTGAGATCGAGGTCGATCCGGCGATGACCCTGATCCAGGCCTGTGAAGAGGTCGGGATCGAGATTCCCCGTTTCTGCTACCACGAACGGCTCTCCATCGCGGGCAACTGCCGCATGTGCCTCGTGGAGGTGGTGGGCGGCCCGCCCAAGCCGGCGGCCTCCTGCGCCATGCAGGTGCGCGATCTGCGCCCGGGGCCGGAAGGCCAGCCGCCTGTGGTGCGCACCAATTCGCCGATGGTGAAGAAGGCCCGCGAGGGGGTGATGGAGTTCCTGCTCATCAACCACCCGCTGGACTGCCCGATCTGCGACCAGGGCGGCGAATGCGATCTGCAGGATCAGGCCATGGCCTACGGCGTCGATTTCTCCCGCTTCCGCGAACCCAAGCGCGCGGTGGAGGATCTGAACCTCGGCCCGCTCGTCGAAACCCACATGACGCGCTGCATCTCCTGCACCCGCTGCGTGCGCTTCACCACCGAGGTGGCCGGCATCACCCAGATGGGCCAGACGGGCCGCGGCGAGGATGCCGAGATCACGAGCTACCTGAACCAGACGCTCGACAGCAACCTGCAGGGCAACATCATCGATCTCTGCCCGGTGGGCGCGCTCACCTCCAAGCCCTATGCCTTCACGGCGCGGCCCTGGGAGCTGACCAAGACCGAAACCATCGACGTGATGGACGCGCTCGGCTCCAACATCCGCGTGGACACCAAGGGCCGCGAAGTGAAGCGCATCCTGCCGCGCAACCATGACGGCGTGAACGAGGAGTGGATCTCCGACAAGACGCGCTTCGTCTGGGACGGTCTGCGCCGCCAGCGGCTCGACAGGCCCTACGTGCGCGTGGACGGCAAGCTGAAGCCCGCCACATGGGGCGAGGCGCTCGCCAGGGCCGCCGAGGCCATCAACGGCGCGCAAAAGCTCGTGGGCCTCGTGGGCGATCTGGCCCCGGTGGAGGCTGCGTTTGCTCTGAAAGGGCTGATCGAGGCCAAGGGCGGGGTCGTGGAATGCCGCACCGACGGCGCCAAGCTGCCGGCGGGCAACCGGGCGGGCTACGTCGGCACCGCCGCCATCGAAGACATCGACACGGCCGAACGCATCCTGCTGATCGGCACCAACCCGCGCGACGAGGCGCCGGTGCTCAATGCCCGCATCCGCCGCGCCTGGGCGCGGGGCGCCGAAGTGGCGCTCGTCGGGCAGCCCGTCGATCTGACGTATGACTACCATCACGCCGGCACCGATCGCGCGGCGCTTGAGAAGGTCGTCGCCATGGGCGGCGATGACGAGATCAAGAGCAAGGCCTCGCTGGTGATCGTGGGGCAGGGCGCGCTTCAGGGCGAAGACGGCGCCGCCGTTCTGGCCGCCGCGCAGGAGATCGCCGCCAACACCGAAAGCGGCCTTCTGATCCTGCACACCGCCGCCGCGCGGGTGGGCGCGATGGACGTGGGCGCGGTGAATGCCGACGGCATGGCCGCCGTGCAGGGCGCCGACGTGATCTACAACCTCGGCGCCGACGAGATCGACATCGCCCCCGGTGCATTCGTGATCTACCAGGGCAGCCACGGCGACCGCGGCGCGCACCGCGCCGACGTGATCCTGCCGGGCGCCGCCTACACCGAGGAAAACGGGCTGTTCGTCAACACCGAAGGCCGCCCGCAACTGGCGCTGCGCGCCGGCTTCGCGCCGGGTGAGGCCAAGGAAAACTGGGCCATCCTGCGCGCACTCTCCGCCGAGTGTGCGGCACAACTGCCCTACGACAGCCTCGCGCAGCTGCGCAACGCGCTGATCGAGGCGGTGCCGCACCTGGCGCGGATCGACGAGGTGATCGAGAACGAGGGCGCGCGCGTCAACGGCGGCCCCTTGGGCAGCGGCGCCTTCACCAACGCGGTGAAGAGCTTCTACCTGACCAACCCGATCGCCCGCGCCTCTGCGCTGATGGGCGAACTGGCGGCGATGGCGGCGGACCGCGGCGCCGCGAAGGTGGCGGCGCAGTAGAATGCGGGGCTTGTTCGCGATAACCGCAGCGCTGCCGCTGCTGGCCGCCTGCGCGGAGCCGGAGCCGGTGAGCCGGGACGAGCTGCCGTTCGAGCCCGTCTACGAGGGGATCGAAACCCGGCTGCTGGACGGCGACCTGGTGAGTTTCCGCGTGAAGATGCGGGGCGCGCGGGACAACGAGGACGTGTTCGACTACGCGCGCTGCGCCGCGGCCCAATACGCGGTCATCCGCGGCTATGGATACGCGCGCCACGTGCGCACGAATGTGGCAGAGCAAAGAGGGATCTGGTACGGAGATGCCGTTTACACGATCTCGCCGGCGCTGCCCGAAGGATTGAAGACAATCGATGCCCGGGCCCAGGTGGAATCCTGCGCCGCAAGCGGCATACCGACGGTGTGAGGGACAATGGCTGACTTCTTTTCGACCGGACCGGGGATCGCCCTGACCATCGTGGCGCAATGCCTTGCGGTGATCGGCTTCGTGATGATCTCGCTGCTGTTCCTCGTCTACGGAGACCGCAAGATCTGGGCGGCGGTGCAGATGCGCCGCGGCCCCAACGTGGTGGGCGCCTTCGGCCTGCTGCAATCGGTGGCGGATGCGCTGAAATACGTGGTGAAGGAAGTCGTCGTGCCCGCCGGCGCGGACAAGCCCGTCTTCTTCCTCGCGCCGATGACGAGCTTCGTGCTGGCCATCATTGCCTGGGCGGTGATCCCCTTCAACGACACATGGGTGCTCTCCGACATCAACGTGGCGATCCTCTACGTCTTCGCCGTCTCCTCGCTGGAGGTCTACGGCGTGATCATGGGCGGCTGGGCGTCGAACTCGAAATACCCCTTCCTCGGCTCCCTGCGCTCCGCGGCGCAGATGATCTCCTACGAGGTGTCCATCGGGCTCATCATCATCGGGGTCATCATCTCCACCGGCTCGATGAACTTCGGCGATATCGTGCGCGCGCAGGACGGCGCCTATGGCTTCTTCAGCTGGTACTGGCTGCCGCATCTGCCGATGGTCTTCCTGTTCTTCATCTCGGCCCTCGCCGAAACCAACCGCCCGCCCTTCGATCTTCCGGAAGCGGAATCGGAGCTGGTGGCGGGCTACCAGGTGGAATATTCCGCCACGCCGTTCCTTCTGTTCATGGCCGGGGAATACATCGCCATCTTCCTGATGTGCGCGCTCACCTCGCTGCTGTTCTTCGGCGGCTGGCTCTCGCCGGTGCCCTTCCTGCCGGACGGGCCGCTGTGGATGGTGGCGAAGATGGCCTTCTTCTTCTTCCTCTTCGCCATGGTGAAGGCGATCACGCCGCGCTATCGCTACGATCAGCTGATGCGGATCGGCTGGAAGGTCTTTCTGCCGCTCTCGCTGGCCTGGGTGGTGATCGTGGCCTTCTTCGCCCAGTACGGGCTTTTCTGGGGCGCCTATGCCCGCTGGACCGTGGGAGGCTGACATGACGCAGATCGACATCAACCGCGCCGCGAAATATTTCCTGCTTCAGGATTTCTGGCAGGGCATGAAACTGGGGCTGAAGTATTTCTTCGCGCCGAAATCGACGCTGAACTACCCCCATGAAAAGGGGCCGCTCAGCCCGCGCTTCCGGGGCGAGCACGCCCTGCGCCGCTATCCCAACGGCGAAGAGCGCTGCATCGCCTGCAAGCTCTGCGAGGCCGTCTGCCCGGCGCAGGCGATCACCATCGATGCGGAGCCCCGCGACGACGGCTCCCGCCGCACCACGCGCTACGACATCGACATGACGAAATGCATCTACTGCGGCTTCTGCCAGGAAGCCTGCCCCGTGGATGCCATCGTGGAAGGGCCGAACTTCGAGTTCGCCACCGAGACCCGCGAAGAGTTGTTCTACACCAAGGAAAAGCTCCTTGAGAACGGCGAGCGCTGGGAGGCCGAGATCGCCCGCAACCTCGAAATGGACGCGCCGTACCGATGACCAGCGATTTCGCCAAGATCTTCGAGGCTTTCATGGAGCAGAGCCAGGAAATGGCCAAGGCCTTCAACCCGGCCATGGCCAATTACGCCAAGGCTTCGGGCTTGGAGGATCTGATGCCCACGCTCTCCCAGAGCTTCATGGAGATGGCCTTCGGCAAGACGCTGAACCCGGAAGGGCTCGACAGCAAGACGCGCCTGCTCCTGAACATCGCCGCGATGACGGTGCTGGGGGCGCAGGCCGAGCCGCAACTCAAACTGACGATCCGCCACGCGCTGGAAGCCGGCGCAAGCGAGCGGGAGATCGCCGAGGTGATCCTGCAGATGTCGATGTTCGGGGGCACCCCGGCGATGACGAAGGCGCTGCAGATCGCCCAGAGCGTATTCACGGACGGGGGCGAGGCCGCCCCCGCGGAGGACGGAAGCCAATGACAGTCGCCGATTTCGCCTTTTACGTCTTTGCCATCACCGCCGTGGTGGCCGGGCTTTTCGTGGTCGTGAGCCGCAACCCGGTGCATTCGGTGCTCTGGCTGATCCTGACCTTCCTCTCGGCCGCCGGGCTCTTCGTGATCCTCGGCGCGGAATTCGTCGCCATGCTGCTGGTGATCGTCTACGTGGGCGCGGTGGCGGTGCTCTTCCTCTTCGTGGTGATGATGCTGGACGTGGATTTCGCCGAACTACGCGGAGAGATGGCCAAGTTCGTGCCGCTGGCCCTGTTGATCGGCGTGGTGCTGCTGATGGAACTGGGGCTGGCCTTCGGCGTCTGGCAGTTCTCCGAGCAGGCCGAGGGGATGCGCGCCGCCGTGACGCCGGCGCTTTCGGAAGCGCACAACACCGAGGCGCTCGGGCGGCTGATCTACACCGAGTACGTCTACCTCTTTCAGGCCGCCGGCCTGATCCTGCTGGTGGCCATGATCGGCGCCATCGTGCTGACCCTGCGCCACCGCACCGACATCAAGCGTCAGGATGTGCTGGCCCAGATGTATCGCGATCCAGCCAAGGCGATGGAAGTGATCGACGTGAAGCCGGGGCAGGGGCTCGAGGGATAACGGGGCGCGCCGCTTTCCGGCGCGCGCGAGAATGCGGGGCCGCGGCTCCGGACAAGAAACGAACCGGCAGGGCCACCTGCCAACGAGATGCGAGGGACGCATGGTCGGACTGGAACATTACCTGGCAGTTGCCGCGGCGCTGTTCGTGATCGGGATCTTCGGGCTATTCCTGAACCGCAAGAACGTGATCGTGATCCTGATGAGCATCGAGTTGATGCTGCTGGCGGTGAACATCAACCTCGTGGCCTTCTCGGCCTTCCTCGGGGATCTGGTGGGGCAGGTCTTCACGCTCTTCGTGCTCACCGTCGCCGCCGCCGAGGCCGCCATCGGCCTCGCGATCCTCGTCTGCTTCTTCCGGAACCGCGGCACGATCGCGGTGGAAGACGTCAACGTGATGAAGGGCTAAGGGCATGGCAAACATCGTTCTCTTCGCCCCGCTGATCGGCGCCATCCTCTGCGGCTTCGGCTGGAAGATCATCGGCGAGACCGCCGCCCAGTGGGTGGCCACCGGGCTCCTGTTCGTTTCGGCCTTCTTCAGCTGGATCATATTCCTGACGTTCGACGGCACGCTTGCGCAGATCCACATCCTCGACTGGATCCAGTCCGGCAGCCTCGATACCGCCTGGGCGATCCGGCTCGATCGCCTCACCGCGATCATGCTGATCGTGATCACCACGGTGTCGAGCCTCGTGCACCTCTACAGCTTCGGCTACATGGATCACGATCCGCAGTGGAAGGAAGGCGAGGTCTACAAGCCGCGTTTCTTCGCCTATCTCTCGTTCTTCACCTTCGCCATGCTGATGCTGGTGACGGCCGACAACCTCGTGCAGATGTTCTTCGGCTGGGAAGGCGTGGGCGTGGCCTCCTACCTGCTGATCGGTTTCTACTACCGCAAGCCCTCGGCCAACGCGGCCGCGATCAAGGCCTTCGTGGTGAACCGTGTGGGCGATTTCGGCTTCGCGCTCGGCATCTTCGCGCTGTTCTTCCTCGTGGACAGCATCAACTTCGACGATGTTTTCGCCGCCGGCCCGGCGCTCGCCGAGACCAACCTGCATTTCCTGTGGCGCGACTGGAACGCGGCCAACCTGATCGGCTTCCTGCTGTTCATCGGGGCGATGGGCAAATCGGCGCAGCTCTTCCTGCACACCTGGCTTCCCGACGCGATGGAAGGCCCGACGCCCGTCTCGGCGCTGATCCACGCCGCGACGATGGTGACGGCGGGCGTCTTCCTCGTCTGCCGCATGTCGCCGCTCTTCGAATACGCCCCCGGCGCGCAGACCTTCATCATCTACATCGGGGCCTCCACCGCCTTCTTCGCGGCGACCGTGGGCCTCGTGCAGAACGACATCAAGCGCGTGATCGCCTATTCCACCTGTTCGCAGCTGGGCTACATGTTCGTGGCCGCGGGCGTGGGCGTCTACTCCGCCGCCATGTTCCACCTCTTCACCCACGCCTTCTTCAAGGCCATGCTCTTCCTGGGCGCGGGCTCGGTGATCCACGCGATGCACCACGAGCAGGACATGCGCAACTACGGCGGCCTGCGCACGAAGATCCCCTATACCTACTGGGCGATGATGATCGGCACGCTGGCCATCACCGGTGTCGGCATCCCGCTCACCCACATCGGCTTCGCGGGCTTCCTGTCCAAAGACGCCATCATCGAAAGCGCCTTCGGGGCGGAGTCCGCCGCCGGCAGCTACGCCTTCTGGATGTTGGTGGTCGCCGCGGCGATGACGAGCTTCTACAGCTGGCGCCTGATGTTCCTGACCTTCTTCGGCAAGCCGCGGGGCGACAAGCACACCCATGACCACGCGCATGAAAGCCCGATGGTGATGCTGGTGCCGCTCGGCGTGCTGTCGCTCGGTGCGATCTTCGCCGGGATGATCTGGTTCGGCAGCTTCTTCGGCACCCATGAGCAGGTGAACAGGTTCTTCGGCATCCCCGAACATCACGCGGAGGCCTCCCAAGGCCACGGCGCGGCGCACGGCGACGACCACGGGAGCGATCACGAGGATGCGCATGGGGACGATCACGCCAAGGCCGAAGGCGAGGCTCACGCCGTCGCCAAGGAAGGCGCCGCCGACCACGGCGATGCGCAGGGCGAGGGCGATCACGCAGCCGCGGCCGGCCTGCACCACGGCCAGGCCCCTGTGGGGGCGATCTTCATGGCGCCGGACAACCACGTGATGGACAACGCCCACCACGCTCCGAAATGGGTGAAGGTCTCGCCCTTCATCGCCATGGTGCTGGGGCTGGCGCTGGCCTACCTCTTCTACATCGTCAACCCGAGACTGCCCAAGCGGCTCGCCACGGCGCAGGAGCCGCTCTACAAGTTCCTGCTCAACAAGTGGTATTTCGATCAGGCCTATGATTTCCTCTTCGTCCGCCCGGCCAAGGCGCTGGGGCGCTTCTTCTGGAAGAAGGGCGACGGGGCCACGATCGACGGCGCGATCAACGGGCTTGCGATGGGAATCGTGCCCTTCTTCACCCGGCTCGCGGGCCGGGCGCAGTCGGGCTACCTGTTTCACTACGCCTTCGCCATGGTCATCGGGATCGTGATCCTCGTGAGCTGGATGGCGATCGGCGGAGGAGCGAACTGATGGACAACCTCCTTTCGATCATCACCTTCCTGCCGCTGCTGGCGGCGCTCATCATGGCCTTCTTCCTGCGCGGCGACGACATGGACGCCCAGAAGAACGCCAAGTGGCTGGCGCTGCTGGCCACGGGCGCGACCTTCCTGATCTCGCTCCTGCTGCTCGTCGGGTTCGACGCCGCGGACACGGGCTTCCAGTTCGTCGAGGAGAAGGCCTGGATCCTCGGCCTGAGCTACCGCATGGGGGTGGACGGGATCTCGATCCTCTTCGTGCTGCTCACCACCTTCCTGATGCCGCTCGTGATCCTCGCCTGCTGGGATGTGACCCACCGTGTGAAGGAATACATGATTGCCTTCCTCGTGCTGGAAACGCTGATGATCGGCGTGTTCTGCGCGCTGGATCTCGTGCTCTTCTACCTCTTCTTCGAAGCGGGCCTGATCCCGATGTTCCTGATCATCGGCATCTGGGGCGGCAAGGATCGCATCTACGCGGCCTTCAAGTTCTTCCTCTACACCTTCATCGGCTCGGTGCTGATGCTGGTGGCGATGATCGCCATGTATCTGGACGCCGGCACCACCGACATGGCCCAGCTGCTGGCGCATGAGTTCTCCTCCGAGACGATCAGCCTCTTCGGCTGGCAGATCTTCGGCGGCATGCAGACGCTGCTCTGGCTGGCCTTCTTCGCCTCCTTCGCGGTGAAGATGCCGATGTGGCCGGTGCACACCTGGCTGCCCGACGCCCACGTGCAGGCGCCCACGGCGGGCTCCGTGGTGCTGGCGGCAATCCTGCTGAAGATGGGGGGCTACGGCTTCCTGCGCTTCAGCCTGCCGATGTTCCCAGTGGCCAGCGACATCATGGCCCCCTTCGTGCTGTGGCTCTCCGCCATCGCCATCGTCTACACCTCGCTCGTGGCGCTGGTGCAGGAAGACATGAAGAAGCTGATCGCCTATTCCTCGGTGGCCCACATGGGCTACGTGACGATGGGCATCTTCGCCGCCAACCAGCAGGGCGTGGACGGCGCGATCTTCCAGATGATCTCCCACGGGTTCGTCTCCGGCGCGCTCTTCCTCTGCGTCGGCGTGATCTACGACCGGATGCACACCCGCGAGATCGACGCCTACGGTGGCCTCGTGAACCGGATGCCGGCCTATGCGCTGATCTTCATGCTCTTTACCATGGCCAACGTCGGCCTGCCGGGCACCTCGGGCTTCGTCGGCGAGTTCCTGACGCTGATGGGCGTGTTCCAGGTCAACACCTGGATCGCCGTCGTGGCCACCAGCGGGGTGATCCTCTCGGCGGCCTATGCGCTCTGGCTCTACCGCCGCGTCGTCTTCGGCGATCTGATCAAGGAGAGCCTGAAGTCGATCACCGACATGACCCGCCGCGAAAGGGCGATCTTCGCCCCGCTCGTGGTGATGACCCTTCTGCTCGGGGTCTACCCAAGCCTCGTGACCGACATGATCGGGCCTTCCGTGGAGAACCTCGTGAGCCAATACAACCTCGCCACGCTCGACAGCGCGGCCGCCACGCAAGTCGCGCAGCACTAAGGGGGGAAACAGATGATTTCCGCTGATATCGCCATCGTCCTGCCCGAGGTCTTTCTCGCGGTCTATGCCATGGCCGCGCTGCTCTATGCCGTCTACACCACGAAGGACAAGGCAGCGCCGGCGCTGCTCTGGGCCACGGCGGCCGTCTTCGCGGCCGTGGCGATCTGGATCGGCCTCTCCGGCGGCCCGGTGCAGACCGCCTTCGGCGGCGCCTTCGTGGACGACGGTTTCGCCCGTTTCTCCAAGGTGGTGATCCTGCTCTCGGCCTCGGCCGTCCTGCTGATGAGCGAAGGCTACCTCGCCAAGCGCGATCTGCTGCGCTTCGAATACCCCGTGCTGATCGTGCTTGCGGTCGTCGGGATGATGATGATGGTCTCCGCCGGGGATCTGATGGCGCTCTACATGGGGCTCGAACTGCAGTCGCTCGCGCTCTACGTCGTGGCCTCCTTGCGCCGCGACAGCGTGAAATCCACCGAGGCCGGCCTGAAATACTTCGTGCTTGGCGCGCTTTCCTCGGGCCTGCTGCTCTACGGGGCCTCGCTCACCTACGGCTTCGCCGGCACCACGCTCTTCTCGGGCATCGTGCAGACGGCGCAGGGCGGCCAGCTTCCGCTGGGGCTGCTCTTCGGCCTCGCCTTCATCGCCGCCGGCCTGGCTTTCAAGGTCTCGGCCGTGCCCTTCCACATGTGGACGCCGGACGTCTACGAAGGCTCGCCCACGCCGGTGACGGCCTTCTTCGCCACCGCGCCGAAAGTGGCCGCGATGGGGCTGTTTGCCCGCGTCGTGCACGACGCCTTCGGCGGCGCGGTCGGGGATTGGTCCCAGATCATCGCGCTGCTGTCCGTCGCGTCCATGTTCCTCGGTGCCATCGCCGCGATCGGGCAGACCAACATCAAGCGCCTGATGGCCTATTCCTCCATCGCCCACATGGGCTTTGCCCTGATGGGGCTGGCCTCGGGCACCGAGGCCGGCGTGCAGGCGATGCTGATCTACATGGCGATCTACGTGACGATGAACATCGGCACCTTCGCCTTCATCATCGGCATGGAGAAGGACGGCCGCCCGGTGCGCGACATCCGTGCCCTGAGCCTCTATTCCAAGACGGACCCGACCGGCGCGCTGGCGCTTCTGGTGCTGATGTTCTCGCTCGCGGGCGTGCCGCCGATGGTGGGCTTCTTCGGCAAGCTCTCGGTGCTGGCCGCGGCCGTGGACGGCGGGCTGGCCTGGCTCGCCGTGGCCGGCGTGATCGCCTCGGTGATCGGCGCCTTCTACTACCTGCGCATCGTCTACTTCATGTACTTCGGCGAAGAAACCGAAGCGCTGGACAAGAACGGCTCCCCGATCCTCTGGATCTTCCTGATGGGCTCGGCCGCGGCCATGGTCTTCGGCGTGTTCAACCTCTTCGGCGTGGACACGGCGGCCGCGCTGGCGGCGGAAACCCTTGTCCGCTGACGGCTGGCCGGCCGGCTACGGCCGGCGCGTGCTGGCCGAGGTGGACAGCACCAACGCGGAGGCCGCGCGCATCGCGCCCATGCTGGCGGGGCCGGAGTGGATCCTCGCCCTGCGCCAGACCGCCGGGCGCGGGCGGCGCGGGCGCGTCTGGAAGGCCCCTGAGGGCAATTTCTCGGCCACGCTGGTGCTGCGCCCCACCGAGGCGCCCGACGTGGTGGCCCTGCGCTCCTTCGTGGCCTCTCTGGCGCTGTGGGAGGCCTTCGTGGCCGCCACCGGGCGCACCGCGCCCTTCGCGCTCAAGTGGCCCAACGACGTGCTGCTGAACGGCGGCAAGGTGGCGGGCATCCTGCTGGAGAGCCTCGGCCACGGCGGCGGCGCGCTGCATCTCTGCATCGGCATCGGCGTCAACCTCGCCGCGGCTCCGGGGCGCGACGAGGTGGAGGAGGGCGCGACGCCCCCGGTCAGCCTGCTGAGCGAAACCGGTGCACGGGTGACGCCGGAGGAGTTTCTCGATCTGCTGGCCCCGGCCTATGCCCGCTGGGAAGCGCAGTTCACCACCTACGGCTTCGCCCCGATCCGCGAGGCCTGGCTCGCGCGCGCCGCGCGCCTGGGCGAGCCGATCACCGCGCGGACCATGGGCGAAAGCCACCGGGGCACTTTCGAAACGGTGGACAATGCCGGCAACCTCGTGTTGAAAACGGCTTCCGGGCGCCTGTCGATCCCCGCGGCGGACGTCTTCTTCTAGATCACCCCAAGCGCGAGGAGGCTTCCATGCTTCTCTGCATCGACTGCGGCAACACCAATACCGTGTTCTCCATCTGGGACGGCACGTCCTTCATCGCGACATGGCGCACCTCCACCGAGCACCAGCGCACGGCGGATCAGTATTACGTCTGGCTCTCGACGCTGATGAACTTCCAGAAGATCGAGGCCGACATCACCGAGGTCATCATCTCCTCCACCGTGCCGCGCGTGGTGTTCAACCTGCGGGTCTTCTCGGACCGCTACTTCAACTGCCGCCCCCTCGTGGTGGGCAAGCCCGAGTGCCGCCTGCCGGTGGACGTGCGGGTGGATGCGGGCACGCAGGTGGGCCCGGACCGGCTGGTGAACACCGTGGCGGGCTTCAACAAATACGGCGGCGATCTGATCGTGGTGGATTTCGGCACCGCCACCACCTTCGACGTGGTGGACACCGACGGCGCCTACGTGGGCGGCGTGATCGCGCCCGGCGTGAACCTTTCGCTGCAGGCCCTGCACGAGGCGGCGGCCGCGCTGCCCCATGTGGACGTGACGAAACCGGCCCGCGTGGTGGGCACCAACACGGTGGCCTGCATGCAGTCCGGCGTGTTCTGGGGTTACGTCGGGCTCGTGAATGGCGTATGTGCCCGGATCAAGGAGGAACGCGCGCGCCCGATGAAGGTGATCTCCACCGGCGGTCTGGCGCCCTTGTTCCAGCAGGGCGATGCCCTATTTGACCATTTCGAGGACGATCTGACGATGCATGGTCTGACCGTCATCCACCAATACAACAAGGAACTGGGCAGTTCATGAGTGACGATCGACTGATTTACCTTCCTCTCGGCGGCGCCGGGGAAATCGGCATGAACTGTTATGTCTACGGCTACGGGCCGAAGGGCAAGGAACGCTACATCCTCGTGGATTTGGGCGTCACCTTCCCCGACATGGACAGCACACCGGGGGTGGACCTGATCCTGCCCGACATCAGTTGGATCGCCGAACGCGCGGACCGGCTGGAGGCGATCTTCATCACCCACGCCCACGAGGACCACGTCGGCGGCGTCGGCCACCTCTGGCAGCGCCTGGGCAAGCCCGTCTACGCGCGCAGCTTCACCGCCTGGCACGCCCGCCGCAAGATGGAAGACGCCGGCCAGCCCGCCGACGAGGTGCGTACGGCCTCCGCCTTCCCCGAGATGATCGAAGCCGGCCCCTTCAAGGTCGGCTACCTGCCGGTCTCGCATTCGATCCCGGAAAGCTCCGGCCTCGTGATCGACACGCCCGCCGGGCGCATCGTGCACACCGGGGATTTCAAACTGGACCAGACGCCGGTGATCGGCGAGCCGTTCGATCCGGATCTCTGGGCCTCGGTGGCCGAGCCGGGCGTGAAGGCGCTGGTCTGCGACTCCACCAACGTCTTCTCGCCCCACGCCGGCCGCTCCGAGGCCAGCGTTGCCGCGCCGCTGAAGGAACTGGTGGCGCGCTGCGAAGGCATGGTGGTGGCCACCACCTTCGCCTCCAACATCGCGCGGCTGAAATCCCTGGCCGAGGCCGGGCAGGCGGCGGGCCGTTCCGTCTGCCTGCTGGGCCGCGCCATGCGCCGGATGATCGCCGCCGGCGAAGAGACCGGCATCCTCGGCGATTTCCCGAAGACCGTGACGGCGGAAGAAGCGGCCGACATCCCGCGCGAGAACCTGATGCTGATCGTGACCGGCAGCCAGGGCGAACGCCGGGCGGCTTCAGCCCAGCTGAGCCGCGGCAAATATCTGGGCCTTGAGATGAAGGAAGGCGACACCTTCCTCTTCTCTTCCAAAACCATCCCCGGCAACGAGCGGGGGGTGATCCGCATCATGAACGCCTTCTCCGAAATGGGCGTGGACGTGGTGGACGATCACGGCGGCGACTACCACGTGTCGGGTCACGCCAACCGACCTGATCTGCAGGCGGTGCACGGCCTCCTCAAGCCGCAGATGCTGATCCCGATGCACGGCGAACACCGCCACCTGCGCGAACACGCCAAGCTCGGCAAGGAGTCCGGCATTCCCTCGGCCGTGGCGGTGAACGGCACGATGCTCGATCTGACCGGCGATCTGCCGCAGGTGGTGGACTACGTGGAAACCGGGCGCACCTATCTGGACGGCTCCGTGAAGATCGGCGCGATGGACGGCGTGGTGCGCGACCGCATCCGCATGGCGCTCAACGGCCACGTGATCGTGACGGTGATCATCGATGAAGAGGACGAACCCCTCGGAGAGCCCTGGGTCGAACTGATGGGCCTGCCCGAAACCGGTGCGTCCGGCGCGCCGCTAGCGGACGTGCTGGAGGGCGAACTGACGCAGGTGATGATGCGCATGGGCGCCAAGACGCTGACCGATGACGACAGGATCGAGGAAGAGCTGCGCCGCGCCGCCCGCCGCACCGCGCAGGAGGAAATCGGCAAGAAGCCCGAAGTGACGGTGATCACCAGCCGGCTGGTCTGAGGCCGTGTAGGGGCGGGGGGGCTCTGCCCCCCGGCGCCCTTGCGGGCGCCTCCCCCCGAGGTATTTGGGGCGAGAGGAAGCGGCCGACTTTGTTCTTCAAATATCCCGGGGTGCGGGGCAGCGCCCCGCAAGAAAGGGAAAACCCCGGCCGAGGGCCGGGGTTTCGCGTTTCCTGGTCCGTGTCGGCGGTCAGCCCGCGCGGCGTTCCTCGAAGCTCAGGGCGATGAAGCTGGGCAGGTGATCGCCCATGCCCACGACCTGGCCCTTGCCGCGGTTGCTTTCGCGCGGCTGTTCGGCGGATTTGCCGCGGCTGCGCGCGCGCGAGGACTTCGAGCGGCCGCTCTCCTGCCGGTCGTCCTTCTCGGCCGTTTTCGCCTCTTTCGCGGGTTTTTCCTCGGCGCGGGCTTCGGGCTTGCCGGCATCGGATTTCCGGCTGCGGGACTTCGGCGGCTCGGGCGCGTAGGGGCTTTCGAGGCGCGGGATTTCCTGCTTCACGAGCTTCTCGATGGCGTCGAGATTCTTTTCGTCCTGCGGCACGCAGATCATCAGGGCCTTGCCCTTGCGGCCAGCGCGGCCGGTGCGGCCGATGCGGTGGACGTAATCCTCTGCGTGGCTCGGCACGTCGTAGTTGAACACGTGGGAGACGCTGGGGATGTCCAGCCCGCGCGCGGCCACGTCTGAGGCGCAGAGGAAGCGGATGTTGCCTTCGCGGAAGCCCGCGAGCACTTCCATGCGCTTGCTCTGATCCAGATCGCCGTGGATCGGTGCGGCGTTGTAGCCGTGCTTCTGAAGCGACTTGGCGACGATATCCACGTCCGTCTTGCGGTTGCAGAAGACGATGGCGTTGGTGCAGCCTTCGCCTTCCTGCTCGATCAGCGCGCGCAGCAGATCGCGTTTCTCCTTGGCCTGGCGATCCTTGCGGCTGGCCTTGTAGTGCACGACGCCCTGTTCGATGTTCTCGGAGGTGGTGGCGGCGCGGGCCACTTCCACCTTGGCGGGGTTGGAGAGAAACATGTTGGTGATGCGTTCGATCTCCGGCGCCATGGTGGCGGAGAAGAAGAGCGTCTGGCGGGTGAAGGGCGTGAGGGAGAAGATGCGCTCGATGTCGGGGATGAAGCCCATGTCGAGCATGCGGTCGGCTTCGTCCACCACCATGATCTGCACGCCGGTCAGCAGCAGCTTGCCGCGCTCGAAGTGATCGAGCAGGCGGCCCGGGGTGGCGATCAGCACGTCCACGCCGCGATCGATGAGCGCGTCCTGCTCCTTGAAGCTCACGCCGCCGATCAGCAGCGCCTTGGTGAGCTTGGTGTGCTTGGCGTAGACGTCGAAGTTCTCGGCCACCTGGGCGGCGAGTTCGCGCGTGGGCGCAAGCACAAGCGAGCGCGGCATGCGCGCGCGGGCGCGGCCCTTCGCCAGCAGCGTGATCATCGGCAGGGTGAAGGAGGCCGTCTTGCCGGTGCCCGTCTGCGCGATCCCCAGAACGTCGCGCCCTTCGAGCGCCGGGGGAATCGCTCCCTCCTGGATGGGGGTGGGGGTTTCGTAGCCTGCGGCCTCGACGGCCTTCAGGACCTTGGGATCCAGCTTCAGATCAGCAAATTTCGTCATTCGTATCCGTGTTCTACGGCATTTTGACGCCGTATTCGCTATGAGAGAGGGATCGCCTGCCGGCCGGATGCCGCGGCGAATTATGCACATGCCCCCATCTGGTGCGCTTGTGCCTACTGAAAAACGGCCATTTCGTCAATGCGGGTGGTGGCTTGCGCCCGCGCGCCGCCGGCGGGCGTTGCGCCGATGTGCAGTTTTGTTGCCATCAGGGAAACAGTGCCCGGGGATGCAACCGCGATTGGCCACGGCGTGCCGTGGCATACCAAAGGCGGTTTTCCCTGCGGTGGCGGCAATTTGCCCCGCCTTGCAAGGCGGAAGTCGCGGCGGGGTGCGACGGGGGCGTGGCGGCGGCGCGGGTGGCCGGCCCCTTGCCCTCGGGCGCCATCGGGCCGGGTGCGCCTACCGGGCGCCGGCCCGGCGCAGGTGACGGCCGGATGTACAGGCTCACAGGCCGATGACGCAGCGTCACGCGGAGGCGAGCAGGCGTTCACAGGGTTATCCACAGGCCGAAAGGGCTCAGACCTGCATTTCCTTCGTCGCCGAGAGGCGCACATCGGGGTAGTCGCGCGCCACGCGGTCGATGTCCCATTGCAGGCGCGTGAGGTAGACGAGATCACCATCGTTGTCGGTGGCCATGTGCTGCTTGTTGGCGGCGGAGAAGGCATCCACGGCGGCCTTCTCGCCATGCACCCAGCGGGCCGAGGTGAACTGGCTGGCCTCGAACCGCACGGGCAGCCCGTATTCCAGTTCGATCCGGCTGGCGAGCACCTCGAACTGCAGCGCGCCGACGACGCCGACGATGAAGCCCGAGCCGATCCCCGGCTTGAAGACCTTCGCCGCGCCCTCCTCGGCAAATTGCATCAGCGCCTTCTCGAGGTGCTTTGCCTTCATCGGATCGCCCGCGCGCACCGTCTGCAGAAGCTCGGGCGCGAAGGAGGGGATTCCGGTGACGCGCAGCATCTCGCCTTCGGTCAGCGTGTCGCCGATGCGCAGCTGGCCGTGGTTGGGGATGCCGATGATGTCGCCCGCCCAGGCTTCTTCGGCCAGTTCGCGGTCAGAGGCGAGAAAGAGCACCGGGTTGGTGATCGCCATCGGCTTCTTGGAGCGCACGTGGGTGAGCTTCATGCCGCGTTTGAAATGGCCCGAGGCCATGCGCACGAAGGCGACGCGATCGCGGTGCTTCGGGTCCATGTTGGCCTGCACCTTGAAGACGAAGCCGGCGACCTTGGTTTCGGCCGGGCTGACCTGGCGGGGCTCGGCGGATTGCACCTGAGGCTCGGGGCCGTAGGCGCCGATGCCTTCCATCAGTTCCTTCACGCCGAAGGAGTTGATGGCGGATCCGAACCAGATCGGGGTGAGGGTGCCGTCGAGCAGCGCCTGCGGATCCATCGGCGGCAGCAGCTCCTTCGCCATCTCGATCTCTTCGAGGAACTTGTCCAGCAGGTCCGCCGGCACGTGCTCGGCGAGCTTGGGATCGTCGAGCCCCTCGATGGCGATGCTCTCGGCCACCTTGTTGCGGTCGGCGCGGTCCATCAGCTCCAGGCGGTCGCGCAGCAGATCGTAGCAGCCGATGAAATCGCGCCCCATGCCGATCGGCCAGCTGGCCGGCGTCACGTCGATGGCGAGGTTCTCCTGGATCTCGTCGATGATCTCGAAGGTGTCGCGGCTTTCGCGGTCCATCTTGTTGCAGAAGGTCAGGATGGGCAGATCGCGCAGGCGGCAGACCTCGAACAGTTTGCGGGTCTGGCTTTCCACGCCCTTCGCACCGTCGATGACCATCACCGCCGCGTCCACGGCCGTGAGCGTGCGGTAGGTGTCTTCGGAGAAATCGCTGTGGCCGGGGGTGTCCACGAGGTTGAAGCGATACTTGCCGAAATCGAAGGACATCGCGGAGGCCGAGACGGAGATGCCGCGGTCCTGTTCCATCTTCATGAAGTCGGAGCGGGTGCGCCGGGCCTCGCCTTTCGCGCGCACCTGTCCGGCCATCTGGATCGCGCCACCGTAGAGAAGGAACTTCTCGGTGAGGGTGGTTTTCCCGGCGTCCGGGTGCGAGATGATGGCGAAGGTGCGCCGGCGGGCGACTTCGGCAGGCAGTTCGGGGGCGTTTGCGGCTCTGTCCAACATGGGCGCGATATATTCCGCGCGCCCCGAAAGGGCAATAAGGCTTGGATCAGATCCAGCGGCGCACGCGGGCGCAATAGGCGCCGTAGGCGGCGCCGAACGTCGCGTGCAGGTAGGCTTCTTCCGGGCGCACCACCGCCAGATCCAGCGCCAGCCAGAGCAGGGCGGCCAGCGGCAGGGCCCAATCCAGCGAGAAGGTGAGCGCCAGGCCGATCTGCAGGAGCACCATGCCCAGATACATCGGGTTGCGCGTGAAGCGGTAGGGGCCGGACAGGGCGAGCGCGCTGGCGGGGCTGCGGGGATCGACCTCGGTGCCTTCGGCGGCGAAGGCGCGCGTGGCGCTCATCGCCAGCGCCCCGGCGGCGGCCATCAGCGCAAGCCCGATCAGAGAGGCCAACCCGAAGCCGGTGGGCAGCCATCCGAGGGGCAGCAACCATTCCAGCAGGATCGCCAGCAGCGGCGCGGCGATGGAGAGCGCGGGCGGGTAGAGGCGGATGGCGGGGGTGTCCGGCGAGGAGCCCGGCGAGGAGCCGGGCGCGGGTTCGGGCGTGGTGTCCGGGCCGGGGGTGGGCATGGTTCAGCGGTCGGAGGCGCGGCGCAGATCTTCCACCGCGTTCTTGCTTAGCAGGCTTTCCTGCACCTCGAAATCCTTGTGCGGCCTGTCGGCGTGGCCGGGGATGAGGTTGGAGAGGCGGCGGGCCAGATCCTCGGGCAGGGCCGGGGTGGTGCGCCGGTCCAGCAGCAGGCTCTCGGCCGCGATGCCCTCGGCGTAGATGATGTGGTGACGGTCGAAGAGGATCTGGAAGTAATCCACGAAGCCGCCATCCTGCCGGTAGACGGTATCGCCGTTAACGAGGTGCTTGGCCTTCACCAGCACCTCGGAGCGCCCGAGGCCGATCTCGTCCCGGCGCTGGTATATGAACAGCCGGTGGTTGGGGCTGACGGTAAGATCGGCGGTGTTGTTGAGCGTGCCGCTCTTGATCACGATCGGGGCGAAATCGCCCACCGCGCGCATCGTCGTCTGGCCGATCCAGCGGATCGTCTGCGGGCCGTCGTCGCGCGTCAGCACCTTGTCGCCGACCTTGAGTTCCTCGATCGGCTTCTGGCGCCCGTCCGACAGGGTGATATGGGTGCCGCGCGCGAAGGAGACGCAGGCGACTTCGGCGAAACGCGCCTTGGCGGTATCGCTCTCAACGCCCACGAGGCGGTAGTCTACCTTGGGCGCAAGTTCCGCCAGCGGCAGAAGGTAGACCTCGGCGAGATAGCCCTCCTCCGGGTGCACCTCGGCCAGCACGAGGGCCTCCATCGTGGTGCCGTCCGGGCTCATCAGGGTGATGGTGCTGTCGAGGTGGATCTGGTGGCCGGGCACGCCCAGCTCGGAGCCTTCGGATACGCGGAAGGGCCCGTCCGGCGCTTCGCTGATCGACAGCATCTGCTTCTGCGCGCCGCCGGCGAGGGAGTAGGTGTCGTCCAGCACCAGCTCGCTGGCATCGCCGATGGGATCGCCGAGGTTGGCACCATCCACCACGCAGAACGCCTCCGCCCGGAAGACGGGCAGCGTTTGCAACGGCAGAATGGATGCGGCGGGCAGCGGCAACATCTCGAGCTGTCTCTCTTCGTCCGTGAGCCCGGCGTTCCGGCGAAGACCGGCGCGTGGTGGTGCGATCCGGACAAGGCCGCCGCGGCTCTTTCATGTATCCCCGTCCAGCAAAGTAAAATTTTACAACACTTTGGTCAATCTGAGGCCGGGGCGCGCCGGCTCCGGGACGCTTTATGGCGCAAGAGTGTTTCGATTGGGTGAACAATGGTCGGGGCGCAGGCGGAAGCATGTGCGAGGGGGCGCACAATTGCAAGAGGGTGCGAATCGCCGGCGGCTGGGGCAGGGTGTGCCCCGGCGCCCGCCCTCCGGCGGGCAGGAAAACGCAAACCCGCGCGATGGCGCATCAAGGGAGGGATCCATGGATTTCGGAATTTCAGGCAAGAAGGCGCTGGTCTGCGCCTCGTCCAAGGGGCTGGGCCGCGGCTGCGCCGAGGCGCTGGCGGGCGAGGGGGTCAACCTCGTGCTGAACGCCCGCACGGAAGGCCCGCTGCAGACGACCGCCGAGGAGATTCGCGCCCGCTACGGCGTCGAGGTTACCGCCGTCGCCGCCGACATCACCAGCGAGGAGGGCCGCGCCAAGGTCCTGGCCGCCGCGGGCGACGTGGACATCCTCGTGACCAACGCCGGTGGCCCGCCGCCGGGGATGTGGAGCGATTGGGACCGCGAGGATTTCATCAAGGCGCTCGACGCCAACATGCTTACCCCCATCGCCCTGATGAAGGCGCTGCTGCCGCAGATGATGGAAAAGGGTTGGGGCCGCGTGGTCAACATCACCAGTTCCTCGGTGAAGGCGCCGATCCCCGTGCTGGGGCTGTCCAACAGCGCGCGGGCCGGGCTCACCGGCTACGTGGCGGGCACGGCGCGGCAGGTCGCGGGCGCGGGGGTGACGATCAACAACCTGCTGCCGGGCATCCACGCAACCGACCGTGCCGTCTCGCTCGACGCCGCGGTGGTCGAGCAGGACGGGATCACCATGGAGGAGGCCATCGCCCGCCGCTCCGCCACCATCCCGGCGGGCCGCTACGGCACGGCGGCGGAGTTCGGCGCGATGTGCGCCTTCCTCTGCTCGCAGCATGCGGGCTTCATCGTGGGGCAGAACGTGCTGCTGGACGGCGGCGCGGTGAACGCCACCCTCTGAACGCGGCGCGGCGCGCCCCTCAGCGGGGGCGCGTCACCAGCACGTCGCAGGGCGGATTGCGCACCAGCCCGGCGGCGAAGCTGCCCACGATCCAGCGCGCCGCCGTGGCCCGGCTGTGCGCGCCGACGGCGATGAGGTCGGGGTCGAAGAGCGCCCGGCGGGCATCGAGGATCTGCTGCGGCGAGCCCTCGCTGAGTTCGGGCTTCGGAAAGCTCGCGGGCAGCCCGGCGTTTTCCCACCATTTGTCGCGCTCTTCCCGGGCCTCCTGCAGGAAGATGTCTTCGAGGCTGCCGTCCGGATTGCCGCGGCCGAAGCCCCGGTAGGGCACGTGGACGGCGTGGAAGGCGTTGATCTCGGCCGCCGGGGCCACCTTGAGCGCGGCATGGGCCGCGGCGGTGGAGGCGGGCGAGAAATCCATCGGCAGAAGCACCTTGGTGTAGGGCGACTCGACCGGCATCGCCGCCAGCAGCACCGGGCGGCGCACGATGCGCACCACGTGCTCCAGCGTGGTTTCGCGCATCCCGTCGAGGAAGCCCCTGCGCCGGTGGGCGCCGAGAATGATGAGATCGCTGTCGTAGTCGCGGGCGCAGGCCCGGATGCAATGGGCCGGATCCCCGGTCAGGACCTCGATCGAGAAGGGCGCGGGATGGCGCGCCGCCTCGGCCTCGCAGAGCGCTTCGAGCATGTCCTGCGCATCGATCTGGATCTTGGCCGACATGGTTTCGGGCAGGTCGTCATCGGCCACCTTGACCACGGCCACGCGCGCCCCGGACTGCTCTGCCAGCTGGAAGGCGCGGGTCAAGGCATGGGCCGAACGCCCCGAGAGATCGGTGGCCACCACGATGTTCTTCATGCCGGTTCCCCTTCCGCGCAGGCAAGTTGATCACCCGACAGTAAAGTGGCCGTCACGATCGTGTCACCCCCGTTTTTTTGCACTCGCGGCAGGCGGGGCCGCCCGTGTAAGCAGAGGCAAACACCTTCTCTTGCGACTGGAAGAACACCATGCAGGCCCTTACCGTGATTGCCCTTTTCGGGATCGTCATCCTCGCCAGCCTCGCGGCCGCGCCGCGCCGGGTCACGGCCGAAGGCTTCTTTGCCGGCGCCGATGCGCAAGGGGGGGCGCCGGGGCTCTGGACGCTGGTGCTGAGCCAGGTCACCACCTGGATCTTCGCCCGTTCCCTGATGAATGCCGCCATCCTCGGCTATTTCTACGGCATCGCCGGTACGCTGGCCTATGCCGCCTACTACGGCTCCTTCCTGACCGGCGGCTTCATCGTCGGCCGCATCCGGGCGCAGGGCGGGCGCAGCGTGCAAGGCTGGCTCGGGGCGCGGTTCGGGCGCGTGGGCACGGGGTGCTACAACGTGGTGATCGGGCTGCGGCTGCTTTCGGAGGTCTTCGCCAACCTCCTGGTGGTGGGGCTGATCTTCGCGGCGGTGCTGCCGGGGGTGGCGCAGGCGCAGATGGTGTCGATCCTCGCGGTGGCGGGCGTCGGGCTGGCCTATTCCGCCGCCGGGGGGCTTTCGGCCTCGCTGCGCACGGACGTGGTACAGATGATCGTCTTCCTCGCGGTCTTCGCGGCGGCTCTGGCCGCGCTTCTGCTCGATCCCGGCTTCTCGCTCGCGGCCGTGCTGACGGCGCCGGGCACCTCGGGCAGCTACAACGGCTGGGTGCTGCTGGTGGTGGCCTTCCTGCAGGTGTTTTCCTACCCGGCCCACGATCCGGTGATGATGGACCGCGGCTTCCTCGCCGATGCGCGCACCACCCGGCGCGCCTTCCTGCACGCCTTCTGGATCTCCACGCTCTGCATCATCGGCTTCGGCTTCTTCGGCATCCAGGCCGGGCTCGTCGGGGCAGGTTACGAGGGGGAGTTGATCGGCACCTGGGCGGGAATGTTTCCGCCGTGGATCTTCGCGGCGCTGCTGATCTCGCTTCTGGTCTCCGCGCTTTCCACCCTCGACAGCGCGCTGGCCTCGGCGGCGCGGCTCTGCGTGGAAGAGCTGCGCTGGCTGCCGCGCACGCTGGCCGGGGGGCGGATCGCCATGGCCGTCTTCATGGGGCTGGGCGCCCTGCTGACGCTCTCGGGCAACAAGACGCTCTTTGACGCCGTGGCCGTCTCGGGCACCGCTTCGATGTTCCTGACGCCGGTTCTGGTCGTGGGGCTCGTCGCCGGGCGCCCGGTGCCCGTCTGGGCCTTCGTGGTGGCCTTCGCCGCCGCGCTCCTGGGGGCGGCCGCCTACTTCCTGCGGGCCGAACCCTTCGTGGCCGCGCTGCTGCCGGAAGGGCACAAATACGAGCAGCTTCTGGCGATCTGCCTCGCGGTGCTGGCGGTGGGCTTCGCGGCGGTGCTGCTGGGCGCGCGCCGGGCGGCGAGGGTTGTGCAGCCGCGGTAGGGCTGCTATCTGCGCAGGCAAAGCCCGATGAAATTGATCGGGTTAGGAGCAGCAGACCCTTGGCAGGCACACCACCCAGACTCGAGATCCGCAACATCGTCCGCCGGTTCGGCGGCCGCAACGTGGTGGACGGCGTGTCGCTCCAGGTGCAACCGGGGCAGGTGACCTGCCTGCTGGGCCCTTCGGGCTGCGGCAAATCCACCACGCTTCGCATCATCGCGGGCGTGGACATGCAGAATTCCGGGGAGATCTACGTGGACGGCAAGCTCGTCTGCGACACGATCCACCGGGTGCCGCCAGAAGGGCGGGGCATCGGGCTGATGTTCCAGGATTTCGCCCTGTTTCCCCACCTCACCATCGCCCAGAACGTGGCCTTCGGCCTGAAGGGCAGCGCGGCGCAGAAGCGGGCGCGGGTGGAGGAGCTGCTCTCCCGCGTCGGGCTGCTGCACTATGCCGAGGAGCATCCGCACCAGCTTTCGGGCGGCGAGCAGCAGCGGGTGGCGCTGGCGCGGGCACTGGCGCCGCGGCCCCGCATCATGCTGATGGACGAGCCCTTCTCGGGCCTCGACAACCGTCTGCGCGACGACATCCGCGACGAAACCCTTGCCGTGCTCAAGGAAGAGGGCACCGCCGTGCTGCTGGTGACCCACGAGCCCGATGAAGCCATGCGCATGGCCGACGAGATCGCGCTGATGCGCGACGGGCGGATCGTGCAGCAGGGCGCGCCCTACAACATCTACAACACCCCGGTGGACCGGGCCGCAGCGGCCTTCTTCTCCGACATCAACGTGATCCAGGGCACCGTGCGCGGCGCCCTGACGGAGACCGCCTTCGGCCAGTTCCTCGCCCCCGGCGTGCCGGATGGCACCGAGGTGGACATCGTGTTCCGCCCGCAGCACCTGAAGATCGATTTCGACCGGTCCGGCAAGGGCCCGAACCCCACTCCGCTGGCCGGCGTCCCTGCGCGCGGCGTGGTGGAGCGCGCGCGGTTCATGGGGCGCGAGAGCCTCGTGGAATTCCGCATGGATTTCGACGGCTCCATCCTCAAGGCCACGGTGCCCAGCGTCTTCCTGCCCAAACCCGGCACGCCGCTCTGGCTGACGGTGCGCCGGGAGCGCTGTTTCGTCTTCCCGCGCAAGGAGTGAGCGCGGCCGGGGGCGCTGCCCCCGTCCCTTGCGGGACTCCCCCCGAGGTATTTGGGGCGAGAGGAAGCAGGGCTCAGGCGGGCGGCTCCGACAGGCTGGCGAGGTAGTCGGGGAAGCTTTTCCCGGCCTCTTCGCGGAAGCGGGCGGAGGTCAGTTCGACGGTTTCCATGCGGTCCACCCGGAATGTTCTGAAGGCGCGGCGTCTTTCGCACCAGGCCGGGCAGCTCCAGATGCGGCCCCAGTATTCCAGGTGCAGGGGGCGGATCATGCGCTGGCTGCCGCGGCCCTCCTCGTTGCGGTAGACGAGCCAGATCTTGCGTTTCTGGCGGATCGCCTGGCGCAGCACCGGCATGTGATGCAGGCCCGAGCCGGCTACGGCGAAGGGGTAGATCGCATCGTCCCAACCCGCGGGCGGGGCCGCGCGGGTTTCAGGCACGAGGGTGTCGATCTTGGAGTGCAGGCTGCGGGCGGCCGACTGGAGATCGCGATCGCCGGCCCGCCGCACCACCTCCAGCCCGAGTTGGAGCGCCTCCAGTTCAGCGGTCGTCAGCGTGAGCGGTGGCAGGCTGATCGGCTCCGTCATCCGGTAGCCCACGCCCCGCGCGCCCTCGATGGGCAGGCCCGAGGCGGCGAGGGTGTCCATGTCGCGGTAGATGGTGCGTTCGGAGACTCCGAGCGCTGCGGCGAGATCGCGCGCCCGGTGCAGCTGGCCCCCGCGCAGCTGCTGGATGAGCGCCTGGAGGCGGCCGCTGCGCCCGATGGCCGTGCTGCGCCGGCTCATGGGGCGGGGGGCGCCGGTTGGCGGCGGCGCGGCGAATCGGGCCCGCGGGCCGGGCGGCGGAGGCGGGAGGAAGGGGCGGGGGGCGCCATCTGCATGAATTCCCTTGTTTCCTTGGCGTGAGGCGGGATCCGCCGCGCGCAACTGACACATAACTGTCAGGAGAGTGTGGCAGAAAACCGCCGCGAAAGCCAAGAAAACAGGGGGTGATACGGCGTTTTGGGTATTTCCTCTTCGCGCCCGAAGCGCTACCTCTGTGCCATCTGATCTTTTCGCGCGCCGCCGCCCGGTGCGCCGCCTGTGGAGGAAAACACATGCTCAACAACATCGGCCTTCCCGGCCTGCTTCTCATCGCCGTCGTCGTGCTCGTGCTGTTCGGGCGTGGCAAGATCTCTTCGCTGATGGGCGAAGTCGGCAAGGGCATCACCTCGTTCAAGAAGGGCATCGCCGAAGGCCAGCAAGAGCTGGAAGACGGCACCAAGCAGGCGCGCGACGTCACGCCCGAGGAAGACAAGGAAAAGGACAAGGCGTAAGCCTGTCCGCGCCGGGATCGCAGCCGCATGTTTGACCTGGGTTGGAGCGAGCTTCTGCTCATCGGGATCGTCGCGCTCATCGTGGTGGGCCCGAAGGACCTGCCGGTGATGTTCCGCACGCTGGGCCGGTTCACCGGCAAGGCACGGGCCATGGCGCGTGATTTCCAGCGCGCGATGAACGAGGCCGCCGACGAGGCCGGCGTGAAGGATGTGGCGAGCGATCTGAAGAACGCCACCTCGGCCAAGAAGCTGGGGCTGGACAAGCTTCAGGATGCCGCTTCGCAATTCGAGAAATGGCAGCCCGGTGACGCGGCGGCCGCCACGGAGGGCGAGGCCAAGCCCGCGCCGCGTGGCCCGGAAACCGCGAAGATGACGGAAGAGCGCGCCGAACAGGCCCGCCTGATCCGCGAGCGCAGCGCCCAGGTGGCCAGTGACCGGATCGCGCGGGAGAAGGCGGCGCAGGAGGCGGCGGCTGCCGCATCCGCCGACGCCGGCCAGGCGGCCCCTGCCGCGGAGGGCGCCGCACCGACCGATACGCCCGACGCCGGGACCAAGCCTGCGGACAAGACCACATGAGCACCGACGAGATCGAAGACTCCTCCGCGCCGCTGATCGAGCATCTGGCCGAGCTGCGCACCCGGCTGATCCGCTCGGTGATCGCCTTCATCATCGGCATCGTTCTGGCCTTCACCGTGGCCGAACCGATCCTGCAGTTCCTGCTGGGGCCGATCGAGGCGACGCTGCGCGAGCTGGGCGACCCGTCCCCGACGCTGCAATACACCTCGCCGCAGGAGTATCTCTTCACCCTGTTCCGCATCTCGATGGTCTTCGGCTTCGCGCTGGCCTTCCCGGTGATCGCGCACCAGATGTGGCGCTTCATCGCGCCTGGGCTCTACAAGAGCGAGAAGAACGCCTTCCTGCCCTTCATCGTCGCCTCGCCGGTGATGTTCATGCTGGGCGCGGCCTTCGCCCATTTCGTGGTGACGCCGCTGGCGATGGCCTTCTTTCTCGGTTTTGCCGACGTATCCTCGATCTTCGCCGATCTGCTTTCGGGCACCGTGAGCGACATTCCCGCCGAGGCGGCCGTGGTGCCGGAAACGGCGGAAGGGGTGACGATCACCTTCTTCGGCAAGGTCAATGAATCCCTCGACATCACGCTGAAGTTCATCATGGCCTTCGGCCTGTGCTTCCAGCTTCCGGTGCTGCTGACCCTGATGGGCAAGGCCGGGCTGGTGAGCGCGAAGGGGCTGGGCAGCGTGCGCAAATACGCCATGGTCGGCATCCTCGTGCTGGCCGCGCTGGTAACGCCCCCGGACGTGACGACGCAGCTCATCCTCTTCGTGGTGGTCTACGGGCTCTACGAGATCTCGATCCAGCTCGTGCGCTGGGTGGAGAAGGCCCGCGAAAAGAAGCTGAAGGCGGAGGGCCTGTGGGACGAGGACATCCACGGCGAAGGGGCTTTCGACGATGAATGACGCTGCGCTCGAGCGCATCGCCGAGGCGCTGGAGCGGCTGCGCCCGGCGCCCATGGCCGCCCCGGATTTCAGCGCCGCCGATGCCTTCGTCTGGCACGTGGGCCCGGATCGGCTGGCCCCGGTGACCAAGGTCAACCGGGTGGATCTTTCGCTGCTTGTCGGCGTGGATCGGTCCCGCGATACGTTGCTTGAGAACACGCTGCAGTTCGCGCGGGGCCTGCCGGCCAACAACGCGCTCCTCTGGGGCGCGCGCGGGATGGGGAAATCCTCGCTGGTGAAAGCCGTGCATGCCGAGGTGCTGCGGCAGGGGCTTGGCTTGAAGATCGTGGAGGTCCAGCGCGAGGATCTGCCTTCGATCGGGCGGCTGCTGAACATCCTGCGCGAGGCCGATGCGCGCTTCATCCTGTTCTGCGACGATCTTTCCTTTTCCCACGACGATCAGCACTACAAGTCGCTCAAGGCGGTGCTGGACGGCGGCATCGAAGGGCGGCCGGAGAACGTCGTCTTCTACGCCACCTCGAACCGCCGCCACCTGATGCCGCGCGACATGATCGAAAACGAGCGTTCCTCCGCCATCAGCCCTTCGGAGGCCACGGAGGAGAAGGTGTCGCTGTCGGACCGCTTCGGCCTCTGGCTCGGGTTCCACCCCTGTTCGCAGGACGAATACCTCGACATGATCCGCGGCTACTGCGCGGCCTTCGGCGTGGAGATAGACGAGCAGACGCTCTGGGCCGAGGCCATCGAATGGCAGGCCACGCGAGGCAGCCGTTCGGGCCGGGTGGCCTGGCAGTATTTCACCGATCTGGCCGGGCGCCGGGGCGTCTCCCTCTCCTGAATTTTCCTGATTTTTCTGGCGCTTGCCCGCCACAGGCCCGTGCCCGCCGGCGCGGGCCTCACCATTTCGTGAAGTTGACGCTAAGAAAACCCCTGCATCCGCGCAGAACCTCGTTAGACTGGAAAGCGTCAAGCTAGAACGAAAGACTTTTCAAGACAGGGAAGGAGACATCATGTCTGTATTTTTCAACAAGGATGCCATTCATCCAGCGGTGCACATGCATGCGCAGGAAGTGGCCGCCGGCAAGCTCAGCCGCCGCGAATTCCTGACCCGCGCAACGGCGCTCGGCGTCACCGCCACCACCGCCTACGGCCTGATGGGCATGGCGCAGCCGGCCCGGGCCATGAACATGGCCAAGGGCGGCACGATCCGCATCCAGCAGGACGTGCGCGCGCTGCTGGATCCGCCCACCTTCAACTGGCCGCAGCTGGGCAACGTGGTGCGCGGCTTCCTCGAGTATCTCGTGCAGTACAACGCCGACGGCACCTTCGAGCCGCGCCTGCTGGAAAGCTGGGAGGTCAACGAGGACGCCACCGAGTACTTGCTGAAGATCCGCCCCGGCGTGAAGTGGAATGACGGCCGCGGCGAGCTGACCGCGAAGGACGTGGCCTACAACTTCGCCCGCTGGTGCGACGGCACCTGGGAAGGCAACTCCATGGCGGCGCGCATGGGCTCGCTGCAGAACGAGGCCGGAGACGGCCCCGTGGAAGGCGGCCTCGAGATCATCGATGACCTCACCCTCAAGGTGAAGCTGACCCGCCCCGACATCACCATCATCCCGGCGGTCACCGAATACCCCGCCGCCATCGTGCCCGAGGGCTGGTCCGGCGATCCGGCGGCCGATCCGGTGGGCACCGGGCCCTACAAGCTGGTGGAATACGAGGTGGGCGTGAAGGCCGTGCTCGAAAGGAACACCGAGCATGAATGGTGGGGCGAGGGTGCCTATCTCGACCGGATCGAATTCATCGATTTCGGCACCGACGGCGCGGCCCACGTGGCGGCGGCCGAGGCCGAGGAAGTCGACATGACTTACGAGACGGTGGGTGAATTCGTCGAGATCTTCGAGGCGCTCGGCTGGCAGCAGAGCGAATCCGTTTCCGCCAATACGCTGGTGCTGCGCACCAACCGCCTTTCGGAAGTGGACGGCAAGCGGCCCTACGAAGACAAGCGCGTGCGCCAGGCGCTGGCGCTGGCGGTCGACAACGCCGTGCTGCTCGAACTGGGCTACGCCAACCGCGGGACCGTGGCCGAGAACCATCACGTCTGCCCGATCCACCCGGAATACGCCGACATCGGCGCCCCGGTGCGCGATCCGGAAGCCGCGCGCGCGCTGATGGAAGAGGCCGGGATGCTCGACTACGAGCACGAGATCGTCTCCATCGACGACGACTGGCGCCGCAACACCACCGATGCGCTGGCCGCGCAGCTGCGCGACGCCGGGCTGAAGGTGCGCCGCACGGTGCTTCCGGGGGCCACCTTCTGGAACGACTGGAACAACTTCCCGTTCTCCTCCACCGACTGGGGCCACCGCCCGCTCGGCGTGCAGGTGCTGACGCTGGCCTACAAGTCCGGCGTGGCCTGGAACGAAACCGGGCTCGCCAGCGAGGAGTTCGACACCATGCTCGAAGAGGCCTCGGCCATCGCGGATGCGGACACGCGCCGTGAGCACATGGTGAAGATCCAGGAATTCCTGCGCGATGACGGCACCATCATCCAGCCCTACTGGCGCTCGCTCTACCGCCACGCGCGGCCGGGGATCCTCGGGGCCGACAGCCACCCGATCAACGAGATCCACGTGCACAAGCTGGCGCTGGAAGCCTAGGAACGCGCCTTGTGGGCTGTCACGCAAGTGGCAGCCCCGCGCCCGCCCGGGCGAGCGCGTTGCGCAAAACGGCCAAAGCCAGAACCCAAGAAAAACGCGCCCTCAACGGGGCGCGTTTTTTGTTTCCGGTCAGGTGGGATCGGCCAGGGCCGCGCCTACTGAAGGAATTCCATCGGATCGACGCTCTCCAGCCCCTGGCGCACTTCGAAGTGCAGGAAGCTCGGATCCGCCGCGCGCACCTTGGCGATCTGCTGCGAGCGGGAAACCTTGTCGCCCTTCTTCACGCTCACCGCGTCCACGCCGGCGTAGACGGTGAGCAGGTTGTCGGCGTGTTTCAGCACCACGATGTTGACGTTGTTGGTGTCCTGCGTGATCGCGGCCACGACGCCGTCCTTCGCGGCCTTCACCGCGCTGCCGGCCGGCGCGCCGATGTCGATGCCCTCGTTCTTGCCCTTCGCATAGGGCCGGATGATGCTGCCCGAGGCCGGGAAGGCCAGGGCGGCGCTGCGGGTGGGCGCCGTCTCGCCGCTGGAAAGCGAGGGCGACTCCGGGGTGTTTTCCGGCGGCGCGGCGCTGGCCACTTCGTCGGGCAGGGGCTTGGCGGCGCTCGGCGGCTCCGGCGTGGGCGAGCCCTGGCCGGGCGCCGTGGTGGCGGCGGGCGAGAGCGCGCTGGCGGGCTTGGCAGTGGCGGCGGGCACCGGGATCAGCAGATACTGGCCTTCGCGCACGGCGAGATCGGAGCCGAGCCCGTTCCATTCCGCCAGCGCGGTGACCGAAACGTTGTAGAGCCGGGCCACGGAATAGGCCGTCTCGCCGCGGGCCACCTTGTGGCGCACGGGTTCCGCGCCGGTCTGCGCCTTCGGCGCGCCGGAAGAAGCGGAGGAGGGCGCGGCGGCCGCGGTGGTGGAGGTGCCCTCCGCGCGCTCGATCGCGTCCCCGGCGAGGGTCGTCACGTCGATCTGGCCGGCCGGCCGGATCGGCCCGGTTGCCACGGCGCCCGTGGCCGGGGAGGGCTCCGCCACGCGGCCGGGCAGCAGCAGGACCTCGCCTTCGCGCAGGGGCACGTCCGGCGCGATGCCGTTGGTGCGGGCGAGGGCCGCGGCATCGGTGCCCACGCGGGCGGCCACGTCGCCGACGGTATCGCCGCGCTTGGCCACGGCCACCTGGTAGTTCGGGTAGGAGATGACGCCGCGGTTGTCGGGTTTCGGGCGCGGGGCCGTCGCGGTGCGCGCGGCGGCCGTCGTGTCGAAGTTGTTGCCGCTGATGTTGCCGCGCAGATCGTAGTCACCGTCGCAGGCGGACAGGGCGACGATCAGTGCGGTGCTCGCGACAAGCGCCCGCGACGGGCGGCGTTTCGGGCTGGGTGCCATTGCTCGTTCCTCAAACCGGCTATTCCTTGCCGAGCCCCTCCAGAAGCGGCACGAAACGCACCGGGCTCAGCTCATCATACTCGTATCCCGCCGCCGTCCTTGTGACCTTTATCAGGCTCTGCACGGTATCGGACTGGCCCACGGGCACGACCATGATACCGCCCTCGCGCAACTGCGCCAAGAGGGGGCCCGGCGGATCCTCCGCGGCCGCCGTCACGAGGATGCGGTCGAAGGGGGCCTGTTCGGGCAGGCCGTGGCTGCCGTCGCCGTGGATGGCGGTGATGTTGGAGAGATCCAGCGCCTGGAACACCGCGCGGGCGTTCTGCACCAGCGTGGCGTAGCGCTCGACGGTGTAGACGCGGCGGGCGAGCTTGCTGAGGATCGCCGCCTGGTAGCCCGTGCCGGTGCCCACTTCCAGCACCTTGTCGCGCGGCTGCACGTCGAGCGCCTGGGTCATCTGCCCCACCACGGAGGGCTGGCTGATCGTCTGGCCGCAGGCCACCGGCAGGGGGGTGTCCTCGTAGGCGCGCTCGGCGAAGATGCCCTTCACGAAAGCGCCGCGGTCGGTGGTCTCCATCGCGTGGAGCACGCGCTTGTCGGTCACGCCGCGCGAGCGCAGCGCGAAGAGGAACTGCATCTGGCGTTCGGCGTCGATCATCTGTCGATCCGCTCCCGCATGGCGGCCAGCGCGTCATGGGCGGTGAGATCTGCCCGCATCGGGGTGACGGACACGTAGCCTTCGAGGTTGGCCGCCGCATCCGTGCCGGGCGCCGTGGGCGTGTGTTGCGGGCCGCCGCGCACCCAGAGGAACTTGCGCCCCGAAGGCGCCGTGTGGGGCTCCACGGAAAAGCGCGTTCCGCTGCGCAGGCCCTGTGCCGCCGTGCGGATGCCCTTCACCCCGGTGGCCGGCACAGGCGGAAAATTCACGTTGTAGAACAGGCGGTAATCGCCATCGGGCACCTGCGCCGGCATGGCGCCGAGGATGCGCCGCACGACTTCGGCGCCATGGGCGGCGGCGGCTTCGAACGGGTTGTCGAGCGCGGCGTTCTCGGGGCCGAAGAACTGCGAGAGCGCGATCGCGGGCAGCCCCTGCAGGGCGGCCTCCATCGCGCCGCCGATGGTGCCGGAATAAAGCGTGTTCTCGGCGGCGTTGTTGCCGCGGTTCACGCCGGAGAGCACGAGATCGGGGGGCGCATCGGCCAGCACGTGGTAGACCCCGGCCAGCACGCAGTCCGCCGGGCTGCCCTCGGCGGCATAGCGCCGGGGGCCGAGTTCGGCGATCATCGTGGGATGGGTGTAGGAGATGCAGTGGCCGACGCCGGATTGCTCGAAGGCGGGGGCCACCGTCCAGACCTCGCCGTCGGGGCCGGCGATCTCTTCGGCAATGGCGGCGAGCACGGCCAGGCCGGGCGCGTTGATGCCGTCGTCGTTGGTGATGAGAATGCGCATGGCTGCCCCTTGTTTGGAAATTCAATAGATCAGGGGGCAGGGCAGGTAAAGCGCCGTGGCGAACGGTTTCGCCGGGCTGTGGCCGCAAGGCCCGGATCGGGCCCTGCGCGTGTCATTCGGGGCGGCGTGCCGCCCGGCCGGCAGGCTCAGCCGGAGACCTTCAGGTCGGTCGCGGACTCGCGGCCGTCGCGGCCGGTCTGCAGTTCGTATTCGATGTCCTGGTTGTCGGCCAGGCCGGTGAGGCCGGAGCGCTCAACCGCGGAAATGTGGACGAAAATGTCCTTGCCGCCGGTTTCAGGCGCGATGAAGCCGTAGCCTTTGGTGGTGTTGAACCATTTCACGGTACCTTTGGGCATCGTGTGTCTCCTTCGTTTTTACGTTGACGGCCGGAACGCATCCGCGCCGGTGTCTTGCAGCTCGGTCTCAATACTCTTTCCGGCTGCTTTGGGTAAAAAGAAGGCAGGATAGAAATATGGGACTTGCGTCACACATAGTAAGTGTGCACCGCCAGACCAGACAACACAAGCGAATTCTTTGCGCAGCGTTTCGTTCCGTGGCGGCGCGGGCTGGGGCAGGGGCGGGTCGGGGTGAAAAGCGCAAGAAACGCGGAGATGGCTTCGGCAGATGCCACGTGAGGCACCGTGCCGAGCAGCGGCCACGCGCGCGGCTGGCGCGTGGTGGCGGTGCAGGGATGGAGGGGCGGTGCCGGATCAGGAGATCACTTTGATGGCCCCGGCCAGCTCGCGGCCGTCGCGGCCGGTATCGAGTTCGTATTCCACTTTCTGATTGTCGGCGAGCCCGGTGAGGCCCGAGCGCTCGACGGCCGAGATGTGCACGAACACGTCCTTCCCGCCGTCTTCCGGGGCAATGAACCCGTACCCTTTCGTCGTGTTGAACCATTTCACGGTGCCATTTGGCATGCCGCTTCTCCTTCTCAATAGTCACGCTCCGCCCAAAACAGCGGGCGGCGTCTTGTGCCGGCGGCAAGGGGCCAGCGGCCTTGCGTCCGGGTTGAAATCGGGCCACCAAGGCCCCCAAGCAGGTTCGCACACTCCGGGCAAAAGGCAAGAAAAACGCTCGCCCGCTGCGCTGCTGCCCGGTGATATGAGGCCGCTGTAACAGGAAGATGACGTGAAACTCTACGGCTTGAAGACATGCGATACGTGCCGCAAGGCATTGAAAGACTTGAAAGATGCGGGCGTGGAGGTGGCGTTCGTCGATGTGCGTGCCGACGGGGTGCCCGAGCGGGACCTGGCCCGTTTTCTCACCGCATTTGGTGAAAATCTCATCAACCGGCGCTCCACCACCTGGCGCGGCCTCGACGAAGCGGCCCGCGCCGCAGCGCCGCTGGCGCTGCTTCAGGCGCATCCGACGCTGATGAAGCGCCCGGTGATCGAAGCGGGGGACAGGCTGTTTCTGGGCTGGACCGCGCAAACACGGGCCGCGCTCCTTGCGGATGGCTGAACGCGCGCCTACCTGACAGGCCACCTTCAGGAGATTTCCATGCGAAACGCGGCACTTGTTCTGGGCATTATCGGCGGCGTGCTGTCGATGATCGTTGGCTTCTTCGGCTACGGCTACACGAGCTTCGTGGCCTGGTTCGGCGAGGTGCCGGACCTGATCGAGCAGGTGGACAACGTGGGGTTGATTCGCGCGGCGAGCTTCTTCGCCCCGCTGCTCGCGATCGCCGGCGGCGCCATGGCGCGCAGTCAGGCTCTGGCCGGGGGCATCCTGATGTGCGTGGCGGCCGGGGCGATCTATGCCGCCTTCGGCTTCGGCGTCTTCACCATGTTCCCCATCGCCTTCTGCCTGCTGGGCGGCCTGCTGGCGCTGGCTGCACGCCAGCCCGACGCCGCCTGAGCGCGGGGCTCACATCTGGGCGTCGCGGCGCTCCAGCCACAGCCTGTCGAGCGAGAGCGGCCCGGCGCCCTTGACCACCAGGATGGCCAGAACCGTGATCCAGAACAGGCGCTGATCGAGGATCGCCCCGTCCGGAAGGCGGTCGAACCACGCGCCGATCGTTTCGGGGTGTTCGATGCCGCCGTGGCCGTAGAGATCGGTCAGGCTCTGCACCACCACGAAGCCGATCATGCCGATGGCGGAGAGCCGGGTGAAGAGGCCCAGCACGATCAGCGCGGGCAGGATGAATTCCGCCCAGGTGCCCGCTACCACGACCGCCCATTCGAACCAGCCCAACTGGGTGATGTCATAGGTGACGGCCTCCATCTTCTTCGGGAAGATCTGAGCATAGGCTCCGACGGAGGGCTGCACGATGCCGAGGATCCCGTCGCCCAGTTTCAGCAGGGCCGAGTTCCAGAAGTAGATCAGCAGCGTGGCGGCAAAGGTGAAGCGGGCCAGCGTCGGCAGGAACCAGGGCTCCATAAGGGTCTCGAGCCAGCGGAAAAGGCTGTTGTGCAGGGCGATGAGCGGGTTCATGCGGGGGGTCCTTCTTCGATGGAGGCGATGGCGCCGCCCTGGATCAGCAGGCCGAGCACGGCCGTGAGGTCAAAGCCCTCGACCGCGCCGCTGGCCGCGTCCAGCGCGGCGCCGAAGCTTTCGCCGGCCAGCAGCGCCGCGATGAAGGCGCCGCCGCCGGGCGGCAGGGCGATGATCTGCGGATCGAAGCCGGGGCGGGTGACGAGGGCATTTTCGCCGTTGGCGGGCGGCTTCGGGGCACCCTCGCTCATGTTGAAATGCCAGATCGAGGCCACCGGCCAGCGTGAGCGCACGAGCCGCAGGGCCGGGGCCAGCCGGAGGCGGGCGGCCATCAGCCGATCCGGCGGCAGCGCCTGCAGCGCTTCCGGGGGCACGGGCGTGGCGTCGGCGGCGTGGTAGCTTTCGCGCAGCGCGATTTCCAGCCGGGCGACATCGGGCAGGTAGCCGAGGTGCTTGAGGGGTTCGAAGCCTTCGAGAAAGGCGGGCATCTGCTGGCCGTAGAACATCATCAGCGGGCTGTCGGGCGGGTAGCGGCGCAGGAACACCCCCGCGACGGCCTTGAAATTCTCCTCCCCGATCAGCTTTTCGATCACCGGAAAGGCGGTGGCGAGCGCCTCCGTCAGGCTGACGGCGACATTGTTGCGATAGACGGAGAAGCGGCGCCCGGCGGGGCGGCCTTCGGGATCCAGAAGCCCCTCGGGCACGGGCTGCCCGGCATCGAGGATGGCCCGCGTGAAAGTGCCTTGGGAAACGCTCGGCGCGGGGCTTTGAGGGCGGCTCATGCCGGAACCTCGGCCAGAAGCGCATCGGCGCGGGCGGCCTCGGCGGCCAGCACCGGCCATTCCGGCACGTCGTTGTCCCATTCGATGAGGCTCGGCTTCGCGCCGCCTTTCTGAAGCGTGTAGCGATACATTTCCCACACCGGATCAACCACTTCGCACCCGTGGCTGTCGATCAGCAGGGGGGCGCCGTGATCGTCTTCGTCCTCGTCGTGGCCGCCGAGGTGGATCTCGCCGACGAGATGCAGCGGGAAGGCATCGATGTAGGAATAGGGATCGGTCTTCTGGTTGGTGGCCGACACGAAGACGTTGTTGACGTCAAACAGCAGCCCGCAACCGGTGCGCGCGGCGATCTCGGCGAGGAATTCGGTTTCGGGGATCTGGCTTTCGGCGAAGGCGAGGTAGGTGGAGGGGTTCTCCAGCAACATGCGCCGGCCCACGGCCTCCTGCACCTGGTCGATGTGGGCGCAGACGCGCGCCAGCGTGGCCTCGGTGTAGGGCAGGGGCAGCAGATCGTTGAAGAAATGGCTGTCGTGGGTGGACCATGCCAGGTGTTCGGAGAAGCTGGCGGGGTTTAGCCAGCCCAGAAGCTGCCTGAGCCTGGCGAGGTGCTCCGCATCCAGCGGGGCTTCGCCGCCGATGGAAAGCCCGACGCCGTGCACGCTGATCGGGAAGCGCTCGGCAAGGTGGCGCAGCTGCGCGATCGGGCGCCCACCGGCGCCCATGTAGTTTTCCGCGTGGATCTCGAGCCAGTCCACGGGGCCGGGATCTTCCATGATCTCGGCGAAATGCTGAGGCTTGTAGCCCACGCCGGGCCGGTTGGGGAGAGCATCGAAGCGGCGTGGGGTTGCATCCAGCATGGCGGTTCTCTCCGAAAAAAGGAGGCCCGGGCGGGGATCGGCGCGGGCCGTCTTCTGACTTTCTCTTGGCTTGGGGCAAGGGGGCCCGTTCCCGCGAGGATAGCGCGGGAACGGGCGAAAATCGACTTATGCCGGCAGGTCGCGGTCCAGCGGCTCGAGCGAGCCCATGCGGCCGTCGGGCAGTTCCATCGTGGTGCAGGTGCCGGCGTCCACCAGCGTCCAGGCGTTGCCCTGGTAGTCCACCGTGGAGGTGCCGGCGCAGGTGGTGCCGGGGCCGGCGGCGCAGTCGTTCTTGCCGGCGAGGGACACACCGTAGCACTTTTCCTTCTCCATCGCGTGGGCGACGGTCGTCGTGGTGGCGGTGAGGGCGGCGGCGACAGCGCCGGCAACGGCGAGAGCTTTGACTTTGACCTGCCCCCCGCTGGTCCCTCATTCATAACGAGAGTCTGCGGGTTTGGGTTTGATAGTCTTCGGTTTCGGTTTGGGCAAGCGCGCCGGGCGCGGAGCCGTCGATTTGCTCAAGCGCTCGGCGCG
>NZ_FWFQ01000022.1 GCF_900172235.1 Pseudoruegeria aquimaris | reverse complement strand
GTCGGGGCCGTCGTCACCGCCTTCAGCGCCTATACCTACATCGCCATGTCCAATGCCTGGCCCTCATCGGGTGGCATCGCCATGATCCTGACCAAGGCCTACGGGCCGGGCGCGGTCGCGGCGGCGGCTTCGTTGCTGATGGCGCTGTCGATGGTGATCAACGAAAGCCTCGTGGCGCGCACCTTCGCGACCTATGCGCTCCGCCCGTTCGACATCGAGGGCGGGCCGCTGGTGCCGCTGATCGGTGTGGCTCTGATCGTCTTTGCCTATGCGGTGAACCGGTCGGGCAACCGCTCGGTGGGGCTGTGGTCGATCATCATGTCGGCGCTCAAGATCGGCGGGATCGCGATATTCGGCATCGCCGCACTTTGGGCCGCGGGTGGAACCTGGCAGGTGCAGGGCTCGGAACCGGCCGCGCCGTTGGGGTTCGTCGCCTCGGTGGCCCTGTCGATCCTCGCCTTCAAGGGCTTCACCACCATCACCAACAGCGGGGCCGAGATCGTCGATCCGCACCGCAATGTCGGGCGCACCATCATGATCTCGATCGCGATCTGCGCGGTGGTCTACCTGCTGGTCGCCTTTGCCGTCGGCGTCAGCCTGCCGCCCGAGCAGATCCGCGCCGCACAGGACTATGCCCTGGCCGAGGCCGCCGGGCCGGTGCTGGGGCAGAGCGGGTTCTACCTGACCGTGGCGCTGGCGATGGTGGCGACGGCCTCGGGGCTGATCGCCAGCGTTTTTGCCGTGTCGCGGATGCTGGCGATGCTGACCGACATGAAGATGATCCCGCACAGCCATTTCGGCATGACGGGCTCCATCCAGTCGCACACGCTGGTCTATACCGTCGTCATCGCCGGGCTGCTGACCGTGCTGTTCGACCTGTCGCGCATCGCCTCGCTGGGGGCATTCTTCTATCTGGTGATGGACATGGCCGTTCACTGGGGCGTCTGGCGCAACCTGCGTGGCCAGATCAAGGGCCGCGGCTGGGTCATGTTGACCGCGCTGGCCCTGGATGCCGTGGTGCTGGCGGCCTTCACCACCCTGAAATGGCGCTCGGACCCGATGATCGTGGCCTACGCGGTCGCGGGCATCGTGATGGTCTTTACCTACGAACGCGCCTTCCTGAAACACTGGATCACCATGCCGGAGGCAAGATAGCCATGACTTATCAACCAGTTGATGACACGACCCCGAACAAGAACGAAGCCGCTTCCAAGCCGCCGACCGAGCCGGAAGAAAGCAAAAGCCACACCCGACGGAACTGGCTGCCGCTTGCGATCGCCCTTGTCATAGGCGCCGGGATACTGGGCTGGGAATACCGCGAGGCGTTGTATCCGCTGCTCGGTTCGCCCCTGCTGTTCCTGCTGGTCTGCGTGGGCATGCATTTCCTGATGCACCGCGGCCATGGCGGGCACGGAGGCGGCGGATCATGACCTGCCCACCCTGAAGCGCGCAGGCCGGATTGGGTCGAAGGAACGAAATACCCGCATACCAGGACGGGACAAACTGAGGAGAGCAGTCAGGCAAACCAGTTAGGGGAAAGGAAAACCCATGCTTGCAAGAACCATGACGATACCAGCGGCAATGCTGGCGATGACGGTCGGGACAGTCCCGGCGCTGGCCTCGCAAGGCGAAGGACAGCACATGCAGATGATGGACGAGATGCCCAAGGGGCTGATGATGCCCCAAATGAGTTCCGAAAGGGGCAGGGCGCTGTTCGCCTCCAAGGGGTGCATCGTTTGCCACTCGATAAACGGCATAGGCGGGGAACATGCCCCGGTGCTCGATGCCTCGACGATGGACGAGGTTATGAACCCGTTCGAATTCGCCGCCCGCATGTGGCGCGGCGCCGCGGCAATGGTCGCGTTGCAAGAGGAAGAACTGGGCGAACAGATCGAATTGAACGGGCAGGAGTTGGCCGACATCATCGCCTTTGTTCATGACGCCTCGGAACAGGCGAAGTTCTCTGAGCACGACATCCCGAAATCGGTCGCGGCGATGATGCACCACCAATCCGAGGAAGATCACCACGAAGAAGGTGAGATGGGGCATCACGACGACGATCAGATGGGGCACCACGAAGAAGGGGAAGAGGGGCATAGCGACTGATCCACCTCGTCCGGGCCTTGCCGACCGGCAGGCCCGAACCGGGCATGAAGGAGGAACGCCATGTCTGACATTTTGACAAGACAACAGCAGCAGGCGGACGAAAGCCGCCGCGATTTCCTGTACTACGCCACCGCCGGCGCTGCGGTCGTCACGACTGGCGCGGCGATCTGGCCCCTGATCGACAGCATGAACCCCAGTGCCGACGTCTCGGCCCTGGCGGTGGTGGATATCGACCTCGAAGGGGTCGAGCCCGGCAGCCGGATCACGCTGAAATGGAAGGGCAAGCCGGTTTTCATCGACCATAGGACAGAGGAACGGATCGCACAGGCGCGGGCCGACGACGACGCGCCGATGATCGACCCCGAGCCGGATGCCGAGCGCGTCCAGCGCCCGGAATGGCTGGTCGTGATCGGCGTCTGCACCCACCTGGGCTGCATCCCGCTGGGTCAGGGCGGCAGCGACCCGACCGGGGACTGGAACGGCTGGTTCTGTCCGTGCCACGGCTCGCATTACGACACTTCGGGGCGGATCCGGAAAGGCCCGGCGCCGCGAAACCTCGACGTGCCGCCCTATGAGTTCGTGAGCGACACGCTGGTCAAGATCGGCTGAGGCGCGGAGCGAAAAAGGTAACATGCAGCGCGGCCAACCGGCCTGCGGCCGGAATGCGCGCCAATTCGACAGGAATTCGACGATGCGGAAATTCATCACATGCGGTACTTGCGACGACTTGTCCGCGCCAAACCGTCACGAGATCGCCCGGCACGCCGAAGAACTCCGCCAGCAGGATACCGCCTTCGCCGTTTGGGCCGCGGGCCGCGGCGTCATCCGCCACGATGACCTTACGCAGGTCAGGATACACGAGATGGTCCGGGCGCTGGTCGAGGCGGGAAACCTGCCGGATACAGAGACCGGCTATCGCAGGCTGCGCGCCGCCGACACTCTTGCCAATGCCGGCATGTGGCTGGTGGCGCATATGACCTATGCCAAAAGCGTGCGGCTGGACGGCGCGGCGCTGGATGCGGACGCGTTCAAGGCCAACCCTCAGGGACACACCGGCGGGTCGCTGAACATGGTGCCGGCCTATGTCGCCTACCTGACCCTCAACGCGCTCGACGGTCACACCCGCAGCTGGATGATGGGGCAGGGCCATTGCGTCGCGGCGATCGACGCGGTCAACCTGCTGGTGGACAACATGACGCCCGCGCATGCCTCGCGCTACGATCTTTCCGACGAGGGCCTTACGCGCTTCGTGTCAGATTTCTATTCCTGCGAGGTCGGCCCTGATGGCACGCAGGTCTCTCCGCTGGGCTCGCATGTCAACGCCAACACCGCCGGCGGCACGCAGGAGGGCGGCTATCTCGGCTTTGCAGAGCTGCACTATGTGCACGCGCCGCTCAAGGGCGAGCGTCTGGTGACCTTTCTCAGCGACGGCGCCTTCGAGGAGCAGCGCGGCAGCGACTGGGCACCGCGCTGGTGGCGGGCCGAGGACAGCGGACTGGTGGCGCCGATCATGATCCTCAACGGCCGCCGCATCGAGCAGCGGACGCAGATCGCGCAACAGGGCGGCGAGCGCTGGCTGGACCATCACCTGCGCCTGAACGGGTTCGACCCCATCGGGCTGGACGGGCGTGACCCGGCCAGCATCCTGTGGGGCATCCACGCCATCGAAGCCGGGGCGTTGTCGCAGGAAAGGCTGGGCTATGGCATCGCCGAGACGATCAAGGGCTACGGCTTTCCCGGCGCGGGCACCAACCGGGCGCACAACCTGCCGCTGCCCGCGACCCCCGCGACCGACGCAGACAGCCGCCGCCTGTTCAACGAGGGCGCCCGTCGCCTGCACATGCCGGAACAGGCGCTGCGCGAGGCGGTGGCGGAACTGGCCACGCATGAGCGGCAGAACCGGCCGAAAGAGCGGGATCATCCGCTGGCGACCCGCCGGATCGCGCCCCCGGAAATTCCGGTTGTCGCCGAGTATCCGACGGGCGAGATGGTTTCGCCGATGGCAGCGTTGGATCGCCAGTTCTGCGCCATCGTCGGGACGAATCCCCACCTGCGGCCAAGGGTGGGAAACCCGGACGAGCTGCGCAGCAACCGCTTGGACGAGACGCTGGACACGCTGAAGCACCGCGTCCTCGATCCCGAGCCGGGGATCGCCGAATCCCGCACCGGCGGCGTCATCACCGCGCTCAACGAAGAGGCCGTGGTCTGCGCCGCGCTCGGCAACAAGGGCGGCATCAACCTGGTCGTGACCTACGAGGCCTTCGCCCCCAAGATGCTGGGCGCGATCCGCCAGGAAATCACCTTTGCCCGGCAACTGGCGGCCGCTGGCCGCCCGCCCGGCTGGCTGTCGGTGCCGATCGTGCTGACCTCGCACGCGTGGGAAAACGCCAAGAACGAGATCTCGCACCAGGACACGACCCTTCCCGAGGTTCTGCTGGGGGAAATGGCCGACGCGGTGTCGGTGCTGTTCCCGGCCGACGCCACCAGCACGGCGGCGGCCCTGTCGCGGGCCTATCGCAGCCACGGGCGGCTCGTGGTCATGGTGGTGCCGAAACAGCCGGTCGCCAATGCCTTGACCGCGGCCCAGGCCGGGCAGGTGCTGACCGACGGCGCCGCGGTGCTGGCCGGAGATCCCGCGCAGGCGGATATCCTTCTCTCGGCAACTGGCGCCTATCAGTTGGGCGTCTGCCAGAAAGCACGAGAGCGGCTGGAGCAGGGCGGCGTGAACTGCGCGTTGCTGTATCTCGTCGAGCCGGGCCGACTGCGCGCACCGCGCGACGCGCGCGAGGCGGATTACGTTCTGGGCGACGCGAAACTGAATGACCTGTTCCCGCCCGACAGGCCCCGCCTGTTCGTCACCCATACCCGGCCCGGCCCGTTCCTGGGGGCCTTGCGGCGCATTGACAGCGGCCCCCGGACCACCCGCGCGCTGGGGTTCATCAACCACGGCGGAACGCTCGATCTCAACGGGATGCTGTTTGCCAACCGGACAACCTGGGCGCATGTCGTGGCCGAGGCCGCCGACCTGCTGGCGCGCCCGGCAAATGACGTCCTGTCGCCTGCCGAAATGGCCGCGGTCGCAGGCGACGGCCCGCCGTCAGTGCTCTGGCGGGCCTGAGGGGGCAGGGCACGAAGTCAATCCGCCCGATCAGGGGTTTCCTTGTCCTTGAGAGTTGCGAAAGGTTGCCAATCCCACAGCCGGCACATGGCGGCGAACAGGAACGACGCCGACCACGCGATCAGCAGCAGCCCGTTCAGCGCCTCTACCCCGGTAAGAAAGCGCAGGTGGCCGTGCGGAAAGACCTCGCCGATGCCCAGCGACGTGAAGCTGACCACCGAGAAGTAGAAGTAATCCAGCGGCTCACGGGTCGGGACGCCTCCGAAGCTGCCAATCGCCAAAACCTGATCCCCCAGCCCGTAGGCGAGGGCGTAAAGCGCCACCTCGCCCAGATGCGCCGCGAACATCACCAAGACTATCACGAGGACCCGCGTCGTGGGCCTCATGGGTATCGCGGCCGTCTGTCCGGACAGCCAGCGCAGGGTAGTCAGGTGCAGCGTGGTCGTTGCCACGACGAGCAGCACAGCTGCGATTACCGCGATCAGCATTTTTGCTTCCTCGTTGTTCCAAAACGCCTTGCGACCTTGTAGCACGGGATCACAGCTTGATGAGGCGCCGAATTGCAGCACGCGTGGCGCTCAGATCTGGTCAAAATGAAGGTGAATGCCGTGGTTTAACCCGCAGGCGCCTTTGTTGACACTCCTGCGTTGTGGCTACAGCCAAAGCACTCGTAATAGAGATTATGTTAAATTTTAGCCACACGGTAAGAGTCTTTGGCCGAAGTTGCGCCCAGATGAGACAGCCGGGATCGGCACCCGAATGCGACCATACCGTGGACTTAGGACCCTATTGGAGGTGACAGCGTTCGAGACGGACGGCACCGCCGCCGCGCCAACCCAATTCAACCCAGAACAACCATCGAATACCACGCTGAATTCTTCCTCCTGCGCCAGTGTGTACGCACGCGCAAGAAAGGTTTTCCGTCGCCCTCGGCGATACCACATTCCCTTCGCCAGCAGGCCAAGCAACCATTTCACAAGGACACACGCATCATGACCACAGACATCAAAGCGCTGATCAAGAAGATCAATGAAACCGCCAACACCCTTTACGAGCTCATTGGCGAGATTGATCGTGGCACGATCCCCGCTCTGGAGAGGCACCTCCAGGAAGCAAGCGATGCGGCTGACAAGATCAGCTACGACACCTTCACCTATCTCGCTCTGGTCGCGGAATACGGAGATGACCAGATCGACGCCGTCTTTCAGGCGAAAACCGACCTGGACATTCACGAAATCCATGAGGAACTGCAGAACTCGATGACCCACGACGACATCGACCAGTTCGTATGGGAAAGCCTCAAAACGGCCCAGGAAGTCGGAACCGCGGACTGGGAGGACCCCCAGTTCGACATGGCGCGGTTTCGCGAAGAACTGCTGGACTCATCCCGGCTGGTCACCACCAAGACCGGCGCGATCATTGAGCTCTGCGCCTGACGCGGTTGTGCACGCACATTCCCCGAAAAGGAATTCCGTGGCGGCCGGTCGCAGCTTTTGAGAGGCGCTGAACCGCGGGCGCTGTTTCGGCAAGAGATGGCGCCCCACAAGGCATGACCCGCCCGCAGGTGTTTTGTTCGGGCGGGGTATTCGGTCTTCTACCCACCCGAGCCCGGCCCAGTCGCGCCCGGCGCTTTTCAAAAATTTCTTTACAGAACGCGACAAAACTCCGTTTTTATTAACTATTATCTCACCCAAATCCGTTTCCGGGTTTTCCAGAACGAACCGATCTCCAGCGCGTAACACGCAGGAGACCATTCGTGACCAACACCCGATCGACCGCCCGCATTCTCGACCAGTTCTACACTTCACCGCCCGTTGCCCGCGACTGCTGAGGCCCAAGGCGACCACGCATGCCGATTTCATCTTCTGCAAGCGGCACGAGGCTGATTTCGCCTTGCAACGGGTCGGCCCAATGCCGGCCGCATCAAGCCCGTCGACAAGGCCGACAGCGCGAACTCGCATTACTTCTTGCGCGCCACGGGTGATGCCACCCTGCTGCGGTCGCGCTTTGAGAAGATCGACTTTGACACGGTCCGCAACAACTGCGCCGGCTGCCCGTCGATCTCCAAGGCCGAGGTGGTCGATCTCTACGGCCAAATCCTCGCCGATGAGGAAGCTTTACCGCCTGATCCCCTCCTATTGCAGGCGCGCAGTCGCCGCCCGGTCGAGACGAAGACCACAGCGGCGGCCGTGCCGCTCTGCCCCGGAAACCGACGGCTGCATCCGGAACTGGCCCGGCATGTCGGCCCGCTGGGTATCGACCGGGCCTCAGATGCCTTGTGGCCGTTACCAATTGATACAGAAAACGTGTTGAAGCCGGCTGCGGCGGGTGGCACTCGGACGGACAAACACGCGCGGTCAATCGCAAGGAAGGCAGATCATGATTGGCAAATCCGGAACGGCCTTGGCGGCCTTGATGTTGTTGGCAGCGACCGTCACGAGCAAAGCGGAAGCGCAAGAGCAGACAAGCGCGCCGCTTGACCGTGTGCAATCCGTGTTCAGTCTGGCGGTCGACCCGGCCGGCGACGGCGCCCTGTTGCTGGGCACGGGCTACGGCCTGCTGCGCGCCACGCCCGACGGCATGGCCCAGGTCATCACGCCCCCTCGCGCCGCCATCACCGGCATCGCCACCGACCCGAATGACCCCGCTCGTCTGCTCCTGAACGGTATCGACGCGGACGGGGCTTCGGCTGGGCTGCTGACTTTCGATCCGGAGCAGGCACGCTGGACAGCCACCCCCGGCACCCAGGGCGAGACCGGGACCAAGCTGACCTCGCTCTCGATCAGCCGGCTGGACGGCGACCGAATGGCAGGCATCGACAAGACGATCCAACTGAGCGCCAATGGCGGCCTCAGCTGGGAACCGCTTGCGACCACGCCCGAGGAAACCCTCGCCGTGGCGCTGTCAGGCACCAGCCCGTCGCGGATCTTTGCCGCCACCGTGGGTGGTCTGATGGTCAGCGAAGACAATGGCCAGAGCTGGCAGCAAAGCTATCCCGGCGACGCCCCTGTAACCGTCGTCACCAGCCTGTCGGGCGGGCGCGTCGCCGCGTTCATCTATCGCACCGGCCTTGTCATGGCCGATGAGGAAACGCTTGACTGGCAGGTGGTCGGCACCGGCTTCCAGGACCGTTTCCTGCGGGCCCTGATCGAGGATCCCTCCTCGCCCGAAACGCTCTATGCCGTGGCCGATACCGGGGCAATCCTGCTCAGCCGCGATGGCGGGGCAACCTGGATCAGCTTCGAAGGCAGCGATCTGGCCACGCCGGACCGGATCGCCGCGGGCAAGGTGCTGTATGATGACAACTGCGCCTCGTGCCACGGCGCTGGCGGCATCGGCGAGGCCCCCGACGACCCCGAGGCCCGCGACGAGTTCGGCTTCAAAGCGCCCGCGCTCAACGACGCGATGCACGCCTGGCACCATTCGGATGCCGGCCTGCGCGCCACGATCCATAAAGGCTCGCCCCGCAACGAGCGCATGGCCGCATGGCAAGAGGTGCTGAGCGACGAGGAGATCGACTCGATCCTTGCCTATGTCAAAAGCACCTGGAGCATCCGCAGCCTGGCCTGCCAGGGCGCGCGGCACATGGCCTGCATGGGGCAATAGACCCGCCCCAGGGCGGCCTGAAGCGGTCTTTGATCTGTGATCTGTCCCCGCGTGTGCGGGGCGGATCAGTATCGTTGCGCCGGTTTTTGCGCGCAATAGCTGTCGGGCCGCTTCTGCGCCGCTTCGATTTTTTCCTGGGCAAACTCCCAGGCCAGGCGAGATTTCATCCGCCACACCCGGTCTTCGTGCGTCTCGGTCTTGCGGCGGTTTAGCTCTGCGTGGAAACGTGCAAGGCAATCCCTGACATTTGGCGTCTTTGGGTTTGCTTTCACGCGCGCTTCGATTTCCCTGATCGCCTCTGACAGTTCCGAAACGGTCATCAAGTGAGCCGACCCTGCACGGCAGGACGGGCGAAACCGAAGGGTCATCAGATCCCGGACATCGCCGAGATCTGACAGTTTTGGTTTTCGGATCGAAGGTGCAGCGCTGCGGCAAGTGGCCTTGGAATTGCGCTTCACGTCTTTCCCCCAATACTCAGGCAAGATCTGACGCAGGGGTTTCGGAAAGCATGGTCTTCAACATCGGCTGGATCGCGTCGTAGTGCCTTGCCACGAAGTCCATTGCACATTCGCCGGATGCGGACCAAGTCGCCTTGTCGATATTGACAGAGTTCGAGCCCGGAACCAATTCGGCTTCCACCAAAAGGTTTTTGTCGCTGCCATCGATGGTCGCTCTGAAATCGGCTTGAACGAACGCGTCGTCGACAATGCGGGCATTTTCGAGCTCGAGGTTGTTGGTGATGTTGCTCATATTCAATCCTTTTGATTTGGCTTCCTCTACTTTTGAGAAAGCGTGTTGATTTCAGTTCCAGGCTGATCGCCCGGTGCCGCAACTGGCCGAAGCCCCTTGTCGCTGCAGGAATGAAATGGGTTCATCTTCTCAAAACAAAAAAAGTTTTTTTTGGGGGGGGATTCAAACCCGAGAACATGGCAAAAAAGGCAAAGCCGGTCAGCTACTTGTTCGTTTGAACGAATCTGCATCACCGACCGATGCTTACTCACCTCGACACCAACGCTTTTTACCCGGTGCTTCATGTCATCACTGCTGGCCTGCCGCACCTTCATTGCCATCCAGCGTTTCGCAATACTTCAGCGGCCCCCAGAGCAAATCTGCCGCCCTTTCCGGCGCTGCTCCTTTCGCCAGAAGAACTGCAGCTTCGTGCCTTGCATGCGGAACGTCGCGCTTGATTTTGACCCAAACAACACGATTGAACGCAGCACGTCCGGCCAAGTTCATGGCTGCGATTGGTGGCAGTTTTTTCTGCCTTTTCAGATAGGTTCGCGCTGCTTCGACACTCGGAAAGATCCTCGGCGCATCTATTGCGAGGCCGCTGGCCGAAAGGCGTATACCGCCCTTTTCCAGCAGACCGTCGACAATCGCTGCCTCCACCCTTTCCGGCAGCATATCAGCCCACGAAACGAGCTTATCGACCGGAATGCCGAGAATCGGGATATTACAACCGATGAACACCCGCTTGGGGTAGGATGAGCGCGCCAGGCGCAAACGTTCGATGAGTTGTCGGGTCGCCAGTTCGCGGCTCTGCAGCTGCAGCCGACGGACGCGGCGGTCGGGGTGGCAGGGCACCAGCACCGCTTTTGGGGTCCCGTCTGTCATTTCGTAATGAACGACCGCCTCGGGCATCCGGATTTTTCCGGCGGCGTCCGGGGCAAGCAGGTTGAGAGGCTCGCCGGGCGCATCGCCCCAGAGCGCCCGCGCCTGGTCTTCCAAGGCGCAAACCGGCAGTTCCTCGCGGCCGATTACGATGACGCTGGAACAGTCCTTGTAGCGGTTCGAGCCGAGCGCACGACCACCGAACCACAGCCAATGCGCGCCGTGCAGCTTGATCTCCAGCATGTAAGCCGACACTTCCTCCTCGGACATGCCCTCGAAGCAATGCCCAGCATCCTCGAAGAAGGCGCGCACGACCTTGCGCGTTGCGCCGACCAGCACCCCGCCGTTGCGGTCCAAGCGGTCGGTCAGCACCTCGCGCGCGATGATCTGCCGCCAGGTCTCGCGCAGCCCGGGCTTGCTCAGCAGGCTGCCATTCGTCATCCGGCGGTCGTGAAGCTGCGTCACGATGGCGTTCGGGCGCAGGGTGACGTCGTGGATGTCGCGAATATTGCATCCAAGCACCGAGAGGATCTCGGGATCAGCATCAGCGTCGAGCACCAGCATCGGCTGCTGATGGCGCAACGGTTTCCGCCTCAGCACCCGGATAAGTTGCCTGTCGTCATGCGACACCAAGCGCAGCCGTTCGGTTGCGTCCAGACCGGCCTCTCTGGCCTCGGCCAACACTTTCCAGATCGCGGCAAAGCGCGACACCTGGTGGTGGTTGGCTTCTGCCTGTTTCAACAGCTTGTCCTGCTGGATGCCGCATTGATCCGGCATAAGCGTAGGATCAGGGGACTTTCCCCGCCACTCCAGAGCGGCAAACGCCGCATAGTCTGCGTGGGAAAATGGCAGGGACAGCGGAGAGGTACCCGCGATCAGCGCCGCCGCGACCTGCCGCGCCGCGTCCAGCAGGTCGGCGTGATCGCCTGCCATCGTCGCCGGAAAGAAGGTGCGCGGATCTGTGAAGGACGCCACCGGAACATCCCGGATCGACAGGAATTGCTGCCAGAACGTTTCGTCGACGATCCGCAAATCGCATTTTTCAACTGGGTCGGGCAGGGAAAGATAGCTGTTGGCGAGGAAATTGTGCGTCGCCCCGGCTCGAAACTGCGCGAGATAGGCGCATTGGTCAAAATGCGGACAGCGCTTTTCCTCCCCGTCCTCATCCACGCGCCGGCAGAAACTTTCCCGCACCGCGATGCCCAGACGGCTGGCGCGCTCGACCAGGTTGGCCTTGGCGCACATGGTGCCTGCCCCGTCCGGGCGCGGCGCCGAGCGGCCGCGGATTGCCTGTGCCTTCAGACCGAGGTCAAGGGCTTCGGCGGCTGCCTCCTCGGCCAGCGCGAGGGTCGGCAGGTGGAAAGACACGTTGCAGTTCTCGCCCCGCCTTGCCTTTTCGGCGAGCAAAATCCGCGCCAGCCGGCTCTTGCCGGCACCGGGACTGGCGCGGCACACGACGGCAGGAACACCGGGCTGTTCCTCACCTGGTCCGGCGAGAATGGCGTCGGCCTCCTCCAGCGCAACGCGCAATTCACCATCCGCCTGTGTAAGCGGCGTAAACCGAGTTGTCAGCGCCGGGCCGTCAATGTCAAACGCCCCCTGCCCCGTGAACCGTCCGGTTTTGTCCCGCAGTGCTTCGGTCTTGGTGGAAATCATGGTCATCACCAGTCGTCCTTTTGTTGCAACTGGCGAGGAACTCGGTTCGCATCGGAAAATCCGGAAACACCGGTTTGATCCGGAAGTTTCGGGGCGGACCGGAAATAGGATCCTATTACCGGCGTGACCCATTTTTCGTGGCCGCCGCCCAAGCATCAGCTTTTTTTGTCCCGGAAATTTCCGCCCGGCACCGCCGGGGACCATTTCCCCCGCAAACACCGGGAGGAAAGCGATGAAAACACCGAGATACTATTCGACGAACGAGGTCGCCGCGATCTTCAAGCGCGACCCGCACACGATCCGCGACTGGATCAACCACGGCTGCCCGACGCCCCACGGGCCAGTCAAGCTGCAGGCCGTAAAATTGGGGAAGTCATGGACGATCAAGGACGAGTGGCTCGCGGTTTTCGAGCTGCGAGTCCGGCCTGAGGCTGGAAGGCCGGATCTCGACCTCGAGTGACCGGTCGCCCACCAACCAAGAGGCAGAGCCATGACCCTTGCACAGGAATTGAAGGATTATCTTGACACCAGCGGCGAGTCGCGACGGGCACTATCCCTGCGCGCGGGGCTCAACCCCAAGGCCATCTCGGACATTCTCAACATCCCCGGCCTGACACCCCGCCATTCCACGCTGGTGGCTCTGTCGGAAGCAACCGGGCGCGATCTTCTGAATTCGGCGAAACAGCTCCCGCGCACCTACGCGGATCTCATCTCAGAGGCGCAATCTGTCGGAAACAAAACCTTGGCTTCACGTCTGAAATGGCTGTGCCGCAATGCCGGTTGGGTGCCTGAGCTGAAGGCGGTCTGCAAACAAGAGGTCATCGATTTCTTCGACCGCCATACCCCCGCCAGTTTAGGTCTGACAAAGGGCAGCATGGCCACCTATCGCTCGATGCTCCTCAAAGCAGCGGGCACCGGACAGTCGCGCCAGCGCAAACGCCGGATCGACGACATCGGCGGGATCTACAAGGACGTGCACGTCGCGATCCGGAACAGTGACCTGCCCGTCTCGACCCGGCTGGCCTCGGGGTCGTTTCTTCTCTTCCTGCACGATGAAGGTATTCAGCCCAGCGAGATTTCGCCCGAAACTCTGGCTGACTACTACCGGCACCGCACCGAGGTTTCAGCCAAGGGCGAAAAACAGTGCGAAAAGCATGTACGCGAGATTGCAACCCTGCTTCGGAAACTGTCGGATCATCCGGATTTCACTCGCTTCGGCTTTGCCGCCGCGCCGCACCCGTTCGAAGGCGGCCGCGACAAGTTCGGTGTCAATGACGCGCAGATCGCGCCGCTGCTGGCGGAGTTCGACGCCCGCGTCGCACCTTGGGCCACAGGGCAGATGTCGCGGGACGGTATGGATCGTGCCGCCTTCATCGCAATGCTCGACGCAATGGAGCAGCCGGTTTCCGACAAGAAGGCGCGGCTGCGCAATGCGAAGAAGGCGCGCGCTGCAAGATCAGGGAAGCCCACCCACAAATCGTCATCCGCACTCATGACGGACAAGGGGTTTCTGGTGGGGCGAGACCGGTGGTCAGAGAAAACGCTGGCCCGTCGCCGGGGCTACGTCATCTCAATGGCAAAGGCGATCGTCGCGGCGACGGATGTCGTCCCGGAGACCATCGAGGAACTGACCGATCCCGAGTTCCTCGAAATCGGCGCCGAAGCTCTCGCTGAAAGCAACAAGAGCGACTATCCCAGCGGTTATGTCGAAAGCGTTCTCAAGACCATGCGCAAGATCGCGTCCGGTTTCGTGTGTCGCCCGCCGGAGGAGGTTCAGGAGATTTCCGACCTGATCTCGCTGCACAAGCCCGGCTTCACGGGAATCTCGCCTCGAAACAAAGCGAAGCTGCAGCAGTTCACTGACGACCGCATCGTCAAGACGATTCGGCTGACGGGCACCATCGTCACGCAGGTCAACAACGAGATCGACCGGCGCCGGCGGGTGCAGCGAAAAAAGACCAGGAAACTCCCGGCAAAGGCCGACGTCATGGATGCAGAGCTGATCCGCGACGTGATGGCCGCGCTGGCGCACGACATCCTGATGACCCGGGCACCGCGCAGTGACAACGTTCTGCGCGCGCGCCTGGACTGGGTTTCCTGGCACGGCGACCTCGCACGCCTGACCGTGCCTGCCGGGGAAGTGAAAATGCGCAGTTCAGGCGACGCCGATCTGCCAATCCCTCTGAGCGAAAGCACCAGCCGCCTGTTGCGGACCTATCTGGAGGTGCTGCGACCTCGTGTGCTGCAATCAGGCGACGCGCAAAACCCATATCTCTTTCCCGGCCACGGGAAAGGCCGGGTGGGCACGCACTACAGCGCGTTGCTCAAGCGTGTAACCGGGCTGTTGGCGCGGTATGTCGGTGTCAATATTCACCCGCACCTTTATCGCCACTTGGTCGGCTGGATCTGGCTGAAGGACAACCCGGACCACCTGCCGAAGGTCCAGCGTCTGCTCGGCCACCGCAGCCTGCAGACGACGCTCGATTATTACGCTGAACTCGACGAGGGCCTCGTGCTTGATGCATGGCAGGAACAGCTGAACGGCAAGGCGACTGGCAAGACCAATTCGAACGGGAGAAAAACATGACGGACAATGCCCATCTTCGCCTGCTCGCCGACATCCGGTCCGCAATGGTAGAAGACCCCATTCCAGGTCGGGCCGAGCTTTCAGCCCATCTGCAGCGGCGGATCGAAGAAGTTGGCGAAAAAGCTCTCGCCGAATTCGCTCATATTCAACGCGTGGCAGCCAGGACATGGGGTGCAGAACGCACCGCCCATTTTGGTCAGATCCTGCGCAAACATCGCGTGGTATCCAAGCCGGCCCGTAAAACGGCTTGGACCCGCGCAGAAGAAGCACTTTCCCACCTCCCTGCCCCGTGGCGGCGGCCGATCGCAGACCACATCGCCGTGTCGCGGCAGGGCAAGCGCGTGAAAGGCCGCAGGCTCTGGAGCGCAGCCTACGCTCAAAGCGTCATCTCTGCGTTGAGAATCTGGGTGGATTACTGCGCCTGCAACGGCCTCGACCTGACACCGACCGGTGCGACGCTGGATGCCTTCGGCCGTCACGTTCTCGCAACAGCGACAACAGGCACAGCCGCGGATTACATGGATCGCATCCTGAGCGGGATGGCGCTCGTCCAGCCCGGCTTCGCCTCCGCGGCCTGCGACTTCGTCGCAGAGGACTGGCGCAACCGTGGCAAGACAGAAGGCCCGAGCACGAAGACCGGCGCACAGCTTGTGGGCGCCTCGGCGATATACGAGCTCGGCTTCCGCCACATCGACGGGGCTCGCGCCCGACCGATGCGCGGGTTGCACGCGGCGCGCCAGTTTCGAAACGGACTGATTCTGGCGCTGGGGACCGCCCTACCCCAACGCGCGCGGGCCCTGTCATGCCTCGCCTTCGACAGCACCCTCGTGCTGCTTGACGCTGAAACCCTCGGGGTTCGCATCCCGGCGTCGATGCTGAAACTGCCGGAAGACCGCAAACAGGGCGCGCCGTTCGAGCGCAGCTTCCGCAACGCCCCATTGGCCGCGGCTCTGCAGGAATACCGCCAATCCTTCCGTCCAATCTTCGATGGCGGCGCAGCGCTGTTCCCATCCGTTCTGTCCCGGAACTCAGCAATCAGCGAGACACAAATCGGCAGGCTGACCGGCGACATGACCAAGGCGGCTTTTGGCGTGCGGATTCCGATCCATCGCCTGCGCGAAAACGTGGCGACGGAAGCCAGCGAGAGCCTGTCCGGCGGCGGTCTGGCCGCCACGGCGCTGCTCGGTCACAAGTCGCAGGCAACAACGGCGCGCCACTACGATCACTCGGAAGGGATCCGGGCCGCTCAGCAGTTCGGCGTTCTCCTGGCGTCGCATCAGGAATGCACAGTTGACCTTGATCTGTGACCAAGGCGCGGCTCCGTCTACCACCGCGAAACGCCGAGATTTCCGCATTTTCCGCGTCGTGTTGAAAACGGGGGGCCACCATCCGCACGGGGTGATTGGGGCCCTTTTTCAACAAATTCCGCCCACCGCCGCAACTTCCTCAACACGCTTGTCGATCAAGAAACCGCCTTCAACATTCGGCGGCCGCGGAAGCCGGATTGAAGAATTCCTCGCACCATCCTCAAGTGTTAGGCTGCATCCATGGACAAGACTGCCGTTGAAGACTTTATTCTCAAGATGAGCGAGCACGGCTCGAAGGAACAAGAATTTTCGCGAAGCGCCGAGCTCTCGGGCTCGGCGTTGGCCTCGATGAAAGCGGACAGCTTGTTGAGCAGTAAGGGCCTGTGTTCATCGACTTCGAAGCTTCAAGTCTCTCCGAGAACTCGTGGCCGGTCGAAGTTGGTGTCTCATGGCTTGAAGGTAATCGAGTGGAAACTCACAGCCGGCTGATTCAGCCACGCCCGGATTGACCCGAAGATGATTGGGATGCCGATAGCGCCAAAGTCCATCAAGTTCCCCGTTCCAACTTGAACAATGCCGAGCCTGCAGACGCTGTGAAGGAATGGCTGACAAAACCCGTGGCGGGTCGGACGCTTGTATCAGATGCCCCATCCTTCGATCAATGGTGGCTGAATCTTTTGCTCAACGCGACCGGCCCCAAAATCATGGATTTCGATGAATTGGCCGGGTTGCTTTCTCAGAAAATGGGGCGCTGAACCCCGGCCAGTTGCATCTTGTCTACAAGACTTTGGCCAGGCGAGACACGTTGCATCGTGCGGGTGAAATCGCTGCAAACCTGTGCCGCGCATGGCAGGCAGGGTCGAGGCGGTGAGAGCGGATTTGCAGCATCGCGGCCAAATGATCGCTGTAACAGGAGTATCTGAAACATCGCTGTCACCGCATCGGTTCTTGCGCAAGCTGAAATGGCAGGAGCGCGAAAGTTCAGTTTCCTGGGACAGCACCCGCCGGCACCCGTTCAGAACAACGCCGCCGGCAGGGCGGTGGCCAGTTGCGGGACCAGCCACAGCAGCACCATCCCCACCACCTGCAACCCGATGAAGGGCAGGACGCCGGCATAGATATGGCCCGTCGTCACTTCGTCGGGCGCCACGCCGCGCAGGTAGAACAGCGAGAAGCCGAAAGGCGGCGTCAGGAATGAGGTCTGCAGGTTGATCGCCAGCAGGATGCCCAGCCACAAGGGATCATGCCCCATCAGGATCAGCACAGGCGCCACCAGCGGAAGCAGGATCACCGAGATCTCGACGAAATCCAGGAAGCAGCCCAGCAGGAACACCAGCCCCATGCTGAACAGCAGCGCCCCGGTCGGCCCGCCCGGCATGGATTGCAGGATTTCGGCCACCCGCTCCTCGCCGCCCAGCCCGATGAACACCAGCGAGAACATGCCCGCCGCAAGGATCGTGGCGAAGATCATCGAGGTCATCACCAGGGTCGAGCCGGCCGCGTCATGGGGTACCTTGCGCCCCCAGGCCGAGCGCAGCGCGCTCAGCACCGCCAGCACGCCCAGACCCGCCAGAAACACATAGGCACCGCCCGCCACAAGTTGCGCCGGCTCCAGGTCGCTGCGTTGCAGGCGCACCGGGTAAAGGCCGGACAGCACCGCCAGCAGCAACAACGCGCCGGTGCCGGCAAGGATCAGTCGGCGGTTTCCGCCGCTCTTCAGCCCGGCCATCAGCACCGCGCCGACAGCGCCGACCGCGGCGGCCTCGGTCGGGGTGGCGATGCCCCCCAGGATCGAGCCGAGAACCGCGAGGATCAGCAGCACCGGCGGCACGACGACGGACAGCACCTCTTGCGCCGAGGGCCGGGGCAGATCGGCGCGCACCGGCGGCATGTCATCGGGCCGCAGCACCCCGCGGATCACGATGTAGACCAGGTACAGCACCACCAGCGCCAGGCCCGGCCCCATCGCGGCGGCAAAGAACTGCCCCACCGACAGCGCCTCGACCACGAACTTGCCCTGCTCGTATTGCGCCTGCTGAAAGGCGTTCGACATCACGTCGGCCAGGATGATCAGCAGGGTCGAGGGCGGGATGATCTGACCCAGCGTGCCGGCGGTGCAGACGATCCCGGCGCCCACACGCGGATCGTAACCCGCCCGCAGCATCGACGGCAGTGCGATCAACCCCATCGCCACCACGGTGGCGCCGACGATGCCGGTCGAGGCGGCCAGCAGCGCGCCCACCAGCACCACCGAGATGCCGAGCCCACCGCGCAGCTTGCCGAACAGCCGCCCCATCGTGTCGAGCAGAGATTCGGCGATGCCGCTCTTTTCCAGCACCGCGCCCATGAAGACGAACAGCGGAATGGCGATCAGCGTCTGGTTCGACAGCAGGCCGAACACCCTCTGCGCCATCGCCCCCAAAAGCGAGATGTCCATCACCCCGAGCGCCCAGCCCAGATAGGCAAAGAGGATCGCCACCCCGGCAATCGAAAAGGACACCGGAAAGCCCAGCAGGATGCCCACCAGAAGGGCCCCGAACATCACCAGGTCGAGATAATCCGCCATCACTGCCGCCCCCCCGTCAGCAGCTTTGCCAGTTGCGACAGCGATTGCAGCATCAGCGTGACGGCAAAGGCCGGGATCAGCGTCTTCATCAGGAACACCGCCTTCAGGCCGCCGACCGAGATCGGGCCTTCGAGAATCTTCCACGAGTTGGCCACCGACGGCCAGCTCCAGTAGAGCAGCGCCGCCATCGACGGCAGCAGCAGGAACAGGTGCCCGAACACGTCGATCCGCCAGCGGGCGGCCTCGGACAGCCGGGAATAGAAGATGTCCACGCGCACATGCTTGTCGATCTGCAGCGTATAGGCCGCGCCCAGCATGAACAGCGTGGCATGCATGTAGAGAACAAGCTCCTGCACCGCGATCGAGTTGACGCCAAAGACATAGCGGCCCAGCACGATGCCGAACTGCACCAGCACCATCAGCAGCGCCAGCCAGCGCACCACCCGGGCAATCAGGCGGTTGACCCCGTCAACCACGTCAACAAAGCGCCCCATCCTGTCCCAGCCTCCAGCCTCGCGCGGGTTGCCGGGCAGCGCGGCTCAGCCCGCGCCGCCCGTCTCTGCTCAGTAGCCCATGACCGCGGCGCGCGCGTTCATCTGGCCGTTGTCGGCATAGGTCATGTAACCGCCCACAAGGTCGCGATAGGCGACAAAGCTTTCCACGATGCGGCGCACCAGCTCGTCCTCGTCCTGGCGCAGCTCGTCGATCACCTCGGCGGCGGCCTTGCTCATGGCGGAGATCACCTCGTCGGGGAACTTCCTGACCTGCACGCCATCCTCGGCGACCAGCTTTTTCAGCGCCAGCGCGTGCTTGGTGGTGTATTCGGTCCAGACCGGGTTGTAGAGGCTCTCGCAGGCAAAGGCGACCGCCTGCTTCAGGTCGTCGGGCAGGTCGTTGTAGACGTTCATGTTGACGCCGCATTCCTCGGCCGAGGACGGCTCGCCCACGCCGGGCCAGTAATAGTTCTTGGCCACCTGCTGATACCCCAGCGCCGAATCCGTCCACGGGCCGATGAACTCGCCCGCGTCCAGCGCGCCGGTCTGCAGCGCCTGGAACATCTGCGGCCCGCCCATGGCCTCGGCCGCCATGCCCATCTTGGACGCCATTTCCGAGGCAAGACCGGTGGTGCGGAACTTGAGCCCCTTCAGATCCTCGGGCGAGTTGATCTCGGTGCGGAACCAGCCGCCCCATTGCGGTCCCGAGTTGCCGCACAGAAACGGCTTGATGGCAAAGCGGCCATACATCTCGTCATAGAGTGCCTGGCCACCGCCATGCACCATCCAACCGACCTGTTCGTCGGCGCGCAGGCCAAAGGGCTGCGACCCGAACAGCAGGATGCCCTTGGATTTCGACCCCCAATAGGCCGGAACCGCGTGATACAGCTCGGCCGTGCCTTCGCTCACCGCGTCGAACACGCCGCGACCGGGGACCAGTTCGCCGGCGGCGAACAGCTTGACCTCGATCCGGCCGCCCGACAGCGCGGTGATCCGGTCGGCCAGCATCTGCGCGGCCACACCCGGCCCGGGCAGGTTCTTGGGCCACGCGGTGACCATCTTCCACTGGCGCCTGTCCTGCGCGATGGCCGGAGTGGCCAACGGCGCGGCAACGGCACCAACCGCCCCCGCCTTGAGAAACTTGCGTCTGTCCATGTCATTTCCTCCCGTTCTTGATCCGGATCCGCGAAAACTTTCCCGGCGTTCCGGGCCGCGAGATCCTTGCTGCCTCCGCGGTCGGGAGCCGGTGACGAGAATCACCTGCCGCCTTGCTTTGTGCACTATTTTCGTTATTAAGTGCACACATATTTGCAAGTCAAGAAAGAACAGAGGCTGCGCCCGGTTTGACACAGGCCTGATGCCGGGGAGAACAGACAGGATGAGGACCGCGCCGCGATGAACGCAGACAGCACGAAATCCTGGCAAGCGGTGCAGGCCGAGGTTCTGCGCCGGATCCGCGACCGCGAGTGGAAGCCCGGCGAGTTGGTTCCGCACGAGGCCGAGCTTGCGCGCGAACTGGGCTGTTCCCGCACCACCGTCAACCGCGCCCTGCGGGCGGTGGCCGAGGACGGCCTGCTCGAGCGCCGCCGCCGTGCCGGCACCCGTGTCGCGCTGCACCCGGTGCGCAAGGCCCGGCTGGACATCCCGGTGATCCGCGTCGAGATCGAAAACCGCGGCCTGGCCTATTCCTACAGCCTGATCTCGCGCGCCGAAGAGCTGCCCCCGCCCGCGGTGCGCGCCCGCCTGCAAAGCCCGCCCGACCACAAGATGCTGCACGTCCTCGGGCTCCACCTTGCCGCTGGGCGCCCCTACGCGCTGGAGGATCGCTGGATCGACCCGGACGCGGTGCCCGAGGCGCGCGAGGCGGATTTTTCCCGGATCAGCCCCAACGAATGGCTGGTGCTGAACGTGCCCTTCGGCGGCGGCGACATCGCCTTTTCGGCCGTCGAGGCCGGACCGGACGAAGCCGAGGCGCTGGACTGCGCCCCCGGCGCGGCACTCTTCGTCACCGAACGCACCACCTGGCGCGGGTCCCGCATGCTGACCACCGTGCAGCTGCTCTTCGCCCCCAGATACCGGCTGCATACCAGAATCTGAAAGAGGTCAGGCAGAAAAGCCCACGCCTTGGACCAATCGAACATTCACCTGAGCTTGCGGATGCAGGTCGTTTCTTCGGGATTTCGGAGTGAACCCCGAAGAAACGACCCGCCCCGCAATGAACCGAGAGAAGCAGCCTCTCAGAATAGCAACCAGCGCCAACGAAAGGAGTTTCAGTCGCCCTTGAAGCCGTCGGCACACCCGCCACGGCGCTGCAGAGGAGAACGACATGTTCGACCTATATCATGACACGCTGAAAGACCTGCGTGAATTCATGTCCTCCCACGCCGAGGCGCTCCAGAATGCGTCCGTTCTGCTGGGCGGCCAGCCCGCGCTGCGCCAGACCCAGGCGCTTCTCGCCGAAATCGCCTCGGCCCCTGGACTGACGCGAAGCCTGAGACGCAGGATCGCCGCGCTCCACGATCTGTTTGCACTGAAGAACGTGCATGACCCCGAGACGCTCGAGGCGGCGTATTTCGCCGAAATCGGCCCGGGTTCTCCGATCGTCGAAGAGCTTTGCCTGCTGAGCGAAGCTCTGAAAGACGCGATCTACCGGCAACAGGACGTCGATCTGATCACCCTGGTCGAAGCCGATCCCACCGCATGAGCGCACACCGCCAGCCCCTCTCTCCTTTGGGGCTGGCGTCTTGAGAGCCGGCGCAGTGTCGGCTCAGGAAAGAAGGAGACCCGAATGGACATCGATACCGAAAGGGAGATTCACCAGCTGACTCTGGACGCGATCGTATCGGGGCGGCTGCTGGCCGAAGACTGGCTGGAAGGAACTCTGGCCCCCACGGGCACCGCAAAATCCGTCATCCTGGAAACCCTCCGTTCCCTCCGCGAGCGCGAGAGCCTGCCGAACGTGGACAGGGATCTGATCGAACTGATGGGAGAGCAAATCCGCGACGCCCTGAATGAAATCCGCGACGGCAAAGGCGACGCGGCAATGTCGCGCGAAGTGGATCTGGTCTGGGAACAGAACCAGCAGGTCATCGAATATGTGAATCTGGCCTATCGCTGGCGGAAATACAAAGAGGCCACGATCACCCTGGATGACAAGCTGGCCGCAACCCGCATGGCGGACCTTCTTCTGGCCAGCGTCCTGTGAAAGCCGAAAGAGGTGTCGGGGCGGCTCGCGCTGTCCCGGCGCATTCAAGCGCCCGACAAACAGAATTGGAGCGTATCAAAACAAGTGGGTAAGACCTTGCCGACAGGTTGGGGTCATTGCCGCGTATGGCCGCCGACAACTCGGGCTATTTCTGATGCTGTCGGCGCCAACCCACCAATTCGTTGGCGAAAAAGCATTTGACCTTCCATCGCGGGAAGGGGCTATGCCGCGCTTCGAACTGTCAGAGATGGAGCGAAACGTGACGAGTCATCAGCAAGCAGACACGGCAAGGAAACCCGCGCAGGACACCGGCGGAAAACTCATGAAATGGGGCATGATGGCCTGTTGCGTCGTCATGTTCGCCCCGATCGGCCTGTATTTCCTGGCCGGCGGCGGTGCAGGCGGCGTGTCCGAATCTCTGGGGCTGATCGCCCCGATGCTTCTGTGCGTCGGGGCGCATGTCTTCATGCACAAGGCCATGGGCAAATCCTGCCACGCAACGGAAGAAAAGAAGGTGGAAGAGCGCCCCGAGGCAGAAGAGGCCATTCCGCCTGTGGCCGTGCGGCAGTAACTTTGCCAATGATCCTCAGGCGCGGGCGGCTGGTGGCGGCGGTCTCGGCCGCCGCGGTGCTGCTGTCGGCCTGTGCGCAAAGTAACAGAACCTGCCCGCTGCAACCCGAGGCCCCCTCCTTCACCCTGCCCGAGGGGTGCAATGTTCAGTGGGAAGGCCAGCAGGGCGGCGCCTATTTCACCTGCGATGATGGCCGGGTCGGGTTCGTTGGCTGATGGCCGCGATGTGACATTCCGGCCCGTTGACCCTCCAGCGCTGGAATCTGCCAATCACGGCGCACGCAACAAAAGGCAGCGAGTCGCCATGGGCAAGGCATTGGCAAAACTGGTTCTTGTGGTCTGGGTAACGGCCCTTGGCCTGCTTTTGACAGGGCAGAGTCAGGCCGCCACCTCCGCACCCCATGACTCCGTACCCGTGAACGCCCGCCTCGTCACCGCACAGGACGGGGTCGAACCCGAGGCCGGAACCCTCACCGCAGGGTTGCACCTGAAGCTGGCCGAGGGCTGGAAAACCTATTGGAAATCACCCGGCGAGGTCGGGATCCCGCCCAAGGTCACGTGGGAGGGGTCGCAGAACATCCGCGACGTGCAGTTCCACTGGCCCGCGCCGATCCGCTTCCGCGCCTTCGGGATCGAGAATTTCGGCTACAAGGACGAGGTGGTCTTTCCCCTGACCATCACGCTTGAAGACCCCGGCGCTCCGGTGGATCTGAAGGCGGATGTCGCCGTCCTGGTCTGCTCGGACGTCTGCGTGCCGGTCGAGTTTCCCCTGTCGCTGTCTCTGCCGCAGGGATCGGGCCGGGATCAGGACTCGGCCCGGCTGATCAATGCCTACATGTCGCGGGTGCCGGTCCCGGACAACAGCAGCGGGATCGCATCTGAGTCCGCGTCGCTGGATGCCGAGGCCAAGACGCTGACGTTGAGTTTCACCAGCGACCTGCCCTTTGACGCGCCCGACGTGTTCCCCGACATGGGCCGCGATACCGCCTTCGGCGCGCCCGACATCCGGCTGGGCGAGGATGGAAGGCTGCTGTGGGTGCAGTTCCCCATCCTTTCCCTCGCGGACACCCCCCCTGCCCTGTCGGTCACGGTCACGGACACCAACCGCGTCGCCGAGTTCGCCCCGCGCACCGACGCCCCCCCTGCCGCGCCGCCCTATCAAATCGCGACCGCCGGGCCCTCGGCCGGTGCGCTGGTCTGGATCCTGCTGCTGGCCGTCGGCGGAGGGCTGATCCTGAACGTCATGCCATGCGTGCTGCCGGTGCTGTCGATCAAGCTGTCCTCGGCGGTCAAGGCGCATGACCGGTCGCCGGCGCAGATCCGCGCCGGGTTTCTGGCCTCGGCGGCCGGGATCCTGGCCTTCATGTGGCTGCTGGCGGGCATCACCATCGCCGCCCGGTCGCTGGGCTATTCGATCGGTTGGGGCATCCAGTTCCAGAACCCGCTGTTCCTTGCGGTGATGATCGTGGTGCTGGCGGTCTTTGCGGCCAGCCTCGCGGGCCTGTTCGAGATCACGCTGCCGCAGTCTCTGAACACCCGGCTGGCCCATGTGGACGAGGGCCGCGCGCCGCTGGTCGGGGATTTCCTGACCGGCGCCTTCTCGGCGGTTCTGGCGACACCCTGCTCGGCGCCGTTCCTCGGCACCGCCGTCGCCTTTGCCCTGACCGGGCGACCGGTGGACATCCTGGCGATCTTCACCGCGCTGGGGCTCGGCTTGGCCATTCCCTACCTGCTGGTCGCGGCGCACCCGAAACTCACCGCCGCCCTGCCCAAGCCGGGGCGCTGGATGGTGGGGCTCAAATGGGTCCTGGCGGCGGCGCTGCTGGCCACGATCGGCTGGCTGGTCTGGGTCATGGCCGGTGTCGCCGGAGATACCGTCGCAACCGCCACGGCCCTTGCCGCCGCGGCCCTGGTCCTCGTGATCTGGAAAGGCACGGCGCTGCCGCCCGTCCTGCGCTGGTCCGCCATGGCGCTGCCGCTGGTTGCCGCTCTGGCGGCCCCTGTCGCGATCTCGGGCAAAGGCCGGGCCGGGCTACCCGAACCGGCCGGAGAAATCCCCTGGGTCGCCTTCAGCCGTCCGGAAATCGCCCGGCTCGTGTCACGCGGCGAGGTGGTGTTCGTCGATGTCACCGCAGATTGGTGCCTGACCTGCAAGGCCAACAAGGCGCTGGTGCTGGAGCGGGGCGAGGTGCTGACCGCGCTGCAATCCGGCAAGGCCATCCCCATGCAGGCCGACTGGACCCGCCCCGACGACGCGATCGCCCGGTTCCTCGAGGACAACGGCCGGTTCGGGATCCCCTTCAACATCGTCTATGGCCCGTCGGCCCCCGAAGGCATCGCCCTGCCCGAGATCCTGTCGACCTCGGCCGTGCTGGAGGCGCTGCAACAGGCCGCGCCAGATGGCAGCACACCGCTGGCGAGCGGGTCGTGACGCCCGAGGCCGCTACGCCCCGGCCTTTTCGAACAACGTGTCGATGACAGGGCATTCGGGCACATCCCCACGGGCGCATTTCGCGGCCATGCTTTCCAGCGCTGTCTCCAGTCTCCGAAGCGCGGCGATCTTGTCGCGCACGGCCGCCAGATGCAGCAGCGTCATCCGATGAACCTCGCCGCAGCTGACTTCCTGCTGATCGACCATGCCAAGAAGCGACCGGATTTCGGCGATGCTGAAGCCCAGATCGCGGCTCTTGCGGATGAAGGACAAGCGCTTGAGATGGTCGTGCGTATACTGGCGGTTGCCGCCGGGCGTCCGGTCGGGCCGGGGCATCAGGCCGATCTTTTCATAGTATCGGATCGTTTCGATATTCACCCCGGTTTCGCGCGACATGGCGCCGATTGGATAGGCTCTCGGACTTGTGACACGGGACATCGGGAAAACCCCTTGCATCTGTAGTTGCTACAGGCACCATATTGCCAGTCATGAATCACATCGGCGAGGAAATTCATGACGGACACCGTTGAACATTCCGCGAGCGAGGCGAGACCAGCCGACGACGGGAAATCCGCCCGGCTTGCGGCGGCCGGGGGCATCCTTGGCGCCATCGCGGCCTCTACCTGCTGCATCATCCCCCTGATCCTGTTCAGTCTGGGCGTCTCTGGCGCCTGGGTGGGCAACCTGACGGCGCTGGAGCCCTACAAGCCGATCTTCATCACGGTGACGCTCGGCTTTCTCGGCTATGGCTACTGGATGGTCTATCGCAAGCCCAAGGCCTGCGCCGAGGGCGAGGCCTGCGCCCGCCCCCTGCCCAACCGTCTCGTGAAAACGGCCCTTTGGGCCTCGACCGTTCTGGTCCTCATCGCGCTGTTGTGGAACTGGATCGCCCCCATCGTCGCGCCAATCCTGCTTGGTTTGTGAAAGGAATGACCATGAAACTGAAACCCCTTGCCCTCGGGCTGAGCCTCGCCCTGGCGCCGCTTTCGGCATCCGCCGCCGAACAGACCGTCACCCTGTCGGTGCCCGGCATGACCTGCGCCAGCTGCCCCTACATCGTCGAATCCGCCATCTCGGGCGTCGAGGGCGTTCAGGCCGTCGAGACCAGCCTCGAGTCGCGCACCGCCACCGTGACCTTCGACGATGCGGCAACCACGGTCGAGGCGATCACCGGCGCCACGCTCAACGCCGGTTATGAATCAAGCCCGATCAATGAGTCGTGACTGCTCCAAAACCAACGGAAACAGGGCCGAACGCCATGTCTGATTGCTGCTCGAACGGGAACGGAAACTTTGACCTCGCCGTGATCGGCGCCGGGTCCGCCGGGTTCTCGGCCGCCATCACCGCCGCCGAAGAAGGGGCGCGGGTCGCCCTGATCGGCCATGGCACCATCGGCGGCACCTGCGTCAATGTCGGCTGCGTGCCCTCCAAGGCGATGATCCGCGCGGTCGAGCCCCTGCATGTCGCCTCGGCCGCCCGACGGTTCGCCGGGATCGAGGCCTCGGCCCGGATCACCGACTGGGCCGCGCTCGTCGGCCAGAAACGGGCGCTGGTCGAGGCGTTGCGCGCCGCGAAATACACCGACGTCCTGCCGAACTACAACAACGTGACCTACATCGAGGACGCGGCCAGTTTCACGGCAGATGGCAGCCTGGTGGTGAACGGCGAGGCGGTGCGGGCGGACAAGATCATCATCGCCACCGGCTCGCGCCCGCATGTGCCCGACATCGCCGGGCTTGATGCAGTTCCCTGGCATGACAGCACCTCGGTGCTGGAGATGGAACAGGTTCCGGACTCGCTGATCGTGATGGGCGGCGGCTATATCGGCGTCGAGCTGGCACAGGTCTTTGCCCGCGCGGGCGCGCAGGTGACGATCGTGACCCGGCGTGGCCTGCTGCCCGAGGCCGAGCCCGAGATCGCCGCAGCCCTGACGGAGTATTTCGCCGACGAGGGTATCACCATCCGCAAGGGGCTGCGCTATGACCGTGTCGAGCGCACGGGCGGAAACGTCGCGCTGCATGTTACCTCACCCGCAGGCCCCGAGGTGATCCATGCCGAAAAGCTGCTGCTGGCCACCGGGCGCGTGGCGAACACCGAACTGCTGAACCTGCACGCCGCCGGGGTCGCGACCAACGGCAATGGCGGCATCCATGTGGATGCGGCGTTGATGACCAGCCGACCCGGCGTCTATGCCGTGGGCGACGTGACGGGCCGCGACCAGTTCGTCTACGTGGCCGCCTACGGGGCCAAGCTGGCGGCGCAGAACGCGCTGAACGGCAATTCGCTGCGCTATGACAACACCGCGATGCCCGCAGTGGTGTTCAGCGACCCGCAGGTAGCCAGCGTCGGCCTGACCGAGGCGCAGGCGGCCGCGGCCGGGCACCGGGTCAGAACCTCGGTGCTGCCGCTGTCCCATGTGCCCCGCGCGCTTGCCGCACGCGATACGCGGGGGCTGATCAAGCTGGTGGCGGAGGCCGACAACAAGCGGCTGCTGGGCGCCAGCATCCTCGCCCCCGAGGGCGCCGACAGCATCCAGACCGCCGCGATGGCGCTCCGGGCAGGCATGACCTATGACGAGCTGGGGGCCGCGATCTTCCCCTACCTGACCACGGTCGAAGGGCTGAAGCTGGCGGCGCAGACCTTTGAACGCGACGTGGCAAAACTGTCCTGCTGCGCGGGATAGACGCTCGCCGTGGCGCGGTCGAACAACGTGTCGATGACCGGGCACTCGGGCACGTCCCCGTCCTTCGTGCCTGCGAGATGCAATACCGCTTGTTGGAATTCACATATCCCGGATGCGATTGCTCTGCTGCGCCAAACGCATGGTCTCGTGCTCTTCCATATCCAGTAGTGCTTGAAGGAGTTCGCGTGCCTCGGGTATCTCGGCACGCCCTTGCAAATACCGATATAAATCGATCACCTGATTGTGAAGATCGAAGACCGCTTCGCAGATCTCATCGACGCTCATCTGTGCGAACGGTCTGTCGCAGGTGCGATGGGGGTCGATCGGTTCATGGCCCAAATAGTCATAAACCCATGTGTTGAGCGCTTTGGGATCGGCTTGTTTCATAAAGCCGTCGACGATTTTCTCCAAAGCAGCTTCATGGTCGGCGAGGTAGGCAAGCAACATCCTGGCCAGCTCCTGCTCGGATTGCGTCGAACAGTGGGCCAGACATTCGGCGAGCCAATGATGCATTTCCCGCGTCCAGACGATAAGGTCTGAAAAAGTTTCGACTTTCATGGCCTCGGCCTCCTGATGATTGATTTGCGACAGGCTATGTCAGGATTCCCCGGATGGCTTCTCCCAATCGCCTATGATCGTATCACATCGGGCATCGGACCGAGTGCTTGGCGGCGCAGGCCTTCGAACGCGACGCGGCGAAACTGTCCTGCTGCGCGGGATAGGCGTGCGCCCCGGCCCGGATACTCTGCCGGGCCGGAACGCGTGGCAGTTCAGCCACCCAGTTCCGACAGGGCCCGGTCGATCGTCGCCTTGCGCGGGTCGGTCTGCGGCAGGGTCTCGGCAAGCTTCTGCGCCCGGCCATAGGCATCACGCGCGTTCTCGGTCTCGCCCAGCACGGAATAGGCGTTGCCGAGCCGCATCCAGCCGTCCAGATCGCCGGGAGTCTCCTGCATCCGGGTCGCCAGACGCTCGACCATCGAGCGGATGAAGGCCTGACGGTCCTCGTCCGACATCTCCTCGGCGGCAGCCACCTGATCGGCGGTCGGACCGGGCATCGCCGGGGCGAACTCGGCCAGATCGACGCGCGGGCGCCCCGCCGCCGCCGCGATCCGGTTCAGCTGCGCGGCAAAGCTTTCCATCCAGGGGCGGAACTCGTCTTCGGCCTCGATCCGCGCCTTCAGCAGGTCATAGGCCGCATCCGGCGCCCCCGCCTGTTCCATCGCCAACGCCTGATAGAACGTGGCCGCCGGGTTCGCCGGATCCAGTTCCAGCGCCCGGTCGAACACGCGGCCCGCCTTGGGCGTCACGATGCCATCCTCGGCATAGACCAGCGCCTCGCCATATTGCGACACCAGCGCCGAAGTCACGTCGGGCCTCTCCTGCAGGCGGGCAAAGGCCTCGGCGGCATCCTCGTAGCGTCCCATGCGCATGTAGGTCTGCCCCAGCAGCGCCCAGCCCTCGGTCGCGCCGCCGTCCGGTTCGGACAACAGCCGCATTTTCAGACGCTCCGCCAGATCGGCGATCTCGCGGGCCTCGGCCTGCTCCGCGGCGCGCTCGGCAAAGGGCTGGCTGGGAATGTTGGGGCTGCCAAGCTGCCAATACAGCCCGGCCGCAAACGCCGGCACCGCAAACGCGACCGCCAGCACCAGCGCCCGCCCCGAGCGCCGCGCAGCGGGGTCCGCCTCGGCCTGCCGTTCGATCGCCTGCAGACGGCGCTCGATCTCGGCCTTCGCCGCCCTGCCCTCTTCCGCCGTGATGACCCCGCGCTCCTGGTCGCGCTCGACCTCGCGGATCTGGTCGGCAAAGATCGCCGAGGCGCTGTCACGCCGGGACAGAACCGCGCGGCCCCCGCCCGTTGCGGTAAACGCAATCACCAGGAAAGTGGCCGCCGCCATGAGGGAAAACACGATCCAGATCATGAGTTCGGCTCCTTCACCGGGGTTTCAGGGCTCTGACGCGCCGCGTTGCGATAGCGACGGGCGTTCTGCGCCAGCACCAGCGCGATGGCGATGCCCCCGATCGCGAGAATCACGAAGGGCGCGGCCCACAGGATGTATGTCGAGGGTTTGAAAGGTGGCTTGAACAGCACATAGTCGCCGTAGCGCGCCACGAGGAAATCCAGAACCTCCTGGTCCGTGTCCCCGGCCACCAGCCGTTCGCGCACCAGGTTCCGCAGATCCCGCGCGACCCCGGCGTTCGAGCTGTCGATGTCCTGGTTCTGGCACACCACGCAGCGCACCTGCTTCGAGATCGCGCGGGCACGTTCCTCGAGAACCGGATCATCCAGCATCTCGTCGGGCTCGACCGCGAAAGCGGGTTGCGACAACAGCGCCGCCAGCGTCAGGGCGGCTATCAGCACTCTGCGGATCATGACGTCTCTCCTGCCCCGTTCTGCCGCGCCTGTTCCAGCGCGGTGCGCAGTTTCCCGATCGCCTCGTCGCCCAGCACCGGCCCGACGAAGCGGAACACGACGGTGCCGGCGCCGTCGATCACGAAGGTCTCCGGCACGCCGGAAATCCCCCATTCGATCCCGGCCCGGCCGTCGAGGTCCGAACCGATACGCTCATAGGGGTTGCCCAGATCGGCCAGCCAGTTCCGCGCGTCCTGCGGCTTGTCCTTGTAGTTGATGCCCATCAGGCGGATGCCGTCCTCGCGCACCATCCGCGTCAGCACCGCGTGCTCGGCGCGACAGGGCACGCACCACGAGGCGAACACGTTGACCACGATCGGCGCGGACCCGTCGTTTTCCGCAAGATCGGCGCTGGACAGGCCCGGGGTGTCCAGCCCCTCGACCGGGGGCAGGTCGAAGGCGGGCACCGGCTGCGAGATCAGGACGGACGGAATCTCGTTCGGATCGCGGTCGGGGTTCAGCCCCCACAGCAGGAACCCGCCGAGGATCACGGCGATCACGATCGGCAAAAAGGCAAGTATGCGTTTCATCGGCCTACTCCGCGACAACCGGGGCCGGCGCCGGCCGGGTCCGTTTTCGTGGCGCGCCCACACGCAGGCGGCGGTCGCTCAGCGACAGGACCCCGCCCAGGGCCAGCAGCCCCGACCCGATCCAGATCCAGACCACCAGCGGTTCATAGAGAATCCGCAGGGTCCACCTGCCCTGCTCATCCTCTGAAGCCGGCTCCTGGATCGAGGCATACAGGTCTCCGGCCAGCGTGGTGCGGATGGCCGACTCGGTCGTGCTGCTGCCGGCCACCGGATAGGCCCGGCGCTCGGGCCGCAGCGTGGTGACGTAGGACCCGTTGCGGGTGACGGTCAAAGTGCCCATGCGCGACAGGTAGTTCGGCCCGCGCAGGTCCTCGACCCCTTCGAACCGCACGTCGAACCCGGCGATTTCCAGTTCGGTTCCCGGCTCGGCGAACACCACCACCTCGGATTTCCAGGCGCTGGACCCGACGAAACCGATCATGCAGACCGCCAGCCCCGCATGGGCCACGACCATGCCGTAATGCGCGCGCGGCAGGTTGCGGGCCCGGCGCATCGACTCGGCCAGCGGCACCTCGCCCAGCCGGATCCGCCCGGCCCATTCGGTCAGTACCGCGCCCAGCAGCCACGCCGCCAGCCCGATCGATAGAACCGCCAAGGCCGGACCTCCGGTATCCAGATACCACACCGCAAGCGCTGCCAGCAGGCTGAGCCCGGCCACCCATTTCAACCGGTCCAGCACCCCGCGCAGGTCCGCCCGCTTCCAAGACAAGAGCGGCCCGATCCCCATCACCAGAACCAGCACCAGCATGATCGGCACGAAACTGACGTTGTAATAGGGCGGCCCGACCGAGATCTTCTCGCCCGTCACCGCCTCGAGCAGCAGCGGGTAGAGCGTGCCGAACAGCACCGTCGCCGTTGCGGTGGCCAGCAGCAGGTTGTTGATCAGCAACCCCGCCTCGCGGCTGATCGGGGCGAACAGGCCGCCGCCCTCCATCTGGGGCGCGCGGACGGCAAACAGCGTCAGCGAACCGCCAATGGCGATGGCGAGCAGCGCAAGGATGTAAATGCCGCGTTCAGGATCAACCGAGAAGGCATGAACCGAGGTCAGAAGCCCCGAGCGCACCACGAACGTGCCCAGCAACGACAGCGAGAAGGTCAGCACGGCCAGAAGGATCGTCCAGCTTTTGAAACTGTCGCGTTTCTCGGTCACGATGGCAGAGTGGAACAGCGCGGTGCCCGCCAGCCACGGCATGAACGAAACATTCTCGACCGGGTCCCAGAACCACCAGCCGCCCCAGCCCAGCTCGTAATAGGCCCACCAGCTGCCCAGCACGATGCCCAGCGTCAGGAACACCCAGGCCGCCAGCGTCCAGGGCCGCACCCAGCGGGCCCAGGCGGGATCGACCCGCCCCTCGATCAGCGCCGCCACGGCAAAGGAAAACACGATCGAGAAGCCGACATAGCCCAGATAGAGAAACGGCGGATGCATGGCGAGGCCGACATCCTGCAGCAGCGGGTTCAGATCCTGCCCATCCAGCGGTGCGGGGAACACCCGGTCGAACGGGTTCGAGGTGAACAGCATGAACGACAGGAACCCCGCGCTGATCCAGGCCTGCACCGCCAGGGTGCGCGCCTTGAGCTTCAGCGGGATGTTCTGGGCCAGCAGCGACACGCCCAGCCCGAAGATCACGAGGATCAGCACCCACAGCAACAGCGACCCTTCGTGGCTGCCCCATGTGGCCGCCACCTTGAACAGCATCGGTTTCAGCGAATGAGAGTTGCTGGCCACGTTCACCACCGTGAAGTCGCTGACCACGAAAGACCACATCAGGGCGCCGAAGGCGATGGCAACCAGCACGGTCAGCAGGACCGAGGTTGCCGTCGCCGATCGCATCCAGATGACATTGTTGCGCGCCGTTCCCATCAACGGCAAAACGCTCTGCACCAGCGCCACCGCCAGTGCCAGAGCCAGGGCGAACTGCCCGATTTCCGGTATCATTCCAAACCCTCCGGGTTTCCGGTTTTCCCGCCTTGTCCGACAATCCAGCGCTGGAGGGTCAAGGGCATTATTGCCGCACCCCACCCAGATGCGAGTGCGTCGAGCGACGGGTTTTCAAACCGGTGGCCTTGACCTTCCAGCGTAGGAACACCCCATTTTTCGAACACGTCGCTTGTCACGCAGCGCGAAATGGACAACCGAGTGAGGATAGGATGGTGAGAAACAAAACAGCAAAAATTCACCGCTGGAAATTCGTTCAGGCCGCTTTGATGGCCGGTGGTCTGGGTCTGGCGTCGCCCGCCCTGGCCCACACGGTGACGCAGTCAACAGACAGCATGGCAATGGACCCGCAAGCCCCTGCTGGAATGGCCGGAATGGGCAACATGTCGGCAATGATGCGCCCTGACGCGGCACCGCCCACGGGCGTCGTCGGCGGCATGCACCCGCCCGAGGGCGTGTTGATGCCGGTATTCTCGTTTATGAACATGGAGATGGACGGAAACCGCTCGGGAACGCAGTCGCTGTCCACGTCGGACGTACTGTCGCAATATATGGTCGCGCCGCTCAGCATGAACATGAACATGGCGATGGTCGGCCTGATGTATGGCGTGACCGATGACATCTCGGTCATGGCGATGCTGCCTTATACCAACAAGTCGATGAAACATCAGACCCGCATGGGGCAAACATTCAAGACAAGGGCGCAGGGGTTCGGTGATCTGAAGATCATCGGCGGGTATGATGTCTACAAATCCGACGGGCAGGTTCTGGAACTGTCTCTTGGCCTCAGCCTGCCGACCGGCTCGATAGACGAGACCGACACCACGCCGGCCGGGCCGGACCAGCTGCTGCCCTACCCCATGCAACTGGGGTCAGGCACCTATGATCTGCTGCCGGGCGTCACCTACACGGGCCAGAACGCGGATTGGTCGTGGGGCGGCCAACTGGGCGCAGTCGTCAGGATGGGCGAAAATGATGCGGGTTACACCCTGGGCAATGTTTATTCGGCGACAGTGTGGGGCGCTCGGCGCTGGAATGACCAGTTCAGCTCCTCGTTGCGACTGGTCGGTGACATCGTCGAGAACATCGACGGTGCAGATGCGCGCCTGAACCCTGCCATGGTGCCCACCGCCGATCCGTCTCTGCGCGGCGGAGAGTTCCTGAGTGTCGGGATCGGCGTGAATTACCTCGTGCCCGGATCAGGCCCCTTGGCAGGCACACGTTTGGGCATCGAGGGCGTCATCCCGGTGTATCAGGATCTGGACGGGCCGCAGCTCGAGCGTGACTACGCGGTCTCGTTCGCGATCCGCAAGGCGTTCTGACCTGTCAGACCGACGCTGACTGAAGTAGGACGATCACTGCCGCCGCTGCGGTCAGAACCACCACCGACAACGCAACCATCAGCAGGGCCAGGATGATTGGCCCTGCGCGCCCCGGCATACGGCGCATCAGTTTCGCGGCGAAGCCCGTGCCATGGGCACTCTGGCTTTGCATGACCGAGACATAGAGCGGCAAGGCGCCGACCAGAGTGGCATAGAGGTAGACGCCCGAGATATTCTCGAACAGCGCCGAACGCACCAGCGTCGGCCCGACCACCGTCAACGCTTGCCAATGGTCGCCCCCGAAAGAGCCGAACCAGTCGGCGGACAGGAAATAGATCACCGCGTGCAGCACGATGAACAGGACGACCCGCGCGGGCAGGTCGATCAGGACCAAGCGCATCGGCACCGGCCCGTCGGTTCGCCTGGCGTTGCCGGCGGCATAGAGAAAGAAGCTCAGGTAATTGACGGCGAACACCACGGGAAGACCGTTGGTGATCACCTGCCGCAGGAAGCGGCTGAGCGCCGGCCCGCTGTTCAGCAGATGCGCGCCGAACCCGGGTGTGCGTAGAATGAAAAGCAACAGCAGCGGAAACAGGCCGAGGCAACTGACGACCAGCGTGTTCCTGGCAAACCGCCAGAAAGGCATGTCGATGGCGAAATAACGTTCCATTGCCTTCACCTTGCCAGCAGTTCCCCCATCAAGTCGATGCTCATGGCGGGTTTAACTGGAAATCTGGTCATTTACCCCAAATTGTCAGGCGTCATGTTTTGCAAGCCATTGGTTTTTATTATCTTTTCAAATTGTCAGCTGACAATCCCGCGAATCCGCCCGGTTGATCAGCGCCTTGAGCATGGGTTCGCAGGAAAACCGCCCTGCCCGCGCCTTCTGCGCCAGCCTTCTGAGGTAGGCGCCGGGGCTGCGGATGTCGCCAAGCCGTTCGAGGATGCACAAAACCGAGGTCGCCGCCGCCTTTGCCCCCATGCTGAGGCGCGCGTCGTGGAATACCGGTGCATCGATACCGATCATGGGCGAGAGTTTCTCGGCAATGGCGACCAGTTCCTGCCAATCCCTCACCCTGCCGGGATAGTATTGACGGAACTCGGTGCAGGCCGTCAGGATTTGCCCCAGGTCTTCGGCACTCACCCTGCTTCGCGGGATGTCAGCCGTCGCTTCCCCGGCCCTTTCAGAGTCAATATCTTTCTCGGGTGAATCCTGTATGTGCCGCTCATTCTGGCTGCCGGTGGCGCTCATTTCGACCTGAGGCAAGGCGTTGTCAGCCGGGTTTTCCACAGGTTCAAGCCGGGCCACGGCCTCGTCCAGCCGGGCGGCGATCTCGGCCAGATCGTTTTCACCGACCTTGCGGCGCAGGATCAGCCGGGCGGTTTCCAGCAGACCGGCACAGGCCCCCTGCCCCGCTTCGATCAGAATCTGCCGCGCGGCGGCGATCCGGTCGCGCAGCACGCGCATCCGCTCGGCCCGCTGATGCGCGGCATGGGCCACGGCAAAGATCTGATCCGCATGGCCATTGAGCGGCGACAGGTCAAAGCCGAACGCCACCTGCACCCCCTGCCCGACCCGGCGCGCGTAACGCTTGCGGTTGGCGCTGTCCTGCCGGTTGACAAGACCCAGTTCGACCAGCCGCGCCAGGTGTCGGCGCAGCGTGCTTTCGGGCATGCCGTTCAGCCGTTCGGACAGGGTGCGGTTGGACGGATAGACCACCGCCCGTCCTGCCCCGGCCGGGATCGCGCGGTCGGGCAGAAAGGTCAGCAGCGCCCTGAGAACACCCAGCGTGCGGTGCGAAAGGTCGAAATCCGGGGCGGCGGCGGTCAGGGCCGACAGCAGCTCCCACTTGTCCACGGAGGCCGGGACGAACGACTCCGGCCGCCCAAACTCGGTCTGGGACGCATGTTTCATGGCTTTTTTCACGAAAGACAACAAAATCCCCGCCCTGTGCGTGGCACAGAGTTGACAGGACCGATTCGGAGGGGCTATTCCAAAGATGCTAAGTTTGAAAAGGGCCTTCCGGGATGCATGTCCTGGGGGGCTTTTTTATCTCCTGCTCGTGCCTCCTGTTTCTTGTTTCACCTGTCGTCAGTCTTCCGACCGTTCGTTTTTCCAGCGGTCGTGAAGTTCGGCCAGCAGCGCCTCGGCATGGGTTTCGAACCAGCGGTCGAAGCCTTCGGCGTTGCGGGCGGGAATGTTGAGCGTCACGCCCCGGGCGGTCTGGCGGATGTCGGCCAGCGCCTTGCCGTCGCCGTTGCGCAGGGTGCGCGGCTTGGCCGGCCGGGGCTTGTTGCCGGGCTCGGGCCGGGCGGTGACATGCTTCAGCACCGCCTCGAACCGGGCGTTTGACTCCAGCGTCAGAAAGTCGGGGCGGTTCATGAAGGTGTTGGCGCGGCTCAGCGCGGCCTTGTCCTTCAGCGCCTCGGCCAGGGCCAGCCAGCGGTCGCGGCCGATGTCCGGGGCCGAGCCGATCTGGCGCAGGAAGGGCAGGGGGAAGGCCTTGCCCACTTTCAGAAGGCGCGACAGCATCGGCATGTCGATCGACAGCGCCGCGGCGATTGTCGGCCGGTCATAGCCGGCCTCGTCCAGCTGGGCGGCGAAACTGGCCTTTTCGATGAAGGACAGATCCTGCCGCGAGGTGTTTTCCTGCCCCTGCGCCATGACCAGCGCGTGATCGTCCAGCTGGCGCACCATCGCCTTGACCGGCAGGCCCAGTTCCTTCAGCGCCATCAGGCGGCGGCGCCCATAGACGATCTCGAACCGGCCGGGTTTCTCGGGATGCGGGCGCAGCAGCACCGGAACCTGCTGGCCGTAGCTGCGCAGGCTGTCCACAAGTTGCCGTTGCGCGTCGCTGTCCAGCCCCAGCCGGTCTTCGAACCCGGCATCGTCGATCAGGGCGCAGTCGATCTCCTGCACCGCGTTTTCCTGCAGCTTCGACAGCGAGGATTGCAACGCGCCGACGGCCCCGCGCGGCATCATCCGTGGTTTCGCGCCGGGCGTCCTGGCCTCGGCCTCGGGTTTGGTGATTTCGGTCGTCAGAATGCCTTTGCGTGCCATCAGCGCCCCCATGCCTGTTGCAGCAGCGACTCGATCTCGTCATTGACGAGATTCAGTGAATCCACCGCGCGGTCATAGGTGTTGCGGTGGAATTGCGAGCGTTCGACCTCGTAAATGGTCTGTTGCGTCAGACCGGCATCCGAGATCGCGGTCGATTTCAGCATCGGCGCCACCATGACCTCGTTCCCGAACAGCTGGCGCAGAAAGGCCACCACCTGCTGTTGCGGCCCGTCGCTGGGTTCGTAGCGGTTGATGAGAAAGCGCAGAAAGTCGAACTCCATCGAAGCGCCGGCATTGGCCACCACGTCGAGCAGCTCGGCGCTCATCTGCAGGAACTGCGACATCGAGGCGACGTCGAGCATGTTCGGAACCACCGTGATCATCACGCCGGTCGAGGCGCACAGCGCCGACATGGTCAGATAGCCCAGCTGCGGCGGGCAATCGAAGATGATCACGTCGTAATCGGCCTCGACCTCCTGCAGCGCCATCGCCATGCGGGCGAAAAAGGCGGGCTGGACGTTGTGGATCAGGGCCTGCGGGGTTTCGTGTTCGAATTCCTGCAGGATCAGGCCGCCGGGGGCCAGGTCGATGCCGGTGAAAAAGGTTGTCCGGATGATCTGCGAGAGGGGCAGGGGGTCTTCGTAGCGGATCGCGTCATAGATCGTGCCCGATTCCAGGAAATCATATTCGGGCCGATAGCCGAACAGCGTGGTCAGCGAGGCCTGCGGGTCGATATCGACCGCCAGCACGCGATAGCCCTTGAGCGCCAGCCGCTGCGCGGTGTGAATGGCGCTGGTGGTCTTGCCCGAGCCGCCCTTGAAGTTGAGAAAGGACAGGACCTGCACCTTGTCGCCGGGACGGCGGCCTTTCAGATAGGCGCCGGGCGACTTGGCGGTGGATTCCAGTTCCTTGCGGATGGCCAGAAGATCCTCGGCCGAATAGTGGCGCCGGCCGCCGGGCGTGGTATGCACGTCGGGAATGCGGTTGTCGAAATGCAGCTTGCGCAGGAAGCTGGTGGAAATGCCCAGCAGTTCGGCGGCTTCTCCGGCGCTGAAACGGCGCAATTCCTTGCGGGCGTCCGGCGCAAACACCTTGAGCATGTGGCTTTGCAGCGCCGCGCTCAGGTTTTCGGCGTTCTCGCGGATACGCTCGTTGATGTGGATCGAATTTGCCACTGCCGCCCTCATTCAGTAACGCTGTTTTTCGCCAACGCTGTTTTTACCGTTTTTTTAAGCAAGGCGAGGGGGGCTTGGCAACAAATTCTTGAAAAACCGGAGAGTCTTTCTTGTTGTCCACATCTTGTATCATGTAGGGACAGCATCACAATATTTTGCTTAAAGCATTGAAAAATAAGAAAAATTTTTGCCCTCTCGAGAGCAAGGATGCCGGCTGCGGCTGGTTGAGCCGTCCGGCCGGGTTTTGCCAGCCCTGGCCGATTTCGAATCGCCCGGGGCGGTTGCGGGGCGACTCGCGGCGGGCAAAGTGCTGATGGCACCCGAGATTTTCGGGATCCGCAGATTTGACTTGCAGTGATGCAGCAGATTAGACTTGCATCAATACAGCGGAATTTACTTGTAAAACCACAACACGAAAAACGTGAGGTTCTCCGATCGCTACCCCGCAGGAAAAACTGGCAGCATCGCTCGAGGCGCTGCAAAAGCTGCAATCGGGTGGCCGCAGGGTGTTCCGGTCGGGCGAACTCGGCCGCACCCATCGCGAGCGGCTGCGCGACAACGGCTTTCTGACCGAGGTCATCAAGGGGTGGTGGATGTCCACCAGCCCGCAGACGGAACCGGGTGACACGACGCCGTGGTATTCCTCGTTCTGGGCCTTCTGCGCCGAATATTGCGAGGCGCGGTTCGGGGCGGAGTGGCATTTGTCCCCGGAACAGTCCCTGATGCTGCAGGCCGAGGCGACGCAAGTTCCCGCGCAGGTGGTCGTCTGCTCGCCCAGGGCCAGCAACAACCGGACCGAGCTTTTGTTCGGCACCTCGATCTATGACCTGAAGCAGAAGGAGATGCCACCGCCCGCCGATCTGGCGCTGCGCGAGGGGCTGCGCCTCTACACCGTCGAGGCGGCATTGATAAGGGTGCCCGAGGCGTTCTTTCAGCGCCATCCGGTCGAGGTGCAGGTGGCGCTGGCCTCGCTGGAGCCGTCCTCGCCGCTGCTGTCGCGGCTGCTCGAAGGCGGGCACACGGTCGTCGCGGGCCGGATCGCGGGCGCTTTGCGGCGCATCGGCCGGCCCGATCAGGCCGACCGGATCGTCAGGACGATGACGGCGGCCGGGTATGACGTGCGCGAGAGCGACCCGTTCTCGGAAGACGCCAACGTGGTGTCCGCCGCCAGACCGCGGGCCCCGATCGCCGGGCGGCTCGAGGCCTTGTGGCAGGCGCACAGGCAGGTGGTTCTGGCGCAAATGCCGCCACCGCCCGGCCTGCCGGCCGACAAGGCGGCCTATCTGCGCGACGTTCGGGACAGCTATGAACAGGACGCCTATCACTCGCTGTCGATCGAGGGCTACAGCGTCACGCCCGAGCTGGTCGAGCGGGTCCGGCACGGGCACTGGGATCCGGAAACCCGTGACCGGGACCGCCGCGACCGGGACGCCCTTGCGGCGCGCGGGTATTTCCAGGCTTTCGAGCGGGTCCGCCAGGATATCGGTGCGATTCTCGACGGCGCGCATCCGGGGCAGCGCGTGCGTGAGAGGGCAGGGGAGTGGTATCTGCAACTCTTCGCCCCCTCGGTGGCGGCGGGCATGCTGAAGCCGCAGGATCTGGCGGGCTACCGCGATCAGCCGGTCTATATCCGCGCCTCGCGTCACGTTCCGCCCCGGGCCGAGGTGGTGCCGGACGCGATGGAGGCGCTGTTCGGCCTGCTCGAACAGGAAGAGGAACCCGCCGTTCGCGCGGTTCTGGGACACTGGATGCTGGGCTATGTGCATCCCTTTCCGGACGGCAACGGCCGCATGGCCCGGTTCCTGATGAATGTGATGCTGGCCTCGGGCGGCTATCGCTGGACGGTGATCCGGGTGCAGGACCGGGCCGGCTACATGGCCGCGCTGGAAACTGCCAGTGTGGCGGGGGACATCGCCCCCTTTGCCGGTTTCATCGCCGCACGCCTCGGCGGGCGGTAGAAGGGCGCGTCGCGCCCCACAACGAAGATGTGAGTGGACTTGCCGCGCCCGGTTTGGAATTGTCGGAGTCCAAGGTGACAGGAGGGCCAGCCATGCTGACCAGACGACATTTCATTGCAAGCTCGCTTGCGCTGTTCTCGCCGCCGATCGGTGGGGCGGCGATGGCATCGACCGCGTCGCAATGGGCGGCGTGGGATGCGCAGGTGACGCCTGCGAACTATGACCCGGCCACCTCGAACCCGTGGGGGCTGCATCCGCGTTTTCTGCCCCAGCGCGTCGAAACCAACCGGTCATTGGTGCCGGGGGACATCCATGTGGATGCGGTGGCGCGCTATCTTTATTTCATCGAGGACGGCTGGACGGCGATGCGCTATGGCGTGGCGATCGCACGGGGCAACCTGTACGAAGCCGGCGTTTACACCATCAAGCGCAAGGCGAAATGGCCGCGCTGGACGCCCACGGCGGACATGATCCGGCGCGACCCGGAGGAGTATGCCCAATTCGCCGATGGAGTGCCGGGCGGACCGACCAACCCGCTGGGGTCGCGGGCCTTCTACCTGTACGAGGGCAACCGCGACACCTATCTGCGCATCCATGGCACGCCTTACCCACGCTCGATCGGCGGCCGCGCCAGTTCCGGCTGCGTGCGGATGGTGATGGCGCATATCATCGGGCTGTATGAAAGGGTTTCGACCGGGGCCACGGCGCATCTCTACCCGGCCGAGCGTTACGTGACCGCGACGGGGTGAGGCGCGGGCCTCACTGAACGCGCGTGCAGATCGGACGGCCGTCGGTGGTGCGCAGGGGCAGATAGGTGATTTCGACCGGACCGACGTGTCGATACCAGTAGCAGCCGTCTTCGGGCATGAGGCGCACCATGCTCAGGTCTTGCGAGGGGGCGGCCATGGCGATGACGCTGTCGGGCAGGGTTGCCGGGGTTCCCGGTTCATCATCGCCCGCAATCGGATCGGTGGTCGCGCAGCCCGCGACGACTGCGAGCATGGGCAGGGTCCGGAAAAATCGTGTGGCTGTCATCTGGTGCAATTCCATTTCCTTACGGCTTCGTGTCCATGGTCACATTGGCATTCAGCGGGGCCACTTGCAATTCGGTTGGGGCCGCTGGGCGGAAAGTCACACCCTTGTGAGCCGAAAAGCTGTTGACCTTCCAGCGCGGGAAGCGGGTATCTGGGGAATTCGAACCGGTAGTGGCCATCAAAGACCCCGGGAGGCAGGCATGGGACAAGGCAGAACGGGACGGAAGCCTTCACGTCGCGCGGTGATCGCCGGGACGGCGGCAATGGCGTTGTTTCCGGCGCCCGCCGTCTGGGCGCAATCCGATGCGGTGGCGGGCGCGCGCCGCAACATCTCGGCGTTCCGCGCCGCGCGGTGGCAGGACCATTTCGATTCTCTGGAAAACGGCGTCATCCTGTCGGACACGCAGTCCAAGGTGCTGCAATACTGGTCCGAGGATGAACGCGTCTACCGGATGTATCCCACCAGTGTCCCTCTCTCGGAAGAACTGACGAAGCTGGGCTATACCAGGATCATCCGCAAGGTCGAAGGGCCGTCCTGGCGGCCGACGCCTTCGATGAAGAAGCGCAACCCGGAATGGCCCGACTATGTCGGGCCGGGGCCCGAAAACCCGCTGGGCACCCACGCGCTGTATCTCAGCTGGCAGTATTACCGCATCCACGGAACCAACGACACGCGCAAGATCGGGCGGAAATCATCGAACGGCTGCATCGGGCTCTACAACGAGCAGATTGCCGAGTTGTTTGCGCTGGCCAGGGTCGGCACGCAGGTCAAGCTGATCTGACTTTCTGCGCGTTCCGTGATATGAACCAACCTTCTAAAACAGACTGAACGACTGGAATGGACAAGCTGACACTTCTGATCGGCGGCGTGCTCGTGGCGGGCGGCGTCGCTTTCGTCTACAACCTCAACCAGCAGCCCGCGGGCATTCGATGGCGGTGCCGGACACCTCTTCGCTGTCGCCGGGGGATCCGATCGCCGAGGTGCGCGTTCCGGCCGAGTTCAGCCCGCTGGCGGCCACGGGCAAGGCGGCCTTCGACGCCAAATGCGCCGCCTGTCACGGCGCCAATGCGACGGGGCTGGAAGGCTCGGCGCCGCCGCTGGTGCACAAGATCTACGAGCCGAGCCACCATTCCGACGAGGCGTTTTTCCTGGCGGTGCAGAACGGCGTGCGGGCGCATCACTGGCGCTTCGGCAACATGCCGCCGGTCGACGGCTTGACCCGTGGGGATGTCAAGGGCATCGTGGCATATGTCAGGGAATTGCAGCGCGAGAACGGGATCAACTGAACCGTGACAGGTTTTTGGGGCAGGGCAGTCGGGTATTGGATGCTGGCGGTGGGGCTGTTCCTTGCCGGGCTTCTGATCGCGCCCGAGCCGGCCCATGCCCATGGCGGCGACGGGGTGGTGCACGCGCCGCAGCAGCTTGATGCGCCCGATCCCGATCACGCCGACAAGGGCCATCCCGGCCATTGCCACGGCGGCGTCTTTTGCAACGCGGTCGCGATGTTCACGGTGGCCCCGGCCGCGCCCGAGCCGTTCGCGACCATCGAAACGCAAGCCATCCCAAGGGGGCGGGGCCGGGCGCTGGCCGTCACCAGTTTCGATCCACCACCGCCGCGCGTCCTGTCCTGACTCAAGACCTGCCCCCTTTGGGGCGCATTGAAGCAGACATACAGGACAAGACGATGAACATTCTGAAACTGACGACGGGCGCCGTGGCGGCGTCTGTGATTGCCGCGGCGGCCTTTGCCCATGGCGGCGCGACGGGTATCGTGAAGGAACGCATGGACGGCATGTCGGCCATGAAGGACAGCATGAAGGTGCTGACGCCGATGATGCAGGGCAAGGTGCCCTATGACGCGGCCACCGTGCGGCGCGAGGCCGAGAAGATCGGCCGCCACGCGGGCGAGTCGCTGACGAAACTGTTCCCCGAAGGCACGGCGGGCAAGCCCTCCGAGGCCAAGCCCGAGATCTGGCAGGACTGGGACACGTTCTCGGATCTGGCCGAACAGCTGCACACCTATGCCGAGGGCTTGGCGCTGGCCGCCGACAACGGGCTGATGATGGCCGGGTCGGGGCAGGGCGCCGGCATGATGGGCGGCGGCTCGATGATGGGGTCCGGCATGATGACGGGCGGCGGCGCCATGATGGGCTCGGGCATGATGGGCGGTGTGCCCGGCCGCGAGGAACTGTCCGAGATGCCCGCCGACGGGGTGTTCATGATGCTCAGCCAGGCCTGCTCGGCCTGCCACACCCGGTTCCGGTCGGAATAGGAGGCGGGCATGAGACGTATGTTCCGACTGGGCCTCGGCGCCGCCGTCACGGTGGCGGCGGGGATGGCGGCGGTGATCGCCTGGCCGATCGGTGAGCCGCTGGATTCGCTGGATCTGAAGGGCGACGTGAACCGGGGCGCCTACCTGGCGCGGGCCAGCGGCTGCATTGCCTGCCACACCGATGCCGCCGGCGGCGGCGCGGCTCTGGCTGGTGGGGTGAAGCTGGAGACGCCATTCGGGGCGCTCTATTCCCCGAACCTGACCACCGATCCCGAGCATGGCATCGGCGGCTGGACGCTGGAGGAGTTCGCCCGCGCCGTCCGGCAGGGCGTGTCGCCGGATGGCCAGCCTTATTACCCGGCCTTCACCTATCCGTTCTACGCCAACTTCTCGGACCAGGACATCGCCGACCTCTGGGCCGCGTTCCAGACGGTGCCGCCAGTGGCCGAGCCGTCAAAGCCGCATGAGATGGCCTTTCCCTTCAACCAGCGCTGGGGGCTGAAACTGTGGCGCGCGGCCTTCCTGGAACCGCCGCGCACCGCGCCGGTCGCGGGCAATGGCGATCTGTGGAACCGGGGCCGGGAGCTGGTCGAGGGCGCGGCCCATTGCGCGGCCTGCCACACGGCGCGCAACCTTGCCGGCGCGCGCAAGTCGGATACCGCGCACTTCAAGGGCAACGACGCGCTGCCCGGCGGCGGCAAGGCCCCGGCGATCGACCACGAGACCCTGCGGGAAAGGGGCTGGACGGTGGACAGCCTGGCCTATGCGCTGCGCACCGGCATCACCCCCGACGGCGACGCCTTTGGCGGCTCGATGGGCGAGGTGGTGGCATTCGGCACCGGCTTCCTGACCGAGGAGGACCGCCGGGCGATAGCCACCTACCTGATGGACGACCATAATGGCGGATAAGCCGGAGGTGCCCGCATATGAAAGGAAGCGGCGATGAAACTGGTTCGCAGGCAATTCATGGCGGGCGCCGCGGCGCTGACCGTCTGGCCGAAAACCGGAGGGGCGGCAACCGCCCCCCGGATCATCGAAGCCCGGGCCGGTACGGCCCGGGTGGTTCCGGGAGATTACCCGGAAACGGAAATCTGGGGTTATGACGGGGGCGTGCCCGGCCCGCTGATCCGGGCGCGGCAGGGCGAGACCGTATCCCGCAAGCTGGTGAACGCCTTGCCGCAGCCGACGGCGATCCACTGGCATGGGCTGCGCGTGCCCAATGGCATGGACGGGGTGCCCGGCCTGACGCAGGAAGCGGTGCCGACCGGCGGCGCGTTCCTTTACGAATTGCCGCTGAAGGATGCCGGCACCTACTGGTATCACTCGCACAACCAGTCCACCGAGCAGGTGGCGCGGGGCCTCTATGGCGTCGTCGTCGTCGACGAGGCCGAGCCGCCCGAGGTGGATCACGACATCACGGTTCTGCTGGACGACTGGCGGCTAAGCCAGCAGGCGCAGATCACCGAGGACTTCGGCGCCATGCACGACTGGACCCATGCCGGCCGCATGGGCAACTACGTTCACGCGCGGCTGTTGCCGTCGCCGCCGGGGCTGCTGCGCCACCAGCGCCTGCGGCTGCGCCTGCTCAATGTCGCGACCGACCGGATCATGGCGGTGTCGCTGAACGGGCTCGAGGGCCGGCTGGTGGCGCGCGACGGCATGCCGGTCGAGCAGCCGCAGCCCTTCGACATGCTGGTGTTCGGCCCGGCCGAGCGCGCCGACCTGATCGTCGATGTCACCGCCGGGCCGGGCGAGGCGGCGCAGATCCTGCTGCACCAGCGCGACGGGGCCTTTGTCCTGGCCGAGCTGCCGGTGACGGGGCAGGGGGCCTCGGTGCCGCGCGGGGAGATACAGGCGCTGCCGCCCAACCCGGTTCCCGCCATCGGCGACTTCGCGCAGGCGCGGGCGGTGCCCCTGAGGATGGAGGGCGGCGCCATGGGTGGCCTGCGCCAGGGCACCTATCTGGGCCGGCTTCTGAGCGCGCGCGAACTGGTGGAGGAGGGCCAGATCTGGACCTTCAACGGCGTGGCCGGCCTGCCGGAGGAACCGCTGGCCAGCCTGTCGCGTGGCGAGGTGCTGCGCATCCCGATGCGCAATGACACGGCGTTCCCGCACGCGATGCACCTGCACGGCACCCATTTCCGCGAGGTCCTGCCTGGTGGCGGGCTCGGGCCCCTGCGCGACACGATCCTGGTGAATGCCGACGAGACGCGCGAGATCGCCTTCGTGGCGGACAATCCCGGCGACTGGCTGCTGCATTGCCACATGCTGTCGCATCAGGCGGCGGGGATGAAGACATGGATCAGGGTGACGTGATGGCGGGCCTGCCGATGAAATGGGTGGCCGTGGCAGGGATCGCGGTACTGGCCGTGGCCGGCGCCACGCTGGTGCTGTCGGGCAACGGCGATACCCCTATGCCGGAGGCGGCGGATACGGCGCGCGGCGCGGTGCTTTATGCCGAGAACTGCGCCTCGTGCCACGGGGCCGAGCTTGAAGGCCAGCCCGACTGGCGCAGCCCCGGCCCGGACGGCGTGCTGCCCGCGCCGCCGCATGACCGCACCGGCCACACCTGGCATCACGGCGACGGGATGCTGTTCGACTACACCAAACTGGGCGGCGCCGAGACGCTGAAACGCATGGGCGTGACCGGGGTGAAAAGCGGCATGCCCGGGTTCGGCGACAGCCTGACCGATGCGGAAATCCGGGATATCCTTGCCTTCATCAAGTCCACCTGGCCCGAGCGCGAACGGGAGCTTCAGCGGCAACGCACCCTGGCCGAGCAAATGAAAGGAAACTGACGTGAAACCTATTCTTGCCTGCCTTCTGGCGGCGGTGATGTCGCTGGGCGCGGTGGCGGCCAGTGCCGAGGATCTCTCGGAGGACGATGTGAAGCGGCTGGCGCTCGAGGCCATCCTGGAGAACCCCGAGATCGTCATGCAGGCGGTCGAGATCCTGCGCCAGCGCGACCAGCAGGCCAAGGCCGATGCGGTCAGGAACGTGCTGGACCAGCAGCGCGACCTGCTGGAGCGCGACCCGAACGCGCCGGTCATCGGCAACCCGGACGGCGATGTGACGGTGGTCGAGTTCTTCGACTACAACTGCCCGTATTGCAAACGTGCGGCGCCGATCGTCAAGGGAGTCATCGCAGGCGATGGCAACGTGCGCGTCGTCTACCGAGAGTGGCCGATTCTGGGTGAAGGTTCGGTCTTTGCCGCCCGCGCGGCGCTGGCCGCGCGCAACCAGGGCAAATACGAGGAGTTCCACTGGGCCTTGATGGACCTCAAAGGCCGCGCCAACGAGGCCAGCGTCATGCGGGTGGCGCGCGAGCTGGGCATGGACGAGGCGCAGCTGCGCGCCGACATGCAGGCGCCCGAGGTCGAGACCCATATCCAGATCTCGATGAGCTTGGCCGAGCAGCTGGGATTCAGCGGCACACCGTCCTTCGTGATCGGCGACGCGCTGGCCCCGGGCCTGATCCCCGAGGACGAACTGAAGCGCCTGATCGGCGTGGCTCGCGAGGCGAAGTGAGGCGATGGGGCCGGTTCACCAAACGGTTATGATCCGTTTCCGGCGCGGTTTCAACGGAACCGGCAGAACAGGCTGAACTGGAAGGGCTGGCCCTTGCCCCACGGGGTCTGGTGCAGATGGTGGCGGTGCGTCACGAGATCGAACCTGTCTTGAAGAAGCGCGGCAAGGTCGCCCGGGCTGTATCGGGCGACCGGCAGGCCGCTGCAGGTCTCGGGCCCGTCCGGGGCAAAGGTGGCAATGATCGCATGGCCTCCGATGGCCACCCCTTGCGCGAGCCGCTCCAGATAGGCCGCGCGCTCGGTCGCATCGACAAGAAAGTGGAACACGGCCCGGTCGTGCCACAGGTCGTATTGGCGATCGGGGGTCCATTGGGTGATGTCCGCGGCGATCCATGTCACCGAGTCGCCGGCCGGCCCCAACCGGTCGCGGGCCGCATCCAGCGCGACCTGCGACAGATCGAGGACCGTCACGTCGCGCAGCCCCTTCTCCAGCAGGGCGCCCGCAAGGCGCGAAGTTCCGCCGCCGATGTCGATGACCGATGACTCCGCGGTCACGCCGGCCAGCCCGATCAGGTCAAGCGAGACCGCCGGGTCATCCTGATGCCAGCTCAGCTGGGCCTCGGACTTCTCGCCATAGACGATGTCCCAGTGTGTTTTTCTGTCGGCTGTCATGCCGGCGCTCTCCCCAATTCAGTTTGGCGAGAGTGATATGCGCTCACATTCCAAATGTGAAATGCTTATTGACGGCCCTCATGCAATGATGGGGACCGTCTGTCGCGAGATCACCACCACAGCCGTCGGGGCCTCTGGGGCGGTCACTCCACGATGTCGGAGCGCCCCCGCCCGTCAGGCGGTGGTGGCCTCGTAGCCCTCGGCCTTGAGCGCGGCGAGGATGGTGTCGAGCGGGGCGCTGCTTTCGACGCTGACGGTGCGCGTGTCCATGTCGAATTCCAGCCGCGCCGCGGCATCGACGCCGCCAACGGCCTTTTCGATCGCGGCCTTGCAATGGCCGCAGCTCATGTCGGGAACGTTCAGAATCGTCATCGGGGTGATCTCCTCGGGTCTTCGGCGCTGGCTAAAGTATTCCAGCACTGGAAGGTCAAGCGGGAATCTATCGCGCCGCGTGCGGTTGGCAGGCGTCAGGCGTCTGCCAGCGTGGCCGGGATGGTGATCGTGGCGCACAGCCCGCCTTCGCTGGCGTTTTCCAACACGATGTCGCCGCCATGCGACTGGATGACGGTGCGGGCGATCGACAGGCCCAGCCCGGTGCCGCCGGTCTCGCGCGAGCGCGAGGTTTCCAGCCGCACGAAGGGGTCGAACACCGCGTCCAGCATGTCCTCGGGGATGCCGGGGCCGTGGTCGCGGACCCGGATCTCCGCATCCGCCCCGGCGCGGGTGACCGTCACCTCGGCCCGCGCGCCATAGCGGCAGGCGTTCTCGATCACGTTGCGCAGGGCGCGCTTCAACAGCATCGGTCGGACGGTCACAAGGCGGTTGTCCTCGACCGTCACGGCGATGCTGTTGCCGGCGCGAGAGAGTTCGTCGGCGATCTCGGCCGTGAAATCCCCCAAAGGAACCTCGACCGAGGGTTCCCGCGTGGCCACGCCCTTGGCGAAGGACAGGGTCGAGTCGACCATCTCCTGCATCTCCTCGATGGTCTCGATCAGGTGTTCGCGGGTCTCGTCATCCTCGACCAGTTCGGCGCGCACCCGCAATCCGGTCAGCGGCGAGCGCAGGTCGTGCCCCAGCGCCCCCAACAGGCGGGTGCGGTCGGCCACATAGCGGGTCAGGCGGTCGCGCATGCGGTTGAAGGCCTCGGTCAGGTCTCGCACCTCGGTCGGGCCGGTGGCGGCAAGTTCTTCGACCTCTTCGCCGCGGCCGAACCGGTCGGCGGCGCGCGACAGGCGGCGCAGCGGACGGGTCAGACCCGTCAGCAGGAACCAGACGACCGTCACCAGGATCAGCGCGGCGGTCAGGCCGAAACTGACAAAGGACAGCCAGGGCCATTGCAGCGGCGGATTGTGGAACCGCGTATCGACGTTCAGCCACTGGCCACCCGCCAGCGCGATCGACAGCTGCATTTCCACGGCCGAGATCTGGTCGCGCATCATCGCCCTGTACATCTCGGCCATCGTCCGGGGGATGCCCTCGAGTGGCAGCATGTCGGGCGAGAACTCGTGCAGCTCGACCCGGATCTGGCGATCCTCGCGGTCGGGCAGCATGCCGCGGATCGTGCCCTCGACCACGCCGCCGGCATGGTGGCCGGTGTGATCGACCCGCGGCGCGTCCGTCAGGCTGAACTGCACCAGCGGCGAACTGGCCGCGCGCAGAATCGAGTCGTGCAGCTCGGGCGGGGCCTCTTCGATCAGCCGCGCGATATTGGCGGCGCGCCCGGCGGTTTCCAGCCCCAGCGCCATGTGCACGGCCATCGCGCGCTCGTCCACGAACAGCCACAGGCTGACCAGCTGCGCCGCGGCCAGGGCCGCCATGATCAGCAGGATCAGCTGGCCGCGCAGGCTTGTGACAAAGGCCGTCATCCGGCCAGCTCGCGCACGTCGGCCGACAGGCAATAGCCGCCGCCCCGGACGGTGGTGATGAGTTTGGGCCTGGATGGGTCGGCTTCGATCTTGCGGCGCAGGCGGCTGACCTGGTTGTCGATGGTGCGGTCGAACAGGTGCGGGCTGCGCCCGGCGGTGAGGTCCAGCAGCTCGTCGCGCGAAAGCACCACGCGGGGCCGCTGCAGAAAGGCAGTCAATAGCCGGAAATCGGCGGTCGTCAGGGTCTCGACCGCGCCATCGGCCGAGGTCAGCCGGCGGTTGTCGGCATCCAGCACCCAGTCTCCGAAAGCGACCCGTTTTCCGGCCAGTTCGCCCGGCGTCGCTTCGGTGGTGTCGGTGCGGCGCAGGATGGCCTTGATCCGCGCCAGAAGCTCGCGCGGGTTGAACGGCTTGGGCAGGTAGTCGTCGGCGCCGATCTCCAGCCCGACGATGCGGTCGGTCTCCTCGCCCAGGGCGGTCAGCATCAGGATCGGCGGCCCGCCCGCAGCGGACAGGCGACGGCAGACCGACAACCCGTCCTCGCCCGGCATCATGATGTCCAGGACGATCAGGTCGAAGCGCCCGGCAGCCAGCTTGGCATCCATCTCGACGGCGTCGCGGGCGGCGGTTGCGCGCAGGCCGTTCTTTTCCAGATAGCGGCTCACCGCGTCGCGGATCTCGCGGTGGTCATCGACGACAAGGATGTGCGGAATCTCGGTCATGGTGCGATCATAAGACTGCCCGTCGGGCAATTCCCGGCTTTTTTGTAACGCTTTATATCAGGCGGGCCGTTTGCGACAAACCGATACAAAACGGCCGGGGCAGGGGGGTGGTAGTGCGGGTTCCGGCAGCCATATGCTTGGTATCGAAACGAAACAACCGCGAGGTAAAAGTCATGAAACGCAAGTTTGCTCTGGTCGCAGGGGTTCTGGCCGCAACCGCATTGGCTTTGCCGGCATTGGCCGCAGGTCAGCATGGCAATGCAGGCCAGCAGGGCGGCATGATGCAGGGTCAACAGGGCATGATGCAGGGCCAGCAGGGTGGCATGATGCAGGGCCAACCGGGTGGGATGATGCCGGGAAAGATGGGTGGTGGCATGATGGGCGACCACGCCGGCATGATGCAGATGATGATGAAGATGCACGGCCAGGGTATGATGGGCGGCATGCATGGCCACGGCATGAAGGGCGATAACTGGCTTGCCGTTCTGGACGCCGACGAGGATGGCCGCCTGAGCCAGGCCGAGATCACCGAAGGCCTCAAGGCCCGGATGCAGGCCCATGACGCAGACGGCGACGGCAACCTGTCGATCGAAGAATTCGAGGCGCTGCATTCCAGCATGATCCGCGAAACCATGGTGGACCGGTTCCAGCAATTCGACGCCGATGGTGACGGTGCCGTGACGCCAGGCGAGATCGAGAAGGGCGCCAAGCAGATGGCGCGCAAGCATGGCATGAAACCGCCCAAGCCCGCGCCCGCCGACGACGCGGCCGAGGAACAGGCTGACAACTGATGTAGGCCGTGGGGCCGGGCCGGTCGGCCCGGTTCCGCCGCCCGCCACAAGGAGGATTGCAAAATGATGGGTTATGGTGCCGGAATGGGGTTCGGATATGTCTGGATGTTCCTGATCGGGCTGCTGGTCGTCCTGGCGATCATCGCGCTGATCAAATACATCGCCAAGTAAGCCGGAGGCAGAGACATGGGCTATACCCTGACCCGCGTGATCGAAAACTCCGACGTCGACAGCCTGGACCCGCGCGTGCGCGCGGCGCTGTCCGACAAGGGGTTCGGCGTGCTGACCGAGATCGATGTCAGTGCGACGATGAAAAAGAAGATCGGCGCCGAGATGGAGCCGTATCGCATTCTGGGCGCCTGCAACCCGCACATGGCCTATCAGGCGATCGGGATCGAGCCACGCGTGGGCGCCATGCTGCCCTGCAACGTGATCCTGCGGCAGATCGGCCCTGACGTCGAGGTCAGCGCGATCGACCCGGTCGCCTCGATGCAGGCGATCGACAATGCCGAGCTCAAGGTCGTGGCCGGGCAGGTGCGCGAGATGCTGCGCGAAGTGATCGAGGCGATCTGACACGAAAGGAGGGCGTGCGCTGAAGACCTGGCCGAACCGGATGCGAGCGGTTCTGATGCTGGCCGCGATGGCCGCCCTGACCGTGGCGGCGTGGCTGTGGTTTTCCGGGGCCGCCCCCTTTGCCCTGACGCGCGAAACCGTCGCCGAATGGGTGGCGCGGGCGGGGCTGTTCGGACCGCTGCTGGTGATCGGCCTGATGATGGCCGCGGTCGTCGCCAGCCCGATCCCCAGCGCCCCCATCGCCGTTGCGGCCGGGGCGGCCTATGGGCACGGGCTGGGCACCGTTCTGGTGGCCATCGGGGCGGAACTCGGGGCGCTGATCGCGTTCCTCATCGCGCGCTGGCTGGGGCATGACGCCCTGCGCAAGTGGTTTGGAGAAAGACTGGACATGGGATTGCTGGGCTCGCAGAACGTGTTGATGGTGACGGTGTTCACCAGCCGTCTGATGCCGTTCGTGTCCTTCGACATGATCAGCTATGCCGCCGGGCTGACCCGCCTGCACCTGTGGCGTTTCGCGGTGGCGACCCTGGCGGGAATCCTGCCGGCCAGCTTTGTCCTTGCCCATCTGGGCGGCGAGATTGCCGGGGCCGAGGCCCGCGGCGCCGGGCTGGCCGTGATCGGCCTGGGTCTGCTGACCGGGGCGCCGCTGCTGTGGCTTGCGTGGAAGCGTGGCGGGAAAGAAAGTCCGCAGCTCAAGGACTTGAGCCAGATCAACGCGGAAAGGGAAAACGGCTCTAAACTGCCGCGTCAGAAAGGAAACCGGAAGTGACACGCGCAGCATGGATATCCGCAGCGGTGACAGCGGCCCGGGCCACCGGTCGGCTGCGGGCCATGCTGATTTGCGCGCTGGTGGTGTCGATGCTGGTCGCGGCCTTCCCCTCACATGCCGGGCACGAGATCGCCCATCCCGATACCCATGCCGAGTTGACGGCGTATAGCCCGGACCAGTCCGATGGCGTCGATCCAGGCGCGGATGTCGACTGTTCGGTGCACCCGGGGTGCCATGCGGTGGTTCTCGGCGATGCAGCCGAAGTGCCGGTGATGCATGTTTCTTCGGCCGTTTCCCCTGAACGGCGCGACCCGCTTGCCGGGATCCTGGTTCCCCCGCTGCCACATCCACCGAATCTTTCCTGAATTTGGCCGGCGGCGGCCCCGGACCATTCCGGGCCGCCCGATTGCCGCAATTCGCGGCGTCGCAAGTTCAGGAATGTTCCGATGTTCACCTATCTCTACTTCATCCTTGCCGCAGTTCTGCTGCTGGTGGTTCTGCGCCTGACCTGCGGCCCCTGCGTGATGGGGCACCCGGTTAACCCGGTGCAGGACGCCCCCGCGCATCCCCGCCTGCCGGTGGTCGTGCTGGGCTGGGCGCTGAGCCTGTTCCTGACCATCACCTATGTGCTGTGCGTGGGCTTTGACCTGATCTTTCCCGATTACGCCATGAACGGGGTCTGGATCGGCCTGATGCCGGGTATGACCTGGCTCAGCGTGCCGTCCTTCCTGCTCGGGCTGGTCTGGGCCTTCCTCTATGGCTGGTATGGCGCCCTGCTGTTCGGAGGGCTGTTCAACGCCATCGCCGCCCGCACCTATCCCAACTGACCGAAAGGAGACGGCCATGAAAGCCATCGCTCTGACCCTGCTTCTGACACCCTTCCTGATGATCCTCTTCTACCGGATCTTTCTTCACGTGCCCGCCAAGGTGCCCGTTCCGATCGACGAAAGGAAAAGCAAATGACCCTGTCCAGACTGGCGGCAACCCTGTCCATCGCGGCCTTGTCCGCGCCGTCGCTGGCGCTGGCCGCGACCGTGTTCATTCCCGAAGGCAGCGCCAACTCGATCCTGATGGTCGATACCGAGACCGCCGAAACCCTTGGTCGCCTGCCGGGGCTCGAAGCGATCCACGGGCTGGCCGGCGCGCCCGGCGCGAAATACCTGGTCGCCGGCAGCTTTGCCGAGATCGACCGGGCAGAGGCCGCAGCCTCGGCAAAGCCCGAAGGCATGTCCCAGGATGACCACGAGGCCCACCATGCCAAGCGCGACACGTCGGCGATGCCCGCCGATAAGGGGCTGAGCCTCGTCACCGTCCTGGATGCCGAAACCCGCCAGGTGGTGCAGCGGATCGAGGTGCCCGGCGCGGTGCATCACACCGCCGTGTCCCCTGACGGCCGCTTTGCGGTGGCGACCCATCCGGCGGGCGACGGGATCTCGATCATCGACCTTGAAACGCTCGGCTTCCGCGGCTTCGTGCCGACGGGGCCGATGCCCAACTATGCCGTGTTCGCGCCCGACGGGGGCAAGGTCTATGTCACCAACACGGGCAACGGCACGCTCAGCGAGGTGGATGTCGCCAAGGGCTACGTGACCCGCAACATGCCGGTCGGTGAAGGCCCCGAGCATCTTGTGCTGAACGCCGCCGGCAGCGCCGCCTTCGTGGCGGACAGCGACGGCGGCAAGGCCTATCGCGTGGACCTGGCCAGTGGCGGCGTCACCGATACCTATGACATCGGCGGCGAGTTGCACGGGCTTGGTCTGTCGGACCGCGAGGGTGTTCTCTTCGTCGCCGCCAAGGGCACCGACCGGCTGGTGTCGATCGACCTTGCCACCGGCAAACAGCGCGAGGCCAGCCTGTCGCCCGCGCCCTATCACCTGACGACCATTCCGGAATCCGGCAAGCTGATGGTGTCGAGCCGGGCCGAACCCAAGGTCTGGATCGTCGATCAGGCCAGCCTGACGGCTTCGGGCGAGATCGCCATCCAAGGCGAAGGGCACCAGATGGTGGTGCTGCCCTGACACGGTGCGCCGCACCGGAGAAAGGAGAAGTCCATGAGCAAGTTCAAATCGCCAACCCTGCGGTTCATGGGGGCCACCGGCACCGTCACCGGCTCGCGCTACCTCGTCGAGGCCGAGGGCCGCCGGATCCTCGTCGATTGCGGTTTGTTCCAGGGCTACAAGCAGTTGCGCCAGCGTAACCGCAGGCCTTTCCCGGTGCGGCCCCGCAGCATCGACACGGTGCTGTTGACGCACGCGCATCTGGATCACTCGGGCTATATCCCGGCGCTGGTGCGCGCTGGGTTCGCGGGCCGCGTAATCTGTACCGCGTCGACCGAGGAGCTGGCCGGGCTGATCCTGCCCGACAGCGGCCACCTGCAGGAAGAAGAGGCCAAATACGCGCGGCGCAAGAAATACTCGAAACACGCGCGCCCCGAGCCGCTGTATACGTTCGAGGAAGCCAAAGAAGCCCTGACCCGCTTTGACGCGGTCGGGTTCTCCGATCCGGTCGATCTGGGCCACGGCGTAACGGCCGAGTTCATCCCCGCCGGGCACCTGCTGGGGGCGGCGCAGATCCGGCTGAACATCGCCGGGACCGTGCTGCATTTCAGCGGGGATCTGGGCCGGGACACCGACCCGCTGATGCGGCCCCCGGTGCCGTTCGGCGGGGCGGATGTGCTGGTGTGCGAATCCACCTATGGCAACCGGCTGCACGAGGCGGTGGATGCCGAAGCGGAACTGGCCCCGGTGATCCGGCGCGTGGCCGAGCGCGGCGGCACGATCCTGATCCCGGCCTTTGCCGTGGGGCGCGCGCAGGGGCTGATGTATCATATCGCCCGGCTGCGCAAACGGGGCGAGATCCCCGACATTCCGGTCTATCTCAACAGCCCGATGGCGACGGACGCGACCGAGATCTACCACCGGCACCACGAAGAGCATCACGTCAGCCGGGAAGACTGCAAGGCCATGTTCGAGATCGCCCACCGGGTGCGCGGGGTTGAGGAGTCCAAGGCGCTGAACACCAACCCGTATCCCAAGATCATCGTCTCGGCCAGCGGGATGCTGACGGGCGGGCGCATCCTGCACCATGTCGCCAGCTATGGCGGCGACCGGCGCAACGCGATCCTGCTGTCGGGGTTCCAGGCCGGCGGCACCCGTGGCGCGGCGCTGGCGGCGGGGGCCGATCACCTGCGCATCTTCGGCAAGGATTTCCCGATCGAGGCCGAGGTGATCCAAATGGGCTCGTTCTCGGGCCATGCCGACGCGAACGAGCTGATGCGCTGGCTGGGCGCGGCGCCGCAGCCACCGCACATGACCTACATCACCCATGGCGAACCCGACGCCGCGGACGCGTTGCGGTTCCGCATCGAACACGAGCTGGGCTGGAACGCTCGGGTTCCCGAACATCTTGAGACGATTCAACTGGAGCGCCCGCGATGACCGTCGAGGACCACAGCCTGCGCCTGTTGCTTGCCGGGATCGACACCTACAGCCAACCGGTCGTCTACATGCACGAAGATTGCCATGTCTGCCGCTCGGAAGGGTTCCGCGCCCTGGCCCGGGTCCGCATCGACTGCGGCGACAGGTGGGTCATCGCCTCGCTCAACGTGGTGACCGACGGCGACTGGCTGCCCGTTGACGCAGCGGCGCTGTCCGACACCGCTTGGGCCGCGCTGCAACCGGGCGACGGCGCGCGGGGCGTGTTCTCGCATCCCGAACCGCCTGCCGCGGCCTCGGTCATCCGCGCCAAGGTCTATGGCGAGCGGCTGGGGCAGGCGCAGTTCGACACCATCATGCGGGATGCGCTGGCGCAGCGACTGTCGGATCTGGACCTTGCCGCCTTCGTCACCGCCTGCGCCGCAGACCGGTTGGATTTCGACGAAACCATCGGCCTGACCCGCGCCATGCAGGGGGCGGGCGAGACGCTGGACTGGGGCGACCGGCTGGTGCTGGACAAGCACTGCGTCGGCGGGCTGCCGGGCAACCGCACCACGCCGATCGTGGTGGCGATCGTGGCGGCGGCCGGTCACCTGATTCCCAAGACCTCGAGCCGCGCCATCACCTCGCCTGCGGGCACCGCCGACACGATGGAAGTCATGGCGCCGGTGGCGCTGGACATCCCCGCCATGCGGCGGGTGGTCGAGGCACAGGGCGGCTGCATCGTCTGGGGCGGCGGGCTGCGCCTGAGTCCGGTGGACGACATTCTGATCCGCATCGAACGGCCTCTGGATTTCGACAGCGAAGGCCAGCTGGTGGCCAGCGTCCTGTCCAAAAAGGCCGCCGCCGGTGCGAAGCGGGTGGTAATCGACATCCCCGTTGGGCCCACGGCCAAGGTCCGCTCGCAGGCGGCCGCGGCGGCGCTGTCGGCGCGGCTCGAAGCGGTGGCCGAAGCCATCGGGCTGGACCTGATGATCCAGATCAGCGACGGCAGCCAGCCGGTGGGGCAGGGGATCGGCCCGGCGCTCGAGGCGATGGACGTGCTCAAGGTGCTGCGCCGCGATCCCGACGCGCCCGCCGACCTGCGCGACCGCGCCCTGAACCTTGCGCGGGTGCTGCTGGACATGGGCGGCGGCACGGCCGCCCGGCACAACCGGGCGCGCGAATTGCTCGACAGCGGCGAGGCCGAGCGGCGCTTCATGGCGATCTGCGAGGCGCAGGGTGGCTTTGCCGAGCCGCAATTCGCCCCGCACCGGATGCCGGTCGTGGCCCCGCGCGACGGGATGGTCACGGCAATCGACAACCGCCGCATCGCCCGCACGGCCAAGCTGGCCGGCGCGCCGCAGCGGCCACGGGCCGGGGTGCTGCTCAGGGCGCAGAGGGGCGACACGGTCCATCGCGGCGCGCCGCTGTTCGAAATTCATGCCGAAACACCCGGAGAGCTGGCCTATGCGCAGGACTATGCCGCCAGCCATCCCGCCATGTTCAGGATCGAGGAGCCGTCATGACACCCGTACTTGCCCCGTTCCCCGAAATGCTGCCCCTGGCCGAGAAGCTGGCCCCGCTGATGGGGGCCGGGCTGGCCCCGGTGGGCTGGCACCATTTTCCCGACGGCGAAAGCCTGGTGACGCTGGATGCCGACGTGGCGGGGCGTGACGTGGCGCTCCTGTGCACCCTGCGCGACCCCGACCGCCACGCGCTGCCCCTGCGTTTTGCCGCCGAGACCGCGCGCGACCTGGGCGCCGTCAGCGTCGGGCTGATCGCTCCCTATCTGGGCTACATGCGGCAGGATCGCCGGTTCGCGCCGGGGCAGGCGGTCAGCGCGCCGCTGTTCGCCGCCTTCCTCGAGGAAAGCTTTGACTGGCTGGTCACGGCGGACCCGCATCTGCACCGGATCCCCAGTCTCGACCGGCTGTTCACCATTCCCGCGCGGCGGGTGGTCACCGCGCCGCTGCTGGCCGAATGGATCGCCGCGCATGTCGATGACCCGGTGCTGCTGGGCCCCGACAGCGAAAGCCAGCAATGGGTGGCCGGGGTCGCGGCCAGGGTGGGATGCCCCTACGAGGTCCTGCGCAAGCATCGCAGCGGCGACCGCAGCGTCGAGATCAGCGTGCCGGACAACCCGGCATTGCGAACCGGCACGCCGGTCATCCTCGATGACATCGCTTCGTCCGGCCGCACGCTGGTGCGGGCGATCGAGCGGCTGAGCGAGGCCGGGGCCAGCGCACCGGTCTGCGTGGTCATCCACGCGGTGTTCGCCGGACAGGCCCATGCCGACATCCTTGCCGCGGGTGCCCGCGAAATCGTCACCACCGACAGCATCCCGCATGAAAGCAACGCGATCGGCCTCGCCCCGCTGCTGGCCTGCGCGGCGCAGGATGCAATGACCGAGTTGACCTTCCAGCCACTGGAAGCTGTAAACCTTAATCCGAACACAGGTCTGAAGGACTGCGATCAATGAATGACCACATCCACGCCCCGACCTTCGAAGACGATGAACTGGCGACCTATGTCTGCCCGATGCACCCGCAGGTGCGCAGCGCCGAGCCCGAGGATTGCCCGGTCTGCGGGATGCATCTGGTGCCCGAGGGCGAGGTCGACGCACATGCGCATCACCACCACGCGCAGGCGACGGACGACAACGGTGAATATGACACCGTTCCGGCGGGCTATTCCGGCCCGGTCTATACCTGCCCGATGCACCCGCAGGTGCGGCAGACGCATCCGGGCTCGTGCCCGCTCTGCGGTATGGGGCTGGAGCTGGAAAGCGCGGCGATGGCCGACGAAGGGCCGAACCCCGAACTGGTGGACTTTACCCGCCGTTTCTGGATCGGTGCCGTGCTGACCCTGCCGCTGCTGGTCTTCACGATGGGGCCCTATGTGGGGCTGTCGGGCGTCCGTGAGATCTTTGGCGAACGCGCGACCCTGTGGATCGAACTGGTGCTGGGCACGCCGGTGGTGCTGTGGTGCGGCTGGCCGTTCCTTGAACGGGGCTGGACCTCGTTCCGCACCATGAACCTCAACATGTTCTCGCTGATTGGCATGGGGGTGATGGCCGCGTGGCTGTTCAGCGTGGTGGCGGTGCTGGCGCCGGATGTCTTCCCCGACGGGTTCCGCGATGCCGAGGGCCATGTGGGCGTCTATTTCGAGGCGGCGGCGGTGATCGTCACGCTGGTGCTGCTGGGGCAGGTCATGGAACTGCGCGCCCGCGAAGGCACCGGCAAGGCGATCCGGGCGCTGCTGGACATGGCGGCCAAGACCGCCCGCATCATCCGCCCCGATGGCAGCGAAGAGGAAATCCCGCTGGAAGAGGTGCAGGTGGGCGACCGCCTGCGCGTGCGTCCCGGTGACAAGGTGCCGGTGGATGGCGTCGTGCTGGAAGGGCGCTCGTCGGTGGACGAGAGCATGATCTCGGGCGAGCCGGTGCCGGTCGAGAAGGTGGCGGGCGAGCCGGTGACCGGGGCCACGATCAACGGCACCGGCACCCTCGTGATCGAGGCCACCCGCGTGGGTGCAGACACGATGCTGTCCCAGATCGTCGAGATGGTGGCCAATGCCCAACGCAGCCGCGCGCCGATCCAGAAATACGCCGACAAGGTGGCGGGCTGGTTCGTGCCGGCGGTCATCGTCATCGCGGTGCTGGCCTTTGTCGGCTGGGCGATCTGGGGGCCTGACCCGGCGCTGTCCTACGCGCTGATCGCCGCCGTGGCGGTGCTGATCATCGCCTGCCCCTGCGCGCTTGGCCTGGCGACGCCGATGTCGATCATGACGGCGACGGGTCGCGGCGCGCAGGCCGGGGTTCTGATCAAGAATGCCGAGGCGCTGGAGCGGTTCGAGAAGGTCGATACCCTGATCGTGGACAAGACCGGCACCCTGACCATGGGCAAGCCGCGGCTGGTGGCCGTGCTGCCCGAGCCCGGCCATGACGAGACCGAGGTGCTGCGGCTGGCCGCGACGCTGGAGAAGGGCTCGGAACACCCGCTGGCCGAGGCGATCGTCGCCGGGGCCGAGGAGCGTGGCGTGGCCCTGTCCGACGCCACTGACTTCGAGGCGGTGACCGGCAAGGGCGTCAAAGGCATGGTGGATGGGCGCCCGGTTGCGCTTGGCAACCTGAAACTGGTCACCGATCTGGGGCTCGACGCCGCCGACCTGACCGCCAAGGCCGATGCGCGCCGCGATCAGGGCGAGACGGTGATGTTCGTGGTGCTGGACGGCGAGGTGGCCGGTCTGGTCAGTGTCGCCGACCCGGTCAAGGAGACCACCCCGGCGGCCTTGCAGGCGCTGCACGATTTGGGCTTTCGCATCATCATGGCCACCGGCGACAACGAGCGCACCGCAAGGGCCGTGGCCGAACGTCTGGGCATCGACGAGATCCGCGCCGACGTGTTGCCCGAGGACAAGGCCCGCATCATCCGCGAGTTGCAGGAGCAGGGCGCCAGGGTGGCGATGGCGGGCGACGGGGTGAACGACGCCCCGGCGCTGGCGCAGGCCGATGTCGGCATCGCCATGGGCACCGGCGCCGACGTGGCGATCGAAAGCGCGGGCTTCACGCTGGTCAAGGGCAACCTCGACGGCATCGTGCGCGCCCGCCGTCTGGCCCGCGCCACCATGCGCAACATCCGCCAGAACCTGTTCTTTGCCCTGATCTACAACGCCTCGGGCGTGCCGGTGGCGGCGGGCGTGCTGTTCCCGTTCTTCGGCATCCTGATCAGCCCGATGTTCGCCGCCTTCGCCATGAGCGCCTCGTCGATCTCGGTGGTGCTGAACTCGCTCAGGCTCAGGGGGGTGAAGATATGAACATGTCCCGGCCCACGACAACCGACAAGACCCGGGTCTGGATCCTGGGCGGCACGGGTGCCGTGGGCCGGCAGGTGTTGCGCCGGTTGCCGCAACAGCGGGTCGTTGAGGTCATCACCGTGTCGCGCGGCGCCCCGGCGAAGGCCGCGTGGCCACGACATGTGCAGATGGACCTGAGCCAACCGGACGTCACACTGCCGCTGCACAGGGGCGACAGGGTGATCAACCTGACCCAGCGGACGCCGCCGTCACTCGTGTACGAGACCATCAGGCGCGGCGCGGTCTTCGTCGACAGCTCTGCCAGCCCGACCTACGTGCAGGCCCTGCGCCGGGCTGCGGTCGAGGCCGCCGGGCCCGGCTATCTGCTGGACTGCGCGGGCGTGGCGCCCGGACTGACAAACATGATGGCGTGCCGGGTGGTAGAGAGGCACCCAAAGACCCGGCGCACGGAAATCGCGGTCGAACTGGGACTGAGCAAACATGCCGGCCTCGCCGCGACCGAGTGGTTCCTGCGCAACCTCGGCACGTCTTACGACGCGACGATCAACGGAGCGGCGCGGAACCTGCGCCCGGGAGAGCTGCAGAGCCGCTTTCCATTCCACGACGGAGCACCCGCCCGGCTCGCCCTGGGCTTCCCCTTCGTCGAGCAGTCTGTGCTGGCGCAGAAGTTTCCCGGCCCGAGCACGACCGTTCTGAGCTATCTGGCGCTGGATCCGCCCTGGGCCACCGCTGCCGTGGCACGGCTTCTGCGGTGGGGTGCGGGCGGCGTCCTGTCCCGCAACGCCGACAGGGCCGCCCGTTGGCTGCTGCGCCTGCCAGCGTTTGGACCGGCCTCGACCCGCGTAGTGGTGCGTGGCTTCGACCGTGAAGAGCGGAAAACCGGCGAATTGCGCTTTGTCACCGGGGACCAGACCTCTGCGACGGCGGCGGTCATCGCCGCCACCGCGCTGGCCGCCCCGGTGCTTGCCGCGACCAGCGGGCCGGTTCTGACCGCCGCCGACGTGTTGACGCTGGACGAGGCGGTTGCAGCCATCCGGGCGGTGCAACCCGAAGCGCGTCTTGAAGGTGGAACTGGTGCCGAACCGGCACTCGGGAAACCTGAGAAGGAGGTAGCGGGATGACGCATCAGCACATGGCGCATGGCAAGGATGGCGGCCTCAAGGCCGGGTCGATCACCCTGACCGGGGCGGTGGCGATGGGCACCGGCGTCATGATCGGTGCGGGCATCTTTGCGCTGACCGGTCAGATCGCCGGGCTTGCGGGGCCATGGTTTCCGCTGTCCTTCGTGGTCGGGGCCGTCGTCACCGCCTTCAGCGCCTATACCTACATCGCCATGTCCAATGCCTGGCCCTCATCGGGTGGCATCGCCATGATCCTGACCAAGGCCTACGGGCCGGGCGCGGTCGCGGCGGCGG
>NZ_FWFQ01000011.1 GCF_900172235.1 Pseudoruegeria aquimaris | reverse complement strand
CCGTGGTGACCGGTCGCGTCGAGCGCGGCGTGATCAACGTGGGTGACGAGATCGAGATCGTGGGCATCCGCGACACGCAGAAGACCACCTGCACCGGCGTTGAAATGTTCCGCAAGCTGCTGGACCGCGGCGAAGCCGGCGACAACATCGGCGCGCTGCTGCGCGGCATCGACCGCGAAGCGGTCGAGCGTGGCCAGGTTCTCTGCAAGCCGGGCTCCGTGACCCCGCACACGAAGTTCGAAGCCGAAGCCTACATCCTGACGAAGGAAGAAGGCGGCCGTCACACCCCGTTCTTCGCCAACTACCGTCCGCAGTTCTACTTCCGCACGACGGACGTGACCGGCACGGTGACGCTGGCCGAAGGCACCGAAATGGTGATGCCGGGCGACAACATCTCCTTCACGGTCGAGCTGATCGCTCCGATCGCGATGGAAGACGGTCTGCGCTTCGCCATCCGTGAAGGCGGCCGCACCGTCGGCGCCGGCGTGGTGTCCAAGATCATCGAGTAATCGCTTCCGCGATACGCGAATTGGCGAGGGCCGCTCCGAGTGAGCGGCCCTTTTCCTTTGTCTGGCGCCGCATTCAGGCGCTGGTGCCCGACCTAGGGCAGGGGGCGCTGCCCCCGCCGCGCCTTGCGGCGCGCCTCCCCCGGGATATTTGAGGAACAAAGTGGGCCCCGGCTTGCGGCCGGAACACCCCGGCTAGCGGGGCGGGGGCGCGCGCTGGGGGTGCGGGGCAATTAACGCTTGCCACCGCTCCGGATCCCCTGTAAGCCCCGCCCGTTCTCGATGAGAACAGAGCGGCGGGTTGATTCCCGCCGTTTGGGTTCGATGAGGGTTTGCGATGAGCGCTTGCCCTCCTCTCAACTCCAACGCCAATGAAGGCTGACGAAATGCAAAGCCAAAACATTCGCATTCGGCTGAAGGCTTTCGATTACCGCGTGCTGGACGCCTCCACGCAGGAAATCGTCAACACGGCAAAGCGCACCGGCGCTCAGGTCCGTGGCCCGATCCCGCTTCCGAACAAGATTGAGAAGTTCACCGTTCTGCGTGGCCCTCACATCGACAAGAAATCCCGCGACCAGTTCGAGATCCGCACGCACAAGCGTCTGCTCGACATCGTGGACCCGACCCCGCAGACCGTGGACGCGCTGATGAAGCTCGACCTGGCCGCCGGCGTCGACGTGCAGATTTCGGTTTAAGGAGGGTATCAAGAGATGCGCTCTGGAATCATCGCAAAGAAAGTCGGCATGACCCGGCTTTTCATGGAAGACGGCAAGCAGATCCCTGTGACCGTTCTCCAGCTGGACAACCTGCAGGTCGTGGACCAGCGCACCAAGGAGCGTGACGGCTACACCGCCGTTCAGCTGGGTGCCGGTTCCGCGAAGGCAAAACGCACCTCCAAGGCCATGCGCGGCCACTTCGCCAAGGCCAACGTCGCGCCGAAGCGCAAGATCGCCGAGTTCCGCGTGTCCGAAGAGAACCTCATCGCCATCGGCGAAGAGATCTCCGCCGACCACTACGTGGTGGGCCAGAAGGTCGACGTTTCGGGCACCTCCATCGGTAAAGGTTTTGCCGGTGCCATGAAGCGCCACAACTTCGGCGGTCTGCGTGCCTCCCACGGTGTGTCCATCTCCCACCGTTCCCACGGTTCGACCGGTCAGTGTCAGGACCCGGGCCGCGTGTTCAAGGGCAAGAAGATGGCCGGCCACATGGGCGCTGCCCGCGTGACCACCCAGAACCTGGAAGTCGTTCGTACCGACGCCGATCGTGGCCTGATCATGATCAAGGGCGCCGTGCCGGGCTCCAAGGGTGGCTGGGTCACCATCAAGGACGCCGTCAAGAAGAAACTGCCTGAGGGTGTTCCCTTCCCGGCCGCGCTGAAATCCGCCGCTGCCGCTGAAGCACCTGCCGAGGCTCCGACCGAGGGAGCAGAATAATGAAGGCTGATGTCATCAAACTGGACGGCGGCAAAGCCGGTTCCATCGAGCTGGACGAGGCCCTCTTCGGCCTTGAGCCGCGTGCGGACATCCTGCACCGCGTGGTCCGTTGGCAGCGCAACAACGCGCAGGCCGGCACCCACAAGGTGAAGACCCGCTCCGAAACCAGCTACTCCACCAAGAAGATCTACCGCCAGAAAGGCACCGGCGGCGCCCGCCACGGTGACCGCAACGCGCCGATCTTCCGCGGTGGTGGTGTCTACAAGGGCCCGACGCCCCGCAGCCATGGCCACGACCTGCCGAAGAAATTCCGCAAGCTCGGCCTGAAGCACGCCCTCTCCGCCAAGGCGAAAGCCGGCGAGCTGGTCGTGATCGACGCTGCTGAAGCAGACGGCAAAACCAGCGTTCTGGCCAAGCAGGTGAAGAACCTGGGCTGGAAACGCGCGCTGATCATCGATGGTGCCGCCGTGAACGAAGGTTTCGCGAAGGCTGCACGCAACATCGAAGGCCTGGACATCCTTCCCGGCATCGGCGCCAACGTCTATGACATCCTGAAGCGTGACACGCTCGTGCTCACGAAGGCGGGTGTCGAAGCACTGGAGGCTCGTCTGAAATGAGCGCGAAGGCAGAACACTACGACGTGATCCGCAAGCCGATCATCACCGAGAAATCCACGCTGGCATCCGAAAACGGCGCCGTGGTCTTCGAAGTGGCGATCGACGCCAACAAGCCGCAGATCAAGGAAGCCGTCGAAGGCCTCTTCGGTGTGAAGGTGAAAGCGGTCAACACGACGATCACCAAGGGCAAGGTCAAGCGTTTCCGCGGCCAACTCGGCAAGCGCAAGGACGTGAAGAAGGCCTATGTGACCCTCGAGGAAGGCAACACGATCGACGTGACCACCGGTCTCTGAGATCTGCCTTTCTGTAAGATTGAAAGCCCTCCGCAGCGATGCGGGGGGCTTTTTCTTTGCGGGTTTGGCTGGGGGCCATTTTCGGCATAGCATGGACGCTCAAAGGGATGGGTTCATGAGAAACAAAGCGATCACCACGCCATGGGGCGCCTTGCTGGCGGCCTGCGCAGCCTTTCCGGCGGCGGCTGAAATGAGTGACGTGCAGCGCGCGTTGATCGAGCGCCGGGCGTGCGAGGCGGCGATCTGGGGCATGCCGGCCGTCGGGGTCTACGATATCGAACTGGCGCTGCAACGCGACGCCGGGGCATCGCCGGGCGTCGTCGGCTACATGAGCGAGCCGATGGATTCCCGCCACGGCTTCCTCACCGCCAACGACGTGACGCCCTACACCTTCACGGGCCTGACGACGAAGGATGGCCCCATCGTCATCGAGGTGCCGCCGGCGGGTGAGAAAGCGGCCTTCTTCGGTACCATCGTGAACGCCTGGCAGGTGCCGATCGCGGATGTGGGGACCACGGGGGAGGACGCCGGGGCCGGGGGGCGATACGTGATCCTGCCGCCGGATTTCGAGGGTGAGCCGCCGCAAGGGGATTTCCGGGTGTTCCGCTCCGATACCTACGGAGTGCATTTCGCGTTCCGCCCGGTGGCCAAGAATGGCGGCACTTCCGCCGATCAGGCGGCCTATGCGCAGACCCTGAAGTGGTATCCGCTGGCCGCGATGGACGATCCGCCCGAAACCCGCTTCGTCGACGTGAAGGTGAACCCGGTGAACACGCTGCCCGTCTACGACATGACCTATTTCGAGGATCTCAACACCGTCGTGCAGCGCGAACCGGTGCTGGAGCGCGACAAGGTCATGATGGGGATGCTGGCTTCGCTGGGGATCAAGCGCGGCGAAGCTTTCGAGCCGGATGCCGAAACACAGGAAGCCATGCTCGCTGGCCTGCAGTGTGCCTATGATGCGATGCAGGAGCATTTCATCACGCGCTCCGTGGTGCCGCTCTGGGAGGATCGGACGTGGGGTGTCTGGGCCTTTGCCGAAGGCCAGCCTGAGGCCGGTTTCCCCTATGAGACGGACGATATGGTCTTGATCGATGATCGGGCCGGCGGCTCGTATTCGTGGATCACCTATCTGCCCAGGAAGCTGGGCGGCGGGACGTTCTACCTCACGGGGCTGACAGACGGCGACGGCAATGCGCTGAACGGTGAAGATACCTACAAGCTGACCGTGCCGGCCGATACCCCGGCGGAGGATTTCTGGTCTGTCATCGTCTACAGCATGCAGACCAAGGGATTCGTCGCCGGAAACGCGCGTGTCGGGCTGGCGACGCCTGACCTGCCCGAGATGCAGGTGAACGATGACGGCTCGGCGGACGTCTACTTCGGCCCCGTCGCACCGGAAGGACGCGAAAGCAACTGGATCCCGACGGGCGAGGATTTCTTCCTGCTCTTCCGCCTCTACGGCCCGAAGGAGGGATGGATCGAAAGCGGCTGGAAACTGCCGGACCTCGAGAAGCAGTAGGGTAAGGCGCCGGCCGGCCCGCGGGTGAGGGTGCAGCTTTTTTGGCGGCGTGGTCTGGACAGCCCCGCCAACCCCTGATACATCGCCGCAATCCCACGGCCCCGGATTCGTCCGGGGCTGTCGTTTTTGCCGGAATCCGGCCAAGGCGACGGGAGAGGCGGGGCTGCCCCGCCGCTTGAGACTCGGGCACCTTCGGGGGCCTTCACCTGCGCCTTCGGGCGTACAGCAAACGGAAGACAGAAAGCATGGCACTCAAGTCGTACAAACCGACGACGCCGGGCCAGCGTGGGCTGGTACTGATCGACCGTTCGGAGCTCTGGAAAGGACGCCCCGTCAAAGCCCTCACGCAGGGTCTGACGAAGAACGGCGGCCGGAACAACACCGGACGGATCACGCAACGCCGCAAAGGCGGCGGCGCAAAGCGTCTCTATCGCATCGTCGATTTCAAACGGAACAAGTTTGACGTCGTGGCCACCGTGGAGCGGATCGAATACGACCCCAACCGCACGGCCTTCATCGCCCTCGTGAAATACGAAGACGGCGAGCAAGCCTACATCCTCGCACCGCAGCGCCTCGCCGTGGGCGACAAGGTGGTTGCCTCCGCCAAGGCTGACATCAAGCCCGGCAACGCCATGCCCTTCTCCGGCATGCCGATCGGTACCATCGTGCACAACATCGAGCTGAAGCCCGGCAAGGGCGGCCAGATCGCACGTGCCGCCGGCACCTACGCCCAGTTCGTGGGCCGCGATGGCGGCTACGCCCAGATCCGCCTCTCCTCCGGCGAACTGCGCATGGTCCGTCAGGAATGCATGGCCACCGTCGGTGCCGTGTCCAACCCCGACAACAGCAACCAGAACTTCGGTAAAGCTGGCCGCAACCGCCACAAGGGCATCCGCCCGTCCGTGCGTGGTGTTGCCATGAACCCGATCGATCACCCCCATGGTGGTGGTGAAGGCCGGACCTCGGGTGGCCGCACGCCGGTTACGCCCTGGGGCAAGGACACCAAGGGTTCGCGCACGCGCAACAAGAACAAGGCGTCGCAGAAGCTCATCATTCGCTCGCGTCACGCCAAGAAGAAGGGTCGCTAATCTATGGCACGTTCTGTTTGGAAAGGGCCTTTTGTCGACTCCTACGTCCTCAAGAAGGCTGAAAAGGTTCGCGAGAGCGGCCGTAACGAAGTCATCAAGATCTGGTCTCGTCGTTCGACGATCCTGCCCCAGTTCGTGGGCCTGACCTTCGGTGTCTACAACGGGAAAAAACACATCCCCGTCAACGTGACCGAAGAGATGATCGGCCAGAAGTTCGGTGAATACTCCCCGACGCGCACCTACTACGGGCACGCCGCGGACAAGAAAGCGAAGCGGAAGTAAGAGCCATGGGTAAAGAGAAGAATCCCCGCCGCGTGGCCGACAACGAAGCGATGGCCAAGGTCCGTATGCTTCGCACGTCCCCGCAGAAACTGAATCTCGTGGCTCAGATGATCCGCGGCAAGAAGGTTGAAAAGGCCCTGACGGACCTGACCTTCTCCAACAAGCGCATCGCCGTGGACGTGAAGAAATGCCTTCAGTCCGCCATCGCCAACGCCGAGAACAACCACAACCTGGATGTGGATGAGCTCATCGTGGCCGAAGCCTACGTTGGGAAGAACCTGACGATGAAACGCGGTCGCCCCCGGGCCCGTGGCCGTTATGGCAAGATCATCAAGCCGTTTTCCGAGCTGACCATCAAGGTTCGCCAAGTCGAGGAGCAAGCATAATGGGTCAGAAGGTAAACCCGATCGGTATGCGTCTCCAGGTGAACCGCACCTGGGACAGCCGCTGGTACGCAGATACCAAGGATTACGGCGATCTCCTGCTGGAAGATCTGAAGATCCGCGAGTTCATCAAGGAAGAGTGCAAGCAGGCTGGCATCAGCCGTGTGATCATCGAGCGCCCGCACAAGAAGTGCCGCGTGACCGTTCACACCGCGCGTCCGGGCGTGATCATCGGCAAGAAAGGCGCCGATATCGAAACCCTGCGCAAGAAGCTGGCCAACATGACGGCATCCGAGCTGCACCTCAACATCGTTGAAGTGCGCAAGCCGGAGCTCGACGCCCAGCTCGTCGGCGAGTCCATCGCCCAGCAGCTGGAGCGCCGCGTTTCCTTCCGTCGTGCCATGAAGCGCGCCGTGCAGAACGCCATGCGCATGGGTGCCCTCGGCATCCGCGTGAACGTGGCAGGCCGTCTCGGCGGCGCGGAAATCGCCCGTACCGAATGGTACCGCGAAGGCCGCGTGCCGCTTCACACCCTGCGTGCCGACATCGATTACGCCCACTCCGAAGCCATGACGCCCTACGGCATCATCGGCATCAAGGTGTGGATCTTCAAAGGCGAGATCATGGAGCATGATCCTGCCGCGCGTGATCGTCGTGCACAGGAACTCCAGGAAGGCCCGGCCCCGCGTGGCGCCGGCGGCCGTCGGTAAGGAGAACTGAGAGATGCTGCAACCGAAGCGCACCAAATTCCGCAAGATGCACAAGGGCCGGATCAAGGGTCAAGCCAAAGGCGGCTCCGACCTGAACTTCGGCACCTACGGCCTGAAGGCCATCGAGCCTGAGCGCGTGACCGCGCGCCAGATCGAGGCTGCCCGCCGTGCCATGACGCGCCACATGAAGCGTCAGGGCCGCGTCTGGATCCGGATCTTCCCGGACACCCCCGTGACCTCCAAGCCGGTTGAAGTCCGGATGGGTAAAGGTAAGGGTTCCGTGGATTACTGGGCCTGCAAGGTCAAACCGGGCCGCGTGATGTTCGAGATCGACGGCGTGTCCGAAGATGTCGCCCGCGAAGCTCTGCGTCTTGCCGCGATGAAACTGCCGGTGAAAACCCGCACCATCGTCCGCGAAGACTGGTAACTGGTTTGCGAACCGCTTCCGCGGTTCCCAAACAGCCGCGAAGGCGGCCCAGTTGAGAGTTTGAAGCCCCCGCCGGGAAACTGGCGGGGGCTTTTCGTTGCGCCTCTTGCTTTCCGCGCCGCGCCTCTTTAGACGGGCGCCCTTTCCCTCAAGCACCGTGAGGCTCCCATGCAAGGCGCAACTCTCGCCGTGGATTTCGGCACCTCCAATTCCGCCGCCGCGCTGGCGCACGGCGGGCGCGTCTGGCGCCTGCCGGTCGAGGCCGGGCGCGACACCCTGCCCACGGCCGTCTTCTTTCCGACCGGTGGCGCGATGCGCGTGGGCGCGGCCGCCGGGGCGAGCCTGATCGCGGTCGAGGAGGGGCGATACATGCGCGCGCTGAAGAGCGTGCTGGGCCTGCCGCTGCTGCATGAGGAACGCTTGCTCGGCGGCAAGCGGCAGAGCCTTGCGGATGTGATCACCGCCTTTTTGGCCACCGTCAGATCGCGTGCCGAAGCCGAAACCGGAATGCGTTTTTCCCGCGTGCTCTCGGGACGCCCGGTGCATTTTCACGGCCGCGCGCCGGAGAAGGACGCGCAGGCCGAAGCCGATCTGCGCGCCTGCTACCTGGCCGCGGGCTTCGCGGAGGTCGCCTTTCTGCCCGAGCCGGAAGCCGCCGCCCATGCCACGCGGGGAATGGGCGAGACGGGCGCGCCGGCGCTGATCGTGGACATCGGCGGCGGCACCTCGGACTTCTCCGTGTTCCGGGATCGGGGCGGCGAGGTGGACATTCTCGCCAACCACGGCATCCGGCTCGGCGGCACGGACTTCGATCAGGTCCTGTCTCTGGCCTTCGCCATGCCGGAGTTGGGGCTTGGATCGGAGTTGCGCCGTGAGATGGGGCAAGGCCGCCTGCCGGTGCCCCGCGCGCCCTATGTCGATCTTGCGACCTGGGCCAAGATCCCTTTCCTCTATACTGGGAAGATGCGCCAGATGGCGGCCGACATGCAGCGGCTGGCGGTGGAACCCGCGAAGCTTGCCCGTTTCGCCACCGTGCTGGAGATGGAACTGGGCCATGAACTGGCCTTCGCGGTTGAGGCCGGGAAGATTGCCGCGAACGGCGCCGCCGGCCAGGGGCGCATCGACATGGCGATGATCGAGGCCGGGCTCTCTGTGCCGATCACGGGCGAGGAGATGAACGCCGAGTTGGAAAAGGCGCGCGCCGCGCTCGGGCAGGCCGCGCGGGAGACGGTCGAGCGCGCCGGTGTCGCGCCGGGCGAGGTGGGGCGGGTCATCCTCGTGGGCGGCTCCAGCCTCATGGGATTCGTGGCGCAGGAAATGCAGGCCCTGTTTCCCCCTGCGCAATTGCTGCGCTCCGAGGCCTTCACCGCCGTGGTGGACGGGCTGGCCCTCGCGGCGTCGGCCACATAACGCAGGGCCCCGCGCGCCCGGCAGGGCACGCGGAGCGGGGCCGCCCTAGAAGCGGTAGGAGGCGCGGAATTGCACCGTGGTGGCGTCCACGTCGATGCCGGAGCCGTTGAAATCGTCGAACTCGTGATACAGGAGCTCGGCGCCGAGGCTCAGATCGCTGCGCACCCGGTATTCGTAGCCGATGCCGGCGAGCCAGCCGTCGGAGCTGCCGAGCGCGTTGGTGCCGGCGTCGGCATAGCCGGCGGTGGCGTAGATCAGACTGTTGTCCCAGTTGTAGCCGCCGCGCGCCTTGATCCGCCAGACGCTCTCCACGTCCACGCCGGCGGCGATGTTGATGTCGGCCCAGTCGTAGTCGATGCCGCCGCCGATCACCCAATCGCCGAAGTCGTAGTCGTAGCCCAGGATGATGCCGCCGATCCAGTCATCGCCGCTCACGCCGGGCGCGTTGGTGCCCACGTCGCCGTAGCCGAGCTGGGCGCCGGCGTAGAAGCCGGTGAAATCATCGAGGGACTGCGCCGAGAGCGGCGCGGCGAGAAACGCGGCGGCGGTCGCCGCGAGAGCAGTTCTGAGCTTCATTGTCCTATCCTTTCGGTTTGCTGCGGCGCGGTGAGGATGCCCGGCCGTCATGGAAGCTACGTGCGCCCCTCGCATCTGGATGAGCCCGCTTTTGCCGGGCGGGTGCCGTCTGGGCGGTTTTCACGCGAACGTGTCCGCTCGTGAGAACGATCTGGGCACAATCCGCCGCTTCGGCGAGGATGCGTCCACGCAGGTTTTGGAGTTTGTCATGAAGTCTTTTCTACCGTTCGCGGCCGCTCTTGCGGCCCTTGCCGCCGCGCCCGCCGGCGCCGGGCAGATCCTGATTTCCAACGTCAACGTCTTCGACGGTGTCAACGAGGCGCTGATCGAGAAGGCCAACGTGCTGGTGGAGGGCGAGATGATCGCGGCGATCTCCACCGATCCGATCTCGGCGGGCGGACGATGATCCCCGGCCTGATCGACGTGCACTGGCACACCTCCTATTGCTGCGCGGCGCAGAGCACGGTGGTGACGGGGGATATCCTCGAAATCGCCATCCGCGGTGCCAAGGGCTCGGAGGCGACGCTGATGCGGGGCTTCACCTCCGTGCGGGGCGTGGGCGGCAACCCGTTCGCCACCAAGAAGATGATCGACGGCGGCGAACTTGTCGGCCCGCGCATCCTGCCCTCGCGCCCGCCCGTGGCCCAGACCGGCGGCTATTTCGACTACCGCCCCTACCAGGCCGTTCCCACGAACCCGGCGGATTCCCAATGGTACTGGTATGGTGTCGGCCTGATGGCGATGGCCGACGGCGTGCCGGAGGTGACGAAACGCGCGCGTGAGATCATGCGGATGGGGGCAAGCCAGCTGAAGATCTCAACCGGCGGCGGGGTGTCGTCCACCTATGATCCGCTGGACGTGCGCCAATACGCGCGTGCCGAGATCGAGGCTTTCGTGGAAGTGGCTGATACCTACAACACCTACGTCGCCTCCCACACCTTCACAGACGATGCCGTGCGGATCTCGCTGGAGGCCGGAGTCAAATCGATCGAGCACGGGTTCCTGATGAGCCGGGAGACGATGCAGATGATCAAGGATCACGACGCCTGGCTCTCCGTGCAGCCGCTGCTGGACGACGAGGACGGCTTCTCCTTCGATGATCCGGTCAGCCAGCAGAAGTGGATCGACGTCACCAGCGGCACCGATTTCACCTACAGGACGGCCAGGGAAGTGGGGGTGAAGGTGGCTTTCGGCGCCGACATCCTGTTCGATCCGAAACTGGCCGAGCGTCAGGGCGCCTTCCTCGCCAAGCTGCAGCGCTGGTATTCGCCCTACGAGGTGCTGAAGATGGCGACCTCGATCAACGGGCCGCGAAACCCCTATCCGGCCGGCCCGCTCGGGGTGATCGCTGAAGGGGCCTATGCCGATCTCATCCTCGTGGACGGCAACCCGCTGGAAGACATCGACCTCGTGGCCGATCCGAACGCCAACTTCTACCTGATCATGAAGGGCGGCGAGATCTTCAAGAACGAGATGTGATCGCGCCGCGGGTGCATATGGAACGAAAAAGGCCCCGGTGCGCGCCCGGGGCCCTTCGCCTTCCGCCACGGTGCGTCAGTCCGCCCAGGCGTAGTTGAAGCTCACCGAGATGCGGTCGTCCTCGGCCATGTTCATCGGCACTTCGTGGCGCAGCCAGCTTTCCCAAAGAAGCACGTCGCCGACCGCGGGCTTGACGGTGACGAAGTTCTTCATCTCCTGCCGCGCGGTCTTCCTGCGCGGCGGGGCGGCCATCATCATCGCGTGGCGCGGATCCTCCAGCTTCAGCGCGCTGGTGCCCTCGGGCATGGCCACGTAGGTTGTGCCGCTGATCACGGAATGGGGGTGGATGTGGGCGGAGTGGAAGCCGCCCTCGGGCAGGATGTTGATCCAGAGATCCTCAAGCCGCAGCGCGCGCCCGTCCAGATCCAGCTCCAGATCCTCGGCGAAGGCGGCCACGTGCCGGTCCAGCAGCTTGCGCACCTCTTCGAAGATCGGGAAGCGCCAGGCGAGATCGGTGAGCGAGGCGTAGCTGGTGTAGCCGGGGTAGTCGTTGGCTTCGCACCACGCCTGCCCGGCCTCGTCGTCTTCGGCGATGGAGTAGCAGGAGGCTTCGAGTTCATCCGGGTCCACGGTCTCGCCGAAGGCGGTCAGGCGGTCGCGGTAGAGGCGGGTCACGAAGAGAGAGTCGATCTGGGGCATGGGCATGGCCTTTGATTGCGGACTTCGGTGTTCGCTGCTCAGCTATCAGCTTTTGCGTAGAGAGAAACGTGCATTTTGCTCTCGGCGGTGAATTCCTGCCGGTGCCAGCCGCCCCGGCGTGCCTGCAGCGCGAGCCCGACGAGCCGGGCCATGAGATCGATCTCGGCGGGGTAGGCATGGCGCAGGGGCAGCGGCACGAGCCGCGTGCCGGAGGCGTCGATGTGGGCGCGCTGGAATTGGAGCGTCCGGCGGGCGGGATCATGCTGCACGGCCTTGATGCAGAGCGTCTCCGGCCCCAGACTTTTCGCCCAGCTTCGCGATCATCTCGGGGGGCTTCGATGCCGCTCACCGCGTGGCCCCGCGCGGGGCGTAGCCTCTGACCGTGGGCCGGAGGTCACTCTGCCGGGGTATACCAGATCGGCGAGGAATAGGCGCGTTCCTGGTGGATGAGCCGGGCCTCCTCGGGCAGGTCGATGCCGTAGCGCAGCTTGTCGTAGACGACCCAGCGCGGCGTCGGGATCTCGAGCACGCGCACGTAGTAGAAGGCACGCTCGGCCGGATCGAAATCCGGGTCCGTCCAGACGGTGGACAGCTCCGAGGCGCCGATCGTGTTCTGCCAACTGGCGGTTTCGATGTCCACGGTGTTGCCGACCTCGGGGAGCATCCCGTTCGCGTCCGGCGCGCGGTCACCCGACCACGCGACGTCATAGACCTTTTCATGGGTGGCGCCGTCGGCATCGAGCCAGCCCTTCACGATCTGCATCCGGTCGAGGTTGGCGCCGATGGGATCACGCAGCGCGAAAAGCAGGAAGGAAGGCGCGGCCTCGGTTTCGCGGGTGGGCATGTCGCCGCCCATGGGCACCCCGCGCTCGTAGCCGGCGACGGCCGGCGTGCGCGACAGCAGGTCGGCATTGGTGAAATCCCAGCCCCCGAAGAAACGCAGGCCGATGCGCGGGCCCGTTGTGGCATAGGTCTCGCGGCGCTTGAAGGCATCGAAGATGGCCGCGCGGGTGTTCTCGGTGGCGTAGACGGCCGTGTAGCCCGAGGCCACCAGCTTGTGGCCGGGCACTTCGCCGAGATCGGATTTCACGAAGGGATGCTGGATGCGGGTGGGGGAGGGCTCCACGCTCACCGATTTGCCGAAGTAGTTGTCTTCCTCGGCCGTGGCGAGGGCGGTGTGGCTGTCGGTGGCGCCGCCCATGCCGAACTTGTAAGGGTTCACGCCGAATTTCTCTTCCAGAACGAGGCCGTTCTTCAGCGCTTCGCGGGCGTATTCGCCGGCCAGCATCTCCGGCGTCTTGAGTTCGGTCAGGTCGAGGTTGCCCGCGTCCCAGTTCTCGTAGTCGGCGAAGGGATCTTCCGGGCTCAGCGCCGGGTGGGCCTCGCCGTCGCCCTTGATCTGGGTCATCTCGTAATGCGGTTCCCAGCGGGCGCGCGCGGCCACGTAGTCCGCATCCACCTCGCCGCCGTGATAGGTGCCCTCCAGCGGGAACATCCAGCCGTTGGAGAGGTTGCCGTTGTGGGCGAAGGCCACGGCGCGGCCGCCCGTCTTCTCCTGGTAGGCTTCCAGCCACGCGTAGAGCGCCTTGGGATCGGTGCTGCCGGAGGGCGGCTGGGTGACGGGCGGCACCACCTGCAGGGCGCGGATCGCGCCGTCGCGCAGCATCACGTTGCGGTGCAGGTTGAAGCCCTTGGGCACCGAGGTCCATTCGAAGCCGATGAAGGCGGTGAAACGGCCCGGGTCGTTGTGCGCCTCGGCGGAGAGGACGATCTCTTCCCAGACGTTGGAAAAGGCGTCGGCGCCGGGGCTGTAGGACTCCAGCAGCAGTTCGGGCAGGGTGCCCTGCGAGAAGTTGGTGATCAGATCGAAGGCCGTCTTCCCGGCCTCTTCGCCCCCGGCCTTGTAGCCCTCGTACCATTCCCGGCCCTTCGGATCGGCCAGAACACCGGGTTTGCCGGCCTGCAGATCGGGGGCGAACCCCATGAGATCGGTGTGGTCGGTCAGCACCATCCAGTCCAGCGGGCGGCTGAGCTTGACGGGTTGACCGGTGGAGGAGGTGACCTGTTCGCCCTTGGCGAAGCGCCAGGCGTCATCCGGCTTCAGGGTGTTGCCGAAAGCGCCGGCATCGAGCGAAAGCCCCGTGTGAAGGTGGGTTTCCCCCCAGAGGGGGCGGTCGGGAAACGTCCGGTTGGCGTAGGGGGAGAAGGGGCGCGTCGGCAGGTTGTCTGCCGCGGTGTCGCCGGTGGGCACGTCGGATGCGTGGCCGAGACCGGCCGAAACGGCCAGCGCTGCGCAGGCCCTCAGGATCTGTTTCATGTCTTTCCTCCGGGTATGTTTCGCTCGGGACCCTCCTCGGCCAAAAGCTTGCTTGGTTTCATTTGAAATGATCTCCCCACCCTCGCACGGTTTCGCGCATCCGCCAAATCCGTCTTTTCTTCAGGATTTCGCTTGCCAACGTCGGGGATAGGGCGTAAAGGGGCCGCTCATCCGTGAACTCCACTGGAATCAGGGTGACCCTTCGGGGGGCCCTCTGGTGATGTTGAAAAAGGAAAATTGGCGATGAACGCCCAGGAACTCCGCGATAAAACGCCGGATCAGCTTCGTGATGAACTGACCGCGCTCAAGAAGGAAGCCTTCAACCTGCGCTTCCAACAGGCCACCGGCCAGCTCGAAAACACCGCACGCGTCAAGCAGGTCCGCCGTGATGTGGCCCGCGTCAAAACCGTGCTCAACGAAAAAGCCGCGCAAGCGGCCGCAGAATAAGGGAGCCTGAAGAATGCCCAAACGTATCCTGCAAGGCACCGTGACCTCCGACAAGAACGAGCAGACCATCACGGTTTCCGTCGAGCGTCGCTTCACGCACCCTATTCTGAAGAAGACGATCCGTAAGTCCAAGAAATACCGGGCTCACGATCCGAAGAACGAATTCAAGGTTGGTGATACCGTCCGCATCCAGGAATGTGCGCCGATCTCGAAGACGAAGCGTTGGGAGGTTCTGCCTGCATAAGGCAGAGCCTTTCGGCTTAATCGAAACCCTGGGGACAAGCCCCGCATAGGCCCCCAAAGGTCGGGAGAAACCACATGATCCAGATGCAAACAAACCTGGATGTTGCTGACAACTCCGGCGCCCGCCGTGTTCAGTGCATCAAGGTTCTGGGTGGTTCCAAGCGTAAATACGCCTCGGTTGGCGACATCATCGTCGTCTCCGTGAAGGAAGCCATCCCGCGTGGTCGCGTGAAGAAAGGTGACGTCCGCAAGGCCGTCGTCGTGCGCACCGCCAAGGAAGTCCGTCGTGAAGACGGCACCGCCATCCGTTTTGACCGCAACGCTGCCGTCATCCTGAACAACAACAACGAGCCCGTTGGTACCCGTATCTTCGGCCCGGTTGTGCGTGAGCTGCGCGCGAAGAACTTCATGAAGATCATCTCGCTCGCTCCGGAGGTGCTGTAATCATGGCTGCCAAACTGAAAAAAGGCGACAAGGTCGTCGTGCTGGCCGGCAAGGACAAGGGCAAGCAGGGTGAAATCACCTCCGTGAACCCCTCCGCCGGCAAGGCCATCGTGGAAGGCGTGAACATCGCCATCCGTCACACCAAGCAATCCCAGAACTCCCAGGGCGGCCGCATTCCGCAAGCGATGCCGATCGACCTGAGCAACCTGGCGCTGCTCGACTCCAACGGCAAGGCAACCCGCGTCGGCTTCCGCTTCGAAGACGGCAAGAAGGTGCGCTACGCCAAAACCACCGGGGAGACGGTCTGATGCTCGACGCCGCAACCTACACCCCGCGTCTGAAGACGCTCTACAAGGACACGATCCGCGCCGCGCTCAAGGAAGAGTTCGGCTACAAGAACGACATGATGATCCCGAAGCTGGACAAGATCGTTCTGAACATGGGGATCGGTGAAGCCGTCAAGGACACCAAGAAGGTGAAGGCCGCTCAGGAAGCCCTGACCGCCATCGCCGGCCAGCAGGCCGTCATCACGAAAGCGCGCAAGTCCATCGCGACCTTCCGCGTTCGTGAGGAAATGCCGCTGGGCACCAAGGTGACCCTGCGTGGCGACCGGATGTACGAGTTCCTCGATCGTCTGATCACCATCGCTCTCCCGCGCGTCCGCGACTTCCGCGGCGTTTCGGGCAAGTCCTTCGACGGTCGTGGCAACTACGCCATGGGCCTCAAAGAGCACATCGTCTTCCCGGAGATCGACTTCGACAAGGTCGTCGACATGCTGGGCATGGACATCGTTATCTGCACCACCGCGAAAACTGATGCGGAAGCAAAGGCGCTGTTGAAAGCTTTCAACATGCCCTTCAACAGCTGAGCGGGGAGAGAGAGACATGGCTAAAAAAGCAATGATCGAGCGCGAGAAGAAGCGCCAGAAGCTGGTGGAGCAATACGCCGCCAAGCGTGAAGCGCTGAAAGAGATCGCGAAAGACGAAAGCCTGCCGATGGAAGAGCGCTTCAAGGCGCGCCTGAAGCTGGCGAAACTGCCGCGCAACTCGTCGGCAACCCGTCTGCACAACCGCTGCCAGCTGACCGGCCGGCCGCACGCCTACTACCGCAAACTCAAAATCTCGCGGATTGCGCTGCGTGATCTCGGCTCCAACGGCCAGATCCCCGGCATGGTGAAATCGAGCTGGTAAGGGAGAGAACGATATGAACGATCCTATCGGCGATATGCTCACCCGTATCCGCAACGCTCAAATGCGCGGCAAGACCGGTGTTTCCACCCCGGCCTCCAAGCTGCGTGCCTGGGTTCTGGATGTCCTGGTCGATGAAGGCTACATCCGCGGCTACGAGAAAGGCACCGATGCCAACGGTCACCCGACCCTTGAAATCGAGCTGAAATACTTCGACGGCACCCCCGTCATCCGCGAACTGAAGCGCGTTTCCACGCCGGGCCGCCGTGTTTACATGGGCTCGAAGGACATCCCGCAGGTTCGTCAGGGTCTGGGTGTTTCCATTGTCTCCACGTCCAAGGGCGTGATGTCGGATGCAAACGCACGCGCTGCCAATGTCGGCGGCGAAGTGCTCTGCACCGTCTTCTAAGGAGGTCAGGAATGTCTCGTATTGGTAAAAAACCGGTCGAACTGCCCTCCGGCGTGACGGCTTCCGTATCCGGCCAGACCATCGAAGTGAAAGGCCCGAAAGGCGCCCGCAGCTTCACGGCCACGGATGATGTGACCCTGAAGGTGGAAGACAACGTCGTGACCATCGAGCCGCGTGGCAAGTCCAAGCGCGCTCGTCAGCAGTGGGGCATGTCCCGCACCATGGTCGCGAACATCGTGAACGGCGTCACCAACGGCGTGAAGCGTGAGCTTGAGATCCAGGGTGTGGGTTACCGCGCCCAGATGCAGGGCAACACCCTGAAGCTCTCCCTCGGCCTGTCCCACGACGTGAACTTCGAGGTTCCGGCCGGCGTCACCGTGACGGCTCCGAAACCGACGGAAATCGTGATCGAGGGCATCGACGAGCAACTCGTCGGCCAGGTCGCCGCGAACATCCGCGAATGGCGCAAGCCCGAGCCCTACAAAGGCAAAGGCATCCGCTACAAGGGCGAATACATCTTCCGCAAGGAAGGCAAGAAGAAGTAAGGACGCGAAAAATGGCAAACAGCAAACGGACCCTGTTCCTGAAGCGCCGTCTGCGCGTTCGGAACAAGCTCAAAGCCCGGAACGTCGGTGGTATCCGCCTGTCCGTGCACCGCAGCAACAAGAACATCAGCGCCCAGCTGATCGACGACGTGCAAGGCGTCACCCTGGCTTCCGCCTCCAGCCTCGAGAAGGATCTCGGCGTTGTGGGCAAGAACAACATCGAAGCCGCAGCCAAGGTTGGCGCAGCCATCGCTGAGCGTGCCAAGGCCAAGGGTGTCGAGGAGTGCTACTTCGATCGTGGCGGTTTCCTCTACCACGGCAAGGTGAAGGCCCTGGCCGACGCCGCCCGTGAAGGTGGCCTGAAGTTCTAAGACCTGTGGGCGGCCTTCGGGCCGCCCCGATGATCCGGGCACGGGGCCGCGCGCCCCGCTGCACCAAGGATCGAGTTCATCGGTGCCAAGCGCGCCACTCAATCAAAGGAATGCCAGATGGCAGAACGTGAAAACCGCCGGGGCAACCGTCGCGACCGCGAGGAAACCCCGGAATTTGCAGATCGCCTGGTTGCGATCAACCGTGTGTCCAAAACCGTGAAGGGTGGTAAGCGCTTCGGCTTTGCCGCGCTCGTCGTCGTGGGCGACCAGAAGGGCCGCGTCGGCTTCGGCAAGGGCAAGGCGAAGGAGGTCCCCGAGGCCATCCGCAAAGCCACCGAGCAAGCCAAGCGCCAGATGATCCGCGTGCCGCTGCGCGAAGGCCGCACCCTGCACCACGACGTGGAAGGCCGTCACGGCGCCGGCAAGGTGATCATGCGCACCGCTCCGACCGGTACCGGTATCATCGCCGGTGGTCCGATGCGTGCCGTGTTCGAAATGCTCGGCGTGCAGGACGTTGTCGCCAAGTCCATCGGTTCGCAGAACCCCTACAACATGATCCGCGCCACGCTGGACGGCCTCAAGAAGGAAGCCTCCCCGCGCATGGTCGCGCAGCGTCGTGGCAAGAAGGTCGCCGACATCCTGAACAAGGATGAGGCGCCGGCTGAAGCCGAAGCGTAAGGAGAGCGAAACATGGCCAAAACCATCGTCGTCAAGCAGATCGGCTCCCCGATCCGCCGCCCCGCCATCCAGCGCGCAACGCTGAAGGGCCTGGGCCTGAACAAGATGCACCGCACCCGCGAGCTGGAAGACACGCCCGCCGTGCGCGGCATGGTCGCCAAGATCCCCCACCTCGTGGAGATCATCGAAGAGCGCGGCTGAGCCCCGCCTTCGCGATCAAGAAGTGAATTCGGGAAAGCGCCGCCGGGAAACCGGTGGCGCTTTTTCGCTTGCGGCGGGGTGCGCTGTCGCCCCGTGCCGCGCTTCGGGCTAGGGTGGAGCCGGCCCGGCCAGGCCGGGGCCGATTTCTTGCAGAGGATACCGCCATGCCGTTCCAACTTTCCCGTTTCGCCGCCCCCGCTGCCCTTGCGTGCGCCCTTGCCGCAGCCGCCGTGCCGGCCCTGGCCGCCACCTACACGAAGTTCGGCGAGGTCGAGGGCTGGAAGGTCTATGCCGACGCGGAACGCAAATCCTGCCTGATCGAGCGCGTCGACGCGCTGGAGAACGTGATCCAGATGGGGCTCACCGAGGATCGCGGCGTGGGCTACGTCGGCGTGTTCACCAAGGCCGACACCAACATCAAGAAGGGCGAGAAGGAGGCCGTGGCCATCCTGATCGGTGATCACATCTACCTCGGCGAGGCCACGGGGATGCGCGGCAACATCACCGAAGGCTATTCCGGCGGCTACGTGCTGAGCGATGATCCGCAGTTCGCCACCGACATCGCCCAGCAATACCAGATGATCGTGTTCCCGGAGACGGAGTATGCCTTCGTGGTGGATCTGACCGGCACCAAGAAGGCGATGGAAATGGCCGCCGCGTGCAACGCGGCCCAGCTGGGCTGACCGGGCCGCGCCATCCGGGCGGAAACGTCAGTCCCGCGGCGGAGGGCCGCGCCGCTGGCTGGCGTCGCATTGGCCGGCGCCTCCTTCGAGCACGCAGCCGAACTGGCCCGACAGGCAGCCGAGGATGGCGTTCCCGCCGGCCGGGCCTGCGTGGTAGTGGTAGCCGAGCCCCGCGGCTTCGTGACCGAAGCAGGAGTCGAGCCCTGCGGCGGCGGTTTCCTCGTCCGAGAGCGTGGGATAGATCGCGTAGCCGTCCATCGCCAGGCCTACCGGCGCGGCGTGGGCATCGGAGCCTCCGGCGCTGGCGCCGATGCAGTCGGTGGCGGCATGGTAGTGGTAGCCGACGAACAGGTTGATGTGACCGCCGCAATCGTCGAAGGGCGCGATCGTGTAGGCGCCGAGGATCGCGTCCACCGGGGCGGGTGCATCGAGGCGAATGCCGTTGAAGGCCACGCCGGAGCCGGCGTCGCGGGTGGGGGCGGGCGCCTGCGCGGGCACCGGATGAAGCGGGATCACGTAGGTGACCGTCAGATCAGGGTCGAGATACTCCGGCAGGCATTCGACGCAGGTGTTGGCGTATTCCGCGCCCACGTCGGGCCGTGCCGCGGCCGCGCATTTCTCCTTCGTGTCGGTGACGGCGATCTTGCCGGTATCCGGATCCACCATCTGCCAGGCGGGATCATCGAACAACTCGGCGATCTGCCCCATGAAGCTGCCGTCGGCATCGAAGACGCGGCCGTCGTGCAGCCAGATGCCGCTGACGTCGGGGCCGTCATCGGCGGAAGTCGGGCACCAGGGGCCGGGCACGTAGCCGCTCGGTTCGGGGCGCACGGTGAGCGACAGGCAGCGCGCCCTGGCGCCGCCGGAGAGCGTGCAGTCCACGATCTTGGGCGCGGCCGCGAGATCCGCGCCGGAAAAGGCTTCGGTCAGCGCGGCCAGAACGGAGCTTTCGTCATGCTCATGGGCGGCGGCGGGGAAGGCCAGGCCGACTGCGGCGATTGCGGCGAGGGCGGGTTTGAAATGCATGTCTGTCCCTTATTGCGTCAAATGGCGGGCGCCGGAAAACGGAGGCACCCGAACATGATACGCGCACGGACGGAAGGTCCGGCGGGGGGGGGACCCATTTCGCACTTGCAGAAAACGCATGGCGGGGTTGCCGCTTCCGGCGATTGTTACCGGTAACGGGGCGTCCTATCTTTGGGTCACAAGGGAAGAGACTGAAACAGTGACCGGCCGAAAATCAGTTCGGCCCCGACGAAAGGACACAAAGACAATGGCTTACATCAACACCGCCGCCCACAACGAGTTTGCCCCCCTGCGCCGCGCCGCCGAGCTGCTGGAAGGCTTCAAGGCCAAGCGCGAACTGCGCCGCAAATACCTGGAGCTCTACAACGAGCTGGACGCCCTGAGCGACCGCGATCTGAACGACATCGGCATCAGCCGCTACAACATCGCGGACATCGCCCGCAAGCACGTCTACGGCGCCTGAGCCCAACGCTCACAGCCGAGAACGCCGAACGCCCCCGGAACCTCCCGCCGGGGGCGTTTCGCGTTCGGACACGGGGGCAGGGGCCTAGCCCCTTGCAACCACGGGGCGGGGAGCGTATACGCCCCCGGTGGCGCCTTGGGAGCCGCAGAATCAACAAGCAAGAAACGCCGTGGTTGGCCCGCTTACGCTTCAGGGGTCACATCCGGCAAGGAGAAGCGACATGAAACTCAATGAACTCCGGGACAACCCCGGCGCAGCCCCGAAACGCATGCGCGTCGGCCGTGGCCCCGGCTCCGGCAAAGGCAAGACCGCAGGCCGCGGTATCAAGGGTCAGAAATCCCGCTCCGGCGTGGCCATCAAGGGCTACGAGGGCGGCCAGATGCCGCTCTACCAGCGTCTGCCCAAGCGTGGCTTCAACAAGCCGAACGCCAAGAAATTCGCCGTCATCAACCTGGGCCTGATCCAGAAGTTCGTTGAAGCCGGCAAGCTGGACGCTTCCGCGCCGATCACCGAGGACGTGCTCGTGGCTTCCGGCCTCGTGCGCCGCAAGCTCGACGGTGTGCGCGTGCTGGCCAAGGGTGAAATCACCTCCAAGCTGGACATCACCGTAACCGGCGCCTCCAAGGCCGCCGTGGACGCCGTGGCGAAAGCCGGCGGCTCTCTTACGGTCACAACCCCGGCAGCCGCTGAATAAGCGCTTGTGAGCGGCCCTGACGCCGCTTACATAACCTACAGTTTTCCAAGCGCCGCCGGATCCGGGAAACGGACCCGGCGGCGCTTACGTATCGAAAAGAGGGCCGGATGGCATCTGCAGCAGAGCAAATGGCGGCGAACATGAGCTGGGGGGCTTTCGGTAAGGCCACCGAGCTTCGCCAGCGTATCTTCTTCACTCTCGGTCTCCTGATCGTCTACCGCCTCGGGACCTATATCCCGGTGCCGGGGATCGACGGGAACGCGCTTCGGGAATTCATCGATCAGGCCAGCGCCGGGCTCGGCGGCATCCTGAACATGTTCACCGGCGGCGCCATCGGCCGCATGGGGATCTTTGCTCTGGGCATCATGCCCTACATCTCCGCCTCCATCATCGTGCAGCTGCTGACGGCCATGGTGCCCTCGCTCGAGCAGCTGAAGAAGGAAGGCGAGCAGGGCCGCAAGAAGATCAACCAGTACACCCGCTACGGCACTGTGTTCCTGGCCACCTTCCAGGCCTACGGGCTGGCGGTTTCGCTGGAGGCCGGCGATCTGGTGACGGATCCGGGCTGGTATTTCCGCGCCGCCACGGTGATCACCCTCGTGGGCGGCACCATGTTCCTGATGTGGCTGGGTGAGCAGATCACCGCGCGCGGCATCGGCAACGGCATCTCGCTCATCATCTTCGTCGGCATCATCGCCGAGGTTCCGGCCGCTCTGGCCCAGTTCCTTTCGCAGGGCCGCTCCGGCGCGATCTCCCCGGTGGTCATCATCGGCATCATGCTGATGATGGTGGCGCTCATCGCCTTCGTGGTGTTCATGGAGCGCGCGCTGCGCAAGATCCACATCCAGTATCCGCGCCGCCAGGTCGGCATGAAGGTCTATGACGGCGGCTCCAGCCACCTGCCCGTGAAGGTGAACCCGGCGGGCGTGATCCCGGCCATCTTCGCCTCCTCGCTGCTGCTGCTGCCCACCACGCTGGCGACCTTCTCCGGCGGCGCCACCGGCCCGGTGATGTCCACCATCCTGGCCTACTTCGGCCCCGGCCAGCCGCTCTACCTGCTGTTCTTCACGTCCATGATCGTGTTCTTCACCTACTTCTACACGTTCAACGTGGCCTTCAAGACCGATGACGTGGCCGACAACCTGAAGAACCAGAACGGCTTCATCCCCGGCATCCGCCCGGGCAAGAAGACTGCCGAATACCTGGATTACGTGGTGACCCGCGTGCTGGTTCTGGGCTCCGCCTATCTTGCGGCAGTTTGTCTTATGCCCGAGATTCTGCGTTCACAATTGTCGATCCCCTTCTATTTTGGCGGCACTTCCGTGCTGATCGTCGTGTCCGTCACGATGGATACGATCCAGCAGGTCCAGTCCCATCTGCTGGCGCACCAGTATGAAGGGCTGATCGAAAAATCGCAGCTGCGCGGCAAGAAGCGTGGCGGCAAAAAAGGGACAGCAAGACGATGAACATCATTCTGCTTGGCCCGCCCGGTGCCGGCAAGGGCACGCAGGCGGGGCGGCTCGTGGAAGAACGCGGCATGATCCAGCTCTCGACGGGCGACATGCTGCGGGCAGCCCGCACCTCGGGCACCGAGATGGGCAACAAGGTTGCCGCCATCATGGATGCCGGGGAACTGGTGACCGACGAGATCGTGATCGGGCTGATCGAAGAGAAGCTCGAAGGCGAGCAGGGTGGGGGCTTCATCTTCGACGGCTTCCCGCGGACCCTCGCCCAGGCCGACGCCCTGGGCGCGCTGCTGGAGCGTCACGGCCAGTCGCTGGACGCGGTGATCGAGCTTCAGGTGAACGATGACGTGCTCATCGACCGCATCGTGAACCGCGCGGAAGAGGCCCGTGCCGCCGGCCAGCCCGTCCGCGCCGACGACAACGCCGAAAGCCTCAAGGTCCGGCTGATGGAGTACTACAAGAAGACCTCGCCCCTGATCGGCTACTACTACGCCAAGGGCGATCTCAGAACGGTCGACGGGCTGGGCGAGATCGATGCCGTGGCGGCGGCAATCAGGGAGATCCTCGGCTAGGGTGTAACCGGGCCTTGACCTCTGCTGCAAAACCCCATAGATCACCCCATCTCGAGTGAGAATCGGATTGATTTCTTGGGGATTCGCTCCAAGTCAACCCACATCGAATTCAGCAGTGGCCCGTGGGCGAAACGCCTTCGGGCTTCCGTTGTGAAAAAAGGTTCTGGTGCTACGGAACCGCAACGTAAAAGGAACATGACACTTGGCACGTATTGCTGGCGTTAACCTCCCGACCGGGAAACGCGTCCCGATCGCTCTGACCTACATCACGGGCATCGGCAACACCTCCGCGAAACAGATCTGCGAAGCCGTCGGGATCGACCAGACCCGCCGCGTGAACGAACTGTCCGACGCCGAAGTTCTGGCCATTCGTGAGCACATCGACGCCACCTACACGGTGGAAGGCGATCTGCGCCGCGAAACCCAGATGAACATCAAGCGCCTGATGGACCTCGGCTGCTACCGCGGCCTGCGTCACCGCCGCAACCTGCCGGTTCGCGGTCAGCGCACCCACACCAACGCCCGCACCCGCAAGGGCCCGGCGAAGCCGATCGCCGGCAAGAAGAAATAAGGGGAGGCTTGATCCATGGCACGCGATAAATCCCGCATGAAGCGCAAAGAGCGCAAGAACATCGCCACCGGCGTTGCTCACGTGAACTCTTCCTTCAACAACACCAAGATCCTGATCTCCGACGTTCAGGGCAACGCGATCTCCTGGTCCTCCGCCGGCACCATGGGCTTCAAGGGCTCCCGCAAGTCCACGCCCTACGCCGCGCAGATGGCCGCCGAAGATGCAGGCCGCAAAGCCCAGGAACACGGCGTGAAAACGCTGGAAGTGGAAGTGCAAGGCCCCGGCTCCGGCCGTGAAAGCGCCCTGCGCGCCCTGGCTGCCATCGGCTTCAACATCACCTCGATCCGTGATGTGACCCCGATCGCCCACAACGGCTGCCGCCCGCCGAAACGCCGCCGCGTCTAAGCTCAGGCACACCAGTTTCGGGCTGCGCTCTCGCGCGGCCCGATTTTTCGTCATTACACCCTCGGGCGTTCCCGTGCTGGGCATGGGCCGGGAACAAGAATGGAGGCGACACACATGATCCACAAGAACTGGCAAGAACTGATCAAGCCGACCCAGCTGGACGTCAAGCCGGGCAACGACCCTGCACGTCAGGCCACGATCGTGGCCGAACCGCTGGAGCGCGGCTTCGGCCTGACGCTCGGCAACGCGTTGCGCCGCGTGCTGATGAGCAGCCTGCAAGGCGCTGCCATCACCAGCGTCCAGATCGACAACGTTCTGCACGAGTTCTCCTCCGTCGCTGGCGTCCGCGAGGACGTGACGGACATCGTTCTGAACCTGAAAGGCGTGGCGCTGCGCATGGAAGTGGAGGGCCCCAAGCGCCTGTCCATCTCCGCGAAAGGCCCCTCGGTCGTCACCGCCGGTGACATCGCTGAATCCGCCGGCATCGAAGTGCTCAACAAGGATCACGTGATCTGCCACCTCGACGACGGCGCCGACCTGTTCATGGAACTCACCGTGAACACCGGCAAGGGCTACGTCTCCGCCGACAAGAACAAGCCGGAAGACGCCCCGATCGGCCTGATCCCGATCGATGCGATCTACTCCCCGGTGAAGAAGGTGGCCTACGAGGTGCAACCCACCCGCGAAGGCCAGGTTCTGGACTACGACAAGCTCACCCTGAAACTGGAAACCGACGGCTCCATCGCGCCGGAAGATGCCGTGGCTTTCGCCGCCCGCATCCTGCAGGACCAGCTGACGATCTTCGTGAACTTCGACGAGCCGGAAGCCGCTTCGCGTCAGGATGACGACGACGGCCTCGAGTTCAACCCGCTTCTGCTGAAGAAAGTGGACGAACTGGAGCTCTCCGTTCGCTCCGCGAACTGCCTGAAGAACGACAACATCGTCTACATCGGCGACCTGATCCAGAAGACCGAAGCCGAGATGCTGCGCACCCCGAACTTCGGCCGCAAGTCGCTGAACGAGATCAAGGAAGTGCTCTCGGGCATGGGCCTGCACCTCGGCATGGACGTCGAGGACTGGCCGCCGGAGAACATCGAGGATCTGGCCAAGAAATTCGAAGACCAATTCTGAGGTTGACGAGTTCGGGGGCCGGCTGTAGACGGCCCCCTTCAATGCCCGCGCAGGCGGGGAACACACGGGCATGCCGCCCCAAGGAGAGCGTCCCAACGCATAGGGATCGCCGGACAAAGCAAAACCGCCCGTAGAGGGCAAGACGGAGAAAAGAAAATGCGTCACGCACGTGGCTACCGCCGCCTGAACCGTACTCATGAGCACCGCAAGGCCCTGTTCGCCAACATGGCTGGCTCGCTTATCGAGCACGAGCAAATCAAGACCACCCTGCCCAAGGCCAAGGAACTGCGCCCGATCGTTGAAAAACTGATCACGCTGGCCAAGCGCGGCGATCTTCACGCCCGCCGCCAGGCCGCTGCCAAGCTGAAGCAGGATGCCTATGTCGCCAAACTGTTCGACGTTCTGGGCCCGCGCTACGCGGAGCGTCAGGGCGGCTACGTCCGTATCCTGAAAGCCGGGTTCCGTTACGGTGACCAGGCGCCGATGGCCATCATCGAGTTCGTGGACCGCGACGTGGACGCCAAAGGCGCCGCCGACAAGGCCCGCGTGGCCGCCGAAGAGGCCGCCGAAGAGTAAGCACACCGCGTGACCCGCGCCGTGCCGACATGAGCCCCGCCGTTTTCGGCGGGGCTTTTTTCTTGCCTGTATGCCGCCGCCGTCGCGGCGGGAAGCGGGTCCAGCGGGATTTCGCGGCTCGGAAGACAGGCGCGAAGCCCGCCCTTCCTGTGGCCCGTGCGAGAGGCTAGGTTTTGGAATGGCTGCTCCAAACTCCGCCGGCTATTCCGGCCGCCCCCTTTTTCAGAATCTTGGGTTCAAGCCCGGAATGCGCGTGGGCGTCGTCGCACCGCCGGCCCACTACACCGAGCTTCTTTCGGGCATGGAGGGCGTGGACCTCGGGGCAGGGGGGGATGATCTGGACGCGATGCACCTGTTTTTCCACAAGCAGGAAGATGTGGAGGCCGCCGCAGTGGCGGCAATTGCGCGGCTGCGGGCTGGCGGAATGCTCTGGGTCTCGTGGCCCAAGAAGGCCTCTTCACTGTTTTGCGGCCTCACCGAAGACGGCATGCGCGCTGGCATCCTGCCGCTTGGGTGGGTGGACGTGAAGGTCTGCGCGGTGGATGCGGACTGGTCCGGGCTCAAATTCCTGAAGCGAAGGCGCAAATAGCGCGCGTTGAAATCCCTGCCGGGAAACGGCATATGCCTTTGGCAACAACCGGAAGGAAGACGGATGCGCCTGATCACACGTTCCCTTGCCATCGGCCTTTGCGCCCTTCTGCCCGCAACCCTTTCCGCCGAAACGCGGGTGCCCGTCTCGCAGGCGGAGATCTCGCTGGGGTTCGCCCCGCTGGTGAAGGAGGCGGCGCCGGCCGTCGTGAACATCTATGCCAAGCGTATCGTGCAGGCGCGCGCGGTGTCGCCTTTCGCTTCCGATCCCTTCTTCGGGCGCCTGTTCCAGGATCTGGGGCGGCCGCAGCCGCGGGTGCAGAACTCGCTGGGGTCCGGCGTGATCCTGTCCGAGGACGGGTTCGTCGTCTCCAACCACCACGTCGTCGGGGAAGCCACCGACATCCGCGTGGTGCTTTCGGATCGGCGCGAGTTCGCGGCGCAGGTCGTGCTGGCGGATGAGCAGGCCGATCTGGCCATTCTCAAGCTGGAAGGAGCCGAGGGGATGCCCCATCTGGCCCTGCGCGACAGCGCTTCGGTGGAGGTGGGCGAGTTGGTGCTCGCGATCGGCAACCCCTTCGGCGTCGGGCAAACGGTTTCGAGCGGCATCGTCTCGGGGCTGGCGCGCTCCGGCGCGGCCACGGGCAGCGCGCGGGGCTACTTCATCCAGACCGATGCGCCGATCAACCCGGGCAATTCCGGTGGCGCGCTGATCGACGTGAACGGGGATCTGATCGGGGTGAATACCTCTATCCTCACCCGCTCCGGCGGCTCCAACGGCATCGGCTTCGCCATTCCGTCCGCGCTGGTGGCGCAGTTCCTGAAGCAGGCGCGCGAGGGGCAGACGAGCTTCCAGCGCCCCTGGGCGGGCCTCGAAGGGCAGGCCGTAGACGGCGATCTCGCCGAGGGGCTGGGGTTGTCCGTTCCCGAGGGAATCCTCGTGAGCGACGTCCATCCGCAGAGCCCCTTCGCCGAGGCCGGCGTGCGGCAGGGCGACGTGATCCTCTCGGTGGACGGGCTGCCGGTGAACTCCGGCCCCGAGATGATCTACCGGATGTCGGTGGCCGGGCTCGGGGAAACCTCCCTGATCTCGGTGCTGCGTGCCGGGGAACGGCTCGACCTGACGGTGCCGCTGATCCGGGCACCCGACATGCCCGACCGCGCGGCCAGGGTGCTGGGCGAACGCGACGTGCTTCCGGGGTTAGCGCTGGCGCGGATCAACCCCGCGGTGGGCGAGGAGTTGGGCCTGCCGCTGCGCGCCGAGGGCGTGGTCGTGACGGAACCCGGCCCGGTGGCCGTGCGCATCGGCCTGCGGATGGGGGACGTGATCCTCGCCGTGAACGGCGCGCGCGTGGAAACCCCGGCGGACGTGGCCCGGGCCCTGCGCGCCGTGGGGCGCACGGTGGATCTTCAGGTCATCCGCTCTGGGCAACGCGTGAGCCTGCGTTTTAGACTGTAGCCATGGCTGATCTCTTCGACACCGCCGCCTCGACGCGGGAGGGCGCCGCGGCGCAGGCGCCGCGCCCGCTGGCCGACCGGTTGCGCCCGCAGGCGCTTGGCGATGTCATCGGGCAGGAGCAGGTTCTGGGCGAGGATGCGCCTTTGGGCGTGATGCTGGCCTCCGGTGCGCTGTCTTCGTTGATCCTCTGGGGGCCGCCGGGGGTGGGCAAGACGACGATCGCCCGGCTGCTCGCGGATCAGACCGATCTGGCCTTCGTCCAGATCAGCGCGATCTTCACCGGGGTGCCGGATCTGAAGAAAGTGTTCGAGGCGGCGAAGATCCGACGCCAGAACGGGCAGGGCACGCTGCTCTTCGTGGACGAGATCCACCGCTTCAACAAGGCGCAGCAGGATGGCTTCCTGCCGCACATGGAGGATGGCACCATCCTGCTCGTGGGGGCCACCACCGAGAACCCGAGCTTCGAGCTGAACGCCGCCCTTCTGTCCCGCGCGCAGGTGCTGGTGCTCAGGCGGCTCTCGCTTGCGGATCTGGAGCGGCTGGCGCAGCGGGCCGAGAAGGAGCTTGGCAAGTCGCTGCCGCTCTCGGGTTCGGCGCGCGAGGCGCTGCTGGAGATGGCCGACGGCGACGGGCGGGCCCTGCTGAACCTGATCGAGCAGATCGCGGCCTGGAAGGTGGAGGGCAAGCTTGAAACCGAGGCGCTCACCACCCGGCTGATGCGGCGCGCCAGCAAATACGACAAGAGCGGCGACGAGCACTACAACCTGATTTCGGCCCTGCACAAATCCGTGCGCGGCAGCGATCCGGATGCCGCGCTCTACTGGTATGCCCGGATGCTGACCGGCGGCGAGGATCCGCGCTATCTCGCGCGGCGCATCACCCGCATGGCGGTGGAGGACATCGGCCTTGCCGATCCGCAGGCGCAGACGATCTGCCTGCACGCCTGGGAAACCTACGAACGCCTCGGCTCACCGGAGGGCGAACTGGCACTGGCGCAGGCGGTGATCTACCTCGCGCTCGCGCCGAAATCCAACGGCGGCTACGCGGCCTACAAGGCGGCGATGGCGGCGGCGAAGAAGACGGGCTCCGAGCCACCGCCGATGCATATTCTCAACGCCCCCACCTCGATGATGAAGGAGCAGGGGTTCGGCGCGGGCTATCAATACGACCATGATGCCGAAGACGGCTTCTCCGGGCAGAACTACTTCCCCGAGACGATGAAGCGCGGCGTCTATTACACGCCGCCCGAACGCGGCTTCGAACGGGAATTGAAGAAGCGGCTGGACTATTTCGCCAAGCTGCGCGCGCGCCGCGAGGAAAGCCGCGACGGGCGCCGGGGCGAAAGCTGAACCCGGCTTGACAATCGGGGCATGCAGGCAGAGAGAGGCCGGATGTTTTTGACAATGCTTCAAGTAGCCGCCGGCGGGGCGATCGGGGCCGTGGGGAGATACCTCACGGGCGTTGCCGTGCTGCGCGTTCTGGGCGCGGGGTTCCCGCTGGCCACGCTGATCGTCAACGTGATCGGCTCCTTCGCGATGGGGGTGCTGATCGTCACGCTGGCGCATCGGGGATCGATGCATCTGGCGCCGTTTCTGACCGTCGGCATGCTGGGCGGTTTCACCACCTTCTCGGCCTTCTCGCTGGATACGATCGTGCTGTTCGAGCGCGGCGAGACGGGGCTGGCCCTTCTCTACGTGGCGCTCTCGGTCCTGGCGTCGATCGGGGCCGTCTTCGCGGGCATGACGCTTACCAGGGGGATCATCGCATGAGTGGCGTGCAGCAGGTTACGGTTGCCGAGGGCGAGGGCGATCAGCGGCTCGACCGCTGGTTCCGCCGGCATTTTCCGCAACTTACCCAGGGCCGCATCGAGAAGATGTGCCGCAAGGGGGAGATCCGCGTCGATGGCGGGCGAGTCAAAACCTCGACCCGGCTGGAAGTGGGGCAGGTCGTACGCGTGCCGCCGCTGCCCGCGGTGGATGCCGCCAAGGCCGCCAAGCCGCCGGTGCGCCGGATCTCCGCGGCCGACGAGGCGCTGATCCAGCAGGCGGTGATCTGGAAGGACGATCACATCATCGCGCTCAACAAGCCACCGGGGCTGCCCACGCAAGGGGGCAGCAAGCAGACGCGCCACGTGGACGGGCTGTCGGACGCGCTGCGTTTCGGCCTCGATGAAAAGCCGCGCCTCGTGCACCGGCTCGACAAGGACACCTCCGGCGTGCTGCTGCTGGCGCGCACCCGCGCAGCCGCGCAGGCGCTCACCGCCGCGATCCGGCACAAGGCCACCCGCAAGATCTACTGGGCCGTCGTCGCAGGCGTGCCGCATCCCTTTCTCGGCGAGATCAAGACGGGCCTCGTGAAGGCGCCCGGCCACGGCAGCCAGGGCGAGGGCGAGAAGATGCAGATCGTGCATCCGGCCGAGATCGACAGCACGCCAGGCGCCAAGCGCGCGCTCACCCACTACGCCACCCTCTACCGTGTGGCCAGCCGCGCGGCCTGGGTGGCGATGGAGCCGATCACCGGCCGCACCCACCAGTTGCGCGCCCATATGGCCGGCATCGGGCACCCGATCATCGGCGACGGCAAATACGGCGGCTCCGGGCAGGAGAACCTCGGCGATGGCTGGGGCGCGAAGCTGGGGGGCATCATCTCCAACAAGCTGCACCTGCATGCGCGCTCGATGAGCTTCCAGCACCCGGTCACGCGCAAGGCGATCACCATCACCGCCCCGCTGCCCGAGCACATGGCGCGCACCTTCGAAACCTTCGGCTGGACGGAGGATCTGGCCGCCGAGGACCCGTTCGAGGAACTGCACTAGGCCGCCGGGCTGCGGGGCAGCCCGCGTTTTAGGGCCAGCTTCCCCGCAGAGGCCCGCTCAGCCGAGCGCGCCCTTGTTTTTCAGGAGGCCGCTCCAAGCCGGAGCATCCTTTTTCCACGTCCAGATGCCGTCATCGGAGCCGGTGCAGGGCGTGGAACTCAAGCGGCGCGCCAAGCGGATCGGGGCCCTTGACGGGCGGCAGCGGATGCAGCGGGTGCGCAGGTATTCCCCGAGGCAGAAGCCACACCGCTTGCTCCGTTGCGAAGATCCTTTCGGTACTCTCGTGGAGTTATGCGGCCAATCCTGCGGGTTGACCCATTCCGCCGGGGCCCACGCCGAGGACGGTTGACCTTCGCGCCCGCCCGTGGTGAAGCCTGCGACAAGGCAAAGGCAGGGGCGCCATGGATCTCAGGCTCGCGATATTCGACGTGGACGGTACGCTGGTGGACAGCCAGCACCTGATCGTCGCCGCCATGCAGGCGGCCTGTGAAGGGGCGGGCTGCGCGGCCCCCGCGCGGCAGGCGCTTCTTTCGGGCGTGGGGCTTTCGCTGCCCCAACTCGTGGCCGGGCTGTTCCCCGATCAGGGCGCGCCGGTGCACCGGGCCATCGTGGAGGGCTACAAGCACCACTACGCTCGGCTTCGGCAGGAGGGCGGGGAAGCGAATGTCACCCCGCTGTATCCCGGCGCGCTGGAGGCGTTGAACGCGCTGCACGCCGAAGATGCGACGCTGCTCGGCGTGGCCACGGGAAAATCCCGGCGGGGACTCGATTTCATTCTTGAAAGCTTCGACCTGCGCCGCCATTTCGTGACCCGGCAGGTGGCGGACGATCACCCCTCGAAGCCGCATCCCTCGATGATCCTCACGGCGCTGGCGGAAACCGGCGTGGCGCCCGAGCGCGCGGTGATGATCGGGGATACGAGCTTCGACATGGAAATGGCCCGGGCGGCCGGGGTGCGTGCCATCGGCGTCAGCTGGGGGTATCATGATGCCCGCCGGCTCGAAAGGGCCGGGGCCGAGGCCGTCGTCGATACGTTCGACGCGTTGCGGAACATGCTTTGGAGCGGAAACTGATGGCAGAGTGGAAACAGAAACGCTTCTGGAAGGAAGCCACGGCAGCGGAATGCGACGGCGGTTTCGAGGTGCTGCTGGACGGGCGCCGGCTGAAGACGCCGGGCAAGGCGGCGCTGGTGATGCCGACGCGGGCCATGGCCGAGGCCGTCGCGGCGGAATGGGCCGCGCAGGAAGGCGAGGTCAAACCGCTCACCATGCCCGTCACCCGCTCGGCCAACTCCGCGATCGACAAGGTGACCCCGCAGTTCGACGACGTGGCCGCGCTGATCGCGGCCTACGGCGAAACCGATCTGCTCTGCTACCGCGCCGACGGCCCCGCCGAGCTGATCGCCCGTCAAGCGGCCGCCTGGGATCCGCTCCTCGACTGGCTGGACGAAACCCACGGCGCCCGGCTGGGCACCAACGCGGGGGTGATGTTCTTCGAACAGGACGCCGAGGCGCTGGCGCGTCTGCGCAAGCTCGTCTTCGCGCTGGACCCCTTCGAGCTGACGGCCTTCCACGATCTGGTGGGGATCTCCGGTTCGCTGGTCATCGGCCTTGCCGCGCTCGCCGGGCACATGCCGCCCGAAGAGCTCTGGGCGCTCTCCCGAATCGATGAAACCTGGCAGGAAGAGCTCTGGGGCACCGATGAGGAGGCCGCCGAAATGGCGCAGGCGAAGAAAGAGGGCTTCCTGCACGCCCATCGCTTCTACAATCTGACTCGTTAACCCTCGACTGGGCACGATTTTTGCGCGGGCATATGTCCAGTTGCGAAGCGATCATCGCAAACCCTCTTCCCGAGGCCCTGATTTGCCCCGGCCGCACTTGACCTTTCTTTGGGAATTTGCCCAAACTTGTGGCGCTGGGCATCGGGCCACTCCGGTTCCCTAAATCACCCACGGCCGGAACAGGCCGGAATGCCGCCCACACTCGGGCGGACCATCAGGAAGAGGTAAACATGAAAAAATCCGTATTTCTTGGCGCGCTGACGCTCGCCAGCATGGGCGCAGGTGTAGCTGCCGCCGCGACGCTGGACGACGTGAAAGCCCGCGGCAAGCTGAACTGTGGCGTGACCACTGGGCTTGTCGGCTTCGCCGCGCCGGATGCAAACGGTGTCTGGGAAGGTTTCGACGTGGCCGTGTGCCGTGCCGTCGCCGCCGCCGTTCTCGGCGACCCCATGGCTGTCGAATTCGTTCCGACCACCGGCAAGACGCGCTTTACCGCGCTGGCTTCCGGCGAGATCGATATGCTGGCCCGCAACACCACCTGGACCTTCAGCCGTGACGTCGACCTGAAGTTCGATTTCGTCGGCGTGAACTACTACGACGGTCAGGGCTTCATGGTTCCGAAAGAGCTGGGCGTGTCCTCGGCCAAGGAACTGGACGGCGCCACCGTCTGCATCCAGACCGGCACCACCACCGAGCTGAACCTCGCGGACTTCTTCCGCGCCAACAACATCAGCTATGAGCCGGTGCCGATCGAAACCAACGCCGAAGCCCAGCAGCAATACCTGGCCGGTGCCTGCGACGTGTACACCACCGACGCTTCCGGCCTCGCCGCGACCCGCGCCACCTTCGAAGATCCCTCCGCGCACGTTCTGCTGCCGGAAATCATCTCCAAAGAGCCGCTGGGCCCGCTGGTGCGCCACGGCGACAACGAGTGGGGCGACATCGTCCGCTGGACGCTGAACGCGCTGATCTCCGCTGAAGAGCTGGGCGTGACCTCCGCCAACATCGGCGAACTGTCCGCCGGCACCAACAACCCGGAAGTCAACCGTCTGCTCGGCACCGAAGGCAACCTGGGCGAAATGCTCGGCCTGGACGCCGAATGGGCCAAGCGCGCCATCATGGCGGGCGGCAACTACGGTGAAGTCTTCGAGAAGAACATCGGTGAAGCCACTCCGATCGGTCTGGCCCGTGGCCTGAACGCCCAGTGGACCGATGGCGGCCTGCTCTACTCGCCGCCCTTCCGCTAAGCACACCTGATGAAGGGCGCGGGAACCCCCCGCGCCCTTCTCACATAAACACCGCAAAAAACACGTTATAAGTGTCCGGCCCGAAGAGCGCATGAAAATGCGCCGCTGTTTGCCGGGACGACGGGGAAATCATTCATGACGACACTCACCGACCCTCCCAGGGAGTCGTTCAAGCTGTCCATGCTGATCTACGACACCCGCTACAGGTCGCTCACGATCCAGATCGTGGCCCTGATCGGGTTCCTGCTCTTGATCGGCTGGCTCATCGGCAACACCGCCCAGAACCTCGCCGATCTCGGCAAGGAGCCGAGCTTCGGCTTCCTCGCGGAGCCTGCCGGCTATGACATCAACCAGCGCCTGCTGGATTACAATTCACAGGACAGCCACCTGCGCGCGGGCCTGATCGGCCTGCTGAACACGTTGCTCGTGGCCGTTCTCGGCTGCATCACCGCCACCGTCCTCGGCGTGGTCATCGGGGTGCTGCGCCTGTCCAAGAACTGGCTCGTCGCCCGCCTGATGACGATCTACGTCGAGATGTTCCGCAACGTGCCGGTGCTGCTCTGGATCGTGTTCACCATGGCGATCCTGATCGAGACGCTGCCCGCGCCGCGGGCCTTCCGCGGGGAGAACCCGGAAGCCTCGATGATGCTGAGCGACAGCGTCGCCGTGACGAACCGGGGCGTCTACATCCCCGAGCCGCTGTTCTCCAACAGCCTCGGCAACGTCCACCTGTTCGGCGAAAGCGCCATCCGCTTCGACGTGAGCCTCGATCTCATCGCCTTCCTCGCGGTGCTGATGGCGGGTTTCTGGGTTTCGGCCTGGATCAAGCGCCGGGCGGACCGCATCCAGGAAGAGACGGGCGATCGCCCGACGACCTGGTGGCAGCGCATCGCCGTCGTGGTGGTGCCCACCGGCATCCTTCTGACGGTGCTGGGCTTCCACCTCGGCTACCCGGAACTGAAAGGCTTCAACTTCTCCGGCGGCATCCACCTCCGGAACTCGTTGATCGCCCTCTGGCTCGCGCTCTCGCTCTACACGGCGGCCTTCATCGCCGAGATCGTGCGCGCCGGCATCATGGCCATCAACAAAGGCCAGACCGAGGCCGCAAGCGCGCTGGGGCTGTCGCCGCGGCGGACCATGAGCCTCGTGATCCTGCCGCAGGCGCTGCGGGTGATCATTCCGCCGCTCATCTCCAACTACCTGAACCTGACCAAGAACTCCTCGCTCGCCATCGCCGTGGGCTACATGGATCTGACCGGCACGCTGATGGGCATCACGCTCAACCAGACGGGCCGCGAACTGGAAACGGTTCTCATGGGCATGCTGGTGTATCTCACCATCTCGCTGAGCATCTCGGCGGTGATGAACTGGTACAACAACCGCGTCAAACTGGTGGAGCGTTGATATGAGCGACATTTCTTTCGTCCGCACGGAAATGCTGCCGGAACAGGATCCGCCGGCCTCCACCGTCGGCCTGATCGGCTGGCTGCGGGAAAACCTCTTCTCGGGGTGGTTCAACTCGATCCTGTCCCTCGTCTCGATCTACGTGATCTACGTGATCCTCTCGGGGCTGCTCTCCTGGGCGATCTCGCCCACCTGGGGGGCGCATTCGCTCAACGAGTGCCGCGAGATCCTCGCCGGGCTCGGGCGTGAAGGGCACTACGCCGGGGCCTGCTGGGGCGTGATCAGCGAACGCTGGTTGCAGCTGATGTTCGGCTTCTACCCGCCAGAGCACTACTGGCGCGTGATCCTGGCCTTCGTCCTCGTGGGCGTCGGCCTTGCGCCGGTGCTCTTCGACAAGGCGCCGCGCGCGCTGCTGTGGTTCACCCCGATCTTCCCCTTCGCCGTGGCCTGGCTGCTGTGGGGCGGCACGATCTGGGGGCCGCTGGTGGCCATGGCCGGCTTCGTCGTGGGCTATTTCGCCTACAGGTTCGTCTCGGGCATCGCGGGCGGCCTGCTGGGCATCATCGCGGCTTTCGCGGCCCCGGTGATCTGGTGGCTGTTCCTCGCCGGCCCGGTGGCCGGAGCGCTCGGCGCGATCCTGCCCATCGGCATCGAGGCGGTGGAAAGCCGGCAGTTCGGGGGCTTCATGCTCTCGGTGACGATCGGCATTACGGCGATCCTGATCTCGCTGCCGCTGGGCATCGTGCTGGCGCTGGGGCGGCAGAGCAACCTCTTCATCGTGAAGGCGCTCTGCGTGGGCTTCATCGAGTTCATCCGCGGCGTGCCTCTCATCACCCTGCTGTTCGTGGCCTCGACGCTGCTGAACATCTTCATGCCGCCGGGCACCAACTTCGACATCATCCTGCGGGTCATCATCATGGTGACGCTGTTCGCCGCGGCCTACATGGCCGAGGTGATCCGGGGCGGCCTCGCGGCCCTGCCGAAGGGCCAGTACGAAGGCGCCGACTCGCTCGGGCTGAACTACTGGCAGGCACAGCGGCTGATCATCATGCCGCAGGCGCTGAAGATCTCGATTCCGGGCATCGTCTCGACCTTCATCGGGGTGTTCAAGGATACGACGCTGGTGTCCATCATCGGCCTGCTCGATCCGCTCGGGCTGTCCAACGCCATCCGCGCGGACACCAACTGGAACGGCATCGTTTGGGAGATCTACGGCTTCATTGCCCTCGTCTTCTTCATCTTCTGCTTCTCCATGTCCCGCTATTCCATGTATCTGGAGCGCAAGCTTCAGACTGGCCATCACTAAGGAGTTCACACCATGTCTGAACTTGCCATCGACCGCGAAATCGACCGCTCCAAGATGCAGGTGAGCGACGAGGTCGCCATCCAGATCACCAACATGAACAAGTGGTACGGAAGCTTCCACGTGTTGCGTGACATCAACCTGACCGTCAACAAGGGCGAGCGCATCGTGATCGCCGGGCCTTCGGGCTCGGGCAAATCCACCATGATCCGCTGCATCAACCGGCTGGAAGAACACCAGCAGGGGCAGATCATCGTGGACGGCATCGAGCTGACGAGCGATCTGAAGAACATCGACAAGGTGCGCTCCGAGGTCGGCATGTGCTTCCAGCACTTCAACCTCTTCCCGCACCTGACGATCCTCGAGAACTGCACGCTGGCCCCGATCTGGGTGCGCAAGACGCCCCGCAAGGAGGCCGAGGAAACCGCGATGCATTTCCTCGAGAAGGTGAAGATCCCGGAGCAGGCCGACAAATACCCCGGCCAGCTCTCCGGCGGCCAGCAGCAGCGTGTGGCCATCGCCCGCTCGCTCTGCATGAAGCCCAAGATCATGCTCTTCGACGAGCCCACCTCCGCGCTTGACCCGGAGATGATCAAGGAGGTGCTCGACACCATGATCGAGCTCGCCGAGGAAGGCATGACGATGCTTTGCGTGACCCACGAGATGGGCTTCGCACGGCAGGTCGCCAACCGGGTGATCTTCATGGACCAGGGCCAGATCGTCGAACAGAACGAGCCCGAGGAGTTCTTCAACAACCCGAAGAGCGAACGCACGAAGCTCTTCCTCAGCCAGATCCTGGGGCACTAGGCATGGCGCTCCTCGGCATCCGCGTCTGCAAGGTTGCCGAGGTGTCAGAAGCCGCCGCCATCGCCGAGACATTCGGCAAACTGGGGCTGGAAAACGAAATGGGCGCCGGGGAAGGGGACTTCTCCGGCGCCATCTTTTCGGGGCTGGATCAAAGCTGGGTCGAGGTCTGGGCTTCGGGTCCGGGCATGCCGGAAGGCATCATGCTGCAGCTCGTGGTGGATGACGCCGAGGCCATGGCCAAAGAGGCGCGCGCAAACGGGCTTTCTCCGGAGGGGCCGTTCCGGATGCACGGCGAAACCGTCTACTGCCTGACACTGCCCGGCGGGCTGGCGATGAGTTTCCAGTCGAAAATCACCTGATTGTCCGGCCTGTTTCGCAAGGAACAGGCCCGCGCCCGCCCGCCCCAAGGCGGGCGCGTTCCGCGCCCACCCGGGCGAGCGTTCATCGCTCGTTGAAGCGGAGTGCAATCATCCGGTAAGCCGCCTCGGCACGATGAAATCCACCAGTTCTCCGGTGCCCGTCTGAACCTGCGCCCAGCTGCTTGCGGTGAAATCCACCACCGCCGTGGCGCAGGTGGGATATTGAAAATAGGCGCCGTCCTTCACCGGTTCGGCAAGGATCTGCTCGGCGAAATCCGCGATTCCGGGGTTGTGCCCAAGCATCAGCACGCAAGGTGCGGTGGCCTCCTGCAGCACGCTCAGCATCCGCAGCGCGGGGGCATGGTAGAGCCTTCGCGTGAAGCTTGCCTCGGGCGGTGCTTCAAGCTGCTCCGCGATCAGCGCCCAGGTTTCGCGGGTGCGCGTGGCCGAGGAAGAGATCACCTGCCGAGGCACGTAGCCCTGCCGCGCAAGCCAGGCGCCGATGGCCGTGGCGGCGCGCGTTCCGCGATCGTTCAGCTTGCGGTCATGGTCGTCGGCGAGGGGGTCGTCCCAGGCCGATTTGGCGTGGCGGGTGAGGATCAGGCGCAATGTCATTTCGGCAGGAAGGCTCGCATGTGAAAGGCGGATTGGGCATCGGGCCGCCCGAAGGCCGCGCTGACGGGGCAGGCGCGGCGCGCGAGGCAGCCGCCCTCATAGCACGCGCTTCCGGGCGGCGTTGCAAGGTAATCCTTGCAGCCTGCCACGTCGTAGCCCTCGGGCCCGCCGAGCGCATCCACGGGGCAGGCGCCGCGGCAGGGCTGGCCCTCGCAGCTATCGCAGGGCGCGGCGGTGGGCACTTCGGGCTGGGGATGGATACCGGGCAGCTGCAGCGCCCCGCGCAGCGAGATCATCAGCCCGGCCTCGGCATGGACGAGCATCCCGACCGGGCTCTGCCAGAACGAACCGCTGTCGAGCGCCCAGCGGATGAACGGGGGGTAGGGCGGCCCGTCGGACGGGAATACGGCGTGCCCGCCCATCTGCTTCGCAAGGCCGCCGATCACCCGCTTGGAAAACCGGTCCAGCGGGTCCGGGGCGCCGTCGGCATATTCCCGGCTCGCGGTGAAGCAGGGCCAGCCATCGGCCGCCATGCCGATCAGCATCAGCGTGCCGCCCTCGGCAGGATGCAGCCCGCCCATCACGAACAACCCGTTTTCGGACAAGACCCTGACCTGCCTCACTTGCGCGCGAATGGCAGCCAGAGGCTCCACCCCAGTTTCGCGGGCCGCTCGTCCTGCCATTGCAGCCCGACCGTCATGCCCTCGTGGCCGGCCTCGGGCTGCGGCACGTAGGTGCCGAAGATCCGATCCCAGATGGAAAGGGAAAAGCCGTAGTTGCTGTCATGCTCGTCGCGCCGGTCGGAGTGGTGCACCCGGTGCATGTCCGGGGTGACGATCACCAGCCGCAGCGCCGCGTCCAGCCGGGGCGGCAGCCGCAGGTTGGCATGGTTGAACATCGCCGTGCCGTTGAGCAGCACCTCGAACATCACGACCGCCAGCGCGGAGGGCCCCAGCAGGTAGACGAGCCCGATCTTGAGCAGCATGGAGAGCGCGATCTCCACCGGGTGGAACCGGATGGCGGTCGTAACGTCCATGTCGCGGTCGGCGTGGTGCACCCGGTGCAGCCGCCACAGCAGGGGCACCTTGTGGGTGACGAGGTGCTGCGCCCAGATCGCGAGGTCGAGGATGAGAATGGCCAGAAGCATCTCCAGCCACGTCGGCCAGGCAAGCGCGTTTAAAAACCCCCAGCCGCGGGCGGCGGCATCCAGGGCGGCCCCGACGGCCAGCAGCGGCAGGGCAAGTGCCACGAGGCGCAGCGAGAGCGTATCGATCACCACCAGAGCCCAGTTCGTGCGCCAGCGCCGCACCCGGCTTTCCCGGCGCGGCCGCTTCGGCAGCAGCGCCTCCGCCGTCGCAAGCACGGCGAAAAGGCCAAGGAAAACGGACAGCCGGATCAGCGCTTCATGTTCCATGGGCGCAGTTCAGCCCGAACCACGCCGAGGCGCAACCGGGCAAAGCGGCGCGGGGATACACGAAAGCGTCAGCGCGGCTCGCGGATGATGCTGCCGGCCCCGTGTTCGGTGAACAGCTCCAGCAGCACCGCGTTGGGGGCACGCCCGTCCAGGATCACCGCCGCGCGCACGCCGCCTTCGAGCGCGGCCAGGCAGGTCTCGGTCTTGGGGATCATGCCGCCGGCGATCACGCCGGCCGCCGTCAGCTCCTGCACCTGTTCGCGCGAAAGCTCCGTCACCACCTCACCTTCGGCATTCTTCACGCCTTCCACGTCGGTCAGCAGCAGCAGGCGATCGGCCTTCAGCGCCGCGGCGATGGCGCCCGCGGCGGTGTCGCCGTTGACGTTGAACGTCTCGCCGTTGCGGCCCGCACCGAGCGGCGCGATGACCGGGATCTTGTTGGCGGCAAAGAGGTTGTGCAGGATCTCGGGGTTCATCTCCGAGGGCGTGCCCACGAAGCCGAGCGCCGGGTCCGTCTGTTCGCAGATCATCAGGTTGGCGTCCTTGCCCGACAGGCCCACGGCCTTGCCGCCCTGCGCGTTGATCGCCTGCACGATGCGCTTGTTCACACGCCCCGAGAGCACCATTTCCACCACTTCCACGGTGGCCTGATCGGTCACGCGCTTGCCGTTGACGAACTCCGACCTGATGTCGAGCTTGGCCAGCAGTTCGTTGATCATCGGCCCGCCCCCATGGACGATCACCGGGTTCACCCCCACCTGCTGCAGCAGAACGATGTCGCGCGCGAAGCTCTCCATCGCCTCGTCGCTGCCCATGGCGTGGCCGCCGAACTTGATCACCACGATGGCGTCGTCGTAGCGCTGCAGGTAGGGCAGCGCCTGGGAAAGAGTTCTGGCGGTGGCGATCCAGTCGCGGTTCATGGCGTCCTGCGTCTTCATGTGTTCGGTCCCTGTTGTCGGCGCTTGTGTTAGAGATTTGCCGTGGCTCTGCCAAGGGGGAACCGCCGGACGCATTGCCTTTCGCCCCCGCTGCGCTAGGCTGCGCCTCGCCCACCCGGAGATCCCCAATGGCCGAGTCGCATACCCAGAAGACCCTCCTGCTCACCGGTGCCAGCCGCGGAATCGGGCACGCCACCGTGAAACGCTTCTCCGCGGAGGGCTGGCGCGTGCTCACCTGCTCCCGCCAGCCCTTCGATGCCCGCTGCCCCTGGCCCGGCGGCGCGGAGAACCACATCCAGATCGATCTCGCGGATCCGAGCAACACCATCGAAGCCATCGAGGTGATCCGCGCCAAGCTCGACGGGCGGCTTGACGCTCTGGTCAACAACGCCGGGATCTCGCCGAAAGGGCCGAACGGCGAACGCCTGAACACCATCGACACCGATCTGCGCACCTGGGGGCAGGTCTTCCACGTGAATTTCTTCGCGTCCGTCGTGCTGGCCCGCGGCCTGAAGGACGAACTCGCGGCCGCGAAGGGCTCCGTCGTCAACGTCACCTCCATCGCCGGTTCACGGGTCCATCCGTTCGCCGGGGCCGCCTACGCCACCTCCAAGGCCGCGCTCGCTGCACTGACGCGGGAGATGGCCCATGATTTCGGCCCGCTCGGCGTGCGGGTGAACGCGATCGCGCCCGGCGAGGTGGAAACCGCGATCCTCAGCCCCGGCACCGAGAAGATCGTCGAAAAAACTGCCCCTGCAGCGCCTCGGTCAGCCCTCCGAAGTGGCCGATGCGATCTACTTCCTCTGCTCGCCGCAAAGCTCCTACATCTCCGGCGCGGAAATCGAGGTGAACGGCGCCCAGCACGTCTGATCGCCGTCATGAGGCGGTCAGCGGGGCCCACTTTGTTCCGCAAATATCCCGGGGGAGGCCCGCGAGGGCCGGGGGCGGAACCCCCATGTCCGGCCGCGTCCGGCTATTCCAGCCCGGCGATGATGGCGCGCAGGGTGGCGATGCCTTCGCCCTTTTCCGAAGACGTGAGCACGATCTCGGGATAGGCGGCCGGATGTTTGGCGAGCGCGGCCTTGACCTGCTCCATCACCTTGGCACGGTCCTTTTCCTTCACCTTGTCCGTCTTCGTCATGACCACCTGGAAGGTCACGGCGGATTTGTCGAGCAGCGCCATGATCTCGGAATCCACCTTCTTCACCCCGTGACGGGAATCGATGAGCACGAAGGCGCGGCGCAGCGAGGGGCGGCCGGAGAGATAGCTCTTCAGCAGGCGCTGCCATTTCTCCACCACCGGCAGCGGTGCGTTGGCATAGCCGTAGCCGGGCAGGTCCACGAGGTAGTGGCTGTCGGCCACGGTGAAGAAGTTGATCTCCTGGGTGCGGCCCGGCGTGTTGGAGGCGCGCGCCAGCGCCTTGCGGCCGGTGAGCGCGTTGATCAGCGTGGATTTTCCCACATTGGAGCGGCCCGCGAAACAGACTTCCAGCCGGTCGGCGGGGGGCATGCCGCTCATCGCGACGACGCCCTTCAGGAAGTCGGTCGTGCCGGCGAAAAGCTTGCGCCCGGCCTCGCTGCGCAGGGGGTCGGGCTCGGGGGCGATGGTGAATGTAAAGGCCATCAAAGCAGCTCCAAGGGATCTCCGGTGCGGATCATGCCGCCCTGTTTCACTGTGGCGTAGACGCCGAATTCCTGATGCCCCCAGCCATCGCGCAGGGCCGCGAGCGTATCGGCGTCGCGCCGGCCCGTCCTGACGCTGGCCGTGGTGGCCTTGCAGCGGGTGATCTGCTCGCGCACCGAGAGCACCACCTCGCCGATCCGCAGGTCACGGCCCAGCCATTCCTCCTCTTCCCACGGGGCGAGCCCGTCGAGCCAGAGGTTGCCGCGCCAGCGCAGGGGCGAGATGTCCCGCCCGATCTTCTGGGCCACGGCGCGATGCGAGGTCAGGTTGATGAGGCTGATCGAGGGGAAATCGGTATCGGTCATGGCCACGCCGGGCACCCGCAGGATGCCGGTGGAGGCGAGCCCGTCCTCGGGCATCAGCGGCGCCACCCAGGCGAGGAAGCCGCTCACGTCGCCATCGGGATCGAAGGTGATCTCGCCCCGCGTTTCGTGGCGCAGGGTGATCTGGCCGCTGGCCTCGTCGTAGCGGCAGTCGATCGCCATCAGGCCGGGCGCCTTGGCGCCGCGAGAGAAATGGCCGCAGGGCACCCATTCGGTGCCCTGCGCCTTGCTGCGTTCATGCGTCACCGCCCAGGCGCGATCGAAGGGCAGCGGGGCGCCGGCCGTCAGCGTGACCGCTTCGAGCCGCTCGCGCCCATGGGCCTTGATCGGATGGCGCCAGATGTCGGTGAGGCGCGCGCTCATTTGCTTTCGGGCTTCTTGCGCCGGAAGCTGGAGGTGATGTTGCCCAGCACGTCCGGCTTGTAGCCCTGGCTGCGCATGATCAGGTACTGCTGGGTGAAGGTGATCGTGTTGTTGGCGATCCAGTACACCACCAGCCCCGAAGCGAAGCTGCCCAGCATGAACATGAAGACCCAGGGCATCCAGGCGAAGACCATCGCCTGCGTTGGATCGGTGGGCGCCGGGTTCAGCTTCTGCTGCAGCCACATGGAGATGCCCAGGAGCAGCGGCAGGATGCCGAGGAAGATCGTCGCCATCAGCGTGCCCGGCTCTGGCCCGGCGAAGGGCAGCAGGCCGAAGAGGTTCATGATCGAGGTCGGGTCAGGCGCCGAGAGATCCTGGAACGGCCCGAACCAGGCCGCGTGGCGCAGTTCGATCGTGACGAAGATCACCTTGTAGAGCGAGAAGAAGATCGGGATCTGCATCAGGATCGGCAGACAGCCCGAGGCCGGGTTGACCTTTTCCTTCTTGTAGAGCGCCATCATCTCCTGCTGGAGCTTCTGGCGGTCGTCGCCGGCCTTCTCCTTGATCTTCTCCATCTCCGGCTGAAGCTCCTTCATCTTCGCCATCGAGACGTAGGAGCGGTAGGCCAGCGGGAAGAGGATGCCCTTGATGATCAGGGTCAGCACGATGATGGACCAGCCCATGTTGCCGATGAAGCCGTTCAGCGCGTGCAGCAGGCGGAAGATCGGCTTGGTCAGGAAGAAGAACCAGCCCCAGTCGATGGCGTCGACGAAACGGTAGACGCCCTGATCCTCGTAGGTGCGCAGCTGCTCCCACTCCTTGGCGCCGGCGAAGAAACGCGTCTCGACGGAGGCCGACGCCCCGGCGGGCACGGTCATGGCGTCGCGGCGGGCGATCGTCTTGTAGCGGTCGGTGCGCGGCTCGTAGCGCAGCACGGATTTGAAGCTTTCGTTCTGCGCCGGGATGATCGTGGTCATCCAGTAGTGGTCGGTGAAGCCGACCCAGCCGTTCTGCGCCACGGAGGTGACCTCGGTGCTCGGGCCCCAGACGTCGTCGGAGTCGAGATTGCGCAGATCCTTGTAGCTCAGTTCGTTCAGTTCGCCGCCCGTCTGCTGGATGGCGCCTTCGTGGATGATGAAGAAGCCCTTCAGATCCGAAGGCTCGCCTTCACGCACCACTTCCGCGTAGGGGGCGAGGCGAACCTCCGCGCCGGAGGCGTTGCGGACCGTCTGCGTGACGGTGAACATGTTGTCTGCATCCACGGCGATGGTGCGCTGGAAGGTCAGGCCCTTGCCGTTGCTCCATTCGAGCGTGACGGGGGTCTCGGGCGTCAGATCGCCTTCGCCCACCTGCCGCCAGGCGGTGCTGGGGCCGGGTACGTCGGCGAAGTCCAGGGCGCCGCCGGGGGCCCAGCCGAAGAGCGAGAAGTAGCCGCCCGGGGTGCCTTCGGGGTGCAGGAGCGTCACCTGCGGGCTGTCGGGCTCGATCGTCTCCTTGTACTGCGTCAGCTTCAGATCGTCGATGCGGCCGCCGGCCAGCGAGATCGTGCCGCTGAGCGCCTCGGTTTCCACCTTGATGCGCGCGGCTTCCGCCACGGCGGTTTCGCCGCCTGCGGGGGCCGTTGCGTCGGTGGTAGCCAGCGGCGTGGCATCCACGGCCGGCACGTTCGTGGTTTCGCTCACCTCGGGGGCGTTCGGATCCACCACGGGCTCCTCTGGTGGGAAGAGCACGAACCACACGAGGATCACGAGGAAACTGAGCGCGGTTGCAAGGATGAGATTCTTGTTCTGATCGTCCATCTGGGACAGCCACCTTCCGGGAAAAAGTCAGGGGTGGTTCAACAGGCCGTGGGCCGAAAGGTCAAGTCATTTTCCGGTTTCCCCCTGCGTTGCAAGGGCGCGGAGCCGGCCTTGGCGCCCCTTGGGGCGGGCAGGATGGCACGGCAGCCGGGCTTCGCCGGTGCCGCCGGCGGTGAAGCCGGGGGCAGGACGCCGTGCCACGCGGTGCCTCAGTCGGGGGGCATCAGGTCGGGGTGGATCAGGGCGGGGGCAACGGGCGGCGGTGCGCCGGCCCATGAGTTTGCCCTCGTTTCGGCCCTTGTTTCTGGCTTCGTTTCGGGCCTTGTTTCTGCCTGTGCCGGCCCGTGAGCATGGCGCCGAGCCGCGCGGTGCGATGGGGCTGCCGCCTGTGCGCGGCCCGGTTTCGCCGCCGGGGGGGCTCAGCCGTGCCCGGCCTGCCCGCCGGCGGCCCGCGGGCTGCCGGGGCCCCGGGCGATGCCAAGGCGGCCCTGATGCTCGGCGATCCAGGCTTCGGCCTCGATCAGCGGCATGGGGCGGGCGATGCCGTATCCCTGCACGTGGCCGCAGCCCATCTGCGCCAGAACCGCCTGTTCGGACGGTGTTTCAACACCTTCGGCGAGTGTATCCACCTTCAGCCGCTCGGCCAGCGACAGGATGCCGGATACGATGGCCTGCTGGTCGCTGTCGGTGTCGATGTGGGTGACGAAGCTGCGATCGATCTTGATGCGCTGCACGCAGAACCGGCGGATGTTGGCGATCGCGGCTGCGCCGGTGCCGAAATCGTCCAGATCGATGTGGCAGCCGAGGGCGGAGAGCGCGGCGAGGTTGCGCACGATCATCTCGTCCCCCGCGCCGGCGGCCACGGTTTCAAGCACTTCCAGCGTCAGCGCGCCGGCGGGCACGCCGTGGCGATCCAGTTCCCAGCGGATGTGATCCACGATGCCGGGATTGCGCAACTCCTCGGTGGAGAGGTTGACGCTGACGGAGGGCACCGCCAGCCCGGCGGCCCGCCAGCGCGCCATGGCGCGCAGCGCTTCGTCCAGCATGCGGTGGCACAGGCGCTCCGACAGGCCCGCGGTCGCGATGACGGGCAGGAACTCGCCGGGCGGCAGCAGGCCGCGCTCCGGGTGGTTCCAGCGTGCGAGCGCCTCGAAGCCGGTGATTTCCCCCGTCCGGGCCGAGACCTGCGGTTGGAAATGGGCGATGATCTGCCCCTCCGCCAGGGCCGTTTCGAGCGCCTCGGCGAGGATCGGAATTTCCGCCGGCAGAGCCGCGATTTCCGGGGTGAAGGCGCGGATGGCGCCGGGGCCCTGCCGGCGCGCCAGTTCCAGCGCGGCTTCCGCGGCGGCGACGCTGGCCGCGCCCGTCTCGGCATGGGCCTGCCCGGCGAGGCAGAAGCCGACGCAGCAGGAGGTGTAGACGGTCAGCCCGTCGAGGCTGAAGGGCTCGGTGATGGCCGATTGCAGCCGCGTGCCGATCTGGATGGAGGCCTCCAGCGAGAGCCGTTCTTCCGGTGCCGTCACCACGCCGAAGCGGCCGTTGCCCAGCGGGTAGAGCCGATCGCCGCTGCGCAGGCTGCGCGCGAGGCGCTCGGCGACGCGGCGCTCGATTTCATGGATCGACTCCCGGCCGTAATGCTCGATCAGGGCATTGTATTCGTCCAGCATCAGCAGGTAGCAGGCCGGCCGGCGCGAGGTGCCGCGCGCGGCGCGCATGGCCACGTCCACCGCATGGGCGAAGCCCTTCTGCTGCGCCGGATCGGCCTCGGGTTCCGGCACGTCGGGCGCGAATCCGAAGGAGCCGGCCAGCGCGAAGGCGGCGGGCAGGCCGAGGGCGCAGAGCAGCAGCCCGCTTTCGCCGCCGATCCAGTAGCTCGCCAGAGTCGCCGCGGGCAGAAAGGCAAGGATCTGCGGGCCGCTGACGGTGCTGCGCAGGTTGCGGCGGAGGGCTTTGAGATCTGAGCGGCTGGGCGCGCGCATGAGGCATGTCCTTCCACGGGGCTGGAATCGGCAGGTCTTGCTCGTTCCAGCCCTAAAGCCCCTGTCTGATCCGGGCGTTAACGCAGCTTGGGAAGTTGTGCGGCATTTTCATCAAATGCGCCCGGGTCGCGGGTGAGCCCGGCGAAATCGAAGAGCTTCGGATCCAGCAGATGCGACGGGCGCGCGTTCATCAGGGCGCGGAACATCACCTGCCGGCGGCCGGGGCTGTTCTTCTCCCATTGGTCGAGGATCTGTTTTACCTGCTGGCGTTGCAGCCCGTCCTGGCTGCCGCAGAGATCGCAGGGGATGATCGGGTAGTTCATCGCGGTGGCGAATTTCTCGCAGTCGGCCTCGGCCACGTGGGCCAGCGGGCGATAGACGAAGAGATCGCCTTCCTCGTTCACGAGCTTGGGCGGCATCGTCGCCAGCCGTCCGCCGTGGAACAGGTTCATGAAGAAGGTTTCGAGGATGTCGTCGCGGTGGTGGCCCAGCACGACGGCGGAGCAGCCCTCTTCGCGCGCGATGCGGTAGAGGTTGCCGCGGCGCAGGCGCGAGCAGAGCGCGCAATAGGTCCGGCCCTGGGGCACCTTGTCGACGACGACGGAGTAGGTGTCCTGGTATTCGATGCGGTGGGGCACGCCCATCTTCTCGAGGAATTCCGGCAGCACCGTCGAGGGAAAGCCGGGCTGGCCCTGATCGAGGTTGCAGGCAAGCAGGTCCACCGGCAGAAGGCCGCGCCACTTCAGTTCGTAGAGCACGGCCAGCAGCGTGTAGCTGTCCTTGCCGCCGGAGAGACAGACGAGCCAGCGCGCATCGCGTTCGATCATGCCGTATTGCTCGATCGCCTCGCGCGTGTAGCGCACGATGCGTTTGCGCAGCTTCTTGAACTCCGTGGTGGAGGGCGCGCCGGCGAAGAGCGGGTGGATATCGTCGAGATCGTCGAGCATGGGCGCTGCGATAGAGCAGAACGGCCTTGCGGGCAAGGGGTGAGCGGGGCGCGCGATGGCCGGATTCATCCGAAGCCGGCGCTGCAACGTATCATTTGCAAAGACGCTGCCAAAGGAGTGCGCCATGTTTCGCCGTCTCGCCCTTTTGTCCGCCCTGCTGCTGCTTGCGGCCTGCACCGGCCGGCCCTCGCTGGAGGATCGCGCCCTGAGCGATCGGGAGTTGAACCTCGAAGAGTTCTTCGCCGGCGAAACCCGCGCCTACGGCCAGTTCCAGGATCGCTTCGGCACCGTGCGCCGCCGCTTCGAGGTGGACATCACCGGCACCTGGGACGGCGAGCGCCTGAAGCTGGTGGAAGATTTCGTCTACGAGGACGGCAGCACCGAGCAGCGCGTCTGGACCCTGCGCAAGACGGGTGATCAGACATGGGAAGGCAGTGCGCCGGGCGTGATCGGGGTGGCGAAGGGGGAAGAGCGCGGCGACACCTTCCGCTGGGGGTATACCATCGATCTGCCGGTACCCGACGGCACCCTGCGCGTGACGTTCGACGACTGGATGTGGCTGCTGAGCGAAGATCGCCTGTTGAACCGCGCCTACATGGAGCGCTTCGGCGTGACCATCGGCGAGGTGATCATCACCTTCGAGAAATAGTGTGAGGCTGAAATCCGGAGGGCGGGCACCGTCCGCCGGGTGGGGGTAAAGCCCCCGCCCGGGGGGGGCGGACGGGGGCTGCCCGGCGTGCCGCCGGGCAAATCGTGTTCTCAAGGCGCTCACGCCTCTTCGAGCTTGTCCTGCGTCTTGGTCTCGAAATCGCTCGCATCGTGGCGTTCGTGCAGCTGCTCGTGCGGCTCGCCCCAGCCGCGGTTCACCATGCGGCCCCGCTTCACTGCGGGGCGGGCGTCGATGGCCTTGGCCCAGCGTTGCACGTTCTTGTAGCTCGCCACGTCAAGGAATTCGGCGGCATCGTAGAGGCGGCCGAGCGCCAGCTGCCCGTACCACGACCAGATCGCGATGTCGGCGATCGTGTAGTCGTCGCCCGTCATGTAGGTGTTCTCGGCCAGATGCCTGTCCAGCACGTCGAGCTGGCGCTTGGCCTCCATCGCGAAGCGGTCGATCGGGTATTGCCACTTCTCCGGCGCGTAGGCGTAGAAATGGCCGAAGCCGCCGCCGAGGTAGGGCGCGGAGCCCATCTGCCAGAACAGCCAGGACAGAAGCTCCGGGCGCTTGGCGGGATCTTCGGGCAGGAACTTCCCGAACTTCTCTGCCAGATGCAGCAGGATCGCGCCGGATTCGAACACGCGCACGGGCGTTTCGCCGGAGCGGTCCATAAGCGCGGGGATCTTGGAGTTGGGGTTCACCTCGACGAAACCCGAGCCGAACTGATCGCCTTCGTTGATCTTGATGAGCCAGGCGTCGTATTCCGCCTCGCGCACGCCGGCCTCCAGCAGTTCTTCGAACAGCACCGTGACCTTCACGCCGTTGGGGGTGGCCAGCGAATAAAGCTGGAACGGGTGCTTGCCGACGGGCAGTTCCTTTTCGTGGGTCGGGCCGGCGATGGGGCGGTTGATGTTGGCGAACTGGCCACCGTTGCCCGGCTCCCATGTCCAGACCTTCGGGGGGGTGTAGCTTTCGGTGCTCATCTCGGGGTTCCTTTCCTGCGGGCCGTCCTGTCATTTGACCGGCCGTTCGGGGGTAACCTATGAGCCATCCGGGCGATTGCAATCGCAACCGGGCGTTTTCACGGATTGTTTGGAGGCGGCGGGGGGCACCGGATCGTAGCCCGAGGCCGCGAAAGGGTGGCAGCGGCAGACGCGGCGCACCCCGAGATAGGTTCCCTTGAGGCCGCCGTGTTCCTCCAGCGCTTCCAGAATATAGGCCGAGCAGGTGGGCTGGTAGCGGCAGTTGAAGCCGACCCAGGGCGAAAAGATCAGCCGGTAGGCGCGGATGGGAAGCGCGGCGATATGGGCCAGCGGGGTCATCCGCGCTTCTCCCGTGGCGCTTCGTGCACGCGCCGCAGCGCGTAGCGCATGTCGTTCAGGAGCGCGCCGAACTCCCGCTCCGCAGTGGCGCCGGCGCGGCCGATCAGCACGTAGTCAAAACCGGGCCGCCCGCCTTCGGGCAGCAGGGCGCGGGCCACCTCGCGCAGGCGCCGCTTGGCGCGATTGCGCGCCACGGCATTGCCTACCTTCTTGGAGCAGGTGAAGCCCACGCGCACGAGATCGGGATCCACGCGCGCGGCTTCCTCCGGCGTGCGGGCGCGGGCCTGGAGCGTGAAGCCGGCCGTGCCCTGCCGCCGCGCACGGGCGGCCTTCAGGAAATCGGCGCGTTTGGTCAGGACGTGCATCTTCAGCATCCCTTGCGGTCTCTGCGCCTAGATAGGCGCGGGGGCGGCGCAGCACAAACGCAAAAACCGCCGGCTGCGGCTGCATCCGACGGTTCGAGCGTTTCAAGCCTGAGGCAGGCAGCTTAGGCGGACAGCACCTTGCGGCCTTTCGCACGACGTGCGTTCAGGATCTTGCGGCCAGCTTTCGTGGCCATGCGTGCACGGAAGCCGTGACGGCGTTTGCGAACCAGGTTCGAAGGTTGATAGGTGCGTTTCATCGCCCGTCTCCATCATCATCAGGTGTCAGCCAGGAATCCCGGATGGATTCGGAGGCCGGTTGCGTTCGAAGCCCGGTCTTTAGAAGCTCCTTTCGGGGAAGTCAATTCGCCTTCCCGCGGTTTGTTGCAGGAAAAGCCGGCTTTTTTCGCCATTTGTTACAGCCGCCCCCCGAAGCGGGCGAAAAGCCCCGAATCCCGTCACTCCCGTTCAAGCGGGCGTGAACGCCCTTACGCCCGCCAGCCCGAACGCGCATCTTGTGGCGAAACCAACGCGAGATCGAAACGAGGCGAGATGGCCCGCATGACAGATACCACGACCCCCCGCAAGCATGGCCTCGCCCGAAGGCTGCCGCTGATCGCAATTCTCACCGTGGCGGTGATCGGCGCCTTCACCCTGCGCGACTACCTCTCCTTCGAGACCCTCGCCGCCAACCGCGAGGCGCTGCTGGCCTACCGCGATGCGCATTACCTGCTGGCGGCGCTCGTGTTCATGGGGGTCTACGTGCTGATCGTGGCCTTCTCGCTGCCCGGGGCCACGGTGGCCACGCTGACGGGGGGCTTCCTGTTCGGCGTCTTTCCCGGCGCGCTGTTCAACGTGCTGGCGGCGACGATCGGCGCCACGGCCATCTTCCTCGCCGCGAAATGGGGGCTGGGCGAACGCCTCGCCGTGCGGATGGAGGCCTCGGACGGGGCCGTGCGCAAGATCAAGGACGGGATCGACGAGAACCAGTGGTCGGTGCTCTTCCTGATCCGGCTGGTGCCGGCCGTGCCCTTCTTCGTGGCCAATCTCGTGCCAGCGCTCGTGGGCGTGCCGCTGCATCGCTTCGTGATCTCCACCTTCTTCGGCATCATCCCCGGCGGCATCGTCTACACCTCGGTGGGCGCGGGACTGGGCGAAGTCTTCGCCCGCGGTGAGACGCCCGATCTCGGCATCATCTTCGAGCCGCGCATCCTGCTGCCCATCCTCGGCCTGTGCCTGCTGGCGGCGCTGCCCATCATCCTCAAGGCCGTGACCGGCAAGAAAGGCGTGTGAGCCATGAAAAGGATCAAGACGGACATCTGCGTGATCGGCGCCGGCTCCGGGGGGCTTTCGGTGGCCGCGGGGGCAGTCCAGATGGGGGCGGAGGTCGTCCTGCTGGAAGGCCACAAGATGGGCGGCGACTGCCTCAACTTCGGCTGCGTGCCCTCCAAGGCACTGCTGGCGGCGGGCAAACACGCCCATGCGATGGGCACGGGCCGCCCCTTCGGCGTGACGCCCGTCCTGCCCGAAGTGAGCTACGGGGCGGCGAAGGATCACGTGCACAGGGTGATCGAAACCATCGAGCCGGTGGACAGCCAGGAGCGGTTCGAGGGCCTCGGCGTGAAGGTGATCCGTGAATTCGGACGGTTCATCTCGGAAAGCGAGGTGCAGGCCGGCGATACGGTGATCACCGCGCGCCGCTTCGTGATCGCCACTGGCTCCGGCCCCTTCGTGCCGCCAATTCCCGGCCTGGCCGACGTGCCCTATCTGACCAACGAAACGCTTTTCGATCTGCGCGAACAGCCCGGCCACCTGCTGATCATCGGCGGCGGCCCCATCGGGCTTGAAATGGCGCAAGCGCATCGACGGCTGGGCAGCGAGGTGGCGGTGATCGAGGGCGAGAAGGCGCTGGGCAAGGATGATCCCGAGATCGCCGCCATTGCGCTCGAACGCCTGCGCGCCGAGGGCATCGTGATCGAGGAAGGCACCAAGGCGGCGCGGGTTTCGGGCGAGGCCGGTGCCATCACCGTCGAGGCCGAGGACGGCCGCCGCTTCACCGGCACCCATCTGCTGGTGGCCGTGGGCCGCAAGGTCAACGTCGAAAACCTCGGGCTGGAGGCCGCCGGGGTGGACTACACCCGGCAGGGTGTCACCGTCGGCCCCGACCTGCGCAGCAGCAACCGCCGCGTCTACGCCATCGGCGACGTGGCCGGGGGCTTCCAGTTCACCCACGTGGCCGGATACCACGCCGGCGTCATCATCCGCTCGATCCTCTTCGGGCTGCCAAGCAAGGCGCGCACCGATCACATCCCCTGGGCCACCTATACCGATCCCGAGATCGCGCAGGTCGGCCAGACCGAAGCGCAGGCACGCGCGGCCCACGGCGATGCGCTCACCGTGGTGCGCTTCCCCTTCGAGGAGAACGATCGCGCGATCGCGGAAGGGCGCACCACCGGGCTGATCAAGGTCATGGTGGTGAAGGGCCGCCCCGTGGGCGCTTCCATCGTGGGGACGCAGGCCGGGGATCTGATCGGCGTCTGGTCGCTCGCCATCGCAAACAAGTTGAAAATGTCCGCCGTTGCCAACATGATAGCCCCCTATCCGACGCTGGGCGAGGTCAACAAGCGGGCCGCCGGGGCCTATTTCTCGCCCAAGCTGTTCGAGAACCCGACGGTGAAGAAGGTCGTGGGCTTCGTGCAGAAATACCTGCCGTAGCCGCGCGCAGGGCAGGGTGAAGGGCAGGGCCATGTTCCTCAGATCGCTTTCCGGACGCTTCCTGATGCTGACGGTGCTCTTCGTCATGCTGGCGGAAGTGATGATCTTCGTGCCCTCCGTGGCGCGGTTCCGGGAGGATTACCTGCTGCTGAAGCTGGAGAAGGCGCAGATCGCCTCGCTGGCCCTGCTGGCCAACGACATGATCGACCCGGATCTGGAAGCCGAGCTTCTGAGCAACGCCGGTGTGTTCAACGTGGTGCTGCGGCGCGACGAGGTGCGCCAGCTGATCCTGTCTTCACCCATGCCCGCCCCGATCGACCGGACGGTCGATCTGCGCGACGCCGGAGCCTGGGTGCTGATCCGGGACGCGATGATGCGCCTGGTCAACCCGGAGCCCGAGGTGATCCGGGTGATCGGCCAGCCGGTGCGCGAGGCGGGGCTGTTGATCGAGATCACCACCGAGACCGATTCCCTGAGGGCGGCGATGCTCGACTACGGGGTGCGGATCCTGATTCTCTCGGCCGTGATCTCGGCCTTCACCGCCGTGCTGCTGTTCCTCGCGGTGCGCGGCTTCCTTGTGACCCCGATCAAGCGCGTGGTGCGCGCGATGCAGAGCTACGCGGTGGCGCCCGAGGATGCGCGGCGCATCATCCAGCCGAGCGCGGGAATCACCGAGTTGCGCGAGGCCGAGGAGGCGCTGCAGTCGATGCAGACCGAGCTGACCGGCGCGTTGCGCCAGAAGGAGCGGCTGGCCCAGCTCGGCGGCGCCGTGGCCAAGGTGAGCCACGATCTGCGCAACATCCTCACCACCGCCCAGCTGTTCACCGACCGGATGGAGATCAGCAGCGATCCGGCCGTGCAGCGGGCCGTGCCCAAGCTGATGAACTCGATCAGCCGCGCGGTGAACCTCTGCGAATCCACGCTGGCCTTCGGCAAGGCCGAGGAGCCGGCGCCGATGCTCAGCCGTTTCGCGCTTGCCGGGCTGGTGGATGACATCGTGGCCAGCGAGTCGCTCGCGGGCGGCGAGGAGGGCGTGGTTATCCGGAGCGCGGTGCCGCGAGAGTTCACCCTGCGCGCCGATCCCGAGCAGCTCTACCGGGTGCTGACGAATCTCACCCGCAACGCACGGCAGGCCATCGCCGCCACCGGCAAGGGCGGCACCGTGACCCTGAGCGCCGAGGAAGACGACGAGGCCTGGATCATCCACGTGACGGATACCGGCCCCGGTCTGCCGCCCAAGGCGCTGGAGCATCTTTTCAAGCCTTTCCAGGGCGGAACGCGCAAGGGCGGCACGGGTCTCGGGCTCGCCATCGCGGCCGAACTGGTGCGCGGACACGGCGGGCGGCTGGAGCTTCTGCGCAGCGATGACAGCGGCAGCGCCTTCGCGATCTGGCTGCCGAAAGGAGAAATTTCACTGGATGATGCGGCGGGGTGAATTTTTTGCGATTTCGCTCTTGCGCTCCCCAGACGGCAGGTCTAAAAGCCGCCTCACCCCAAGCGGACTGGTAGCTCAGTTGGATAGAGTACTTGACTACGAATCAAGGGGTCGGGGGTTCGAATCCTCCCCAGTCCGCCACTTTCCTCCTCTCCTGAAATCGCACGGAATGGCCTGAACCGGCCGATGACTGAAGGCATTCTGCCCAGTTTAGGTTGCTGTGGGCCGCACGGGCGCTACCTTGAGAGGGATGCGGTATCTCTGCGCCCTTCTGCTGCTGCCGACGGAGGCCTTTGCCTGGGAATTCTCCTCCCGGCCGCTGTGCCGGCTGTCCCACCAGAACGATTCGGCCGGAATCGTCATCACCCATGATCCTTCCATTCCGGAATACCGGCTGAGTCTCGATCTCAAGGCCGGGGCCTGGGCCCCCAGCGCGACCTTCGGCATGGCCTTCGAAGGGGGGCGGGCGCTGACGATCGGCACCGACAGGCATGCAGTCGAGGGCACGCGGCTCTCGGTGCGCGACCGTGGCTTCGGCAACGTGTTGGACGGGCTGGAATTCAACACGACCGCCACGGCCTTCACCGAATCCCAGGGGGTGCGTTTCTCGCTCGAAGGCGCCGCCCCCGAGGTGCGCAGGTTCCGAAGCTGCGTCGCGCCGCCGGCGCCGACGTCCTGAATGCCGGTGCCGGCCGAATCCCGCCCATTCCGCGCAAGCCCGTTGATCGCCGACCCTGGCTTCGTGGAAGCTGCGGCATGCCCAGCCTCCGCCCGATCCTGACGCGATTCCCGATCCTCGCAGCCGCCCTCCTCCTCGCCGCCTGCGGCGTGGCCAAGAAGGAGACGGGGCCCGAACTGATGCGGCTCTACCCGAACGAGACGCCCGAACTGCGCGCCATGATCAACGCAACCGCCGATGCCCACGGCGTGCCACGCAGCCTCGTGCACCGGGTGATCCAGCGCGAAAGCGACTACCGCCCCCGCGCGCGCAACGGCCCCTATTTCGGGCTGATGCAGATCCTGCCTGAAACGGCGGGCCAGATGGGCTTTCGCGGCAAGCCCTCCGATCTGCTCGACCCCCAGACGAACCTGACCTATGCGGTCAAATACCTGCGCGGGGCGTGGATGGTCTCGGATGGGGACGAGCAGGAGGCCGTGATGTGGTATGCGCGCGGCTACTACTACGAAGCCCGCAACCGCTGCCTGCTGGTCGAAACCGGCCTGCGCGATACCGAGGTGCGCAGATACTGCGGCTGAACGGTCCACGCCCGCCGTCATCGCAGCAGGCATCTCGCCGCGTATCGGCATTTCGGCCATCGGAGCGGAAATCGCCCCCTCAAGCCGGCCTCGGCGCTTTCCACTCGAGCGCGGCACGGCTAGAACGGCGATCCGAGCAGCAACACTGGAGACCGCAATGGTGCCCGATTCCGCCCCCGTTTCCGAAGCCGCCACCAAGGCCCGCATCGCCCAGGCCATCGCCGCCGAGATCAGCGCGCGTCCGCAGCAGGTCGAGGCGGCGCTCAAGCTGCTGGACGAGGGCGCGACCGTGCCCTTCGTGGCACGCTACCGCAAGGAGGTGACGGGCGGGCTGGACGATACCCAGCTGCGCACGCTGGCCGATCGCGCCGCCTACCTGCGCGAGCTGGAGGATCGCCGTGCCGCCATCACCGCCTCGATCAAGGATCAGGGCAAGCTGACCGAGGATCTGGCGAAAGCCATCGCCGGCGCGCAGACCAAGGCCGCGCTGGAAGACATCTACCTCCCCTACAAGCCCAAGCGCCGCACCCGCGCCATGATCGCGCGGGAAAACGGGCTTGAGCCGCTGCTGGAGGCGATCCTCGCCGATCGCGCGGCCAGCCCGGAGACCCTGGCGGAAGGCTACCTGACGGAGGCCGTGGCCGACGTGAAGGCCGCGCTGGACGGCGCGCGCGACATCCTGACGGAGCGGCTCTCCGAGAATGCCGCCCTTTTGGGGGAGCTGCGCGGCTTCATGCAGAAGGAGGCCTTTCTCTCCGCGACCGTGGTGGAGGGCAAGGAGCAGGAGGGGGCGAAGTTCTCCGACTACTTTGCCCACCGCGAGCGCTGGGCCGACGTGCCCGCGCACCGCGCGCTGGCGATGCTGCGCGCCTCCAAGGAAGGCATCGTCACGCTGGAGATCGCGCCCGACCCTGAAACCGGCGCCGACCGCGCGGTGGGCATCATCGCCCATGCGATCGGCATCAACGGCGACGCGCCGGGCGATCTCTGGTTGCGCAAGGTGGCGGGCTGGACATGGCGGGTGAAGCTTTCGACCTCCATGTTCCTCGATCTGCTGGGCGATCTGCGTGCCCGTGCCCACGAGGAGGCGATCAACGTCTTCGCCCGCAACCTCAAGGATCTGCTGCTCGCGGCGCCCGCCGGCCCCCGCGCCACGCTGGGGCTCGATCCGGGCATCCGCACCGGGGTGAAGGCCGCCGTGGTGGATGCCACCGGCCGCCTGCTGGCCACAGATACGCTCTATCCCTTCCAGCCGAAGAACGATCTGCGGGGCGCGATGCATGCGGTGCTGAGCCTCGTGGCCAAGCATGACGTGGAGCTGATCGCCATCGGCAACGGCACCGCCAGCCGGGAAACCGAGCGCATGGTGGCCGAGGCGCTGAAGATGATCCCCAAGGGGCAGAAGGTGCCGACGAAGGTGGTGGTCTCGGAGGCGGGGGCCTCCGTCTACTCGGCGTCCGAACTGGCCGCGCGCGAGTTCCCGGATCTGGATGTTTCGCTGCGCGGGGCCGTCTCGATCGCGCGGCGCCTGCAGGATCCGCTGGCCGAACTGGTGAAGATCGAGCCGAAATCCATCGGCGTAGGGCAGTATCAGCACGACGTGGACCAGCACCGGCTGGCGAAGGCGCTGGAAGCGGTGGTGGAAGATGCTGTGAACGCGGTGGGCGTGGATCTGAACACCGCGTCCGCGGCGCTGCTGGCGCATGTGTCGGGGCTCGGCCCGAGCCTCGCGGAGGCCGTGGTGGCTCACCGCGATGTGCATGGCGCCTTCAAGTCCCGCCGGCAGCTGCTGGACGTCGCCCGCCTCGGGCCGCACGCCTTCGAGCAATGCGCGGGGTTCCTGCGCATCAACGGCGGCGAAGAGCCGCTGGACGCATCCGCCGTGCACCCCGAGGCCTACAGCGTTGCGCGCAGGATCGTGGCGGCCTGCGGGCGCGATCTGCGCAGCCTGATGGGCGATTCCGCCACGCTCAAGGCTCTCAGGCCCGAGGATTTCGTGGACGAGACCTTCGGCCTGCCCACGGTGCGTGACATTCTCGCCGAACTCGAGAAGCCGGGCCGCGATCCGCGCCCCAGCTTCAAGACCGCCACCTTCACCGACGGGGTGGAGGAGATCACCGATCTGAAACCCGGCATGGTTCTGGAAGGAACCGTCACCAACGTGGCGGCCTTCGGAGCCTTCGTGGACATCGGCGTCCACCAGGACGGGCTCGTGCACGTCAGCCAGCTTGCCGACCGCTTCGTGAAGGACCCCCACGAGGTGGTGAAGGCGGGGGACGTGGTGCGCGTCCGGGTGACGGAGGTGGACGTCCCGCGCAAGCGCATCGGGCTGTCCATGCGCAAGGACGGCGGCGCTTCGGCCAAAGAGGCCCGCGCGGAGCGCGGGGCCGCGCAGAAGTCCGCAGGCGGCTCACGTGGCAAGCAGCCGCCGCGCAAGGGCGGAGCCGGGCCGAAGGAGGCTGGAAACGGCGCGCTGGGCGCGGCGCTGCTGGACGCGATGCGAAGGAAGTAGCCGGGCGATGCCCGACCGGGCGGGCGCGAATGCGCCTGCCCATTTCCGTTGCAACGGGGCCAGCGCCACCCTATCAGAATGCCCATGGAAACCGCAGCGAAATCCACCATTTCCGACCGCATCACCGAGGCCCTGAGCGATCAGATCATCCGGGGCGAACTGGCGCCGGACGAGAAGCTGCGGCAGGATCACATCGCCCGCGCCTTCGAGACGAGCCACGTCCCCGTGCGCGAAGCCTTCCTGCGGCTCCAGGCGCGCGGGCTGGCGGTTTCGCTGCCGCGCCGCGGGATGCGCGTGGCGCCCTTCGATCCGGCCGACATCCGCGAAATCCGCGAGATGCGCCTGGCGCTGGAGCCGGTGGCCCTGCGCCATTCCGTGCCGCGGCTCACCCCCGCGCAGGTGCAGGAGGCCGAGGCCGCCCGCGTGGCCTGCGACGAAGCAGCCGACATCGTGACGTGGGAAGAGGGCAACCGGCGCTTCCACCGCGCCATCCTCGCGGCCTGCGGCATGCCGCGGATGCTGGCGCAGATCGACGATCTGCAACGGCTCGGCGCGCGCCACCTTCTGGCCACCTACCGCAGCCACTGGGAGGAGCGCAGCGATCGCGATCACCGCGCGATCATGGTGGCGATCTCGCAGAAGAACGCGGAAAGCGCCGTGGCCATTCTGCAGCGGCATTTGAAGCGGCTGGGTTAGAGGCCTTGGCCCGGCGGGCACCGCCGGGCAGCGCCCGCCCCGCCCCATGGGCGGGCGCTTCGCTTCCGCCCCGGTGCGGGCGCCGCCCGGCTCACCAATCTTATCATTATTTCCGCGCCACCAGATAGCTCGGCGCATAGGTCAGGCGCACGCCGCCCTCATCGCCGAACCGCGCCTCGTAGGCCGCACAGAAGGCGGCCAGGTCCGCGCGCCCCCAGCGCTGGCCGGTGCCGCCGTTCACCCCGGTGTCGCGCAGGTGGCGCAGCACGGCGCGGGCGCTGTCAAATCGCAGGGTGATCTCCTGATCCTGCGCGCAGGCGATCTCCATGCCCGCAGGCAATAGCGCCGCCATCCCCGCAGCGTCGCGATACCCCGGCGCGCCTTCGGGCAGGCCGAGCGCGCGCAATTCGGGAAAATGGGTGGGGCCATAGGCCGACAGCAGCAGCCAGCCGCCGGGTGCAAGCGCATCGTAGAGCCGCGCGAGCAGCGGGGCCGGGTCAAACAGCCATTGCAGGGTGGAGGCCGAGGCGATCACGTCAAACGGCCCGTCAAACGGCAGGTTTTCCACGGGGCCGGGAAGGAATCGGAAGGCGGCCCCGGGCACCAGCGCGCGCAGCCCGTCGGCGCAGTCGGGCACGAGATCGTTGGCGGTGAATGCGCTCGGGGCGAGCGTCGCGAGGTGTCGGGTCAGAAAGCCGGTGCCCGCGCCGAATTCGAAGATGTTCCCGGCGGTGCTCAGCCCCCGTGCCTGCGCGAGGGTGAACAGGTGGTCAGCCGCCTGTGCCTGCGCCACGGCGGATCGGGAATAGCTCGCCATCCCGCGGGCGAAACTGCGGGCCACGCGGGTCTGGTCGGGCGCGCGCCGGCAGCAATCCTTCATGGCAGCAGATCCTCCCAGCGCGACAGTGCGGCGAAAGGCACGTGGGGGGCGTCCAGTTCGCGGATCGGCGTGCCGGCGAAGGCCCGGCGCAGGTTGCCCGGCGGGAAGATGCGATCCTGCAGGGCGATCACGGCCAGATCCCATGCCACGGCAGGCGCCGCCCCACGTGCCTTCACCGCGGCCAGTTCCTCGCCAAGCGCTGCAATGTCCACTTCGCCCGGCGTGACGGGCTTGCCATGGCAGAGGCCGGCGAAGGCGGCGAAGCTCTCCGGCGACAGCCCGCCTTGGGTGGCCTCGTAGGTGCGTGGCGGGATGCCGAGGCGGCGGTCCACAGGGGCGGGGCTGCCGCAGAGCGCGACGCGGGTGTCGAACCCGTCCGCGCGCCCTTCCTGCCAATGGCCGTAGGCGGCCACGCCGAAGGACCATGCCACCAGCACGCGGGAAGAATAGCGGGAAAAATCGGGCAGGGCTGCGTCAAGTGTTCGGTAATCGCGCAGCCAGTAGAGATCGGCATCGCAGGGCAGGCCGCCGGCGGCCTCGGGCCCCAACCCCCAGCCGCCGAAGACGCAGATCACGCGCTCCGCGCCGCCCTGCCTGATCCACGTGCCCTCCATCAGAGCACTCCGGCCAGATGCACCATCGCGCCGGTGATGCGCGAGAGATCCTCGGGTTCCGTCACGAAGGGCGGCATGGCGTAGATGTTGCGGCCGAAGGGGCGCAGCCAGACGCCGAGTTCCTTGCTGATCGGGTGCGCCTGCGCCGCGCTCACCACGTGGTCCATCTCGATCACGCCGATCGCGCCCAGCACGCGCACGTCGGCCACGCCCGGCAGCTTGCGCGCCGGGGCAAGCTCCGCCGCCATCTGCGCCTCGATCCGGGCCACCCGCGCCTGCCAGTCGCCCTCCTGAAGCAGCGCGAGGCTGGCCCCGGCGGCGGCGCAGGCCAGCGGGTTGCCCATGAAGGTCGGCCCATGCATGAACACGCCCGGCTCGGCCCCGCCGATGCCCTCGGCCACTTTGTCGGAGGCCACGGTGGCCGCGAAGGACATGGTGCCGCCGGTGATCGCCTTGCCGAGGCAGATGATGTCGGGCGTGATCTCGGTGTGATCGGTGGCGAAGGCCTTGCCGGTGCGGCCGAAGCCGGTGGCGATCTCGTCGAAGATCAGCAGCACGCCGTGGGCGTCGCAGAGCGCGCGCGCGGCGTTGAGGTATTCGGGGTGGTAGAAATACATCCCGCCCGCGCCCTGCACGATGGGTTCAAGGATCAGCGCGGCGATCTCGTCTCCGTGGGCCTCGAGGCAGGCAGCGAGGCTCGCCAGCCCGTTGGCGGCGGGATCCTCCACCCACTCCTGCCCGAAGGCGATGGGCGGCGTGTCCACGAAATGCTGCACCGAGAGCGCGCCCTTGAAGATGTGGTGCATCCCCGTCACCGGATCGCAGACGCTCATCGCCTTCCAGGTATCGCCGTGGTAGCCCGAGCGGATCGAGGCGAAGCGGCTGCGGCGTGTCTGGCCGATGGAGTGCTGGTATTGCACCGCCATCTTCATCGCCACTTCGACCGCCACCGAGCCGCTGTCGCAGTAGAAGATGCGGGTGAGGCCCTCGGGCAGCATCGCCAGCAGGCGCTGGCCCAGATCCACGGCGGGCTGGTGGGTGAGCCCGCCGAACATCACGTGGGGCATCTGATCCAGCTGGGCTTTCACCGCGCCGATGATGGCGGGGTGGTTGTAGCCGTGAATGGCGCTCCACCAGCTGGACATGCCGTCGATCATCGCGGTGCCGTCTTCGAGGTGTATCCGCACGCCCTCGGTGCGCACGGCCATATGCGTCGGCCCCGGTTCGGTGACGGAGGTGTAGGGGTGCCAGAGGTGGTGGGCGTCGAATTCGAGCGGTGTCATGCGGCCCCCGAGAAGGCGGACAGGTCGAAGGCTTCGGCGAAGGCGCTGCGCAGGGTGGCAGGCGTGAGATCGGCCAGGAAGGGCAGGCGGCCGAGGCGCGGGATGCCGCTGAACTGAACGATCGTTTCCTCAACGGCATCCTCCGCCTCGCCGATGAAGGCCACGCCCAGCACCGGGCAGCCGGCCGCGCGCAGGGCGCGCAAGGAAAGCAGCGTGTGGTTGATCGTGCCAAGCCGGGTGCGCGCGCAGAGCACCACGGGGGCCTGCCAACGGGCGATCACGTCCAGGTAGAGCGTGCGGCGGTTGAGCGGCACCAGGAGGCCGCCCGCGCCTTCCACCACCAGTGCGCCCTCATGGGCGGGCAGGGTGAGGCGGGCGTCGTCGATCTCCGTGCCTTCCGCCTCGGCGGAGAGATGCGGCGAGGCGGGCAGTTGCAGGCGGTAGACCTCGGGCAGCACCGGCCGGCCCGAGAGCCGGCCGACGATCTGGCTGTCGGTCTCCTCCTCCAGCCCGGATTGCACGGGCTTCCAATAGGTCGCGGCAAGCGCCTGCGTGAGGCCGGCGGAAAAGACCGTCTTGCCGATGCCTGTATCGGTGCCTGTGACGACAATGGGTTTCATGCGGGCTCCAGAACGGTGCAGAGCGCCGCGACCATCTCGGCCACGGCGTCATCGGACGGGTTGAGCGTGAGCGAGATGCGCAGGCGCGAGGTGCCGCGCGGCACGGTGGGGGGGCGGATGCCGCGGATGTCGAAGCCCTGCGCCTGCAGCGCGGCGGCGGCCTCCATCGTGGCGTGATCGCCGCCGATGATCACCGGCAGGATCTGGGTGGCCTGCGCGGGCAGGGGGATGCGCCCGGCACAGAGCGCGCGCACCTTCGCGATGCGGGCTTGCAGGCGGGCCTGCCGTTCGGGCTGGCTTTGCAGGAGCGCAAGCGAGGCGCGCAGGATGGCGGCGGTGAGCGGCGCGGGCGCGGTGGCGAAGATGAAGCCGCGCGCGCGGTTGATCAGCGTGTCGATCAGGCGCGCATCGCCGCAGACCAGCGCACCGGAGGCCCCCAGCCCCTTGCCGCCCGTGTGCAGCGTCAGCACGTTCTCCCGATCCGCGAAAGGGTGGGACAGCCCGCGCCCCATATCGCCGAAGACACCGGTGGCATGGGCCTCGTCCACCACGCAGATCGCGCCGAAGCGGTCGGCCAGGGCCACCAGATCGTCGATCGGGGCCAGATCGCCGTCCATGCTGTAGAGGCTTTCGAAGCAGAGCCACGCCAGCCCCGTGTTGCCGGCCTCGCGCCAGGCGCGCAGCTTGTCTTCGGCGTCCTGCACGTCGTTGTGGGCGAAGGCCTGCGTTTCGGCGCGGCCCAGCCGCATGCCGTCGTGGCTGGAGGCGTGGATCAGCGCGTCATGCAGGATCAGATCGCCCTGCCGGGGCAGGGCCGAAAGGATCGCCGTGTTGGCGACGAAACCGCCCTGCATGAACAGCGCGGCCTGCGTGCCGAAGAAGGCCGCGGCCTCGGCTTCGAGCGCCTCGTGCTCCGGGTGGTTGCCGCGCAGCAGCCGCGAGGCCCCGGCGCCGACGGGCACCCCGCGCGCCAGAGCCTCTTGCGCGGCTTGCAAAAGCTCGGGGGACTGCGCGAGGCCGAGGTAATCGTTGGAGGCGAAATCGTGCCCGCCCGCCGGGATCAGCGAACGGCGGCGGCCGCGGGCCTCCAGGGAAGCCAGCGCCTCTGCGTGGCGGGTGAGCAGGCTCACGGGCGGCAGCCTATTTCTTCGCGCCGTCGCAGCCGGGCGCCATCGCCTGAATGCCGAGGCGGTCGAAGAGCGCCACGTCGTGATCCTCTTCCGGGTTGTCCGCGGTCAGAAGAGTATCGCCGACGAAGATGGAGTTGGCGCCGGCGAAGAAGCACATCGCCTGCATCTCGTCGCTCATCTCGGTCCGGCCGGCGGAGAGGCGCACGTGGGATTTCGGCATCAGGATACGCGCCAGAGCGATGGTGCGCACGAATTCCAGCGGGTCCAGCGGCGCCACGTCGGCCAGCGGGGTGTCGGGGATGGCGATCAGCTGGTTGATCGGCACGCTGTCGGGATGTGCGGGCAGGGTGGCCAGCGCCAGCAGCATGTCGATGCGGTCCATCTTCTCCTCGCCCATGCCGATGATCCCGCCGGCGCAGACCTTGATGCCCGCCTCGCGCACGCGGTTCAGCGTGTCGATCCGGTCGGCAAAGGTGCGGGTGGTGATGATTTCCTCGTAGTAGCGTTCCGAGGTGTCGATGTTGTGGTTGTAGTAGTCGAGCCCCGCACCCTTGAGCTTGATGACCTGATCGTCGTCGAGCATGCCCAGGGTCATGCAGGTTTCCATGCCCATCGCCTTCACGCCCTCGACCATGGCCACGAGCTGATCCATGTCGCGATCCTTGGGCGAGCGCCAGGCCGCGCCCATGCAGTAGCGCGTCGCGCCGGCTTCCTTGGCCTTGCGGGCTTCGGCAAGCACGCGCTCCACCTCGATCAGCTTGGAGGCCGAGAGCTTGGCGCCGTTGCGGGCCGACTGTGAACAATAGGCGCAATCCTCGGGGCAGCCGCCCGTCTTGATCGACAGGAGCTTGGACATCTGCACCTTGTTCGGATCGAAATGCGCCCGGTGCACGGTCTGGGCCTGGAAGAGAAGATCGTTGAAGGGCTGGTTGTAGATGGCTTCGGCTTCTTCGCGCGTCCAGTCGGTGCGCACGCTCGTGTCGATGTTGTCCAGCACAGTAGGGCTCCTGGCGATGGCTGCGGTTTTTTGTAGATTGTTCAAAGCGCCGCGAAGGTCAATCGGGAAATTTTATAGATAAAATTGGTGATCCGCCTCCGAGGCCGTGTTTCCGTGGGTGCCGGAACGGGGGCAGGCGCGGGTGCGGCATCGCGGCGGGCGCGAAGAAAACAGTTGAACAAAGCACCGAAACACCCTTTGTCTGCGGGCGTTGACGCGTTAGCTTTCCGAGTGAACATGACGGACACGGATCTTGATCGGCTGATCGCCTGCCCGACCTGCGACCTCCTGCATGAGGTCGCGCCGGTCGAACCGGGCTACAAGGCGCGCTGCCGGCGCTGCCACACGGTGCTGATCGCCCCGCGGCGCCAATCGATGGACGTGGCCATCGCGCTCGCGGTGACGACGACCGTGCTCATGATCGGCGCCGTGAGCTTTCCCTTCCTGTCGATGAGCCAGTCCGGCCTCCAGAAATCCACCTCCATCCTCGGCATGGTGGCGATCTTCGATCACGGGCTGATGATCGTCGCGGGGGCTTTCGTGGCCATGATGGTGATCGCGCTGCCGCTGGTGCGGGCGCTTGCGCTGATCTACACGCTGCTGCCGCTGCGCCTCGGGCGCAAACCCGCGCCGGGTGCGAAGCGCGTGTTTCTCTTCGCCCAGTGGCTGCTGCCCTGGGCGATGACCGAGATCTTCATCGTCGGAACGATGGTGGCCCTCGTGAAACTGATGGGGCTGGCCTCGGTCTCCTTCGGGCCCGCCTTCTGGCTCTACTGCATCCTCGTGGTCGTCGTGGCCTTCAAGGACGCCTCCGTCTGCAAATGGTCGACATGGAAACTTCTGAACCAATCCGCCGCGGCCTGACGGCGCGCCAGGCCGGCCTCGTGGGCTGCGTCCGCTGCGGCACGGTCCACCGGCGCGGCACGAAGGAGTGCCGCACCTGCGGTGCCCGGCTGCATTCGCGCGACCGGATGAGCCTGCAGCATGTCTGGGCCTGGTGGTTCGCCGGGCTCTTCGTCTACATTCCGGCCAACCTTCTGCCGATGCTGCGCACCGAGATCCTCGGGCGCACGGTGGACAGCACCATCATCGGCGGGGTGATCGAATTCATCGCCCACGGCGACTACTTCGTGGGGATCGTGGTGCTGCTGGCCTCGGTGGCCATCCCGGTGGGCAAGTTCATCGCCGTGGCCTACCTCGCGCTCAGCGTGCAGTTCGGCCTGAAGATCCGCAAGCACCGGCGCCACGTGCTGTTCGAGGTGGTGGAGTTCATCGGGCGCTGGTCGATGGTCGATGTTTTCGTCGTGGCGCTCACCGCCGCGCTCGTGCAATTGGGGTTCGTGATCAGCATCGTGCCCGGGCTCGGGGCCGTGTGTTTTGCACTCTCCGTTGCCTTCACGATGCTTTCGGCCCAGAGTTTCGACACCCGCGCGATCTGGGATCGCATTGAAGAACAGGATCAAACGTGACCGATACGCCTCCCGACTCCACCACGCTGGTGGTTGAACCGCCCAAAGGTTCGCTCCTGAGCCGGATCTCGCTCGTCTGGCTGATCCCGCTGATCTCGCTGGCCGGGGCGCTCTACTACGCCTACACGGCCTACCGCGACCAGGACGTGCCGATCATCATCGAGTTTTCCGAGGCCAACGGCATCAAGGCGCACGGCACGGTGATAAAATACCGCGACGTGGAGATCGGCAGCGTCGAGGACGTGACCTTCTCCGAGGATCTCAGCAAGGTGCTCGTGCACGCGGCGATCCACCCCGAGATGGTGCATTTCCTCGATGAATCGACGGAGTTCTGGGTGGTCAGCGCCGAGGTGTCTGCGCAGGGGATCCGGGGGCTGGATACGGTGCTCTCCGGCGCCTACATCGCCGCCAGCTGGGACAACGTGCCGGGACAACCCGCGCGCCGCTTCACCGGCCGCGATACCGCCCCGGTGGTGGATCTCAAGAAGCCCGGCACGCGCATCACCCTGCGCTCGCAGGATACCGGCTCCGTCTCGGTCGGCGCGCCGCTGCTGCTGCGGGGTATCGGCGTGGGCAAGGTGGAGACGGTCGAGCTTTCCGATGCCGGGGATTCCGTGCTTTTTTCGGCCTTCGTTGATGCGCCCTACGATGATTTCATCACCACCGGCACCCGTTTCTGGAACTCCTCGGGCATCAACGTCTCGCTGGGGACGGGCGGCATCAACCTCAACGTGGACAGCCTGACCTCCATCGTCCAGGGCGGGATCGTGTTCGACACGCTCTTCTCGGGCGGAGAGCCGGTGGGGGAGAACGCGGTGTTCGATCTCTACCGCAACGAGGACGAGGCCCGGAACAGCCTGTTCGACGACAGCCTCGACAGCCTCGTCTACCTGTCGAGTGAATTCGAAGGCAACCTGCGCGGGCTCAAGGTGGGGGCGGATGTCTCCTACAAGGGGCTGAAGGTGGGCGAGGTGACGGAGATGTCGGCCCGCGTCCATACCGACGAGAACGGCGAGGAGAGCGTGCGGCTGGTGGCCAATTTCGCGGTTCAGCCCAACCGCCTCGGCCTCGGCACCGACGAGGAAAACGAGACGACGCTGGCCTTCCTGAACGAACTGGTGAAACGGGGCCTGCGGGCGCAGATCTCTTCGCAGGGGCTTCTGGCCTCCAGCCTCTTCATCGCGCTGGTGGAGGCGCCGGAGGCCGACCCGGCCCAGATCGATCTCTTCGCCACGCCCTATCCGACCTTCCCGACGATACCGGCCGCGCCGGACACGCTGGCCTCCGCCGCCGAAGGCGTGCTTGAGCGGGTCTCGAACCTGCCGATCGAGGAGCTGCTGGACGAAGCCATCCAGACGCTTGCGAGCATCCGCGCCGTGGCCGGGGACGAGCGCATCCGCGAGATTCCGGGCTCGGTGGCCAACGTGCTGCAAAGCGTGGAGGGCATCGTGGCCAACGAGAAGCTCCAGACGATCCCCGACGATCTGAGCGGGGCCATCGCCGATCTGCGCGCCATTCTCGACAAGCTGGAGGAAGGCAACGCCGTGGCCAGCCTGACTTCGGTTCTGGAGAGCGCGGACGTGGCCGCCAAGCAGGTCGCCGCCGCGAGCGAGACGCTGCCGGGCCTCGTGCAGGAGATCGAAACGCTGATGCAGACCGTCAACGCGCTGCCGCTGGGCGACATCGCCACCTCCGCGAGCGAGATCCTGGCGAGCGCCGATCAGATCGTTTCGTCCGAGGCTTTGCAGGGGCTGCCCGATGATCTGGCGGCCTCGGTGGCCGAGGTGCGGCGCATCCTCGAACAGCTGGAGGGCGGTCAGACGATCGCCAAGCTGACCGAGGTGCTGGACAATGCCAATGTCGCCGCGGCCAACGTCGCGACCGCGAGCGAAGATTTCCCGGCCCTGCTCGAGAACATCAACGCCGTCGTGGCCAAGCTGGAGCAGCTGCCGATGGGCGAGGTGGCTGACTCGGCCAACGCCATGATCGAAAGCATCGACGGCTTCATCCGTTCCGAGGGCATGCAGGCGCTGCCGGCGGAGCTTTCGGGAACGCTCACCGAGCTGCGCGGCATCCTGGCCGAGATCCAGGAGGGCGGTGCGGTGGAGAACCTCAACACCGCGCTGGCCGACGTGAGCGCCGCCGCCCGGAACATCAGCAGCGCCTCCGAGGGGCTGCCGCAGCTGATGGCCGACATCGACGCCCTCGTGCAGAAGGCGGAAAGCCTGCCGCTGGAGGAGCTGGCGGCCTCGGCCAACGACGTGCTGCAAAGCGCCGACGACCTCATCGCCTCCGAGGGCATGCAGGCGCTGCCGGCCTCGCTGTCGGCGGCGCTGGACCAGGTGCGCGCGGTTCTGGACGAGTTGCAGCAGGGCGGGGCGGTGGAGAACCTCAACCGCACGCTGGCCTCGGCCGAGAACGCCGCCGACGAGGTGGCCAAGGCGGCCCAGAGCCTGCCCGAACTGGTGGAGCGGCTCGATCGCCTCGCCAGCACGGCGGAGGCCACGCTCGCCGCCTACGGCAATGGCTCGCCGATCAACCGCGAGGCCGTTCTGGCGGTGCGCGCGGTGCGGCAGGCCGCGGAAGATGCCAGCTCGCTGGCCAAGACGATCCAGCGCAAACCCAACGCGCTTCTGACGGGGAGATAGGAATGAACTTCATGGCAAGGGGCCTCGCGGCCCTCGCTCTGGCCCTCGGGCTGGCGGCCTGCAGCGGCCCTTCGGATCTATACCTGCTGCCCGAGCAGCCGGTGGCCCAGCAACTGGGCACCGCCGCCCGGACGGTCGAGGTGGAGACGATCAACCTGCCGGACTACGCCAAGGACGTGGGCATCGCGGTGTTGACGGACAACGGCATCCTGCGCGCGCAGGAGGGTGTGGAGTGGGCGGATTCGCCGGATCGGGCGATGACGCTGGTTCTGGCAGGCAACCTCGATGCCGCCCTGTCGGCGCAGGTGGCGCCTTCGCCCTGGCCGTTCCTGACGCCGGCCGATGTGCTGGTGGTGGTGAACGTATCGAAATCCCACGGCACGCTGGGCGGCAGCCTGACCTTCGCGGGGCAGTACTTCCTGACGTCTCCGGCCGGTGGATCGCTGGAGCGCGCGCGGCGGTTCAACATCGTGGTGCCGGTCAACGGCGAGGGGCTGACAAGCCTCGCGGATGCGCAGTCGCGCGCCATCGCCCAGCTTGCGGGCCAGATCGCACAGGACATCTCCCGCGTGAGCCGCGGGCAGGTGTAACGGATCAACGCCCGGCGGCACGCCGGGCAGCTCCCGCCCGCCCCCACCTACGGGCTGGGGCCGCCCTCTGGACGAGAAACCTACGAAAAAGCCCGCGCCAGACCGGCGCGGGCTTGCTGTTCATTTTAGGGCCACCCGGTTACTTCGGGCGGCTGACCACTTTCACCTCGAGGAAATCCTCGATCCCGAAATGGCCGCCTTCCCGGCCCAGCCCGCTCATCTTGTAGCCGCCGAAGGGGCTGCCGTAGCCCATGTCCTCGCCGTTGATGTGCACCATCCCGGCGCGCAACTGGGTGGAGACGCGCCCGGCGCGCTCCGGATCACCGGTCTGGATGTAGGCGGCCAGCCCGTAGGGCGTGTCGTTGGCGATCTCGATGGCCTCTTCCTCGGTGTCGAACGGGATCATCGCCAGCACCGGGCCGAAGACTTCCTCCTGCGCGATGCGCATGTCGTTGCGCACGTCGGCGAAGACGGTGGGCTTCACGAAGTAGCCCACGTTGCGCCCATCGGGCTTGCCGGGGCCGCCGGCCACGAGTCGGGCGCCTTCGTCGATGGCGGCCTGGATCAGCGTCTGCACGCGGTCGAACTGCAACTGGCTCACCAGCGGCCCGATGTGGCTGCCTTCAAGGGCGGGATCGCCCACCTCGGTGGCCTCCGCCGTGGCCTTCGCCACCTCCACGGCCTGATCGTAGGCGCTGCGTTCCACCAGCATCCGCGTCGGCGCGTTGCAGGACTGGCCGGTGTTCTGGAAGCAATGGCGCACGCCGCGCTTCACGGCGGCTTCCACGTCGGTATCGGCAAAGACGAGGTTCGGGCTCTTGCCGCCCAGTTCCAGCGTCACGCGCTTCACCGTGGCGGCCCCGTCGCGGGCCACGGCGGTGCCGCCGCGGGTGGAGCCGGTGAAGGACATCATGTCCACCTGCGGATGGCGCGAGAGCGCCGCGCCCACCACCGGGCCTTCGCCGTTCACCAGGTTGAACACGCCTGCCGGAACGCCCGCCTCGTGGAGAACTTCCGCGTAGAGCATGGCGTCGATCGGGGTCAGTTCGGACGGCTTCAGCACCATGGTGCAGCCGGCGGCCAGCGCGGGCAGAACCTTCAGCACGATCTGGTTCATCGGCCAGTTCCACGGGGTGATGAGCCCGCAGACGCCGATCGGCTCGCGCAGGATCGTATCGCCGTTGAAATTGGTGGAGCGGAACTGGATTTCCTTCAGCCCCTTCAGGAAGCCTTCGAGGTGGCCCACGCCCACGGCGGCCTGCGCGTTCTTCGACAGCGTGGCCGGCGCGCCCATCTCCTGCGTGATCGTGGTGGCGAATTCGTCGTAGCGGCGCTTGTAGACGGCGAGGATGCTTTCCAGCAGGGCGATGCGGTCATCGACGCTGGTGCGGCTGTAGCTGGCAAAAGCGGCGCGGGCGGCGGCCACGGCTGCGTCCACATCGGCCTCGCTGCCCATGGAGATGGTTGCGAAAACCTCCTCGGTGGCCGGGTTGATCACCCCGAGATCGTTGGGCGTGGCCGGATCGACCCATGCGCCGTTGATGTAGAACTTGCGTCTGTCCAGGATTGCCATGCAACCCTCCCTTGTTTGTCGGTTTGGGTGAGTTCAGAGTTTGTCGCGCAGCGCGTAGTAGACCATCGCCAGCACCAGCAGCGGGTGCCGCATGGCGACGCCGCCGGGGAAGCGCCGGGTTGGCACCTGCGCCATGATATCGAAGCGCTCGGCCTGCCCCTGTATCGTTTCCGCCGCAAGCTTGCCTCCCAGCGTCGCCATGGCGACGCCGTGGCCGGAATAGCCGCTGGCCGAGAGCACGTGCCCGCGCAGGCGGGCGAAGTGGGGCATGCGGTTCATGGTGATTCCCAGCGTGCCGCCCCAGGCGTAGTCGATCCGGGTCTGCTCGAGCTGCGGGAAGATCTCCAGCATCGGCCGGCGCACCTTCGCGGCGATGTCGGTTGGGAAGCGGTAGCCGTAGCTTTCGGTGCCGCCGAAGAGCAGGCAGCGATCCTCGGAGAAGCGGAAGTAGTTGATGACGAACTTGCTGTCGGCCACCGCGTGGTTGCCCGCGATCAGCTTTTCCGCCGCTTCCGGGCTCATCGGCTCGGTGGCGATGATGTAGTTGTTGATCGGCATGACCCGCGCGGCCACCTGGCCGTCCAGATCGCCGAGATAGCCGTTGCAGCCCAGCACGACGTAACGGGCGGTGATCCGGGCTTCGCGCGTCGAGACCCGCGCGGGCTCGCCCATGTCGATGCCGTCCACCTTGCTGCCTTCGAAGATGCGCACCCCGGCGGCCTGCGCCATCCGGGCCAGCCCGAAGGCGTAGCGCAGGGGGTGGATGTGGCCGCCGCCCATGTCGAGGGTGCCGCCGTGGTAGGCGGGGCTGTCCACCAGCGCGCGGATCTCGTCGGGGCCGATGGCGCGGATCTTGTCGTAGCCGTATTCCGCCTGCAGCTTCTCCGCGTAGGCCCTGCTGTGGGGCACGTAGCGGGCGCGGTGGTCGGCGTGGAGGATGCCGGGCACGAATTCCGTGTCCATGTCTCCCTCGGCGATCAGCGCCTTCACGAGGTCGACGCTTTCCAGCGAGAGATCCCAGAGGGTGCGGGCATGGGCCTTGCCGACCATGGCCTCCAGTTCGTCCTGTTCCACGCGCTGCCCGGTGCCGACCTGTCCGCCGTTGCGCCCCGAGGCGCCGAAGCCCACGCGCTGGGCGTCGAGCAGGATCACGTCGTAGCCGGCTTTCGCAAGATGCAGCGCGGCGGAAAGCCCGGTGAACCCGGCGCCGACCACGCAGACGTCGCAGGAGAGTTCGCCGCGGGCGGGATCGAATGGTGGCAGGTGCCGGGCGCTGTCGGCATACCAGCTCTTGGGGTAGCTGCCGGGCTTGTCGTTGGCGGTCAGGATGTCGAGCATTGCGTGCCTCTGTATCTTTCAGTCTGCCCGGTGGCATGCCGGGCAGCGCCTGCCTGCCCCCGGCAGGTGCTGCCCCCCGTGCTTATGCGGCCACCATCAGGCCCTCGGCCTTCAGCTTGGCGTGGGTCTGGTCCAGCGATTTCACGGCGCGTTCGATCAGCGTGTCCACGTCGCTCTTCTGCAGGATCAGCGGCGGGGCGATGATCATGCGGTCGCCCACATGGCGCATCACCAGCTGGTTGGCGAAGCAGTGATCGCGGCAGATCAGGCCGGCAGTGCCGGCGCCGGCGGCGAAAGCGGCGCGGGAGGCCTTGTCGGGGGTCATCGCGAGCGAGCCCATGAAGCCCACGATCTTGGCTTCGCCCACGAGCGGGTGATCCGCCAGCTGCGCCCATTTCTCGGCGAGGTAGGGGCCGGTGTGGGTGGAGACGTTTTCGACCAGCTTCTCATCCTCGATGATGCGCAGGTTCTCCAGCGCCACCGCGCAGGAGACCGGGTGGCCGGAGTAGGTGTAGCCGTGGTTGAAATCGCCGGCCTCGGCGACCGTGTTGGCCACCTCGTCGCTCACCAGCGAGCCGCCGATGGGCGCATAGCCGGAGGAGAGGCCCTTGGCGATCGTCATGATGTCGGGGCGGATGTCGTAGGTCTGGGAGCCGAACATGTTGCCGGTGCGCCCGAAGCCGCAGATCACCTCGTCGGCGATCAGCAGGATCTCGTGGGCGTCGCAGATGCGCTGGATCTCGGGCCAGTAGGTGGAGGGCGGGATGATCACGCCGCCCGCACCCTGGATCGGCTCGGCGATGAAGGCGGCAACCTTGTCCTCGCCCAGCTCGGCGATCTTCGCTTCCAGTTCGCGCGCGCGGGCGAGGCCGAATTCCTCGGGGCTCATGTCGCCGCCCTCGGCCCACCAGTTGGGCTGGCCGATGTGCACGATGTCGGCGATGGGCAGGCCGCCCTGGGCGTGCATCGGCTGCATCCCGCCGAGGCTTGCGCCGGCCATGGTGGAGCCGTGGTAGGCGTTCCTGCGGCTGATGATCACCTTCTTCTCGGGCTTGCCCTTGGCCGCCCAGTAGTGGCGCACGAGGCGGACGTTGGTGTCGTTGGCGTCGGAGCCGCCGGAGGCGTAGAACACGTGGTTCAGATCGCCCGGCGCCATCTCGGCCAGCTTCTGGGCCAGCGCGATGGCCGGAACGTGGGTCGTCTGGAAGAAAGTGTTGTAGTAGGGCAGTTCCTTGAGCTGGCGCGCGGCCACCTCGGCGATGCTGTCGCGGCCGTAGCCGATGTTCACGCACCAAAGCCCGGCCATGCCGTCGAGGATGTCTACGCCGTTGCTGTCGGTCAGCGTCACGCCCTTGGCGCGGGTGATGACCCGGGCGCCTTTCCTGGCAAGATCGGCACCGGCGGTGAAGGGGTGCATGTGGTGGGCGGCGTCCAGTGCCTGCAGTTCCTCGGTGGGAAGGTGGTTCGAGATCATGTTCATCTTGGTGGTCTCCGGCCTGTGGATGATCAGACGTTCAGCAGAAGGTGTTCGCGCTCCCAGGGGGAGATTTCGCGTTTGAATTCCTCGAGTTCGGCGCGTTTGATCGCGTCGAAGAGGGCGCAGAACTCGCGCCCCAGCACTTCCTTGACGGCCGCTTCCTCCTCGAAGAGGTCGAGCGCGTCGCCGAGGTTGTCGGGCAGTTCGGCTTCGCCGGCATAGACTTCGCCGCTCACCTCGGGGCGCGGGGCGACGGCCTGCTCCATGCCGAGGTAGCCACAGGCCAGTGAGGCGGCGATGGCGAGGTAGGGGTTGCAGTCGATGCCGATCACGCGGTTCTCCACCCGGCGCGCCTCGGGCCCCGAGGTGGGGATGCGCAGGCCGGTGGTGCGGTTGTCGGCGCCCCATTCGAGGTTGGTCGGGGCGCTCTGGCCGGCGGTGAAGCGGCGGTAGCTGTTCACGTAGGGCGCCAGCAGGGGCATCACGTGCATCAGGTATTTCTGGCTGCCACCGATGAAGTGGAAGAAGGCCTCGGTCGGGCTGCCGTCGGCGTTGGAAAAGATGTTGCGCCCGGTATTCGCGTCCACGACGCTCTGGTGGATGTGCATCGCGCTGCCGGGCTCGTCGCGCATGGGTTTGGCCATGAAGGTGGCGAAGGTGCCGTTCTTCAGGGCCGCCTCGCGGATCGCGCGCTTGCAGTAGAACACCTGGTCCGCCAGCGTCAGCGGATCGCCGTGCAGCAGGTTGATCTCGATCTGGCCCGCGCCGCCTTCCTGGATCAGCGTGTCCAGCTCCAGCCCCTGCGCCTCGGCGAAATCGTAGATCGTGTCGATCACCGGGCCGTATTCGTCCACCGCGACCATGGAGTAGGCCTGCCGCCCGGCGCCCTTGCGCCCGGTGCGCCCCACCGGGGGTTCGATCGGCTCGTTCGGATCGACGTTGGGCTTGGTGAGATAGAACTCCAGCTCCGGGGCCACCACGGGCTCCCACCCCCTCGCGCGGTAGAGCGCCAGCACGCGCTTGAGCACGTTGCGGGGCGCGATGGCCAGCGGGGTGCCGTCGCGCATCTCCAGATCGTTGATCACCTGCAGCGTGACGTCATCGGCCCAGGGCACGGCGGAGGCGGTGGCCATGTCGGGCTTGAGGCGGATGTCGATCTCCGTCCACTGGTTCGGGATCTCGGCGATGTCCACGTATTCGCCGGTGATCGTCTGGTAGAAGAGGGAGATGGGCAGGAAGAACGTGCTGTCCGGGGAGAACTTGTAGAACGGCATGGATTTGCCGCGCGACATGCCGGTGAGATCGGGAATGATGCATTCCACCTCTTCGATCCGGCTTTCCCCCTGATAGGCGCGGAACGCCTCGGGAAGCGATTGTGTCCAGTCAGTGGTCACAAGGCACCTGTTGGTTGCGGGTTGCGTGTGCTGATTCGTCGGCCGGCCGTGCGGGCGCTTTTCATTTCGCCCGGTTTTTGAGCCGGAGCCTCAGCTTGCCGTCAGAATATGATCAAAAAAAATCCTGTCAAACGGTTTTGATCAAATCTCGGCACTCAAAGTCTGCCGGATCTGTTCGAGCCCCTGGCGGATGTCCTGCCGGATCGCGGCGCAGACCGTCGCCGGATCGCCTTCGGCCAGTGCCAGCAGGGCCTCGTCGTGCTTGTCGGGCAGGTTGGCTGTGCCGTGGCGGCCGCAGACCACCCGCAGCGACGGGCCTGCGCGCAGCCAGAGCGCCTCGGCGGCGGAAAGCAGGATCGGTGCCTGCGCGAAGCCGTAGAGGTGCATGTGGAAGGCGTGGTTGTGGCGCAGGTGGCCGCCCACGTCGCCCGCATCGATGGCATCGTTGAGTCGGTCGTCGATGGCGCGCAGGGCGGAAACACCCTCTGCGTCAATGTTTGTAGCCGCTTGGCGCGCCAGTTCCGGCTCGACGTGCAGGCGCAGGAAGGCCAGTTGCTCAAGGTCTTCGAGCGTCAGTTCGGGCACGCTGATGCGGCGGTTCCCAAGCGGCAGAAGGGCGCCTTCGGCCGTCAGGCGGCGCAGGGCTTCGCGGATCGGCGTCATTCCCGCCGAAAGCGCTTCGGCGAGGCCCTGGATGGTGACGGGCTGCGCGGGGGCGAGATCGCCGAAGAGAATCATCTCCCGGATCTGCCGGTAGACGATCTCGTGCGCCGGGATTTTTCTTGTCGTTTCGGCCATCTCTTTTAACATGCTGTCCCGTATCGATCCGAAATCCGTTTCTTGGCACATGTTTGCATCGCGCTGGCCCGCCTGCAAATATCATATTGCCTTGTGATCTGATTTTTGATCAAAATGCGAAAAAAGGAAAGGGGCAACCAAGCCCCTGAGTTCAACATCGGGAGATGAACATGAAGAAAACACTCGTCCCAGCCGCTCTGGCCCTTGCCGTCGGCGCGGGCGCGGCCTTCGCCGAAGAGGTCCGTGTCTACAACTGGTCGGACTACATCGACGAATCCCTGCTGACGAAGTTCGAGAAGGAGACCGGGATCAAGCTGATCTACGACGTCTTCGACTCCAACGAGGTGCTGGAAACCAAGCTGCTCGCCGGCTCCACCGGTTACGACGTGGTGGTGCCCTCCGGCACCTTCCTGCAGCGCCAGATCACCGCCGGCGTGTTCCAGCCGCTGGATTTCTCCAAGCTGCCCAACGCCGTGAACCTCTGGGACGTGATCAAGGAACGCACCGCCAAATACGACCCGGGCAACAAGTACTCCATCAATTACATGTGGGGCACCACGGGCCTCGGCATCAATGCCGAGAAGGTGGCCGAAGTGCTGGGCGAGGACGCCCCGGTGGATTCGCTGGCGCTGATCTTCGATCCGGCCAACATGGAGAAGCTGAAGTCCTGCGGCGTGCACATTCTGGATGCGCCGGTGGAAGTCATCCCGGCCGCGCTCGCCTACCTCGGCGAGGATCCCGACAGCCAGGACCCGGACGTGATCGCCAAGACGGAGCCCGTGCTCACCGCGATGGCGCCGAACGTGCTGAAGTTCCACTCTTCCGAGTATATCTCCGCACTCGCCAACGGTGACATCTGCGTCGCCTTTGGGTGGTCCGGTGACATCCTGCAGGCCCGGGATCGCGCTGACGAGGCCGACAACGGCGTGACCATCGAATACTACGCGCCGAAGGAAGGCGCGCTGATGTGGTTCGACCAGATGGCCATTCCGGCCGATGCGCCGAACCCGGACGGCGCCCACAAGTTCCTCAACTTCATCATGGACGCCGAGAACATGGCGGCCGCCTCCAACTACGTCTACTACGCCAACGGCAACAAGGCGTCGCAGGAGTTCCTCGAAGAGGATGTGATCGGTGACGTCGCGATCTACCCGGACGAGGAGACGCTGAAGAACCTCTACACCACCTCGCCCTACGGGCCGAAGGTCCAGCGCGTGGTGACGCGCCTCTGGACGAAGGTGAAATCCGGTTCCTGACCCAAACATGCGGCCCCGCCCCGGGAAAGGGGCGGGGCCGTTTCAATTTTCGAGGCAGACATGGCGCAAGTCGCACCCCGCCCGGTGTTCGAACCCTGGAACGAGCCGGCCGCTAAACCCCTGATCCAGTTTCAGAACGTGACGAAACGCTTCGGCGAGTTCACCGCGATCGACAACCTCTCGCTGGACATCTACGAGCGCGAGTTCTTCGCGCTGCTCGGCCCCTCGGGCTGCGGCAAGACGACGATGATGCGGATGCTCGGCGGTTTCGAGACGCCGACCGAGGGCAAGATCCTCCTTGGCGGGCAGGACATCGCGCCCGTGCCGCCGAACAAGCGCCCGGTGAACATGATGTTCCAGTCCTACGCGCTGTTTCCGCACCTCACCGTCTACGACAACATCGCCTTCGGCCTGAAGCGTTCGGACATGCCGAAATCCGAGATCGCGGGCCGGGTGGAAGAGATGCTCAAGCTCACGCGGCTGGGCAAGTTCGCGGGGCGCAAGCCGCACCAGATTTCCGGCGGCCAGCGCCAGCGCGTGGCTCTGGCGCGCGCACTCGCCAAGGCGCCCAAGCTGCTGCTGCTCGATGAACCGCTGGGCGCGCTCGACAAGAAGCTGCGCACCGAGACCCAGTTCGAACTGATGGACATCCAGGAGCGCACCGGCACCACCTTCGTGATCGTGACCCACGACCAGGAAGAAGCCATGACCGTGGCCAGCCGCATCGCAGTGATGAACGACGGTCTGCTCGTGCAGGTCGATACCCCCGGCCGCATCTACGAAACCCCGAATTCCACCTACGTTGCCGATTTCATCGGCGACGTGAACATCATCGAAGGCACGGCCCAGCCCGCCGGCGAGGGCGCCTATACGGTGGCCTGGGCGGAAGGGCAGCCGGCGCTCTCCGTGCAATCGGCCACCGAACTGGGCGCCGGGGACCGATGCTTCTTTGCCATCCGCCCCGAGAAGGTGGCCATTTCGGCGGAGAAGCCCGCCGACAGGCCCAACGCGGTGCAGGGCAAGATCCTCGACATCGCCTACCTCGGCAACATCTCCACCTACCACGTGGAGCTGCCCGGCGGCGTGATCATCAAGGCGCAGACGGCGAACGATCGCCGCATCTCCCGCCGCAGCTTCACCTGGGAAGACAGCGTGTGGCTGTCCTGGACGGCGACGGCCGGCGTCCTGCTGGCGAACTGAGGGCAAGCGATGCGCCGTTTCACCCTCATCGCCGTTCCCTACCTCTGGCTGCTGGCGCTGTTCCTGGTGCCCTTCGGGATCGTCTTCAAGATTTCGCTCTCCGATGCCGCGCTGGCCATTCCGCCCTACACGCCCACGCTCGACCTGTCGGAGGGCTGGGCCGGCATCAAGGCGCTCTTCGCGGAGCTGGATTTCGATAATTTCGTCTGGCTCACGCAGGACGATCTCTATTGGAGGGCCTACCTGTCCTCGTTGCAGATCGCGCTGTTTTCCACGCTGGGCTGCCTTCTTGTGGGCTTTCCCATCGCCTACGGCATGGCCAACGCCAGTGAAAGCTGGCGCCCGACGCTGATGATGCTGGTGATCCTGCCGTTCTGGACCTCCTTCCTGATCCGCGTCTACGCCTGGATCGGCATCCTGTCCACGGAGGGGCTGCTCAACCAGTTCCTGATGACCATCGGCATCATCTCCGAACCGCTGCAAATCCTGAACACCAACAAGGCCGTCTACATCGGGATCATCTACACCTACCTGCCGTTCATGATCCTGCCGATCTACGCTTCGCTCGAACGCATCGACGGAAGCCTGCTGGAAGCCGCCGAGGATCTGGGCTGCTCGCGGCTTCAGGCCTTCTGGCTGATCACGGTGCCGCTGGCCAGGCCCGGCGTGATCGCAGGCTCCTTCCTCGTGTTCATTCCCACCATCGGCGAATTCGTGATCCCCTCGCTGCTGGGCGGCTCGCGCACGCTGATGATCGGCAAGGTGCTGTGGGAGGAGTTCTTCTCCAACCGCGACTGGCCGGTGGCCTCGGCGGTGGCGGTGGTGCTGCTGCTGATCCTCGTGATCCCGATCGTGCTGTTCCAGCGCAACGAGCAGAAGCAACGGGAGGCGGAGCAATGAGCCGCAAGTTCACATGGTTCAACGCCACGGCGCTGACGCTGGGCTTTGCCTTCCTCTACATCCCGATGATCGTGCTGGTCGTCTACTCCTTCAACGAAAGCAAGCTCGTCACCGTCTGGGCCGGCTTCTCCACCAAGTGGTATGGCGAGCTGTTCCGCAACCAGGCCTTCCTCGATGCCGCCTGGGTCACGCTCAAGGTGGCGGTGATGTCCTCGACGCTGGCCACGGTGCTCGGCACCATGGCGGCCTACGTGCTGGTGCGGGCCGGGCGGTTCCACGGGCGCACGCTGTTTTCGGGGATGATCTATGCCCCGCTGGTGATGCCCGAGGTGATCACCGGCCTGTCGCTGCTCCTGCTGTTCATCTCGCTCAACATCCCGCGCGGGGTGTTCACCATCGTGCTGGCGCATACCACCTTCTCGATGTGCTACGTCTCCGTGGTGGTCTCCTCCCGGTTGGCGAGCTTTGACCGCTCGCTCGAAGAGGCGGCGCTGGACCTGGGCTGCACCCCATTCGACGCCTTCCGCTCGGTGACGCTGCCCGTCATCGCGCCGGCCGTGATCTCGGGCTGGCTGCTGGCCTTCACGCTTTCGCTCGATGATCTGGTGATCGCCTCCTTCACATCCGGGCCGAGTTCCACCACGCTGCCGATCAAGATCTTCTCGGCGGTGCGCCTCGGCGTCAGCCCGGAAATCAACGCCTTGTCCACGATCATGATCGCCATCGTGACGGTGGGCGTGATCACCGCCTCGCTGATGTCCAAACGGGCGCTGGTGAAACGCCAGCGCGACGAACAAAGAGCCTTCCAGCAATGACCAGCTTTCTCGACGAATTCAAAGCCTACGTGGCGGAGCACGGCAAACCCGACCGGATCGAGCTGATGCTCTGCGATCTCAACGGGGTTCTTCGGGGCAAGTGGCTGCCGGGGGAGGGCGCCGCGAAGCTGGCCAAGGGCGGCGTGCGCCTGCCGCTCTCGACCTACGCGCCCAACATCTTCGGTGAAGAGGTGCCGGCCACGGGGCTGGGCATCGTCGTGGGGGATCCAGACGGCGAAATCCGCCCGATTCCGGGCTCGCTGCAGCGGGTGCCCTGGGTCGGCGGCAACGTCGCGCAGGTGCAGGTGGTGATGACTGACGACAGCGGCGAGGTCAGCTACCTCTGCCCGCAGGCCCGGCTTCAGGCGGTGCTTGATCGCTTCACCGCCCGCGGTGCGCACCCGGTGGTGGCGACGGAGCTGGAATTCTACCTGCTCCAGAAGCGCGACAGCCCCGAGGCGCCGCCGGTGCCGCCCACCGGCTCGCCCACGGCCCAGAACTACGATCTGGATGTGCTGCGGCGCCTTGAGCACGTGCTGAAGGACATCACCGACGCCTGCGCCACGCAGGGGCTCGCCACCGATACGCTGATCGCCGAATACGGCCCCGGCCAGTTCGAGATCAACTTCCACCACACGCAGGACGTGCTTGCCGCCGCCGAGACGGCGCTGCACTTCAAGCGCCTCGTCTCCGAGATCGCCGACAGCCACGACTACGAGGCCACCTTCATGGCCAAGCCCTATGCCGATTATCCCGGCAACGGGATGCACGCGCACATGAGCCTCGTCGATGGCGCCGGGAAGAACCTGTTCGACGCAGGCACGGACGCGCCTTCGCCGCTGCTGAAACAGGCCGTGGCCGGCGTGCTGGCGACGATGCGCGATCTTCAGGCCGTCTTCGCGCCGCACATGAATTCCTACCGCCGCTTCCTGCCCGAAAGCTTCGCGCCCTGCGCGCCGGACTGGGGCCGCGATCACCGCGGCGCGGCGGTGCGCATCCCCGAGGTCTCCGGCCCGGGCGCGCGGCTGGAGCACCGGATCTGCGGGGCGGACGTCAACCCCTATCTCGCGCTCGCCGGGATTCTCGGCGGCGTGCTCTACGGGCTGGAAAACGATCCACCGCTTCCGCTGCCGCTGGATGATCCGAACGCGAAACCGGCGCAGCGCCTCACCCATGACTGGCGCCAGGCGGTCGAGCGTTTCGCCGCCTCCGAGGCCGCCGCCGACATCTACACCGCGGCCTACCGCGACGTCTACGTGGCGGTGCGGCGCGACGAGATCGCCCGCATGATGACGGAGATCACCCCGGCGGAATACCGGACCTACCTGTCGCGCCTCTGAGATGGTCCGCCTCTACGAAGATCTTGCCTACGGCCCGAAGTCCGACGCGGGCTGCTACTGGCGCGAGACGATCGCCGATGAGCCCTGCAACGGGGCGCTCGAGGCGGATGTGTCCTGCGATGTCGCGGTGATCGGGGCGGGCTACACCGGCCTGAACGCCGCCCACGGGCTGGCGCGGGCCGGGGCGGAGGTGGTGGTGCTCGAAGAGAACACCCCCGGCTGGGGCGCTTCGGGGCGCAACGGCGGCTTCTGCTGCCTTGGCGGCGCCGCGCTGGAGGGCAGCCAACTCGTGAAGCTTCACGGGCGTGCCGCCACGCGCGCCTTTCTTCAGGCGGAGCGCGCGGCGGTGGACCACGTCGCCGGGTTGCTCGATGCGCTGGGCATCGAGGCCGATCGCCATTCGGATGGCGAGGTGCAGCTCGCCCACAGCCCGGCGGCCTTCGGCCATTTCGCGGAGGAGGCGGCGTTCTACCGCGAGATGCTGGGGCTTTCGTGCCGGGTTCTGACACCCGAGGCGCAGCGAGCGGAAGGCATTGCTGCAGCCGGCACCCACGGCGCATTGCACGTGCCTGTCGGCTTTGCCTTGAACCCGCGCAAATACGCGATTGGGCTCGCGCAGGCCGCACAGGTGGCCGGTGTGCGGATATTTACCCGCAGCCCGGTCACCTCCGTCGATGCGGCCGCCGGCGGGTTTCGCCTGCGGGCCGGGGCGGGGGAGGTCCGGGCGCGCAAGGTGATCTTTGCCACGAACGGCTACTCGCGGGAGGATTTGCCGGGCTGGTATGCCTCGCGCTACCTGCCGGTGCAGTCCAACGTGATCGTCACCCGGCCGCTCACGGCTCCGGAGCGGGAAGCGCAGGGCTGGACCTCGGAGCACATGGCCTATGACAGCCGCCACCTGCTGCATTACTTCCGCCTGATGCCCGACGGGCGTTTCCTCTTCGGGATGCGCGGCGGGGTGACGGCGAAGCCGGCCGAGATGGCGCGGCGCAAGGCGCGGATCCGGGCCGATTTCGAGGCGATGTTTCCGGGCTGGGCCCATGTGGAGACGCCGCATTTCTGGTCCGGGCTGCTCTGCGTCAGCCGCGATCTGACGCCCTACGTCGGCCCGGTGCCCGGAATGGACGGCGCCTATACGGCGCTGGCCTACCACGGAAACGGGGTCGCCATGGGTTCCTACGCAGGGGCCCGGCTGGCCGAGATCGTGGCCGGGGTTGAAACGCAGGCGCCGCTGCCCGATATCATGCGGCGCCCGCTGCGGCGCTACCCGCTCGGGCGGGCCCGCCGCCTGTTGCTGCACGCGGCCTACCTGGCCTACGGATGGAAAGATCGGAGATCGTGATGGAAAAGGCAGCCTTGCGCGTCGGAATCCTTGAGACCGGGCGGATGCCGGACGAGCTGACGGCGCGTTTCGCGGATTATCCGCGCATGGTGGCAGAGTGGCTTTCACCGCTCGCGGCGGAGTTCACCACCTATGCCGTGCTCGATGGCGTAATTCCCGAAGATCCGACCGCCTGCGATCTCTGGGTCATCACCGGCTCCAAGTTTGGCGTCTACGAGGATCATCCGTGGATTAAACCGCTGGAGGCCTTCATCCGCGCCTGCCGGGACGCGGGGCGCAAGATGGTGGGCATCTGCTTCGGCCACCAGATCATCGCCCAGGCGCTGGGCGGCAAGGTGAGCAAATCCCGCAAGGGCTGGTCGCTCGGGGTGCAGGAATATTCCGTCACAAGCTGGCCCGAGGCGCTGGGCGAAGCGCCGGAGCGCGTCTGCCTTCAGGCCTACCACCAGGATCAGGTGGACGCCGCGCCCGAGGGCAGCCGGGTCATCGCGCAGAGCGATTTCTGCCCCATCGCCGGGCTGTGGTATCCCGGCTTCGCGATCACCTTCCAAGGCCACCCGGAGTTCCGCGCGCCTTACGCAAGCGCGCTGCTGGACAGCCGCAAGGGCACGGTCCTGAAGCCCGAGCAGGTGGAGGAGGCGCAGAAGACGATGGGCCGACCGACGGATGCAAAGCTCCTCGCCGAGCGGATCGCCACCCATTACGCCGCCATCTGACGGGCGGCATCCCCCGAATGGAAAAAGGCGCCCTTGCGGGGCGCCTTTCTTTTTGTTCCGGCAGGTGCGGGGCGCTGGATCAGGCGTTCACGTCCACCACCACGCGGCCCTTCACCTGGCCCTTGAGGATGTCGCGGCCCAGCTTCGGCAGTTCCGAAAGCGTGGCCGGGCGGACCATCGCCTCCAGCTTGGCCATCGGCAGATCCTCCACGATCCGCTGCCAGGCGCGCTGGCGGTTCTCGAAGGGCTGCATCACGCTGTCGATGCCCAGCAGGTTCACGCCGCGCAGAAGGAAGGGCACCACGGTGGCGCCCGTCATGGCCGCGCCGCCGGCAAGCCCCACCGCGGCGACGGACGAGCCGTATTTCATCTGGGTCAGCACTTTCGAGAGCATGGCGCCGCCCACGGCGTCCACGCAGCCGGCCCATGTTTCGCGCTCCAGCGGCTTGCCGGAAGGCTCGGCCAGTTCCGCGCGCGGGATGATCGTGCTGGCGCCGAGATCCTTCAGGTAGTCCGCCTGATCGGCCCGCCCGGTGACGCCGGCCACCTCGTAGCCCCGGTTGGCGAGGATCGCGGTGGCGACGGAGCCAACACCGCCGGCGGCGCCGGTGACGAGAACCGGGCCGTTCTCCGGCCGCAGCCCGTGATCTTCCAGCGCCATCACGGCCAGCATCGAGGTGAACCCGGCGGTGCCCACGGCCATGGCCTGTTTCATGCTGAGACCCGGCGGCAGCGGCACCAGCCAATCGGCCTTCACGCGGGCCTTCTGCGCGTAGCCGCCCCAATGGGCTTCGCCCACGCGCCACCCGGTCAGCACCACCTTGTCACCGGGCTTGTACCGCGGATCGCTGCTGTCTTCGACGGTGCCGGCGAAATCGATCCCCGGCACATGGGGGAAGTTGCGCACGAGGCCGCCTGTCGCGTTCACGCAGAGCCCGTCCTTGTAGTTCAGCGTGGAATAGGCCACCGCCACCGTCACGTCGCCTTCGGGCAGGCGGTCCTCCCCGATTTCCTCGATCGTCTGGCTGACGGTTCCGTCCTCCGCCTTGTCCACCAGCAATGCCTTGAACATGCTCACTCTCCCGGTTTTGCAATCGCTCTCACCGGGGAGGGAACGCGATGGGGCGGCCGGTGTCAACGCCCATACCGGCGATGGGGTTTCCCGTCACCAGGGGCGCGGCAGGGCGGTGAACGGACGGCCGCGCGGCCGGGCGCTCAGGCCGCGGCGCCTTCCTGCATCGCGGCGGCGACGGTGGCGTAGACCTCGAGCCAGGCTTCGCGCACCTCCTCGGTGAAGGCCGGGCCGAGCCCCTGCCTCAGCGTGTGGATCAGGCTCGCGCCCACCGCCGCATAATGCTCCGGCGCCACGCCGTAGCCGCCGTGGCGCGCGCCGAGGTCCCGCAGGGCCGGCAGCAGGGTGTCCGCATCGCCCAGGCTGGCCACGGCGAAGGCGAGGGTTTTCATCAGCTTGGATTTCTGCCCGGCCATGTCCTGCGGGAACATCGGGCGCAGTTGCGGCTGTGTGTCGAACAGGTGGTCGTAGAAGATTTCGGCGGCGGCATCGGCGATCGGTGCCACCTCGGAGAAGCTGTCCTGAACGAGAGTGACGGTCGTCGGGGTCATCGGTGGCTCCTGTCGAACGGGTTGCCTGCAGCAGACACCGAAGCCTGCGGCAGGCGCAAGGCTGCGGGTGCCTGCGGTGCGGGACCGTCGTACGCGCTGGCCGGCATCCGGGCGCGTTGCCTGCCCGGCGGGCGGATCAGAACTGATCCACCGTCTGCAGCAGCAGCGGATCGGAGGGGTTGGCCGCCAGCCCCTCCGCGATCGTCTGCCGGGCGCCGTCCAGATCGCCGACGGCGGCCTTGATCCTCGCCAGCATCGACCACGCCTGCACGAGTTGCGGATCGAGGCGCACGGCCTCGCCGAACGCCTCGGTGGCCACGGGGATGTTGCGCATCGTCAGCGCAGCGCCGCCCATCACGAGGTGACCCTCGGGGAAATCGGCGCGCAGGGCCATCACCTCGCGCCATTCCGCGGCGGCGGCCGAGAAGGCCTGCGCCGAGGCCTGCGGCAGCCGCGCGATGGGGGCGGCGAAGAGATCGAGCACGGCGGCAAGGCGCACGAGGCGGGTTTCGTCCTTCAGGGCCGGCAGCAGGCGCTGAACCTTGTCGATGTCGGGTGCAAAGCGCTGCAGCCCCACCGCCGCCGCCCGCACGAGGGGATCGGGATCGTCGATGAGCCCGGCCAGCGCGGCGGCGGCCTCGGGGCTTTCGGCGCCGCGCAGCAGCTCCATCGCGCTGGCGCGGATGATCGCGGGCTGATCCTCGGCGAGGGCGATCCGGGCCAGCGCATTGACCTGCCGCGCCGGGTTGGCCCGCGCATTGGCGAAGGTGGTGGCGAAATGGGGCCCCCGGTGGCGGCTGTCGGGAAAGCGGGTTTCCAGTTCGGCCGCCGCCCATGCGGCCGTTTGATCCGTGTGGCAATCGGTGCAGGCGTCCGGCGCGTTGGTGGCGGCGGCGAGATCGGGGCGCGGCACGCGGAAGGAGTGATCCCGCCGGCCGTCGATGCCCATGTAGGTGCGCTCGATCATGTGGCAGGATTTGCACTGCGCGCCCTCGGTGCCTTCCGGGTGGAAATGGTGATCGGGGGTGTCGTAGTCGGCCAGCGGCAGGCTCGGGAAATCCGGGTTTCCGGCGGGCGAGTGGCACTGGGTGCAGGTGGCATTGCCTTCCGCCTTCAGCGTGCCCGAGTGCACCTCGTGGCAGTTGGAGCAGCGCACGCCCTTCGCGGCCATCTTCGATTGCAGGAAGGAGCCGTAGACGTAGACCTCTTCGAGGATGGAGCCGTCATCGTGGTAGAGACCGGGGCGCAGCAGCGCCAGCCGGTAGGCGTCGTCGAAGGCGGTGCCGGGCAGGGGGTTGCCGTCGCCGAAGGCTTCCCGCCGGGAGTGGCAGCCGGCGCATTGCTCGCGCTCGGTGTAGGGGTCATCGGCGGAGAAGGTGATGGTGAAACCGGCGTCATCGGTACTGTCGGCGAAGGCCCGGTTGATCACGCCGAGCCGCGCCCATTCCACGTGGGCCTGACCGGGGCCGTGGCATGCCTCGCAGCCCACGCCGATCTCGGCCTGCGTGCTTTGGTAGCGGCGGTTCGCCGGATCGTAGTTCTTCTCGAATCCCGTGGCGTGGCATTCCGCGCAGCGGGCGTTCCAGTTCTTGTAGGGGCCGCTCCAGTGGAGCCCGTCGGTGGGGGCGAGATCGGTGTCGGGATAGAGGTGATACCAGCGTTCGCGCTCCACGTCCCAGGCGACGTCGAAGGATTGAAGGCGGCCCGGTTCGGTTTCCAGCAGGTATTGCTGGAGCGGGGCGATGCCAGCGGCCGAATGGACTGGATAACGCGCAGTGCTGCCGTCCGGTTCGCTGACCTCGACCATGTAGGCGCCGTCTTCGCGGTAGAAGCGGGCGGTCAGCCCGCCCTGCGTGAAGGTGGCGTTGTCGAAATCTCCCAGCACGTTGCCGGGGGTGGGCGGAAGCCATGCCTTGGCGTGATGCGACCCCGCCCAGGCCTCCGTTTCCTCCGCATGGCACTCGGCGCAGCTTTCCGAGCCGAGGTAGGCCGGGATTCCCGGCGTGGCCGTGCCCTTGCCCTGCGGGGTTTGTGCCGCGAGCGGGGCGGCCCAACCGGCGCAGGCCGAAACGGCTACGAGGCAGAAGCGGCGCAGGAAGGCGGGAAGTGTCATGCAGGGGTTCCGGGATTCAAGGAGGGCAGGGCTGCGCCTTCGGCGCGGGATCGGTGGGCGTGTGCCCGTTTTCGGGTGGCTTCGACGGCGGCGCGCACATCGCGCCAGGCGGCGGGGTCCGGCTCGCCGCCATAGGCGCCGGCGGCGGCCCGGCGCAGGGCCGCACGAACGTCCTGTGCCGTACCGAGGTCGAGGCGGCGCTCCCAGAGAGGCAGGGCGGCAAGGCTTGCGCCGTAGTCCTGCGCGGCGATTGCCTTGAGCAGGCGCTCATGGGCATGGGCTTCCGAGGCAAGATAGGCGGCCCGCCGCGCGGCCCGACGCGCCCGCAGGCGCGGGGCCAGCCAGCGCGCCGCGAGGAAGGCCACCCCGAACAGCAGCAGCGCCGCCGCCGCGCCGAGAATGAGCCGCAGGCGGCTTTCCGGCGGTGCCTGCGGCGCGGCCGGGGGCGGGCCGTCGGAAAAGATGGTCACGGGGTCGATGCCGGTTTCCTTCACCGCGCCGGCCTTCAGATCCCAGTATCGGAGGGTGACGCCGGGCAGGCTGCCTTCGGCCCCGGCCTCGGCCACGTAGGTGATCTTCTCGCTCCGGGTGCCCGAAAGCGTGCCCCGGTTCTCGCTTTCCTCGATCACCGGCTCCGATGGGTAGGCCGCGATGCCGGCGGGGCTGTCGCCGGCGGCCAGTTGGGGCAGGAGGATCGGGGTGGTGCCGGTGATCTTCGCGGTGATCGTGCGCGTGAAGCTCGCGCCGGGCACCAGTGCATCAGGCGTGCCCTCGATGGTTTCGGTGATCTCCAGCCCTTCGGCGGCGATGAAGGGGTCCAGCCCCTCCGCCCCGGCCGGCACCTCGGCGGAGAAGCTGATCGGCGGCGTCCGGAGCGTGGCCACCAGCGGCTCCGTCTTGCCCGGCTCGGCATAGAGCACCTGAAGCTCCTGCGGCGGGATGGTGAATGCGCCGGGGATCATCGGGTAGAGCCGGTAGCTGCGGCTCACGCCGGACCAGGTTTCCCCTTCGATCGTCTCGCTGACGGGCGTGGTCGAACGTTCCGTGAGCCGGGTGATCACGTTGGGCAGTTCGAGCGGCGGAAAGGCGATCGGCTTGGAGAGCCACGTGGGCACCAGAACCTTCATGCGGATCACCACCGGCTGGCCGGGGATCACCGGCTCTTCCGGCACCTCGACGGTGAGCTGCGGCGCGGGCGCGCCCGTCTGGGCAAAGGCGGCAAGCGGCAGCAGCAGGCAGGCCATGAGGCCGAGCAGGGGCGGGAGCAAGCGCAACATCATTGATCCCCCCCAGCCTGCTGCGTCGCGTTCTCCTGCACGAAACGCTGGCGCAGGAAATCGCCCGTGCGCGTGTCCACGGTGTTCATCCATTGCTCGGCGGTCAGGATCTCGGGGCCGCTTTCGGTGGCGTCGATCTGGGTTTCCGTGCCGCGCGCGGACTCGTTGTCGAACACCACGTCGTCGGCGCCGATGCCCTGCTCCTCGCCGGTATCGCTCTGCTCCCGCGTGCTCTCGACGTATTCCACGATCTCCTTCGAGATTTCGAGGTTTTCGGCGGCGGCGGCATTCTCCGGATCCCGCTCCACCGCTTTCTCGAAGGCCCGCACCCCGTCGCGATAGGCGCGGTTCTTGATGTGGGCCATGCCTTCGCCCATCGCGGCGTTGGAGCTTTCCAGCCGTGCGTAGGCTTCGGCGGCCTCGGCATATTGCCCGCTCTTGTAGAGGCTGTAGGCCTGCCACTCCGGATCCGTGAAAAGCTCGGCCGCGCGGGCGTAGTCCTTGCGGTTGAAGGCGATCTGCCCCTGCTGATCGGGCGTCAGGAACCAATCTGCGAGCCCGTCGGCACGCGCCGGGGCGGCTGGCAGCACCATGAAGGCCAGCGCGGCGATCATCGCCCACCGCATGACCCAGCCGCGCCGGAACGACAGCAGCAGCAGGAGCGCGGCCGGCCAGGCCAGGATCCAGCCGCGATCGTCCCATTGCTGGCGCTCGTCCTGCAACAGCGCGGCGCGATAGGCGGCGTTGAGCTGCCGGTCTATGGCCGCCACGTCGCTGCCATCGGGGGTGACGCGCTGGGTGGTGAGGGTGGCCATGCCGTCCAGAGCCCCGGCGCTGCGGCCTTCCGGGGCGACAACGAGGAAGGCGATCTGGGGCGACACGGCGGCGAAGGCGGCGGCATCGGCCTGATCCAGCGTGGACAGAACGAACAGCAGCGCCGCTGCGCCCTCTTCCGCCTCGGCGACCGCCTGCGCCAGCGCCAGTGCCGCCGTGGCGTTGCGGCCGGGCTCGGGCATGATCTCGGGGCCGAGGCCTTCGAGATAGGGGGTGATGACCTCGGGATCCTCGGTGAAGGGCACGACGCGATGGGCGCTGCCGGCATAGGTTATCAGCGCGTTGCGGCCTCCGGCACGCAGGCGGAGCAGATCGCGCACCTTCTGCTTGGCGCGCTCCATCCTGTCCGGCGCCACATCGGTTTCGCGCATCTCCTCGCTGGCCTCCATGACGATGACGACAGGCGCCAGCTGCGAGACGAAGGGATTGGGCACGCGGCTCCAGGTGGGGCCGGCCGCGCCGAGGGCGGCGCAGATCAGCGCCAGCGCGATGCCGTCCACCGGCGTGAGCGCGCGGGTGGTCTTCGCGCCCAGCGTCAGGGCTTCGGCGATATGCGCGGGCAGCCGGGCGATCGCGCGCATGTCGGGGCGGTTGCTGCGCCGGGCGCGCCACCAGAGCCACAGCACGGGCGGCAGGCCCAGCAGCCAGTAGGGGCGCAGGAAGTGGAAGGCTTCGAGGCTCGCGGCAAGGGCTGTCATGCGGCGGGCCTCCCTTCGGCATCCGGCGGAGTGGCAGGCTCGGCGGCGCGCCGCGCCCGCCGCCGCTGCCCGGCCAGCATCCCGGCAAGGCCGGCAAGCCCCACCAGCAGGGCGGCCTCGAGGAAGAGATGCGCCAGTGGCGTGCGCGGGCGGTAGGAGAGGGTCTCGGTTTCGCGGGGGGTGAGGGCGTCGATCTCGGCGTAGATATTGGCCAGAGTCTCGGCATCGCCCGCAAAAAAGGTCTGCCCGCCGCTGCGCCGGGCGATGTCTTCCAGCGTGGCGAGATCCACCCGGTTTTCGCCTTCGCCGTCCGGATCGCCCACGGCGACCGTGTGGATCGTCACCCCTTCGCCGGCGGCGATTTCGGCGGCGTTGATCGGGCTCATGCGGCTGGCGGTATCGGAGCCGTCGGACAGCAGGATGAGCAGGCGTTGCTCGATTTCGGAGTTCTCGAAGGTCCGGATCGACAGGCCGATGGCATCGCCGATGGCGGTGTGCGGCCCCGCCATGCCGACGGTCGTCTGATCGAGCAGGTCGCGCAGGGTTTGCAGATCCTCGGTGAGCGGGGCCTGCAGGAAAGCCTTGGTGCCGAAGACGATCAGCGCCACGCGGTCGCCTTCGCGGGCGGTGATGAATTCGCCCACCACGTCCTTCACGGTCTGGAGCCGCTGCTGCGGGTTTCCCTGGGCATCGGGCATGTCGCGCTCATCCATCGAGCCGGAGATGTCGATGGCGAGGATCACGTCCCGCGCGGCGCGTGTCTCCTCGATGGCCTCGCCCAGCTGCACCGGACGGGCGAGGGCGAGGACGATCAGCACCCAGGCGATCCAGGTGGCGGCGAGTTGCCAGCGGCGGTGTTGCAGAACCACCGAGCCTTCGCCCACCTTCGCGCCCGCGGCCTCGGCCAGGTCTCCGAAGAAGGGCACGCGGATGGCGGGCACCTGCTCGCGGTGGGGCGGCATGAACCGGCGCCAGAACCACGGCAGCGGAAGCGCGATGAGCGCCCAGGGAAAGAGCAGCTCGATCATGGCGCGGCCTCCCGGCGGTGGCCCGTGATCCAGTGGCCGGCGAGGGCGCGGGCGGCATCGGCATGGCCTGTGGCGTCCGGGGCGTAGGGGGCGGCGGCGAGCGCCCGCCCTGCCTCGGAGCGGAAGCCTGCGCCGGGGCAGGTCTCTTCGAGGAAGGCGAGCCAGGCCTCGCCCTGCAACCCTGCCACCCTTGCCCGGCCATAGGCGGCGATGGCGGTGCGGCGCAAGAGGACCTCGGCCCCCGCCAGATCGGCGGGCGCAAGGGCCGCGAACTCGGCCCGGGCGGCACGACGGTAGGCTTCGGCCCGGCGGCGGCGGCGCAGGCGCAGCGCGAGCCAGGCCAGAAGCGCGGCGGCGGCTACGGCGGCCACGATCCAGCCGCCGGTCTGCGGCAGCATCGAGATCGGCGCGGGCGGGGCGACATCGTTGAGCGTGTCGATCATCCCGGCCAGCGATGTCACCTCTTCCGCCATGCGCGCCTCCCCGGGCCCAGCCCCATCAGGCGGCGGATCTGCGGCAGCGTGTCTTCCGCGGTGGAAAGCGGCAGAACGGGCGCGTCGGCGGTGTTCTGCCAGCCGAGAATGCGATCCAGCCGGGCGCTGCCCGTGGCCTCCAGCGCCTCGGTGGTGGCGGCGCGGCCCATGTCGATCTCGGCCTGCATCCGGCCATCGGATATCACGACCCGCTCCCGGAAGGGCATCTCGCGCGCGCTGGGATCCCAGACCGGCAGCAGGATCAGATCGTTGTGGCGGGCAATCCCCTTCATCAGGATCTCGGTGCGCGCGTCGATCCCGTCGAAATCGCTGATGAGCAGCACGAGATGGTCGCGCGTGGCGATGCGGGAGACGGCCTTGAGCACGGTGTTGAGCGCCAGCGGAGCCTGCGGCGGCGCGGCGGCGTGCAGCGCGAGGTTGGCGCGGGCGAGCGCCGTGAGGAAACCCGAGACCGCGGCGCGGCTGCGCTTGGGGCGAAATTCCACCGGATCGGCCCCGTCGCCGAAGACGATGCCGCCGACGCGATCGCCCTGATCGAGGATCCGGTGCGCGGCCAGCGCGGCGGCCTCGGCGGCGGTCACGCTTTTCAGGTTGTGCACCGTGCCGAAGAACATGCTCATCCGCTGATCCACGACGATCAGCGCGGGGCGGTCGCGCTCTTCCGTGTAGACGCGCACGTAGGGCGTGCCGGTGCGGGCCGTGACCTTCCAGTCGATCGAGCGCACGTCGTCGCTGGGAAGGTAGTCGCGCAGTTCCTCGAAATTGAGCCCGCGTCCGCGCAGACGGGAGGCATGGCGGCCATTGAGCACGCTGCCGGCGGGTTGGCGCGGCAGGAAGGTGAGGCTGCGTGCCTTGGCTTCGAGCCCGCGCAGGTGGTCGAGATCGGTGTAGAGGCGCCGATCCCGGGGCGCCGCCGCCGGAGGCTGGGCCTTGTCGAGCCCGGCACGCGTTCTGGCCGCCCGATCCCGCATCGCCTAGCCCAGGGCGACCAGCTTGAGGATCTCGGCCGTCACGTCGTCGGGGGAGATCCCTTCGCCCTGCGCCTCGAAGCTGAGCGCGAGCCGGTGGCGGAACACGTCCGGCGCGACGGCCTGCACGTCCTGCGGATCGACGTAGTCACGCCCGGCCATCCAGGCATGGGCGCTGCTGCATTTGTCGAGCGCGAGGGAGGCGCGGGGGCTGCCCCCCACCTCGATCCAGCGCGCCAGATCCTCGGAATAGGCTTCCGGCGTGCGCGTGGCGTAGACGAGGGCGGCGATATACTGGTCGATGGCATCGGAGACATGCAGCGCGGCGATCTCCTGACGGGCTTCGAACACGGCCTGCTGCGGGATGACCGCCGGCGCAGCCTGCTGCGCGGCCCCGTCTCCGGCGTTGTTTGCCGCCGCGACGGCGGCCTGTTCCTCGCCGCGCACAAGGCGGATCACCTCCACCTCATCCTCGATGGGCGGGTAGGTGATGAGCACATGCATGAGGAAGCGGTCCATCTGCGCTTCCGGAAGCGCGTAGGTGCCTTCCTGCTCCACCGGGTTCTGCGTGGCCATGACCATGAACAGCGGCGGCATCCTGTGGGTTTTGCCCGCCACTGTGACCTGCCGTTCCTCCATCGCTTCCAGGAGCGCGGATTGCACCTTGGCCGGGGCGCGGTTGATCTCGTCGGCCAGCACGATGTTGGCGAAGATCGGCCCGGCTTCAAACCGGAACTCCGCGCCGTTCGCCCCCTGGTGGTAGACCTCGGTGCCCGTCACGTCGGCGGGCAGCAGATCGGGCGTGAACTGGATGCGGCTGAAATCGGCCTCGAGGTTCCTGGCCAGCGCCTTGATGGCGCGGGTTTTCGCAAGGCCCGGCAGGCCCTCGACCAGCAGGTTGCCGTTGGCCAAAAGCCCGATCAGCAGGCGGTCGATCACCGCCTCCTGCCCGATGATGGATTGCCCCATGCGGCCCTTCAGGGCCTCGATCTGTTCGCGCGCGCTCATTCTGCGTCCTTCGGCTTCCCGGTGTAGATCCGGCCCCAGTCCCGCGCCATGTCGATCACGAGCCAGCCGCGGGCCTCGGCCTCGTCGAGCCCGCGGTTCAGCACGCCGACGTGGCCTTCGCGATCGTAGGCGAATTCGCGTTCGGCGTCGGTGTGGTGCAGCAGGATGCCGAGCCTCGGACCTTCGCCGGCGGTGGTGTATTCGAGCATGGCGAAATCGCCGTCGGAGTTCCCCGAGGCGAGGATCGGGCGCTTGCCGATGTGGTTGTCGATGCCCACCGGCTTGCCCGCCTTGTCGTCGATGAAGAAGATCTCGGGCTGCTTGATGATCCGGGGTGTGCCGTCCTCGGCGGTCTCGTAGGTGGTGACCGTCTGCGTGCCCACGACGTTCTGCGGCGGGATACCGTAGGCCTCTTCGGCATAGGCGCGCACGAAGTGGATGCCGCCGCCGGAGACGATGAAGGTCTGGAAATCCTCGTCGCGCAGGTAGCGCAGCAGTTCGACCATCGGCTGGTAGGTCATCTCCTTGTAGAGGAGCCCCGTCTGCGGATGGCGCGCGGTGGCCAGCCAGTCGGCGGCGGATTCGATGAAGGTCTCGGTGTCAACGCCGGTGTGGGCGGCGGCGAGCACTTCGATCAGCCCGTCCTCGCCGCTGGCCAGCACGGCCTTGTAATCCTGCGCGGCCGCCGCCTTCATCGCCTCGCTCTGCGCGATGGAAGGATCGGCCTTGGCCAGTTCGGCCACCCGGTCGATCGCGAAGATCAGCTGGAAGTAGACGGGCTGCTCCGCCCAGAGGTTGCCGTCATTGTCGAAGGTGGCGATCCTGTCCTTCACCGGCACGAAGGTATCGGCGGAAGGGTCCGTCACGCTCTCCACGAAGGCGATGATGCGGCTCTTGGTTTCGGTATCGTTCCACGAGGGCAGGGGGTCGGCGAGGGCCGGGGCAGCGGCCAGCAGGCCGGCGGCGATCAGGGCAAGGCGCATTTCATCCTCCGAGATAACAGGGCGGGGCCCGCAGAGCAGGCCCCGCCGGGGAAGTTTCCAACATATTCCCGGCAGTTGGAACCCTATTGCGAGCTGGGCTCCGAAAGCTTCTCCATCACCTTGTCGAGGCTGAAGGAGGCGGCTTCCTGACGCGGCGGGTATTCCTTGAAGGTTTCAAGGAACTGGGCCACGTACTGCTGCGCCGGAACCAGCATGTAGGCGCGATCCAGCATCCAGTCGTAGTAGGTGTTGGAGGTGCGGTAGCCGCGCTCGTAGGGATCGCGGCGCAGGTTGAAGATCAGCGGCGTGCGCAGCACCGTCAGGGGCTCGATCCAGGCCCTGAGTGTGGCCCATTCCTTCTGCTCCATGAAGGTGATCTTCCAATCCTGATAGCGCAGGGCCATCAGATCCCCGTCGTCGGAGAAATAGAAGATCTCGTTGCGCGGGCTCTTGTCGGTTTCGCCGGTCAGCATCGGCAGGATGTTGTAGCCGTCCAGATGCACCTTGTAATCGCGCCCGCCGCCCACTTCGGCCACGGTGATGCCGGTGAGCAGATCTTCCTTCACCGTTTCGTTGCCAGCCATGGCGAGGAAGGTCGGCAGCCAGTCCATGTGGTGGACGATTTCGTTGGACACGGTATCCGGGGCAACTTTACCCGGCCAGCGCACCATCGCGGGCACGCGCCATGCGCCTTCCCAGTTGGTGTTCTTCTCGCCCCAGAAGGGTGTCATCGCCGCATCCGGCCAGGAGTTCATGTGTGGGCCGTTGTCGGTGGAGTAGAAGACGAACGTGTCATCGGCGATGCCAAGCTCGTCCAGCACGTCGAGGAATTCTCCGATGTGGAGATCGTGCTCGATCATCCCAGCCTGGTATTCGTCGACGTTCTTGCCGGCGATTTCGTTGGCCAGTTTGCGTTTCTCGTCAGACACATGGGTGCGGAAGTGCATCCGCGTGCCGGACCACCACACGAACCAGGGCTTGTCGGCCTCTTCCTGGCGCTTGATGAAATCGATGGCCGCGGCGACGGTTTCATCGTCCACCGTTTCCATGCGCTTCTTGGTCAGGGGGCCGGTGTCTTCGATCTGGCCGTCGGCGGAGGATTTGATCACGCCCCGCGGGCCGAAGCGCTCGCGGAACTCGGGGTTCTGCGGGTAATCCTCGTTCTCGGGCTCTTCCTCGGCGTTGAGGTGGTAGAGGTTGCCGAAGAACTCGTCGAACCCGTGGTTGGTGGGCAGGTGCTCGTCGCGGTCGCCCAGGTGGTTCTTGCCGAACTGGCCGGTGGCATAGCCCTGCGCTTTCAAGAGGCCCGCGATCGTGGGATCCTCGATCTGCATGCCTTCCTCGGCGCCGGGCAGGCCCACTTTGGAAAGCCCGGTGCGGAACACCGACTGCCCCATGATGAAGGAGGAGCGCCCGGCGGTGCAGGATTGCTCGCCGTAGTAATCGGTGAACATCATGCCTTCATGGGCGATGCGGTCGATGTTGGGGGTTTTGTAGCCCATCAGACCCATCGTGTAGGCCGAGATGTTGGACTGGCCCACGTCATCGCCCCAGATGACGAGGATGTTCGGTTTCTCAGCCTCCTGCGCCATCGTCGGGAAGGCCGTCAGCGCCACCGCGGCGGCAAGGGCGATGGCCCCGGCGCGGATCGAAGCTGAAGGGGTGAAGTCTGTCGAGGGGTTCATTGTTCCTCCCTGTCGGGGCACGCGCCCTTGTCCGAAATGAATATCGGGGCCCCGAACGGGCCCGCGCTAACTTGGATTGCCGGGCATTCGCCCTGAATATTGGGCCTCTGAAAAAAACTGAACTCGCACCCAAGGCCGGAAGATGTGGAAGAAAGGATACACCGGAACCACGCTTAGGAAACCGGGAAACTCCATTTTTTCAGAATCTTGAGCCCTTGGGGTGGAATGGTGCGCAGCCTTGTTTTGTGGGGGCGGGTGGTATCTAGTCATCTCGATAGAACACAAAGACGATTGCGGAGGAGTGATGTTGAAACCAAATCGGGAAAGCCGCGGGGCGGGAGTGCGCTCCCTGCTCTGCGCGGCGGTTTTGGCCTTGGGCGCGGTGCCCGCCACGGCCGAGATCATGGCCAGCTACGAAACCGGCGGGCGCGACATCTTCTCGCTGCGCGTGCCCGACAACTGGGTCGTCAGCGCCGGTGGCTTCGAGGCACGCCAGGCGCCGGAGGAGGTGACGCGCGTGCCGCGCGTGCTGGGCCTGCGGCCGGAGGCGGATCGGCGCGTCTGGGTCGGCTTCGTCTCGCCCGATGGCGTCAGCACAACGGCGCAGGCGGAGGCCTACATCCGGTCGCTCGACCTTCGGCTGGTGGAGGATCCGCGCCTCGGGCCACCCCGGCAAACCACGATCGGCGGGCGCAGCACCCGGACCTACACCGGCACCGGCAGCCGTGATGGCCGGCCGGTGAGCTTCACCATCGCACTGATCGACATGCCCGGCCCGCGCATGGTGATCGGCCTGATCGTGGGCGAGGAGGGCGCGCGCGGCCTCTACCGCGATGAAATCAATGCGCTCGTGCGCTCGTTCCGGCCGATGTGAGGGGGAGGTCCACCATGAAGAAACGATCCGTCAAAGCCCCTCTCGCCCTGCTGGCGCTCGCCGGCCTCGGCCTTGCGGGCTGCGAGAACGCCAGCGTCGGGGCCTATTACGGCTACGGCTATGACTACTACCCCTATCGCACGTCGATCTACGTGCACGATCACGATCGCCCGGACCGGCCCGACCGCCCGGACCGGCCGGACATCAAGCCGCCCAAGCCGGTGCCGCCGATCGCCAAACCCCCGGCGCGGCCCGTGCCGCCGATCGCCAAACCGCCGAGCCGTCCGACCCGGCCCTCGCGGCCCGGTGGCGGCGGCGGAGGCGGGCGCCTTCGGTAGGCGTCAGCCGCTCTTGCCGGAGGCGACGGGGGCGACGCTGGCCACCAGCGCCTCGGCCAGATCCGAGATCGGCATGGGCTTCATCAGAACCTGGTCGGCACCGCAGTCGCCGAGCCCGTCGGCCAAAATTTCCGGGATGTTGCCGGAGATGAGAAGGACGGGCCTGTCCGGGGCCACCGCCTTGCTGCGGCGGCAAAGCTCCAGGCCGTTGCCGTCGGGCAGGATGACGTCGGAAAGCACCACGTCGAACTGCGCGCACTCGCACAGGACGTGCGGCATGGCCTCTTCCAGGGAATGGGCCAGCGTGACCGAGAAGCCGCGCCGCTCCAGCAGGATGCGCGTCGACTCCGCGAGGTGGAACTCGTCTTCCACCATCAGCACGCGGAGCCCGGCGCCATCCTCGGCCTGCAGCTTCGCAGGCCTTCTGGCGCCGCCTTCGGGCAGATCCGCGGGCAGCATCAGCGAGATGGTGGTGCCGTTCGGCGAGGTGTCCTCGATGTAGGTCATCCCCTGGCTCGAGCGGATGAAGCTGTCCACGATGCTGAGCCCCAGCCCGCTGCCGCCCTGTTCTGATTTCGTGGTGAAGAAGGGATCGAAGATCTCGCCCCGGATGTTCTCGGGGATGCCCGGTCCCGTGTCGGTCACGGAGAATTTGAGCCAGCGCTCACCCTGCCTTTCCGGAGGCAGACGGCCCTGCTTGTCGGCGCCGGTGGCCTCGCGCGCGGAGATCGACACGCTGCCGTTGCGGCCGCAGGCGTCGCAGGCGTTGATTACGAGGTTCAGCAGCGCGGAGTGCAGGAAGATGGCGTCGCAGTTGACCGCGAGCGGCGTGTCCGCCGCGAAGCTGAGCAAGAGGTTTTCGGATTGCATGAAGGCCGTCGATGCGCGCAGCCGTCCGATGATCTCGCGGGCGCGGATCCATTTCTGCGCCGCGCGCTTGGGTTTGGAAAAGGTCAGCAGTTCCAGCGAGCGCCCGGCGGCCGACCGCGCCGTGGACTGGGCGCGCTCCAGAAGCCGGGCCAGCTCTGGCGTGAGCCCATCCTGAACGGCCATGAGCTCCAGCTGCCTGTCGATCACGGCGAGGTAGTTGTTGAAATCATGCGCGTAGTTCGCGGCCAGCCGGCCCAGCGTGGCCAGCTTGTCGGTGCGGTGGCGGCGGATCCTGTGCTGGCTGACGTCGCTGATGTCGCTGAAGAAAAGTGCGGCCATGCCATCGGGCATTCGCTGGAAGGTCAAAAGTGTTTCGCGGTCCGGTGAGGGGGTTACCTCGCAGCGCGCGTAGTTCCGGCCGTTGCGCAGGTCGTGCAGAAAATTCAGCCAATCCGGCGCTTCCCGGGAGACCATTTCCCGCAACAGATCCTGAAGGATGTCCGCGATCCTGTCTTGGCAGAAGATCTGTGCCGTTGTCTGGCCGGCCGCGGCCAGAAAGCGGGCGGCTGGCTCGTTGAGGCGGGTTTCCCTGTTGGAGCCCGCAGGGGGGATGAGGATGAGCCCCACGTTCATCCGTTCCAAAGCCGACAGAACATGCCGGCCGTCTTCACCGTCAACCCTTATCATTCGCCGTCGTTCTCCCCAACCTGAACGGCATGCCTGCGCCGGGCCTGCACAGGCCGTACTTTCTACGTGTCCCAACCAGAACTATTGCAACTTTGAGGGGCTACCGCAATGGGGTCGTTTTGGTGGGTTGTTTCAACTTGAAGGGCGTGGCACGCGTGCCCGTGAGGACGGCGAAGACGGGTGGTTTCAGAAGCGGCGCAAAGGCGGCGTCGCGGCAGTCGAGCCCGCCGGTATAGGTGCCGAAGGCGGGCAGAATGATCCTCTGCGCGGAGACGAGAAAGCACGGGCGCGCAAGGCTTCTGCCGCGCAGCGCAATGCGGGCCTTGGGGTGGTAATGGCCCGAAATCTCGCCGCTGGCCGTCTCATCCGCAATGTGGCGGAACACGATCCCGCCGAGCGACAGGCTTTCGCGGTGCTGGCCGCCCACGTCCACCGGGCCGGGATCGTGGTTGCCCTCGATCCAGATCCAACGGCGCCCCGCCTGCAGCCGGGCGATCCAGAGCGACTCCTCCTCGGAGAGCCCGCCCGCCGCGGCGAGATCGTCGAAACTGTCGCCGAGGCAGACGACGGTGCGCGCCCGCGTTTCGGCAAGAGCCGCATCGAGCCGGGCGAGGGTATCGAGGGTTTCATAGGGCGGCACCAGCAGGCCGGCGCGGCGGGCGATGCGGCCCGATTTGCCCAGGTGCAGATCCGAGACGCAAAGCAACTCCTGCTCGGGCCAGAACAGGGCGCCGCAGGCAAGGGCCTGCAGGTCGTGGCCGGCGAAGGTGAAGGCGTGGGCGTTCATGCTTCGTTCATGGAGTGCGGGCGGCTCTTGTGCAAGCGCAAAGCGTCAGCCGATCCCGGCCTCCGCCAGCAGCGCCTCCTCGGCTTCGCGCAGAAGCCGCTCCTCGGCGGCGCCTTTCACCGGCACCTTGCCGACTTCCAGCAGCAGCGGCGCGGCGAGCGGCGTGACATGGGGGCAGCGCAGGTGATCGATCCGGCCTCGGATGCGGGCGAGCATCTCCTCGATGCGGCCGAAATCCACCAGCCCGCGCAGGGCCTCTTCGCGGGTGATCTGGAGGAGCAGGTGATCGGGATCGTATTTGCGCAGCGTGTCGTAGAGGATGTCGGAGGAGAAGGCCGTCTGCCGGCCGGATTTGCGCGCGCCGGTGCTGTTGCGCTCGATCAGCCCGGCGATGATGGCGGAGGCGCGGAAGGTGCGCTTCATCACGGCGTTGCCGGCGAGCCAGGTCTCCAGCCCGTCGCGCAGGCCGTCGGCCGTGAAGAGCGGGGCGGGATCCTCCACCGGGTCCAGACCCCAGATCAGGGTCGCGTAATCGGTGGCGACGAAGCCAAGCGGCGCCAGCCCTTCCTGCTCCATGCGCTGGGTCAGCAAGAGCCCAAGCGTCTGCATGGCGTTGCGCCCGGCAAAGCCGTAGACGCAGAAATGCGCGCGCCCCTGGTGGGGGAAGCTTTCGCACAGCAGCCTGTCGGCGCGCGGCATGCGCGAGACCTCGCGCTGGAGCGCCAGCCAATCGGCCGTATGGGCCGGCAGCTGCGGCCAGTCGGGCGCGTTCAGCAACGCGAGCATCCTGTGGGTAAGCTGGGTGGAGGTGGCGAATTTCGTGCCCATGAAGGTGGCGATCTTCGGCTTCCTGTCGGCCCGCCGCGTCACCTCAACGACCATCTCCCGCAGGCCCTCGTAGCGCACGATTTCACCGCCGATCAGGAAGGTGTCGCCCGGGGTGAGCGTTGCGGCGAAAGCCTCTTCGACTTCGCCCAGCGGCTTGCCGCCGCGGCGCCCCCGAAGCCGGACCTTCAGCCTGTCGGTGTCCTGGATGGTGCCGATGTTCATGCGGATCCGGGCGGCGGAGCGCGGATCGCGCAGGCGCCAGGTGCCGTCGGGCTGTTGCATCAGCCGCTGCCATTGATCGTAGCGGCGCAGCGCGTAGCCGCCGGTGGCGCAGTAGTCGAGGCAGGCGTCGAAGGCGGCGCGCGACAGGTCGCGGAACGCCCCGACGCTGCGCACCTCGTCATAGAGATCCTCCGCGGAGAAAGGCCCGGCGCAGGCGCGGATCAGGATGTGCTGGCAGAGCACGTCGCGTGGGCCGGGGCCGCGGGGCTCGCCGTCCAGATCACGGGCTTTCACGGCTTCAAGCGCCGCAAGGCATTCGACAACCTCGAACCGGTTGGCCGGCACCAACAGGGCCTTGGAGGGGGCGTTGTAGCGGTGGTTGGCGCGGCCGATCCGCTGCACCAGCCGCTTCACGTTCTTCGGCGCGCCGATCTGGATCACGAGATCCACGTCGCCCCAGTCGATGCCCAGATCCAGCGAACCGGTGCAGACGATGGCGCGCAGATCGCCGCGCACCATGGCGGCTTCCACCTTCGCGCGCTGCTCGCGGGCTAGGGAGCCGTGATGGATGCCGATCGGCAGGCCCTCGGCGTTGGCAAGCCAGAGGTTGTGGAAGAACAGCTCGGCCTGGGCGCGCGTGTTGTGGAAGATCAGCGTGGTGCGATGGGCCTTGATCTGCTCCAGCACCGCCGGGATCGCATGGGCCGCGCCGCCCCCCGCCCAGGGCGGTGCCTCCTCGGTATGGAGCATCGCGATATCGGGCTCGGGGCCGGGATCGGCCTGCAGGATGTCGCAGGGGTCGGGATTGCGCGCCAGGTAGGTGGCGATGGCCGAGGGATCCTCCACCGTCGCCGACAGGCCCACCCGCCGCAGGCCGGGGCAGAGCGCCTGAAGCCGCGAGAGGCAGAGCATCAACTGATCGCCGCGCTTGCTTTCGGCGAGGGCATGGATCTCGTCCACCACCACGCGCTGCAGCCCGGCGAAGGTGCGGGCGCAATCCTCGTAGGAGAGCAGCAGGGCAAGGCTTTCGGGCGTGGTGAGCAGGATGTGGGGCGGATCGGCGCGCTGGCGCTTGCGCCGGGTCTGGGGGGTGTCGCCGGTGCGGTCCTCGATGCGGATCGCGAGGCCCATTTCCTCGACCGGCGTGCGCAGGTTGCGCTTGATGTCGGCGGCCAGGGCCTTGAGGGGGGAAATGTAGAGGGTGTGCAAGCCGGGCGCGGGATTTTGCCCGAGTTCGGCCAGCGTTGGCAGGAATCCTGCAAGCGTCTTGCCGCCGCCGGTGGGAGCGATCAGAAGCTGGCAGGGCGACTCCGCGCGTGCCAGCATCTCGGATTGATGCGGGTGCAGGGCCCAGCCGCGGCGGGCAAACCACTCTTGGAATACGGGGGGCAGATCACGCATGCGCGCAAGAATAGGGGCGCATGCGCAAAAGGAAAGAGGCCCTTGTGCGGGCCTATTTCACGATCACCTCGTCCTTGACGAACATGTTGGCCCAGGCGCGGTCGATCAACTCGGGTGTCATCTGGTAGGGGATGCCTTCGAACTCGCAGATGGCGATCATCTGGTCGATCAGGAAGACGGGCTGGTAGTTCGCGTAGACGTTTCCGATCTCGGGGTAGCGCTTCTGCAGCAGGTGCACGAGCGCCTTTTCGTTCAGGGGCATCTTCTTCTTGCGGGCCACCAGGGCGAAGATCTTCAGGAAATCCTCCTGGCTGGGGCCGTCGATCTTGATCTTGAAGAAGATCCGGCGCAGGGCCGCCTTGTCGAAGATCTCGTTGGGGTGGAAGTTGGTGGAGAAGATCACCAGCGTGTCGAAGGGCACTTCGAACTTCTCGCCCGACTGCAGCGCGAGGATGTCCTTGCTTTCCTCCAGCGGCACGATCCAGCGGTTCACCAGCGCCTGCGGCGGTTCGGCCTGGCGGCCGAGGTCGTCCACGATGAAGACGCCGCCGGTGGATTTCAGCTGCAGCGGCGCCTGGTAGGTGCGGGCCACCGGGTTGTAGACGAGATCAAGCATGGAAAGTGAAAGTTCACCCCCGGTGATCACCGTGGGGCGCTCGCAGCGCACGTAGCGCGTGTCGAAGCGGCCCGACGTGCGGCGCAGGGAGTTCGGATCATCGACCTGCTCCTCGGCGGCGGAGTGCACGATCGGGTCGTAGACGGTGATCACCTGGCCGGAATACTCGATGGCGCGGGGGACGTAGATCTTGTCCCCGAGCGCGTCGCGTATGCCGTTGGAAATGGAGGATTTCCCGTTGCCCGGCGGGCCATACATCAGGATCGAACGGCCCGAGCTGACGGCGGGGCCGAGCTGGCCGAGCAGGTTGTCGGGCAGCACGAGGTGGCCCATCGCGCCGGTCAGCTGGTCACGGGTGATCTGGATGTTGCGGATGGACTGGCGCTTGACCTGTTCGCGATAGACATCCAGCGGAACGGGCATGGCGCCGTAATATTCGGATTGTGAAAGCGCATCCAGCGCGCGTGCCTTGCCGGCATCGGTGAGCTGGTAGCCCATTTCGCCGCCGGAGTTGGCGTGCAGCGTGCCGGTGGCCTCCAGCAGGCGCTGATCGCGGGCGATGTCGATCAACTCCTGCGTCACCGGGACGGGCAGGCAGATTGCGCGTGCGATTTCGGTCGCCAGTGTCACGTTCTTGCGGAAGATCGTCTTCAGCAGAATGTCCCGCATCATCACGATCGGAAGCTGCATCCCCTCCAGCGAGCGCGGAGCCGGTGGGGCCATGACCGAGCCGGTTTCCATGTTCATCTTCGTGCCCTCATCGTTCATGCGGCGCGTGCAGGCGCCGGTTGTCCGGGCCATTCAATCAGGAAATCCTGACGAAATTCGGGCATAAGCTGGGGAAAATCAGCGCGTCAGGCGCCGTGGAGCGCCCCGAGAAGCAGGTAGAAGATGAGCGAGCTGCCAAGGGCCAGCCCCATCGGGAAATCGCGTGTCTCCCAGGAGGCCCAGCCATCGGCGAGGCGCCGCACGGCACCGATGCCGCGCAGGATCCGATGGGTCGCGAAGGCGGCCAGCAGAACTGCGGCGAAGAGGATCAGGAACCGCGTGGCATCGCCCAGGGCGATGAAAGGCGCCATGGCGGCGGCGAATTTCGCATCTCCCGCCCCGACGAGGCCGACCATGTTCACGATGAAGCCCAGGATCAGGATGACCACGCCCTGGAGCAGGCGGGTGAGATATTGATCGAAGGGCAGGGCAAAAAGCCCGACCACGATGAAAACGCCCAGCAGCGCCAGCACGGCGACATTGGGAATCTTCATGAATTTCATGTCGTTGTAGGCCACCCAGACGCCGATGGGCGTGGCAAGCGGCAGAAAGCACCACGCGGAGAAGCTGCTGATTTCGAGCATCGGATCAGCCCGTTTCCAGCGCACGCAGCGCGCGTGCGGCGGCTTCGAAATGCTGCGGATGCGTTTCGATCGCTTCCTTCAGAAGGCCCTGGCCCGTCTTCACGTCGCCCTGCTTGATGGCGGAAAGCGCCAGCGTGTAGAGCAGTTCGGCCTGCTCGTCCTGCGTCACATCGAGGATCGGCAGATCGTATTTGCGCTGCGCCCCGCGTGCCAGAACGAGGTTGTTCTTGGCGGTGAACAGCTTGGGATCATAGCTGATCGCATCGGCGAAGAGCTTCTCGGCGCCGCTGAAATCGCCGCGCGTGAGCTTGGAATAGCCCCAGTTGTTGAGCACGCCGGCGGGCTTGGTGGTGAGGCCGAGCGCGGTTTCGTAGAAGCTGTCGGCCTTCTTCCACTGTTTCTTGGAGTCCGCCACCATCGCTTCCAGCCGGTAGCGCTTGTAGGTCTCCACGGTGGGCGGCACCGAGTTCAGCGTGGCCTCGGCGGCGGACCAGTCGCCGTTGCGGATCTGCGCGCCGGCCAGTTCGACCTTGTCGTCGTGGGTGGAGTCCGGATGATCCACCACGGCCTGCCAGGCGGTGACCGCCTCGCGCGGCCTCTTCGCCCGGATGTAGGACACGGCCAGGCCGCGCTTCATGTCGAGCCGGTCGGGATTGGCAAGCGCGGCCTTCTTGAAGTAGGCGACGGCTTCGTCGGGGTCAGCCACCGTCAGCATGATGTCGTTGAGGTTCGTCTCGTCGATGACGTTCAGATCCTTCACGGCCCGCTCGACTTCGGCGTCCGCGTTGACGTTCTTTTCGCATGCCGCCAGAGCAACACTGCTCACAAGGCAGATCGATACAAGAAACCTGTGGCGCATTTTCCTGCGTCCCTTACTGCTCGTTTCCTCAAGGTGCGTGGAGGATCAGGTATTCGTTGCTACCCCGCCTCATCAACGCGAATTCATTATTGTTCTCGGCACCATAGCCGGGTTTTTTCACTTTTTCAGCAGAAATCCGAAAATTCTCCCGGATGGCGTCACTTTCGCCACTATCCAGCGCATAGGCGCGGCGGAACATCTCCTTCGCTTCGCCGAACTGGCCCATTTCCATCAGCGTGACGCCCAGGTTGTTCCACGCCGGCACGAAGGAGGGATCGCGCTCCACGGCCTGCCGCAGCAGGCGCTCCGCCTGCCCGAGGCGCCCCAGGCGCAGGTTGGCCGAGCCGAGCGCGGACAGCAGATCGGGGGTGACGCCGGTTTCGGCCGCCGCGCGGTAGTAGGATTTCAGCGCAAGCTCGTATTCGCCGGCTTCCATCAGCCGGTGCCCCACGATCAGCCCGTCCACGGAGTCGGCCGCGCGGTCCACCGGGGGCGCGTAGGGGCCGGGCGCGGAATCGTTTTCGCCGCCCGTGGGTGCACAGGCGGCGAGAGATCCCAGCAGGATGGAGATCAGCAGATGTCTTGATGTCACCTTGGACTAGTTCCCGATGCTCGTTGCCGCGCCTCCGCCGAGCAGGGTTGCAATCCCGTAGACCGACGGCCCGATCAGGATGATCAGCAGCGGCGGCACGGTCAACATCATTGTGGCCAGCGTCATCTTGGTGGGCAGGGTGTTGGCCTTTTCCTCGGCCCGCATCACCCGCTTGTCGCGCATTTCGCCGGCGAAGACCCGCAGCGCATCCGCGATCGAAGTGCCGAAGGTCGCCGACTGGATCAGCACGGTCACGAAACTCGCGATGTCCGGCGCGCCGGCGCGTTCGGACATGTCCTTCAGAACGGAGGGGCGATCCTTGCCGGCCTTCAGCTCGTAGGCGACGGTGGCGAATTCCTCGGCCAGCGCCGGGAAGCCGGCCTGCAACTCGCGGCTGACGCGGATGATCGCCTGGTCCATGGATTGGCCGGCCTCGACGCAGACGAGCATCATGTCCAGCGCGTCGGGGAAGCCGTTGACCATCTCTTCCTGCCGCTGGGCCACGCGTTTGTTCACCCAGTAGCGGGGCAGGTAGTAGCCCAGCACGCCCGGAAGGAGCACCATCATCAGCGTCTTCTGCATCGAGGTGTCGGGGTTCGTCTGGCTGGTGATCACGGCGAAAATGGCGCCGGCACCGAGGAGGCCGAGGCCGAGCGCGAACTGCGCGAAGTGGAACATGCGCACCGCGTTCTTGGAGCGATAGCCCGCCCGCAGCAGTTGAAGCCGCGCCGCCGAATACTCTTCCTCATCCTGGGGTTCGAGGAAGTTTGCGTATTTCTCGAGCTTGTCGTCCTTGGTGTCGAAGCGCAGGGCCGTCTTCTCGACGGAGGTGCCGCCCTGCCGCTGCGCCTTCTTCAGCTTGTCCAGCGGATCTTCCTTGCGGTTGAGCAGGAAGGGCAGGGTGAGCGCGATCAGAAGGATGCCCAGCACGCCGACCACGACGAAGGGCCCCAGTTCGCCGAAGTTTTCCTTCAGCATCGCGTTGAATGTATTCAGAAATTCCATCTCGCCCTCCTATACCTTGATGTCCACGAGGCGGCGCATGACGATGACGTTGGCGAAGAGGAAGCCGGCCACCACCAGGCAGGCCGGGATGAACACGGCGGTTTCCTTAACGTCGTCGTAGTAGTTGGGCTGGATGATGTTGATCATCGCCAGGGCGGCGAAGGGGAAGCCCGAAAGGAACATGCCCGACCATTTCGCCTCCGCGGTGATGGCCTTGACGCGGCGGAACAGGCGGAAGCGGGCGCGGATCACGGCGGACAGGCCGGCCAGGATCTCGGCGAGGTTGCCGCCGGATTGCTGCTGGATCGTCACCGCCACGGCGAGGAAGCGCATGTCCTGCATGTCCAGCCGTTCGGCCATGCTCTTGAGCGCTTCGCCCACGTCGCGCCCGTAGGCGGCTTCGTCTGAGATCACGCCCATTTCCGAGCCCAGAGGATCGGGCACTTCGCGGGCCACGATCTGGATGGCGGAGGAGAACGGGTGCCCCACGCGCAGCGAGCGCACCATCAGGTCCACCGCATCCGGAAGCTGCTCCTCGATCAGGGCGAGGCGCTTCTTGGCCTTGCCGTTGATCCAGAAATACACGCCGCCCACGCCCATGCAGAGCGAGACGAGCAGGCGGACGGGCAGGGCCGCGCTGGTGCCGATGGTGAGCCCGAAGAAGGCCACCACCGAAAGAAGCATCATCACCATGATGATCTGGCTCGGCGAGAAGGCGATGTTGGCCTTCTGCGCTTTCTCGGCGAGGATGGAATAGAGCGGGAAGGAGCGGGAGCGCATGTGCTGCCCCATCTCCTTGCGCAGCTGCTCCAGCACCTGTTCGCGGCCGATGCCCTTTTCCAACATCTCCAGCCGGCGGTTCACCCGGCTGTTGAGGCTGATCGACTTGCCGAAGACGGTCAGGTAGATCCCTTCGACCAGCAGCAGAACGGCGACGAAGATCACGCCGTAGATGATGAGTTCCATATTGATCGGCATGGGCTTTACTCCGCGGCCATGGGCTCGAAGATCGAGGGCGGCAGATCGTAGCCCCACATGCGGAAGCGTTCGGAATAGTGCGAACGCACGCCGGTGGCGGTGAAATGCCCGATGATCTTGTTGTCGGGGGTGAGGCCGACGCGCTGGTAGCGGAAGACCTCCTGCATGGAGATCACGTCTCCCTCCATGCCGGTGATTTCGGTGATCGAGGTCATGCGGCGGGAGCCGTCCTGAAGGCGGCTGGCCTGCACGATGAGGTTCACGGCCGAAGCGATCTGGCTGCGCACCGCCTTGATCGGCATCTCGATGCCGGCCATGGCGATCATGTTCTCAAGCCGGCTCACGCCGTCGCGGGCGGAGTTGGCGTGGATCGTGGTCATCGAGCCGTCGTGGCCGGTGTTCATGGCCTGGAGCATGTCGATCACCTCCTCGCCGCGGGTCTCGCCCACGATGATGCGGTCCGGGCGCATCCGCAGGGCGTTCTTCAGACAGTCGCGCGGGGTGACGGCGCCCTTGCCTTCCACGTTGGGCGGGCGGCTCTCCATCCGGCCCACGTGCGTCTGCTGCAGCTGGAGTTCGGCCGTGTCCTCGATGGTGAGGATGCGCTCGCTGTCGTCGATGAAGCTCGACAGGGCGTTGAGGGTCGTCGTCTTGCCCGAGCCGGTGCCGCCTGACACGATGATGTTGAGGCGCGTGGCGACGGCGGCTTGCAGATATGCAGCCATTTCCTCTGTGAAGGCGCCGAATTTCACCAGATCGTCGATGCTGAGCTTGTCTTTTTTGAACTTCCGGATGGAAACCAGCGAGCCATCCACCGCGATCGGCGGGACCATGGCGTTGAAGCGGGAGCCATCGGCGAGGCGGGCGTCCACGTAGGGGTTGGATTCATCGACGCGTCGCCCGACGGCGGAGACGATCTTGTCGATGATGCGCATCAGGTGGCGTTCGTCCTTGAAGGTGACGTCGCTCAGCTGGAGCTTGCCGTTCTTCTCCACGAAGATCTGGTGCGGGCCGTTCACCAGGATATCGCTGACGTTTTCGTCCTTCAGCAGCGGCTCCAGCGGGCCGAGGCCGGTCACCTCGTCGAAAAGCTCCTGGTTGAGCTGCGCGCGTTCCTCGCGGTTGAGCACGACGCTCATCTCGTTGAGGGATTCCGACGCGATGTCGATGATCTCGGCACGCAGATCCGCCTCGGAGGCGGTTTCGAGCGCGGACAGGTTGAGGTTGTCGAGCAGGCGCTTGTGCAGCTCGACCTTGATTTCCCCGAGCCGTTCCTTGCGCTTCTTCTCCTTGTCGTCCGGCGTGGCGCGCGCCGGGGCCTTCAGCTCCTTGCGCAGGCGCGGGGCCGGTTTCTCGGCGCTGGGCACCGGGGCCAGTTCGGGCGCGGGTTCAGCCGGTTTGGATTTCTTGGCGGCGGTCTTGGATGTCTTGCTGTATCGGGAAAACACGGTCGCCTCCTATGGTCAGGCCGTTTCGGCAGAGGAAAGGTTGCGTTCGTGGATGGATTTCGCGAGCTTGGCGATTTCCTTGCGCAGCGGGTTCTTCGCGGCGTTTTCGGCCAGCGGCAGCCCATGATCCGCCGACTGGCTGACCTGCTTGCTGCCGTCGGGAAGCAGCAGTTCGATCTTGATGTCGAGGCTTTCGGCAAGCCGCTTCACGCGGCTCTTGCCGGAGAGATCGGTGAATTTCGGCGCACGGTTCAGCACGTAGCGCAGCTTCTCCACCGGCAGCTGTTCGGCCTTGAGCGCCTTGATCATGCGCAGCGCGTTCTGCGCCGAGCGCATGTCCAGCTCCATGGTGGCGAAGTAGATATGCGCCTGGGCCAGCACGGCCTCCGTCCAGCTTATCAGGGTGGACGGCATGTCGATGACGACGTAGTCGAAATTGGTGCGCGCGATCTCGATGATGGCGTCCACGTCCTCGGGACCGACGATATCGAGCGGCAGCATCTCGGGGGAGGGCCGTCAGAACGTGCAGCTTGTCGTTGTAGGTCAGCAGCGCCTGCATGAAGCTGTCGCCGTCCATGTGTTCGGTATCGGAGAGCAGCTCATAGACGATCTCGCGCCGGGGCAGATCGAGATAGGTGGAGAGGCTGCCGAACTGCAGGTCGAAATCGATCAGGCAGACGCGCGGCGGATCCTTCTTGTCGATCGTGGCCAGCTCCCAGGCGAGGTTCACCGCAAGGGTGGAGGCGCCGGTGCCGCCGGCCAGCCCGTGCACGGGCAGGATCACGGCGCTGCGGTCGCCGCGGGCCTTGCCCCTGGCGGTGGGGCCGTCGTCTTCGGGCGGGCTCACCGCCGCCTCGATGCCCTTCCGGCGGATCCGCTCGATGGCATCGTGCAGCTCGTTCTCGGGCAGCGGGTAGGGGATGAAATCCTGCGCCCCCATCCGCATCAGGCGGTGCAGCGTGTTGGGGCTCACGTTGTCGGCGATCAGGATCACGTTGATCCCGCGCTCCTTGGCGGTGCTCACGAGGCGGCCGACGAGATCGATGTCGGACTCGTCTTCCTCGTCCACCGCGATCGCCACGAATTCGAGGGTCAGGGCGTCATCCTGCTTCAGGAAGATCAGCGCATCCTCGAAGCCGAGGTCGCCCCAGCTTTCACCGAGTTCCGCTTCCATGTCCTCGATCAGAAGATCGAAATTCTGCACATCACGGGAAATCGTGCACGCCAGGAGCGGGGCCGGCTCAGGCTTCAGCATTGTCGCGCCACTACTCATTTCCTCACGTCCTTCCGTCTGTCACCGAGGCCATACGGCATGTACGGCCCGTCCGACTCGCGACTCGCAATGCGTCGCTTTACTCGTCAGTCAAGGAAGATGGTGAACAATCTGGGCAAGATTGCGGCCAAAAGACCGTAATTATTCGGTATCTTGCGACGATCAAAGAAAAGGGCCGCCACCGTTTCCGGGAGCGGCCCCAAAGGCCGGGCCTCGCGGCCCGTCAGCTTGTTTCGCCTATTCGGTGGCTTCCGTCACCGTGGAGACTTCGGTCGCGCTCTGGACGTATTCGCGCCAGATCACCTCGGCATATTTGCCGTTCAGGACCGCCGGGTGGCTGTCCACGAAGCCCGAAACCTCCGTCACCGTGCGGCGGTTGCGGCGCTCGCGGCCTTCCGACACGATCAGCGGCTGGGTTTCGCCGAAGGAAACGACGGCCTCCAGGCGGGAGGTCGAAATCCCGAGGCTCGACAGGTAGCGCACCACCGCGTCGGCGCGGCGCTTGCCGAGGCTCTTGTTGTATCCGGCGGAGCCCACGGCGTCGGTATGGCCGTAGACGCGGAAGCGCACTTCCGGGAACTGGCGGATCCAGTCGGCCTGTTTGCGCAGGGTCAGCTTCGCGCTCTGGTCCAGAACCGCGCTGTCGAAGGCGAAGTTCACCGTGGAGGGCACCTCTTCGGCGAACCGGCGCGCGAGGCTTTCGGTGTAGCTCTTCTGGCCGGTCTGGAGCTGGACGTTGTTCATCGTCGGGTTGCCGAAGCCCCCTTCATCGATGGACTGGCCGGCTTCGCCGTAGAAATCGCTGTTGCTGCAGGCGGGCAGGGCGGCAAGCCCGGCCAGGGCGAGGAGGGCAATGAGGTGCTTGGTCATCTGCTTACTCCATCACGTAGCCGTAGGAACCGGAGAAATCCTGCCGGGCCACTTCTCCGGCGGCGCCGGACACATTGGCGTTGCCCACGAGGCTGCCGTTCAGGAAGAGATCGGCCTCCGAGGGCGGCTTGATGCGATCCGTCGGCAGGGCGAGGGCCTCGCCGCGGGTGGGGGTGACGAGATGCGGGGTGATGATGATCACCAGTTCGCTCTGGTCACGCTGGAAGTCGGTGGAGCGGAACAGGGTGCCGAGCACCGGGATGTCACCGATCCACGGGATCTGGGACACGTTGTCCTGGAAGTCGTCCAGAAGCAGCCCGGCGATCGCGAAGCTCTCGCCGTCGCGCATTTCCACGGTGGTGGAGGTTTCGCGGCGCTTGAAGGCGTTGATCTGGAAGCCGTCGGCGACGATGCCGCTGGTGGGGTCGAGCGAGCTGACGGCGGCCACCATGGAGAGGTTGATCAGGTCGCCGTCCACGACGCGCGGGGTGAAGTTGAGCTCCACGCCGAAGGGTTTGAACTCCACCGAGGTGGTGCCGTTGTCCTGGGCGACGGGGACAGGGTATTCGCCGCCGGCGAGGAACTTGGCCTCCTGCCCGGAGAGGGCGGTGAGGTTGGGCTCGGCCAGGGTGCGAACAACCCCTTTGGATTCAAGGGCTTCCAGAAGAACGGCAAATTCGACGCTGCCGGCGTTGAAGCCCAGCAGCATCCGGCCGGCCGCCTCGTTGGGGGAGGTGACGGTGTTGCCGTTGAAGGGGCCACCGTCGCTGAAGGCGTTGTTGCCGGCGTCGATGGTGGCATCGCCGGAGAAGAGCGTGCCGCTGGCGGCCGCGCTGAGGTTCAGGCTCTTGGCGACGGAGCGCTGCATTTCCGCGAAGCGCACCTTCAGCATCACCTGCTGGGTGCCGCCGACCACGAGAAGGTTGGACACGCGCTCGGGCGCGTAGCGTTCGGCGAGATCAAGGGCGCGATCGAGCCGCGCGGCGCTGGACACCGTGCCCGACAGCACGATGCCGTCGTTTGCGGTGCGCACTTCGATGTTCTCGCCCGGCAGGATCTGCCGCAGGCGTTCCTTGAACTCGGCCACGTCCGGGGTGACCTGCACTTCCACGTTGGCGATCAGCCCGCCGTCCACGCCCAGAAGCGTGAGGGTGGTGCGGCCCGGGATCTTGCCGAGCACGTAGATCGTGCGATCCGAAAGCGTGGATAGATCGGCGATGTTGGGGTTCGCGATCGAGAGTTCCGCGAAGGGGACTTCGCTCTCAACGACGACGGCCCGGTTCATCGGAACGGCCAGCGCGCTGGTGACGGAGCCCCGCAGCACGCGAAGGGTTTCGGCATACGCGCCGGTTGGTGCACTTGCTACGAAGAGAGCGGCTCCACATAGGGCCGCCGAGATCCATTTCTTAAGCATCGAGTGACCCTGCCTCTTTGATCACGTGTTTTACGGGTCTGTCGCCCATTACCTGTCAACCATGCCTGCCGTGTTGTTTTTTTGCAAGAATCAATGTGTTGCGGCCCTGACCTGATGTGGAGAAGTGGCAACACATGTAAAAATGCGAAAAGGGCCGCGGATCGCCGCAGCCCTCGTTCACCGGACCAGTGTCACCGGATCAGTTGGTGCAGGGGATCGGGATTTCCACCACGTCGTTGCCGCGGCGGGTCCGGATGGTGCAGACCTTTTCCCTTTCCTTTTCAACGACTTTCTCATCTTCGATGCCCAGCAGCTGGCGCTGGTCCACTTCGATGGCCTCGGCGACGGTGTCGTCCTCGGCGCCCACGAGGGACAGCGAAAGGTTGCCGGTGGATTGCGCCTGCGCCAGCGCGGCGACCTGCTGCGGGGTAACTTCCACCGTCACAGTGCGGGCGATGCGGGCTTCGTTGCGGTCGCCATCGGCGATCTGGTCGATCGCAATGAGCTCGACGCCGGCCTCGATCAGCTTGGTGACTTCCTTGTCGCGGCTGGTGCCCGTCCAGTAGATGTCCACGCGGTCGCCGGGGCGCAGGAAGCCGGACACGCCGGAAGCCACGTCCACCTTGATCGCGAAGGCGCGCATGCCCTTGCCGAGGCGCGAGGTCAGCCCGGCGTCTTCACCCGGCTCGGTGACCTTGACGGCGAGGATGGCCTCGTCCTTCTCCATTGCGCGCAGGACCGTGCGCAGCTCTTCCGGGCCTTTCGGAAACAGCGCTTCCTCGCTCAGGAAGGCGCCCTCGGGAATTGCGTTTTCCGGCCAGCGGACCTTCTGGATGTCATCCGGGCGGATCCGTTCGCCGTATTTCATCGGGTGTTTCAGGGTGATGACTTCCACCGTCGGCACCATCTGCGCGGTCAGCGCCCTTTCGGCCTGGAGCGCGCGTTCGTAGGCACCGACGTAATCCTTGGCCATGTAAACGGCGAATCCGGCCAGGCCGACACCCAGCATCAACACCAACACAAATACCAAACGCATGACTAAGTCCTTCCGGTTTCATCGGCAGCCGCGGCGATTCAGGCGCGCACGAATGCCCTTTGCCGAGAGGTTAATTCCCGAATTGGGCAAAAAGATGATCAAATAGCGCTTGCGGGCATTTTTAGCTCGAATGTGAGAACAATCGTTTCGAAGCGCCGACCATCCCGTGTCAATCGACTGTCGTCGCGGTTACGTTGTTGCCCTGGGACGAGAAGCTGTCGCTGCTCGTGAAGGAGGCGGACATGTCGTCCACGGCGCCATCGACGCCGAGCCACAGTGCCGGGAGGATGGCGATGGTCAGAGCCACGAGGGCTGCCGTCAGAACGACCCAGTCCACCGTCACGGCGCCGTCTTCGTCCTTCTTGAACGTCTTCAGGATTCGGTGTCGCAGCATTTCTCTCTCCTCAACATGCCACCAGGTACCAAAACAGCGGGTGGCCATTTTGGCCTCCCGTCACAATATCTGTTGATCACAGGAATGCGGCCAATATTTGGCAAATCAACAAGATATCCTCTTGACCCTTGGTCATTGGCAAAAGCGAAAAAGCCGCCCCTTGGGCGGCTTTTCCTGGATCATGCCGTTGTGCGGCGAGGGGCGTATCAGTCGCCGATCGTCGCGCCGGTCACGCCGTCGCCTTGCGTGGAGAAGGTCTGGCCGGAGGTGAAGGACGCGGTCAGGTCGTCGTTCACGTTGTCGACGCCGGTGGCGACGGTGGACAGAACGGCGATGGCCAGGCCAACCAGGGCGGCGGTCAGCACAACCCAGTCAACGGTCACGGCGCCGGATTCGTCTTTGGCGAATTTGTTGAAAAGCTTGATGATCATTTTAGTCACTCCAAGGATCAGAATTTAGGTTCGCTCATTTCTCACCGATTTGGACTTTGCCTCGGATCGGCCTCTGTGATCCGCTGTCCGTCTCGGTATGAAATCGTTATGGCGGCTGTCTGGGGCGCAAATTGGGCAGGGTCGCGGTCTTTTCAGGAAGTTTCGCGCCATTTCCGGGTCTTTTCATGTGCCAATCCGGGCAGTTGGCCTGATCGGGCGGCATGGGGTGGCATGGGGTGGGTTGGGCGCCGGCCTCGCCTGGCCGTCGCGAGTGCCCCCGCGCCGGGAGGGGCGGACGGTCCAGCTGGGTGAGCGCCGCCGGGCAGGCGCGGGATGGGAGCGCAAACAGAAAAAAGCCGCTCCCGAGGGAGCGGCTTTTTCCGAATGTCTGCCGTTGCGCGGCGAGGGGCGAATTAGGTCGTGAACTCATAAACGGGATTCCGTTTTTGGCGGTGTGATGATTCACTTTCGGAAACGGAGGTGAGCATGACGGGCAGACACGATGTGAGCGATGCGGAATGGGCGGTGATCTCGCCGCTGT
>NZ_FWFQ01000034.1 GCF_900172235.1 Pseudoruegeria aquimaris | reverse complement strand
AACGTCCGCGTGGTCAGGACCGTCGACCGAGACCTCTACCGCGAACGCAACAAGGTCGAACGGTTCTTCAATCGTCTCAAACACTTCCGCGGCATCGCAACGCGATACTTCAAAACCGCAGCAAACTTCCTCGCCGCACTTCACCTCGCTTGCTCAAGGCTCTGGATCAGACATTATGAGTCCACGACCTAAGCGAAGAAGACTCAATGCCTTACAGCGCAAGACAGACGAAGGCCCTTGCCATGGCGATGCTGGTGGCGGCAGTCTGCTTTGCGCTTCTTGCGGGCCTTCACGCCGCGCGCCCGATCTCCGGCGGCCCGGATTTCGCCCTTGCCGGTTTCTCCCCCGCCGACATCTGCGGCTACTCGGAAGACGCATCCTCGGGCAGCTGCCCGAACTGCGTCCTCGCGAAGGCGGCGGTCGAACCGGCGTTGCCCACTGAGGCGAAACGGACAGCCAGCGTCGCGCGCAAAGCTCTGCCCCCGGCACAGGCGCCCGCCCCCGTCGCGGCCGCGAACGGCCTGCCACCGGCACGGGGCCCGCCCCTCTTCACATGATCTCGGCGCGCCGGACGCACCGGCGCACAACAGACATGTGAAAGGATAGAAAATGAAACCGACCCTTCTCGCCCTCGTCGCCGCGGCAGCGGCCTCTCTTGCCATGGGCGCAAACGCCCACGCCACGCTCGAACAGCAGGAAGCCGCCAGCGGCAGCTACTACAAGGCCGTCATGCGGATCGGCCACGGCTGCGACGGCGCGGCCACGCAGACCCTGCGCATCGCCATTCCCGAGGGCGTCATCTCCGTAAAGCCGATGCCGAAGCCGGGCTGGAGCCTCGAAACCGTCACCGGCGCCTATGCGCGCAGCTATGATTTCCACGGCCGAACGCTGACGGAAGGCGTGAAAGAGATCATCTGGACGGGCAACCTGGAGGATGCCCACTACGACGAGTTCGTCTTCCGCGCCAAGCTGCACAGCTCGCTGGAACCCGGAACCACCCTGTATTTCGCCACGGTTCAGGAATGCACCACCGGCGAAAACGCCTGGGTGGAGATCCCCGCCGAAGGGCAGGACAGCCACGACCTGAAGTCGCCCGCCCCCGGCCTGGCGATCATCGCTCCGGCCGGCCACACCCACTAGGCATGGCCCCGGCCGGCCCGCACGAGGGCCGGCCAACCCAAACCGCCCCGAGACCGCCGACGGATCGTTCCGGGCATTGGCACGACTCCCAGTATCTCCCGCCATTCCGAAAGGCGCGAAACTCCGGCCGCCCAAACCTCGAATAAGGGCAACAAATGGGCCTGAATTGGGAGAAATTAAAAAACCCGAATTTTTTCAGATTGCCTATTGAATTGATTGCGCAGGGATTACAAAAGAGCGCATCGACAAATAGAAAGAACCCACCGTGATAATGAAGAAGACATTGATTTGCGGCCTTCTTGCCGCAACAACCGCTATTGGTGCCTGCTCCAAAAGGGCCGAAGACATTACGCCGACGATGGTCGGAACCGCCCAGTACAGCCATCTGAACTGCAACCAGATCATCCGGGAACGCAACAGGGTCGTGACCTCCGTCAACGATCTCACGGGCCGCCAGAACAAGGCCGCCACCAACGATGCCGTGGCAATGGGTGTCGGGCTCGTATTGTTCTGGCCCGCCCTGTTCGCCGTCGGCTTTTCCGAGGATCTCGCGCCGCAGCTTGCGCAGATGAAAGGGCAATACGAAGCCCTGACCCAGATCGGCATCGAACGCAATTGCTTCGACGTATAGGCCGTTAAAGCGTTCTGAATTGAAATGGGGGTGACGGTCGAAATGAAATGGCCGTCACCGCCTCACCGCCGCTCAAGGAACGCCTTGGCCTCGGCGGCGGTCTCGAAGACATGGGGCGCGGCGTCCCGCCGGAAGGTTTCGCCCAGCTTCATGCGCATGAAGGCCGAGGAGGAATAGCGGGTGACGGTGCCGTAGAACCGATCCTCCAACGCCTTCACCATCGCCGCGAAATCCGCCTCCACGTCCTCGTCGATCCGCGCGCCGTCGTAGTTGGCGATCACGTCCACCCGGCGGCCCAGGGGCGCGCAGACCTCCTCCACCCGCGCCCGGATCTGGGCCACTTCCTCCAGCGAGCGCAGGCGCAGCTTCTCGAAGTTGATGAAGAGATGCCGGCCGCCGTCACCCAGTGCGATCCGATCCGCGAGATCGAGGTGCAGCAGATCCCGCGCTAGCTCCATCGGCTCGTCCGCGAAGATCCGGGCATCCATCTCGACGACATCGCCGACGATCGGGGCAAAGCCCATGTGCGCGAGGATGTCGCGTTTCATGTCCACGCCCGGCGCCACCTCGGTGAGCACCACGCCCTCGGGCCGCAGCTCGAAGACGCAGCGCTCCGTCACGTAGAGCACCGGCTGGCGCTTGGCCTGCGCCCCCTTTCCCGAGAAGGTGATCTGCTGCACCGCGTCGAGAAACTTCCGGGCGCGCCCCTCCTGAGGGATGCGAAGCCGTCGCCCTTCGAGCGCGATGTCGAGCCCACCGGCGGTGAAGGTGCCGGCGAAGACGACCCGCCGTGCGTTCTGCGAGATGTTGATGAAGCCCCCCGCTCCGGCCAGCCGGGTGCCGAAGCGCGACACGTTGACGTTGCCCTGCGCATCCGCCTCCGCCATGCCGAGCACGGCCAGATCCAGCCCGCCGCCATCGTAGAAATCGAACTGCGCGTTCTGGGCGATGATGGCATCGGTGTTGATCGCGGCGCCGAAATCGAGCCCCGAGGCCGGCTGTCCGCCCACCACGCCGGGCTCCGCCGTGAGCGTCACGTGATCGAGAAGGCCCTCCTCCCCTGCCACGGCGGCCACGCCCTCGGGCATCCCGATGCCGAGGTTCACCACGCCGTTCACCGGCAGCTCGAACGCCGCGCGGCGGGCGATGATCTTGCGCGCGTCCAGAGCCATCTTCGGCGCTGCGCCTTCCGGCGCGCGGAACTGGCCGGCGAAGAGGTGGGAATAGGCGGTGGCATAGGTCTGCATGTGATCTTCGGGATCGGCCACCACCACTGCATCCACCAGTGCGCCGGGGATCACCACGCTGCGCGGGTTCAGCCCGCCGCGCGCCGCCAGACGCTCCACCTGAACGATCACCAGCCCGCCCGAATTCTTAACCGCCATCGCCTGGGCGAGGTTGTCGATCACCAGCGCCTCGCGCTCCATCGAGACGTTGCCGAAGGGATCGGCGGTGGTGCCGCGCAAGAGCGCCACATGGATGGGAAACCCGCGGTAGAAAAGCTGCTCGCGCCCACCAAGCTGCACCAGTTCCACGAGGTCCTCAGTCGTCACGTCATTGATCCGGCCGCCTTCAAGGCGGGGATCCACGAAGGTGCCGAGCCCCACATGGCTCACCGTGCCGGGCTTGCCGGCGGCGATGTCGCGATACATCTGGCTGATGACGCCCTGCGGCAGGTTGTAGGCCTCGATCCGCCCCGAAACGGCCAGCGCGCCGACCTTCGGAATCAGCCCCCAGTGCCCGCCGACAACACGTTTGAGCAACCCGTCCTGACCGAGCCGGTTGAGGCCCTTCTCCTTGCCATCGCCCTGCCCCGCCGCGAAGAACAGCGTCAGATCGCGGGGCGCGCCGGTTTCGGCGAAACGCTCGGCCACGGCCTTCAGCAGCAGGTCGGGCACGCCGATGCCGACGAAGCCCGAGGTGGTGATCGTATCGCCGTCGCGGATCAGCGCGGCGGCGGCCTCGGCCGAAACGATCTTGTCTTTCATGATGGTCTCCCGTGCTCCCCTCCCGGCAGAGTGCCGGGGCCGAGACGCGGGATCAAGCCGGGAGCGGCTCGATCAGCTCCGGGCCGGAAGCGCGGTTGGAGTTCACCCGCGGATCGACGCGATGAAACCGCAGCACATCCTCACCCGCCGCCCGCATCAGCCGCGCCGCACCCTTGCCTTTCTCGCCCAGCCACAGCGCCCAATCTTCCGGCTCCAGGATCACCGGCATCCGGTGATGGATGCGCGCCATCGGCGCGTTGGCCCCGGTGGTGACCATGGCGCAGGTCGTCAGGTGCGCGTCGCCCATCGCCCACTCCTGCCAGATCCCGGCGAAGACGAGCGGCGCGCCGTCGGCGCGCTGGATGTACCACGGCAGGCGCGCGCCGGTCGTGTCCTTCGTCCATTCGTAGAACCCCGAGCAGGGGATCAGGCAGCGCCGGGCGCGGCAGGCCTCGCGGAAGGCCGGTTTCTCGGCGATCGTCTCGGCGCGCGCGTTGATCAGGAGCGGGCCGTCGGTGGGGCTATTGTACCATTTCGGCAGGAAGCCCCAGCGCATTGCCCCGAGGCGGCGGCGCCCCCCTTCGCCCCCCGTCACCACGTGGATCTGCGTCGTGGGGCAGACGTTGTAGTTGGGCGTTTCCGGCAGGTCGTTGGCCGGCGCGGCATCGAACAGCTGCGCCATGGCGTCGGTCGGCAGGGTGATCGCGAACCGCCCGCACATCGGACGCTACCGCCCCGCCCTGCGGGCGATGTCGATCCGGGCTTCCAGCATCGACATCTCTTTCAGGATCGCCAGCCGTTCCGTCCGATCCCCCGTCTCGCGCAGCTCTTCGCGCAGCCGCGCCAGCTCGCGCGACAGCGAAACGAACTCCGGCACGCCGCCGGAATCCTTCACCAGCCGGTTCAGCAACGCGTTCTCGGGATCGTCGCAGCGCGGCAACGGCTTGCCCGCGCCCGGCAGGTCGTCAAACGCGCCATCGGCTTCGGCAGCGGCGATCTTCTGGTTGATGAGATCGATCAGCGGGTGGTCCATGAGGGCAGGATACCGAGTTTGAGTGGGCAGCAGAAGCCCGCAGCGAAGCTGCGTGTAACCATCGCCTGTCGCGGCCGCGACAGGCGCGCGCTCACTCACCCCCTGAGGGCGCTCATCGCAAGTCACTCCTGACAAACACGCCCAAATGAAAAGGGCGCTCCATCGGAGCGCCCTTTCCGTCAGCCGGTGGGCCGGATCACTTCTTCACGATACGGCCGTCGGTGTAGGGCTCGTAGGGGCCCTTGCCGGCAAGGTATTCCGCCACGACGTCCGCGAGGTCGGGGCCGTAGTCGTAGGCGTTCATGCCGTCGGTGGCGAACATCTTGTAGCCGTCGCCGCCGTTGCGCACGTAGTTGTTGGTGACGACGTTGTAGGTGGCGTCCGGATCCAGCGGCTCGTAGCCGCCGTCGGTTTCGACCATCACCTCGACGATGCGCCCTTCGCCCGGCGCAACGGAGGGATCCCAGGTGAACTTGAGGCCCGCGACCTGCGGGAAGCGCCCGGCCACCTCTTCCACCTGGCTCACGCCGTTCTCGAGCGCGGCGAGCAGGCCGGCACCCTTGATCTGGAAGGTGGAGAGCGTGTTCTGGAACGGCAGCACGGTGAGCACTTCGCCCATCGTCACGTCGCCTTCGTCGATCGAGGCGCGCAGCCCGCCGGAGTTGGCGATGGCGATCTGGACGCCCTGATCCTTGACGCGCTCCAGCATGGCGTCGGCCACGAGGTTGCCCATCGGACATTCCATCACGCGGCAGACGTCGCGGTTGCCCTCGATGGGGGCCCCGGCGGCGCCGACGACCTTCTGGCGGATTTCCTCGAGCGGCTCACCCAGTTCGAGTATGCGCGCCTTCGTCACCTCGTCCTCAGTCACGCTGGCATCCATCACGAGCGGCTCGCCCACGGCTTCGATGAGGTTGCCCTCGTCGTCGAAGGTCACGTTCAGCTCGCCCAGGAACTTGCCGTAGGCATAGGCCTGCACGATCGCCACGCCGTTCACCATCGTCGGGTAGGGGCCGGCGGCGCGATCGTTGGTGTTGGACAGCAGAGTGTTGGAGTGGCCGCCCACGATCACGTCCACGCCGGTGGTTTCGGCGGCCACGCGCTGATCCACCGCGTAGCCGGAGTGGCTCAGCACGATGATCTTGTTCACGCCCTCGGCCGTGAGCTTGTCCACCTCGCCCTGAACAGCCGGAACCGGATCGGTGAAGGTGATGTTCTTGCCGGGGCTTGCCAGCTCGTCGGTGTTCTGCGGGGTGAGGCCGATCAGGCCGATCTTCTCGCCCGCCTTCTCGATCACCGTGGATTTCATCAGCGTGTCGGCCAGCAGCGGTTCGGCCGAGACGTCGGCGTTGGACATCAGAACGGGGAAGTTGACGGCATCCATGAAGCCGCGCAGCACCTCGGGGCCGTCATCGAATTCGTGGTTGCCCACGGTCATCGCGTCATAGCCGAGCTTGTTCATCATCTCGGCGGCAACCTTGCCCTTGTAGTAGGTGTAGTAGAGCGTGCCCTGGAACTGATCGCCCCCGTCCAGCAGGATCGGGTTCTCGGCGCGCGCGCGGGCTTCGTTCACGGCCGTCACGAGGCGGGCGGAGCCGCCGAAGCACTTGCCCTCGGCGTTGTCCTCGGCGGAGCAGCCGGAGTCATACTTCGAGATCGGCTCGAAACGGGCATGGAAATCGTTGGTGTGCAGAATCGTCAGCGAATAGTCCGCCGCCGCCACCCCGGCGGAAAGGCCGAAGGCCGCGGCGGAGGAAAGAAGGATGCGGGACAGCATTTGGGTGACTCCCTGATTATTTTTGTCCATCTGGTCAGACTGACGCCTAACACGCGGCCTGTCAAAACTATGTGACAGTTTCCCGAGGGGAAGACGGCGCCGCTTTCCCGCCGCGCTTGACGGCTGCCCGTTCGTTGGGCATGTGGCGGGCATGCTTATCTACAAGATCTTCCGCACCCCCGAATGGGAGGCCTTCAAGGCCGCCGGCGAGACCCTCGGCGCGCCCGTCGACCTGGCCGATGGCTACGTCCATTTCTCCACCGCCGCCCAGGCCGCCGAAACCGCCGCGAAGCATTTCGCCGGCGAAGAGGGCCTGTGGCTGCTGGCGCTCGAGTCCGAGGCGCTCGGCGCGGCGCTGAAATGGGAGCCGTCGCGCGGGGGCGCGCTGTTTCCGCACCTCTACCGCGCGCTGCGCATGGAAGATGTGCTCTGGCACGCCCCGCTGCCGCTGGTGGACGGCGTGCACCGCTTCCCGGAAGGCATGGCATGAAGCTGATCGAGAAACTCGCCCTTGCCGGCATGCACCGGCTGGACCCGGAAAAGGCGCACGGGCTTTCCATCAAGGCGCTCAACAGCGGATTCGCGCCGCTGCCCGGCCCGGTGACCTCCGACCGGCTGCGCACGACGCTGGCCGGGCTCAAGTTGCTCAACCCCGTGGGGCTTGCGGCGGGCTATGACAAGAACGCCGAGGCGCTTGCGCCCCTGGCGCGTGCGGGTTTCGGCTTTGTCGAGGTGGGGGCGGCCACACCCCGCCCACAGCCCGGCAACCCCAAGCCGCGCCTGTTCCGCCTGACCGAGGACGAGGCGGTGATCAACCGCTTCGGCTTCAACAACGAGGGCATGGAGGCAATTGGCCGCCGCCTTGCCCAGCGTCCGAAAGACATGGTGCTGGGGCTGAACCTCGGCGCCAACAAGGACAGCGCGGACCGCGCCGCGGATTACGGCAAGGTGCTGGCCCATTGCGCCGCGCATCTCGATTTCGCAACCGTCAACGTCTCCTCCCCCAACACCGAGAAACTGCGCGATCTGCAGGGAAAGGCCGCCCTCACCGCGCTGCTCGCGGGCGTGATGGAAACGCGCGACGCGCTGGCCCGCCCGATCCCCGTGTTCCTCAAGATCGCGCCGGATCTGAGCGAAGCCGAGATCGCCGACGTGGCCGCCGTGGCAATCGAATGCCGGGTGGATGCGGTGATCGCCACCAACACGACGCTGGATCGCGACGGGCTGAAGAGCGCGCATCGGGGCGAGGCCGGGGGGCTTTCGGGCAAGCCGCTGTTCGAGAAATCCACCCGCGTTCTGGCGCGGCTGTCGGCCGAAACCGGTGGCGCGGTGCCGCTGATCGGTGTCGGCGGGATCGACAGCGCCGAGGCCGCCTACCAGAAGATCCGCGCCGGGGCGTCCGCCGTGCAGCTCTATTCGGCGATGGTCTACAAGGGGCTCGGGCTGGCGGCCGACGTGGCGCGCGGGCTCGACGCTTGCCTCGCCCGCGATGGTTTCGCCTCCGTGGCCGAGGCCGTGGGCACCGGGCGGGAGGACTGGCTGTGACACCCGTCATCTGGCACAACCCGCGCTGCTCCAAATCGTGCCAGGCGCTCGCGCTTCTGGAAGAGGCCGGTCACGCGCCCGAGGTGCGGCTCTACCTGAAGGACGGCCCCACGGCGGCGGAACTGGACGCGCTTCAGGCCGCGCTGGGGCTGCCGCTTCTCGCGATGATGCGCGTGAAGGATGCGGCGTTCAAGGAAGCCGGGCTGACGGCAGGCAGCGCCGAGGCGGATCTGCGCGCGGCCCTTCTGGCCAATCCGGCGCTGCTGGAGCGGCCCATCGTCGTGGCTGGCGAGAAGGCTGCGATTGGAAGGCCGCCGGAGAACGTTCTGGCTCTTTTCTGATTTTTCTTCGCCTGTTTCGCGAGAAACAGGCACGCGTCCGCCCGCCCCACGGCGGGCGCGTTCCGCTCCCGCCCGGGCGGACGCTCACCGCTTCATCAAGAGCGCGCGGCCGCCTCCAGCGCCGGGTAGCGCAGGCCCAGCGTCAGCCCCCGCGCGACGAAGGAAATCAGCAGCGCCGCCCAGAGCCCGTGATTGCCGAAGGCGGGCAGCAGCACGGCCACGGCGGCGAAATAGATCACCGCGCTCACCAGCATCATGTTGCGCATGTCCCGCGTGCGGGTGGCGCCGATGAAGATGCCGTCCAGCATCCAGGACGCCAGCCCCGCAAGGGGGGCGAGCACCATGTAGATCAGGTAGATCCGTGCCTCGGCGCGCACGTCGGGCGCGGTGGTCATCACGTCGATGATCGTGCCGCCGAAGAGCGCGAAACAGGTCGAGAGCAGAAACACGCAGGCCAGCCCCCACTGGCTCGTCATCACCGCCGAGCGGCGCAGGCGGGCCGCCGCCCTTGCCCCCATGGCCTGCCCCACCAGCGCCTCGGCGGCGAAGGCGAACCCGTCCAGCGCGTAGGCCGTGATGTGCAGGAACTGCAGCAGGATCTGGTTGGCCGCCAGCGGCACGTCGCCCAGATCGGCGCCGAAGAACAGGAAGGAGACGAAGATCGCCTGCAACAGCACCGAGCGGATCAGGATGTCGCCGTTGACCATCGCCATGTGGCGCAGGCGGGTGGCGTCGAAGATGCGCGCCCATTCCCGCCACGCGGCGCCGGCGAAGGCGCCGCGGCAGCACCACAGGCCCAGCGCCAGCCCGCTCCATTCTGCAAGGAAGGTGGCGAAGCCCACCCCCTGCACGCCCCAGCCGAGCCCCAGCACGAACCAGAGATCGAGCACGATGTTGGCCCCGTTCATCCAGAGCTGGATCAGCAGCACCGCCCGCGTGCGCTCCGCCGCGATCAGCCAGCCGGTGATGCCGTAGAGCGCGATGGCCGCCGGGGCGGACCAGATGCGGATCGCCATGTAGTCGCGCGCCAGCGCCTCCACCTCCGGCGATGCCGGCGCCACCCGGAAAGCGCCCGCGAACAGAAGCGCCTGGGCCGCGATCATCAGAACGCCCGCGCTCAGGCCGATCAGCAGCGCCCGCATCAGGAGTGCCACGTATTCCGGCCTGTCGTCGGCCCCCAAAGCCTGGCTCGCAAGCCCCGTGGTGCCCATGCGCAGGAAGCCGAAAATCCAGTAGATCGCGCCCAGGATCACCGCTCCGATCCCCACCGCCCCGATGGGCGCCGCCGCCCCCATCTGGCCCACCACGCCGGTGTCCACCGCACCGAGGATGGGCACGGTGGCGTTGGAGAGAACGATGGGCACCGCGATGTGCAGCACCCTGCGGTGGGTCAGCGGCGCGGGGGTGTCCGGGGTGTCCGGGGTGTCGGGGGCGTCGGGCCGGGCCTCATTCATCGCGCGCGGGCATCAGGAAATGGCCCGTGGCCTGCGCGAAGAGCTTCTCCCGGTGATCCTGCCAGGCCTCGACGTGGACGGAGGCGTAGCGCCGCCCGAACCGGTTGATCCGGGCGCGGGCATAGGCGTCGCGCGGCAGGCCCGAGCGCAGGTAGTCGATGGAGAAATCGATCGTCTTCGGCAGGCGCGGCATCGTCTCGGGCGTCAGCGCCGAAGCATCGATCTTGCCGGCCTCGATGTCTTCCCAGAAGAAGCGCCAGGAGAGTTCGATCACCGCCACCGTCTCCATGAAGGCCGCGGTGGCCCCGCCGTGCAGCGCCGGCAGCACCGGGTTGCCGATCAGGTGATCGCTGTAGCGCATGATGCCGGTCAGCTCGTCGCCGTGGCGGTCGAACTCCACGCCGAGGAACTCGATGTAGGGAATGCTGCCCACCAGCGCCTTCAGCGCGGCATCGCGGCGTTGCTTGACGATGTGCAGGGGCTCCACGGGTTTGCGGCTCATCAGTTCTTCCCCTTCACGTTGGACAGCGTGAACACGCCGTTGGCGGCGGCCACCGGGCGATCGGTGTCATCGTCCCAGGCGGTGGCGCGCACGAAGGCGGCGCTGCGCGTCATGAGGTGGCAATGGGCTTCGCACAGGATGGTCTGGCCGGGCGTGGCCGGGCGGAAGTAATCGATGCGCAGATCGAGCGTGGCGGTGGTGACCGGGGCCTTGGGGTGGCTGATCACCGCGGCGCCGCAGCAGGTGTCCATCAGTGCCGAGACCGCACCGCCATGCATCACGCCCGTGCGCGGATCGCCCACGAGGCGGGCATCGTAGGGCATGGTGATCCGCACGAGGCCCGGCTCCACGTCCTTGATTTCCATGCCCAGAGCGCGGGAATGGGGAATGGCGTTGATGAATTGCGCCGCGATCTGCGCCAGCGTCGGTTTGTCGCTTTCTCCGGCCATCGTCTGCCTGTCCTGATGGTTGTGTCGCCTGCATTTATTCGCGCTCCCGCCCCCGGCCGCAAGCCGGAAAATCCCCGCGCCGTTGCGGCGCCTTGCCAATTGCGCCGCCGCGGCTTAGCCATTACGCTGGCGTCAGGGAGACATGGTGAAGATGACCGAAACACGCCTTTCCTTCAAAGAAATGTGCGCGAAGTTCGACGTAACACCGCGCACCTTGAGGTATTACGAGTACATCGAGCTACTGCGCCCCGAGAAAGAGGGCCGCAGCCGCTTCTACACGCCCCGCGAGGTGGCCCGGATGACGCTGATCCTGCGGGGGCGGCGTTTCGGCTTCAGCCTCGAGGAGATCCGCCAGTGGCTGCTGATCTACGAGGAAAAGGGCACCGTGCCTCAGATGGAGGCCTGGATCGAGTTGGCCGACAGGCAGCTCGCCGCGCTGGCCGAACAGAAAGCCCAGCTGGAGGCGACGATCTCGGAGTTGCAGACCCTGCGCGACGAGACGGCGCAACAGCTCGAAGGCTGAGCCGGGAGCATCGGCTCGGGAGCGCTGGCCCGTTCGGCACGGAACGTCACGCCCCAGTGACGTAGCGTAACCGCCTTCGGGGCCGTGCGGGCATCTTGTCACCGGCGTGCAGGTGCACGACTTCGGTGCGATCACGGAAACAGACACATTGGGGAGACATACCGCGTGACCGACGATTTCATGACCATCCGCGAAATGTGCGATGAATTCGGCGTGACGGCGCGCGCGCTGCGTTTCTACGAATCCAAGGAACTGCTGTCGCCCCGCCGCGAAGGCCAGCGCCGCCTCTACAACCGGACCGACCGCGCCCGGCTGAAGCTGATCCTGCGCGGCAAGCGCTTCGGCTTCAGCCTCGAGGAAATCCGCCAGCTGCTGGAACTCTACAACGTGGAGGATTCCCAGCACGTGCAGATCCGGCGCACCATGGAAGTCGGCTACCGCCGCCTCGCCGACATGGAAGCCCAGCGCGACGAGCTGACGGCCGCCATCGCCGATCTCAAGGCCCGGCTGGAATGGGGCGAAGCCCAGATCGCCGGCACCTCCTCCGCAAGAGACGCGGGCTAAGCCCGCAACGGCGCTTGCAAATTTCTCCTGTCCCTTGTCCGCGGCTTCGGCTTTAGTGGGGCAAGGCGCCCGCACGGGGCGCGCAACGAGAACGACAGGAGCAGACATGCCACAGCGCCTGCGGCCCACGCGCCGATTTCCGGTCGCCCTGACCGAAACCGCCTACCGCACCCTGCGCCGCTTCTCCGCCGAAGCCGGGATCACGCAGGACGAGGCCCTGATCTTCCTGTTGGAAAACTTCCGCAGCGTGACCGACGAGGAAACGCTGCCCCACCGCCTGCGCCTGTTCAAGGCGGAGCTGGCGGCGGGAAAGGCTTGAGCGAAAGGCACCCGACCCATGACCCTGAAACTGCATTGCTTCGGCGAAAGCGGCCATTCCTACAAGGCTGCGCTGACCCTCGAACTGATGGGGCTCGACTGGGAGCCCGTCTTCGTGGATTTCTTCAACGGCGAAGCCCGCAGCGAAAGCTACCGGGGGCTGAACGAGATGGGCGAGGCGCCCGTGCTGATCGATGAAGAGGCCGGCCTGACGCTGACGCAATCCGGCGTGATCCAGGATTACCTCGTCGAGAAGACCGGCAAGTTCGGGGGCGAAACCCCCGAGGAGCGCCGCGAGATCCTGCGGTGGATCCTCTGGGACAACCACAAACTGTCGAGCCAGGCCGGGGTGACCCGCTTCCTGATGAACTTCCTGCCCGAGGACAAGCGCCCGGCGGAGGTGATCGCTTTCCTGCAAGGCCGCCTGAAATCGGCGCTTTCGGTGCTGGAGGCCCATCTCGACGGGCGCGACTGGATCGTGGCCGGCCGCCCGACGATCGCGGATTTCACCTGCTGCAGCTACCTCTACTACCCCGAACCCTTCGGCTTCGACCGGGCCGACTGGCCCAACATCGACCGCTGGCTGTCGGCGATCTCCGGGCTCGAAGGCTGGAAGCACCCCTACGACCTGATGCCCGGAAACCCGGGCGATCGGGCCTGAGCCCGCATTTTGAATGACAAACGCCCGGCCCGTTTTCCCGGGTCCGGGCGCTGAAACTGCTCGAAGGCACTCACCAAGGGCCCGGCGCGAACGGCGCGGGGCTGAAAAGGTGCGGCCCGATCCGCCTTCAGATCGGGCGGGCGTTGTGCTGGCGGTAGTCTTCGCTCTCGCGCTCGATGAAATCCGATAGCAGGCAGGCCTGCGTCAGCGGCAGCGGCTCGTAGCGGTTTTCGCCCTCCGCGGTGAGCAGATCGGATTCAGCCGCAGCGGGGCAGTGGAACAGCGCCCCGATGTTGGCGAAGACGATCTGGTCGGTTTCGAAATGCAGCGTCACCACTTCCAGCACGCGGTGCGGACGGATGCGGCGGATGCCCGAGACACCTTCCAGCGCGAGCGCCGGGATCAGCGCGAAAGGATCCCCCAGAACCTCCTCCGCGGTGTCGGATTCGATCAGGACATTCTGATCGGGCAGCAGGAACATCGGGTCCTGGTTGCCGAGCGCGCCGGTGGGCACGCGCAGCGGCCAGAGTTCCTGCGGGCATGCCGCCGTCCCCTTCCAGAGCGTTTCCCGCTCCACACGCACGACGGGCTGCATGCCGCCGTCAAAAGTGAGTACCTTGTCCCCTACGTCGATGGCCTCGACCGGACGCCAGCCGAGCGTGCTGGCGACTTTCGTTCCGCTTACGAGGCCGGCGGTGCGGGCAGGTGCAGCGCCCAATGCCCCGGCAGCCTCAGAGCTGTCCGAACGCCCGAGGGGCGCCCTGTTCAGCAGCTTCTTCAATCCAAACATGTGCATAGCCTTTTATCGGGAAGGTGCAGTCATCCCTCGTTAACCATTACGCCCCAGATGCGGGTCGGAACTTCGGCTCGTCTCGGGCAAAAAAGAGGCATTTTGCACACAGAAGGCGAAATCATGCGGCGAGAGGCTGGATTGTCGCCAGCCCGGAACCACAACCCAGGAGTGTGCTTCCTTCAGGTAAACCTGTAGCCGAATCGGGTGATGTCCTCGGCGCAGAGCTTGGCCACGAGGGCGGCGTCGGCGTCGGAGTAGTAGCTGCGGTAATCGCCCCGGCGGGATGAAGGGTTGGCCCTCGGAAGGGGGCGCAGGCTGAAACCGAGGTGGTCTTCCAGCGCGGGGAGATCTTCGTCCAGATGTTCCAGGCGCATGAATTTGCTACAGGTTTCCCTGCCGCGGGCATCCGTCACGTAGTGCGCGTAGGGCGTGCCCAGCAGGGCGGCGCGCGTCTGCGGGTGGTTCAGGAAATCCGAGAAACTCAACGCCGCGGCGAGCCGGACGGCCGGATGGTCGAAACGCTGCGCCTGCAACCAGTGGTAATAGCTGACGGCGCGATCCCAGGGGTTTCGCACGAGGGTCGTCACGAAGAGCCTGTCAAGCTCCGGGCCGGTCACGAGGCCGTCAAGATCGGCGAGGGTGGAGTGTTTCCAGAGCCGCCCGGCCGTCTTCAGCTCCTTCTGCCGCTTGCGCCGTTTCACGGCCTTGGGGGTATCGCCCACGAGGATGTCGTCCTTCATCGCGCGGGCCTCCAGCGCCAGCGCCAGCGAGGTGCCGCCCGTCTTGGGGATGTGGATGAACAGCAGGTTTCGGCCGCGGGAAAGGATCATGCCGCCACCCTATCCAGCGGCACCGGGCACGGGAAGGCCGTTCGCGGGCCCGGGGGCGGCATTGGCGCATTGTTATGCGCAGATGTTGCGTTTATCCTCCGTGCCAACCACAAGAAAACACAGGCACCACGGCAGCAGGCATGACAGCCCTCACCAAATACCAGAGGCTGGAAACGACGGGCATCTGGAAGCCCGGCGAAGATGCGCAGCGTCGGGACGTGATCGTCTCCTTCGGAAACGCCACTCTCGTGCTGTCCAATTCGGCGGAGCAGCCGCTGACCCATTGGTCGCTGGCGGCCGTGGAGCGGCTGAATCCCGGGGAGCACCCTGCCCTGTTCGCGCCCGACCCCGACGGCAGCGAAACGCTGGAGATCGAGGATTCGGACATGATCGAGGCGATCGGCCAGGTGCGGCGGGCCATCGCCCGCAGCCGCCCGCGTCCGGGCCGCCTCCGCACGGTCGCCATTGCCGGCGTTTCCCTGTCGATCCTGCTGCTGAGCCTCTTCTGGCTGCCGGGCGCGCTGACGCGCTACGCGGCCTCCATCGTGCCGGAGGCCAAGCGCGAGGACGTGGGCGAGCAGCTGCTGGAGCGGCTGGTCCGGCTCTCGGGCGCGCCCTGCGATGCCACCTACGGCGTGAAGGCGCTGAACCGGCTGCGCGAGAAGGTGCTCGGCCCCGACGACAAGCTCGTGGTGCTGCCCGGCGGCGTGCGCGGCACCGCCCATCTGCCCGGCGGCTTCATCGTGATGAACCGGGCCATCGTCGAGGATCCGGAGGACCCGGCGGTGACGGCCGGCTATCTGTTGGCGGAGGTGGAGCGGCGCGCCGGGAAGGATCCGATGGAGGCCCTGCTGGACACCGCCGGCCTGCGCGCCACGCTGCACCTGATGACCACGGGCGACATCGCCCCGGAGGTGCTGGACGCCTATGCCGAGGGTCTGCTGACCGCACCGGTGGCCGAGGTGCCCGCCGAAGCGTTGCTCGCCCGTTTCGAGGCGCGCCAGATCCCGAGCACGCCCTATGCCTACGACGTCGATCTTTCCGGTGAAACCACGCTCCCGCTGATCGAGGCGGACCCGATGCGCGGCGCGGCGGTGCGCCCCGTCCTGAAGGATGGGCAGTGGATCAGCCTGCAGGCGATCTGCGGCGAGTAGGCGGTGTTCAGAGGATGCCCTTCTCGGCGTCCTCCACCGAGATCCCGAGCGCATCCAGCCCGTCTTCGAGGAAATCCGACAAGAGCGGGATGCCCAGCAGGTAATCCTCCGTCGGCCCCGTTGCCTCCGCCCGCGCGGTGGCGATCGCCTCTTCCAGTTCGTCGGCATCGAAGCTGTCGCGGCCGATCCACATCACCGCCACGAGGCTGGCCTGCTCGTCCTCGTTCAGGCCCCGGATGAACGCCCGCAGTTCGGCCTCGGTGGCATCGCCGCTGCGGCTTTCGAGGATCGAGTCCCCGTCCCGGACATCTCCGGGGCCGTCCCAGCGGGCGACCTTGGAATCGAATTCACGTGCCCGGACGATCACCTGGGCGACTTTTTCGGGAGCAATCTGCAAAGGCATGGGCCTGTCCGTTTCATGGGTTGGCTTTGAAACATCTGGTGACCGTTCTATCCCTTCGGGCCGGCCCCTTCCCTGATCCGGATCAAACCCGCGTGCCCTTCAGCCGCAGCAGGACTGCCCGGCCTGGATCGGCGGGCACGGCACGGTGCCGTAAGAACAGTAGACGCAGCAATCGCCCGGTTTGGGCTTGAGCAGCGTCTTGCAGGCGGAGCACTCGTAGAACCACTGGCAGGAATCCTCGGGCATCCGCTCGGTCTGCGCGTGGCCGCAGGCCGGACAGGTAAGCGTGCTTTGCAGGGTGATGGCCGGGGCGTCGGCAGCTTGGGGTTTCGATGTCATCTCACATCCATTGAATGAGGGCGTCGTTGATCCGGGCCTCGTAAGCGTAGAGGCCAAGGGCGATGAAGAACAGGGCAGTGCTGCCCCAGAGGCCGGCGCGGGCCCAGCCGGGGGCCACGTCAAGCCGCAGACGGCCGATCCAGGCCGCCGCGAGCAGGAAGCCGGCGAGCGCCAGCACGTAGGGTGAGGCCCCGGCGATCACGCCGAAAACGGCGAGCCAACTCCCGCCCAGCCCGAGGATCAGAAAGATCATCGGCAGAACGCAACAGGTGGCGACGCCGAGCGCGGCGAAGCTGGCGAGCAGGCTGGCCTTCACGCCGGACGAGGTGCGGGCCGGGGTGCCCTCCGCGTGGCGAAACGGCGCGCTCATGTCCGGGCCTCGCGCCAGAGAGAGAACATGAACCGCGTGGCCTCCTCCTCCCAGAGCGGGGCAGCGAGCGAGAGCAGGAAAAGCGCGGTGGCGCCCAGCAGAAGCCCACGGGCCAAGCGCGCGGGCCGGGCGCAGGCGGGCCGCCGCAGGTGACGCCACCAGCCGTGGGCGAGCACGGCGGCCACGCCGATCAGGATCGGCACGCGCCAGGCCACGAAGGGGCCGAGCAGCACAAGCCAGCTGCCGCCCAGCCCGATCAACGAGAGGCCGATGGGCAGCACGCAGCAGGAGGCGGTGAGCAGCGCCAGCAGACCGGCGCCGCCGATGAGGGCGGCAGTGGCCTTGGGGGCCTGCGTTTCTTCGGATGCGGGTTCGGTGAGGTGATCAACCATGCGTGAGGGGCCTTCAAGGGATTCGACTTCCGTTCAGGCACCCTGCAACCTGTAGCCACTACAGGATCAAGCGGAGGCGACATCACATGTTCGGGATCGGGGAAGCGGCGCGGCGCAGCGGTCTGTCGATCGAAACGATCCGCTACTACGAGCGCGAAGGGTTCGCCCCGCCGCCGGGGCGCACCGCCTCGGGGCGGCGGGCCTACAGCGCGCGGGAGGTGGCGGCGCTGGCCTTCCTGAAACGCTGCCGGGATCTGGGGTTTCCGCTCGCCGACGCCGTGGCGTTGCGCGATCTCGCCACCGGGGCCGAGGCACCCTGTGCGGAGGTGGAGGCCATCGGCTGCGGCCAACTGGCCGAGGTGCGGCGCAAGATCGCCGAATTGCAGGCGCTGGAGCAGGCGCTGGCCGAACTGGTGGGCAATTGCGCCGGTGGTCAGGCCGCCTGCCCCATGCTCGACAGGCTGCGGCAGGAGGCCGGGGTCACTTCCCCGGCCCGATGACGACGCGCTCCACCGGCGTCGCCTCGGCCTGAAGCTCCTCGAAGTCGAAGTTGTCCAGCCGCGCGGCGCGGCGGCCGGCCTTCTCGGCGCTGATCTTGATTTCGGAAATGTCCTTGGCGGCCTGCCCGAAGTGGCGATCGAGGTTCTCGACACGGGTGCCGAGGCGGTCCACGTCGGCGTGCAGCAGGTTCAGCTCCTTGCGGATATGGCCGGCCTGCGCGCGCATCCGGGCGTCCTTGAGCACCGCGCGCATGGTGTTGAGCGTGGCCATGCAGGTGGTGGGCGAGACGATCCAGACCCGCGCCGTGAAGCCCTCGCGCACGAGTTCGGGGAAGTTCGCGTGCAGCTCGGCATAGACGGCCTCGCTCGGCAGGAACATCAGGGCACCGTCGGCGGTTTCGCCTTCGATGATGTATTTCTCGCTGATGTCCTTGATATGCTTCTTCACCGAGGTGCGCAGCATCCGGGCGGCCTCCTGCATCTGCGCCTGGGTTTCGGCGCGGCGCAGGGCCTCGTAGGCCTCCAGCGGGAATTTGCTGTCGATCACGATGGGGCCCGGCGGGTTGGGCAGGTGGATCAGGCAGTCCGCCCGTTTGCCGTTCGAGAGCGTGGCCTGAAGGCTGAAGCTGTCTTTCGGGAGCGCCTTGGAGACGATGTCGGTGAGCTGGATTTCCCCGAAGGCGCCACGCGTCTGCTTGTTGGAGAGGATGTCCTGCAGGCTGAGCACGTTGCCCGAGAGCTTCTCGATGTTTTCCTGCGCCTTGTCGATGGTCTGCAGCCGCTCCTGCAGCGCGGTGAGCGAGGTGGCGGTGGCCTTGGCCGAGCCCTGCAGGGAGGCGTTCATCTTTTCCTGCACCTCGGCAAGGCTGCGGGAGGTGGCCAGCTGGATGTTGGCAAGGTTCTCCTTCATCTGGAGCTGGCTCTGGGTGAGGCTCTCCTGCATCTGGAGCTGCACGGCGGCGAGGCTTTCCCCCATGCTCTGCTGCACGCGCGCCAGGTTTTCGCCGGTGCTCTGCTGCACGCGGGCGAGGTTCTCGTTCACGTTGAGCTGCACCTCGCCGAGGCGTTGCTCCATCAGGTTCATCAGTTGCGCCTGGCTCACCTGCTGGTTCTGCGACACGCTCGACAGGCTGCCGGCGAGGTTGGACTGACCCTGCGCCAGCTGCTCCACGCGCTGGCCCAGGTGGCCCATCTGCTGAACGAGGGGCTCGATCATCCGCGCCGAACGCCCGGCGGCGCGCAGCGAGGCGATCAGCAGGCCCAGCACGAGGAGCACGGCAAGGCCGGCGGCCAACAGGAGCGGATCGGAAAGGGAGAGGGTCGTGTCACCGAGTTGGATCATGGGGTTGGTCTTTTGGCTCTGGTCAGATGCGCAGGATGCGAAGAGGGCAGCCACAGGCCGCCGGGTGGGGGTGAAGCCCCCGCCCGGGGGGGCGGCCGGGGGCTGCCCGGCGTGCCGCCGGGCGAAGGCTCAATCGACGCGCCACATCATGTCCGCCCGAACAACCGCTCGATGTCGGCGAGTTTCAGCTCCACGTAGGTGGGGCGGCCGTGGTTGCACTGGCCCGAATGCGGCGTGGCTTCCATCTCGCGCAGGAGCGCGTTCATCTCTTCGGCGCGCATCCGGCGGCCGGAGCGGATCGAGCCGTGGCAGGCCACGCGCGACAGGATCGCTTCGATCCTTGCCTGCAACGTGAGGCTTTCGCCCAGATCGGCCAGTTCATCGAGGATGTCGCGCAGCAGGGCTCCGGCATTCACCTCGCCCAGCAGCGCGGGCGTTTCGCGCACCGCCACGGCATTGCCGCCGAAAGGCTCGATGGTGAAGCCGAAGCGGGCAAGCTCCTCGGCGTGCTCCAGCAGCGTGGCGCGGTCGTGATCGGACAGCTCGACGATCTCGGGGATCAGCAGCGCCTGTGCGGCCACGCCGTTCTCCGCCAACTGACGCTTCAGCTTTTCGTAGACGAGCCGTTCGTGGGCGGCGTGCTGATCGACGATCACCATGCCGTCGCCCGTCTGGGCGATGATGTAGTTCTCATGCACCTGCGCACGGGCGGCCCCCAGCGGCAGCGTGGTGGGATCGCTTTCAGGCGCGGGCTCGATCACCTCCTCCACGCGAGCGGAAGGCGCCGCGAGGCTTTCGGCGAAACCCTGCACCGGCCCCGGCGCGGGCCGCGGGGCCTGCGCGGCATAACTCAAGGAGCGGGCGACCTGCGAGGGGCGATCCATCTGGTAGACACGCGGCGGCGCCGCCGCGGCGCCGGTCTGCGGTTCGGGGCGGAAGGCGCCCAGCGTCGCCCCGGCGACGGTGGTGGAAGCGCGGTGGCCGGCGTTCGCCAGCGCATGGCGCAGGCCGGACACGAGCAGCCCGCGCGGGATGCCGGGATCGCGGAACCGCACCTCGGATTTGGCCGGGTGGACGTTGACGTCCACGAGATGCGGATCGCAGGAAAGAAAGAGCACCGCCGCCGGGTGGCGATCGCGGCTGAGGAAATCGAAGTAGGCCGCGCGCAGGGCGCCGTAAAGCATCTTGTCCTTCACCGGGCGGCCGTTGACGAAGAGATACTGCGCCACGGCGGAGCCGCGCGAGTAGGTCGGCAGGGCGGCGTAACCGGTGAGGCAGATGCCGTCGCGCTCGGCCTCGATGCGCAGGGCGTTCTCGGCGAACTCCGCCCCGAGGATGCGGCGCAGCCGGCTGTGCAGCGCATCGAAGAGATCGCCGTTCTCGGGGTCGGCGCGGAACACCGTCCGCCCCTCGCCCCCACCGGAGACATCGCGCAAGCTGAAGCCGACGAAAGGCTCCGCCATCGCGAGCCGTTTCACCACCTCGCCGATGGCCTGGGCTTCGGCACGATCGGTGCGCATGAACTTGAGCCGCGCCGGGGTGGCATAGAAGAGATCCTTCAGCTCCACCACCGTGCCCTGCGAGAGCGCGGCCGGTTTCACCGGCTCGATCCGGCCGCCGGCCACGCGGATCATCGCGGCCTCCTCGCCCCTGGCGCGGGTGGTGATGGTGAGCCGGCCCACGGCACCGAGCGAGGGCAGCGCCTCGCCGCGGAAGCCGAAGGAATGGATGTCGAGCAGATCGGAGCCGTCGATCTTGGAGGTGGCGTGGCGGGAGAGCGCCAGCGGCAGATCCTCGGGCGCCATGCCGTGGCCGTCATCGGTGACGCGGATCAGTGTCTTGCCGCCGTCGGCAAAGGCGACCTCGATGCGGCGCGCGCCGGCGTCGAGCGCGTTTTCCACCAGTTCCTTCACGGCCGAGGCCGGGCGTTCGACCACCTCGCCGGCGGCGATGCGGTTGATCGCCGCCTCGTCGAGCTGGCGGATCTCGGGCCGCTCTTTTGCGGCGGAATCTGCGCCTATGTGGGGGGTGAAGGAGTTCATACTACAAGAAGTAGCATGTGGAAGCGCGATTCTGCCAGTAGGCATAAGCAAGGGTTTTCAAGCAGAATGAGGGCAGCGCCGCCCCGTGGGGCGGGACGGCGCTGCCCGGCGGTGCCGCCGGGCGGTCCGGATCAATTCGTCGTTTCGAGCCCCTCGGGCTGGCCCACCACCACGAAATGCAGCGCATCCGCATCCAGCAGGCGCTTGGCGACGCGCGCCACGTCTTCCCGCGTCACCGCCTCGACCTTGTCGTTGCGGGTGGCGATGTAATCAATCGGCAGGCCCTGCGTCTGCATGCCCACGATGATGTTGGCGATGGTGCCGTTGCCGTCGAAACGCAGCGGATAGGCGCCGGTGAGATAGGTCTTGGCGTCGCGCAATTCCTCCTCGGTGACGCCTTCCTCGGCCATCCGCCGCCACTCGGCGCGGATCACCTCGATCGCCTCGGCCACCGTCTCGTTGCTGGAGGCCACCTGCCCCTGCACGGTTTCGGCGTGATCCATCGGCACGAGGAAGGTGGAGATGCCGTAGGTCAGCCCGCGCTTTTCGCGCACCTCCTCCATCAGGCGGGAAGAAAAGCCCCCTGCCCCGAGGATCTGGTTCATCACGTAGGCCGCGAAGAAATCCTCGTCGTCGCGCTTGATGCCCTCATGGCCGAAGATGACGACGGACTGGGGCGACGGGAAGGGCACGACGGTCACGCCGCCCTCGAGCGCGTATTCGGCATCCGGCACCGGGGGGGCGCCGGTTTCGGGCAGGTCCGACAGCAGCGCGTCCATCAGTTCGGAGAGCTGTTCGGGGGTTATGTCCCCCACGGCCCCGACGTAGACGCGATCCTTCGCGATCACGCGGTCGCGCGCTTCGAACATGTCCTCCCGCGTCAGGGCGGCGATGCTTTCGAGCGTGCCGTCACGCGGCGTGGCGTAGGGGTGATCGCCGAAGGCCAGCGCATCGAAGGTGCGCGCGGCGATGGCGTTCGGGTCTTTCTCGTCGCTCTGGATGATGCTCACGACCTGCGCGCGCACGCGGTCGATGGCGTCCTGGTCGAAGCGGGTCTCCACCAGCGCCTTGCGCAGCAGTGCGACGGCCTCGGCGCGGTTCTCGGTGAGGAACTGCGCGGAGATGGTGAGCGTGTCGTCGTAGACGTCGAAGTCGTAGCTCGCCGCCAGCGCCTCGCGGGCCTCGGCGAAACCGCGGGCGTCCAGATCGCCGGCGCCCTCTTCCAGCAGCCCCGTCATCAGGTTGATCGCGCCGCGCTTGCCTTCGGGATCGAGGTTGGCACCGCCCTTGAAACGCAATTCCAGCGCCACGAAGGGAATGGTGTGTTCCTCCACCAGCCAGGCGGTGAAGCCGCCTTCGCTCTTCACCTCCTGGATCTCGACGGCGGCCAGCGCCGGCAGCGCCGGCAGGGCAAGGAGCGTGGCCGCCGCAAGGGCGGAGCGGATCATGCGCATCATCATTGGGTGACCTCCTCGGCCTGAGCCGTTTCTTCGCGCATCAGCCAGCCGGTCACGGCCCTGCGCTTGTCGAACACCGCCTTGGCGGCATCGATCACGTCCTGCTCGGTGACGGCCATCAGCACCTCGGGCCAGGCCTGCACGTCGTCCACGGTGAGCCCTGTGGTGAGCGCCATGCCGTAGCGGCGGGCGGCGGCCTGCACATCGTCGCGGGCGTAGATCTCGGAGGCGCGGATCTGCGCCTTGAGCCGGGCGAACTGCTCCGGGTCCACGCCTTCCTCGATGAACTCCGCCAAGGCCCTGTCGAGCGCGGCTTCGGCCTCGGCCAGCGGAACGCCTTCCTGCGGGACGATCACCAGCCCGAAGCTCATCGGGTCCAGCGAGGTGCCGTCATAGAAGGCGCCGGTGTAGATCGCCGTCTGCTCTTCGAACTGAAGCTTGCGCGCCAGCACGGACGTGGTCGAACTGCCGCCAAGCAGGTTGGCCAGCAGCGTGAGCGCGGCGGCCTCCTCCTGCGCGCCCGCCCTGCGCACGGGGGCGAGGTAGCTGCGGGTCACGTAGGGCTGGGAGACGCGCGGATCGCTGTAGGTGAGGCGGCGCTCGGAAAGCTGCGGCGGCTCCTGCGGGCGGACGCGCGGGGCCAGCCCCTCGGTGGGCGCCAGCGGGCCGTAATAGGTTTCGGCCAGCGTGCGCACCTCCTCCGGCTCCACGTCGCCGGCCACGATGAGGATGGCGTTGTTGGGGGCGTAGAAGCGCTCGTAGAACGCCATGGCGTCCTCCATGGAGAGCTGCTCCATCTCGTGGCGCCAGCCGATCACGGGGATGCCGTAGGGATGGTTCATGTATTGCGCCGCGCGGCGCTGCTCGCCGAAGAGCGCGCCGGGGTCGCTGTCGGTGCGCTGGTTGCGCTCCTCGAGGATGACCTGCCGCTCCGTCACGATGTCCTCCTCCGAAAGGCGCAGGTTGCGCATACGGTCGCTCTCCATCCGCATCATCAGCTCCAGCCGGTCGGCGGCGACGCGCTGGTAGTAGGCGGTGTAGTCCCAGCTGGTGAAGGCGTTGTCGGTGCCGCCGTTGGCGGCCACCGTCTTGGAGAATTCGCCCGGCGCCAGCGTGTCGGTGCCCTTGAACAGCAGGTGTTCGAGGAAGTGGGCGATGCCGGAGTGGCCCGGCGGCTCATCCGCCGCCCCGGCGCGATACCAGACCATCTGGACGGCCACCGGCGCGCGGTGATCTTCGAGCACCAGCACGTCCATGCCGTTGTCGAGGGTGAAGGTGGTGACGTTCTCGTCCGCCAGAAGCGGCGTGGCCAGCGTGCCCAGAACCAGCACGCAGACAGAAAGGATTCGGCGCATTCAGGCCTCCCGTTCAAACCTGTCCCCTAACCTACGCGCCCGGGGGCTGGCTTCAAGCCGTGGTGACGGGGATGTGAGGGAGCGCAGTGCCTGACAGAGGGCGGCGACCGTCCGCGGGCGGAAGCGAAGCGCCCGCCCGAGGGGGCGGACGGGCGCTGCCCGGCCCATGGCCGGGCGAACATATTTTTGAAATCTGTCGGTTGCGCGGGGCGCTCAAACAGCAAAGGGTTTTTCAACCCCGGCGACCCTAACGGATCAGTCCTGCGCCAGTTCCGGCGGGGCGGAGGGCGTCTTGACGCCGGCGCGGCGGAAGCGCTGCAACTCGGCCGTCTGGTCGAGGGCCTGCGACCGGTAGGCCTCGAAGTAGACGCTCTTGCCCACCCAGCGCTCGAACAGCAGCGGGCCCTTGCCCTTGCGGAACTCGGCATCTTCCTGCGCCAGCACCGAGCGGATGTCGGGCGTGACGCCGTAGCGGCTGGCGTAGCGCACCATGCCGCCGTCGGAGCTTGCGATCCCACGCCCTTCCGCGAGCGCCGAAGGATTGCCGCCCAGCGCGGCCACGGCATCGGATTTCGGGGTCGGATCCACGAGGTTGGTGCCGCCCGGCGTGGGCGTGGGCAGGCTGGCGAAACTTTCGGGCGTTTCCAGCGGCTTGGTGGGCAGGATGCCGAATTCGTCCGGGGTTCCGTCCTCGGACCGGATGTTCATCAACCCGTAATCGCTGCCGCCACAGGCCGACAGCAGGGTCAGTGCCGCGAAAGCTGCCGCGATGGAACGGGGCGATCTGCTCATCGGTTGCTCCTTGCCTGTCTTGAGGCGGTTTTACCGCAACTTCGCGGCGCCGTCACGCGGGCTTTCTTTCCCCGGTGAAAAAGATCAGCCCCAGCGCGCCGGCGAAGATCGCGATGTCGGCCACGTTGAAGGCATAGGGGTTGGTGAAGCCGCAGCAGGACATGTTGAGGAAATCGGCCACGGCGCCGTAGATCACGCGATCGACCACGTTGCCCAGCGCGCCGCCCACCAGCACCCCGGCGCTCACGAAGGCCATCGGGCGATGGCCGTCGCGGCGGACCCACCAGAGCACCCAGCCGGTGATCGCGAAGGCCACGGCGATCAGGATCCAGCGGCTGGCCGCGGCCTCGCCGGAGAACAGGCCGAAGTTGATGCCCTCGTTCCACGCCATGCGGAGGTTGAGGAAGGGCGGCAGCACGTCGATGCTGCCGACCGTCTTGAGATCGAGCGCCTGCACGACCCACCACTTCGTGACCTGATCGATCAGGAAGACGAGCGCGGCGGTGATCCAGAGCAGACGCATCGGGCTGGCCTTCAGTGGCGGAAGTGGCGCATGCCGGTGAAGACCATGGCGAGCCCGGCCTCGTCGGCGGCCTTGATCACCTCGTCATCGCGCATGGAGCCGCCCGGCTGGATCACGGCGGTCGCGCCGGCCTCGGCGGCCGTCAGCAGCCCGTCGGCGAAGGGGAAGAAGGCGTCCGACGCCACGCAGGAGCCTTTGGTCAGCGGCGCGTCCAGCCCCAGCGCCTCGGCCATGTCCTGCGCCTTGCGCGCGGCGATGCGGCAGGAGTCCACGCGGCTCATCTGGCCCGCGCCCACGCCCACGGTGGCGCGGCCCTTGGTGTAGACGATGGCGTTGGATTTCACGTGCTTGGCCACCTTCCAGGCGAAGAGCAGATCCTGCATCTCCTCCTCGGTGGGCGCGCGCTTGGTGACGACCTTCAGATCCTCGATGCCGATGTGGCCGTTGTCCTTGCCCTGCACCAGCAGCCCGCCGGAGACCTGCCGCACGGTGAGCGCCGCGTCCTTCGGGTCGGGCAGACCGTCGGTGGTGAGCAGGCGCAGGTTCTTCTTGGCGGCGAACACGGCCTTGGCTTCCTCGGAGGCGCCCGGCGCGATCACGACCTCGGTGAAGATCTTGGCGATCTCCTCGGCGGTTTCGCCGTCCAGCGGCTGGTTCAGGGCGATGATGCCGCCGAAGGCGGAGGTGCGATCGCAGTCGAAGGCCTTCTGGTAGGCTTCCTTCAGCGTCGCGCCGCGGGCCACGCCGCAGGGGTTGGCGTGCTTGATGATGGCGCAGGCCGGCCCCTCGGCGGGATCGAATTCCGCCACCAGCTCGAACGCCGCGTCGGTGTCGTTGATGTTGTTGTAGGAAAGCTCCTTGCCCTGGTGCTGCGTCGCGGTGGCGACGCCCGGGCGGCCGGAGCCGTCCACGTAGAAGGCGGCCTGCTGGTGCGGGTTCTCGCCGTAGCGCAGGGTCTGGGCCAGCGTGCCGGCCACGGCGCGGCGGCGCGGGGTCTCGGCGAGGGCATCGGCCATCCATGCCGAAACGGCGGCATCGTAGGCGGCGGTGCGGGAATAGGCGGTGAGCGCGAGGCTCTGGCGGAAGGCGTAGGAGGTGGCGCCGCCGTTCTGCTTGAGTTCATCGAGCAGCGCGGCGTAATCCTGCACGTCCACCACCACGTTGACGAAACCGTGGTTCTTGGCGGCGGCGCGGATCATCGCCGGGCCGCCGATGTCTATGTTCTCGATGCAGGTGGCGTAGTCGGCGCCCTTGGCGACGGTTTCCTCGAAGGGGTAGAGGTTGACGACCAGCAGGTCGATCCCGCCGATGCCGTGCTCCTCCATCGCGGCCACGTGAGCCTCGTTGTCGCGCAGGGCCAGAAGGCCGCCGTGCACGCGCGGGTGCAGCGTCTTGACCCTGCCGTCCATCATCTCGGGGAATTCGGTGATCTCGCTCACGTCCTTCACCGCGAGACCGGCCTCGCGCATGGCCTTGGCGGAACCGCCGGTCGAGAGCAGTTCGACGCCCATCTCCGCCAGTGCGGTGGCGAGATCGATCAACCCCGTCTTGTCGGAAACGGACAGCAGGGCGCGGCGGACGGGGACTAGATCGGTCATTCGGGCTCTTCCTCAGAGGTCAGGTCATCCAGATACGGGACGCTCCTGTCCAGATCGCGCACGCCTACGGGGGAATCCTGCGCCATGGAGAAGGTCCACGTGATGCGGGTCGCATAGTCCATTGCGCGGGCGGAGAGAACGATTTGTTTCGTCGCACGTGGCTTGAGGCGGTTTTTTTCGAGGTAGACGCTCGGTTCGAGGCTCATCTGCGCCTTGCCGTGGTAGCGGAAGATCCAGATCTCCCCGCTCTTGAGCGCCATGGAGACCGCCTTGCCGCCCAGATCCACCTCGGCGTCCACGTCGGGGTGCAGGTGGAAGCGGATGGTGAAATGGATGCCCTGCAGGCGGTTCTGCGTCAGCACCGCATCGAACTGGCGCTTGTCCTCCTCCTCGACGATGGCGAGCGTGTCCTCGCCGGAGAGCTCGCGGCCGTCGAAGCGCAGGTCGAGTTGCCGGATATGGGTGAGACCGTGTGTCTTCACGTAGCCGTCGTGGCCGGCCTGGAAACCCATGCCGGCGGGGCCGGAGGAAAGCTGGTAGCGCACGTCCGAGGGCGTGTCGGTGAGCAGCAGCTTCTCGTCCTCGCGGATCAGCCCGCCCGCGCCAAGCCGGGAGGAAGAAAAGCCCTCGATGCCCAGCGTGGAATGGCTGGCCGTGGCGCGCCCGGCGCGGCGCCATGTTTCGCCGAAGGAAACGCCCGAGCCGCAGTTGACGATCAGCGGGCGGCGGCCTTCCGTCATCTCGAAGGCGAGCGTGGAGGCGTGACCGTCGCGCGAGACCCAGCCGCGCGGCGGGGCGGCGGCATCGATGATGACGCTGGCGCGCCCGCCGTGCAGGCGGGCAAAGCCCATCGCCAGCCCCTGCAGCGGCCGCGGGCGCACGCCGGAGGCCGCCAGCGCGTGGTCCAGCCGCCCTTCGAGCCCGCGCCCGCCGCCGTGGAAACGGGCCAGCCCGCCGTCGTTGTGGCGCAGCGCCCGCAGCGTGGGCGCGATGCGCTCGATCGCGGCGAGATGTTCGCGATGCGGGGTGCGGCCGGCCTCGTGCAGGGCGTCGGCCGTCCAGACCAGCAGGGTGAAGACCTCCAGCAGCTCCTCGGGGTTGCGGGTCGGAATGCCGCCCTCGATGTTGACCTGCTCGCCGCATTCGCGGCCCAGCGCCTTGACCGCCCCCGGCACGAAGCGCTCCATGCCTTCCAGCGACAGCCCGGCGTAGATCAGCCCGCAGAGCGCCTCGAATCGGGGCAGCCCCGGCTGGGCGCTGCTCCAGCGCCGGGACAGAAAGACCGTCTGCTGCGCGAGGGAGCGGAAGAACACTTCGCTGGCGGGTTTCTCCAGCCCGTTCAGGATGACGAGCGCGTGGTTGATCCAGCGGATCAGGCGGCGGCCCGTCAGATCGGGCGTCCAGCCCGGGCCGGTGCCGCGGCCGTAGCGGCGGATCCAGTCCATCACCCAGGCGCGGGTGGCCTCGCGGGCGCGCCCGTCGCCCAGCGCGGCGAGATCGTCGAGCCAGGTGCAGCCATGCAGCTCTTCTTCGAAGCGGGCCGCGGGCACGGGCACCTCCCAGATCGAACCGGCATCGGAGCGCACGAGGTAGCCGGCGAAGAGGAAATTGCCGCTGGTGAGTTGCCGGCCGCGCGCGAAGGAGCCGATGCTGCGCGGCTCGGGCTGGGTGACGAGCCCGGTGGCCGTACGCGTGAGCGTGCTGACCCGCGCGTGATAGCGGTTCATCCAGCGCCGACGGCGCGCGCGGAATGTCTCTGATGTGGCCACCTATGGCGCCTCTTCACGTCCTGCCCGGGTGCATCTTGTGCGTGCGTTTGCTGCTTTGCGCCATCATAGGCGGCGGCCGCGGGCGCTGTCATGCGCTAATCCGGGGCGCACCTGCATTCGGGGCGGGCGGCGTTGCCGTTTTGTGCCGGGTGGCGGCGAACCGCCTAGGTCGTGAACTCATAAACGGGATTCCGTTTTTGGCGGTGTGATGATTCACTTTCGGAAACGGAGGTGAGCATGACGGGCAGACACGATGTGAGCGATGCGGAATGGGCGGTGATCTCGCCGCTGT
>NZ_FWFQ01000009.1 GCF_900172235.1 Pseudoruegeria aquimaris | reverse complement strand
ACAGCGGCGAGATCACCGCCCATTCCGCATCGCTCACATCGTGTCTGCCCGTCATGCTCACCTCCGTTTCCGAAAGTGAATCATCACACCGCCAAAAACGGAATCCCGTTTATGAGTTCACGACCTAGGCGCCGGAGAGGTGCTCCGCGAGCGGCGCCCAGGGGCGCTGATCGGGGATGTGCAGGGTGATCGCTTCGCCAAGGCGCAGGCTTCCTTCGCGCTCGACCCAGGCCGTCACCCCGCGCAGCCCGCGCGCCGCGGCCTTGAACCCCTTGCCGTGGCCCGGCCGTGCGGCCTCGATCACGGGGGCGGGCAGGTGGCAGGGGCGGTTCTGCATGTCCACGGTGAGCGTCGCGCCGTTCTCGCCCTGAAGGCGGCTTGAAGGCGGCAGGTGGCTGAAATCGGGGATGCCCTCGATCACCACGGAGGCGCCGATCCACGCCGGATCCAGCCGCCCGAGCCCGAGGGCCGCGGCCACCGCGGCCAGTTCCTCGGCCGCGACGACGGACAGCTGCCGCGTGTTGCGGATCTCTGTGCCGCGCGGATACTGGCTGACCACGCGCGAACAGGAAGGGCGGGTGAGCCCGGCGTGATCCTCCCCCAGGGCGCCGGAAAAGCGCAGCTCCAGCACCTCGCGCGGCGCGGAGGCAAGCGCATCGGCGCGGCGCGCGACGGTGCCGAGCCAGGTGATCTTCCCGGTGATGGCGGTTCTCAGCAAGGCGGGCATGGGGCGCTCCTCGTCATTGGCAGATGCCCTCCGGCTCCAGATCAGGCCAGGGGACGTGGATCTCGGCCTCGTCGAGGCGCGACAGCGTGAGGGGCATGGCCTGCCGCAGCAGCGCCCGCAGCCGTGCCGTGCGCGCGCCCTCCGGATCCAGCGCGGCGCAGCAGACGAACTCCTCCACGAGGCTGGCCTGCTGTTCGTAGCCGAATGCGGTGAAATCCGGCTGCGCGCCGATCTCGAAGAGATACGGATCCTCGACCCGGTGCTCGGCGGCGGCCTTCAGCGGGTGGTAGCCTGTGGTTTCGCGGTTCTGCCACTGCCAGACGTGCACCATCTCGTGGGCAAGAAACATGGCGGCGGCGAGGTTGATCCGCTCCGGGTAGCCCGGCATCAGATCCTCCGGCGCGAAATCCGGGTTCAGGTGGACGTGATTGAACAGCACCATGCCCGCCGTGCGCACCTCTTCGCGGCTGCCTTCGGGAGGCGGCAGGATTTTCTCGCGGCAGGTGGTGCGGGGGCGCACGGGGCGGGAGTAGGGCACGGAGCCGATGAAATCATTCGTGACCAGGCGGATCGGCGCGGCATCAAGGCTTTCCCCGGTCAGCGCTTCGGTGAAGGCGGCCTCGTTGGGCGTGAGTGGGCGAATGGTGCAGGCCGCCAGCAGCAGCAGGGGGAGAAGGGCGCGCATCAGGCGCGTTGCGTGAGGTAGACGCCGAAGGCCATCACGGCAATGCCTGCGGCACGGGTGAGGCTGAGCGGGGAGAGGCGCGCGCCGAAGAGGCCGAAATGGTCGATCGCGGCGGCGGAGATCAACTGCCCCAACAGCACGAAGAACACCGCATTGCCCACCCCGAAGCGCGGCGCGACCCATGTGATGGAGAGCACGTAGAAGGCCACCAGAAGCCCGGCGGCAAAGAGATGAACGGGCGTTCCGGGCAGTTTGGCGAGCGGGGCGGGGCCGGTGATCAGCACCACGAGCGCGGTTGCCGAGAAGGCGACGGCGAAGAGCACGAGGCCAGCGGCAAAGGGGCTGCCGAGGCGGGTGCCGAGGGCGGCGTTGAGCGCGGCCAGCAGCGGAATGCCGATCCCGGCGGCAAGCATGAGAGCGGCGTATTTGGCAGTGGTTGCGTCCATGAAAGCCTCCGGTTTGCAGCGAGCCTAACGCGGGGGCGTCGGGGGTGTCACCCCTGTTTGGGGGGGGAGGTGCTTCGTGCTCTATCAACCGTCCGGCCGCAGGCCGGACAGCCCCCGCCCGCCCCCCAGGCGGGGGCTTTCAGCCCCCACCTACGGGCTGGGGCTGCCTTCCGCTACCGGAGAGAGAAAGAATCTAAGGAGTGAGAGTAGCAGCAAACGAGAGACGAGAGGTGGAGCTAAATCTACCCTCCGATGAGCGCTCCAACAAAGCCTAAAACAAAGCGAATATTTTTAAACATCCAGTTCCTCAACAAACCGCGCGTTTTCCTGGATATACTGGAACCGCAGCTCCGGCTTCTTGCCCATCAGTCGCTCCACCAGATCGCCGGTTTCGCCCGGTTCGTCCTCGTCGATCGTCACCCGGATCAGCTTGCGCGTGGCCGGGTTCATCGTCGTGTCCTTCAGATCTTTCGCGTCCATCTCGCCGAGGCCCTTGAAGCGGCTGACGTCGATCTTGCCCTTGCCGCCCAGCCCCTTGGCGAGCCACGCCTCCTTCTCCGCATCGTCGAGGCAATAGACGCGCTTGGCCCCCTGCGTGAGCCGGTAGAGCGGCGGGCAGGCCAGATACAGGTGGCCTGCGTCGATCATCGGGCGCATCTGGGTGAAGAAGAAGGTCATCAGCAGCGAGGCGATATGGGCGCCGTCCACGTCGGCGTCCGTCATGATGATGATCTTCTCGTAGCGCAGATCGTCGATGTTGAACTTCGTGCCCAGCCCGACGCCGAGCGCCTGGGTCAGATCGTTGATCTCGGCGTTGGAGCCCAGCTTGGAGGAGGCGGCGCCGAGCACGTTCAGGATCTTGCCGCGCAGGGGCAGCAGCGCCTGCGTCCGGCGGTCCCGTGCCATCTTGGCGGAGCCGCCCGCGGAGTCCCCTTCCACGATGAACAGTTCGGTGCCCTCGCGGCTCGTGGCGGAGCAATCCACCAGCTTGCCGGGCAGGCGCAGCCGCTTGGTGGCCGTCTTGCGCTGGGTCTCCTTCTCCTGCTTGCGGCGCAGCCGTTCCTCGGCGCGCAGGACCAGGAAATCGAGGATGGCGCCGGCGGATTTCGTATCCGCCGCCAGCCAGTTGTCGAAATGGTCGCGCACTGCGCCTTCCACGAGCTTCTGCGCTTCGACGGTGGCGAGGCGGTCCTTCGTCTGGCCCACGAACTCCGGCTCGCTGATGAAGCAGGAGACGAGCGCGCAGCCGCCGGTGATGAGATCGTCGCGCGTGATCTGCGCGGCCTTCTTGTTGTTCACCAACTCGCCATAGGCCTTGATCCCCTTCAGGATCGCCGCCCAGAAGCCGGCCACGTGGGTGCCGCCCTCGGGCGTGGGCACGGTGTTGCAGTAGGATTGGATGAAGCCGTCTCGGCTGGGCGTCCAGTTGATCGCCCATTCGACCTTGCCGGGCGTGTTGAAACGCTCCTGGAAATCCACGGTGCCCGCGAAGGGCGCATCGGCATAGGTCGAGGCGCTGCCGAGCGTTTCCTTCAGGTAGTCCGACAGGCCGCCGGGGAAGTGGAAGGTGGCTTCGGTCGGGGTTTCGCCGTCGTCGATGGCGCTCTTCCAGCGAATCTCCACGCCGGAGAAGAGATAGGCCTTGGAGCGGATGGACTTGAACAGCCGGGCGGGTTTGAAACGGTGGTGGCCGAAGATCTGCTCATCGGCGTGGAACGTCACCGAGGTGCCGCGGCGGTTGGGGGCGGCGCCGATCTTCTGCACCGGGCCCAGGGGCACGCCGCGCGAGAACCGCTGCTCCACCAGCTCCTTGTTGCGCGCCACCTGCACCACCATCGAATCCGAAAGCGCGTTCACCACCGAGGCGCCCACGCCGTGCAGGCCGCCGGAGGTCTGGTAGGCCTTGCCGGAGAACTTGCCGCCGGCGTGCAGCGTGCAGAGGATCACCTCCAGCGCGCTCTTGTCGGGGAATTTCGGGTGCGGATCGGTGGGGATGCCGCGGCCGTTGTCGCGCACCGTGAGCGAGTAATCGGCGTGCAGTTCCACCTCGATGCGGTTGGCGTGGCCGGCCACGGCCTCGTCCATCGAGTTGTCGAGGATCTCGGCCACCATGTGGTGCAGCGCGCGCTCGTCGGTGCCGCCGATATACATGCCGGGCCGCTTGCGCACCGGCTCAAGCCCTTCGAGCACCTCGATGGAGGAGGCATCATAGGTTTGGCTGGAGTCGGAACCGGACAGGAGATCGTCACCGGGCATGTTCATGGCTGCTCTACGGGTTGTTGTTTGTTCCCTCCATTAGAGCAGATTTCGTGGGGCAGGGGCAATGGGCAAAGGCGATTGCCGAAGGGCCGACGCGCCGGAAACACGCTGGATACCGGCGCGCAGGACGCCCGGCCTACTTCTTGTCAGGCGTCGCAGGCTGGATCAGCACGGCAGTGTCGGCGCGGGTGGTGTCCACCTGCTGGCCGGGGCAGGGCGGGTTGTCGAAGCAGCTTTTCTCCAGCGAGGGCGAAATCTGCGCGGTGGCGCTGAGCGTGGCGCCCATGCCGACGAACTGCGCCTGGGCGGCCACCGGGGCCAGGGCGATCGCAAGCGCGAGGGCGGATTTCCTGAAAACGGTCATTGGCTGTTCCTTTCGTGTCAAAGTCGATGGTCGCAAAATGAAGGGCCCGCTAAAACATGGGCGCGGGCAGAGCGGCTTGCATGGAGGCGTGCCGGGTGGTTCTGTCTTGGAAATTGCACAGATCATACCACGAAACCCGGTGTCGCACAAATCTCGTTAACCTGGCGTCAACCAAGGGCGTGCCAGCGCTCCCTTGACGTTGACGGTGGCGGCGGTTAGCTGCGCGCCATGGCACGTGCACCGCTTCTCCAGCTTTCCGACATCTCCCTGACCTTCGGGGGCGATCCCGTCTTTTCCGATCTTTCGCTGGTTGTCCAACCCGGCGACAGGGTGGCGCTGGTGGGCCGCAACGGCTCCGGCAAATCCACCCTGATGAAGGTGATGGCGGCGCTGGTGGAGCCGGACAGCGGCAGCCGCGTGGTGCCGCCGGGCACCTCCGTGGGCTACATGGAGCAGGATCCGGATCTGAGCGGCTTCGAGACCCTCGGGGCCTTCGCCGCGAGCGGGCTGGAGCCTTCCGAAGCCTACCGGGTGGATGTCGTGGCCGAGGGGCTCAAGTTCTCGCCCGATACGCCGGTGGCCTCCGCCTCCGGGGGCGAGCGGCGGCGCGCGGCGCTGGCCAAGCTGCTGGCCGAGGATCCCGACCTGATGCTGCTGGACGAGCCGACCAACCACCTTGACATCGAGGCGATCCAGTGGCTTGAGCGCGAGCTGGCGGAGACGCGCAAGGCCTTCGTGCTGATCAGCCACGACCGCGCCTTCCTGAACGCGCTCACGCGGGCCACGCTCTGGGTCGATCGCGGGCAGGTGCGGCGGCAGGACAAGGGGTTCGCCGCCTTCGAGGCCTGGCGCGACAAGACCTGGGAAGAGGAAGACGAAGCGCGCCACAAGCTCAACCGCAAGATCAAGGCCGAGGCTCGCTGGGCGGTGGAGGGCATTTCGGCCCGGCGCAAGCGCAACCAGGGCCGGCTGCGGGCCCTGCACGCCATGAAGGCCGAGCGCGCGGCGCAGATCCGGCGCAAGGGCACCGCGGCGATGGAACTGGAAGCCGCGCCGCAGTCCGGCAATAAGGTGATCGAGGCCGTCGGGCTGGAAAAACGCTTCGGCGACAAGGTGATCGTCAGCGGCTTCGATCTGAAGGTGCAGCGCGGAGACCGCGTGGCCTTCGTGGGGCCGAACGGCGTGGGCAAGACGACGCTTCTGAAGATGCTCATCGGGCAGGAGGCGCCGGACGCGGGCACGGTGACACTGGGCACCAAGATCGAAATGGCGGTGTTCGATCAGAATCGCGCCCGCCTCGACCCGGAGAAAAGCCTGTGGGAGAACCTCGCCGGCGATCCGCTGCTGGGGGTTTCGGGGCGCTCCGACCAGGTGATGGTCCGGGGCACGCCCAAGCACGTGGTGGGCTACCTGAAGGAGTTCCTCTTCGACGAGAGCCAGGCCCGCGCCCCGGTGCGGGCGCTCTCGGGCGGGGAAAAGGCGCGGCTGCTGCTGGCCAAGATCATGGCGCGTGAAAGCAACCTGCTGGTGCTCGACGAGCCGACCAACGATCTGGACGTGGAGACGCTCGACCTGCTCCAGGATCTTCTGGGCGACTACGACGGCACGGTGCTCCTTGTCAGCCACGACCGGGATTTCATCGATCGCGTGGCCGCCACCACCGTGGCCATGGAAGGCGACGGGCGGGCCACCGTCTATGCCGGGGGCTGGACGGACTACCAGGCCCAACGGGCCGAGAGCGCGCAGAAGCCGGCGCCGGGCTCCGGCGCGGGCAAGCCTCCGGCGCAGCAGGAAAAATCGCCCAAGGCTTCCGTTGCCGCCCCGAAAGCATCCGCCCCGGCGGCCGAGGGGCTTTCCTTCACCGAGAAGAAGCGGCTCGACGCCCTGCCGGCGGAGATCGAGCGGCTTGAGGCCGAGATCGCCAAGCTGACCGAGTTTCTTTCCGATCCGGAACTGTTCAGCCGGGAGCCGGCGAAATTCGCAAAGGCAAGCGAGGCGCTGGTGGAGCGTCAGCAGGCGCTGGCGGCCTGCGAGGAAGAGTGGCTGACGCTCGAGGAGAAAGCCTCGGCCTGAGCCCGGCACGCGCCGTCGATTTGACCCGCGCGGCGCGCTTTCTATCCTTGTAGGAGCAAGGAAAGGAGGCCCCCATGCGCGGTTTCATCTACACCTTGGCCCTCGTGGGCCTCATGACCCTGACAATCGTTTCCAAGGCGCAGGCCCAGTCCCAGAGCGTTTCTGACGTGATCCGCTCCCAGATCGACGCCTTTCTCGCCGATGACGTGACGACGGCCTTCGGCTTCGCATCGCCCATGATCCAAGGCATGTTCGGAACCCCCGAGCGCTTCGGGGAGATGGTGCGCGGCGGCTATCCCATGGTCTGGCGGCCCGATGACGTGCGTTTTCTCGACCAGCGCGAGGCGGGGGCGGCGCGCTACCAGGTGGTGATGATCCGGGATCAGGGCGGCGCGGTGCATTTCCTCGAATACATGATGATCCGGCAGGGCGGAGAGTGGCGCATCAACGGCGTGCGCTTCCTGCAACCGCCCGGCGCAGGCGCCTGAGGCGCTCCGCCGGCACACCCCACCGCGCGGTGGCTTAAACCCCCTTTAGCCCGCTCCCTGTAGCCCTTTTGGCTGTCCGGACATCCGCGCCGGGTTGATCAAGGGGGTACCGCATGAACAAGGCAATCACGGAAGGGCTGGTCTTCACGCCGCCCGCATTCTCGGCCGGTCTGGACGTCTGGTCGCGGGGGGACGGGACACCGGGCTCGCAGACCTACGACGGCGCCGCCGATGCGGCGATTGCCTATTCGGACGCCGATTTCGGCGATTGCCTCGAACTGCTCAAGACGGAAGCCACCCAGAAGCTGCGCTACATGGGGCAGGTGCCCCTGCAACCGGGCTGCTACCTCGAGATCACGGTGCGGGTGAAGGCGGTGTCGGGCAACCTGCCGGGCGTGCGGATCGCGGGCTGGGCCGGCGATGCGGGCGAGGCGCATGTGCCGGGGCTGGTGGAAACCGGACCCACGACGGTGCTGAGCTCCTACGGCGAGGTCGTCACCGTGCGCGCCATCGTGGGCTCCGGCAGCCGGAGCGGCGTGGACATGCCCTGGGGGCGCGTGCCCGTCTACGGCCATTTCGGGCTGGATCTCACCGGCGCCACGGGCGGCGTGCTGCGCATCGAGGACATCCGCATCGAGGACGTGACGCGCTACTTCCTGCGCGACATCGTTTCGGTGGTGGACGTGCGCGACTACGGCGCGGTGGGGGACGGCATCACCGACGACACGGCCGCCTTCGAGGCCGCCGATAGCGCCGCGAACGGGCGCACCGTGCTTGTGCCCGCCGGCACCTTTGCGATCAACGGCCACCTGACGCTGGACAACCCGGTGCGCTTCGAGGGCACGCTGGTGATGCCCGACGACAAGCGCCTTATCCTGATCAAGAACTACGATCTGCCGACCTACGTGGACGCCTTCGGCAACGAGCTTGCGGCCCTGAAGAAGGCGCTTCAGGCGCTGTTTCAGTATTCCAACCACGATTCCCTCGATCTGGGCGGGCGCCGGATCGAGATCGACGCCCCCATCGACGTGGCGGCGGTGGCCGGGATCGACAGTTTCGCCACCCGGCGGGTGGTGCGCAACGGGCAGTTCAACGTGCAGGCGTCGAGCAACTGGGACGACACGGTGGTCACGAGCCAGGCGACCTATTCCACCGGCCAGCCCAAGAAGCTGACCGGCGTGGTCAACGTGGCCAACATCCCGGTCGGCTCGCTGGTGACGGGCGCCGGGGTGGGGCGCGAGGTCTATGTCACGAGCGTGAACGTGGGCGCCGGCACCGTCACCCTGAGCCAGGAGCTGTTCGATGCCGCCGGGACGCAGGTCTTCACCTTCCGGCGCTTCAAATACGTGCTGGATTTCTCGGGCTTTTCGAAGCTGGAGAAATTCGTTCTGGATGACATCGAGTTCCAGTGCTCCGGCGATGCGAGCGCCATCATGCTCGCGCCGGAGGGGCTGATCTTCACCCTGCGCGACTGTTTCATCACCAAGCCCAAGGATCGGGGGATCACCTCCATCGGCGGCGGCTGTCAGGGCATGACGATCGACCGCTGCCAGTTCCTCTCCAACGAGCAGGACATCCGGGTGCAGGATCGCACCACGATCGCCTTCAATGCCAATGCCAACGATCTGAAGATCCGCGACAACCGCGTTGTGCGCTTCGCCCATTTCGGCGTTCTGGGCGGCACGGGGCACATGTTCGTGGGCAACCACTGGTTTCACGGCGACAACGAAACCACGGGGGTGCGCCGGGCCGGGCTGGTGTTCACCGCGCTCAGCCTGAAGACGCTGATCACCGGCAACTACATCGACAACAATTTCGTCGAACTGACCAACGAGCATGACGCGACGCCGGATTTCAGCAGCCAGTTCTCCTTCGGGGGGATCACCTTCACCGGCAACATCTTCACGGTGAACGACGTGGCGAGTTGGTTCAACTGGATCGTCATCACGCCCTACGGGCAGGGGCATTTCATCAACGGGCTCAACGTCTCGGGCAACACGTTCCGCGCGATCAACGGCTCCATCGAACGGGTGGAGGGCGTGGATGAAACCTACGCTTCGCTGGACATGACCAAGGCGCGCAACGTGACCTTCGCCGGCAACACCTTCAACAACGTGAACACCCGTTCCATCAACCCGGTGACGGTGCGCCACACCCAGAACAGCGATGCCAGCACCTGGGTGGTGTCGACGGAGGGCCACCTGCCGTTCGGGGGCGAGAGCCGGGGCGTGGATTCGGTGATGGCGGACGGGGCGATCAAGGCGGGCAGCAGCACGCTCTATTCGGTGCCCTACGCCCAGGTCGGGCAGGGGGCGGACAGGAGCCAGGTGAACCTGCGCTGGCAGCAGGCCTGCGACGGGGCCGTCTGGGTGACGGCGCGCATGGACGAGCCGTCGTGAGGCTCAGAGGCCGAGATCGGCCGGGGTGAGGTTGAAGGCCTTGCCGAAGCCTCCATTGAGGTAGCCGCGCAGCACGCGGAAGGCCACGAAGCGGAAATCGGCGAAATCGATGTAGAGTTTCGCCTTGGGATGCGCCTGCAGGTAATGCCGGCGCATTTCTTCATGGCTGGCCGCCGGCCCTTCGAGAAACCGCGCTTCGCATTGCAGCGTCAGGCGCGGATGGGTGAGCGGATCGCCCTTGGTGCCGGGCTCGCCCACCAGAAGCGAGGCCGCCGGGTTTGCCGCAAGGGCGGCGGTGTGGCCCGAGAGCGTGGAAACCAGCGTCAGCGGCGCGCCTTCGGGCGTGGTGGCGAGGGCGATGCGCGTGGCCATCGGCATCGCGGTTTCGGGCTCGATCACCGCGAGGGCGGCGAAGCGGGCGCCGTCGAGCAATTGCCGGGCGAGCGCGCGGGCGTCGTCGTCGGTGGGGCGGATCGGGCTGTCCTTGCGCTCTGCCATCGGGGCTCCTGACTGATGCCGTTCTCTGATTTGAATCAAGGTGGTGCCGGCCGGCCGCGCTAGACTACGGAAAAAAGGAGAAATGTCATGTACAAGCATATCCTCGTGCCGATCGCCCCGGATCACCCGGACAGCGCCAATGCCTCGATCGCCATCGCGAAGCGGCTGCTCGAAGAGGGCGGGCTGATCACGCTGCTGACGGTGATGGAACCCGTGCCCAGCTACGTGGCGCAATACATCCCAGCCAGCCAGCAGGAGAAGAACCGCGCCGCCGTCCTGGCCGATCTCGAAAAGGATGTGGCCGCGCTGGAGAATGCCGAGGCCAAGATCGCCATCGGCCACCCCGCGCGCGAGATCGAGGACTACGCCGAGAACCACGACGTGGACTGCATCGTGATCGCCTCGCACCGTCCGGGCCTGCAGGACTACTTCCTCGGCTCCACCGCCGCGCGGGTGGTGCGCCATGCCAAATGCGCGGTGCACGTGCTGCGCTAGGCCCACAGCCCCGCCCGAATCCACCGGGCGGGGCTTTGCAGCCCTCGATCTTGCGGTAGACTTCCCGGCAGAGGCATCGGTTCCGGGGAGGGGCAATGGCCGACGAAGACAACAGTTTCGGGGTGCTCCACGCGGAGCCCGTGATCTACTGCGGCCGCTGCCGCGAGACATTCGGAGAAGTCCGGTCGCGGGGCCTGCTCGGTGATTTCGTGCGCTGCCCGAACCAAAAGCCCGAGGAGAAGACGCATGTCTGCCGGGTGATCAAGCCCAACTCGGGCGAGTTCTGGGCCATTCTCGAAAGCTGGTTCTACCGCTACGAAAGCGAATACAGCCCCCTGCGCCGCAACTGGTTCGGCTTTCGCTTCAACGGCCGCGTCGGGCTCTACAACATGCTGCGCACGCTCGCGATCCTGCTCTGCGCGGCGCTGGTGCACTACGCCTACGCGAGTTCCTTTCCCAACTGGGTGCGCGTGGTGCCGGCGCTTGTGGCTTTCGCCATCCTGATCGACATCCTCGTCTCCAATTCATCGGTCGTCTTCATCTCGCGCTTCTCGGCGAGCGCCTTCCGCTCCACCTTCGAGATGATCTTCGGCTACCTCCAGTTCATCCTCTGCTTCGGCGTGTTCTACTTCTGCTACAAGGACGGCTTCGTGGTGAACCTGGAGTTCGGCAAGGAGTTCTCGCTCTCCTACTTCGAAGCGGTCTATTTCAGCATCGTCACGGCCACCACGCTGGGCTACGGCGACATCTCCCCGCGCAACGGGCACTGGCTGGTGCAGAGCATGGTGATGGGGCAGCTGATGCTCTCGCTCTACTACGGCGCCATCATCCTCGGGGGTGTGGCAAGCTGGATCAACGAACCCAAGCACCTCAAGCCGTTCCGCAAGCTGCACCCGGTGGAAGACATCCTGCGCCGCAAGGACGGCGAGGAGGGCTAGGGCACGGCCGAAGCAGCCGTGCCCCAGCTTCAGCTGCGCAACCCGTGGTGCAGCAGGATCGGCACCACGAGATCCTCTTCGTCCGCAAGATGGCGGGCGAGAAAGCGGGTGATCGCGGCGGCGTCGTCCTGCAGGTGGCGGGCCTCTTCGAGGGATTGGGCCTCGTCCAGCTGCGCCAGCTGCACCACGCGGTTGGCGCGGCGGGTGAAGCGCTCCAGCGTTTCGTCGAGCACGAGGTGATCGCTCTCCAGAGTCTCAAGCCCGGCGTCGAAGCGCGGATCCGCCGGGCTCAGTTCGGGGAAGAAGCTGCGGTCCTCCCAGCCGTGGTGGCCGTGCAGGTTCGCCACCAGCAGTCCGCCGAAATGCGACAGCCGGCCCGCGAAGCGCGCAAGCTCCATCTCTCCGGCAGCAACGCTGCGGGTGTCGTCCTCGGTCAGGGCGCCGAGATCGCGGAACATCTGGTGGGCGCCCATCCAGTTGCGGATGGAGCGGGCGAAGTTCGGGTGATCCGGCCAGCTATCGCGTGGATGGGCCCGAAGCAGCAGTTGCCACTCGTCCGGCAACCCGCTGCGCGTGTGAATGCTGTATTGGGTCATCCCGCCAATATGGGGCACCTGTTATGATGTAACAGATCGTGACCCTGTGCGGCCACGCAGCCCCGCTGTGCGCCGCGCCTATGCCGCAGGTGCCCGCGGGCGCCACTGGCTGACGGCGAGCCCGGCGAGGATCAGCGCCAGCGCCGCCGGAAGCTGCACCGGGATCGGCTCGTCCAGCACCAGCGCGCCGAAGAGGATGGACCACACCGGCACCTGGTAGTTCGTCAGCGTCATGAAGCTGGGCCCGGCGGAGCGGATCACCGTGGTGCGCAGCCAGATCATCAGGGCGGTGGGCACGATCCCGAGGAAGGTGAGCGCCGCGAGCGGGGCCGCCCCCGAAGGGCCGGGCCAGCCGTCGATCAGCAGGGCGACGGGCACCATCAGCAGGGCCGAGACAAGCAGCGAGGCGGCGGCCAGCGGCAACACCCGCGTGGGCGGGCAGAGCCGGGTGATGATGGCGCCGGAGGCCAGCGAGACCACCGCCAGCAGGCAGGCCAGCCGGCCCCAGAGCTCCCCGCCCGCGCCGGTGCTGGCGAAAGCGCCGCCCCCCACCAGCAGCGCGGTGCCGGCGAAGCCCAGCCCGAAGCCGGCCAGCCTGCGCCGGGTCAGCCGTTCGCCGGGCACGAAGGCATGGGCCAGCGGCAGCACCACGAGGGGGATCATGGCCATCGACACCCCGGCGAAGGCCGAGCTCACGCGGGTCTGCGCCCAGCTGATGAGAAAGAACGGCACCGCCGTGGACAGCAGCCCCATGGCGATGGCGCAGAGCCAGATCGTGCCGCCGCGCGGATCCGACAGGCGCGGCAGGCTGCGGCCGGTGGCGGCGCAGACGGCAAGCAGGGTGAGCGCGCCCAGGAGGCTGCGCCCGGCGGCCACCTGAAGCGGGGTGAAGCCCTCGATGGCGATCTCGATCACCATGAAGGTCCCGCCCCAGACGAAGCCGAGGGTGGCGATGGAGAGCCAGTTCAAAGGGGTGGGGCGCGTGCTCATGGGGCCTTTCTAGGCAGAGGTGCAGGAAGGCGCCACGGCAAATGCCCCCTTGCGAAAAGAGAAAGGGCCGCCTGCTGGCGGCCCCTTCCCGAAAACCGGATCGCGCGGCGATCAGTTCTTGGCCTTGTCCACCATCTTGCCGGCGGAAATCCAGGGCATCATCGCGCGCAGCTTCTCGCCGGTGGCTTCGATCTGGTGCTCGTCGTTGGCGCGGCGGGCGGCCTTGATCGTGGGCTGGCCCACGGCGTTCTCCAGCATGAAGTCGCGCACGAACTTGCCCTGCTGGATGTCGGTGAGGACTTCCTTCATGGCTTTCTTCGTCTGCTCGTAGGGCAGGATGCGCGGGCCGGTGACGTATTGGCCGTATTCGGCGGTGTTGGAGATGGAGTAATCCATGTTGGCGATGCCGCCTTCGTAGATCAGGTCCACGATCAGCTTCACCTCGTGCAGGCACTCGAAGTAGGCCATTTCCGGGGCGTAGCCGGCTTCGACCAGGGTCTCGAAGCCGCAGCGGATCAGCTCCACGAGGCCGCCGCAGAGCACGGCCTGCTCGCCGAAGAGATCGGTTTCGCACTCTTCACGGAAGTTGGTTTCGATGATGCCGGAGCGGCCGCCGCCGATGGCGGAGCAGTAGGAGAGGCCGATTTCCAGCGCTTTGCCGGAGGCGTCGTTGTGGACGGCCACGAGGCAGGGCACGCCGCCGCCTTTCACGTATTCGCCGCGCACGGTGTGGCCCGGGCCTTTCGGCGCCATCATGATCACGTCCACGCCTTCCTTCGGCTCGATCAGGCCGAAGTGCACGTTCAGGCCGTGGGCGAAGGCGATGGCGGAGCCGGGCTTCAGGTTGTCGTGGACGTATTTCTTGTAGGTCTCGGCCTGAAGTTCATCGGGCATGGTGAACATGATCAGGTCGCACCATGCGGCGGCCTCGGCGATGCCCATCACGGTCAGGCCCTCGGCCTCGGCCTTCTTGGCGGAAGGGGAGCCTTCGCGCAGCGCCACGACGAGGTTCTTGGCGCCGGAATCGCGCAGGTTCAGCGCGTGGGCGTGGCCTTGGGAGCCGTAGCCCAGGATGGCCACTTTCTTGTCCTTGATCAGGTTGATGTCGCAATCGCGATCGTAATACACGCGCATGTCGGCGCTCCTTGCTTGCAGATTTGTTCTGAAGGCGAGCATAGGGGCTGCTGCGCAAAACGCACTTGCTGTGATTGAAGTTTTTCGTGGGTTATGAAAAAATCCATGCATAATAATTCTGAACGGCGAAATTTTCATGCTTGACGACACCGACCGCCGCCTCCTGCGCCACCTGCAGGCCGAGCCCGATCTCTCCATGGCCGAACTGGCCGAGCGCGCCGGCGTCACCGCGGCCACCTGCTGGCGCCGGATCGAGAAGCTCACCGAGGCCGGCGTGATCGAAGCCCAGCAGGCGGTGATCGACTGGCGTGCGCTCGGCTACACGGTGGATGTCTCGCTGCGGGTGACGCTCGACAAAACCGAGCCGCGCGCCTTCGACGATTTCATCGATGCGGCGCGCGAGGTGCCGGAAGTCTATGAAATCCAGACGTTTCTCGGCCGCGTGGACGTGCGGCTCTCGGTGCTGGCGCGCGACATCGGCCATTACCAGCAGGTCTACCGCAGCCGCATCCTCACCTTGCCCCACATCGCCGACATCGAGGCGCTGATGCATGTGGCCACCATCAAATCCGCCGAGACGCTGCCGCTGTGATCGATCTGGACGAAACCGACCGCAAGCTGCTGCGCGCGCTCAGCGAGGATGCGACCCAGAGCGCCGGCGCGCTGGGCCGCCGCTTCGGCCTGTCGCAGCCCGCCGCCTGGCGCAGGATCCGCCGGATGCAGGACGCCGGGGTGATCGCCGGGCGCCGGCTCGTGCTCAACAAGGAGGCGCTGGGCTTCGGCGTGACCGTCTTCCTCGGGGTGAAGCTGGCCACAAAGGGCCGCGTGAGTCTCGAGGATTTCGAGCGCGCCATCAGCGCCATCCCCGAGGTGCAGACGGTGGAGCACGTGCTGGGCCTCTACGATTATCGCCTGCGGGTGGTGGCCCGCGATCTGGCGGATTTCGAGCGCGTGCTGCGCCGCCGGATCATGACGCTGCCCGGCGTCGGCAACGTGGAGGCCAACGTGCTGCTGAGCGAAGAGCGCCGCCCCGGCCCGATCGGCTAGGTCGGAAAGGGCCCGGGCCGCGCTTGTGCTTTCCGCGCCCAGGGGCGACATTGGCGGCAAATCAGTCACTGCAAGGAAATGCCCATGTCCGCCCTGCTCGATAGCGTCGATCCCGACGGCCTGCTGGAATTCTCCGTCGTCTTCACCGACCGCTCGCTCAACCACATGTCGGCCACCTTCCAATCGGTGATGCGCGACATCTCCGCCATGCTGAAGGAGGTCTACGCCGCCGACGCCGTGGCGCTGGTGCCCGGTGGCGGCACCTACGCGATGGAGGCCGTCGCCCGCCAGTTCGCCACCGGCAGACGCGTGCTGGTGGTCCGCAACGGCTGGTTCTCCTACCGCTGGACGCAGATCTTCGAGGCCGGGGGCATCCCGTCCGAAGAGGTGGTGATGAAGGCGCGCCGCGTGGGCAACGATCCGCAGTCGCCCTTCGCGCCCGCCCCCCTCGAAGAGGTGGTGGCGAAGATCCGCGAATTCCGCCCCGAGGTCGTCTTCGCCCCGCACGTGGAAACCTCCTCGGGCATGATCCTGCCGGATGACTACCTCAAGGAGGTGGCCGAGGCCGCCCATGCGGTGGGGGCGATCTTCGTGCTCGACTGCATCGCCTCGGGCTGCGCCTGGGTGGACATGCGCAAGACCGGCGTGGACGTGCTGATCTCCGCGCCCCAGAAAGGCTGGTCCGCCTCGCCCTGTGCCGGGCTCGTGATGATGAATGAAACCGCCACGGCCCGGGCCAAGGCGGCGCAAAGCACCTCCTTCGCCGTGGATCTCGGCAAATGGCTCGCGATCATGGAGGCCTACGAGGCCGGGGGCCACGCCTATCACGCCACCATGCCCACCGATGCCCTGAGGGCCTTCCGCGACACGATGCTGGAAACCCGAAAATACGGCTTCGAGAAGCTGCGCGAGGCGCAATGGGAGCAGGGCCGCAGGGTGCGGGAGCTGCTCAAACGCCACGGCATCCGTTCGGTGGCGGCGGAAGGCTTCGAGGCGCCGGGGGTCGTGGTCAGCTTCACCGAGGATCCCGACGTGCAGTCGGGCCGCGCCTTCGCGGCGCAGGGGCTGCAGATCGCGGCCGGCGTGCCGCTGCAATGCGATGAAGGCCCCGACTACAAGAGCTTCCGCCTCGGCCTCTTCGGGCTCGACAAGCTCTACGACGTGGACGCCAGCGTGGCGCGTCTGGAAAAGGCCTTGGCGAAAGCCATCGGCTGATCCGGGTGGCGGCGCTCGCGAAACGCACGGCCAAAAGACGGGGCCCCACTTTGTTCCGAAAATATCCCGGGGGAGGCGCCGCAGGCGGCGGGGGCGGAGCCCCCTAGCGCCGGGCGGCCATCCCCATGCCGGCGCGCATGAGCGTCTTGCGCACGGGGGCCACGGAATAGAGCGTGTTCAGCAGGCCGGCGCGCAGATCGCGCAGGCCCTGCGCCCCCATCATCGAGGCGCGGTTGAGCGCATCGATCCCAGTGACGCGCAGCTTCACCTCCGGATGGCGGAGGCGGTTGTAGCGCGACAGCATCGCGGCATCGCCGAGCGCGCCAGGGTCGGCGCGGGCGAGATCGAGCAGCACCCGCAGATCGCCGAGACTCATGTTCAACCCCTGGGCGCCGATCGGCGGCACGGCGTGGGCGGCCTCGGCCACCAGCGCCGTGCGCTCGGCGTCGAAACGCTCGGCGATCTGGCTGATCATCGGCCAGATCGAGCGCTCGGTGACGAGGGTGAGCGGGCCGAACAGTCCGCAGGACCGGATGTTCATCTCGGCCTCGAAATCCGCGACGGGCAGCGATTTCAGGCGCAGCGCCTCGGGGCCGCGCTCCATCCAGACGACGGCGGAGCGGGGCGTGCCCTCGAGATCGGGCAGCGGCACCAGCGTGAAGGGGCCGCCGGAGCGGTGGATCTCGGTGGAGACATTGCCGTGCGGGATCGGGTGGGTCACCGAGAAGGCCAGCGCCTTCTGGCCGTAGCGCAGGGTGCGCACCGGGATGCCGAGCGCCTCGCGGGTTGGGGAGTGGCGCCCGTCCGCGGCGATCAGCAGCCGCGCGGCCACGCGGGTTCCGTCGCTCAGGCGCACGTGGGCGGCGCTGCTGCGGGTGAGCACGCCCACGGTGGAGACGCCGGGCCGGAAGGTGACGTTGGGCAGCTCGCCCAGACGCGCCACCATCTCCCGCCGCAGCAGCCAGTTCGGCAGGTTCCAGCCGAAAGGCGCGTCCGAGATGTCGGAGGCGTCGAAATCCTTCACCACGCGCGGCTCCGGCACCTTGCCGCCGGCATCCACGATCCGCATCACCTGCAGCGGCGCGGCATGGGGGGCGAGCCGCTCCCAGAGGCCGGCATCTTCGAGGAAGGCGCGCGAGGGTTGCAGGAAGGCCGTGGTGCGCAGGTCCGTTCCCGGGGCGTCGGCCTCGGTCACGGGCGGCTGCGGATCGACGCAGATCACCGAGAAGCCCGCGCTGCCGAAGGCGGCCGCGGCGGTGAGCCCGGCGACGCCGCCGCCGGAGACCAGGATGTCGGTGTCGATGCGGCTCATCGAAGGCTCCCTGCGGGCGCGCGGCGCATCAGCCGCGGCTGATCAGCACCAAAACGAGGAACATCACCGGCACGGCCATCACGGCCGGGATGGCGATCCCCACGATGCCGAAGGTGAGGCCGGAAATCAGCCAGAGGCTGACCACCGTGATGATGTGATACCAGATGTTGGCATCCTGCCCCTCGTGGTAATCCTTCAGAATCCAGCCGAAGACGGGAAGGGCAAAGACCAGGCGCTGCCAGAAGGGGCGGCGTGCGGCGATACTCGTCATGATATGTCCTGTGCGCTTGTGTGTTCACCATGGATATAGGCGTCTTCTAGCGCGTTTCGCCCCCGGCGACCTGCGACAGAAAGTCGGCCAGGTCGGCGGTGTGGTGATGGATATGCGCGGCCGGTTCGGGCTCCGGCGCCACGTGGACGGTGCGCATCCCCATGGCGTGGGGGGCCTGGAGGTTGCGGGAATCGTCTTCGAACATGGCCGCGGCCTCCGTCTGCACGCCGTCGCGGGCGAAGACGGCCTCGAAGGCGCCGGTTTCGGGCTTGGGGCGGTAGCCGGCGTGCTCCACGCCGTAGATCGCATCGAAGACTCCCGAAAGCCCGCGGGCGGCGACGACGCGTTCGGCGTAGGGCGCGCTGCCGTTGGTGTAGACGATCTTGCGCCCCGGCAGGCCGCGGATCAGGGCGGCGAGGCGCGGATCGGGTTCGAGGTGGTCGAGGCTGATGTCGTGGACGTCCTCGAGGTAGGGCACGGGATCGACCCCGTGTTCGGCCATCAGCCCCGCCAGAGTGGTGCCGTGCAGGGCCCAGTAGCGGCGGCGCAGACGGTCGGCCTCGGCGCGCGGCACGCCGAGCGCATCCATGACGTAGGCTGTCATCCGGGTTTCGATCTGGTCGAACAGCCGCGCCTGTGGCGGATAGAGCGTGTTGTCGAGATCGAACACCCAGTGGCGGACGTGGGAGAAGGAAGCGGAAATCATGGCGCCATGGTAAAACGCCGCGGGGCGGGGTTCAATCGGAGCCACGTCTTGATCCTCTGCGGCATCCCGCCCTAGGGTGGCGCAAACAGGGGATTTTTCGAGAGCCATGGCCGAGACGAAACCGCAGAACAAGGATGCCTACGCGCTGATCCTCGAAGCCATCGACGTGGGCATCTACAAGCCCGGCGACCGGTTGGTGGAAAGCGAACTGGCCGATCGCTTCGGCGTGTCGCGCACGCCGATCCGGGAGGCTTTGCAGCGGCTGGAAACGCAATCCCTGCTCACGCGGGACGGCCGCTCGCTGATCGTCGCCTCGCTGGATCACAACCAGATGGCCGAGCTCTATGCCGTGCGCAGCGAGCTGGAGGGGCTGGCGGCGCGGCTGGCCGCGCGCCACGCCACGCCGGAGGAGGTGAAGGTGCTGCGCGACATGGTGATCGAGGATCAGGCCTTCATGGATGATCCGGAGGCGCTTTCACGGGCGAACCGGCGTTTCCACAAGCAGATCCACCTGGCCAGCCACAACCGCTACCTCGTCCAGCAGCTGGATCTCGTGCACCGCACCATGGCGCTCATGGCCACCACCTCGCTGGCGGCCGAAGGGCGCGGCGAAACCGCGCTGGCGGAGCATGGCGCCATCGTGGAGGCGATCGCGGCCGGCGATGGTGATGCCGCCTATGCCGCCCTGCGCCGCCACCTGTCGCAGGCCTTCGAGACGCGCCTCAAGCAGGACGCGAAGAAGGAGCTTCTGGGCTAGCGGCCCCGCCATGATCGCCGTGGTCGGTCTTGTCCCAGTAGAAGGGATCGCGGATCAGCTCGAAGGCGGCCTTGTAGGCGGCGAAGGTGCCCAGCGGATGGTAGAAGTGCAGCGTCGGCACCCATTTCACCAGCCAGCCCGCGCCCCGGCGCAATACCGCCACCGCACCGATGGTGATGTTGCTCACCTCGGCGGCGAGAAACAGGCCGACGGCGGCCCAGATCAGCGCCGGCGGCAGCAGCGATGACACCGGGTGCGGCAGGCCGAAGAACATCAGCCAGCAGCTCCAGAGCAGGGGCGCCAGCCAGACCTGCATCAGCGACCCGGCAAAGAGCACCTGCACCCCGAGAAAACGCCAGGGGCCGAGATCGCGCAGCAGCGCCGCCGGGTTGCGCATGTGCACGGCATAGGTGACGGCATAGCCCTTGATCCAGCGCGAGCGCTGCTTGATCCAGGGCAGGGCGCGGGCGTTGGCCTCTTCGCGGGTGACGGTGGTGAGGGTTTCGGCGCGGTAGCCGTGGCGGGCCAGCCGCAGGCCGAGATCGGCGTCTTCCGTCACGTTGTGGGCGTCCCAGCCGCCCAGGTCCTCCAGCGCGGCGCGGCGGAAGAAGAGCGTCGTGCCGCCGAGCGGGATCACGAGGCCGAGGCGGCAGAGGCCCGGCAGGATCACCCGGAACCAGGTGGCGTATTCGATGGTGAAGCAGCGCGCCAGCCAGTTGCGTTCGGCATTGTAGAAATCGAGGATGCCCTGAAGGCAGGCCACCTCGGGGCCGCGTTCGTGGAAGCGTTTCACCACCGCATGGATCTGCCCAGGTGCCGGGGCATCCTCGGCGTCGTAGATGCCGATGAGGCTGCCGCGGCAGAAATCCAGCGCGTAGTTCATTGCGCGGGGCTTGGTGCGCACGCGGCCGCGCGGCACCGGCACGATGCTGACCCAGGGCGGAAGCTGGATGCGCGAGAGCGTGGCGCGGGTGGTGAAATCGTCCTCTTCGAGGACGAGGATCACGTCGAGCAGCTCGCGCGGGTAGTCCAGCGCTTCGAGGCGGGCGAGCAGGTGCTCGGCGATGCGGCGTTCCTTGAACAGGGGCACGAGGATCGAGACGATGGGCAGCCGGGCGATGCTGGGGGGCGGCGCCGCGCGCGCCGCCAGCACCTCGGTCGCCCCCGGCGCGGGCGCCGGTTTCGGAGCGGCCACGGCGGCGGCGATCTTGAGCGCGGTGAGCGCGACGAGGCTGAGGCAGGCCAGCAGGAACAGCGCCACGAGCGCCTGGGCGGGGTAGAGCAGCGCGGCTGTGAGGAAGACCGCGAGCACGGAGCGCATCAGGGGCGCGGGCTGCGCCCAGCGGCGGCAGCTTTCGCGCTGCATGACGCGGGCCTCCGCGCTGGCCACGAGCGCCGAACCCATGGCCTGCGCCACCGCCCGGCGCACCGCCGCCTGCCGCGCCAGCACCATGTGCACCGGCCCCAGCGAAGGCGGCAGGCTGCGGCGCAGCGCGGCAAACTGCTCGGGCCGCGAGGTGGCCAGCACGATGCCGTTTCCGAGGCGCCGCCAGGGCACGCAGCCGTTCTTCAGGCAGAAGGAGCCGCCGAGGCGGCGCACGAGGCCGGGATCGGGCGGCTCGGTATCGAGATCGACCTCCGGGCAGCCCCAGCGGCGGGACATCGCCAGCATCAGCCCGTCTTCGCTGATCCAGCCGTTCGCGAGCAGGATTTCTGGGGTGTCGGCCTCTTCGCGCTGGCGCAGCGCCAGCGCGCGGGCCAGATCGCCCGGATCCACGCCGCCGTATTCGACGAGACACTCCGAGAGCGGCGCCATCGGGCGGGCCGTGGCGCTGCCGGGCCGGGGCGTGGTTTCCGGCGTGCCGGTTGCAGCCGGCACGAGGCGCAGGGGAGATCGGGGCATCGCATCTCCTGGAACGGGTGGACCGCCGAAGTGCTGCGGCGCCGCCAGTCTAGGGACGCGAGGTTAACGCCGGTTTAAGTGCTTCGCTGACCCTCCGGGCCCATGCCAGGCAAGCGGGGAGGGGTGCCGCGCGGCGCCTCAGCCGGCGGCGCGGGCGCTCATGGCCTCGGCGAAGCGCTCGAACAGGTAGTAGCTGTCCTGCGGGCCGGGGCTGGCCTCGGGGTGATACTGCACCGAGAACACGGGGCGATCGGCGATGCGGATGCCGCAGTTGGAGCCGTCGAACAGCGAGACATGGGTTTCCACCACGCCTTCGGGCAGGCTCTGGCTGTCCACGGTGAAGCCGTGGTTCATCGAGGTGATCTCCACCTTGCCGGTTTCCAGATCCTTCACCGGGTGGTTGGCCCCGTGGTGGCCGTGGTTCATCTTGATCGTGCGCGCACCGAGCGCGAGCGCGAGCATCTGGTGGCCGAGGCAGATGCCGAAGACGGGCAGATCCGTCTTCTCGAGGATCTCGCGGATCATCGGCACCGCGTATTCACCGGTGGCCGCCGGATCGCCCGGGCCATTGGACAGGAAGACGCCGTCCGGCGCGTGCGCCAGCACCTCCTCGGCGGTGGCGGTGGCGGGCAGGACGGTCACGTCGCAGCCGGCGGAGGCGAGGCAGCGCAGGATGTTGCGCTTGGCGCCGAAGTCCAGCGCCACCACCTTGTGGCCGGGCGCGCTGCGCCGGCTGTAGCCCTCGGGCCAGGCCCACCGCATTTCATCCCACTTGTAGGATTGGGCGCAGGTGACGTCCTTGGCGAGATCGAGCCCTTCCAGCCCCTTGAAGGCGCGGGCCTTGGCCACGAGGGCCTCGATGTCGAAATTGCCCTGAGCGTCATGGGCCAGCGCCACGTGGGGCGCACCCTGCTGGCGGATGGCGCGGGTCAGGCGGCGGGTGTCGATGCCGCCGATGCCGATGCGGCCGCGCTTGGCGAGCCAGGCGCCCAGCTCTTCGGTGCTGCGCCAGTTGGAGGGCTCGGTGGGATCCCATTTCACAACCATGCCGTCGGCCACCGGATCGGTGGTTTCGTCGTCTTCCGGGTTCACGCCGGTGTTGCCGATGTGGGGGAAGGTGAAGGTGACGATCTGGCCGGCGTAGGAGGGATCGGTCATGATCTCCTGGTAGCCCGTCATCGCCGTGTTGAAGCAAAGCTCGGCCTGGGTGCTGCCCTCCGCCCCGAAGCCGTATCCGTAGAACAGTGTTCCGTCGGCCAGTGCAAGGCAGGCCGTTGGCTTGGTGGGGGTGAACAGGGCGCTGGCAGCGGCAGACATCACGGGACTCCTCGGCACAAAATTGTCGGGAAACTAGGGGCAGCGGGGGCATTGGTCAAGTCGAAACCTCAAATTTGAAAATGCAATGAAAACAATAGCTTGCGAGGCTGTGCCGCCATTGTCTTGCCGGCGCCTTCGGGCTAAGGTTCAGGCTTTGGGGAAACTTCGGAACGCTTGGGGACAGCCAGACCGATGAACATGAGAAAACAGATCAGCGCCGCGCTCAAGGAGGCGATGAAGGCCAAGGATGCCGGCAGGCTCTCCACGTTGCGGCTCATCAACGCCGCCATCAAGGACAAGGACATCGCCCTGCGGGGCGAAACCGGCGAGGGGGAAGTCTCCGATGCCGACATCCTTGGAATCCTTGGGAAAATGGTTAAGCAGCGCCAGGAGAGCGCGCGCGCCTACGAAGAGGGCGGGAGGCTGGAACTGGCCGAGAAGGAACGGGCCGAGATCGCGGTGATCGAGGATTTCCTGCCGCGCCAGCTCTCGGACGCGGAAATCGCCGCCGCCATCGATGCCGCCATCGCCGAAACCGGCGCCGAGTCGATCCGCGACATGGGCAAGGTGATGGGCGTGCTGAAGGGCAAATACACCGGCCAGATGGATTTCGGGAAGGTCGGCGGGATGCTGAAGGACCGCCTCGGTTGAGCCGGCGGGCGGCGCTCGCCCGCCGCTTCCGGCGCCCGTGCGCGCCGGTTTCGCGGCGGGGCGCATCGGCCACATTGTGCGCCGCGGCGCGCAACTGCGCTTGACGGCGGCAGCCCGCCGTTGCAGTTGTCGTCCGGACACGCGCGGCGTTTACGCTGCGGAACCATGGAACACATGATCACCAGCGAAGGTTTTCGACAATGACTCCCCTGAACCCAATTCGCAAAGTTCCGGCCCCCGCAGGCTATGGCGCCGGTGATGTGCTCGTCGTTTTCGGCGAGGTCTTCGGGCGCGGCTACGTGAACGGGCTGATCGACGCCGCGGAGAAGGCGGGGATGACCGTGCTCTACGGCACCGTCGGGCGCCGGGACGCAGAAGGCAACCTGCGCCCGCTGACCGATGCGGAACTGGCCGAGAAGGGCCACGGCCCGATCATCAACGTGCCGCTGGAAGCGGGTTTCGACAAGGAGAAGGGCTCCGACGGGCTGACGCTTTCCGACCGCCTCAACGCGCTGGGCAAGGATTGGGAGAACGGCAGCCTCGACATGGCGGCCATCGAGGAGACCCGCCAGAAGGGCGAGGCCAGGTTCAAGGCCAGCGTTGCCGCGTTCATGGCGGCGCTCAAGCCGCATCTGCCCGAGGGGGCCAACGTGCTCTTCGCCCACACGATGGCGGGCGGCATTCCGGCGTCCAAGCGGGTGCTGTCGGTGTCCAACCGGGTGTTCAAGGGCACGGGCGCGCGCTTCCAATCCTCCGAGACCTACTGGAACTCCCCGATCGGGCGGGCCTGCGAGATCTCCTTCGAGGAGGTCACCGCGCGCACCCTGAAGCACCTCGTGGAGGGCTCCGCCGAACTGCGCGCCGAGATCGAGGCCAAGGGCGGGCGCGTGAACTACGTGGCCTACGGCTACCACGGCACCGAATGCCTGATCGACGGCAGCTACCAATGGCAGACCTACGCGCCCTACCTGCAGGGGTTCGCCAAGATGAAGCTCGAGGATCTCGCCGCGGAGGCCCGCGCCACGGGCGTGAACGTCTCCGTCTACAACGCGCCCGAGATCCTGACGAACTCCTCCGGCGTCTTCGTGGGCGTGGAGCTGCCGCTCTACCGGCTGCTGAACGCGCTGGACCACGAGGCCGAAAGCGCGCCGCTCTCCGCAACGGTCAAGGCCAACTGCGCAGCCAAGCTGACCGACGGCGAGGCCGCGCTGGCCCGCGTGCAGGAGATCCTGGACACCTACCACGCCGATCCGGCGACGCAGTACATGCGCGTCTTCGAGAACTGGCCGCAGCACAACACCCAGGAGCAGATGGACATCATGCTCGGCAGCTCCGCCGAACTGCGCGCCATGCACAAGGACAGCGACGATCTGATGACGAGCTACCTGAGCCAGCTCGTCTTCACCGCCTGCGGCCACATCATGCTGCACCAAAGCTGGACGGCCGACAGCGCCGCCTACTGGATGGGCCATGACGTGGTGTCCAAGACGCTGGGCGTCACCGGGCTGCCGGGCTGACGCCGGCAGCAGCGCCAGCCAGACCGAACCTGCGGAAAGCCCGGCCAGCGCGCCGGGCTTTTTCATGCCCTTCGCATAGGGGCGTGAGCGGATCGCGATTGCCGGCCTCACGGCCCCCTGACGCCCGTGAAGCGGCGCGTCGGGCACCTTCCGCGCACCAAGGTTTCCCGGTGATGTGGTTTCGGTGGGTGGGCGGATGGGTTTGTTCGAGTCGGCTTTGCAGGTTCTGGCCCTTCAGGGGCCCGCGGTCGTCGGCGTGGCCGGCGTCTGCCTCTACGTAGGCAACTACTGCCTGCTGGTGCTCCAGCGCACCGACAGCCGCTGCATCGGCTATTTCCTCGTGAACATGGCGGCGGCGGCCTGCGTGCTGGTGAGCCTGACGCGGGATTTCAACCTCGCCTCGGCCATGATCCAGGTGCTCTGGATCGCGCTCGGCACCGTGGGGATCGCCCTGCGGCTGGCGCGCCGGAAGCGGGGGCAGGCGGCCGCCGGTGCGGTTCCGGCGCTGCCGCGCGACGCCCGCCGCCGTGCGCCGCCGGCCCGTGGCGCGATGCGCCGAACGCCGGGGCGCGTGCGGGTGCAGGGCCTCGGGCGCTGAGGCGGCAGCGCGCCCAGCTGCCCCCGCGTTAACGCGGCGGCGCTTTCCCGCTAACGGTTGGTTCACATCTTTCGGGCTAGACAGTGGCAGGCGCCGCATCCGGGTTTCATTCCCGCCCGCTGGGGCGCCGATTTTCGAAAGGCGCGGCCCCCGTGGTCCTAGCCCGCCACTTCCAACCCCGCTCGTTTTCCCGTGCGGGAGGGCGATGGGGCACGGCCCGTGCGAGCAGAACTTTCGAAAAAGCGCATCGCGCGCATGGATGGCCTTGTGCCGGCCGCCGCCCGCCCTGTGTCCCCTCTGGGCATCCGGCTGCGGCCCGCACTGCTCCTGGTGTCCTGCCATCCGGCGGCGCGCGGCGAAACGGGGAGGGCACCAGCCTTCTTCATGTGCCTCTGGCTCTGGTCAGTTCCCCAGACGCCCGAGCCAGAGGCGCAGATCCGCCGCCAGCTGCACGCGTTCCTCCTCGCTCAGGAAACGGCCGATCTCCACCGGGCGCGGACCGCCTTTCAGCACGATGTAGTTGGGCACCGGGCCACCGCGCTCCACCAGCTCCACGCTGATCCAGTAGGGGTTGGCCTCCCATGTCCGCTCCGGCCCCCGCGGCGCGATGTGGCGCAGCAGCGCGCGGTCCGGCCAGAGGGTGAGTTCCTCGGTGATCGCGGCGTCGCGCTGGTTGCGCCGGATCGCATACCAGACGCCGCCGACGGCGAGCGCGAAGAAGGGCAGCAGCCCCCAGAGCACCGGCGAGCCCAGCACCGCCAGAAGCGGCAGCAGGAAGAGCGCCGCCGTCGCACCGATGAAGATCACGAAGCCGCGCGGCGTGAGCGATTGATGCGGCTCCAGCAGCAGGCGCACGCGGGGCAGGGCGTGGCCCTCACGGAAAGGGGCCCCGGATTGCTCCGGGGCCCCTTCAGGATATTCAAGCCATGTGGCCGGCATCTTCGATGCTTCGTCAGCTAGGCTGGGTCAGGCCGCCCTCAGTGGGCGTGGCCCTTGTCCCAGTCGGACTGCTTGGGCAGGGTTTCGAAGGTGTGCTCCGGCGGCGGGCAGGGCAGCGTCCACTCGAGCGTGTCGGCATACTCGTTCCAGTAGTTGTCTTCTTCGATCTTCTTGCCGCGGGTCAGGGTGTAGAACACCACGCCGATGAAGAAGAGGAAGGAGGCAAAGGAGAGGAAGGCGCCCCAGCTGGAGATGGTGTTCCAGTAAGCGAAGGCTTCCGGGTAGTCGATGTAGCGGCGGGGCATGCCCTGACGGCCCAGGAAGTGCTGGGGGAAGAAGGTCATGTTCGCGCCGATGAACATCATCCAGAAGTGCAGCTTGCCGGCCCATTCCGGGTATTGGCGGCCGCTCATCTTGCCGATCCAGTAGTAGATGCCGGCGAAGATGCAGAACACGGCGCCGAGGCTCATCACGTAGTGGAAGTGGGCAACCACGTAGTAGGTGTCGTGGTAGGCGCGGTCGACGCCGGCCTGGGAGAGCACCACGCCCGTCACACCGCCCACGGTGAACAGGAAGAGGAAGCCGAAGGCCCAGAGCATCGGGGTCTTGAATTCCACCGAGCCGCCCCACATCGTGGCGATCCAGGAGAAGATCTTGATGCCGGTGGGCACCGCGATCACCATCGTGGCCAGCATGAAGTAGGACTGCTGCGTCAGGCTCATGCCCACGGTGTACATGTGGTGCGCCCAGACGACGAAGCCCAGAACACCGATCGCCACCATGGCGTAGACCATCGGCAGGTAGCCGAAGATCGGCTTGCGCGCGAAGGTCGCGATCACCTGGGAGATGATGCCGAAGCCCGGAACGATGATGATGTACACTTCCGGGTGGCCGAAGAACCACAGGATGTGCTGGTAGAGGATCGGGTCACCGCCGCCGGAGGGCTGGAAGAAGGTGGTGCCGAAGTTGCGGTCCGTCAGCAGCATCGTGATGGCGCCGGCCAGCACGGGCAGCGACAGCAGGATGAGCCAGGACGTCACGAAGATCGACCAGCCGAACAGCGGCACCTTGTGCAGCGTCATGCCGGGGGCGCGCATGTTCAGGAAGGTGGTGATCATGTTGATCGCGCCGAGGATCGAGGAGGCGCCGGAGACGTGCACCGCGAAGATCGCCAGATCCATCGACATGCCGCCTTCGTTGGTGGAGAGCGGCGGGTAGAGCACCCAGCCCACGCCGGAGCCGAGCTGATCGTTGCCACCCGGGGCCAGCATGGAGGCCACGCCGAGCGCCACGCCGGTGACATACATCCAGTAGGAGAGGTTGTTCATCCGCGGGAACGCCATGTCAGGCGCGCCGATCTGAAGCGGCATGAAGTAGTTGCCGAAGCCCCCGAAGAGTGCCGGGATGACGACGAAGAACATCATCAGCACGCCGTGATAGGTGATCATCACGTTCCAGAGGTGGCCGTTGGGGGTGCAGACCTCGTCGGATGCGAGGAAACGTGCGCCTTCCAGGCACATGTACTGCACGCCCGGTTCCATCAGCTCCAGCCGCATGTAGACGGTGAAGGCGACGGAAATGAAGCCTACGATGCCCGCGGTGAAGAGATAAAGGATACCGATATCCTTGTGGTTCGTTGACATGAACCAGCGCGTGAAGAACCCGCGCTCGTCATGGTGTTCGTCATGGCCTTGAATGGCTGCGTCCGCCATGTAAGTGCCTCCCGGTCCCTAGTTCGATTCTGTCGCACCGGGAGTCACCTCCCGCAGCGCGTTCCGCCCCCCTCTTAAGCATGCAGGGGGGCGGAGACAATGTATCAGAGCGCCGCAGCGCATTTTTTTGTTTGCGGGTTCCGCCCTGTTCCGCCCTACTGGGCCGCGCCGACGGAGGCGAGGTAGGCCACCACGTCTTCCGCGCCCTTGGTGAGCTTGAAGCTCATCTTGGATTTGGCGCCGCCGTCACCGAGCGTTTCCTGCAGGAACTTCTTCGGATCGGCGAGGTAGGAAACGAGGTTTTCCTCGTTCCACACCAGCCCGGCTTCGCCTGCGGCGACCAGATCGTTGCCGTAGCGGAAGCCCTCGACGGAGCCGGCCTGGCGCCCGATCACGCCGTAGAGGTTGGGGCCGGTCTTGCCGCCCTTGAAGATCACGTTGTCGCCGTCGGCGATCATGTGGCAGGCCTTGCACTTCTTGAAGCCCGCTTCGCCCTTGGCCACGTCGCCGGCGGCGAGGGCGGGGGTGGCGAGCGCAAGGGCGGCGATGGTGGCGAGAATACGTTGGGTGGTCATCTGTGCCTCACGTTTCAATGGCTGTCGGAGAAGGACAATAGCCCTTTTGCGCCGCCTGGGAACGTCACAGATGTCGCAGCACTCCGGCCGGCGGCGCCGTCAGCCGAACACCGTGTCGAACTGGGCGCGCAGGGCGACGTCCAGATCGTTCATCGTCACCGGCAGGCCGAGGTCCACGAGGCTGGTGACCCCGTGTTCGGTGATTCCGCAGGGCACGATGCCGGTGAAATGTTCGAGGTCCGGCTCCACGTTGATCGAGATGCCGTGGAAGCTGACCCATTTGCGCAGGCGGATGCCGATCGCGGCGATCTTGTCCTCCCGCACCGCGCCGCTCGGGCCGCGCGGCTTCTCGGGGCGCTGCACCCAGACGCCGACGCGCCCTTCGCGGATCTCGCCCTTCACGTTGAATTCGGCCAGGGTGGCGATCACCCATTCCTCCAGCTGCTGCACGAAGCGGCGCACGTCGCGCCCGCGCCGGCCCACGTCCAGCATCACGTAGACGACGCGCTGGCCGGGGCCGTGGTAGGTATACTGCCCGCCGCGCTTGGTCTCGTAGACGGGGAAGCGGTCCGGGTCGGTGAGATCCTCGATCCGCGCCGAGGTGCCCGCGGTATAGAGCGGCGGATGTTCCACCAGCCAGATCAGCTCCTCGGCCTCGCCGGCCGCGATCGCGGCGGCGCGCGCCTCCATGAAGGCCACGGCCTCGTCGTAGTCGAGCAACCCCTCGCGGGTGATCCATTCCACCATGTCGTGCCTCTCCTGACAGCCTGCCGGAGCGGTAGCGAAGGGGCGCGCGCTTGTCCAGCGGCGCCGCTGGCCGGGGGCGGGGAGGGGGGCTGGCATGGGGCTGGCAAGGGGCCGGGGTGGAGCGCGCGGGGGCGTGGCAAAAAAATTTTCGAAAACCGGTTTTTTCCGCTTCACATCCCGAAAAGCAGGGGCTAAGTAGCGCCTCACCTACCTGATCACGTGCGGTCGTGGCGGAATTGGTAGACGCGCAGCGTTGAGGTCGCTGTGGGGTAACTCCCGTGGAAGTTCGAGTCTTCTCGACCGCACCAACCACCCCCTGAAGCGGGGTGGACAGGAAAAGGCCAATCTAGGAAATTTTCGTTATTGCGGCCCCTTGCGGGGCGTTCTTCGCGTGGCCTCCGGCGCCTGTGACGCTGGGGCGCCGCGCCATGCCGCCTTTGCCGCTTTGCCTGCCGGCCGCGCGCCGCTACACAGGCGGGCGAGAGCAAGACGAGGAGAGCCCATCCCATGAGCCAATCGCAGCCCGTGACCCTGAAGGACTGGTCGGACCTGCTGAAATCCCTGCCCAAGGCCGATGCCGCCGCCGCGCAGGCCGCGCGTGCGCGCAACGGCGTGCTGACCAAGCCGCCCGGCGCCTTGGGGCGGCTCGAGGACCTGGCGATCTGGTATGCCGGCTGGCGCGGGACCGACAGGCCCTCCGTCGAGTCGCCGCAGGTCATCGTCTTCGCCGGCAACCACGGTGTCGCAGCGCGCGGGGTCTCGGCCTTTCCGGGCGAGGTGACGGTGCAGATGGTGGCCAATTTCGAACACGGCGGCGCGGCGATCAACCAGCTCTGCAAGGCCGCGGGCGCTGCGCTTTCGGTGGTGCCGCTCGATCTCGACACCCCCACCGCCGATTTCACGCAAGGCCCGGCGATGAACGAGGCCGAATTCCTTGCCGCGCTGGCGGCGGGCTGGAACGCGGTGGATCCGCAGGCCGATCTCCTCGTCGTCGGGGAGATGGGCATCGCCAACACCACCTCGGCGGCGGCGATCTACCTCGCGCTCCACGGCGGCAGCGCGCTGGACTGGACGGGGCTCGGCACTGGAATCAGCGAAGAGGCCCTGCCGCTCAAGGCGCAGGTGGTGGCCGATGGCGTGGCGGCGAATCCGGGGCGGGGCGGGCTCGAGATCCTCGCGAATCTCGGCGGGCGCGAACTGGCGGCCATGGCGGGCGCGGTGGTGCGCGCGCGCGTGCTGTCGATCCCGGTGATCATGGACGGTTTCGTTTGCACCGCGGCGCTCTCCTGCCTGGCGCGCGAAAGCGCTGATGCGCTCGATCACGTGGTGGCCGGGCATGGCTCCGCCGAACAGGCCCATGGCGCGGCGCTGGCGAAACTGGGGATGGAGCCCCTGCTGGATCTCGGGATGCGGTTGGGCGAGGCCTCGGGCGGCGCGCTGGCGATCCAGATCCTGAAAGGGGCGGTGGCCTGCCATTCCGGCATGGCGACCTTCGCGGAAGCCGGGGTGTCTGAGGGTTAATTCTGCCCGTCACGATAGTGGCGGGCACGCGCCCGCCCGCCCCATGGCGGGCGCGTTTCGCGCCCACCCGGGCAGGCGCTTTGCTCTAAAGCACGACGCCCGCACTTTGTTGTGAGTGCTTACTTAGCTTTGTGCTTCTCCAGCGTTTCCTTGAACAGATACATCGGCAGCACGATCGCCGCGATCAGCGAGCCGAGCCAGACCAGCAGCGTTGCGGCCAGCAGGTTGGAGATGCCGCCGATGGTGAGGCCGGGCAGGATCAGGTTGGTGATCACGAGGCCCACGAAGACCGTCACCAGCGCCACCCCGCCCTGAAGCGCGGGCAGGTTCTTGAGCGACATCTTCGTCAGCAGCGGCCCCGCCACCACCGTGATGGCGGTGAACAGCAGCACCACGATCACGAACGATATGAAATCGATCGAGAAATTCGGCAGCAGCAGCCACGCCAGCAGCAGCCCCACCGCATTGGCCAGTGTCGTGAACACGGCCGAGATCAGCATCTTCATCATTCCTTGCGTCTCCGTCGGATGGACATCCCGGCCACAGTAGCGCCTTGAGGATGTGCGTCCAGCCTTTTGCGATTGCGGGGGAAATCGCGCTCGGGCGGTTGCCGGGTGGTTGCGGGCGGGCGTCGCGGAACTGGACCGGGCGCGCGTTTGATGCAAGTCATGGGAGCAGGCGGCGGCCCGTGCGATCGGGGGGCGCGCGGCACCGGACGCATTTCAGGCGCGGCGCGCCGCAGCCACAGGGTTTGGAGACCGGCATGGACTACCTTGAAAACCGCACCTTCGACGAGATCGCCCCCGGCGACAGCGCGGCGCTGACCCGGACGCTCACCACCCGCGACATCGATCTCTTCGCGGTGATGTCGGGCGACGTGAACCCGGCCCACATGGATGCCGAGTTCGCCGCCGCGGCCGACAGCCACCGGATCGTGGGCCACGGCATGTGGGCGGGGGCGCTGTTCTCGACGCTTCTGGGCACCGAGCTTCCGGGCGCGGGCACGCTCTACCGGGGCCAGACGCTGCGCTTCCACGCGCCCGTGGGGCTGGGCGATACCGTCACCGCGCGCGTCACCGTGCGCGCGAAGCACGCCGAGGGGCACCGGGTGATCTTCGACTGCCGCTGCGAAGGGGCCGACGGCAGCCTGCTGATTTCGGGCGAGGCCGAGGTGGCGGCACCGACGGAGAAGATCCGCCGTGCCCGCGTGGATCTGCCCGAGGTGCAGCTGCGCCGCCGGCGCGGGGCCTACGAGGCGCTGCTGCAGGCCACCGAGGCGCTGGATCCGATCCGCACCGCCGTCGTGCACCCCTGCGATGCGGTCTCGCTGGGCGGCGCGCTTCAGGCGGCCCGGCTCGGGCTGATCGCGCCGGTTCTGGTGGGGCCGGAGGCACGCATCCGGGCCACGGCGCAGGCGGAGGGGCTGGATCTTGACGGCGCGGAGATCGTCGATACGCCCCACAGCCACGCCTCCGCGGCCGAGGCCGTGGCGCTCGTGCGCGCCGGGCGGGCGGAGGCGCTGATGAAGGGGGCGCTGCACACCGACGAGGTGATGGGTGCCGTCGTCGACAAGGCCACCGGCCTGCGCACCGAGCGGCGCATGAGCCATGTCTTCGCGCTGGACGTGCCCAGCTACCCCAAGCCGCTGTTCATCACCGACGCCGCGATCAACATCTTCCCCGATCTCGCCGTGAAGGCCGACATCGTGCAGAACGCCATCGAACTGGTGCGCAGCATGGGGGTGGCGGTGCCGAAGGTGGCGATCCTCTCCGCCGTGGAAACGATCATGCCGAAGATCCCTTCCACCGTTGAGGCCTCGGCGCTCTGCAAGATGGCCGATCGCGGCCAGATCACCGGCGGGCTGCTGGACGGGCCGCTGGCGTTCGACAACGCGATCTCGCTGGCCGCGGCGCAGACGAAGGGCATCACCTCGCCCGTGGCCGGGCAGGCCGACATTCTCGTGGCGCCGGATCTGGAGGCGGGCAACATGATCGCGAAGCAGCTGATGTACCTGGCCGGAGCGGAGAGCGCCGGGCTGGTGCTCGGCGCGCGGGTGCCGATCATGCTCACCAGCCGCGCCGACGGCGAGATTTCCCGCGTGGCTTCGGCCGCCATGGCGCAGCTTTTCGTGCGCCGCAAGCCGGAGCTTTCCGCATGAGCCGCGCGATCCTTGTTCTGAATGCCGGCTCGTCCTCTCTGAAGTTCGGCCTCTACGATGCTGAAACCCAATCCGAAATCCTCTCCGGGCAGGCCGAGCGCATCGGCGCGGGGCCAAGGATCGCCCTTGCTGGTGAGGTGCAGGAGACGGGCCTGCCTACCGAGGCCGGCCACGGCGCCGTCCTGGCCTGGGTCATCGCGCGGCTGCTGGCGCAGGGGGCGGATCTGGAGATCGCCGCGGTGGGCCACCGCATCGTGCATGGCGGGCGGGAGTATGGCGCGCCCTGCGTGTTGGGGCCCGAGGACATGGCGCGGCTCGAAGCCCTCGTGCCGCTCGCGCCCGCCCACCAGCCGCACAACCTCGCCGGGGTGCGGGCGGCGCAGGCGGCTTTGCCGCAGGCGGTTCAGGTGGGCTGTTTCGACACCGCCTTCCACCGCAGCCAGCCGCGCCTTGCGCAGATCTTCGCGATCCCGCGCGAACTGACCGCCGAAGGCATCCTGCGCTACGGGTTCCACGGGCTGTCCTACGAGCATATCGCCGCGCAACTCCCCGTGATCGCGGGGAAAAACGTTGAGCGCGCCGTCGTGCTGCACCTCGGTCACGGGGCTTCGGCCTGCGCGCTTCGCAATGGCAGAAGCCACGCCACGAGCATGGGGTTCACCGCGCTGGACGGGCTGGTGATGGGCAAGCGCTGCGGCAGCATCGATCCGGGGGTGCTGCTGCACCTGATGCGCGAGAAGGGCTACGGGCCCGGAACGCTCGAGGCGCTTCTGGGCGGGCAGTCGGGGCTTCTGGGCGTGTCGGGTCTGTCGAGCGACATGCGCGACCTGCTGGCGAGCGAGGCGCCGGAGGCCCGCGAGGCGGTGGATCTCTTCGTCTACCGCGCGGTGGGGTGCGTGGCCGAAATGGCCGCGGCGCTCGGCGGGATCGACGCGCTGGTGTTCACCGCAGGCATCGGCGAGCACGCGGCCCCTGTCCGGCAGGCCATTCTCGAAGGCTGTTCATGGCTCGGTTTCACGCCGGATGCGGTGCGAAACGCCGAGCATGGCCCGGAGATCACCGCGGAAGGGAGTGCGAAACGGGCCTTCGTGATTCCGACCGACGAGGAGGGCGTCATCGCCCGCCACGCGGCACGGCTGCTGGGATAGGAGGGGCAATGCAAACTCGGGGGAGCGGCCCTGCGCAACGGTAGCGCCGTCCCGAGGGGAGGCGCAGTCGCGCCGCCCCGTGGGGGCGGGACGGCGCGGCCCAACAGTGCCTGTTGGGCGAAACCGGACGGGATCTAATGCGTCAAAGCGCGCCCGACTCGCCCATCAGAGCGGCGAGGTGGTGGGCGCAGCCGGTGAGGGCGGCGTAATCGTCCTCGATCACCGTCACGTCGAAATTCTGCATGAACCCGGCGAAGCGGCCCTTGTCGCGGAAGGCCTCGGTGAAGCCGTGAGGGCCGTAGTGGGGCAGGAACGCGCGCGCGACGCCGCCCACGAGGTAGATGCCGCCGAAGGGCAGGTGGATCAGCGCCATGTTGCCCGCCACCGAGCCCAGGAGCCGGGTGAAGCAGGCCACGGCCTTCACGGCGCGCGCATCGGAGCCGTCGTTGGCGCCGGCCATGATGTCGGCGGCGGATTTCTCGGCCGGATCGCCGGCTTCCTTGCCGAGCCAGTCGTAGATGCGCTCCAGCCCGCGGCCCGAGATCGCATCCTCCACGGAGGGAAAGCCGTGGATCGTTTCGAGGTAGGTGCACAGGCGCAGATCGTCTTCGGTGCGCGCCGGAAGGCTGGCGTGGCCGGCTTCCGACGGGGTCACGAGCCGGCCCTGCGCGGTGTCGTAGACGGCGGCGATGTTGAAGCCGGTGCCCACGCCGATCACCAGTTTCGCGGCGTTGGGGCCGGGCTGGGGCTTGTCGCCGTGGGCGTCGATCACCGGGCGCAGCACCTCGGGCGACAGGTGCCCGATCGCGTGCCCCTGCGCCTGGAGATCGTTCAGGATCGCCGTGGCCTTCGCGCCGGTGGCGCGGGCGAGCATCGGCTTGTCGATCGTCCAGTCGAGGTTCGTCATGGTGGCGACGCCATCATGCACCGGCCCGGCGGCGGCCACGCAGGCGCCGGCGCAGGCGGCCACGCCCTCGCCCTCCAGATAGGTGCGCAGGATGGTTTCCAGCCCGGGGAAATCGGCGTTGCGGAAGCGCTTGACGCTGCCGTCCTGCAGCGCGGTGCCGCGGGCGAGCGCCACGCGCGTGTTGGTGCCGCCGATGTCGGCAACGAGGCTGTATCCGGGGTCGGCGTTCACGGCGGCCATCCTCTTCGTCTTACGCGGCCAGGGCCGCTTTCAGCGCCTCATAGGAGGCTTTCGGCGTGCGCTGCAAGCTCTCGTAATCCACGTGGACGAGGCCGAAACGCTGGTCGTATCCTTCCGCCCACTCGTAGTTGTCGAGCAGGGACCACAGGAAATACCCCTTCAGGGGCACGCCCTCTGATAGCGCTAACGCGGCCTGATGCAAGTGTTTATCGATGTAGGCGATGCGGTGATCGTCCTGCACGCGGCCGTTCTCGATGGGATCGAAGCCGGCGGTGCCGTTCTCGGTGACGAAGATCGGCAGGCCCTTGGAGTATTCGTCGTTGAACATCTTCAGGAAGTGGTGAAGCCCTTCCGGGAAGATCTCCCATCCGATCGAGGTCTTCGGCAGCGGGCCGGGGACCTCTTCGTAGGAGGGCCAGGGCGCATCCGTCTCGCGCAGCAGCTTGCGGGTGTAGTAGTTCAGCCCGCACCAATCCAGCGGCGCGGTGATGGTGGCGAAATCCTCCTGCCAGCCCTTGGGCAGATGCGGCTCCAGCCCTTCGAGCACCAGCTCGGGGTATGCGCCCTTGAAGACGCCGGAGATGAAGAAGCGGTTGAAGATCGCGTCATAGCGCGCGGCGGCGCGGCGGCTGCCATCGCTGTCATCGGCGGGCAGGGCGTATTCGGCGTTGAAGACGCAGCCGAGGTTCTTGATCCCCATGGCGCGCATCCGCTCGATGGCGGTGCCGTGGGCGAAGTTCACGTGGTGCATGGCGCGGGCGGCGGCGCGGATGTCGCGCAGGCCGGGGGCGTGGATGCCGTGGAAATGGCTCAGCCAGGCCACGCACCACGGCTCGTTGATCGGGGCCACGGAATACATCCTGTCTCCGATGCGGCCCATGATGACTTCGGCGAAATCGCCGAACCACTGGGCGATGTCGCGGTTCGTCCAGCCGCCCATGTCCGCCAGCGCGCTGGGAAGCTCCCAATGGTAGAGCGTGGCGCAGGGCTTCAGGCCGGCCTCCAGCAGCGAATCCGTGAGCCGGTCGTAGAAATCGAGCCCCTCTGGGTTCACCGCGCCGCGCCCCTCCGGCATCACCCGCGCCCAGCTGGTGGAGAAGCGGTACATGTCGAAGCCCGCCTCCTTCATCAGGGCGATGTCTTCCGGGTAGCGGTGGTAGTGATCCACCGCGCGCGCGCCGTTCTCGGCGCGGGCCACGTTGCCGGGCGTGGCGGCGAAAGTGTCCCAGTGGGTGGAGCCGGCACCGCCGAAGGCGTGGCCTTCGATCTGGTAGCTCGAGGTTGCGGCCCCGAACAGGAAACCTTCCGGGAAATCGGAGCGTTTGATGGTGAGGGTCATGTGAATTCCTTGGCGGCGGGGCCGGTGGAGAGGCCGAGGGTCAGGTCCGTTTCCCACAGTTCCTGGACGGGGGGAAGGTCCGGGTTGGCGATGTGATCCAGCACGATCTCGGCGCAGCGCCGCCCGGCGGCCCGCACGGAGGATTTCGTGGCGGTGAACATGGGGATTTCGTCGCCGTTGCGCAGGTAGGAGAGATCGTCGTCATGGGTGACGATCGACACGTCCTTCCCGATCTTCAGCCCGGCCTGCGAGACCGCGCGGCGCACGCCGATGGCGGAGATGTAGGAGGACACGAGGAAGGCCGTGGGGGCCTCGGGCAGCGCCAGCATCTCGCGGGCGCTGCGGTAGGCGTTCTGTTCCGTCATCTCCTGCGCCGACATCAGCTCGGGCCGCGGGCGCACGTTGCGCGCGGCGAGCGCGGCCTCGTAGCCGAGGCGCCGGCGCCGGGCGAAATCCATCGACTCGATGCCGTTGATCAGGGCGATCCGCCGGTGGCCCAGGTCGAGCAGGAAATCCGTGGCCCGGCGGAAGGAGTGGCCGTTGTTGATGTCGACCCAGGAATAGGGGCGCGTGTCGTTGCCGGCGCGGCCGTGGACGACGAAGGGCAGGCCGATCTCCATCAGCAGTTCGATCCGGGGATCGTTTTCGCGCGGGCCGTGCACGATGATGCCGTCCACCGAGCCCTTGGTGGCCATCTCCCGGTAGGCGGCCTCCTCGTCTTCATCGTTCACCACCGACAGCAGCATGTCGTAGCCCGAGCGGGAATAGGTCTCCCCGGCGCCGGCGATGAAATCGGCGAAGATCGGGTTCACCATCTCGTGCTTGGAGGAGATCGGGATCACGTGGCCGATGGCCATCGACCGCCCCGTGGCCAGGCTGCGCGCCCGGCTGGAGGGCGCGTAATTGTATTTCTTCGCCGCCGCCATCACCTTCTGGCGCGTGGCTTCGCTCACCTCGGGATAGCCGTTCAGGGCACGGCTCACCGTGGTCTGCGAGAGGCCGAGAAGGCTGGAGAGTTCCTTGAGGTTCATGTGGCGGAGAATGCCAAAGCGCTTTGAGTCACGCAAGGGGGCAGAGGGGCAGGATTGCTGCCTTTTTTCGATGTGCCCGGACGGCGCGCCGAAAAACGCCACCGGAAATATTGGAAAAATGGCCGAAACACGCGAAGTGAATCGTTGACTCTGGCCCGCCGTTGTGCGTTTTTGAAATGGTTCAAAGCGCTTTGGGAAATTTCAGCGGATTGGCCGCTGCCCCGCAAGTGGCTTTCGGCCGGGGAAGGACCCGGCACATTGACGTTCAATAGGGAACACGGGAGGACATCCTTATGAAACATGCACTCTATGCAGGTGTGGCCGCGATGGCCCTGGCGGCAGGCGCCGCCCAGGCCGAGCAGCTCACCGTCTTCGGCCCCTGGCTCGGCCCGGACCAGGAAAACGTGGAAAAGGTGCTGGCCGCCTTCGCCGAGAAATCCGGCCATGACGTGCGCTACGTCGGCTCCGACAGCTTCGAGCAGCAGATCCTCGTGGACGCCGAAGCCGGCTCCGCCCCCAACATCGCGGTCTTCCCGCAGCCGGGCCTTGCCGCCGATTTCGCAAGCCGCGGCTTCCTGACCCCGCTGAAGGAAGGCACCGCCGACTGGATCCGTGAAAACTACGCCGCCGGCCAGTCCTGGGTCGATCTGGGCACCTACGCCGGCCCCGACGGCTCCGAGAACCTCTACGGCTTCTTCTACAAGGTCGATGTGAAATCCCTCGTCTGGTACGTGCCGGAGAACTTCGAGGATGCCGGCTACGAAGTGCCGGAAACCATGGAAGAGCTGAAGGCGCTCACCGATCAGATCGTCGCCGACGGCGGCACCCCTTGGTGCATCGGCCTCGGCTCCGGCGGCGCGACCGGCTGGCCAGCCACCGATTGGGTGGAAGACATGATGCTGCGCACGCAGACGCCGGACGTCTACGACCAGTGGGTCAGCAACGAGATCCCCTTCACCGATGAGCGCGTCGTCGCCGCCATCGAGGAGTTCGGCCATTTCGCGCGCAACGACGCCTACGTGGCCGGTGGCGCCGGGGCCGTGGCCTCGACCGACTTCCGCGACAGCCCCAAGGGCCTCTTCTCCTCGCCGCCGCAGTGCTACATGCACCGCCAGGCGAGCTTCATCCCGGCCTTCTTCCCGGAAGGCACCGTGGTGGGTGAGGATGCTGATTTCTTCTACTTCCCGGCCTATGCCGAGAAGGATCTGGGCTCCCCGGTTCTGGGCGCCGGCACCGTCTGGGCCATCACCAACGAGAACCAGGCCGCCCATGACCTGATCGCCTACCTGCAGGAGCCGGAAGCCCACGAGATCTGGATGGCGCTGCAAGGTTTCCTCACCCCGCACAAGGGCGTGGACACCTCCGTCTTCTCCGATCCGACCCTGAAGAAGATGAACGACATCCTGCTGGGGGCCACCACCTTCCGCTTCGACGGCTCCGACCTGATGCCGGGCGGCGTGGGCGCGGGCTCTTTCTGGACCGGCATGGTGGACTACGCCGGCGGCAAGGATGCGGCCGAAGTGGCGGCCGAGATCCAGGCCAGCTGGGACGCGCTGAAGTAAGGCGCTTCCTCCCCGACTGACGGAGCGCGCGGGCGATCTGCGCGCTCCCCTTTCCCCAAGCCCAACATCTTCACGGCGGAGGCCCCCCATGCACCCGGCTTTGCAGGGCCTGCTGACCATTGCTATCGGCGTCAGCGGCTGTATCGGTTACTTCTACTTCTCGAACCTGATCCTGGATCGCTTCATCTTTCCGGCGAAGGGGCCCAACGCGGGCCGCAACATCACCCGCGCCAACATGGTTCGCCCGTGGCTGTTCCTGTTGCCCGCGATCATCGCGCTGGGGCTCTACCTCGCCTATCCCGTGATCGAAACGCTGCGGCTGTCGCTCACCGAGCGCGTGCCGGTGCCCGGCGGCGGGCCGGGGGAATACGCCTACAACTGGGTTGGGGCAGAAAACTACGTGAAGATGATGGCCGAGCCCAAGTTCTGGGAAGCCATGCGCAACAACATGCTGTGGCTCATCGTCGTGCCGGCCTTCTCCACCGCCTTCGGCCTGCTGGCCGCCCAGCTCACCGACCGGCTCAGCTGGGGCAACGTGGCGAAATCGCTGATCTTCATGCCCATGGCGATCTCCTTCGTGGGCGCCTCGGTGATCTGGAAGCTCGTCTACGACGCCCGCCCGGAAGGGCAGGAGCAGATCGGCATCCTCAATGCCATCGTCACCAGCTTCGGCGGCGAGCCGCAGACCTGGCTCACCATTCCCTTCTGGAACAGCTTCTTCCTGATGGTGGTGCTGATCTGGATCCAGACCGGCTTCGCCATGGTGATCCTGTCGGCCGCCCTGCGCGGCATTCCCGAGGAAACCGTGGAAGCCGCCATCGTGGACGGCGCCAACCCGTTCCAGATCTTCTTCAAGATCAAGGTGCCGCAGATCAAGTCCACCATCATGGTGGTCTGGACGACGATCACGCTCGTGGTGCTCAAGGTCTTCGACATCGTCTTCGCCATGACCAACGGCCAGTGGGAGACGCAGGTTCTGGCCAACTACATGTTCGACAAGCTGTTCCGCGCCAACGACTGGGGCATCGGCTCCGCCAGCGCCATGGTCATCATGCTGCTCGTGACGCCGATCCTCGTGTGGAACGTCCGCAACGCCCGCAAGGAGATGCGCTGATGGATAATATCGCAGGTTCCAAATCCTCCCTTCAATGGGCGGTGCAGCTCTCCGTGATCGCGCTGGTGCTGCTGTGGCTCTTCCCCACCGTCGGGCTGCTCGTTTCCTCCTTCCGCACCGCCGACCAGATCGCCACCAGCGGCTGGTGGAAGGCGATGTTTCCCTCCGAGCAGAACCTCGTGATCCGCGCCGCCGACCCGGACGACGAGGGCGTGCAGGTGCAGCAGGGCGATCTCTGGGTGATCGAGGGCAACCTCTTTGCGCTCGACGGGCGCAGCCAGGGCGAAATCAGCGTCTGGGGCACCTCCTCGCGCGAGATCGACGCCTACGCCGCCGGCGAGACGGCCGAGCTGAAGGACGGCCAGCAACTGACCGTCGAGGCCAACGGCGACTACCGCCTCACCGCGCCCGAGCAGATGACGGGGCGGGGGCAGCGCGTCTTCCTCACCGCCGTCGCCCCGCCGGAGTTCACGCTGGACAACTACCACTCCATGCTGCTGGATCCCAACAACAGCGAGGGCATGGCCAAGGCATTCTTCAACACGCTCACGGTGACGATCCCGGCCACGGTGATCCCGATCCTGATCGCGGCCTTCGCGGCCTATGCGCTGGCGTGGATGGATTTTCCCGGCCGGGCGATCCTGATCGCCATCGTCGTGGGCCTGCTGGTGGTGCCGCTGCAGCTGGCGCTCATCCCGCTGCTGAAGTTCCACAACAACATCGGCATCGGCAAGGGCTACCTCGGGGTCTGGCTGGCGCATACCGGCTTCGGCCTGCCGCTGGCGATCTACCTGTTGCGCAACTACATGGCAGGCCTGCCGCGCGACATCATCGAGAACGCCAAGGTGGACGGCGCGTCGGATTTCCAGATCTTCACCCGGATCATCCTGCCGCTCTCCTTCCCGGCGCTCGCCAGCTTCGCGATCTTCCAGTTCCTCTGGACGTGGAACGATCTGCTGGTGGCCAAGGTGTTCCTGATCGACGCCTCCGGCGAAACCACGGTGATGACGAACAAGATCGTCGAACTGCTGGGCACCCGCGGCGGCAACTGGGAAATCCTCGCAACGGCGGCCTTCGTTTCGATCGCCATGCCGCTGCTCGTCTTCTTCGCAATGCAACGATACCTCGTACGCGGCCTGCTGGCCGGATCGGTGAAATAGGATGTCTATCGCAATGAACATGCAAAGCGGCACGCTGCACGCAAACGTCGCACTCGACAAGGATTGGTGGCGCGGGGCGGTGATCTACCAGATCTATCCGCGCTCCTTCCAGGACAGCAACGGAGACGGGATCGGCGATCTGCGCGGCATCGTGCAGCGCATCCCCTACATCGCCAGCCTCGGCGTGGACGCGATCTGGATTTCGCCCTTCTTCACCTCGCCGATGAAGGATTTCGGCTACGACGTGAGCAACTACTGCGACGTGGATCCGATGTTCGGCACGATCCAGGATTTCGACGCGGTGATCCAGACCGCCCACAAGCACGGCGTGAAGGTGCTGATCGATCTCGTGCTCAGCCACACCTCCGACGAACACCCGTGGTTCGTGGAAAGCCGCCTCTCGCGGGACAACGCCAAGGCCAACTGGTATGTCTGGGCCGACCCCAAGCCCGACGGCAACCCGCCCAACAACTGGCTGTCGATCTTCGGCGGCTCGGCCTGGCAGTGGGATGGCCGCCGCCAGCAGTATTACCTGCACAACTTCCTGCGCGAGCAGCCCGATCTGAACTTTCACGAACCGGCCGTGCAGGAGGCGCTGCTGGACGTGGCCCGCTTCTGGCTGGAGCGCGGGGTGAACGGCTTCCGTCTGGATACGATCAACTTCTACGTCCACGACAAGCAGCTGCGCGACAACCCGCCGCTCGCGCCCGAGCTGCGCAACGCCACGATCGCGCCGCAGGTGAACCCCTACAACCACCAGGAGCACCTCTACGACAAGAACCAGCCCGAGAACCTCGAGTTCCTGCGCAAGCTGCGCGCGGTGATGGAGCCGTTCAACGCGGCGGCCGTGGGCGAGGTGGGCGATGCCCAGCGGGGGCTCGAAATCCTCGGGCAGTATACCGCCGGCGATGACCTGATGCACATGTGCTACGCCTTCGAATTCCTCGCCAACGAGCGCCCCAGCGCGCAGGAAGTGGCGCAGGTGATGGGCCGGGTGGACGAGGTGGCCGCCGATGGCTGGCCCTGCTGGGCCTTCTCCAACCACGACGTGCGCCGCCACGCCTCGCGCTGGAACATCTCGCTGCAGGGGCAGAAGCTGATGACGACGCTGATGATGTGTCTGCGCGGCTCGGCCTGCATCTACCAGGGCGAGGAACTGGGCCTCGTGGAGGCCGATGTGGCCTTCGAAGATCTGCAGGATCCCTACGGCATCGAGTTCTGGCCCGAGTTCAAGGGCCGCGACGGCTGCCGCACGCCGATGGTCTGGGAGAACTCCAACCGGAACGCGGGCTTCTCCGAGGGCAAGCCCTGGCTGCCGGTGGCGCCCGAGCATATCGCCAGCAACGCCGCCGCGCAGGAGGAAGACCCGGAGGCGCTGCTGCACCACTACCGCAAGGCCATCGCCCTGCGCCACGCCCACGCGGCGCTGGCCAGCGGGGAGCATGACGGGGTGAAGGCCGACGGTTCGGTCGTCTATTTCACCCGTATGCACGAGGGCGAGGAGATCTTCTGCGCGTTCAACCTTTCGGACGAGCCGGCCGAGATCGGCCTGCCCGCGGGCAAATGGGCGCAGATCGGGGCCGAGGTCGGCTCCGTCGCGCCGGGGGCCGACGGGCGGGTTCAACTGGGCGGCTGGCAATGCTGCCTCGCCATCAAGGAAAGCTGAAGGAAAAGGGGGAGGGGACGATGACGGATCTCAAGCTCACCGACGTGGCCAAGTCCTATGGCGAGGTCGACGTACTGAAGGACATCAATCTCGACATCAAGGAAGGGGAGCTGATCGTCTTCGTCGGGCCCTCGGGCTGCGGCAAGTCCACGCTCCTGCGGATGATCGCGGGGCTGGAGAAGATCACCGGCGGCACGCTGGAGATCGGCGGCACCGTGGTGAACGACGTGCCGCCCGCGCAGCGCGGCATCGCCATGGTGTTCCAGTCCTACGCGCTCTACCCGCACATGACGGTGCGCGAGAACATGCAGTTCGCGCTCAAGATCGCCAAGAAGAGCCAGGCCGAGATCGACGCGGCGGTGGAGAACGCCGCGCGCATCCTGCAACTGGAACCCTACCTCGACCGCCTGCCCAAGGCGCTCTCGGGCGGGCAGCGCCAGCGGGTCGCCATCGGCCGCGCCATCGTGCGTGAACCCAGCGTCTTCCTCTTCGACGAGCCGCTCTCCAACCTCGACGCCGCCCTGCGGGTGGCGACGCGGATCGAGATCGCCCAGCTCAAGGAGGCGATGCCCGACAAGACGATGATCTACGTGACCCACGATCAGGTCGAAGCGATGACGCTGGCCAGCCGCATCGTGGTGCTGGCCAACAAGGGCATCGCGCAGGTCGGAACGCCGCTGGAGCTATACGAGCGCCCCGAGAACGAGTTCGTGGCCCAGTTCATCGGCTCCCCCGCGATGAACCTGCTGCCGGGCAAGGTGACGGGCACCGGCGCCCAGACGCAGGTGGCGCTCGCCGGCGGTGGCGTGGCCGCCTCGGCCTATCCCACCACCGAGTCCGACAAGGGCATGGCCGTGAACGTGGGCGTGCGCCCGGAGGACATGGTGATCTGCGGCCCCGACGAAGCGCCGCTCTTCACCGGCACCGTGGACATCACCGAGGCCCTGGGCGAGGTGACGCTGCTCTACTTCAAGGCCGAGGCGGGGCAGGATCCGGTGATCGCCAAGCTGCCCGGAATCCATGCGGGGCTGCGCGGCACCACGGTGAACCTGAAGGCCGATCCGGCCAAGGTGCACCTGTTCAGCAACGGCCACTCGCTGCTGTATCGCTGACGGGACGCCGCAGAACCGGAATGAAAAAAACGCCCCGCGATCGCGGGGCGTTTTTCTTTGAAGCCGTGTTCGGATCAGAACGGGATTTCGTCGTCCATGTCCGGTGCGCCGCCGCCGGCCGGGCCGCCGCCGTAGCCGCCGCCACCGGAGGGGCCGCTGTCGTAGCCGCCGCTGTAGCCGCCGCCACCGCCCTGGCCACCACCGTAGCCGCCGCCGCCACCGCCGCCTTCGCCGCGGCCGTCCAGAAGCGTCAGCTCACCCCGGTAGGGGCGCAGCACCACCTCGGTGGAGTAGCGGTCCTGGCCGGATTGATCCTGCCACTTGCGGGTCTCCAGCTGGCCCTCGATGTAGACCTTGGAGCCCTTGCGCAGATATTGCTCCGCGATCCGGGCCAGCGGCTCGGAGAAGATCGCCACGGAGTGCCACTCCGTGCGTTCGCGGCGCTCGCCGGTGTTGCGGTCTTTCCAGGTTTCAGAGGTGGCGATGCGCAGGTTGCAGACCTTGCCCCCGTTCTGGAAGGTGCGCACTTCCGGGTCGCGCCCCAGATTGCCCACCAGAATGACCTTGTTTACCGAGCCTGCCATGACATCCCCTTCGATTCCTTCCGTCGTGTTGGAAGGACGTTACACCACCCGCGCAGGGGTAAGAAAAGGCTAAAACCTCTCCGGACTGGCCCGAACCCGAAAAATCTGTATATTGCCGGGCGAGGTATAGGTGAGGCGAGCAATGAAACGCACGTTGAGCGCAGTATCCATTTTTGTGTTTGCGTTTTCTTCCTGGGCGGCGGCGGAGTCGTCCTCCGTGAAATCGAAATCCCGTTCGGCGCTTTTCCAGTCGCAGCTCTCGGTGCTCGACGGGCGCGCGGCCACGCAATACGCCGGCTCTTCGCGCCTGCTGCCGAACTCGATCACCAGCAGCATCAATGCCGCCATCCCGCGCTACACGGGGAAGTATCGGGGCGAATACATGCGCATGGCCCGCGAGGCGGCGCGCAAGCATGCCATTCCCGAGGATCTGTTCCTGCGCCTCGTGCAGCAGGAGAGCGGCTGGAACGCGCGGGCGAAATCCCACAAGGGCGCGCTCGGGCTGGCGCAGCTGATGCCGGCCACGGCGCGTTCGCTGCGGGTCGATCCACTCAACCCCAAGCAGAACCTGGAAGGCGGCGCCCGCTATCTGAAGCAGCAATACGACCGGTTCGGCTCATGGCGGCTGGCGCTGGCGGCCTACAATGCCGGGCCCGAGGCCGTAGTGAAATACGGCGGCGTGCCGCCCTACCGCGAGACGCGCAACTACGTGAAGAAAATTCTCGGGAGTTGACCTTGGCCCTACATTGCGGCCTTACGTTGCGTAAGGCGCGCGTTTTTGGCGCAAGCTGTTATAAAGACACGAGAGTATGGGGGGAATCCCCCTGACTCGACAGGTCAAAGCGTTCGAAGCCACCACTACTCACGGGGCACGGAACGCCGAAAAGGGGGGTGTGCAGACCCCCCTTTTTGTTTGCCGATCCAATGATTTGTTAAGATTTCTTAATCTTCCGGCCGCGCCCCGCGCGCCGCCGCGGCGAAAGGGTGCGCCGGGGAATCGCCCGCGCCCCGATGCAACCTGCCGACGAAAAAGGCCGGGCGCAGCGGCCCGGCCTTCTCCCGATCCGAAGCCCGCGAGGGCCTATTCCGCGGCCACCTTGATGACGGGTTGCATGCGCGCCAGGACGTCTTCGGCGAGGTGGCATTTGATCTGGTGCCCGTCCGCGAGCGTCTTCACCGGCGGCACGTCGCGCTCGCAGAGCCCGCCAGGCACTTCCGATTTCCACCGGCAGCGCGTCTGGAAGGGGCAGCCCGGCGGCGGATCCATCGCCGAGGGGATGTCGCCCTCCAGCACGATGTGCTCCTTCTGGATCGAGGTGTCCGCGATCGGAACCGCCGACAGCAGCGCCTCGGTGTAGGGGTGGTAGGGGGGCGAGAAGACCTGATCGGTGGTGCCGATCTCCACCACGTGGCCGAGGTACATCACCATCACCCGGTCGGAGAGATAGCGCACGATGGACAGATCGTGCGAGATGAACAGAAGCGTCGTCTTGTTCTGGCGCTGGATCTCCATCAGCAGATCCGTCACCGCCGCCTGCACCGAGACGTCGAGCGCGGAAACCGGCTCGTCGGCCACCACGATCTGCGCATCCCCGGCGAAGGCCCGCGCGATGCCCACACGCTGCTTCTGCCCGCCCGAAAGCTGGCGCGGCATGCGGTCCGCGAAGGCGCGCGGCAGTTTCACGAGGTCCAGCAGCTCCAGCATCCGCTGCCTGCGGTCGGCCTCGTTCTTGCCGACCTTGAAGATCTCCAGCGCACGGATGATCTGCCGGCCCACCGTCATCGAGGGGTTGAGCGTGTCAAACGGGTTCTGGAACACCATCTGCACGGTCGAGACCGTCTCCGTGTCGCGCTCCTGGATGGGGATGTTCTGGATCGCGGAGTTGTTGAGCAGCACGTGGCCGTCGGTGGCGGTTTCCAGCCCCATCAGCACCTTGGCGAAGGTGGATTTCCCGCAGCCCGATTCCCCCACGATGGCGAGGGTTTCGGATTCGCGGGCCTCGAAGCTGATCGTCTCGTTGGCCTTCACCACCTTGGTGTTGCCGCCGCCGAACATCGCGTTGGCCGCCACCTCGTAGTATTTCTTCAGATCCTCGATCTTCAGCACCACGTCGCCGACCTCGGCCTTCTCCGTCGTCGTGCCGGCCTGCACGGGGGCGTTCCAGTCTATCTCCTCGAACTTCAGGCAGCGGCTCGCGTGGCGGTCGTTGCCGGGGATCTTGCGCATCGGGATGTCGCCGGCGTTGCAGCGGCCCTCTTCGAAATAGTCGCAGCGCGGGCCGAAGTTGCAGCCCGGCGGGCGTTCGTGGGGCAGGGGGAAGTTGCCGGGGATCGCGACGAGGGGGCGTGCGTTCTTGTCGGCGCCCGGCAAGGGAATGGAGCGGAACAGCGCCTGCGTGTAGGGGTGCTGCATCTGGTCGAAGACATCCCCGATGGAGCCCGTCTCCACCGCCTCGCCCGAATACATCACGCAGATCCTGTCGCAGGTCTCCAGCACGAGGCCGAGGTTGTGGCTGATGAACAGCATCGAGGTGCCGTATTTCTTGCCGAGATCCTTCACCAGGTCCACCACGGCGGCTTCCACCGTCACGTCCAGCGCGGTGGTCGGCTCGTCGAGGATCAGCAGCGACGGCTTGGACATCAGCGCCATGGCGATCACGATGCGCTGCTGCTGGCCGCCCGAAAGCTGGTGCGGGTAGCTGTCGAGCATCCGCTTCGGATCGGGCAGGCGCACGTCCGTCACCACTTCCAGCGCGCGCTTGTAGGCCTCCTCCTTGCTCACGCCCTCATGGATCATCGGCACTTCCATGAGCTGGCGGCCGATCTTCATCGCCGGGTTCAGCGAGGCCATCGGCTCCTGGTAGATCATCGCGATCTCGGAGCCCCGGATGTCGCGCAGCTCCTCGGCGCTCATCTCGTTCAGGTTGCGGCCCTTGAACTTGATCGAACCGCCCACGATGCGCCCGTTCACGCCCAGGTCCTGCATGATCCCCAGCGCCACGGTGGATTTGCCGCAGCCGGATTCGCCCACGAGCCCCATCGCCTCGCCGGGCTGCACCACGCAGGAGAAATCCATCACCGCGGGGATCTCCCGCAGGCGCGTGAAGAAGGAAATCGAGAGGTTCTCGATTTCGAGGATCGGGCCGTCGTAGTCCCATTTTGCCATGTCGTTTCTCCTTTCTCGGAGCGGTCGGGCGGGGCGCTTTGCCCCATCTCCTGACCGGAAGTATCCCGGGGGGCCGGGGGCGGCGCCCCCGGCCTTTTCCTTTTCGCCTAGTCCTTCAGGCTCTCCTCCCGCAGGCCATCGGCCAGCAGGTTCAGCCCCAGAACGAGGCTCATGAGCGCAAGGGCGGGGGCCAGGGCGGGGTGCGGGAAGATCGACAGCAGGCGGCGGCCCGCGTTGATCGTCGTGCCCCAGTCCGGGCTTTCCGGCTCAAGGCCCAGCCCGAAGAAGCCCAGTGTCCCGAGAAGGATCGTGGTGTAGCCGATACGCAGGCAGAAATCGACGATCAGCGGCCCGCGCGCGTTGGGCAGGATCTCCCAGAGCATGATGTACCACGGGCCCTCGCCGCGGGTCTGGGCGGCGGCCACGTAGTCGCGGGTCTGGATGTCCAGCGCCAGCCCGCGCACGATGCGGAACACCGTGGGCGAGTTCACGAACACCACCGACACGAAGACGATCAGGATGTTGGACTGCATGTTGAAGAAGCCGGTGGGATCAGCCCCCCAGGCCGTGCCGAGGTAGACCCAGCCCCCCAGCAGCAGCGTGATGGCAACGAAGACGTTGCGCTTCTGCGGCTGCGTGAAGTAGCGGGAGTTCCACAGCACCACGAGGAAGATGATCGGGAACAGGAAGAGCACCCCGGCCATGTAGGTGGGCAGCCCCGTGGCCACGATCTCCGGCGTCACCAGCAGGTAGAACAGCAGGATCACCGGGAAGGCGAGGATCAGGTTCGCCAGGAACGACAGGAACGTATCCAGCCGCCCGCCGAAATAGCCCGCCGGCAAGCCCAGCGTGATCCCCACCATGAAGGCGAAGAGCGTAGCGAAGGGGGCGATCTGCACCACGATGCGGCTGCCGGCCACCATGCGGCTGAAGACGTCCCGCGCGAGGTTGTCGCCGCCGAGCAGGTAGTATTCGAACCCGGCCGTTCCCTCGGGCACCGGGGTGCCGGGCACCTTGTTCTTCATGCCTGAGACCTGCACCAGCGGGTCATGGGTGATGATGAGGTTGGAGAAGATCGCCGTGAACACCCAGAACATGACGATGCCGAAGCCGATCATGCCGATGGGGCTGTCGAAGAGTTTGCCGTAAAGGCCGAGTTTGCGTTTGTAGATGATCGATGCCGTGAAAAGCACCACCAGCGCGATCCACACCGGCGTGAACTGGATGAACATCTGGCCGATGATCTGGCCCCAGGAAAGCGGTTCCATGTCCAGTCCTCCCTTAAGATACGCGGATGCGCGGGTTGAGGTAAACGTAGCCGATATCGCTGATCAGCTGCGTGACGAGCACGACGAAGACGGCCACGACGGAGCAGCCCAGAAGGAGCTCGATGTCGTTGTTGCCGGCGGCCTGGACGAGTGTCCAGCCGAAGCCCTTGTAGTTGAAGAGCGTCTCCACGATCACCACGCCGTTCAGCAGCCAGGGGAACTGGAGCATGATGACGGTGAAAGGGGCGATCAGCGCGTTGCGCAGGGCGTGTTTCATCACGATGTTGGGGAAGCTCACGCCCTTCAGCCGCGCGGTGCGGATGTATTGGGCCGTCATCACCTCGGTCATCGAGGCCCGCGTCATCCGCGCGATGTAGCCCACGCCGTAGAGCGCGATCGTCACCACCGGCAGGAAGAAGTTCTCGAAGGTGGCGTTGTCCATCGCCGCGGTCGCCGTGCCCTTGAACCACTTGAGCCCGAAGGCCGAGGAGGCGAAGACCGCGATCAGGATCACGCCCGAGACGTATTCCGGCGTCGCGGTGGAGGCGATGGAGAAGGTCGAGAGCGTCCGGTCCAGCTTGCTGCCTTCGCGCATCCCCGCCAGCACCCCGATGATGAGGGCGGAGGGCACCATCAGCACCATCACCCAGAACATCAGCTTGCCGGTGAGCGCGAGCCGCTTGCTCACGATGGTGCCCACCTCGTCCTTGAACACGGTGGAATAGCCCCAATCCCCCTGCAGGATGCCGCAGAAGGTGGGCGCGTCGGCGGCCTCCACCCCGGTGCGGATGCAGCGGCCGGTGACCTTGCCGTCCTCATCGGTGTGGGTGAAGCCGGGCAGGACGCCGAGCCACTGGCCGTATTTCACCGGAATGGGTTCGAGATAGCCCCGGTCCCCGAGCCAGCTTTCGACCTGCGCATCCGTCATGCGCATGTTGCCTTGCGTCTTGGCCAGTTTTTCGAGGTTCGGATAGAGGTTCGTCAGGTAGAAGACGATGAAGGTCAGGCATAGAGCCGTGAGGATCATGACCCCGACACGGCGTAAGATGAACAGTCCCATAGAGATCCCTGTTTTCAGATCGCGGGCGCCATTCTCGGCTGGCGTTGGTGCGGAAGACCCCTGCCTCCCGGCCCGCTGCTTGCACGCCGGGCCACGTCTCCGCGGCCCGGCGCAATCGGTTCAGGCCAGCCCCGCGGGGCCGGCCCGCTGATCAGCCGGCGAAGCCGATCTTGTAGAGCTGCGGCAGGTAGGCGATGTGCATGTCCGCGCCCACGATGCCTTCCTTGTGGTGGCGGTAGAGCGAACGCCAGTAGGGCTGGATCGTCACGCCTTCGTCCACCATGATCTGTTCGATCTTCGCCATCACCTCGCGGCGCTTGTCCACGTCGGCGATCGCGAGGGCTTCGTTCAGCAGGCTGTCGAACTCCTCGTTGGCGAAGCCGGTCTCGTTCCAGGCTTCACCGGAACGGTAGGCCAGCGCCAGCACCTGCACGCCCAGCGGGCGGTGGTTCCAGTTCGTGGAGGAGAACGGGTATTTCGCCCAGTCGTTCCAGAAGGTGGAGCCCGGCAGGATGGTGCGTTTCACCTTGATGCCGGCGTCGCGCAGCTGCGCGGCCACGGCGTCGGTGGTGTTCTTGCGCCAGTCGTCGTCGATGGAGAGAAGCTCGTGCTCGTAGTCGGCCATGCCCGCCTCTTCGAGCAGCTTCATCGCGCCTTCCGGATCGAACACCGGCTGGCCGATGTCGGCGTATTCCGGGTGCACCGGGGCGACGTGGTGGTTCTCGGCGACGACGCCGCGATCCCCGTAGCCCAGTTCGAGGCAGACGGCGTTGTTGCAGGCCATGGCCAGGGCGCGGCGCACGCGCTTGTCGGCGTAGGGCTTCATGCCGTCCACTTCGGCCAGCTGGTTGGGCCGCACGACGATGGTGGCGCCGGTCACGATCTCGGAGCGGACCCAGCCGATGCCGTCCATGATGTCGATGAAATCACCGACGGTTTCATAGAGCATGTCCACCTCGTCGGCTTCGGCCGCGGCCAGCCAGGAGGAGGGGTCGGTGCCGAAATCGATCATCTCGATGCGGTCGAGGTAGGCGCCGCCGATGGTGTCGGCGCCCCACCAGGCGTGATCGGTGTTCTTCACCAGCACGCCCTTCACGCCCACTTCCAGCGATTCCGGCAGGTAGGGGCCGGTGCCGACGGGGTTGCTGAGCATGTCGTCGGGGTTGTGCGAGCTGTGCACGATGGCGGCCGGGTAGTCGGCCATGCCCGGAATGATCGAAATGTCGGGGTTGGGCAGCTTCAGCTTCACGGTGTGGCTGTCCACCACCTCGATCGCGCCTTCGATGGCCTTGCCGGTGTCGGCGTCGATCAGCGTGGCCATGCGGCCGGCCATGGAGTTGCCTTCCACGTCCTTCTCGCACCAGAGCGCGATGTTGCGGGCCACGTCCTCGGCGGTGAAATCATCGCCGTTGTTCCATTTCACGCCCTTGCGCACGTTCAGCGTGTATTCGGTGGCGTCGTCGTTGACGTCCCAGCTTTCCAGCAGCATGCCCTTGAACGTGCCGTCGGAGTTGTATTCCACCAGGTATTCCAGCCAGCCGGAGGTGAACCAGGCGATCTGGGTCCAGTCGTAGGTGCGCGGATCCTTGAGGGCGCGCACTTCGATCTGGATGCGCAGGGTGCCGCCGGGCTGGGCCATTGCACGGGCCTCGCTCGGCGCAACCAGGCCGATGGCCCCGTAGGCTGCGGCGGCCGAGGCACCGAGCGCGGAGGAGCGCGCAAGGAATTCGCGGCGGCTCAGCTGGCCGGCCTTGAATTCCTTGGCGTACATCTCGACGGCCGGGTGCAACGGCTTTGTTGTTTGGGTGGATTTCGTCATCTTGTTCTCCCTGTGGCACGTGTCGCGCCGTTCTTGTCTGCGGAAGGGTTCCGGCCATCTGCGCAGCCGCTGTTCGTGAGTGGGTGGCCGGGCGCAACATCGGGTCCTTCCGGAGCTTCATTCGGCAACAGAATTGCGCCCGCGTCAATGAGCGCAATCGGCGTATCCCGTAAAAAAAACGACATCATGAGGCCACGATTGCGACATTCGGCGCGCGGGGGCAAGCGGGTTTTCGGCCCGGCGCTCACGCGATGGTGGCAGGCGTCCGGGCGGGCGAAGCCGCCGGGCGCAAGCCGCGGCCCTTGTGTCTCAGGCCTTCGGGCCGCCAGCGGAGGTGCTGCGGAAAGAGGAGGGCGTGCGCCCGGTGTGGTGCTGGAAGGCGCGGGTGAAATAGGCGGCCGAGGTGAAGCCGAGCGAGGCGGCGACATCCTTGATCGGGGTGTCCGTCTCCTCCAGCAGGCGGCGGGCCTCGAAGATCACGCGATCAGTGAGCAACGCGGAGGCGGGGCGCCCGCAGGCCTTCTTGCAGACGCGCGTCAGATGCGTGGGCGTCACCCCGAGCGCGGCGGCGTAATCGGCCACCGTCTTGTGGGAGCGGAACTCCGCCTCGACCATCTCGGTGTAGCGCTGAAGCAGGCGCACGGCGGCATCCGGCGAAGGGGCGTCGGCCTCGTGCAGCAGGATCTGCCGCTTGAGCCAGACGGCGATCAGCCCGGCGTGATGGTGGGTGGCGCGCAGCCGCTCCGGGCGGTTGCCCTCAAGCTCGCGCTGCAGGCCGTCCAGCAGCGCGCTCAGTTCCGTCTGGGAGGCGGCGTCCCGGATCCGCAGGTGCACGGGGGCGGTGGGCAGGGGCAGCATGCTTTCGCGCGGGATCGACATGGCGGTGCCGAACACGCTGCCCGACATCTCGAAGCCGTGCATGGTGTTGGCGGGGATGAAAACGGCGTTGTGGGCGCCGTAGCCGCGGGTCACACCGGCGACGGTGATCCGGCCCTGGCCGCGGGTGAACCAAAGGAGCTGGTCGCGCGAATAGCTGCGCATGGCCTCCACCCGCCATTTGCCGCCCTGTGCGAGGCGCGGAATGGGCGTGAGCCGGATCTCGGGCAATCTCTGCTGGGTCAAGTCCATGGAACAATCGCACATACTGGTCAAAAGATGCGGCACCATACACGGTTCGCCGTGAAAATCGTGCAAAAAATGCAAGCGGCGCGGCGCTCGAGGGGCACAGGGCGCGCGCGGATGTGGGGATTCGGAAAGCGGCGTCAGGCCGGGCCGGTGGCGGCGGGCAGGGCCAGAGGGTGCCACTGCGCCATCTTGGAGCGGAACCAGGTGCGCTGCCGCTTGGCATATTGGCGCGAGGCCAGCTTGGCGGCGGCGACGGCCTCGGGCAGCGTCATCTCGCCGTTCAAATGGGCGATCAGCTCCGCGGCGCCGATGGCCCTGGAGGACAGCCGCGCCGGATCCCAGCCGGGGCGCATCGCCTCGGCCTCGGCCAGCGCGCCCATCTCCATCATCATGTCGAACCGGCGGTCGATGCGCGCGTTCAGCCAGTCGCGCTCCACCCGCATCACGATCGGGAAGGTGTCCTGCAGCGGCAGCAGGGGCGGGGGGGTGTCGGCCTGCCACTCGGCCAGCCCGCGCCCCGTGGCGCGCAGCACTTCCCAGGCGCGCTGCACGCGCATCGGGTTGAGCGGATCGATCCTGGCACGGGTCGCGGCGTCCAGTTCCGCCAGCATCCCGGCCACGCCGCCCGCAATGCGGCGTGCGTCTGCCTCGGCGCGCACCTGCGCCGGGGTCTCCGGGATCTCGGCCAGGCCGCGCGTCAGGGCCTCGAAATAGAGACCGGTGCCGCCGACGATGATCGGGCGCGCCGCGCCGCGCAGGATGGGGGCGAGGTCGCGCAGCCAGTGGCCGACGGAATAAGCCTCGGTGTGGGGCACGTGGCCGTAGAGTTCGTGGCGCGCGCGGGCGAGATCCTCGGCCGGGGGGCGGGCGGTGAGGATGTGCCAGCCGTCGTAGACCTGGAGCGCATCGGCGTTCACGATCACCCCGCCGTCGCGTTCGGCGATGGCCAGCGCGAGCGCGCTCTTGCCCGAGGCGGTGGGCCCGGCGATCAGGACGGGGGCCTGCCGCGGGATCGTGGGCAGGCGATCGAGCCAGGCCGCGCTCATCGCGCGCCACCTTGCCGCGCGGCGGGCCGGCGCCCGTTCGTCCGGGCTTTCGATCTTTCTGCGTTGAACATGCCGCTGTTTTCCGACATTTTGCGGCAAAGGCAATCAGGAATTCGGTGGATCACACGAATGAGCGACGAGAACGCGCCCACACCCGCCCCGACCTTCAACCGCGTCATGCTGAAAATCTCCGGCGAGGCCCTCATGGGGGATCAGGGCTTCGGCCTGCATCCGCCCACCGTGCAGCGCATCGCCCGCGAGGTGAAGAGCGTTCAGGAGATGGGCGTCGAGATCTGCATGGTGATCGGCGGGGGCAACATCTTCCGCGGGCTCGCGGGCTCGGCACAGGGCATGGAGCGCACCACGGCGGACTACATGGGCATGCTGGCCACGGTGATGAACGCGCTGGCGATGCAGAGCGCGCTGGAGGGCATGGGGGTGTTCACCCGCGTCATCAGCGCCATCCGCATGGACGAGGTGGCGGAGCCCTACATCCGCCGCCGCGCCGTGCGCCACCTGGAGAAGAAGCGGGTCTGCATCTTCGCCGCCGGCACCGGCAACCCCTATTTCACCACCGACACCGCCGCCACCCTGCGCGCCAACGAGATGAGCTGCGAGGCGATCTTCAAGGGCACCAAGGTGGACGGCGTCTACGACAAGGATCCGGTGAAGCACGCGGACGCCGTGCGCTACGACACCGTGAGCTACGATGACGTGCTGGCCAAGCGGCTGGGGGTGATGGACGCGTCCGCCATCGCTCTGGCGCGCGACAACAACCTGCCGATCATCGTCTTTTCCCTGGATGAGCCGGGCGGGTTCCGCGGCATCCTCTCGGGCCAGGGCACCTATACAAGGGTGCAGGGTTGAGCGTAACATCTGCCCGCGGGCAGCGTGATTGAACGATACAGAGAAAAGAAGAACTGACATGTCCGAAGAAGACCTAGACATCGATCTCGACGATCTGCAGCGCCGGATGGACGGTGCCATGGCCGCGCTGCGCACCGAGTTCGCCTCCCTGCGCACGGGCCGTGCCTCGGCGGCGATGCTGGAGCCGGTGATGGTGGAGGCCTACGGCCAGCGCACCCCGATCAACCAGGTCGGCACGATCAACGTGCCCGAGCCGCGCATGGTGACGATCAACGTGTGGGACAAGTCCATGGTCGGCAAGGTCGAGAAAGCGATCCGCGAAAGCGGCCTCGGCATCAACCCGCAGCTCAACGGCACCATCATCATGCTGCCGATCCCGGAGCTGAACGAGGAGCGCCGCCGCGAACTGACCCGCGTGGCCGCCCAATATGCCGAACACGCCCGCGTCGCCATCCGCAACGTGCGCCGCGACGGCATGGACCAGCTCAAGAAGGCCAAGGCCGCCGGCATGAGCGAGGACGAACAGAAGATCTGGTCCGACGAGATCCAGGAGCTGACCGACAAGGCGATTGCCGCCGTCGACAAGGCGCTCGAGACCAAGCAAGAAGAGATCATGCAGGTCTGAGGCCTGCGTGATCTGATTTGAAAGGAAGATATTTTGACATCGGATTCGGCGGGAAGAGCGACCCATGTCGCCATCATCATGGATGGCAACGGGCGCTGGGCGAAGCAGCGGGGCAAGCCCCGCCTTTTCGGCCATCACGCGGGCGCCAAACGGGTGCGCGAGATCGTGGAGGCCTGCCCGAAGTACGGTGTCAAATATCTGACGATCTTCGGCTTCTCCACGGAGAACTGGAAACGCACCCAAACCGAGGTCGCGGGGCTGATGTCGCTCTTCAGGATGTATATCCGCAAGGAGGCGCGCGAGCTGAAGCGGCAGGGGGTCCGGGTGCGCTTCATCGGCGATCGCATCAAGCTGGACAAGAAGCTGCGCGACCTGATGGACGAGCTGGAAGCGCTCACCGAGGACAACGACAAGACCCATCTCACCATCGCGCTGAACTACGGCGGCCGCGACGAGGTGGCGCGCGCCACCCAGCGGCTTGCCGAAGAGGTGGCCGCCGGGCGGCTGAAGCCCGAAGACGTGGATGAAGAAACGCTGCCAAGGTTCCTTGATACCTGCGTTCTTCCCGATCCGGACCTGGTGATCCGCACCAGCGGCGAGGCCCGGATCTCCAACTTCCTGCTCTGGCAGTCGGCCTATTCGGAATACGAGTTCATCGATACGCTCTGGCCCGATTTCAGCGAGGCGGTCTTCGCCGAGGTGCTGGCCGGTTTCGGCAGCCGCGAGCGCCGCTTCGGAGGCGTCAAGGCATGAGCAGCCTGTCGCGCTGGGACGATCTCGCACCGCGGCTGATGTCGGCGGCGGTGATGCTGGCGGTGGGTGCGCTGGCGGTGGCGCTGGGCGGGTTGCCCTTCCTGATCCTCTGCGCCCTGATCGGCGCAGGGATGGTGTGGGAGCTTTCGCGCATGATCGCGCCGCAGGAGAAGGGGCTGGCGCTGGCGCTGGCCGCGGCGGCCGCGCTCGCCGTGCTGCTGGCGCGGCTTGCGCCGGGCGGAACGGGCCTCGCGATGCTGCTGCTTCCTTCCGTGCTCGGCGGCTGGCGCCTGCCGCGCAACCGGGCCGTCTTCGCCGCCTTCGCGCTGGCCATCGGGCTGGCGACCTTCGGGCTTTCCCATTTCCGCGATGCCTCGGGGCCGGGGATCATCCTCTGGCTGCTGCTGGTGGTGATCGCCACCGACGTCTTCGGCTATTTCGCCGGCAAATCCCTCGGCGGTCCGAAGTTCTGGCCGGCCGTGAGCCCGAAGAAAACATGGTCGGGCACCGCGGCGGGCTGGCTGGCGGCGGGCGCCGTCGGCTTCGTGTTCAGCCTGCTGACGCCGGCCGGCCCCGGCCTCGTGCTGCTGTCGATGCTCGTCTCTTTCGCCGGGCAGATGGGCGACATCGCCGAAAGCGCCGTGAAGCGGCGGCTCGGCGTGAAGGATTCCTCCAACCTGATCCCCGGCCACGGCGGCCTGTTCGACCGCTTCGACGCGATCCTCGGCGCCACGCTCTTCATGCTCTTGATTTCCCTCTTCGTTTCCGTTCCCCAGGTCAGCCCCTGATGCGACGCATTTCCGTTTTCGGTGCAACCGGCTCGATCGGTCGGAACACGCTTGATCTGGTGGCGCGCGCGCCGCGCGGCAGCTATGACGTGGTGGCCCTGACGGGCGGCGCCAACATCGCGCGGCTCGCCGCCGATGCCCGCCGCTTCAATGCCGAGATCGCCGTCACCGCCTATCCCGAGAAACTGGACGCGCTGCGCGACGCTCTCGCAGGCAGCGGCGTGGAGGCCGCCGCCGGCCCCGAGGCACTGCGCGAGGCGGCGGCGCGCCCGGCGGACTGGGTGATGAGCGCCATCGTCGGCGCCGCCGGGCTCGAGCCCGGCCTCGAGGCCGCGAAGACGGGCGCGACGCTGGCGCTGGCCAACAAGGAAAGCCTCGTCTGCGCCGGCCCGCTGCTGATCGAGACCGCGCGCGCGGCCGGCAGCACCATCCTGCCGGTGGACAGCGAGCATTCCGCCGTGTTCCAGGCGCTGGTGGGCGAAGACGTCGCCCGCGTGGAGCGGCTCATCATCACCGCCTCCGGCGGCGCCTTCCGGGACTGGCCGCTGGAGAAACTGGCCACCGCGACGGTGGCGCAGGCCTCCTCCCACCCCAACTGGGACATGGGGCAGCGTATTACGATCGATTCCGCTTCCATGTTCAACAAGGCGCTGGAACTGATTGAGGCAAAAGAGTTTTTCGGCATCGCTCCGGAGAAGATCGAAGCGCTCGTCCACCCGGAATCGCTGGTGCACGCGCTCGTGGGCTTCTGCGACGGCGGGCTGATGGCCCACGTTGGCCCGCCCGACATGCGCCACGCCATCGGCTACGCGCTGCACTGGCCCGACCGCGGCCCGGTGCCCGTGGAGCGGCTGGACCTGGCCGCCATCGGCCGGTTCACCTTCCGCGCGCCGGAAGCCGCCCGCTACCCGGCGCTGGCTCTGGCGCGGCGGGTGATGGAGCAGGGCGGCCTGAGCGGTGCTGTCTTCAACGCCGCGAAGGAAGAGGCGCTCACCGCCTTCATCGAGAACCGGATCGGGTTCCTGCAGATGGCGGAGGTCGTGGAGCGGGTGCTCGACGCAGTTTCGGCCCGCGAAGATCTTGAGAATGCCGTGATCAGCCTTGATAACGTGCGGGCAGCGGACCATCTCGCTCGTCAAACGGCAGCAGAAACGATCGCCCGGGCGGTCGCATAAGGAACAACAGTGGATATTCTCGGCCTGATCCCGTCTTTCGGCAACATCATCTTCACGCTCGCCGCCTTCGTCATCGCGCTGTCGGTGATCGTGGCCATCCATGAATACGGCCACTACATCGTGGGGCGCTGGAGCGGCATCCACGCCGAAGTGTTCTCGATCGGCTTCGGGCCGGTGATCTGGTCGCGGATGGACAAGCGCGGCACGCGCTGGCAGATCGCCGCGCTGCCGCTCGGCGGGTTCGTGAAGTTCCTCGGCGATGCGGACGCGGCCTCGGCCGGGGTCGACAAGGCGGCCATGGCCGAGTTGGGCGAGGACGCCGAGGCCCTGCGCCACACCATGCACGGCGCGCCGCTCTGGGCGCGGGCGGCCACGGTTGCGGCCGGGCCGATCTTCAATTTCGTGCTGTCGATCATCGTCTTCGCCGGGCTGGCGCTCTGGCAGGGGCAGGTGCGCGAGCCGCTCACGGTGCAGCAGCTTCTGCCGCACCCGGTGGCCGAGGGCGCCTTCGAACCGGGCGACGAGATCCTCGCCATCGAAGGCCGGCCCTTCGGCGCGCTCGCCGAGTTCCGCGACGTGGTGGAGGGCCTGCCGCTCAAGCCCGAGATGGCCTATGACATCCGCCGTGACGGCGCGGGGCTGACGGTGACCGGCCCCTATCCCTATCCCTCGCATGCCGTGGCCGTGCAGCCGGGCTCCGCTGCGGAAGCGGCCGGGGTTCTGCCCGGCGACGTGATCACCGCCGTGGACGGGCAGCCCGTCTTCGCCTTCGAGCAACTGCGCAGCTACGTGGGCGACTCCGACGGCTCGCCGGTGACGCTGACGATCTGGCGCGCGGGCGAGGAACTCAAGCTGACGATGGCACCCAAGCGCGTGGACCTGCCGCTCGCGGAAGGCGGCTTCGAGACCCGCTGGCTGATCGGCATCACGGGCGGGCTGTTCTTCGAGCCGCAATCGGTGGGGCGGGGGGTGATCTCCTCGCTGGACTACGGCGTGGCCCAGACCGGTTTCATCATCCGCTCCTCGCTCTCCGGGCTCTACCACGTCATCACCGGCGCGATCAGCAGTTGCAACCTCTCCGGCCCCATCGGCATCGCCGAGACGTCCGGTGCCGCGGCCAGCCAGGGGCTCAACAGCTTCATCTTCTTCATCGCGGTGCTCTCCACCGCGGTCGGCCTGCTCAACCTCTTCCCGATTCCCATTCTCGACGGCGGGCACCTCGTGTTCTTCGCCTACGAGGCCGTCTCCGGGCGCGCGCCCAGCGAGAAGGCATTGCGCGTGATGATGATGGCGGGGCTTGCGATCATGCTGAGCCTGATGCTCTTCGCCCTGTCCAACGATCTGTTCTGCCCCTGACAGGGGGCGGCGCTTGGGGCTGCGGGGCGGTCTGCCCCATTGGTGCCACATTCCGTTGTTAAGCTGAAGGCGAACGAAAACGAAAACGGCTGACTGGAGGCTGTCATGGACACCGTGCGTGAGGGATATCGGGGGCTTGCCCTGATCCTGAACCTCAACTGGGATCGCATTCTCTACCCGGCGACGATCGCGCTGGCGCTCTTTGCGGGCGCCTACCTCGGATCGCTGGCTTTCCCGGCCCACTGAACCCGCGCGGTTTCCGGCGCGGGCACGCAGGCCGCGCCCCGGCGTCACACCGCTTTCCTCGACCCCCGGGCGAAATCCGCCGCGGGGGTTTTCTGCCTTTTGACATAAGGCCCCCGAGCCATTAATCCGTTGGGTGAGGGATCAAAAAAACGGAACGAGGAAAATGGGCAGCGCCACATCCGGCCGCATCGGTCGATTTGCAACTGCGACGCGCCAGGCAGCAGCGTTCGTATTCACGATTTTTATGTTTGTTTTCCTTCTGGTTCCGGGGGGCGCCAGCGCCCAGACCTACCAGTTCAACACCATCCAGGTGGAAGGCAACCAGCGCATCGAGAGCGCCACCATCCAGACCTACGCGGGAATCGCCGCCGGCCAGCCGGTCGACGTGGCGCAGCTGAACGACGCCTACCAGCGCATCCTCGCCTCCGGCCTGTTCGAAACCGTGGTGATCGAGCCGCGCGGCGGCACGCTCTACATCGAGGTGGAGGAGTATCCCACGATCAACCGGATCTCCATCGAGGGCAACAAGCGCTTGAAGGACGAAGATCTGCTCAACGTCGTCTCCTCGCAGCCGCGCCGCGTCTACAGCCCCGCCACCGTTGAAGCCGACGCCCAGCTTCTGGCCCAGGCCTACAACATCGCCGGCCGCTCCGCCGCCTCCGTGACGCCCAAGATCATCAAGCGCTCCGACAACCGCGTGGATGTCGTCTTCGAGATCGCCGAAGGGGGCGTCTCCGAGATCGAGCGCCTGTCCTTCGTGGGCAACCGCGCCTTCTCCGATCGCCGCCTGCGCCGGGTTCTGGAAACCAAGCAGGCCGGCTACCTGCGCCGCTTCATCCGTGCCGACAGCTTCGTGCAGGACCGGCTCGAAGTGGACAAGCAGCTGCTGACCGATTTCTACCAGTCCCGCGGTTTCGTCGATTTCCAGGTGCTTTCCGTCACCAGCGAGGTCTCCCGCGAGCGCGACGGCTACTTCGTGACCTTCAACATCCGCGAGGGCCAGAGCTTCAAGATCGGCGAGGTGACCGTGGTTTCGGATCTGCCGGAGGTGGACGCCGCCGCATTCGTCGGTGCCAACAAGCTGCGCACCGGTCAGACCTATTCACCCACCCGCGTGGACAACAGCGTCCGCCGCCTTGAGAACAAGGCGCTTCAGGACGGGCTGAACTTCATCCGCGTCGATCCGCGCATCACCCGCAACGATCGGGATCTGACGCTGGACATCGAGCTAGCGCTGGTGCGCGGCCCGCGGATCTTCGTCGAGCGGATCGACATCGAGGGCAACACCACCACGCTGGACCGCGTGATCCGCCGCCAGTTCAAGACGGTGGAGGGCGATCCCTTCAACCCGCGCGAGATCCGCGAGAGCGCCGAGCGCATCCGCGCGCTCGGGTTCTTCGAGGAAGCCGAGGTGAACACCCGCGAAGGCACCGCCTCCGACCGCGTGATCGTGGACGTGGACGTTGTGGAGCAGCCCACCGGCTCGCTGACGCTGGGCGCCAGCTACGGCATCGACTCCGGTCTTGGCCTGACGCTGGGCTTCTCCGAAAGCAACTTCCTCGGGCGCGGGCAGTTCTTCTCGCTTCAGGTCGGCAGTGGCTCCGACAACGTGTCCTCGGCCTTCCGCTTCTCCGAACCGGCGCTGCTTGGGCGGGATCTGGCGCTCGGCCTGAGCGCCTTCTACAAGGAAACGAACTACGACAACGCCTTCTACGACACGCTGAGCCTCGGCATCTCGCCCGACATCACCTTCCCGATCAGCGAGAACGGCCGTCTGAGCCTGCGCTACCAGTGGTCGCGGGAAGATCTTTCCAACGTCTCCGCCGACTCCTCCGCCATCCTGAAGGCCGAGGAAGGCTCGTTGGACCGCTCCGCGATCGGCTACACCTACTCCTACGATTCCCGCCGCGCCGGGCTGAACCCGAACGCCGGCGTCGTCCTCCGCTTCCGCCAGGACATCGCGGGCTTCGGCGGCGACGCCCGCTACCTGCGCACCGAGGCGCTTGCCGGCGCGGAGACGAAGATCCTCAGCGAGGAAGTCACCGTCCGCGCGATCTTCGAAGGCGGCATGATCAACATGCAGAAGGGCACCTCCCGCGCGACGGACCGCTTCTTCCTGAACCGGATGCGCGGCTTCTCCACCAACGGGCTCGGCCCGCGGGATCTGAACGCCGCCAACGAGGACGCCCTCGGCGGCAACATGTTCGCGCTGGCGCGTTTCGAGGCGGATTTCCCCCTCGGCCTGCCCGAGGAATACGGTATCACCGGCGGTCTGTTCATGGATGTGGGTTCGGTCTGGAGCCTCGACAACGTGGCCGGCGGCCCGCAGACGGGCTGCACCGTGGCCGATTGCACCGTGGACGACTCGCTGAACCTGCGCGCCGTGATCGGCTTCGCCCTGTTCTGGGATACGCCCATCGGCCCGCTGCGCTTCAACTTCACCCACGCGCTGAAGAAGGAAGTCTATGACAAGGATCGTTCCTTCGACCTGACGATCTCCACGACCTTCTGATGAAGAGATCGAAGAAGCTGCACCGGCTGGGCGGGGCGGTGGTGGCGCTGGCGCTGCTGGCGCCGGTCGCTGGCCCCGCCGTGGCGCAATCGCTCGGGGTGCCGGTCGGCCAGCCGCCGGCCAGCGCGATCCTGACCATCGACCAGGAGGCGCTGTTCGCCAGTTCGCTCTTCGGCCAGCGCGTGCAGCGCGAGGCCGAGGAGGCGGCACGGGAGCTGAGCGAGGAAAACAGCGTGATCCAGCGCGCGCTGGAGGCGGAGGAGCTGCAACTCACCCGGCAACGCTCCCAGATGGATCCCGAAGCCTTCCGCGCCCTTGCCGACGCCTTCGACACCAAGGTGCAGGAAACCCGCGCCCTGCAGGAGCAGAAATCCCGCGACATCGCCCGCACGGTGGAACTGGAGCGCCAGCAGTTCCTGCAACGGGCGCTGCCCGCGCTCTCCGACATCGTGCGCGAACGCAATGCCGTGGCCATCCTCGAAATCGGTTCGGTTTTCCTCAGCGCGGAATCGATCGACGTGACCCGCGAGGCCGTGGCCCGGATCAACGCCGACATCGGCGACGGCACGGTGGAGCCTTCCGAGAACGCCGCCCCCGTGCCGCGCCCCGTGCCCGGGGGCGAAGCCGCGCAGGAGAGCGGTGGCGGGAGCACCGATGCGCAAGGCCAGGCCCCGGCGCCGGGGCAGGAGGGCGCGCAGGACTGAGCCGGCCCGCGCCGCCGGCCCCGCCTGCGCTTGTGCGCCCGTCATCGAGTTGATACTCCGGTAGAAAGCCGCGGCACCGCCCGCGCACCGATCCGCAGGCCCGCCCAGGTGTCCTGCCAGCAAGAAAGAGAACACGCGCCATGACAGACCCGGTGACCCACGCCGATCTCGACCTGATCCAACGCATCATCCCGCACCGCTACCCCTTCCTGCTGGTGGACAAGGTGCGCGACATCAAGGACGGCAAATCGGCCGTCGGCATCAAGAACGTCACCTTCAACGAGCCCCATTTCCAGGGCCATTTCCCGGGGGCGCCGATCATGCCGGGCGTGACGATCGTCGAGGCGATGGCGCAGACCGCCGCCGTGATGGTGGGGGCGCATCTCGGCCTCGCCGACAAGAACATGCTCGTCTATTTCATGTCGATCGACGGCTGCAAGTTCCGCCGCAAGGTGGTGCCGGGCGACGTGCTGGAACTGCATGTCGAGGTCACCAAGGAGCGCCGCAAGATCTACAAGTTCCGCGGGGAAGCCTTCGTGGAAGGGGAACTGGCCGCCGAGGCCGAGTTCACCGCGATGATGGATCTGCCGCAGGAATAAGGCCCATGGGGATCCATCCCACCGCCACCGTTCATCCAAGCGCCTTCGTGGAAGAAGGCGCCGAGATCGGGCCGGAGTGTTCGATCGGCCCCTTCTGCACCGTCGGCCCCGAGGTGCGCCTCGGGCGCGGCGTCGTGCTCAAGAGCCATGCCGTGGTGACGGGCGATACCGAGATCGGGGATGAGACCGTGATCTTCCCCTTCGCCACCATCGGCGAGATCCCGCAGGATCTGAAATTCGCCGGCGAGCACACGAAGCTGATCGTGGGCAAGCGCAACCGCATCCGCGAAGGCGTGACGATGAACACCGGCACCGAGGGCGGCGGCGGCATCACCCGCGTGGGCGATGACTGCCTGTTCATGACCGGCGCCCACGTGGGCCACGACGCGCAGGTGGGCAACCGCCTCGTGATGGCCAACCAGAGCGCGCTCGCCGGCCACTGCATCATCGAGGATGACGTGATCATCGGCGGACTGTCGGGCATCCACCAATGGGTGCGCATCGGGCAGGGCGCGATCATCGGCGCGGTCACGATGGTGACGAACGACGTGATCCCCTACGGGCTCGTGCAGGGGCCGCGCGGGGTGCTGGACGGGCTCAACCTCGTCGGGCTGAAGCGGCGCGGCGTGGCCCGGGCCGACATCACCGCGCTCAGGGCGGCCTTCCAGATGCTGGCGCAGGGCGAAGGCGCTTTCGCCGAACGCGCGCGCCGGCTGGGCGAGGAAACCGAGAGCGCCTACGTGCAGCAGATCGTCGATTTCATCCTTGGCGAGAGCGATCGCCACTTCCTGACGCCGGGCTGAGCCGTGGCGGGCCGTCTGGCGATCCTCGCGGGCAGCGGCGCTCTGCCGGGCCTCGTGCTCGCGGCCAATCCGGGCGCATTGGTTGTGACCTTCCGCGGCGTGGAAGCGGATGTCGCCGGGGTTGAGGCCAGCTTCGAGAAGCTCGGCGGGCTGTTTCGCCTGCTGCGCGCCGAGGGGGTGGAGCGTGTCTGCCTCGCCGGCGCCATGCAGCGCCCGGCCCTGAGCCCGATCCGCTTCGACACCAAGATGATCGCCCTCGCGCCGCGCCTGCTGAAGGCGATGAACGGCGGCGATGACTCGCTTCTCTCGCTCGTGGTCCGGATCTTCGAGGACGAAGGTTTCACCGTCGTCGGCGCCCATGAACTCGTGCCCGGCCTGACGCCGGAACGCGGGCTGCTGATCGGCGCGAAGCCGGGCAAGGCCGATCTGGCCGACGCGGCGCGGGCGGCGGCGATCCACGCGGCGCTGGCGCCGGTGGACGTGGGGCAGGGCTGCGTGGTGGCCGGCGGGCTGTGCCTCGGGATCGAAACAGTGCAGGGCACCGATGCGCTTCTGGAGTTCGTCGCCCGGACGCCCGAGCACCTGCGCCGCGGGGCGAAAGGCGTGTTCTACAAGGCGCCGAAGGCGGGGCAGGAGCTGCGGGTGGACATGCCCGGCATCGGCGTCGAAACCGTGCGCCGGGCCGCCGAGGCGGGGCTTGCGGGCATTTTCGTGCCGCCGGGGGGCGTGCTGCTGCTGGATCGCCCAGCCATAACCGCGGAGATCGCGGCGCGCGGCCTGTTCCTCGCCGCATGGGAGGGCGCATGAAGGTTTTCATCCTTGCGGGCGAGCCCTCCGGCGACAAGCTGGGCGGGGCGCTGATGGCCGGCCTCAAGGCGCTGGCGCCGGGCGTGGCCTTCGAGGGCATCGGCGGGCCGCAGATGCAGGCGCAGGGGCTTGAGAGCCTGTTTCCGATGGAGGAGCTTTCGGTGATGGGCCTCGTGGAGGTGCTGCCGAAATATCGCCATCTGAAGCGTCGCATCCGCGAAACCGCCGAGGCGGTCCTGGCCCAGAAACCCGACGTTCTGATCACAATCGACGCGCCCGATTTCTCGCTGCGCGTCGCCAAGCTGGTGAAGGCCGCGTCAGACATCCGCACCGTGCATTACGTCGCCCCCACAGTCTGGGCGTGGCGCGAGGGGCGCGCGGCGAAGATGGCGAGGGTGATCGATCAGGTGCTCGCGCTCTTTCCCTTCGAGCCGCCCTACATGGAGGCTGCCGGGATGGAGTGCGATTTCGTCGGCCACCCGGTGGTGGCGGAGCCGCAGGCCACGCAGCAGGAGGCGCAGGCTTTCCGCGACAGCCTCGGGATGCTGCCGGGCGCGCCGCTGATCCTCGTGCTGCCCGGCTCGCGCCGGGGCGAGGTGAGCCGCCTTGCCGACACTTTCGGCCAGGCGCTCGTCCCGGTGTTGGCGCAGCGCCAGAACGCCCGGATCGTGGTGCCGGCGGCCGGCCCGGTGGAGGATCTGGTGCGCGAGGTCACAAGCCGCTGGCCGGGCCGCGTGCAGGTGATCGCGGCGCAGGACACCGCGGCCAAGCGCGCCGCCTTCCGGGCCGCCGACGTGGCGCTGGCGGCTTCGGGGACGGTTTCGCTCGAACTGGCGGCGGCCGATACGCCCATGGTCATCGCCTACGACATGAACTGGCTTACCCGCCAGATCATCGCGCGGATGCTGAAGGTGGATACCGTCACGCTGGTGAACCTCGTGAGCGAGAGCCGCGCCGTGCCGGAATACCTTGGGGCGGATTGCGAGCCGGACCGGATCGCGGGCGCGCTGCTGGACGTGCTGGAAGATCCCGGCGCGCAGGGCGCCGCCATGGCGCTCACGATGGAGCGGCTGGGGCGCGGGCAGGAGGATCCGGGGCTGCGGGCGGCACGGGCGGTTCTGCGGGGGCTGGAAGGCCACCAGCGCAATATTTGATTTGAAACGCCGCCCCGGTTTGACGGGGGCGGCGCGGCACGGCAGTGCCCGTCTTGAAAGGGTTGAACGTGGAAGCGAGGGCCAGATCCTCGCCCGGCTGGGCGTGGCCTTACTTCTTCAACGGCACGCCGAACAGCTCCAGCCGGTGCCCCTTGAGCTTGTAGCCCAGCTTCTCGGCGATCTTTTCCTGCAGCGCTTCGATCTCCGGGTCCACGAACTCGATCACGTCGCCGGTGGTGATGTCGATCAGGTGGTCGTGGTGCTCGCGGTCGGCGGTTTCGTAGCGCGCGCGCCCGTCGCCGAACTCGTGCTTGTCGAGGATGCCCTTCTCCTCGAAGAGCTTCACCGTGCGGTAGACGGTGGCGAGCGAGATCTTCGGGTCCACGGCCGAGGCGCGGGCGTAGAGCTCCTCGGCGTCGGGGTGATCGTCGGCCTCCTGCAGGACGGCGGCGATGGTGCGGCGTTGATCGGTCAGGCGCAGCCCCTTGGCTTCGCAGCGCTCCAGGATGGTTTCGGTCATGAGTCTCTCGTCTCGCGGTGTGGCGCGCTTCCTAGAACAGCGCTTCCCCGAGGGCCAGCCTATTGTGCCGGGGCGCAGGAGAAAAGCCTCAGATCAACTCCGGCTCGCGCCCCACCTTCTGGGCCAGCTTCGCCACGGTGAGCCCCTGCACGATGATCGAGAACACGACGACGACGTAGGTGGCGGTGAGGATCAGCGGCTTCCACTCGCTCTCGGGCAGCGAGAGCGCCAGCGCAACCGAGATGCCGCCCTTCAGCCCGCCCCATGTCATGATCGGGATCACGCCGGGGGCGAAGCCGTGGAAGGGGCGCAGCAGCAGCACCGGCACGGCCACGGCGGCAAGCCGGGCCAGCAGCGCAAGGCCGATGGCGAAGACGGAGGCCAGCAGCGCATCCGCGGAGAAGGTGATCGCGAAGACCTCGAAGCCGATCATCAGGAACAGGACCGCGTTGAGGATCTCGTCCACCATCTCCCAGAAATGGTTGACGTATCTGCGGGTCTGCTCGCTCATGCCATGTTTCATGCCGGCGTCGCCGATGAACAGCCCGGCCACCACCGCCATGATCGGCGCGGAGACATGCAGCGCCACGGCCAACTCATAGCCGCCGAAGGCCAGCCCCAGCGTGAGGAGCACCTCAAGCGCATAGTCATCGATCCGACGCATCAGGCGGAAGACGAGCCAGCCCAGCACCGCGCCCAGAAGCGCGCCTCCGAGGGCCTCCTGCAGGAACAGCAGCGTGATGCCGGCTGCGTCCATCTCGTGGTGGCCCGGCGCGGGGAAGGCAAGGGCCGCGAGCACGAGAAAGACGACGTATCCCACGCCGTCGTTGAACAGCGATTCCCCCGCGATCTGGGTTTCCAGAGATTTCGGCAGGTTCGCCTCGCGCAGCACGCCCAGCACGGCGACGGGATCGGTGGGCGAGATCAGGGCGCCGAACACCAGCGCGATCAGCAGCGGCATCCCGGTGATCCAGGAGAAGCCGAAGCCCATGATCGCCGTGGAAAGCCCCACGCCCAGCGTCGCCATCAGCGCCACCACCGCCCATTCGCGCCGCAGATCCTGCACCTTCACATGCAGCGCGCCGGCAAACAGCAGCAACCCCAGCATCCCTTCCAGCAGCGCGTCGGAGAAATCGAGCCCCATCACCGTGGAGCGGATCACGTCGTCGATGGCGAAGGCCGGGTAGACCAGATCGATGCCGATGATGGCGAGCGAGGCCAGCAGCGCCACCACGAGGATGCCGATGGTGCCGGGCAGGCGCAGGAAGAGGTAGTTGATGGAGCCGAACAGGCCGGCGAGAACGATGATGAGCGATGTCAGTTGCAGGATGGTCATGGCGCGGGCCCCGGTGGGTATCGGAGCCAAACCCCTAGCATGGCGTCCAAAAACGGCCAAGCCCGCGCAGGGCGCGTCAGTCCGGGCGCAGGGCGACCTCGGCCCAGATCGGCAGGTGGTCGGAGGCCAGCTGCGCCAGCTCCCCTTTCTCCACCCCGGCGCGCAGCAGGTGGGCGGTGTCGTTGAGCGCGATCCTGTCGAGCCCGGCGACGGGGCGGCGGGCGTGGTAGCTCAGCCCCGGCGCATGGACATGGAACCGGCCGTTCAGCGGCTCCATGCCGCCATGCGCGCTCCATTCGTTGAAATCCCCGAGGATCGCCGTGGGCATCGGCGGCTGCCCCTCCAACGCTTCCGCGATCGCCTGCATCTGCAAGAGCCGATAGCGGCGCAGCAGCCCGAGGTGGGTGCCCACGACGCGCAGCGGGCCTTCCTCCGTCTCGACTTCGGCCATCACCGCGCCGCGCGGCTCCAGCCCGGGCAGCTCCAGCCGTTCGATCCGGGTTTCCCGCACCTGCGGGCCAAGAAGGATGGCGTTGCCGTGCCAGCCGAGGCTCACGTCGTTCTCCGCCAGAGGCACCGGGCGGAAATCGCTGTAGGCCGAGATCGTGGAGGCGGGCAGGGCGGCGGGGCGCGGGCCGAGGCGGTGATCGGCCTCCTGCAGCACCACGACATCCGCCCCCAGCCCGTTGATCACCTCGACGACGCGCCCCGGCGCGCGGCGGCGGTCGGTGCCGAGGCATTTGCGGATGTTGTAGCTCGCAAGCCGCATCGTCGTCACGTCCCGCAGAATGTGGCCCGCACCACTTCGTCTTCGGCCGGTGGCCGGGCGAGATCCTCCGCGCCGGGCTGTTCTTCCCAGGGATTGGCGAGCACGGCCACGAGGCGTTCGAAGGGGGCGGTGTCGCCGGCGAGGGCGGCGGTGATGGCCTGTTCGATCCGGTGGTTGCGCGGGATGTAGGCCGGGTTCGTGGCGCAGATCAGCGCGCGGGCCTGTTTTGGCGCGATGCCGCCCTGCGCAAGCCGCGCCTGCCAGCGGGCTTCCCAGGCATCGAAGCCGGCGGGATCGAGGAAGTGATCCCGCGCGCGTGCCGTGCCGAGGCTGCAGAAGGTATTGGTGAAGTCGGCCTGACCGGCGCTCATGGCGTGCAGCAGATCAACCACCAGCGCCTCGTCGCCCTCCTGCACCTCGGCGAGGCCGATCTTGCGGGCAAAGAGGGCAAGCCACTCGGCGCGGAAGGTCTCGCCGAAGCCCTGGAGCACGGCGCTGGCCTCGGCGACGGCGGTGTCGGAGTCGTTCCCCATCACCGGCACCAGCGCGCTGGCAAGCTGGGCGAGGTTCCACAGCAGGATGTCGGGCTGGTTCTGGTAGGCGTAGCGGCCGCCGCGATCGATCGAGGAATAGACGGTGGCCGGGTGGTAGGTGTCCATGAAGGCGCAAGGGCCGTAGTCGATGGTTTCGCCGGCGATCTGGGTGTTGTCGGTGTTCATCACGCCATGGATGAAGCCCACGCCCATCCATTGCGCCACCAGCCGCGCCTGCGCCGCACAGACCGCCTTCAGCAGCCCCAGCGCGCCCTCGGCCTCGGGGTAGTGGCGGGCGATGACGTAATCGGTGAGCAGCCGCAGGGCCTCGCCATCGTTGCGGGCGGCGAAATACTGGAAGGTGCCCACACGCACGTGGGAGGTGGCCACGCGGGTGAGCACGGCGCCGGGCAGGGGCGTTTCGCGGTAGACTTCTTCACCGGTGGTCACGGCGGCCAGCGCGCGGGTGGTGGGGATGCCGAGCGCGTGCATGGCCTCGCTCACGACGTATTCGCGCAGCACCGGCCCAAGCCAGGCGCGGCCATCGCCCCGGCGGCTGAACGGGGTGGGGCCGGAGCCCTTGAGTTGCAGGTCGTAGCGCCTGCCGTCCGCCCCGCGCAACTCGCCCAGAAGCAGCGCGCGCCCGTCGCCAAGCTGCGGGGAGAAGCCGCCGAACTGGTGCCCGGCGTAGGCCTGCGCCAGCGGCGCGGCGCCCTCGGGCACGGCGTTGCCCGCGAGAATGGCCACGCCTTCGGGGCTTTCCAGCGCGGCCGGATCCAGCCCGAGCTCCCGCGCCAGCGCGTGGTTCACTTTGATCAGCCCCGGCGCGCGCACGGCGGTCGGGCCGAGCCGCGCGTAGAAGCGCTCAGGGAGCTTTTCGTAGCTGTTGTCGAAGGCGAAACGGATGGTCATCAGTCAATCCCGGTCTGTAACCCGAAGTAACCTCTCCGGATGGGAATTTCCACCGTATGCGGCACTGCACCCGGCGAGGCGCGGGGCGCCGCCCGGCACTCAGCCCAGAACGCGGGTCATCAGGTGGTATTTTTCGCGGGATTCAAAGCCGAGGCGGCCATAGAGGCTGCGGGCGCGGGCGTTCTCGCGATCCACTTCGAGATGCAGCGCCTTCACCCCGTGCCCGGCCAGGGCGGGCAGGAGCGTGCGCAGCACTTCGCCGCCGAGGCCACGGCCGCGCAGCTTCTCGCGGATGAAGAATTCGTCCACGAAGCCGTCGATGCCGCCCAGTTCCACCGAGTAGCCGAAGCTGATGACGATGTAGCCCACGGGCGCGGTGCGGGGGCCGATCAGGTAGGCCACGCCGTGCGGCGTGCCCTCCAGCAGCGGCGCCAGTGCTGCGCGGCGGGCCTCCTCGCTTTGGGTGATCCCCTCGAATTCGTGGTAGCGGGCCACGAGCCCGGCGAGGCGGTCCAGGTCTTCGGGCTTGGCGAGGTGCAGCTTGGCGCTCATGGGGCGGTCTCCTTCGAGGCCCTTCATGGCGCAATCCGGCGCGGTATGCACGGGGAATGCGGGCAGGTCGCCATGATCGGCAGGATATTGTTCAGCCTGTTTCGCCAGAAACAGGCACGCGCCTGCCCTGGCCGTCACACCGGAGGTGTGCTTTCAGCACAACGGCAGGCGCGTTCGCGCCCGCCTGGTCAGGCGCTCATCGCCTATAGCCGCGCGAGGCGTTCCGTCAGCAGGGCAAAGAAGCCATCGGCATCCACATCGCCCATGAAGGTTGCGTTGGGCGCACGGTCCGTCACGCCCCACCAGTCGGCCACCGTCATGCCCAGCGTCAGCTCGGACTCCACCTCGATCTCCACGTTGACATGGCGCCCCGAGAACAGCTCGGGCCGGATCAGGTAGGCGGTGACGCAGGGATCATGCAGCGGCGCGCCCTCGGAGCCGTATTTCTCCCTGTCGAAGCGCTCGAAGAAATCCGTCATCTCGGCCACGGCGACGCCCACCGGCGTGCCGAGAGCACGGAAGGCATCGTTGCGCGGCTTGGTGACGAGCGCCTTGTGGGTCACGTCCAGCGGCATCACCACGATGGGCACGCCGGAGGCAAAGACGATCTTGGCCGCCTCCGGATCGACGTAGATGTTGAACTCGGCCGCCGGGGTGATGTTGCCCACCTCGAAGTATGCGCCCCCCATGAGCACGATTTCCTGAACCTTCTCAACAACATCCGGCGCCTGAACGAAGGCCTGCGCGATGTTGGTCAGGGGGCCGAGCGGGCAGAGCGTCACCGTGCCCGCCGGGTGCTTGCGCAGGGTCTCGATGATGAAATCCACCCCGTGCTGGGGCTGCAGCGGCATGGTGGGATCGGGCAGGGTGGGCCCATCGAGCCCGGTCTTGCCGTGGACGTGCTCCGCCGTCACCAGCGGGCGTTTCATCGGCGCATCGCAGCCGGCGAAGACCTTTGTCTCGGGCTTGCCGGCCAGTTCGCAGACGATGCGCGCGTTCTTCTGCGTGAGCGGCAGGGGCACGTTCCCGGCCACGGCGGTGATGCCGAGCACCTCGATCTCCTCCGGGCTGGCCAGCGCCAGAAGGATGGCGACGGCATCGTCCTGTCCTGGGTCCGTATCGATGATGATCTTGCGCGGGGCAGGCATGGGGAAGCTCCTGAACGGGTTGGAAAAGGCGGAGCGTGGCCGAGGCGGCGGGGAATGGCAAGAGGGGGAGGGGAATAGAAACTGCCGGTCTGAGTGTATTGGCTGAGTGGCAGGAATTAGCTGACAACATTTTTTCTGTTAACCTCACTCGATGCTTTGAACATCTGGCGAATAGCGATTAAGACTTTGGCCGAAATTCAAAAGAATATTGTCGGCTCGGTAACAAGCTGAGGTCGGTGAGATATTCGCAGGCCAAAGGAAAACTCAAAATATGGAACTGCTGTTCGTTGCCTTGGTTGTTGTAGGGTTTGCAATGCTCAACAGCCGAAATGTAAAGCGCACACAGAAAACGATTCCACTGAAAACCATGCCTCCGGACGAACAGGTTCACCCTGCTTCCAAGCCGGTTGCTCCTCCGAAGGTAGAAGCACAGCCCGAACCCTTTGACGAGCCAACATCAAAGCCTGCCCCCCCGGAAACGGTTTTGGTCGGTTCCGCGTGGGTGATCGATGGCGACACGATAAAAATTGGCTCGACCCAGATTCGGTTGTTCGGGGTCGACGCTCCCGAGTTGGATCACCCATATGGAAAAAAGGCAAAGTGGGCGCTCCACAGCCTTTGCAAGGGGCAAGAAGTCAGGGCAGAGGTGACCGACATCGACGAATATGGGCGCGTTGTTGCTCGCTGTTATCTTTCTGACGGGCGTGATTTGTCCGCGGAAATGGTTAGGCAGGGCTTGGCTCTGGATTGGCCCAAGTTCTCAGATGGCAAATACAGTGACTTGGAAGTGGAAGGGGTGAGGAAGAAACTGTTCCTCGCCGCCGCGCGCCAGAAAGGTCATATGGGTGTTTGGAAACGTTTCGAAGAAAATCAAAAGGCCGGGTCCTAAGCCGGAACTGCTAATGGTTTGCAAAGAGTCGGTCGCTTCGGCGGTACTTCGCGCCCCCAAAACGCAAAACGCCGCCCCGAGGGGCGGCGTTTCCTGTTTCTCTGACTTGTGCGATCAGCCGTCGAAATCGACCGTTTCGATCAGTTTCAGCGCGGCGGGGCGCAGCTTGGCGAGCTCCATCAGGTTCACCGGGTCGGCGGAGAATTCGCCCCAGCCCTTCACCAGCTCGACAGGCTCGGTGCCCGGTGCGATCGGGTATTCGTAGTTGGCCGCGCCGTAGATTTCCTGCGCTTTGGGCGAGGTCAGGAATTCCATGAATTTCAGCGCGTTCTCCTTGTTGGGGGCGGCTTTCGTCATCGCCACACCGGAGATGTTCACGTGGGTGCCGTGGCCTTCGAACTCGGGGAAGACGATGCGCACGCTGTCGGCCCATTCCTTCTGCTCGGGATCTTCCAACATCTTGCCCATGTAGTAGGTGTTGCCCACCGAGATGTCGCATTCGCCGGCCCAGATCGCCTTCACCTGGGCGCGGTCGTTGCCCTGCGGCTTGCGGGCGAGGTTGGCCTTCACGCCTTCCAGCCATGCCTTCGTGGCTTCTTCGCCGTGGTGATACAGGTGGGCCGCGGTGAGGGCGACGTTGTAGGCATTGGTGCCGGAGCGGATGCAGATGCGGCCCTTCCACTTCGGATCGGCCAGATCCTCGTAGGTGGTCACTTCACCGTCGGCCACGCGCTCCTTGGAGGCATAGACGATGCGGGCGCGGGTGGTGAGGCCGAACCAGTTGTTGTCCGGGTCGCGGTATTGCGCCGGCACGTTGGCCTCCAGCGTTTCGGAGGTCACCGGCTGGGTCAGCCCGGCTTCCACCACGCCGGCAAGGCGGGAGATGTCCACGGTCAGGACCACGTCGGCGGGGGAGCGGTCGCCTTCGGCCTGGAGCCGTTCGACCATGCCCTTTTCGAGGAAGGCCACGTTGACCTTGATGCCGGTTTCCTCGGTGAAGGCATCGGTGAGCGGCTTGATCAGTTCGGGCTGCCGGTAGGAATAGACATTGACTTCGTCAGCCAGGGCCGGGGCTGCCGTGGCGAAGGCGGCCATCGCGAGTGCGGTCGTGCGGAAGCGCATGAACATTGTAAGTCCTCTGAGTTTGAATTCCGGGGACTGTAAACCCGATAATTTTTATCAGGTCAATAGCTGATCAAATCACTTGGGATTTTTTTCCCGCTCCTCCAGCTTGGCTTCGTCCCAGAGCGCATCCATCTCTTCGAGCGTGGACTGGGCCGGGGTCTTGCCGCGTTCGGCCAGTTTTTCTTCAATCCTTTCAAAGCGTCGGGTGAATTTCGCATTGGCGGCGCGCAGCGCGGCCTCGGGATCCACCCCGAGGTGGCGGCCGAGGTTGGCCATCACGAAGAGCAGGTCGCCGAACTCTTCGGCCACTTTCTCCTGCGACAGCGTATCGCGCGCCTCCACCAGTTCGCGGCTTTCTTCCAGAAGCTTGTCGAGCACGTTGTCGGTGGCGGGCCAGTCAAAGCCCACCCGCGCGGCGCGCCATTGCAGCTTCAGCGCGCGCAGCAGGGCGGGCAGCCCGATGGCAACGCCGTCCAGCGTGCCTTTCTCGGCGCGCCGGGCGCGCTCCCTGGCCTTCTGGGCCTCCCAGTCGCGGGTCTGCTGCTCGGCGGATTTCTTGTTGCTCTCGTCGCCGAACACATGGGGGTGGCGCTGGACCATCTTGTCGGAGATGTTCTTCACCACCGCGTCGAAGGTGAAATGCCCGGCCTCCTCGGCCATCTGCGCGTGGTAGACCGTCTGGAACAGCAGATCGCCCAGCTCGCCCTCAAGCTCGCCCCAGGCCTCGCGCTCGATCGCATCGGCCACCTCGTAGGCTTCCTCGATGGTGTAGGGGGCGATGGTGGCGAAATCCTGTTCGATGTCCCAGGGGCAGCCGGTTTCGGGATCGCGCAGGCGGCGCATGATCTCGCGCAGGCGGGGCAGGCCGCCCTCCGGGTCAAAGACAAGTCTGTCGCTTTCGCTCTGGGGCATGGGGCTCTCCGCTGCTGATGGCTGGCCCCGGTTTAAGCAACGCCGCGCCCGAATGTGAAGCCCCGCCGGCACCCGGGGCTTGAGGCGCACCCGATGTCGCGGCAGGGTGGAGCTGCTGTGCGTGAGTTTGTGTGATGCGGTTTGTTCTGGCCCTTTTGATCCTTCTGATGCCCGTGCCTTCGCGCGCAGAGCCGCCGGAGCGCGCCTGCACGCAAGGCAAATGGGGCCATGTGGAATGCATCCGGGACGCGCATTTCACCTTCGATACCTGCCAGCTCATCGAGAGCGCCGCCGCCCGCCACGGGCTGGACGCGCATTTCTTCGCGCGGCTAATCTGGCAGGAGAGCCGGTTCGACCCCAACGCCGTGAGCCCGGCCAATGCGCTCGGCATCGCGCAGTTCATCCCGTCCACGGCGAAACTGCGCGGGCTTTCCGATCCGTTCAACCCGGCCGAGGCGTTGGAGCATTCCGCCGAGTATCTGGGGGAGTTGCAGCGCCGTTTCGGCAATCCGGGGCTGGCGGCGGTGGCCTACAACGGTGGCGAGAACCGGGCCGAGCGCTTCGTGGCGGGCCGGGCGGGGCTCGCGTCGGAAACCGCGGCCTACGTGCGCATCATCACGGCGCGGTCGGCCGAAACATGGCGCGATGCGCCGCCCGACGCGCCGGATTTCCGCCTCGACGGTGACACAGCCTTCGCGCCTGCCTGCCACGCGATGGCGCGCAAGCGGGCGCTTTCGCCGCCGCCGCGCCCGGTGCCGCGCCGCGAGCCTTTCGGCGTGCAACTGGCCTATGGCGTGACGCCCGAGGCCTCGCTGCGGCGCTTCCGGCAGAACACCCGGCGCTGCGCGGCGCAGGTGGCGGGAGAGGAGCCGGATTTCATCTTCGTGAAGAACCGCGTCTCGCCGGTGAAGGGCTACTACATGGCCCGCATCGGGCGCGGCTCGCTGCGCAGCGCCAGCACCTTCTGCAACAGCCTGCGCCGCGCCGGCTGCATCTGCGCGGTGTTCCGCAACTGAGATTGCTCTTGCGCCCGCCGCCAGCGGCTGTAGCACTTGAGGCAGCAGACAGGAGAGTGCCAATGCCCGTGATCAACCGCATCGCCGACTACGCCGAGGAGATGAAGGCCTGGCGCCATTGGCTGCACCGCAACCCGGAACTGGTGTTCGACTGCCACAAGACGGCCGCCTTCGTGGAGGAACGGCTGCGGGAGTTCGGCGTGGACGAGATCCATACCGGCATCGCCACATCGGGCGTCGTCGCCGTGATCCACGGGCAGGGCGAGGGCCCCGCGATCGGGCTGCGCGCCGACATGGACGCCCTGCCGATCGTCGAGGAAAGCGGCGTGGACTACGCCTCCGAAACCACGGGCCACATGCACGCCTGCGGCCATGACGGCCATACCACCATGCTGCTGGGCGCGGCGAAATACCTGGCCGAAACCCGCCGTTTCAAGGGGCGCGCGGTGCTGATCTTCCAGCCCGCCGAGGAAGCCGGCGGCGGGGCGGGCGTGATGGTGGAAGAGGGCGTGATGGAGCGTTTCGGGATCTCCCGCGTGTTCGCGCTGCACAACGCGCCCAACGTTCCGGTGGGCCATTTCCACGGCACGCCGGGGCCGATCATGGCGGCGGTGGACGAATTCGAGATCACCTTCCGCGGCCGGGGCGGCCATGCCGCCATGCCCGAGGATACGGTGGATCCGATCCCGGCGGTGGTGGCGCTGGCGCAGGCGCTGCCGACGGTGGTGAGCCGCAACATCTCCGCCATCGACGACGTGGTGCTCTCGGTCACCTCGATCCACGCCGGCAAGGCGCTCAACGTGGTGCCGGAAACCGCCTACATCGGCGGCACCGTGCGCTGCTTCAGCCCCGAGGTGCGCGATCTGGCCGAGGCCCGCATCCGCGCGCTGGCCGAAGGGCAGGCGGCAGCCTTCGGGGTTCGGGCCGAGATCCTCTATCACCGCGATTACCCGGCCACGATCAACGAACCCGCCGAGACGGATTTCGCCCTGAACGTGGCGCGCGAGGTCGTGGGGGAGGCCGCCGTGGTGGGGGATTCCCCCAAGCAGATGGGCTCGGAGGATTTCGCCTACATGCTGGAACGCAGGCCCGGGGCCTATCTCTTCCTCGGGCAGGGCGACGGTCCAGTGTGCCACCACCCGGCCTATGATTTCAACGACGAGATCAGCCCGATCGGCGCCAGCTTCTTCGCCCGGCTGGTGGAAACCGCGCAGCCGCTCTGACGCGGCATAGCCGGCGCCGGGCCGGCTGCCTGTCTCGAAAAAAGCCGGGGGCTGCCGCAAGGCGGGCGGGCGCGGGCGGCCTCAGCCCTTGGGCATCTTGAGGGTGATGTTGCGGCCGCTCTTGATGTAGCGCAATTCGCTGGAGCCGATGGAGGCCACCTGGCCGCCGTCGACGCGATCACCGACCTTCACCTTCACGTAGCGCCCGCTGGAGAGCCGGATCAGCGCCCGGCGGTTCTTGTCAGAGCCGTAGACGCCGATCAGGTTGATCTTGCCGAGGTTCATCGCGTTCTTGAGTGTCGCCTGCTGTGCCACGCTTGCTGCCGTCTTCGTCTTCGAATTGATCTCCTGACGGGACAACCGTTGCCCCGTCGTCCTGCCGCCGGTCTCCTCCGCGCCCGTCTCGGCTTGCGGAGCGGGTTTCGGAGCCGGTTTGGGGGCCGGCGCCGTCGCGGTGGGGGCGACAGCCGCCACGCGGCGCGTCTCGATCTCGGGGCGCGGGCGCGGCAGCGGGGAACGGGCTACAGCACGTTCGGTGGGAAGGTCAAACGCATCGGCTTCGGCCTCGGCGGCCTCTTGCGCATCCGCCAGCGCGGCAGCCACGGCGAGGGCATCGTTCGGGCGCGGCACGGGGCGCAGCGTGGCGAGCTGGGCCAGGGTGCGGCCGCCCAGCCGGTTGCGCTCGTCGTTTTCCACGAGATCGGCGGGCCGGGCCGCCGGGCGGAAGCCCGCGAGCGGATCGGCCTCGGCCAGAAGATCAACGGGGGCAAGGCCTTCGGGGCGCGGGGTCGAGGGGCGCGGTGGCGCGCCGGCGAAGACACGGACACCGTCGGGCGTCAGCGCGCCTTCGGTCGTGGGCACGACCCAGCCGTTCTCGTCCAGCGCGAACTGCGTGGCCGCATCGGCCGGGTTGCTGCGCGCGGCGAGCGGGGCATCGGTTTCAAAGGAGTCGATCCCGGGCAGGGCCACGGCGTCGGAGCCCTCCGTCTGCGGGTCGATCGAAGCGATGTAGAGCGAATCGGTGGAGCCTGGCCCCTGAAGCAGGTTCAGCCGCGGGCCCTCGGCCTCGGCAAGCGGGGCGCCTGCCGTTTCGGGCCCGGCCTCCTGTGCCGGCGGCGCGGCGGCGGCGTCATCGGCCGGGGCCGCCGCGTCCGGCGCCTCCTGCAGCAGCACCGGGGCGCTTGCCTCGGGCAGGCTGGCCAGCACCACCGGATCCGGCCCGGCGGTCTCACCGGAGCCATCCCCGGCGGGGGCGGCGGCGCTTTCGGTCTCGGCCCCTTCCACGAGGGCCGGCTCCAGCAGGGCCGCGCCGTCGGACTCGGGCAGAGCGGCGAGATCGATGTTGGCCGTTTCGTCGGCGGGCGTCTGCGCCGCCGTCGGGGCCTCCACGCGCAGCATGTCCACGGCGGCGGGGGCGTTCAGGAAGCGGACGCCGACCAGCAGCAGCGCCACGCAGGCCGCGAGCCCGGCGATGGGCAGCAGCTTGCGGCCGAGGCCCGATCGCGCTTCGCCGGCCGCAGGGAAGGCGGGCAGGGGGAAGGGGTCGTCGGGCTTGCGAAGGGGCTGCGGGGCCTCCTGCGGGGCAAGATCATCCTGCGCCGCCACCAGCGCCACATCGGCGGTGGCCGTGACGGAGGGCGCGGGTGTCGGCGCGGGGGCCGGTGTGGCGATGGGTGCGGCGGGCGTCAGGCTCTCCGCGGCCCGCACGAAGGCGGGCACGCCGGCTTCCGCATCGTCCGCGGCCTCCTCCCCCGGCTGCGGCGCGGAGGCATCGCCGCCGGACGCTTCGGGCGCGGGGTCCGCGGGGGCCTCCGCCACGAAGGAAAACCGCGGGGCGAGCGAGGCTGCGAGGGCCTGGACCTCGGGCGAGGGGCCGGTGGCCGTGTCCGGCGCCGGAACGTCCTCCGCGTCCGGGGGGGGCGTGGGATCTTTGGTGTCTGCAGGATCTTGTTGCTCGGTCGGCGGCTCAGGCTCTGCCTGCGGGGCCGGCTTGGCCGCCGGGGCCGAGGGTGCCGCCGGTTCGTGCGGCAGGATGCGGATCGCCTCGGGGTCCCGCTCCACCACCAGATCGGCGGGGCGGGTGTGGGGCAGGCCGAAGAAGGGCTCGCCGTCGAAGGCGCCGGCCTCGGGAATGGCCACGAAACAGGCGGGCGGGAAGTTGTGCTCCAGCGCGAACCCCTCGGCTTCGCGCAGCGTCATCTGCGCCACCGCCGCCACCTGCGCGCGCTCCCCCTTGAGCCGCCAGTCGAACGCCAGTTCGTCCACCGAATAGGGGGTGAGGCCCTCCAGCGCGGCGCGGATCTGCACGAGACGCTCCGCATCCGTGGGGCCGGGGGCCTCCACCTCGGTGTAGAGCACTTCGGAATTGGGGATCACCAGCTTGCAGAGGAAGGGCGCATAGGGCTGGCGCCGCGCCTTGGCGCGCAACGCCTTCAGATCGTCGCCCAGCCTGCTGGAGGCCAGCGAGGCGTCGCCCAGCACGTGCCAGCCGCCATCGGCCCGTTTCAGCAGGCTGATGCCGGTGTGCGACAGGTTGAGAGCGAAGCCGGGCAACATGCACAAATCCTACCATGAAAGGAACGCTGCCCAGAAGATGCCATCGCGCCGGCGGGCCGGAAAGGCAAGATTTCGCGCATCCGGCAAAATCTTCTGCGCGCGCGCCGTGGGCTGCGTATGTGTTGGAGGCAAGATCTGCATCCAACGGAAGGAAACCCGATGCGCAAGCTGTTGATGACACTGCCTTTCCTGCTGCCGCTGCCTGCACTGGCGCAGGAGGCGCCCCGCCAGATCACCGTCACGGCGGAGGGGCAGGTGACGGCGGCACCCGACATGGCCACGGTCACGCTCGGGGTGATCACGGAAGGCGAGACGGGCGCGCAGGCGCTGGCTGCCAATTCCGAACGCATGACGCGGGTGCTGGCGGCGCTCGAAGCCGACGGCATCGCGCCCGCCGACATGCAGACGAGCGGGCTCTCCGTGTCGCCGCGCTGGCGGCAGGCGACCGCGGCCGGCCAGCGGGAGATCACCGGCTTCGTGGCCAGCAACATGGTGACGGTGCGGGTGCGCGAACTAGGGGCCCTGGGCGGGGTGCTGGACGGGGTGATGAAACAGGGCGGCAACAGCTTCAGGGGGGTGCAGTTCGGGCTGGCCGACGGCAGCGCGCTGATGGACGAGGCCCGCCGTGCGGCCGTGGCCGAGGCGCGGGCGCGGGCCGCGCTCTATGCCGAGGCCGCGGGCGTGGATCTCGGCGATCTGCTGTCGCTGTCGGAGGCGGGCAGCTACCGGCCGCAGCCGCGCATGATGGAAGCCGCCATGGCGCGCGACAGCGTTCCGATCGCGGAAGGCGAGCTGACGCTTTCGGCCACGGTGACCTTGGTCTACGAGATCAAGGACGCCGAATAACTGTATGCCTGAAAACGAAAAAGCCCCGCTCTCGCGGGGCTTTGCCTTGCCGGGTCCGGTCTGGTCCGGCCTGGCCTGGTCTGGTTCCGGGAGGGGGCCGATCAGCCCGCGGCCTTCGCCAGCGCCTGTTCGAGATCGGCGATGATGTCGTCGGCGTCCTCGATGCCGATGGAGAGGCGCACCACGTTGGGCACGGCGCCCGCGGCTTCCTGCTGCTCCGGCGAAAGCTGCCGGTGCGTGGTGGAGGCCGAGTGGATGATCAGCGAGCGCGCATCGCCGAGGTTGGCCACGTGGGAGAACAGCTCGAGGCTGTCCACCAGCTTGACGCAGGCGTCATAGCCGCCCTTCAGCGCCACGGTGAACAGCGCGCCGGCCCCGCGCGGGCAGATCCGCTTGGCGCGCTCGGCGTAGGGCGAGGAGGGCAGGCCGGCGTAGGTGACCTTCTCCACCGCCGGGTGGGCCTCCAGCCAGGCGGCCACTTTCTGTGCGTTCTCCACGTGCTTCTGCATCCGCAGCGAAAGCGTTTCGATCCCCATGAGCGTGTAGTGGGCGCCCTGCGGGTTCATCGTCATGCCCAGATCGCGCAGCCCCACGGCGATGGAGTGGAAGGTGAAGGCCATCGGCCCGAGGGCCTCGTGGAAGGTGAGCCCGTGATAGGCGGGCTCGGGCTCGCTCAGGGAGGGGAACTTGCCGGAGGCCGACCAGTCGAACTTGCCGGAGTCCACGATGCAGCCGCCGGTGACGGTGCCGTTGCCGGTGAGATACTTGGTGGTGGAATGCACCACCAGCGTCGCGCCGTGCTTGATCGGGTTGCAGAGGTAGGGCGAGGCCGAGGTGTTGTCCACGATCAGCGGCAGCCCGGCCTCGTCGGCGATGGCGGAGATCGCGTCCAGATCGGTGATGTAGCCGCCCGGGTTGGCGATGGATTCGCAGAAGATCGCGCGGGTGTCGTCATCGATGGCGGCGCGCAGGGCGTCGTGATCCTCGAAATCCACGAAGGTGCAGGACCAGCCGAAGCGCTTGATCGTCTGCGAGAACTGGGTGACCGTCCCGCCGTAAAGCCTTGTGGATGCGACGATATTCCTGCCCGGCCCCATGAGCGGGAAGAGCGCCATGATCTGGGCCGCGTGGCCGGAGGAGCAGCAGACGGCCCCCGCGCCGCCTTCCAGCGCGCAGATCCGTTCGGCCAGCGCGGCCACGGTGGGATTGGTCAGGCGGGAATAGATGTAGCCCACTTCCTGGAGGTTGAAGAGCGCGGCGGCGTGCTCGGCGTCGCGGAACACGTAGGCCGTCGTCTGGTAGATCGGCACCTGCCGGGCGCCGGTGGCCGGATCGGGCGTTGCGCCGGCGTGGATCTGGAGGGTGTCAAAGCCCTGCGGCTTGGGTTCGCTCATGAAATTGGTCTCCCGGATGAAATGTCGCCGGCCACGTTAGGGCAAGGCCTCGGCCCCGACAACATTCAAACCCGCCAACGCGTGAATCCGGCAAGCCTGGCCGCTTGCGCTTGACCTTCGCCCGGCGCGGATGTTCAAAAAGGGAAAGCCCCAGCGCAGGAACGGAGTCAGCAATGAGCCGCAAAGCCTTCATCAGCCTCGGAATTCTCGCCGCCCTGGCGGCCTGTTCGAGCAATTCGCAGATCCCCAACTCGAACCCCGACGCCGTGAATCGCAGCCGCAACGGCGCGCCGCAGGTGCTGGCCGTCGTGGACATGCCGGCCTTCTGCCGGGGCGCCGTCTCCGACACCACCACCGTGGATGCCACCTCGATCCGCACCACCGAAGCCGCGCTCATCGACGGCCGCTACGAGGTGAACGTGACGGTGCCGCGGGGCGAAGAGATCTTCGAGTACTACCAATGCACCTTCGGCGGCGACGGCAGCTTCCAGCAGATGGTGCCGACCGGCGCGCCGGGGGTGGCGGAAGAGCCGCTCCTCTGAGGGGCGGCTCCGGCGCCTGACTAGCGCATCCAGAAATTCGCGCGCTTGATCTGGTTGCGGATCGCCTGCTCCCTGTGGGGCAGGTTTTCGCGGTCGAACATGGCACGCACCTTCTGGCCGCGGCCCTGGTAGATCATCCGCAGCATCGGCTCGTATTTCTTGAGCACTTTCTTGAGCTTGTTGGGCGCGGCAACGGTTTCCAGCGTGGTGATCACGCGATCGTCCTCGCGGGCGTAGGCCAGCGGCAGCACCCGGTAGTGGCAGGTGATCTCGCCGTCCAGCAGCCCCGCGGGGATGGTGTCGCGCCCGCCGCCGAAGCTGTGGATCACCAGCGGCAGCGCCACCTGATCGAGCCAGGGATCGAGCGACTGGCAGACGAGTTCTTCCGGGGCGTCGTCGCGGATCGCCAGCGCGTATTCGAGGAAGCGTTCGCCGAAGGCCTTCGGGCAGCGGTGGAAGAACCAGCCGGCGTTGAAATAGAGGTAGCGCTCCCAGAATTCATCGGGCTTGGAGAGATCCAGCGAGCTTTCGAAATCCAGCCCGAACTTGTCGTAGAGCGATTTCCAGATCTGGGTGTAGCCGGGGCCGTAGAGCTCGATCGTGGGCCAGCTGCCCTCGCGGCGCATCGAGGCCGAGGGGCGGTCGAAATCGAAGGGCACGCGCGACAGCGGGCCGGTGAACAGCGTGTCGGTGTCGAAGAAGACGAAGGGCTCGCCTTCGGGCAGCGCCAAGAGCCCCTCGATCTTGTTGCCGTAGGGGTAGGATTCGCCGAAGTGGCGGTTCTCGAAGGGCAGGATCTCGGCGCCGTATTCCCCGGTCATCAGCGCGCGCACGTCCTCGTCGCGGATGCGCGGATCGCTCCACCACCTGTCGGTCTTCTGCGGCTCCAGCACGAAGAGCTTTCCCTCGAAATCGGGATTGTGGGCGCGAAAGGAGGCGAGGAACAGCAGGGCTTCGTATTGCAACCGCCCCGATTGGCCCACGATGGCCACGTTGCAGCTTTGGCTTTTTCCGTCGGTCTCTGTCATGCTGGCACTGCTCGTCCGATAGGTTTTGACGGGACTATACGTGCTCCGTGCTCCCGTCTGAAGCCGTATTCGGGCCGCGACCCGCAGATTGTGCGGGTCAATTGCAAGGAACCGGGAGGAGACCGCCATGCGCGCCAGTCTGACCCTTCTGCTGCTCGCCGCCGCCCCGGCGCAGGCGCAGAATTTCACCACCGCCGCCGAGGTGCGCCCCATCCTTGAGGCCACCAGGGCGGGGTGGATCGCCCTGCGGGAGTTCGACGGGCGGGATCTGCTCTACTTCACCCATCTCGAAGCCTGGCGCTGCGGGCTCTCGGGCATCGAATACGCGGTGAACGGCGGCGAGATGCAGGCGTGGGAGGTGGAACCCTGCTACGAGGGCGAGGCCCAGCCCAATGCCATCCGCGCCGAGGGGCGGCAGCCCTACACGGGCTTCGGCCTGGGCAGCGTGCAGTCGGTGGACGTGCGCGTCACCTTCGACGACGGCACCGTGGCCGAGGCCAGCTACACGCGCGATGCGGTGATGATGCCCTGAGCGGCGCGATTACAGGTTGCGCCGGGGCCGCCTTTGCGCCTTTCATGCGCGAAAGCCCTTTCAGGGGGCAGAACAGACCACCCAGAGCACCGAGGAGCCCCGCCATGGAACTGAGCGACGAAATCCGCATCAACGCGCCGCTGCAAACCGTCTACGCCGCGCTCAATGACATCGAGGTGCTGAAGCAATGCATCCCCGGCTGCGAGGAACTCACCGAGGTGGGCGAGGATCAGCTGGAGGCCAAGGTCGTTCTGAAGATCGGCCCGGTGAAGGCCAAGTTCGGCGGCGAGGTCACGCTGGACAGGGAGGGCGCGCCGCATGCCTTCTCGCTGGCCGGGCAGGGCAACGGGGGCGCGGCCGGTTTCGCCAAGGGCGGCGCGGACGTGGTGCTTGAGGAAGACGGCGAGGCCACGATCCTGCGCTACACCGCCAAGGCCGACGTGGGCGGCAAGATCGCCCAACTCGGAAGCCGCCTGATCCAGAGCACCGCCAAGAAGCTTTCGGGCAAGTTCTTCCAGAGCTTCGCGGAGGTCGTCGAGGCGGCCTGAGGCCGGCCCGGCGGCCGCGCCGGCGGCGCGGGAACGTTCGGGAGGGTGCCGCGCGGGCGGCCACCTGCTGGGTCAGCCCAGCAGTTCGCCCAGCTTGCGCGCCTGCATCACGTTGCCGGAGATCTTGATCTTGCCGAGCATGAAGGCCTTGGCCGGGTTCACCTCGCCCTTGATCAGGCCGATGAAGGTTTCGCTCTTCATCGTCAGCGTGCAGTCGGCCGGCCCGTCCTCTTCGCGGGCGCCCGACTGGTCCACCAGCACGGTGCCTTCGGGGAAGACGAACTTGAAGCTCGCGTCGATTTCCTTGCCGCCGAGGTTCTTGTTGAAACCGTTCACGACCTTCTCGATGAATTCCGACATGCGCGCAGGGTGTCCTTTGTTTGAGCGTGTTTCGATCTATGCCATGCGCGTGGCGCGCTGTCAGCAGCGAGAAGTGCTGCGGCGGTGTCCGGGGTGGGGGCAGCCCGGATTCCATGCAAGCTTTTTCTGGATTTAGCGACGCAACGTCCTTTTTCTTTGAACATCTTAGCACGCGAAACGACGTTGCGTGACTTGACGCGCGCGGCAGCTTTTCGCCTTGAAAACGCCCCCCGGCGATCTGTCATATACAGGCAGGAAAGCCATGAGCGCCGGCACATGGCAGGGAGGACGCACTACCGGGCTTCCCGTGGCTGAGTCGGCGCGACCGCGAATTTTGGGAGAGACCAATGCCGACCTACAACGCACCGACCCGTGATCTTCAGTTCGTCCTGCACGATGTGCTGAAAGTGCACGAAAGCCCCATTCCGGGCTTCGACGAACTGGCCGAGGATTTCACCGGCGCCGTGCTGGAAGAAGCCGCCAAGATCAGCCGCGACGTGCTGGCCCCGCTCAACGTGGTGGGCGACAAGGAAGGCTGCAAGCTGGAGAACGGCGTGGTGAAAACGCCCACCGGCTTCAAGGAGGCCTTCGACCAGGTGCGCCTCGGTGGCTGGTACGGCATGGACATGGATCCGGAATACGGCGGCCAGGGCATGCCGATCGTGCTCAACACCGCCATCGGCGAGATGATGTCCGCGGCCAACATGGCCTTCGCCATGTACGGCGGCCTGACCCACGGTGCGGCCTCCGCGATCTACGCCCACGGCACCGAGCAGCAGAAACGCACCTACCTGCCGAAGATGGCCACCTGCGACTGGACGGGCACCATGAACCTGACGGAGCCCCACTGCGGCACCGATCTGGGCCTGATGCGCACCAAGGCGGAGCCGCAGCCCGACGGCACCTACAAGATTTCCGGCCAGAAGATCTTCATCTCCGCCGGCGAGCACGACATGAGCGAGAACATCATCCACCTGGTGCTCGCCAAGATCGTGGGCGGCCCGGAGGGCATCAAGGGTGTCTCGCTCTTCATCGTGCCGAAATACATGGTCAACGAAGACGGCTCCCTCGGTGAGCGCAACGGCGTCTCCGTGGGCAACATCGAAGAAAAGATGGGCATCCACGGCAACTCCACCTGCGTGATGAACTACGACGGCGCCACCGGCTTCCTGCTCGGCCAGGAGCACAAGGGGATGCGCGCGATGTTCACCATGATGAACGAAGCGCGCCTCGGCGTCGGCATGCAGGGCCTCGCCCAGGCCTCCGTGGCCTACGAGAACGCCGTGGCCTACGCCAAGGATCGCCTGCAGGGCCGCGCCGTGACCGGCGCCAAGAACCCGGACGGCCCGGCCGATCCGCTGATCGTGCACCCCGACATCCGCCGCTCGCTGATGGACCAGAAGAGCTTCGTCGAGGGTGGCCGCGCCTTCATGCTCTGGTCGGCCATGCAGATCGACAAGGCCCACCGCGCCGGCGACAAGGACGCCGACGGGCTGATCTCGCTGCTGACTCCGGTGGTGAAGGGCTTCCTGACCGACATCGGCTTCGACATGACGATCCAGGCCCAGCAGGTCTACGGCGGCCACGGCTACATCGAGGAATGGGGGATGTCCCAGTTCGCCCGCGATGCCCGGATCGCCATGATCTACGAAGGCGCCAACGGCGTGCAGGCGCTCGATCTCGTGGGCCGCAAGCTGGCCGCGGACGGCGGCAAGCCGGCCATGGCCTTCTTCGAGATGGTCAAGGGCTTCATCGCCGAGAACAAGGACGACGAGGCGATGAAGGATTTCATCGAGCCGCTGAAGGATGCGAGCAAGGATCTGCAGGCCTGCATGATGTATTTCATGCAGAACGGCATGAAGAACCCGAACGCCGCGCTGGCCGGGTCCACCGACTTCCTGCATCTCTTCGGCTACGTCTGCCTCGGCCTGATGTGGGGTCAGATGGCGAAGGCCGCCAACACCGCGCTGGCCGCGGGCACCTCGGATGAAGCCTTCTACCGCAACAAGCTGGTGACGGGCCGCTACTTCATGGCCCGCATGATGCCGGCCACCAAGATGCACCGCGCCCGCATCGAGAGCGGCCCGGAGACCGTGATGGCGCTGGACGCGGAGGCGTTCTGATGCTGGGCACTCTGTCATCTCCGTGGATGACGGAGGAGCACGCGATGCTGGGCGAGATGACCGCCCAGTTCATCGCCGAACGCTGGGCCCCGAAGTTCGAGGCCTGGCGCAAGGCCGGGATGATGGACCGCGAAAGCTGGAACGAGGCAGGGGAGCTTGGGCTCCTCTGTGCCTCGGTGCCCGAGGAATACGGCGGCGCCGGGGGTGATTTCGGCCATGAGGCCGTGATCACCATCGAAAGCGGCCGCGGCAACATCGCCAGCTGGGGCAACCCGATCCATTCCGCGATCGTGGCCCATTACATCACCGCCTACGGCACCGAGGATCAGAAGCGGCGCTGGCTGCCGAAGATGGCCACGGGCGAGCTCGTCGCCGCGCTGGCCATGACGGAGCCGGGCGCGGGCAGCGATCTTCAGGCGATGAAGACGAAGGCCGTCAAGGACGGCAACGTCTACAGGCTCTCGGGCCAGAAGACCTTCATCACCAACGGCCAGCACGCGGATCTGATCCTCGTGGCCTGCAAGACCGATCCCAACGAGCGCGCCAGGGGCATCTCGCTGATGATGGTCGAAGCAGCCGAGGCCGAGGGCCGGGGGTTCACCCGCGGCCGCAACCTCGACAAGGTGGGCATGAAGGCCGCCGACACGAGCGAGCTGTTCTTCGATGACGTGGAGCTGCGCCCGGACAACCTGCTTGGCCTTGAAGAGGGCAAGGGCTTCTACCAGATGATGGAGCAGCTTCCGCAGGAACGCCTCGTGATCGCCGCCGGTGCCATCGGCGCGATGGAAGGCGCGGTGGAGCGCACGATCGCCTATTGCAAGGAGCGCGAAGCCTTCGGCGGAAACCTCATGCAGTTCCAGAACACCCGCTTCAAGCTGGCCGAGTGCAAGACCCGCACGATGGCGGCCCGCAGCTTCTTCGATGCCTGCATGGTGGCCCACCTGCAGGGCAAGCTCGACGTCGCCACCGCGGCGGCCTGCAAATACTGGGTGACCGACGAGCAGAACGCCGTGATCGACGAATGCGTGCAGCTGCACGGCGGCTATGGTTACATGACGGAATACCCGGTGGCCGAAATGTGGACGGACGCCCGCGTGCAGCGGATCTACGGCGGCACGAACGAAATCATGAAGGAACTGGTCGCGCGCGACCTGTGAACATGTTCGGCGGCCCGCCGCAGGGCCGCCAGATGGAAAGATCCAAATTGGAAGGGAGGACGTGATGTCCGAAGCCTATATCTACGATGCCATTCGCTCCCCGCGGGGCAAGGGGCGGCCTGACGGCAGCCTGCACGAGGTGACCTCCGTGGCGCTGGGCGCCAAGGTGCTCAACACCCTCAAGGAGCGCAACAACCTCGATACCAAATCCGTCGAGGACGTGATCTGGGGCAACGTCACCCAGGTGGGTGAGAACGGCGCCTGCCTCGCGCGCGCCACGGTGCTCTACTCCGATTTCGACGAGCAGGTGCCCGGCCTCTCGATCAACCGTTTCTGCGCGTCCGGCATGGAAGCCGTGAACCTCGCCGCCAACCAGGTGAAGGGCGGGGCCGGTGAAGCCTACATCGCCGGCGGCGTCGAGATGATGGGCCGCGTGGCCATGGGCTCCGATGGCGGTGCCATGGCGGTGGATCCCTATCTCGCCCAGAAGACCTATTTCGTGCCGCAGGGCATCTCCTCGGACATCATCGCCACCGAATACGGCTTCTCGCGCGAAGACTGCGATCTCTACTCGGTGGAGTCCCAGAAGCGCGCCGCGAAGGCCTGGGAAGAAGGCCGTTTCGCCAAGTCCGTCGTGCCGATCAAGGACGACTGCGGCCTGACGATCCTGGACCACGACGAATACATGCGCCCGGGCACCGACATGCAGTCCCTCGGCGGGCTGAAACCGGCCTTCGCCGAGATGGGCACCGTGATGCCGGGGTTCGACAACCTCGTCACCATGAAATACCCGCACCTCGAAAAGGTGAACCACGTGCACCACGCCGGGAACTCCTCGGGCATCGTGGACGGCGCCGCGGCGCTGCTGATCGGCTCCAAGGAATACGGCGAGAAATACGGCCTGAAGCCGCGCGCCAAGATCACCTACACCGGCAAGATCGGCACCGATCCGACGATGAACCTCACCGGCCCCGTGCCGATGACGGAAAAGCTGCTGCGTGAAACCGGCATGGGCATCAACGACATCGACCTGTTCGAGGTCAACGAGGCCTTCGCCGCCGTGGTGCTGCGCTTCATGCAGGCCTTCGACGTGGATCACGACAAGGTCAACGTGAACGGCGGCGCCATCGCCATGGGCCACCCGCTGGGCGCGACCGGCGCGATGATCATCGGCACGCTGCTCGACGAGCTGGAGCGCACCGGCAAGGGCGTCGGCATGGCCACGCTCTGCGTCGCCGCCGGCATGGGCGCCGCCACCGTCATCGAGCGCGTGTGATCCGATCATGGGCGTGATCGACAAGGGCAAGGCACCGCTGAAGACGGGCTCCATCTATCCGGCACCCTATGCCGCGATGATGGCGGGCCGTTCTTCGCTGCGGCTCGGGGAGGCCGGGGGGCTGACGCAGTTCGGCGTCAACCTCGTGCGGCTCGCACCGGGCGCGATGTCTTCCCTGCGCCACTGGCACCACCGCGAGGACGAATTCGTGATGGTGACGGAGGGCGTCTGCACGCTCGTGATGGACGAAGGCGAAACAGAGATGGCCGCGGGCGCATGCGCCGCTTTCCCGGCTGGCGTTGCCAACGGCCATCATTTCATCAACCGCACGGATCAGGAGGCGGCGTTTCTCGTGGTGGGCTCCAGGATGGACCCAGAGCGCGCAACCTACTCCGACATCGACCTTGAGGTTTTCATCGAAGGGGGCAGGGCCCGCTTCACCCGCAAGGACGGATCGCCCTACGAGGGAGAAGAAGAATGACCGATTTTCACTTTGACGTAGATGCCGACGGCATCGCCACCATCACCTGGGATTGCGAAGGCAAATCCATGAACGTGGGCTCCGAGGAAGGGCTCGCCGAACTGGATGCGCACATCGAGAAGGTGCTCTCGGACGACGCCATCAAAGGCGCCGTGATCACCACCGGCAAGAAGGATTTCGCCGCCGGGATGGATCTGAACGTTCTGGCCAAGATGAAAACCGCCAACGCCGAGAACCCGGCGCAGGGCGTGTTTGATGGCACGATGAAGATCCACCACCTGTTCCGCAAGATCGAGCTCGCGGGCATGGACAAGAAGACGAAGAAGGGCGGCAAGCCGATCGTGGCCGCGATCAAGGGCACGGCGCTGGGCCTCGGGCTCGAGCTGCCGCTGGCCACGCACCGCATCTTCGCCGCCGAAGGCAAGGGCCGCATCGGCCTGCCGGAAATCATGGTCGGCATCTTCCCCGGCGGCGGCGGCACCGTGCGCCTGACCAAGAAGCTGGGCGCGATGAACGCCTCCTCCCTGATCCTCGAAGGCAAGGCGCTGGATCCGAAGAAGGCCAAGGCGCTGGGCGTGATCGAGGAGGTGGTGCCGGAGGAGGAGCTGATCTCCGCCGCCAAGGAATGGGTCAAGAACGCCAAGGACAGCGACCTCGTGAAGCCCTGGGATGCCAAGGGCTACAAGATGCCCGGCGGCGCGCCCTACCACCCGGCCGGCTTCATGACATACGTGGGCATGTCCGCCATCGTGCAGAGCAAGACGCAGGGCGCCTACCCGGCCGCCAAGGCGGCCATTCAGGTGATGTATGAAGCGGCGCAGGTGCCCACCGAGGTGGCGCTGAAGATCGAGGCCCGCCAGTTCACCAAGGTTCTGATGAACCCGTCCTCCGCCGCCATGATCCGCTCGCTCTTCATCAACAAGGGCGCGCTGGAAAAAGGCGCCGTGCGCCCCGAGGGCGTGGCCGACATGCGCGTCAGGAAGCTCGGCGTGCTGGGCGCCGGCATGATGGGCGCGGGCATCGCCTACGTCTCCGCCAACGCCGGCATCGAGGTGGTGCTGCTGGACATGAAGCAGGAGGCCGCCGACAAGGGCAAGGCCCATGCCGAAAGCATCCTGGACGGTGGCATCAAGCGCAAGAAGATCACCGAGGAGAAGAAGGCCGAGGTTCTGGGCCGCATCACCGCGACCGACAACTACGACGATCTCAAGGGCTGCGACCTGATCGTGGAAGCCGTCTTCGAGGACGTGGACGTGAAGGCCGGCGTGACGAAGGAAGCCGAGGCACGCCTCGATGCCGACGCGATCTTCGCCACCAACACCTCCACCCTGCCGATCACCGAACTGGCGAAAGCGTCGCGCAACGATGAGCGCTTCATCGGCATCCACTTCTTCTCGCCCGTGCACAAGATGAACCTCGTGGAGATCATCAAGGGCGCGAAGACCGGGCCGGAAGCCGTGGCCAAGGCGCTGGATTTCGTGCGCCAGATCAAGAAGACGCCGATCGTGGTGAACGACGAGCGCTTCTTCTACGCCAACCGCTGCATCATCCCCTACATCAACGAGGGTGTGCGCATGGTGGCCGAGGGCGTGTGCCCGGCGGTGATCGAGAACGCGGCGAAACAGCTGGGCATGCCGCTCGGCCCGCTGCAGCTGACCGACGAGACCTCCATCGATCTCGGCGTGAAGATCGCCAAGGCCACCAAGGCCGCGATGGGCGATGCCTACCCGGAAAGCCCTTCCGATGACGTGCTGTTCAAGCTCTTCGAGGAAGGCCGCCTGGGCCGCAAGGCCAATGCCGGCTTCTACAACTACGACGAGAAGGGCAAGCGCGGCTTCCTCTGGGAAGGTCTCGCCGAAAACTGGCCGGTGGCCAAGGAGCAGCCGAGCTTCACGGACGTGCAGCACCGCCTCGCCATGGCGCAGACGCTGGAAGCCGTCCGCGCGCTGGAAAGCGGCGTGCTGGAAGACATCCGCGAAGGCGACGTGGGCGCGATCCTCGGCTGGGGCTTCATGCCCTGGTCCGGCGGTCCGTTCAGCTGGCTCGACATCCTCGGCGCCGAGAAGGCCGTGGAGATCACGGACTACCTGACCGCCACCTACGGCGAGCGCTTCCAGACCCCGGCGCTGCTGCGCGAGATGGCGGAGAAGGGCGAAAGCTTCTACACCCGCTTCGACAAGACGGCGCAGGCCGCCTGATCGGGCTTAAGTCACTGAAAAGAAAAGCCGGCCTTTCGGGGCCGGCTTTTTTGTGTGCCGAGAGGGCAGCATAGACCCGCGGGGGAAGGCTTCCTGGCGTGCCGCCGGGCGTAGTCATCCTTGAAAGGCTACACCGGGGCGTAGCCCCGGTTCGCCCCCGACCCGCCCCCCAGGGCGGGGGCGAAATCGCCCCACCCTCGGGCCGGGGGCGAACCTTCGTTTTACTCGGCAGCTTTGGGCGCATAGCTCTCTGGCCGCAAGGTTCCGGGCCGGCCCGGCAAATCCAGCGCGGTTTCGCTGGGCGCGGTGCGGGCGATCACCTTGCCCTTGCGCACCACCGAAAGCCGCGTGGCGCGCAGGCGGATGGCTTCGATCGGATCGGCGGCCTGAAGGATGTTTAAGCTCGCATCGCAGCCCGCTTCCAGCCCGTAGCCTTCCAGCCCCATGGCTTTGGCGGAGTTCACCGTCACCGCGTCAAAGCACCAGCGCATGTCGGCGCGGCTGGAAAGCTGGCCCACGTGCAGCCCCATGAAGGCGACGTCCAGCATGTCGGCCGTGCCCAGCGAATACCACGGATCCATCACGCAATCGGAGCCGAAGCCCACGTTGATCCCGGCATCGCGAAGCTCGCGCACGCGGGTCTGGCCGCGCCGCTTGGGGTAGGTGTCGTGCCGGCCCTGCAGCATGATGTTGATCAGCGGGTTGGGGATCGCGTGCATCCCGCTTTCCGCGATCAGCGGGATCAGCTTGGAGACGTAGTAATTGTCCATCGAGTGCATGGATGTCAGGTGGCTGCCGGCCACGCGCCCCTGCAGGCCAAGGCGGATGGTTTCGGCCGCCAGCGTCTCCACATGGCGGCTCATGGGATCGTCGGTTTCGTCGCAATGCATGTCCACCATCAGCCCGCGCTCCGCCGCGATCTCGCACAGCAGGCGCACGCTTTCGGCGCCTTGCTCCATGGTGCGCTCGAAATGGGGGATGCCGCCGACGATCTCCACCCCCATGTCCAGCGCGCGGATCAGGTTGGCATGGGCCGTAGGATCGCGCAGCACGCCGTCCTGCGGGAAGGCGACGAGTTGCAGATCGAGGTAGGGTTTGATCGCCTCGCGCACCTCCAGAAGCGCCTGCACGCCTTTGAGCTCGTCATCGCAGATGTCCACATGGGTGCGGATCGCGCCCATGCCCTTGGAGACGGCCAGATCGCAGTAGCGCAAGGCGCGGGCGATGATCTGATCGATGCTCTGCACCGGCTTCAACTCGCCCCAGAGCGCGATGCCCTCCAGCAGCGTGCCGGAGGCGTTGAGCCGGGGCGTGCCCAAGGACAGCGTGGCGTCCATGTGGAAATGCGGATCCACGAAGGGGGGAGCGACGAGGAGGCCGGCGGCATCGATGATTTCGCCCGCTTCCTGGGGCAGGTCCGGCGCAATTGCGGTGATCTTGCCGTTTGTGCAGGCGATGGACTGGCCCGTGCGCCCGTCCGGCAGGGTGGCGTTGGTGATCAGGAGGTCGAACATGTCTGGGCGCTCTCGAAACGGTAGGGCGGTCCCCGGCCGCGGGTGAGGGGCTGAAAGCCCCCGCCCGTGGGGGCGGCCGGGGGCTGCCCGGCTTCGCCGGGCGGTGGATCTGGGCTACCGCTGCCCCTTGAACCAGGGCTGCAGCAGCGCGCGGGGATAATCGGCCTTTCGGGCCACCAGCACCAGCGCGATGATCGAGAGCACGTAGGGCGTCATCAGGAAGACCTGGCTCGGCACCACCGCACCCGCCTCGGTCTGCAGCCGCACCTGCAGCGCGTCGAACATGCCGAAGAGGATCGCGCCGAAGAGCGCGCGGCCCGGGCGCCAGCTTGCGAAGATCACCAGCGCGATGCAGATCCATCCGCGCCCGTTGACCATGCCGAAGAAGAAGGCGTCAAAGGCGCTCATCGTCAGGAAGGCCCCGCCGATCGCCATCAGCGCCGAGCCCGCCATCACCGCGCCGAAACGCAAGCCATAGACGGAGAGGCCCTGCGCATTCACCGCGTCCGGATTGTCGCCCACCGCCTTCAGCGCCACCCCCAGCGGTGTGCGCGCCAAGAGCCACCAGACGGCGAGCACGGTGAAGAGCGCAAGCCATGTGAGCGCGGTCTGGCCGAAGAACACCGGCCCGATGAAGGGGATGTCGCTCACCACGGGCCAGTCCAGCGGCTGGAAGGGGGTGATGCGCGGCGGCGAGGTCACGTCGGGCAGGGCGGTGCGGTAGAGGAAATAGCTCGATGATGTCGCCAGCATGGTGATGCCGAGGCCCGAAACGTGCTGCGAGAGCCCCAGCGGCACGGTGAGCGTGGCGTGCAGCGCACCGAAAAAGGCCCCGGCGCAGGCGGCCGCGCCCACGCCCAGCCAGAGCGGCGCACCCAGCCAGACGGCCATCCAGCCTGCCATGGCCCCGGCGGCGAAGATGCCTTCGATGCCCAGGTTCAGCACGCCCGCGCGCTCGCAGAGCAGCGCCCCCATGACGCCGAAGATCAGCGGCGTGGCGATGCGCAGGGAGGCCGCCCAGAAGCTTTCGGAAAGGAAGATCTGCAGGATGTCCATCATGCCGCCGCTCCTTGGCCGAAGCGGATGCGGAAACGCCCGAAGAAGCCGCCCACGATCACGCAGATCAGCGAGAGCGCCACGGTGAGATCGGCCAGGTAGCTCGAAACGCCCATGGCGCGGCTCATGCTGTCCGCGCCCACGAAGACCGAGGCGATGAAGAGGGCGGAGATCACCACGCCCACCGGCGAAAGCCCGGCCAGCATGGCGACGACGATACCGGTGTAGCCGAAGCCCGGCGAGAGATCCGCCGTCAGGTAGCCCTTCAGCCCGGCCACCTCGGAAACGCCCGCCAGCCCCGCCAGCGCGCCGGAGATCATGGCCACGCCCATCAGCGTGCGGTTCACGTTGATCCCGGCATGGCGCGCGGCGGCCGGGTTCGCGCCCACCGCGCGCACGCGAAAGCCCCAGGTGGAGCGCGTCAGCATCACCTGCGCCACCACCGCGCAGACGAGCGCGAGGATCAGCCCGGAATGGATGCGGGTTTTCTCGATCAGCTTGGGCAGGGCGGCGGAGTCGAGGATCGGCTCGGACTGCGGCCAGCCCAGCCCCATCGGATCCTTGAACGGGCCCTCCAGCATCATCTGCACGAAGATCAGGATAATGAAGTTCAGCAGAAGCGAGGTGACGACCTCATCGGCCCCGAAGCGCGTGCGCAGGTAGGCGGGGCCGACCATGCCCAGCCCGCCCGCCACGGCGCCGGCGAAGATCACCAGCGGGATCATCAGCACCTGCGGGCCGTCGATCATGCCGGTGCCGACCCAGACGGCCGCCAGCGCGCCGAGGTAGAGCTGGCCTTCCGCGCCGATGTTCCAGAGCCGCGCCTGGAAGGCGATGGCGGCGGCCAGGCCGGTGAAGATCAGGGGCGTGGCGCGCGTCAGCATCTCGGTGAAGGCGAAGCGGGAGCCGAAGACGCCCTGCCACATCTGCTGGTAGGCTGCGCCGATGTCGGCCCCGGCGAAGGCCAGCGGGATCGCCGCCAGCGCCAGCGCCACCAGCGCGCTTGCCACCGGAATAAGGAGCCCGATCAAGGGGTTCTGCGATTGTCTTGGTTCGATCTGCATCAGGCTGCCTGCCCCGCCATCAAAAGGCCGATCGCCGCGCGATCGCGGCTGTCGGTCTCGATCAGCTGGCCGGAATGCATCACGAGGATGCGGTCCGCCAGTTGAAGGATTTCATCGAGATCCTCGGAAATCAGGATCACGCCTGCGCCCTCGCGGCGCGCTGCAAGCAGGCGGCGCCCCACCTCACCGGCGGCCCCGAAATCGAGCCCCCGCGTGGGCTGGTTGGCGAGGATCAGCTTGGGCGCGCGGTCCAGTACGCGGGCAAGGATCAGCTTCTGGATGTTGCCGCCCGACAGCAGCGTGGCGCGGGCCGAGATGCCGGGGCCGCGCACGTCGTATTCGCGCGAAAGCCGCTCGGCGTTGGCCTTCATCGCGGGCTTGTTCAGGAAGCCGCGGTTCTGGATCTCCGGGTCGTCCAGCCGCTCCAGAACCATGTTTTCGGCCACGCTCATGGCGGAGATCACCCCGTCGTGGTGGCGGTCCTCGGGGATGCGGCCCACGCCGGCCGCGATCATCGCCGCCGGGCTGGCGGCGGTCACGGGGGTGCCGTTGAGGATCACCGCGCCGCGCTCGGGCACCGCAAGGCCCGATATGATCTGTGCGAGCGCGGTCTGGCCGTTGCCGGAGACGCCGGCGATGCCCAGGATCTCGCCCTCGTGCAGGGTGAAGCTCGCCCCCTTGAGCCCGGCGCGCGCGCCTTCGCCGCGCAGGTGGACATCTTCGAAGGCGAGGATCGGCGCGCCCGGCACAAGGCTGTCGCGCTCGGGCTGCACGGTTTCGGCGCCCACCATCATCCGCGCGATGGCGGCGCGGTCGGCGTCTTCCGTGGCCATTTCGCCCACCTTCACCCCGTGGCGCAGCACCGCGATGCGGTCGGAAAAGCTCAAGACTTCCCGCATCTTGTGGGAAATGAAGATCACCGAGAGCCCGCGCTTCACGATCGCGGAGAGCGCGGCGAAGAGCCCGTCGGCCTCCTGCGGGGTGAGCACGGCGGTGGGCTCATCGAGAACGAGGATGCGGGTCTCGCGAAACAGCGCCTTCAGGATCTCGACGCGCTGGCGCTCGCCCACCGAAAGCTCGCCCACGCGCGCGCCCATCGGCACGTGCAGGCCGGTGTCCTCCATCAGCTTGCGCACCTTCTCGCGCGCGGCCTTCTGATCGCGGCGGAAGGCAAAGAGCGGCTCGGCGCCCAGCAGGATGTTGTCCACCACGTTCAGGTTCTCGGCCAGCGTGAAATGCTGGTGCACCATGCCGATCCCGGCATCGATGGCGGCCTGCGGATGGCCCGGCGGCAGCCGCAGCATGCCCCCCTTGAAATCGCTCACCTCCACGTGGCCCGCATCGGGCGTGTAGTGGCCGAAAAGCATGTTCATCAGCGTCGTCTTGCCCGCGCCGTTCTCGCCGAGCAGCGCCAGCACCTCGCCCCGGTGCAGGGTGAGGTTGATGTCATCTGCGGCCGTCACCGGGCCGAAACGTTTGGTAAGCCCGCGCAGGGCCAGGACGATCTCTTTCTCCATGGTGGGGAGCCGGGCCCCGTCGCCGGGGCCCGGCAGCGATCAGTTGGAGACGGGGGAGGCGTCGTTGACGTTCACGCGGAACATCCCGTCGAGGATCTCGCGCTCCTTCTCGGCCACCTTCTCGAGCACTTCCGCGGGCACCAGCTCCGGATCGGCGATCAGCGAGCCGCCGCCGTATTGCATGAAGCTGTATTGCCCGTAGTCGGCGGCCTCGAAGGTGCCCTGCGCCACGGCTTCGATGGCGCGGTTGATCGTGGGCTCCATGTGCCAGAGGGCCGAGGCGAGAATGGTGTCCGGGTAGTCCAGCGAGGTGTCGATCACGTTGCCGATGGCCTTCACGCCGCGCTCCACGGCGGCATCGGCCACGCCGAAGCGCTCGGCGTACATGATGTCGGCGCCGGCATCCATCATCGCGAAGGCCGCTTCCTTGGCCTTGGGCGGATCGTACCAGCTGTCGATGAAGTTCACGAGGAACTTCACGTCCGGGTTCACGTCCCGCGCGCCGTCCATGAAGGCGTGCATCAGCCGGTTCACCTCGGGGATGGCGTAGCCGCCGACCATGCCGATGGTGTTGCTCTCCGTCATCGCGCCCGCGATCATGCCGGTGAGGTAGGAGGGCTCGTGGATCCAGTTGTCGAACACGCTGAAGTTCGGCGCGACGGGGCCGAAGGAGGACCCCATCAGGAAGGCGGTCTCGGGGTAGTCGGCGGCCACGCTGCGGGCGGCGCGCTCAAGCCCGAAGACCTCGCCAACGATCAGCTGCTGGCCGGCCTCGGCGTATTCGCGCATCACCCGTTCGTAATCGGTGTTGGCGACGTTCTCGGAGTAGACGTATTCGATTGCCCCGCCTTCGGCGGCGGCGTTGAGCGCCTTGTGGATGCGGCTGATCCACTGCTGCTCCACCGGCAGCGTGTAGATGGCGGCGACCTTGATCTTCTCGGCGGCGGCGACGCCCGCGGCCAGCCCGGCCGTGGCGACGACGACGGCGCCCAGCACCGCCCGGCGGCTCCAGATCGTGAAATGTGACATGGCAGATTCCCCGTTGATTATGCGTTCAGCTATGGGGGCAGGCTGCCTATTCTCTGACCATTCGGTCAAGGTTTATCCGATGCCGCTTGTCGCGGCTTTGCGCAGGTCGCTGAAAAGCGTCCATTTTTTCAGCGCTTGGCCGGAGCGGCTGCCCTTGGCGTAGCGGAAGCTTTGCGCCAGTATCCGCCGCGATGGTCTCCGCTTGGGGGCAGAGTCGGGCAGGGCAGACAGGGGGGGCATGCCATGAACACAGCGCAGATGCGGGCGCGGGCCGAGGCGATTTTTCAGGCGGGGGTGAAGGCAGCCGATCCCTTTGCCGCCGTGACGGAGGCGCTCTCCGAGGCCCCGGTCGCCGCGCCGGGCGCGGGCGGGCGCACGCTCGTCGTGGCCGTGGGCAAGGCGGCGATGCGCATGGCGGAGGCGGCGATGGCCCATGTGCCCGCGCCGCGCGAGGTGCTCGTCGTCACCAACTACGAGAACGCCGGCGTGCTGGAGGGGGCGCAGGTCTTCGCGGCCGGCCACCCGGTGCCGGACGAAGGTGGCGCCAAGGCGAGCGCCGCGGTGCTTGCGGCGCTGGAGGCGCTGGGGCCGCAGGATCGCGTGCTGGCGCTGATCAGCGGCGGAGGCTCCGCGCTCCTGCCCGCGCCGGTGGCCGGGGTGAGCCTGGCCGACAAGGCCGAGGTGAACCGGCTTCTGCTGGCCAGCGGCGCCGACATCGGCGAGATGAACCTCGTGCGTCAGCAGCTTTCGCGGCTGAAGGGCGGGGGGCTGAGCGGCGCCGCCGCGCCCGCGCCGGTGCGCGCGCTGATCCTGTCGGACGTGGTGGGCGATGATCTGCGCGTGATCGCCTCGGGCCCCACCGTGGCGCCGATCGGCACGCGGGCGCAGGCCATGGCGATCCTGAAGGCGCGCGGCGTCTGGGCGAAGCTGCCCGAGGCGGTGCGCGAGCACCTGGAGACGCTGGACGCCGCCAATGCCCCGCCGCGGGCGGACAATACCCTCGTCGGCTCCAACGCGATCAGCCTCGCGGCGATGACGGCGGCGGCCGGCGCGGAGGCGATCCAGCACGAACCGGCGCTGGTGGGCGACGTGGCGAAAGCGGCCGCGCGGGTGATGGCGGAGGCGGATCGGCCCGGCATCCATCTCTTCGGCGGCGAAACGACGGTGGTGCTCAAGGGCAAGGGGCTTGGCGGGCGCAACCAGGAACTCGCGCTGCGCGTGGCCCTGCTGGCGGAGCAGGCGGGCTGGCCCGAGGGCAGCTGGGTGTTTCTTTCGGGCGGCACCGACGGGCGCGACGGCCCCTGCGACGCGGCGGGCGCCGTGGTGGACGGCGGCACGCTGGCCCGGATGCGCGCGGCGGGGGTGGAGCCGCAAGCCCGGCTCGACGACAACGACAGCTACCACGCGCTGCAGGCGTCCGGCGATCTGCTGATGACGGGCGCGACGGGCACCAACGTTGCGGATTTGCAGGTGTTGATAAGGGTTTAGGCCAATTGTTTGCTCCGCCTGAACCGTAGCGCCGCTTCCGCGGGGTGGCGCAGTTGCGCTCCAATCATGGAAAGCGAACTAGTCCACCGGCAACCCGCTCGGCACCCGTTCAGGCCGCCCCAGCGGGCGCTTCAGAGCGGTTTCGCCGGTGAGCGCATGCAGGAAGGCGACCAGATCGGCGATCTGATCCTCGCTCAGGCGCAGGGGCTCGATGTCGAGCGCCGCGGCTTGGCGCGCCATCTCGCGGCTGTCGCTGCGGATCACGAAATCGATGGCCGAGAGCCAGGGGGCCTCGGGCAGTCGGGCGTCGGCTTCCTTCCAGGCGGCGCGGGCGGCTTCCGGATCGCTGTGGTGGCGCACCATCTGCTCCAGCGTGGCGTAAGCGCCGTTGTGGCCGTAGGGCGCGGTGAGCGCGACGTTGCGCAAAGACGGCGTGCGGAAGCGGTAGGCGTCTTCCAGGTCATCGGTGGCGCCCATGCGGCCCACGTCGCGCGGGATCGGATCGAAGCGCCGGGTGCGGCCGGGGCCGAAGGCGGGCAGGCCGAGGGCGCGGAAGCCCTGGTCGGTGAAGCGCGGCCCCGCGTGGCAGCCCGAACAGCCCGCCTCGCCGAAGAACAGCTTGCGGCCGCGCTCCTGCGCGTCGTCCAAAGCTGAAGTGTCGCCTGCAAGCCATTGATCGAACGGGGAATCATAGCTCTGCCACTCCGTTCCTTCAAAGGCGGCGATGGCATTGGCGATCTCCACGATCGTCACCTGTTCCGGGCGGTCGATATGGTCGAAAGCCTCCACGAACATGCGGCCGTATTCGGGGATCGTGCGCACGCGTTTGGCGATGATCGGCCAGGCGGCGTCGATGCGGTCGTGGACGGCGCCGGCGACCTCGTTCTCCTTCGGGTTTCCGGCCATCTCGAACTGCGCAACCATTGGGAAGACGGCCTGCGCGGCGAGGATGGTTTCCAGCCCCTGCGGCAGCCACTCCTCGGCCGGGGAGTCATAGCCGTTGCCGTAGAGATCGGAGATTTCGAGCCGTCCGTCATGGAACAGAACCCTCACCTCCTTGGCGCCGAGGTTCCAGAGCGCCGGCGCGTTGCGGGGCACCCGCTTCTTGATGCGGTCCTCGCCGGTGCCGGCGGTGCGCTCCGGCCCCAGCCCGACGCCGCCTTCACCGATCCCGAGCGAAAGCCCGTCGGTGCCCCCCAGATCGTGGTGGTGGCACGTCCCGCAGGAGATGTTGCGGTTGCCTGATAGGATCTTGTCGTAGAACAGCAACTGGCCGATCTTGGCTTTCTTGGGGTTGAATTCGATGAAATCTTCCGGCCCCAGGCGCTTTATTTCGCTGGCGGAAAGCGGTAGGCTGAGCCCAAGAAAACAAAGGAAAAACAGATGCGTAATACGTTTCTTGCCCTGCTTCTGATGGCTGCTCCGGCCTTTGCGGACATCGAGGAGGCGCGCGACATGATGGAGGCCGGCCAATTTGCCGAGGCGCGCGAGGCGCTCTGGCCCGCCGCGCGTTCCGGCAATGCCGACGCCGAGGAGCTGATCGGTGTCATGTATGCGCTCGGCCTCGGGGTGGAACAGGATTACGAGCGCGCGTTTGAATGGTATCTGCGCTCCGCCATGAAGGGCCACCCGGGGGCGCAGTCCGGTGTCGGCTGGTACTACGAGGTCGGCCTCGGGATGCCCGAGCCGGACCTGATGCGCGCCTACATGTGGTACGTGCTCAGCGCCATCGGCGGCGATCCCGACGCGGCGATCTCGCAGGAGGAAGTCGTGAAAAAGATGACGCAGGAGCAGATCGATAAGGCGCATGTTCTCGTGGATGACTACAGGGTTTGGATGTATCCGTTCCGGTAGGATTTTGCGGGTTCCACGCTGTTTGTATAGCGCGAATTCCGGTATCGGCCGGATTTGTGGAAAAGAAATGCGCTCACCCCTTTTTCGTGGGGCGAGAGCATCGGCGTGTTTGACCGCCGCGCATCTCCCGCTAGGCTCGTGAGCAGGTGCAAGGGAGGCGCATTCATGAAGAAAACACTCATCATCGGCACGCTGTGCTGCGGGATCGCGGGCTTAGCAGGTGCCGCTGAACAGGCGGCCATCGACGGCTGCATCGACGAGCTGCGCCGGGTCGGTGGCCCGGACGGGCAGGGCGGGGAGGTCGTGTCATCCGAGTTCAGCGAGGCGGCGACGCGCGTCACGCTGAAGGATCGCGGCGGCTCCGTCTGGAGCTGCCTCGCCTATTCCGACGGCACGGTGGAGGAGTTGCGCGTGGTGAATGCCGCCGATGACGGTGGCGGCGCCATGGCGGGCGCGCCGGCCGGGGCGGGCGAGACGGTGACGGAAGCGGTGCGCTTCGCATCGGGCACCACCGGGGCCGAGCTTGCGGGCAGCCTGCCGCCGGGGGCCTCGCACCGCTACACGCTGGGCGCGAAGGAGGGGCAGTTCCTCTACGTGCGCGTCGCCGCCCGGGGTTCTGCGCTGGATTTCCAGATCTTCAACCCCGACGGCTCCTTCCTGCTCGAGATGATCCCGAGCGACACGGAATACCGCGGCCAGCTCTGGCAATCGGGCGAACACGTCGTCGAGGTCATCAACCGCGGCAACGACACCCGCGGCTACAACGTGATCTTCGGGATCGAATGAATCGAGGGGCGCAGGTGCGTGCCGAAAACGGAGGGAGGAAGACGATGAAGAAACATGCCGTGGCCGGTGTCGGCCCCGAAGCTGCACTGCAGTCCGCGCGGGTGAGGGAAACGCCAGCACCCGGCCTGCCCGCGGAGGAGCGCTGAAAGATGCACATCAACCTCGCACACGCGCTCGTCACCGCGCTGCTGATCTTCGCCACCTACGCGGCGCTCTACAGGTTCGGCGTCCTCAAACCGGGCGAAGAGCGGCGGTTCAACTGGAAGGTCGTCGCGGCGGTCGCAATGGTGGTATTCCTGTTCAATCTCGTCTGGCCGGCCTGAGCGGGCACGGCCTCAAGGCGTAAGCCTACGGTCATCAGAAACGCGAAAAAGGGGGCGGTTTCCGCTCCCTTTTTCCTTGTGAGATTTTTTCCCTCGGATCGCGACGGAACCGGCGCGCCCACCCGTATCAGCGGCATTGCAACAACGTGCCATGGGGGGCGTGACATGAATTTTCACAGGGCAGGCATTGCCGTGGCGGCCGTGGTGCTGAGTGCACCGGCGGCCATGGCACAGGCAGAGGCGGACGGGTTCAACCCGTCCGCCTTGGTGGGAGAGCCGCAGCGCGTGGCCTGCACGCTGGAGACGGGCGTGGAGGCGGAATGCCTTGAGTTCACCGTGAAATACAAACCGGACGATCTGGAGATCGGGCCATTCTGCCCGGCCACGATCGAAGAGGCGGGCGGGATCTGGCACTGGACGGGGCAGGAGGCGCCCGGCGTCTACCGGATCGACGGCGGCTTCCTCGCCTTCCTCGCCGAGCAGGGCTACGTGATGTATGACGCCGAGGGCACCGTCTTCATCGATGACCTCCAGGGCGAACGCCGATACGACAACGCCTGCCTCGCGGCGGCGCAGGCCGAAGAGGTGACCGTCACGATGCGCCTGCCGCTTTCGCCGGTGATGGCGGAAACGCCGACGCCGCTGGGCACCGTGGCCAAGGTGGGCGTGGGGCTGGACGGTGTGCCGATCTTCGCCGATGCGCCCACGGTCGAGGCCACCGGCAACATGCCCGCGCTGGATGATTGCGGCGGCCACGTGGATCCGGGCGGCTGGTATCACTGGCACGCCACCGCGAGCGACATCACCGGCCTGCTGTCGGCCGCCGGGGTGGAGTCCGCCTGCGCGGTGCCGCAGGATCCGACCGCCCAGTTCGGCTATGCCTTCGACGGTTTCGCGCTCTACGGCCACCTTGAGCCGGACGGCAGCACACCGGTGGGGCTTGACGCCTGCAACGGCCATGCCGCGCCGCTGCAGGAGGGCGGCGCGCCCGTCTATCACTACCACGCCAGCGAAGAGTTCCCGAACCTGCCGGGCTGCCTCGTCGGTGTGGTGGCGGAGGGCAATTTCACCACCACGGCGGCGCAGGGCATCGGCTCGGCCGGCGGCCAGGGCGGGCCCGGTGGCCCCAATGGTCCCGGTGGCGTTCCGCCGGGGTTCGATGCGGCGGCCGAGGCGCTCGGGGTGCCGGTTGAAACACTGGTTCGGGCCGTGCAGGCCGCCGGAGGCCCGCAGGCGGCGCTCGCCGACGTGGCCGAGGCGCTGGGGGTGAGCGAGGCGGACATGCGCGCCGCTCTTCCGGCCCGCCGCTGAGCCATGCCGGGCCGCCTGCGGCGCGGCCCGGCGACAGGAGCGGGGAAGGCGCTGGACCCATCGCCTTCCCCGCGCAGGGCCTTGCGCGCATGTCCGCCCTTTTTCCGGCCCTTGACCTTCCAGTTGCTGGAATAGCTATCTGAAGGGCAGGCCGCACAACGGAAAGGACGCCGGACATGTCACTCACGCGCCGCGAGGCCCTGTTGGGCGGCGGGATGGCCGGGATCGTCTCCCTCGGCGTCCCGTCGCCCCTTTTCGCCGCAAGCCCGGCTTTTCCGCTGCTCACCGCCCGCGAAGGCGCGGTGCGGATCGCGCCGGAAGGCTACCCCGAAACCGCGATCTGGGGCTACGACGCCACGGTGCCCGGCCCGGTGATCCGGGTGAAGCAGGGCGCGCGGGTACAGCGGCGCTTCCGCAACGATCTGGCCCGTCCCACGGCGGTGCACTGGCACGGCATCCGCATCGACAACGCCATGGACGGGGTTCCGGGCATGACGCAGGCCGCCGTGGTGCCGGGCGGGGCGTTCGACTACGATTTCGTCGTGCCGGATGCGGGAACCTATTGGTATCATTCGCATAACCAAAGCCAGGAGCAGGTGGCCCGCGGGCTCTACGGGCCGCTGATCGTGGAAGAGCCCGAGGCGCCGGACGTGGATGCCGACGTCATTCTCGTGGTGGATGACTGGCGCATGACGCAGGAGGCGCAGATCCACGAGAGTTTCGGGCAGATGCACGATCTGGCCCACGGCGGGCGTATCGGCAATTACACCCAAGCGGTGCTGCTGCCCGCGCAATCCGCGCTCAGGCGCCACGACCGGCTGCGCCTGCGTCTTATCAACCCGGCCACCGACCGCATCATGGTGCTGTCGCTTCAGGGGCTGGAGGGCTGGGTGATGGCGCTGGACGGGATGCCGCTGGCAGCGCCCGAGCCGCTGGGCCGGATCACTCTGGCCCCGGCGCAGCGGGTGGATCTCTTCGTGGACGTGACCGCCGAGGCGGGCGGGCTGGCCACGCTCGTGCAGCACGAGCGGGACGGGGGCTTCGCGCTGCTCGATCTGCCTGTGACCGAGGGCAGCCGCAGCCGCCGCGGTGCGCCCGCGCCGCTGCCGCCCAACCCCGGCACGCTGCCGGTGGCGGAGGCGGGGAAGCGCCAAGAGCCGCTGTTGATGGAAGGCGGCGCCATGGGCGGGCTTGCCCGGGCGCGCCACCAGGGGGAGATGCTTTCGATGCGCGACCTGGCGGCGCAGGGCCAGCTCTGGGCGTTCAACGGCGTCGCAGGGATGACGCCCGAGCCCTGGCTCAGGCTTTCGCGGGGCGAGGCGGTGCGCATCGAAATGATCAACGACACCGCCTTTCCCCACGCGATCCACCTGCACGGACATCATTTCCGCGAGGTTCTGGCAGGCGGCGGCTACGGCCCGATACGCGACACGATCCTCGTCGATGCGGCCGCGCGCCGAGAGGTGGTGCTGCGGGCGGAGAATCCGGGCAAGTGGATGGTGCATTGCCACATGCTGAGTCACCAGATGGCGGGCATGATGACGTGGTTCGAGGTGGCCTAGCCGCTGCCCCCACCGCCAACGAAAAAGGGCGCCGGAAACCGGCGCCCCTTCTTTTGCTTTCAGCAAAGAAACTTACTGAAGATCTTTCATGCGGCCTTCGTTGATCTCGGCCTCGGCGGCTGCCACGGCCTCGGTGAGGGCGTTGAAGATCTCTTCACCGCCGTCGATGTTGGCCTTGAACCAGTCGTAGACCGGCGCGGCGGCTTCCTTGAAGGCAGCCTTTTCTTCCGGCGTCGGCACGTAGAGATCGCCGCCACCGGCCACGAAATCCTCGTAGGCCTGGATCGACTTGCGCTTGGGCGAGGCGAAGGTGGCCTGTTGCAGCGCGTAGAAACCATCCACCACGACGCGGCGCAGATCCTCGGGCATGGACATGAACTTGTCGTTGTTCATCCACCACAGCGCGCCCATGTAGGCGTGGCCGTCAAGCGTGACGTATTGCAGGCCGGCATCGGGGAACTTCATGCCCATGATGTCGGTGATGCCGTTCTTGGAGCCTTCCACGACGCCGGTCTGGAAGGAGGTGAACAGCTCGGGCCACGGGATCGGGGTCGGCGAGGCGCCGAGGGCCTTCACCAGTTCCTGCGGCAGATCGGCGACTACGGTGCGGATCTTAAGGCCGGCCAGATCCTCGGGCTTCTGCACGCGGCGCTTGGTGTTGGCGAAGTTGCGCCAGCCACCGGTGTTGCCGATGGTCATCAGGCGGATCATGCCGTTGGAATCTTCCAGTGCCATTTCGCGCATCTTGCGGGTGAAATCACCCTGAAGCACGGCTTCGGCCACACGGTCGTCGGCCATCAGGTAGGGCAGATCGAGCACCTGCACGTAGGGGAAGATGCCGGAGGCGCCGCCCGAGGTGGAGATGTAGACGTCGATCGAGCCGTCGGCCACGCCCTGCAGGCATTCCGCGCCCTTGGAGCAGAGCTGGGTGCCGATGAAAAGTTCCACCTCGATGGCACCGTTGGAGGCGCTTTCGACGTAGTTCTTGAAGACGACGAGACCGTCGTAGTCCTCATCGTTCTCGTTGGAGTTCGCGGTTGCGCGGATGGTGAAATCCGCGGCCGCCGCCGACACCGCGGTGCCGGCCAGCATCGTCGCCACCATGAGCGACTTCAGTGTTCCCTTCAGCATTTAAAACCTCCCTGTTCTATGCATATGGGTCAGTTCACAAACCCCGTGAGGCGGGGGATTGTCATGGAAATGGCCGGGAAATAGGTGATCAGGAAGATCACCAGGATTTCGACGGCCAGAAATGGCAGGATGGCCTTGGCGATGCTCTCCACCCGCTCGCCCGAGACGGAGGAGGCGACGAAGAGCACGAGGCCCATGGGCGGCGTGGCGAGGCCCACGGTGAGGTTCACGCTCATGATGATGGCGAAATGCACCGGGTCCACGCCGAGATCCACGAAGATGGGGCCGAGGATCGGGCCGAGGATGATGATCGCGGGGCCGGCATCGAGGAACATGCCCACGATGAACAGCAGCACGTTGATCAGGAACAGCAGGATCAGCGGGTTCTGGCTGAGCCCGAGGATGAATTCGGCCAGGATCTCCGGCGTGTGGCTGAGGCTCACCACCGTCTTGAAGGCCATGGCGGCGCCCACCAGCAGCAGCACCACCGAAGAGGTCAAGGCTGATTTGTAGAGGATGCCGGGGATGTCGCCCACGCGGATCGTGCGCAGCACGAAGAGCCCGATCACCAGCGCGTAGGCCACGGCCACGGCGGCGGCCTCGGTGGGGGTGAAGACCCCGGCCAGGATGCCGCCCAGGATGATGACCGGGGTCATCAGCGGGAAGAAGGCCTTGAGGCTGGCCTGCCCGCGTTCGGGCCAGGTGTATTTGCGCGAGGCGACGGGGAAATCGTAGCGGTCGGCCATGAACTTGATCATCACCATCAGCCCGATGCCCACCAGTGCGCCGGGCACGATGCCCGCGAGGAAGAGCGCGGCCACGCTTTCGCCCATGACGTAGGCGTAGATGATCATGATGCCCGAGGGCGGGATGATCGGGCCGATCACGGAGGAAGCGGCGGTGATGGCGGCGGCGAAGCGGCGGGTGTAGCCCTGTTTCTCCATCGCCGGGATCAGCATCGAGCCAAGCGCCGAGGTGTCGGCCACGGCGGAGCCCGAAAGCCCGGCGAACAGCATCGAGGACAACACGTTCACATGCGCTAGCCCGCCGCGCAGGTGGCCCATCATCGCCTGCGAGAATTCCACCAGCCGCTCGGTGATGCCGCCCCGGTTCATCAGCTCGCCGGCGAGCATGAAGAAGGGGATGGCCATGAGCGGGAAGCTGTCCATCCCGTTGTAGACGTTGCGGTAGAGCAGGGCGAGATCGCGCTCCTGCCCGTTGAGCCAGAGCAGCAGGCCGGGGGCGGCCAGCATCCCGAAGAAGACCGGCAGGCCGATCATCAGGAAGACGAGGAAGAGCGGCAGGAACCAGACAAGCATGATCAATCGGCTCCTGCGAAGGCGACGGGGATCGGGCGCAGCTCGGAGCCGCCGCCCAGAAGGGTGATGAGATCGCGCAGGATCAACTCGATGTTCACGGCGATCAGCAGGATCAGCCCGACGAAGAGCGACATGTACATCCACGCGAGCTTGATCTTCACGGTTTCCCCGCCGATCAGCCCCAGCGGCAGCTTGAGCGTGGAGGAAGCGAAGAGCCAGCCGGAGTTCACGTGCTTGTATCCGAACTGCGCCCCGACAATGAGCACGGCGAGCGACACCACCAGCAGGAACAGTCCAAGCAGGGCGCCGGCCCGCTTCGGCAGCGCCTGTTCGAGCATGTCGATGGCCACGAAACCGCCCTGCCGGTAGGCCGAGGGCGCCACGAGGCCCGTCATCCACAGCATCAGGAAGCGCGCGGCCTCATCGGGCCAGGGCAGGGCGTTGTTGAGCACGTAGCGGAAGAAGACCTGCAACAGGATCGCGACGACCATCAGGGCCACGGCCACGACACCGATCCAGCGACCGATGCGCAGCACGAAATCGTTTACCAGTTGCAGGGGCGTGAGCAGCCCGAACAACAGCGCCATGCGCGTCCTCCCTCTGTTCGCCCGGCGGCGGCTGAGATGCCGCGGGCCTTGAACGCGGCCGGGTGCCCTTTGGCCCGGCCGCGGAATTCCTTTTCAGTGCCCGGGCGCGAAATGCCCGAACTGGCCGCTGGAAAACAGCAGCGGTTCACCCTCGCGCAGGGCCGCCCGCTTGACGCGTCCGACGATGATCGAGTGGTCGCCGCCATCGAACACGGCATGCCTGCGGCATTCGAAACGCGCCAGGCAGCCCGCAAGCAGCGGCACGCCGTCGGCGCAATCGGCCCAATCCAGCCCGTCGAAGCTGTGATCGGGGCGCGCGAAGGTCTGGCACAGTTCCATCTGGTCCTCGCCCAGCACGTGGATGGCGAAATCCTCGGCCGCGATGAAGGCCTCGTAGCGCTTGGAGGCCTTCGCCGGCGACCACAGCACCAGGGGCGGATCCAGCGACACCGAGGCGAAGCTGTTGGCGGTGATGCCGATCGGCCCCTGCGGCGTGCGCGCGGTGACGACGGTCACGCCGGTGGCGAAGCGCCCGAGCGCGTTGCGGAACGTTTTGGCGGTCTCCGGGCCGGGTGTGAAGCTTTCCATGGTCTGGCTCAGGCCTCCGTCTGCCATCAGGGCACCTCGTCCCCGAGGGCTTCGGTGTAGAGCGTGAACCAGAGCTCGCGCGTCATCTCCACCTTCAGAGCATCGCCCAGGGCACGCACCCGGTCCAGATTATTCGTGCCCAGCACGGGCAGGATCTCGGCGGGGTGGGCCAGCAGCCAGGCCACGGCCACGGCGGTGGCATCGACGCCGAACTGCGCGCCGGTTTCTTCCAGCATCTTGTAAAGCTTGGCATTTTCCGGCGCGAACAGCGCGCCGCCCGCCAGCGGGGACCACGCCATCGGCTTGATCTTGCGCTCCTGCAGGTAGGCGAGATCGCCGTTGGTGAGCGCCTCGTGCGCCAGAAGGCTGATCTCGATCTGGTTGGTGACGAGCCGGTTTTCCATGTTGGATTGCAGCAGCGTCCAGTCGTGCAGCTTGAAGTTGGACACGCCCACGGCCCTGGCCTTGCCCGAGGCCACGACCTCATCGAGCGCGGCGCCTGTCTCGGCCGGGTCCATGAAGGGGTCGGGGCGGTGGATCAGCAGCAGGTCCACGTGATCGATCGCCATCGCCTTCAGCGAGTTCTCAAGCGAGCCGATGATGTGGGCGCGGCTGGTGTCATACATCTTCACCGGCTTGTGGGCGAAGGGCCCCATCGGCAGAACGATGTCGCACTTCGTCACGATCTCCATCTGGTCGCGCAGGGAGGGGGCCAGCTTCATGGCCTCGCCCATCACCGCTTCGGACTGGTAGCCGCCGTAGATGTCGGCCTGGTCGAAGGTGGTGATGCCCTGTTCGAGGCAGGCTTCGATCTTGGCCTGCACATGGGCCGGGGAGGTATCCTCGGCCTCGGCAAGGCGCCACATCCCGTAGACGATGCGGGAAAATTCGAGACCTTCGGAAAGGGTTGCGCGTTTCATCAGCGGCGGACTCCTGCGCCAAGCGGCGTCATCGGTGTTTCTTTGGGCACGCGCCCGTAGGCTTCGGGCAGCGAGCAGGTTTTCATCTGCGGCAGCACGCGGCTGCCGAAGTGCCTGCACTCATCGATATGCGGATAGCCCGAGAGGATGAAGGCCCGGATGCCCATTTTCTGGTAGTTTTCCAATTCGCTCAGCACCTGGTCGGTGGAGCCCACGAGCGCCGCGCCGCAGCCCGAGCGCGCCCGGCCCACGCCCGTCCAGAGATGGGGCTCGATGAAGCCTTCCATGTCGGCGAGTTCGCGGTTCTTGGCCTGGTGGGACACGCCCAGCGAGCCCGAATCCAGCGCCCGTTCGCGGATCGCGCGGCCCTGCTCGTCGTCGAGCTTGGAGACGATGTATTGCGCATACTCCCGCGCCTCGGCCTCCGTGTCGCGCACGATGACATGGACGCGCAGGCCGTAATCGAGCGTGCGGCCGTATTCGGCGGCGCGTTCGTGCACGGCCTTCATGCGGCCGGCAAGGTCGTCCTTGGTTTCGGGCCACATGAGATAGACGTCACAGTGCTGCGCACAGAGGTCGAGCGCGGCGGGGGAGTAGCCGCCGAAGTAGAGCAGGGGGCCGCCGTTCTGCTGGTAGGGTTTGGCGGGATCGGTGGTGAGGCCCTCGAAGGTGTAGACCTCGCCCTTGTAGGTGATCTCGTCCTGCGTCCAGGCCTGCTTGAGGATCTCCACCACTTCGCGCGAGCGCTGGTAGCGGTAGGCGCTGTCGGCCTTCTCGCCGGGAAAATCGGAGGAGATGATGTTGACCGTGAGCCGCCCCTTCAGCATGTGATCGAGCGTGGCCAGCGTGCGGGCCAGCATGATCGGCTGCATCTCGCCGCAGCGCACCGCGGCCAGCATGTTGATCTTCTCGGTGATCGGCGCGCAGCCCGCGACGAAGGAGAGCGTATCCTGCCCGACCTGGTAGGACGAGGGGCAGAGGATGTTGCGGAAGCCCTGCGATTCGGCCTCTTTCACGATGGCGGAGCAATGCTCCCAGGAGGAGCGCAGCGCGCCGTCGGGCACGCCCAGGAACTGGTAGTCATCGGAGCAGAGCGCCGAGAACCACGAGACTTCCGCGGCGTCTAGATCAGGGGATGTGATGGGAACGATGGTCATCTGAACTCCTCCGCGGACCCTCGAAATTTGTTCTTGCGTAACACCCGCTTTGATGTAGATCAATGGTGTATCAATTTTTTCCGGACGCGACGGGATTGCCACATGAAAAGCCAGGCGGCGCTGCCGCTCTACGTGCAATTGAGCGAGCTTCTGATCCGGGAGATCAGGGCCGGCCGCCTGCGTGACGGCGAGCGTCTGCCGCCGGAGCGGGAGATGGCGCAGAGGCTCAACACCTCGGTGGGCACGCTGCGCAAGGCCTTGGCCGATCTCACCGAAAAGGGGATGCTGGATCGCGTCCAGGGCTCCGGCAACTACGTGCGCGCCAAGGACGAGGCGATCAGCGTCTATGCCTTCCTGAAGCTGGAACTGAAAGAGGGCGGGGGGCTGCCCACGGCCGAGGTGCTCTCGGTGGAGCGGCTGCCCAAGCCCGCCGATTTCCCCGGATTCGGCCCCTCCGAGGAGGGCCACCGCATCCGCCGCCTGCGCAAGCTCAACGGGCAGCCGGCGGCGGTGGAAGAAATCTGGCTCGACGGCAGCCACGCCCGGCGCATCGCGCCGGAGGATCTGTCGGAATCGCTCTACCTCTACTACCGCACTCGCCTCGGGCTCTGGATCGCCCGCGCCGAAGACAAGGTGGGCGTGGGCGAGGTGCCCGACTGGGCACCGGAGAGCTTCGGGCTGGCCCCGGGCGCGACGGCGGGATTCATCGAACGGATCAGCTGGTCGCGGGATGAAACGCGCGTGGAATATTCCCGCACCTGGTTCGATCACAACACGGCGCGCTACTTCGCCCGCCTGAAATAGGACAAGACCATGACAGAGACAGTCAGCTATGGAATCATCGGCTGCGGCATGATGGGGCAGGAGCACATCCGCAACATCCAGTTGCTGCCGGGCGGACGCGTGGAGGCGATCGTGGAGCCCGATCCGGGCATGCGCGCCGAATGCGAAGCGCTGGTGCCCGGCGTGCGCTTCTGCGAGAGCATCGCGGAGCTGCTGTCCATCGAAGCGCTGGACTGCCTGCTGATCGCCTCGCCGAACTACATGCACGTCGAACAGCTCGAAGAGATCGCCGCCACCCGCGCGTTGCCGATCCTCGTGGAGAAGCCGCTCTATACCGCCAACGAGGATGCCGCCCGCGTAGCGGCCTTCATGGCCTCCTACCCGGCGCCCGTCTGGGTGGCGATGGAATACCGCTACATGCCGCCGGTGGCCAAGCTGCTGGAGGACGCCGAGGCGGTGACGGGCGGCATTCGCATGCTCACCATCCGCGAGCACCGCTTCCCCTTCCTGCACAAGGTGGGCGCCTGGAACCGGTTCAACGCCAAGTCCGGCGGCACTCTGGTTGAGAAATGCTGCCACTTCTTCGACCTGATGCGCCTGGCGCTGCAGAGCGAGCCGGTGCGGGTGATGGCCTCGGCCGGGCAGGACGTGAACCACAAGGACGAATCCTACGAAGGCGCGGCCCCCGACATCTGGGACAACGGCTACGTGATCGTGGATTTCGCCAACGGCGCCCGCGCCATGCTGGAGCTGTGCATGTTCGCCGAAGGCTCGCGCTACCAGGAAGAGATCACCGCCGTGGGGCCGGCGGGCAAGATCGAATGCCTCGTGCCGGGGCCGGGGCGCTTCTGGCCGAAGGATCTGGGGGAGCCGCCGGTGCCGCAGGTGATCGTCAGCCCGCGCCACCCCAAGGGCCCGCGGGTGCTGGACATCCCGGTGGATCCGACGATTCTCGACGCCGGGGATCACAACGGCTCTACCTACTACCAGCATCAGAAGTTCCACGCCGTGGTGCGCGGGCAGGCGGCGCCGGAGGTCACGCTTCAGGACGGCGCGATGGCGGTGGCCATGGGGCTGGCGGCGCAGGAAAGCGCGCGCACGGGGCAGGCCGTCCAGCTTTCGGCGGTGACCGCCGGGCTGGCGCAGGCCTGTTGAGGCAGGCCGCCGGGCGGAGCGCCGTTGCACAATGCACACGTTCGCGAAGGAAGCACGCCGCGTGATCTTGCGCGGCGTGCCGTTTTCGGGCTAGCGGCAACCATGACTGACGAAATCAAGATCGACCCGCCACTCAACACCATTCGCGGCCTCGTGCAGGACGTCGTGGAACACATGGACACGCTGGCGCAGCAGATCCGCGACAAGGAGGGCTCCATGGCCGTGCGCCCCTCCGACATCCGCACGCTCCAGCACATCGTGCGCCGGCCGCGCACGCTCAACGATCTCTCCGAGGCGCAGGGCATTTCACGCCAGGCCGCCCACAGCTCGGTGCAGCGCCTGCTCGAAAAAGGGCTCATCGAGTTCGATTTCGTGGAGGGCTCCAAGCGCGACAAGGTGGCACGGATGAGCAAACTGGGCCACGAGCTGCGCACCAAGCATTCGCGCAGCTTCATGGCCGCCGAAGAGCGCATCGCCGAGATCATCGGGCGCGAGAAACTGGAAGACCTGCGGGCCACGCTGGAAAAGATCGCCCGCGAGTTCTGATACCCGCCGCCGCGGTGGCGATCGGGGGCGATCGAGGGCGTTCGGTGGCGTTCGGGGAAGGACCCTTCCGAACGAAAGAAAGCCGCACCCGGCACAGGCTGGCCGGATGCGGCTTGGCCCATGCGCCCTGATCCCCATCCGGGCGCGCAGGCGTGCAAGCGATGACCAGCATGCCACAGGCAATCAAAAGCACCGGTCTCCCGGCCTTTCCCCAGGACCGCCCGGGCGAGATCATCACTTGGTCGGGTCAGCTCCGGCGAACGGCCTTCCGTGGCGTGGGCGGGAAACAGGTAAACCGCCGTGGCCGCCATCCGCCGGAAGATCACCAACCCTGGGAAAACGAAAGAAAACGGTGGGTTGCGGATCTCTGTGTCTGACAGAACAGATATGGGGGGGGCTCGTTTTAATATCAACCCGGATTTACGAAAAAAACATCGCGCGCGGAAAGTTTTTGCTGTCTGCACTTGGCCGAAACGCGCAGCCCAAAACGCGAAAACCCCCGAACCTCGGCGGGGAGATTCGGGGGGGGCAACCGCCGCGAGTGAGTGACATATCTGACAGTGATGCAGGGCGGAGGGGTGTTCTGTTCGCATGCCGAAAGTTCGGGGAAGTAGACCGGTGCGGAGACAGGGACAGGCCTCCGCACCGGTGAGGTGCCAACACGTCACTCGTTACAGGTGATCGCGCCTCCATCAGAGGGCAACGCGGAAGCGGCGATCGTTACCAAGGCGACCGGGTGAACCAGGTGAGGGAGGAGGTTTCTGGTTCATCACCTCTTGTTGACGAAGCAGATATGGGAAGCCCCCCGGCGGCCTTCAATGGGCCGGAAGACAAAAATGCGAAAAATCTTTCGCGGCGCGATGTAATCGTTTACATCAGGGTTCAGGTCACCAGCGCGAGTCGATCCCAGCGGCCGCGCGGCGCAAGAGGAGGGCGCGCACCATGGCAGAGAACCCGATCCTGCGGGGGTTCAACCCCGATCCTTCCATCTGCCGGGCCGGCGATACCTACTACATCGCCACCTCCACCTTCGAATGGTATCCGGGCGTGCGCATCCATCGTTCGCGCGATCTGGAAAACTGGGAGATCGCGGCGATGCCGCTGGATCGCGCCAGCCAGCTCGACATGCGGGGCAACCCGGATTCCGGCGGCATCTGGGCGCCCTGCCTCTCCTGGGCCGACGGGCTGTTCTGGCTGGTCTACACCGACGTGAAGCGCATCGACGGCAACTACAAGGACGCCCACAACTATCTCGTCACCGCCCCGTCGATCGAGGGGCCGTGGTCGGATCCGGTCTATCTCAATTCCTCGGGCTTCGATCCCTCGCTCTTCCACGATGAAGACGGGCGCAAGTGGCTGCTCAACATGGTCTGGGATCATCGCGGCACGCAGCCCCGCCGCGATCCGCCGCGCGGGCTGTTCGGCGGCATCATCGCGCAGGAATACGATCCGCAGGCCCGGCGGCTCATCGGCGACATCCACGAGATCTTCACGGGCAGCCCGCTCGGCATGACCGAAGGCCCCCACCTGCTGCGGCACGGAGGGCGCTACTACCTCTGCACCGCGGAAGGCGGCACCGGCTATGAACACGCCGTCACCTACGCCCGGTCCGAGGCGCTGACGGGCCCCTACGAGCTGCACCCCGAAGCCCATGTGCTGACCGCCCGCCACGCGCCGGACAACGCGCTGCAACGCGTCGGCCACGGCCAGCTCGTGGACACGCCGGACGGCCGCTGGTTCCACACCTTCCTCTGCGGGCGCCCCTTGCCGGGGCGCAACCAGTGCCAGATGGGGCGCGAGACCGGCATCGAAGAGGTGGAATGGCGCAGCGACGGCTGGCTCTACAGGAAGGGCGGGGGCATGGCGCCGGCCGGCACGGGCGCGCCACGCCGCGAAGTCGCCCACACCCCGCTTGCAAGCGGGCCGCTGCCGCTGGATTTCCAGTGGCTGCGCAGCCCGTTTCCCGAGCGGCTGTTCTCCTTCGATGCCCGCCCCGGCTGGCTGCGCCTGTTCGGGCGCGAGAGCATCGGAAGCTGGTTCGAGCAGGCGCTGGTGGCCCGGCGCCAGACGGAGGCGCAGTGCAGCGCCGAGGTGACGCTCGCCTTCGATCCGCCGGATTTCCAGGCCCAGGCCGGGCTCACCGCCTACTACAACCGCCACAAGTTCCACTACCTCTGCCTCACGCGCGGCGATGACGGCGCGCGGGTGCTGATGATCCAGTCCTGCGCGGGCGACTGGCCCGAGGCCGCGCTCATCTTCCCGCTGGGCGACGGCGTGCCGGCCCCGGACGGTCCGCTGGAGCTGGGCCTCGACATCGCCGGCGCCACCCTGCAATTCCGTTTCCGAAGCCCCGGCGCCGCGTGGCAGCCGATCGGCCCGGAACTGGACGCCGGGGTGCTGTCGGATGAAGGCGGCCGCGGCGAGCACGCCAGTTTCACCGGCACGTTCCTCGGCATGGCGGCACAGGATCTTTCCGGGCGCGCCACGCCGGCGGATTTCCGGGATTTCCGCTACCGCTGCGGCGATGGCACCGCGCCATGAGTGCTTGAGTCCGCCCGCGCCCTTCCCTTATCCTGTGGCAAAACAGGGCAGGGGCAGAAGATGTTGACGAAAATGACGGGGTGGCGCCTGCGCGGCGCGGTGATGGCCCTGGCCGTGGGGCTCTCGGCCTGCGCGCCGGTGCCCTTCGATCCGCAGCCGCCGGTCACCCGCGCCGCGCCGCCGGCGAAGACAGGTGAGTTGGCCGCGCTCTCGCGGGAGGTCCACCGCCGCGCGCCGGGGCAGACGGCCTTCCTGCAACTGCCTGACGGCAACGATGCGCTGGCCGCCCGCCTGCGCCTGATCGAAACCGCGACGCAGACGCTGGATCTTCAGTATTTCCTCGCCAAGCCCGATCACGCCGGTGCACTGATCGGGGCGATGCTGCTGGACGCCGCCGACCGCGGCGTCAAGGTGCGCCTGCTGCTGGATGACGTCTTCACCACGACGCGGGACAGCGAACTCGCGGTGCTCGACAACCACCCCAACGTCGAGGTGCGCATCTTCAACCCGTTGGCGCGCAGCCTGCCGACGGCGGTGAACTACCTGCTCGATTTCGCCCGCGTGAACCGGCGGATGCACAACAAGCTCTTCATCGCCGACGGCGCCGCCGCCATCGTCGGCGGTCGCAACATCGCCGATGAATACTACCAGCTCGACACCTCCTCGGAGTTCGCCGATTTCGACATGATGCTCGCCGGGCCGGGGGTGCGGCAGATCTCGGACGCCTTCGATCTGTTCTGGAACGACCGCTGGTCGGTGCCGGTGGCGCGGCTGAACGTGCGCGAAAGCCCGGAAGAACTGGCCGAGGTGCGCAAGGCCTTCCTCGCCAACGCGGCCCAGGCGGAGGCAGGCATCTACCGCAAGGCCATGAACGCACCGCTGCTGCGCGAGTTGAGCACCGGCGAGCGCCGCTTCGAATTCGGCGGCATGAAGGTCGTCACCGACTCGCCGCGGAAACTGCGCGTGCGCGTGCCGGAAGGCGAACGCGCCACGGCCGATGCGCTCTTCGCCCTGATGGGGCGCGCGCAGGAGGAGGTGATCCTCTACACGCCCTATTTCGTGCCGCAGGCCTACGGCGCCGATTTCTTCCGGCGACTGGCCCAGAAGGGCGTGCGCGTGCGCATCGTCACCAACTCGCTCGCCGCCACCAACCACGCCTACGTCCACGGCGGCTACTATCCCTATCGAAAGCGCCTGCTGGAGGCCGGCGTCGAACTCTACGAGGTGCGCCATGACGTGCCCAAGGTGCTCGGCACCGTGCCCGAGGGCTCCGACATCCACCTGACCATGCACACCAAGGCCGCCGTCATCGATCGGCGCCACGTCTTCGTCGGCTCGCTCAACTTCGATCCGCGCTCGATCAAACTGAACACCGAGGTGGGAGTCTTCATCACCGACGAAGGTCTGGGGCGGGAAGCGGCCGAGAACTTCGATGCCGGCGTCGCCGATTACACCTATCGCCTGACCCTGACGGATACGGGTGATCTGCGCTGGATCTACACCGGCGCCGGGCGTTCGGAGGCCTACGGCCGCGATCCCGGCGCGGGGCTGCTCGCGCGCATGGTGGCCGTCATGGCCCGCATCCTGCCGGTGGAAGGGCAGCTCTGAGCGAGGGGCCGCGGCCCACTTTGTTCGGCAAATATCCCGGGGGAGGCCCCGCACGGGGCCGGGGGCAGCGCCCCCTTTCCCGCGGTGCGCGGGGCTACTCGCCCGAGGCCTCCAGCGTGACGGTCTGGCGCAGCGCGCCGCTGCGGCGGTCGTAGATCAGGATTCGGTCATCCTTCGTCACCACCGCGTACCAATCGGGCGCCTGGGTGAAGGCGATGGCCTCGGCCCCCTGCGGCAGGGCGATGCTTGCGGGCAGGTCCGGGCTCTGGCGCACTTCGCGGAAGCGGATGACAATCAGCGCGATGATGATTACAACGCCGGCGATCATCGTCAGCGTGAGCGCCAGCACCAGCCCGCGCAGAAACCGCACCATCGCCGGATCCACCTCCGGCCCCGGAGTATCCTGTTCCATGTCCGAGCCTTCCTTCAGCCTCTTGCGCGTCACCATCGCCGCGGATCCGCCGCGCCGCCTTGATAAGGCGCTTTCGCGCGACGTGCCAGAGGAAGCGGCGCTGAGCCGTTCGCGGCTGGCGAAGCTCATCGAGGCGGGCGAGGTGCGCCGCGGCGGCGAGGCCCTCACCGACCCGCGCGCCAAGGTGGCGGAAGGCGACGAGATCGAGATCCGGATCGCCGAGGCCGCCGAGAGCCACATCCTGCCCGAGCCGATCCCGCTCGAGATCCTCTTTGAGGACGACGACCTGATCGTGGTCAACAAGCCCGTGGGCATGGTGGTGCACCCGGCGCCGGGCACGCCCTCGGGCACGCTGGTCAACGCGCTGCTGCACCATTGCGGCGATGCGCTCTCCGGCGTCGGTGGGATGAAGCGCCCCGGCATCGTCCACCGCATCGACAAGGAAACCTCCGGCCTGCTCGTCGTGGCCAAGAGCGACCGCGCCCACCACGGTCTGGCGGAACAGTTCGAGAAACACACGGTGGAGCGCCACTACAACGCCATCGTCTACGGGGTGCCCGATGCCAGCGATCCGCGCCTGCGCGGGGTGAAGGGCGTCTCCTTCGAGCCGGGCAACATCCTGAAGGTCACCACCCAGCTTGCGCGCCACAAGACGGACCGCCAGAAACAGGCCGTCTGCTTTTCCGGCGGCCGCCATGCGGTGACCCGCGCGCGCATCCTCGAAAGCTTCGGAACGCCGGGCGTGGCCGCGCTGATGGAATGCTGGCTGGAGACCGGGCGCACCCACCAGATCCGGGTGCACATGGCCCATGCCGGCCACGGGCTGATCGGCGATCCCACCTACGGTGGAAAGCGCAAGCTCAACGCCAAGGCACTTCCACCCGCCGCCATCGCGGCGGTGCGGGAATTTCCCCGCCAGGCGCTGCACGCCGCGACGCTGGGCTTCATCCACCCGGTCAGCGGGGAGGCCCTGCGCTTCGCCGCGCCGCTGCCGGCGGATATGGTTGAGCTTGTTGACAAACTTCGCGCCCCCGCCGCAGGCTGACGCGAGGCGGAAACACTCTGCCTGACAAAGGCGGGGAGGGTGCTGGTGCTCTATTTCGAAGTCGAGACATGGTGGCTGATCAGCTACGGCATCCAGCTCCTGACGGTGCTGCGGGTGCTGCTGCGCGAAAACCGCTCGCCCACCGCGCGGCTGGCCTGGATCGTCTGCATCATGGCCATCCCCTGGCTGGGGATCGTGCTCTATTTCTTCTTCGGCGAGGTCAGCTTCGGCCGCAAGGACGTGGCGCGGATGCAGAGCATCCTTGCCGCCCTGCCCAAGACGCCCCCGGGCCAGCCGCCGCTGCCCCCGCCCGACATCCCGATCCTGCACCGACAGGCCTTCGCCCGGGCCGCCTCGGTGAACGGCTTCCGGCCCTGCGGCGGCAACACCGCCGAACTGACCGGTGATTCCAATGACGCCATCGAGCGGCTCGTGGCCGACATCCACGCCGCGAAGGATCACGTCCACCTGCTGTTCTACATCTGGCTGACCGACACCAACGGGCTGCGCGTGGTGGATGCCTGCGCCAAGGCGGCGGCGCGGGGCGTCACGGTGCGGGTGATGGTGGACGGCATGGGCTCGCGCGCATTGCTGGCTTCCGACCACTGGGAGGTGATGCGGGCGGCCGGGGTGAAATGCGGCGTGGCCTTCTCGCTGCGGCAGGCCTGGATCCACCTTCTGTTCAAGCGCATGGACATCCGCAACCACCGCAAGATCGCGGTGATCGACAACCGGATCACCTACTGCGGCAGCCAGAACTGCGCCGATCCGGAGTTCCGCGTGAAGCCGAAATTCGCCCCCTGGGTGGACATCATGGTGCGGCTCACCGGCCCCGTGGTCTGGCAGAACCAGGTGATCTTCGCCGGCGACTGGGAAAGCCATACCGGTGAATCCATCACCCATCTGCTGGACGATCCCATGCCCTACACCGAGGGCGGTTTCCCGGCCATCGCGATCGGCACCGGCCCCACCGAAAGCTTCCAGGCGGTGCCCGACATCTTCCAGAATCTCGTGGCCAGCGCGCAGGAGGTGGTGACGGTCACCACGCCCTACTACGTGCCCAGCGAGGCGCTGAACGGGCGGCTCTGCTCGGCGGCGATGCGGGGGGTGAAGGTGCGGCTGATCGTGCCGAAGAACAACGATTCCGCCCTCGTGCGCATGGCCAGCCACAGCTACTACCTCTCTCTGCTGCGCTGCGGGGTGGAGATCTACGAATACCGGCCGGGCCTGCTGCACTCCAAGCTGCTCACGGTGGACGGCGAGGCGGTGCTCTTCGGCTCCGCCAACCTCGACAGGCGCAGCTTCGACATCAACTTCGAAAACTGCATCCTCGCCAGCGACCGCGGCCTTGCCGGCGAGATCGACGCGCGGCAGGCGGAATACCTGCGCGACAGCGATCAGGTGACGCTGGCGGAGGTCGAGGCCTGGCCACTCTACCGCAAGCTGCTCAACAACACCTTCGCCACCATGGGCCCGCTCCTGTAGCGCGGCGGCGGGCCTTCTGCGCTCAACAGCGCGTGATGTGGCTGAAACGCGGGGCGAAGGGGGCTGGTGGGCCGCCGGAAAACCCTCCATCCTGCGTAACAACACATGAAGGCAGCGGCGCCCGCGCCCGCCGTGGCCTTGAACTGGATCGCGCGGGTGCCTATCTGGCATGTTAACTGAATAAACATTGGGACAAGAAAGGGGGAGCACTGATGAGCAATTACGCCAATCTTCCCGCACCGTCGCCTGAGCAGGGCCTCAACCGTTACCTCCAGGAAATCCGCAAGTTCCCCATGCTGGAGCCGGAAGAGGAATACATGCTGGCGAAGGCCTGGGTGGAGCGCGGCGATACCGAGGCCGCCCACAAGATGGTGACGAGCCACCTGCGGCTCGCCGCCAAGATCGCCATGGGCTACCGGGGCTACGGCCTGCCGCAGGCCGAGGTGATCTCGGAGGCCAACGTGGGCCTGATGCAGGCGGTGAAGCGGTTCGACCCTGAAAAGGGTTTCCGGCTGGCGACCTACGCCATGTGGTGGATCCGTGCCAGCATCCAGGAATACATCCTGCGCAGCTGGTCGCTGGTGAAGCTGGGCACCACGAGCGCCCAGAAGAAGCTGTTCTTCAACCTGCGCAAGGCGAAATCCCGCATCGGCGCGCTGGAGGACGGCGACCTGCGCCCGGAGAACGTCAAGAAGATCGCCGAGGATCTGAACGTCACCGAGGATGAGGTGATCTCCATGAACCGGCGGATGTCGGGCGGGGATGCCTCGCTGAACGCGATGATCGGCTCCGATGGCGACGGCGCCACCGAGTGGCAGGACTGGCTGGAGGACGAAGACGCCGACCAGGCCACCGCCTACGAGGAAAAGGACGAGCTCGAGGGCCGTCGGGAGCTTCTGGCCGAGGCCATGGAAGTGCTGAACGAGCGCGAGAAGGACATCCTGATGCAGCGCCGCCTTCAGGATCAGCCGGTGACGCTGGAAGAGCTGTCGGGCCAATACGGCGTGAGCCGCGAGCGCATCCGCCAGATCGAGGTGCGGGCCTTCGAGAAGCTGCAGAAGAAAATGCGCGATCTCGCGCGGGAAAAGGGCATGCTCACGCCTGTCTGATCTTGCGCGTGAGCCGCTGGATGGTAGCCTCCCTGCGAAATCAGGGAGGCTATTTTCATGCAGGCTGTTGTGAACTGGGGCATTCTGGGCGCGGCGAAATTCGCGCGCGAGCACATGGGGCCGGCGATCCATGCCGCCAAGGGCGCGCGGCTGGCGGCGCTGGCCACTTCATCTGAAGATAAAGCCAGCGGTTTCAAGGCGTTCTGCCCCGATCTTAAGGTGCATCTCTCCTACGACGATCTGCTGGCGGACCCGGGGATCGATGCCGTCTACATCCCGCTGCCCAACCATCTGCACGTGGAATGGGTCAAGAAGGCGGTGGCGGCGGGCAAGCATGTGCTCTGCGAAAAGCCCATCGCGATGAAGGCCGAAGAGATCGACGAACTGATCGCCCTGCGCGATGCTTCGGGCCTTTTGGTGGCCGAAGCCTACATGATCGTGCACCACCCGCAGTGGCAGCGCGCCCGCGAACTGGTGCAGACCGGCGCCATCGGCGAGCTGATGCACGTGGACGGCTTCTTCACCTACGACAATCGCGCCGACACCGCCAACATCCGCAACCGCCCCGAAACCGGCGGTGGCGCCATCCCCGACATCGGCGTCTATACCTACGGGTCCGCCCGCTTCGTGACGGGGCAGGAGCCGGAGCGCGTCACCGCGCAGATCACGCGGGAAAACGGCGTGGACGTGGTGAGCCACGTGCAGGCGCAGTTTCCGTCGTTCACCTATGCGGCCACGGTGTCGATGCGGATGTTCCCGCGGCAGGAGATGACCTTCCACGGCACGGAAGGCATCGTGCGGCTCACGGCGCCCTTCAACGCCAATGTCTATTCCCAGGCCGAAATCGTGGTGGACCAGCCCGGCATGGCCAAACGCATCGAGCGCTTTCCGGGCCTGAACCACTACGTGCTTCAGGTGGAGAATTTCGGCCGCAGCCTGCGCGAAGGCGCGGCCTATCCGTGCCCGCTGGAGTTTTCGCGCGGCACCCAGGCGATGATCGACATGATCTTCGCCGCGGAGTAGGGCGGGGGCTCAGTCGAACTGCAGCCGGGTTTCGTTCAGGATGATCCGGTAGACGCGGTAGATGTAGACGAAATAGGCGAGGCCGAAGGTCACGATCGTCAGCAGCCACCAGATCAGCGCCGAGACGATCACGCTCCTCAGCGAGATGTCGCAGACCATCTGGCCGACGCGGTTGCCGTCCAGATCGATCACCTGCGTTTTGTTCAGCACCACTTTCGGCAGGTAGAAGGGAAAGAGAAAGGCGGCGAGCCCCAGCGTGACGATGGTGAGCACGAACCAGAGGATCGCGTTCAGGATCGCATCGACGACGGAGAAATCGCATTGCAGGCGGAAGGCATTGTGAAGAATGGTGGGCATCGGGCAATTCCTGGCAGAAACGGTTTTGCCCGAGTTGAACGCGGGACGGGCTTGGTGTGCAAGCTGTCTTTCGTCATTTTCTGCCGGTTTGGCCCTGTGTCGGCTCCAACAGGAGAGCGAAGGGCAGCGCCCGAACCGGGGCGGAAGCGAAGCGCCCGCCCTTGGGGCGGAGCGGGCGCTGCCCGGCGCGCCGCCGTGCGTTTCACCGCAAGCGGGGGAGATCCTGCGCGAAAAAAGAAAAGCCCCGCGCACAGGGCACGGGGCTCGTCGGAAAAGGCTCAGGCCAGCCGGATCAGGCGTTGGCTTCGCGGATCTTGTCGGCGGCTTCCTTGGAGTAGGCCACGCCGTTCTTTTCGAACAGCGCATCCAGTTCGCCGGAAAGCGTCATCTCGGTGACGATGTCGCAGCCGCCGATGAATTCGCCCTTCACGTAGAGCTGCGGGATCGTCGGCCAGTCGGAGTATTCCTTGATGCCCGAGCGGATGGCCTCGTCGGCCAGCACGTTTACATCGGTGTACTCCACGCCCATGTAGTTCAGCACGCCGGCCACGCGCGAGGAGAAGCCGCATTGCGGCATGGATTTGGTGCCCTTCATGAAGAGCACCACGTCGTGGGCCTTCACGGTTTCGTCGATCTGGGTCTGTGCGTCAGACATTGCGTCTATCCTTTTTCTGCGGCTCTCAGTCCGGTGCTTTGGTGGTGAGCGCCAGTGCGTGCAATTCGCCGTGGCTGCCGTCCATCTTGCCCTTCAGGGCGGCGTAGACGGCGCGCTGCTGCTGCACGCGGTTCTGGCCGCGGAAGCTTTCGTCGATCACCTCGGCGGCGTAGTGATTGCCGTCGCCGGCGAGGTCGGTGATGGTGATTTTCGCTGCCGGGAAGGCGGCGCGGATCAGAGATTCGATCTCATCTGCCTGCATGGCCATCGGTGGGTTCCTTTCCTCTTGGGGCGAACCTAGTCCTGTGTGCGGGGCTCTGCAAGGGAGCCCGGCGCGGCAAGTTCGTTTCGCAGCGATTTGAGAAAGGCGCCGACGGCATCGAGCCGGCCTTCCGCCTCCAGATCGTGCAGGGTGGCGAGCGTCCAGCCCTCGGGCGGCGCGGCCAGCGCAGCGGCGAGGGCATCCAGCCGGGCGCGCGATGGCGCACCGATCGGCAGATTGCGGGCGAGGCCGAGCAGTTGCAGCGCCTCCTGGAGCCGGCGCATCAGGCGGAAGCCCTCCATCATCGGCCCGGCGAGCGCGGGATCGTCACGCCAGCTGGCGCCGGCGAAAAGCTCCTGCGTGACCCGCTGGCCCGCGCCGGCGCAATCATAGGCGACGCAGCCGGGGAAGCCGGCCTCGGAGAGGGTGTCGTGGATGGAGCAGAGATGGCCCGCGAGGTTGGGGCAGGGGGTGCCGGCGGGCTTGGAGATGCCGAAGCGCGCCCCGGCATCGAAATGCAGCGCAAGGCAGCAGAGCGCGGCGCAGCGGCCGCACTCCGCCGTGAACGCGGGATCAGGCGACGGCCTCGGCAAAGCTCGTCCGATAGATCGTTGCCAGATCGGCCAGCGGCGCGGAGGTGCCGCCGAAGCTCACCTCGTCGCCACCGAAACGGCCCACGGTTTCCATGTGCAGCCCGGCCTGGCCCGCGGCCGCCATCAGCGCCTCGGCCTGGTCGAAGTTGCAGGCGATCAGGTAGCGGCCCTGATCCTCGCCAAAGAGGAACGGAGTGTCTCCGGAGTCGAGCGTGACGCCCACGCCGGCGGCCTCGGCCAGTTCGAAGGCGGCCAGCGCCAACCCGCCGTCGGAGAGATCGGTGCAGGCGGTGATGAGCGCGGCATTGGCGCGGATGAATTCGCCATGGGCGCGCTCCTTGGCCAGATCCACCGCCGGGGCATCGCCCTCTTCGCGGTTGAACACCTCGGCCAGCAGCGCGGACTGGCCCAGGTGGCCCTCCGTTGCCCCCAGCACCAGCGCCACGTGGCCCTCGCGGACCTGCCCGGTGATGGCCTCGTCGATATCGGCGATCAGCCCCACCGCGCCGATGGTGGGGGTGGGCAGGATCGCGGAGCCGTCGGTTTCGTTGTAGAGCGAGACGTTGCCGGACACGATCGGCATGTCGAGCGCGGCGCAGGCTTCACCGATGCCTTTGATCGCGCCCACGAACTGGCCCATGATCTCGGGTTTCTCGGGGTTGCCGAAGTTGAGGTTGTCGGTGGTGGCCAGCGGCTTGGCGCCCACGGCGGTGAGGTTGCGGTAGGCTTCGGCCACCGCCTGCTTGCCGCCCTCGGTGGGGTTGGCCTTCACGTAGCGCGGCGTCACGTCGGAGGTGAAGGCCAGCGCCTTGCCGGAGCCGTGCACGCGCACGATGCCGGCGCCGAGGCCGGGGGTGCGGGCGGTATCGGCCATGACCATGGTGTCATACTGCTCGTAGACCCATTGCTTGCCGGCGTAGTTTGGAGAGGAGATCAGCGCCTTGAGCCCGTCTACCGGGTTGACCTCGGGCACGTCGCCCAGCGGCGCGGCAGGAGGGGTGGGCACCCAGGGGCGATCGTATTCGGGTGCGGTGGAGGAGAGCTTGGAGAGCGGCAGATCGGCCTTCACCTCGCCGTTGTGCTCGATCAGGAAGCGGTCCTCGGCGATGGTCTCGCCGACGATGGCGAAATCCAGATCCCATTTCTCGAAGACGGCGCGGGCCTCGGCCTCTTTCTCGGGCTTGAGCACCATGAGCATGCGCTCCTGGCTTTCCGAGAGCATCATCTCGTATGCCGTCTTCTGCTTGAAAAAAAAAAGCAAGAGCGCAAGGTGGAGGCGGAAGCCAAACTTGCCCTAGCCGCCCATATCCACGGCGGGGAAGGTGAGGGTGGCAGCGGCCCGGTCCTGGCACGGGAGAACGGGTCCGGGTTGCAGAATGTGGAGAGCGGCTGCGGTCAGGAGGTCCGCGTGCAGGGGGTCGACCACAGACAACATGGGGCGCGTATGTGCG
>NZ_FWFQ01000017.1 GCF_900172235.1 Pseudoruegeria aquimaris | reverse complement strand
ACAGCGGCGAGATCACCGCCCATTCCGCATCGCTCACATCGTGTCTGCCCGTCATGCTCACCTCCGTTTCCGAAAGTGAATCATCACACCGCCAAAAACGGAATCCCGTTTATGAGTTCACGACCTAGCGGGCTGCCATCCGGGCAGGTGCAGCTCACCTATCCCGCTCTAGATCCTGGCGCAAGCCGGATCGGCATATGTTGGGCCAGCGCAAGTTCAGCGAAAGGAAATGGGGCGTGAGTCCGGCACCTGCCGCCCCGGTTGGCAGTGCCTTTGCGCCGAAGGGGCCGGTCAGGGGCGCGGGCGGCCGGGCTGGGCGGCGCCGGCTGCCGCGCGACGTTTCAGCCGCCGCAGGTGCCAGCGGTAGATGAGCGGGGCGAGGATGCGATCGTAGCCGAAGCAGGAAAGCTGGAAGAGGCCGGGCAGGGCGACGAGTTTGGCGAGCCAGCGGTAGCGGGGCATTTCGCGCCAGAGGATCAGGAAGGCCGGGATGCCCGCGGTGATCTGCCCGTCCTTCAGCACGTGCAGCCGGCGGGCGGCCTGATCGGCCGTGAGGCCGAAGGCGGCGAAATCATCGCGGTTGAGATCCTTGAAGGTGAGCGGCAGGGCTTCCTTGCGGGCGTAATCCGCGTAGTGGGTGATCTCGAAATTGCAGACGGGGCAATCGGCGTTGTAGAGAATTTCGGTCTGCTCGGGCATGGTTCGGGCTCCTTCTACACCAATGTTAGGGCCAGGGCTGCGCAGGGCCATGCGCGGCTTTGTCGCCGGGGGCTCTTCCGCGGGAATGAGCGGGGGCGCTGCCCCCGCACCCCCGGGATATTTCCGGAACAAAGTCGGTCAGGAGGGCGCGGCCTCCGGTGTCAGGATGTGGCGCAGCAGGGCGAGCGGGTGGGCGCGCAGGGTGAGCCGCATGGCGACGTAATCCTCCACCACTTCTTCGCCCAGGGTCATTTCCGGCAATGTGACCTTCGGCTCATCGATGGCTTCGCCGTCCAGATCGCCGGCGAAGAGAGGCAGCGGCGTGGCGCCGGTGATGGCCTTGGCCTCCCAGAGGGCTTCGCGGCGCGACAGCCCGAGGCTGGCGAAGGCGTCGGCCTCGGCGAGCACCGCCAGCAGGCGCGGCGGGGTGCCGGCGCGGCGCCAGAGATCCTCCACCGCCATGTAGCCGTTGCCGCGCGCGGCGGTGATCCAGCCGGCCTCTTCCTCGCGCATGGCCTTGATCTGGCGAAAGCCCAGCCGCAGCGCCAGCCCGCCCTTGCCGTCGGGTTCCATCACGTTGTCCCAGTAGGAGGCGTTGACGCAGACAGGGCGCACCTCCACCCCGTGTTCGCGGGCGTCGCGCACGATCTGGGCCGGCGCGTAGAAGCCCATCGGCTGGCTGTTGAGCAGCGCGCAGGCGAAGATGCCGGGGTGGTGGCACTTGAGCCAGGCGGAGGCGTAGACCAGCAGCGCGAAGCTGGCCGCGTGGCTTTCGGGGAAGCCGTAGCTGCCGAAGCCCTCGATCTGGGAGAAGCAGCGTTCGGCGAACTCCGCGTCGTAGCCGTTCTTCAGCATGCCCTTGATGAAACGCGCGTGGAACTCGGAGACGCTGCCGCGTTTCTTGAAGGTGGCGAGGGCGCGGCGCAGGCGGTCGGCCTCTTCCGGGGTGAAGCCCGCGCCGATGATGGCGATCTGCATCGCCTGTTCCTGGAAGAGCGGCACGCCGAGGGTCTTGCCGAGCACCTCGCCGAGGGCGTCGGAAGGAAAGCGCACCTCCTCCTCGCCGTTGCGGCGGCGGATGTAGGGGTGGACCATGTCGCCCTGGATCGGGCCGGGGCGGATGATGGCGACCTCGATCACCAGGTCGTAGAAGCAGCGCGGTTTCATGCGTGGCAGGAAGTTCATCTGCGCCCGGCTTTCCACCTGGAAGACGCCGACGCTGTCGGCCTTGCAGAGCATGTCGTAGACGGCAGGATCCTCGGGCGGCAGCGTGGCCAGGGTGTAGCCCTGCTGGTGGTGGGCCTGCAGCAGATCGAAGGCCTTGCGGATGCAGGTGAGCATGCCGAGCGCGAGGATGTCGACCTTGAGGATGCCGAGCGCGTCGATGTCGTCCTTGTCCCAGCAGATGACGGTGCGGTCCTCCATCGTGGCGTTCTCGATGGGCACCAGTTCATCGAGCCGGCCCTCGGTGATGATGAAGCCGCCTACGTGCTGGGAGAGGTGGCGCGGGAAGCCCTGGATCTCGTCGCAGAGTTCAAGGGTCTGCTGCAGGCGGCGATCGGTGGGATCGAGCCCGATTTCGCGCAGGCGATCGTCGCGCAGGCCGGCGCCCGCGCCCCAGCCCCAGATCTGGCTGGAGAGCGCGCCCACGGTATCCTCGGAGAGGCCCATCGCCTTGCCGACCTCGCGGATGGCGCGCTTGCCGCGGTAGTGGATCACCGTGGCACAGAGCCCGGCGCGGTGGCGGCCGTAGCGTTCGTAGATGTGCTGGATCACCTCCTCGCGGCGCTCGTGTTCGAAATCCACGTCGATGTCGGGGGGCTCGTCACGGGCCTCCGACACGAAGCGCTCGAACACCATCGTGCCGATCTCGGGGGAGACGGAGGTGATGCCGAGGCAGTAGCAGACCACGGAATTGGCCGCCGAGCCGCGCCCCTGGCAGAGGATGCCGCGGCTGCGGGCGAAGGCGACGATATCGTTCACGGTGAGGAAATAGGGCTCGTAGCGCAGCTTGGCGATGAGGGTGAGCTCGTGCTGCAGCATCGCCTTCACCCGCTCCGGTGCGCCGGCCGGGTAGCGCCATTTCAGCCCGGCGTGGGCGAGGCGGGAGAGGCGGGCGGCCGGCGTTTCGCCCTCGCTGATCTCGCTGGGGTATTCGTAGCGCAGCTCATCGAGCGAGAAGGTGCAGGCGGCGGCGATCTCGCAGGCGCGGATGAGCGCGGCCTCGTGGCCCCGGAACAGCCGCGCCATTTCGGACGGTGCGCGCAGGCGCTGTTCGGCGTTGGCCAGGGCGCGGGCGCCGAGCTGATCCACGCGCAGGCCTTCGCGGATGGCGGTGAGCACGTCGGCCAGCTTGCGGCGCCTGCCGTGGTGCATGCGCGGCGCGGCGGAGGCCACGGTGGGGATGGAGAGCGCTTCGGCCAGGGCGGTGAGATGGGCGAAGCGGGCGGCGTCCTGCCCGTCATACCGCGGAGCCAGCAGCAGGGAGACATGGCCGGGGAAGCGGCGCGCCAGCCGCTGCGCCCGTGTCTGCCATGCGCCCGCGCCGCGCTTCACCGCTGTGCCCGGTGCAGGCGGGTGCAGCAGCAGGTGGAGCCCTTCGCCCGCCTCCAGCAGGTCTTCGAAGCCCAGGTCGCAGGTGCCCTTCGCGGCGCGCAGGCGGCCCTTGGAGATCAGCCGGGTGAGCCGGCCCCAGGCGGTGCGGTCCGTGGGCAGGGCCGTGGCGGCGAAGCCGTCGCGCAGGGTGATCTTCGCGGCGGGCAGCAGGCGCGGGGTGCAGTAGATGTCGGCGGAAGGGGCGGCGGGCAGATGTGCGGGGCGGGGCGGGCCGATCAGGCCGACGGTTTCGTCATGGGCACGGCGCAGGCGCACCTGCCGCGCGATCTCGCGGCATTCCACGTGGGCGCGCACGATCCCGGCGACGCTGTTCTCGTCGGCCACGGCGATTTCGGGAATCCCCAGGAGCGCGGCGCGGCGGGCGTATTCCTCCGGGTGGGATGCGCCGGTGAGGAAGGAGAAATTGGTGGTGAGGCAAAGCTCGGGGAGGGATGTGTTCACCTCTTCCGCTTCGCCCGGCGGCACGCCGGGCAGCCCCCGGCCGCCCCCGTCACGCCTAAGGCGTGCATCCTCCGCGGTGCGGGGGCTTTCGCCCTCACCTCCGGCGGGGGCTGCCCCCCTCTCTGCGACCTTCCCCATCACGCAAACCGCCCCTGGCAGAACCAGCCCGCCGACATCAGCGCCCCGTGAGCGAAGTAGAGCCAGAGCGTCTCCCCGGCTTCGGTGGTGAGCCGCCAGTAATCGCGCAGGCCCGAGCGCCATTGCGGATCATCGAGCCACCATTCCGGCGCGATGCGCTCCGGCCCGGAGGCGATGCGCGTGATGTGCGTCCGGCCGCGCCAGCGGAACTCGGCCGGCGGGTTGGGCGCTTCCGGGGCCATCACCGGCTCCGGCGGCCAGAGCCGCAGCGGGCGCAGGGCGGCGGGCGCGGGCCAGTCTGCCGCCGGTTCCGACCAGGCCGCCGCCAGCACGGTGGCGGTCTTCTCGGGGATGTGGCTGGAGGCCGGGTGCAGCCGGGTGATGGCCTCCAGCCCGATCCGTGCGCCGAGGCGGCCGATCAGATCATCGAGCGCGGTATCGCCGGAAAGCTGGGCGCGGACAGCGCCCGCCGCCTCGATGTGGCCGCGGTGCTGGCGGGGGTGCAGCGGCTCGGTCACATGGGCCTCAAGCCGCAGCATGTCGAAGCCGAAGCCGGCCTCCAGATCGCCGATCTTCAGGCTCAGCAGCGGGCGCAGGCGGTCCGGGTCATGGCTGGGGCGGGCGAGGCCGATGTCCAGCGCCTGCATCGTCTGATCGGAACGGTAGGCCTGCAGCCGGATGCGCCGCGCACCGCGCCCCTTCTCGCGCAGGCGGGCGCAGAGCGGCGGCAGCAGGCGGTCCACCGCCGCCATCACGTCTTCCTCCAGCCCGATCGGATCGGGCAGGGTGAGGCGCACGGCGAAATGCAGGGGCGGCCTGGCCGGCGAGACGGGCTCCGGCTCCACCCCGAGTGCCTGATCGAGCCTGCGCACCACGTCCTGCCCGAAGCGGCGGGCAAGGGCGGCGCGGGGCGTGCCGGCCAGATCGCCGATGCGGCGGATGCCGAGCCGGGTGAGCTGGCTGCGCGCGGCTTCCGACAGCCGGAGCGCGGCGATGGGCAGATCGGCCAGCGCGCTGCGCGTGTGGCCGGGGCGGGCGATGCGCTCGGCCCGGGCCGGGGGCGCGATGTTGGCCGGGGGCTGCCCGCCGCGCTCCCAGTGGCGGCGCTTTGCGGCGCGCGAGCGGGTGGCGCGGGCTTCCTGATCCACGGCATCGCCGCTGCGCATGCCTTCCGCGCCCTGCCCGGCATAGCGCGCCAGCGCCCAGGCCGCGCCCACCGTGTCGGCGATGCCCGCCTGCACGCTGAGCCCCAGGTCGGCGCAATCGGACTCCACCTGCGCCAGCAGCGCCTCCTCGCCGCCGAAGAGATGGGCGCAGCCGGTCAGATCGATCACCAGCCCGCTCGGCGGCTCCTCCCCCACCCAGGGCGAGAACTTCCCGGCCCAGCGGCGCAGCACGGTGAGAAAGGCGGCCTCGGCCTGCGCATTCTGCAGCCGGGTGAGCAGCTCCGGGCACATGGCGCGGGCGTCGCGCAGCGGCTGGCCGGCGAAGAGCCCTTCCGCGCTGGCCGCCGCCGAGAGCGACGAGAGCACCTGCATCTGCCCCGTATCGCGCACCACGGCGAAGGGCGCATCCAGCAGGCCCCGCTCCATCCGGAGCAGGCGTTCGGCCCCGAGGCGCGGGAACCAGAGCGAGAGGATTCGGCGGTTTGGCATTGGCGTGGCAGCGCAAATGTTCCTGTTATGTTCTCATATTTAGAGCCCCGCGCGGGCGGAGTCGAGTCTGCTGCTCTCCCGGCACGCATGGCGCACGCTTCCTGCATCTCTCCACAGAAACTGTGCGCCTGCTCACGATCCAGTGAGTAGGCAGACCAAGCAATCGTGCTAAGCTTTGGCGGTAGCCAACAAGGAGCCAGAGCAATGACTCGCTTTTCCAGATGACGACCGCCGCAACCGTTTTCGCGGCCACCATGGCCTTCGCCCACAGCGGCGTGGCCAATGAAGCCGTCAAGGCCCGGATGGAGGCCATGAAGGCCATCGGTGGCGCCACCGGCACCATTGGCAAGATGGTCCAGGGCAAGACCGATTTCGACGCCGCCGCCGCAGAGGCCGCCGCCGCGACCATCGCCGAGAAGGCCGCCATGATTCCCGCGCTCTTCGAAGCCGAAGAAATGGATCCGGAAAGCGAAGCCAAGCCCGAAATCTGGACGAACTGGGACGATTTCGTCGCCAAGGGCAGCGCGCTCGAAATGGCCGCCAAGGGGCTCGACACCTCCTCGCTCGATGCGATGAAAGCCGGCTTCGGCGCCGTCGGCGGGGCCTGTGCCGATTGCCACAAGGCCTACCGCGTCAAGAAATGATCCCGAACGCCCCCGTGCCGCCTGCCCTATCCGGGTGGGCGGCATGATCTGCGGCTACATGGCCGCCTCGGCGGACGGTTTCATCGCCGATTCCGAAGGCGGGGTCGGCTGGCTGGACGCCTACAACGGCGTGGACACCGGTTACGCAGGCTTCATTCAAACGATCGATACCGTGATCATGGGCCGCAAGACCTACGACCAGGTCGTCGGCTTCGGCGTGGGCTGGCCCTACGAAGGCTGCCGCTGCATCGTGCTCACCTCCTCGCCGCTCTCCGGTGATCTGGGAGGGCCCGAAATCTGGCAGGGCAGCCTGCAAGCTCTCGGGGCCGCCATGCAAGGCCGCCGCGCCTGGGCCGTGGGCGGCGCGCGCCTCCAGGCAGATCTCATCCGCGCCGGAGTGCTGGACTGGCTGGATCTCTTCGTGATGCCCGTCTTCCTCGGCGCTGGCGTGCCGCTCTTTCCCGCGCCCGGCGCGCCGCAGGCGCTTGCCCTGCAGGATGTCGAGCGCTTCGATCGCGGAATTCTGCGCCTGCGCTACGCCCCGGCGGCCTGAGCCGCCTGCCTTCCGAAGAGCGGCGGCCGTGCCTGTCGCGCCGGGGGCGCGAGGTGTCGCGCAGGCCGGTTGAAATGGCGCAGGCTTTGCCGCAGGCTGACGGCGGACCATTTCGCAGGAAGGATTTGCCATGCGCACGCACGCCGCCGTCGCCACCGCCGCCGGAAAACCGCTGGAAATCATGGAGGTGAACCTCGACGGCCCCCGCGCCGGCGAAGTCCTCGTGGAGATCAAGGCAACCGGCATCTGCCACACCGACGAATTCACCCTCTCCGGCGCCGATCCCGAAGGGCTCTTCCCGGCGATCCTCGGCCACGAAGGCGCCGGCGTCGTGCTGGAGGTCGGCCCCGGCGTGACCTCGCTCAAGCCCGGCGATCACGTGATCCCGCTCTACACGCCCGAGTGCCGGGAATGCGAATACTGCCTGAACCCGAAAACCAACCTCTGCCAGTCGATCCGCGCCACCCAAGGCAAGGGGCTGATGCCCGACGGCACCTCGCGCTTTTCCACCCTCGATGGCGATCCGATCCTGCACTACATGGGCTGTTCCACCTTCGCCAACCACACGGTGCTGCCCGAGATCGCGCTCGCCAAGGTGCGCGAGGACGCGCCGTTCGAGAAGATCTGCTACATCGGCTGCGGCGTCACCACCGGCATCGGCGCGGTGATCAACACCGCCAAGGCTGAGATCGGCTGCCGTGCCATCGTTTTCGGGCTGGGCGGCATCGGGCTCAACGTGATCCAGGGGCTGCGGCTCGCCGGCGCCGACCAGATCGTCGGCGTCGATCTGAACCCGGCCAAGAAAGCCATGGCCGAACGCTTCGGCATGACGGATTTCGTCAACCCGAGCGAGGTGGACGGCGATCTGGTGGCCTATCTCGTCAACCTCACCAAGGGTGGCGCGGATTACACCTTCGATGCCACCGGCAACGTCAACGTCATGCGCACCGCGCTGGAAAGCGCCCACAAGGGCTGGGGCGAAAGCATCATCATCGGCGTGGCGCCGGCCGGCGCGGAGATCGCCACGCGCCCCTTCCAGCTCGTTACCGGCCGCGTCTGGCGCGGCACGGCCTTCGGCGGCGCGCGCGGCCGCACCGACGTGCCGAAGATCGTGGACTGGTACATGGAGGGCAAGATCGAGATCGATCCGATGATCACCCACACCATGGGCCTTCAGGACATCAACAAGGGCTTCGACCTGATGCACGCCGGCGAAAGCATCCGCTCCGTCGTCGTCTACTGACCTCCACTTTGTTCCGGAAAATATCCTCGGGGGGTCGCGGGGGGCAGACAGCCCCCCGCGCCTTTTCCTTTCACCCAAGCAGAACCCACATGTAGGCGCCATACAGGGCCAGCAGCACCAGCCCTTCACGCCGGGCCACGCGCCAGCCCGAACGGGCGAAGAGCAGCAGCAGCGCCGTGGTGGCGCAGAGCACCCAGACATCCTGCGCCGCGATCTCGGGGGGCACGGCGAGCGGGTGCACCAGCGCGGTGATCCCGAGAATGCCGAGCAGGTTGAAGATGTTGCTGCCGATCACGTTGCCCAGCGCCACTTCGCCCTCGCCCTTTCGCACGGCGATCACCGAGGTGACGAGTTCGGGAAGCGAAGTGCCGATGGCCACGATCGTCAGCCCGATCACGGCTTCCGAAAGCCCCAGCGCGGCGGCGATTTCCACCGCGCCGGTCACGAGGAAGCGCGCGCCGAGGATGGTGACGAGCAGCCCCGCGCCGGTGAGCGCCAGCGCCCGGCCCAGCGGCATGTCCGCCGTGGGCACCGCGCCTGCCTCGGCGGCATACATCTCGCCCGCGGGGGTGGCCCCGGCCCGGCTTTCGACGATCAGCGTATAGGTGAGGTAGGCGGCCAGCATCAGCACGAAGCCGCCGCCGGCCAGCCGTCCGATGCTGCCCCACAGGACGGCGGCGACGCAGAGCGCCGTGGCCAGCAGCAGGACGCCACCGTCCCGCTTCAGGGCCGCGGGGTTCACGGCGATCGGAGCCATCGCGGCGGCGACGCCGAGGATCAGGAGACTGTTGCCGATGTTGCTGCCCACCACGTTGCCGATGGCAATGCCCGGCGCACCGGCGAAGGCGGCCTGCAGGCTCGTCACCAACTCGGGGGAAGACGTGCCGAACCCCACGAGCGTGAGCCCGATCACCATCGGCGGCAGCCCGGCCCGGCGGGCGGCGGCAACGGCGCCCCGCACCAGCAGTTCGCCCCCGACCACCAGCCCGATCAGGCCGGCCAGAACCAATCCGAAATCACCCATCACCCAAGCCCCCGCCGCGCGTGTTCCACGGCATCTCGGGATCGGGCAGGGGGTTTGCAAGGGGGCAGGGCGCACGCCGCTGCGCCCGGCCCGCGCACGCGCCTCACGCCTTGGCGGCGTAGCGGGCCATGAACATGTCCACGGCGCCATCCACGATGCGTTTCTTCTCTTCCATCGAGAACTTCAGCTGGATGCCGCAGAGGATGCGCGGGAAGATGTAGGTCTTGGTCAGTTCCATCAGCTGTTCTGCCGCCAGCTCAACGTCGTCGATCTCGAAATGGCCCTGTGCGACGGCGCAGGAGAGATACTCCCCCACCCGTTCGCGCACCAGCTTGGGCCCGGAGTCGTAGAACTGGCAGCCAAGCTCGGGAAAGCGGGCCGATTCCGCCACGCAGATGCGGAAGACGTTGATCCCGAAATCCGAGGTGACGAACTCCACCATCGCCCAGGCGATATGCGAGATCGCTTCGCGCGGGTCGGTCGCCGTGTCCACCACGCTGATCGTGGATTGGGACTGGCGCTCGCATTCCTGCCGCGCCACTTCGGCGAAAAGCACGCGCTTGTCGGGGAAGTAGGAATAGAGCGTGGCCTTGGAGACGCCCGCCGCCTTGGCGATGTCATCGACATTGGCGCCCTCGAACCCGTCGCGCATGAAGATGGCCCGCGCTCCCTCGATCACCTGATCGAACTTGCGGCCCTTCTTGATGGTCTCGGCGATGACGTTCATGGCTCCTCCGTTTCAGGCGCCCGGTATTTTCCAGTTCCCAGTATAAACCGGGCAGTTCAGTTTCGGCAAGGCGAGGCGATGCGCCCCGGTGCCAAGAAAAAAGGGCACACGCGAAGGTGTGCCCCAGTCGGTCTCGGGATGAGACGGTCGGGAGTGTCCTATTTCGCGCCCAGCCAGCCGAAGAGCGGGGTGGCCGGTTTCGGTGTGCGGGTCGTGTCCGCGGTGGCGTCCTGGGGATAGGACACGGAGGGGATCGAGAAGACGTAGCCACCGGCCATGGCCTGCCCGGCGGACAGCACGGTTGCGGCGGCGGCGAAGGCAAGAAGGGTCTGTTTCATCGGGCACCTGTTAACTGAACTGCTTCGTTCAGTTTGTTATCTAAACCGATCAGTTCAGTTTGCAAGGGGCAATTCTCCCGACACGCAGGTTTTGTGTTGCATCCCGACGGAGGTTTTCTAATTTAGAGTCATTCTAAAAAGAGAGGGCCGATATGTTTTCTCCCCGCAAACGCCTGCGTTTCTCCGATCTCGACGAGCGCCAGATCCTGTCGCTGGCGATCTCCGCCGAGGAGGAGGACGCCCAGATCTACCGGCACTACGCGGACAGCCTGCGCGCCGAGTTCCCGGCGTCGGCCAAGGTGTTCGAAGGCATGGCGCAGGAGGAGGACGGCCACCGCCGCCGGCTGATCGACATCTACACCGAGCGCTTCGGGCCCAACATCGTCCCGATCCGTCGAGAGCACGTCGCCGGGTTCCACACCCGCCAGCCGGCCTGGCTGGTGGAGAACCTCGGGCTTGAGCGGATGCGGGAGGAAGCCGCGCTGATGGAGCAGGGGGCGGCGAATTTCTACACCAAGGCCGCGCAGCGCACCTCGGATGCGGGCATCCGCAAGCTGCTGGGCGATCTCGCCGCCGAGGAAATGGGCCACGTGAACCGTGCCGAAACCCTGCGCGAAGAGCATCTGGATGCCGAGGCGAAGGAAGACGAGGAACTCACCGCCCAGCGGCAGTTCGTGCTCACCTGGGTGCAGCCCGGGCTTGCCGGGCTGATGGACGGCTCGGTCTCCACCCTCGCCCCGATCTTCGCCGCCGCCTTCGCCACGCAGGACACCTGGACGACCTTCCAGGTCGGCCTTGCGGCCTCGGTGGGTGCAGGGATCTCCATGGGGTTCACCGAGGCGGCGTCCGACGACGGTGAACTGTCCGGGCGGGGCTCGCCGGTGAAGCGCGGTTTCGCCTCGGGCATCATGACGACCGTGGGCGGCATGGGCCACGCGCTGCCCTACCTGATCCCGGATTTCTGGACGGCCACGATCCTCGCCATCGTCGTCGTCTTCGTCGAGCTTTGGGCCATCGTCTGGATCCAGAACCGCTACATGCAGACACCCTTCTTCCGGGCCACCTTCCAGGTGGTGCTGGGCGGGGCGCTGGTGTTTGCGGCCGGGGCGCTGATCGGCGGGGGATAGCGCCCGCCGCGCCGCCGTGCTAGGCCGCTGGAGATGGTCGAGATCTTTCTGAAAACGCTGCCCTTCTTCGGGCTGATCGCGCTGGGCTACTGGGCCGGGCGTACGCGTTTCTTTTCCGAGGAAGCCACCGCCTACCTGACGAAATTCGTCTTCTACTTCGCGCTTTCGGCGATGCTGTTCAAATTCTCCGCCAATCCCTCGATCGCGGAGATCCTCGACTGGCCCTTCATCTGGGCCTACCTGCTGGGCACCGCCGCCGTCTACGGAATCGCCACGCTGGTGGCGCTGATCCGCAGGCGCGGCATCGCCGAGGCCGCGGTGGAGGCGCAATGCGCGGTGATCGGCAACATCGGCTTTCTCGGCATCCCCATGCTCGCCCTGCTGCTGGGCGAGGCCGCCATCGGCTACGTCATGATGATGCTGGCGGTGGACCTGATCGTCTTCGGCAGCCTGATCGTGATCCTGATCACCGGCAGCCGGGATGGCCGCGTGTCGCTGCGCAGCCTGCGCACCGTGGGCATGGGGCTGCTGCGCAACCCGATGATCGTCTCCATCGCGGTCGGCCTCACGTGGTCTGCGCTGCAGGTGCCGATTCCGGGGCCGCTGAACGAATTCGTCGATATTCTCGGCTCCGCCGCCACGCCCGGTGCGCTGTTCGCGGTGGGGGCGTCGCTGGCGTCGAAATCGGCGGAGCGGGTCAGCGTGGCCGTCTGGCTTTCGGTCTGCAAGCTGGCGCTGCATCCGGCGGCGGTGGCCGTCTGCGCGCTCCTGATCTTTCCCGTCGCCCCCTACGGCGCCGGGGTGATGATCGCGGCAGCCGCCCTGCCCGTGGCCGGCAACATCTTCATGATCGCACAGCATTACGGCGTCGCGCCGCAGCGGGTGTCGGCGGCGATCCTGATCTCCACCGTGGTGAGCGTGGCCACCGTGCCGCCGGTGATCGCCTGGGTCTCGGGCTTCTGAGCTTGCGCCCGGCGGGTGGGCTGCGCTAGCCCAAGGGCAGGCAGCTAGCGGAGGACGCCCAATGAAGACCCTTTCAGAGAACAGATGCTTCGGCGGCGTGCAGGGCGTCTACAGCCATGCGTCGCAGGCCTGCGGCTGCGACATGACCTTCGGCCTGTTCCTGCCTGCCGAAGCGCAGGACGGGCCGGTGCCTCTGTTGTGGTATCTGTCCGGTCTCACCTGCACCCATGAAAACGCCATGGTGAAGGCCGGCGCGCAGGCCTGGGCGGCGGAGCAGGGCATCGCGCTCGTCTTCCCCGATACCTCTCCGCGCGGCGAGGGCGTGGCCGATGATCCGGAGTATGATCTCGGGCAGGGGGCGGGCTTCTACGTGAACGCCACCCAGGCCCCCTGGGCGGCGCATTTCAGGATGTGGGACTACATCGCCGAGGAACTCCCGGCGGCGCTCGACGCCGCCTTCCCGGTGGATCTGGAGCGGCAGGCGATCACCGGCCATTCCATGGGCGGCCATGGCGCGCTGACGCTGGCGATGCGCCTGCCGGGGCGCTTCCGCTCGGTGTCGGCCTTCGCGCCGATCGCCAACCCGACGGAGTCGGACTGGGGCCGGAAGCAGCTGGGCGCCTATCTGGGCGAGGGCGCGGATTGGGCCGCCCATGACGCAAGCCTCCTGATGGCCGCGAAGGGCTTCGACGGCCCGGTGCTGGTGGATCAGGGCAGCGAGGATCAGTTCCTCGACCTGCTGCGCCCGGAAGCGCTGGCGCAAGCCATGGCTGCGCGGCGGCAGGAGGGGGCGTTCCGGATGCAGAAGGGCTACGACCACTCCTATTTCTTCGTCTCCACCTTCATGGAAGAGCATGTGCATTTCCACGCCGAGGCGCTCTACGCATGAGCAAGCTCTACGTGGACGCCGATGCCTGCCCGGTGAAGAGCGAGGCCGAGAAGGTGGCCACCCGGCTGAAGGTGCCGATGTTCCTGGTGTCCAACGGGGGCCTGCGGCTCTCACCGAACCCGCTGGTGGAGGTGGTGATCGTGCCGGAAGGCCCCGACGTGGCGGACATGTGGATCGCCGAGCGCGCCGGGGTGGGTGACGTGGTGATCACCACCGACATCCCGCTGGCGGCGAAATGCATCGAGGCGGGCGCAGCCGTGCTCAAGCCCAACGGTGAGGAGCTGACGGCACGCAACATCGGCAACGTGCTCGCCACGCGCGACCTGATGGCCGATCTGCGCGCAGCCGATCCCTTCCGGCAGGGCGCAGGGCGGCCTTTCTCCAAGCAGGACCGTGCCAATTTCCTGAATGCGCTGGACCGCGTGCTGGGCGCGGCGCTGCGGAAATAGGGGCCCTCGCCGGCGGCAACGCCGGGCAGCGCCGACCCGCCCCCATGGGGCGGCGCTTTGCGCCACCCCGCGGGACGGCGCTGCCCTCGTTTCTTACTTGATAACCCCCGCCAGAGTCGGGACTGTGCCAGAAACCCGCCATCACCCAAGGAAACCCCATGCCCAAACCCGAAGCCGTGGTGTTCGACATCGGCAACGTCCTGATCGAATGGCAGCCCGAGCGCCACTATGACAGCGTGATCGGCGAGGCCCGCCGCAAGGAGATGTTCGCCGCCGTCGATCTGCACGCGATGAACGATCGCGTCGATCTGGGCGAGAACTTCCACGATACCGTCATGGCCTGCGCCGAGGCCTACCCGGAGTTCGCCGCCGAGATCCGCCTCTGGCACGACGACTGGCTGCGCATGGCGAGCCCCGCCATCCCCCGTTCGGTCGCGCTGCTGCGCGCGCTGCGCAAGGCGGGCGTGCCGGTCTTCGCGCTCTCCAACTTCGGGGTGGAGACCTTCGCGCTTGCCGAAGTCGAATACCCTTTCCTGAAGGAGTTCGACCGCCGCTACATCTCCGGCCACATGCGCATGGCGAAGCCGGCGCCCGAAATCTACGCCGCTCTCGAAGCCGACAGCGGCATCGCGCCCGAGGCGCTCCTTTTTGCCGATGACCGCGCCGACAACATCGCCGCCGCCAAGGCGCGCGGTTGGCAGACGCATCTCTTTACGGGGCCGGAAGCCTGGGCACGGGCGCTGGTCGAGGCCGGGCTGCTTTCGGAAACGGAGGCCGGCCTGTGAGCCTGCCCATCATCAGCCGCGCGGAGGCCGAGCCGCATCTCGATTGGCTCGCCCTGACGGAAGCGCTGGAGGCCGGTCACGGCCTGCCCCGCGCCGAGATCGGCGATACCTTCCTGCGCCGGGGCGAAGACACGCTGCTGTCGCGCTCCGCCTTCATAGACGGCCTCGGCATCGCGGTGAAATCCGCCACCGTCTTTCCCGGCAACGCGGCTCGCGGGGGGCCGACGATCAACGGCGCGGTGAGCCTCTTTTCCGATGCCGACGGCACGCTGGAAGCGATGGTGGATTTCCACCTCGTCACCAAGTGGAAGACCGCCGGCGACAGCCTGCTTGCCGCGCGCAAGCTGGCGCGGCCGGACAGCGAGGTGATCCTGATCGTGGGCGCGGGCACCGTCGGGCACGCGCTGCGCCCCGCCTACGGTGCGGGCTTTCCCGGCGCGCGCTTCCTCGTCTGGAACCGCACCCCCGCCGCCGCCGAGGCCTTTGCCGCCGAACACCCGGAGACCGAGGCCGTGACGGATCTGGAAGCCGCCGTGCGCCGCGCCGACATCGTGACCTCGGCCACCATGTCCACCGCACCGCTGATCAAGGGCGCGTGGCTGCGCCCCGGCCAGCACCTTGACGGCATCGGCGCCTACCGGGCCGACATGCGCGAATACGACGACGAGGTTCTGCGCCGCGCCAGCCTCTTCGTGGACAGCCGCGACACCACGCTCGGCCATATCGGCGAGTTGAAGATCCCGCTCGCCGAAGGCGTGATCTCCGAGGCCGACATCTTGGCCGATTTCTACGATCTGCCCGCCGGGCGGTTCACCCGCACCGGTGACGCGGAGATCACCTTCTTCAAGAATGGCGGCGGCGCACATCTGGACCTGATGACCGCGCACCACATCCTGAAGGTCTGGTCCGCCGCTCAGGGCGCGGGCTGAGCCATGGGCTGGCTGCTGGCCCTCCTGATCCTTCTGGTCGCTGCGGCGGCCCCCTTCCTGCTGGAGCGCCGCCGCCCTGTGGCGGGGCAGGGCCGGCGGGCGGCGCAGGCGGGCGAGCACAGGATCGGTGAGCCGGGCGCGCGCACGCTCTGCCGCTGGCACGGGCCGGTGAAGGGCCCCGTGGCGCTCTGCATCCACGGGCTGACGACGCCGCAGCCGGCGTGGGATCCGCTCGTGCCCCATCTCACGCGCATGGGGTTCCGGGTGCTGACCTACGATCTGCCCGGCCGGGGCGGCTCGGAGCCGCAGGGTGGCGCCCAGAGCACGGGCTTCTTCCTCGCCCAGCTCGACGCGCTGCTCGAGGCGCAGGGCGTGGATCACTGCGACCTCGTGATCGGCTACTCGATGGGCGGCGTGATCGGCACCGCCTTCGCCGCAGACGCGCCGCATCGGGTGGGCCGCCTGCTGCTGCTGGCTCCGGCCGGGCTCGGCCTGGCTCTCCCGCGCTGGCAGGCGTTCGCGCGGGACGTGCCCCTGCTGGGGGATTGGCTCATGCTCGGGATCGGGCGCATGATGATGAGGCGTGGATTTCGCCGCGCCGCCGCTGCCGAGGGCGCGCCGCCGGGTGTGCGCGAGGCGCAGTTGGCGGCGCTGGGCCGGGGCGGCTTCCTTCCGGCGGTGCTGTCAAGCCTGCGCCACTGCCTCGCGGAGGACGGAAGCGAGGGTCACGCACGGCTTGCCGCCGCCGGGGTGCCCCTGATGGCGATCTGGGGCGGCGAGGATGCCGTGATCCCGAAAACCGCGCTCGGGCGACTCGCCCAGATCAACCGAAAGGCCCGGCAGGAGGTGATTGAAGGGGCCGGGCACGGGCTGCCTTATACCCATTCGGAGGCGATCGCGGCCGAATTGCGGGGCTTCCTGCGCGAACTCTGAGGGCAGACTCCCGCTTTTCGCCGCCTGCCACGGCGGCCGGGACAGAAAAATCCTGCACAAATTTTTTCACCCGCCTGTAAATCTCTGCGCAGGTCGAAACTGATCCGGTCAAGGCCCGGCGCACGCGCTTTGGCCCGATCTCGCGCCGCCGTGATCGGGCGTGAGGAAACTCACAGGTTTACAAGCTCCCTTCTTTGCCTTTTCCGCCTGCGAAATGGGCGGAACGGGCGCTGGGTGGGCGGCGCGGGGTCTCGCTCCGTCTGCACAAAAATGCACATCTTCTGCGCCGACGGATTTGGCGGCGGCCTCCTGCCTGCCCGTCCGGACCCGGCCCCTTTTCATCGCCGCGGCACGGCCATACATCCAACTCATCGCAACGACGGGCCCCAAGCCCACCGATACCAAAACCCCAAACCGCGGCCCGGATCCCCAACAGGGTCGCAAGGAGAAAACGAAATGTTCAAGAAAATCGCTCTCACCGCCGTCGCCGCCGCTCTCGCCGTTCCGGCCTTCGCCGGCAACCCGAACTCCCCTGCCGCGATCCAGATGTCCTATGAGGCTGGCGTGACCCCCGGCATCTACGACGTCGCCCAGCTGCAGCGCCTGCAGGAAGCCATCAGCGACAACGACAAGGAAGCCGTCGCCTTCATCCTGAGCCAGGGTGCCGACACTTCCGTCAACACGCTGGACGGCGCCTCCGTGAACGCCGGCAAGGCCCAGCTGGCCGCGGAAGCCGGCGTGGACCCGGCCGATTTCACCATCGCCCAGCTGGAGCGCCTGATCCAGGCTCAGCGCGAGGAAGATGACGAGGAAGTCCGCTTCATCCTGAGCCAGGCCGGCACCTTCACCGACAACGGCGTGGTCTCCACCTCCTCCGTGCCGGGCCAAGGCAAGGCGATGCTCGCCAAGCTGGCTGGCGTCGATCCTTCGAGCGCCACGCTGAACGAGCTGATCGAACCCGACCTCTAAGTCGCGGTCCGGTCGTGCCGGGCCAGGATCCCGGCGCCCGTTCCGACGCTTCCCTTCCCGAGAGGAAGACAGTTACGGGCGCCCCACGCGGGCGCCCGTTCCGGTCGCGCGCGACCGAGGCAGGCGGCAGGTGCTTGGGGTCCTGCCGCCTCACTTCGTTCAAATCCCCAAGTGCCCCTCTTTCCGTCGCTTCGCCAACGACAGCGCCGGCCCCGCTGCGGCTCCGCCCCTTGCAAGCGCCCCCCCTTTGCGCCATCTAAAGCCCTGAAACAGCGCCCAAGCGATACAGTCAGGAGGCTTTCATGCTGGAATTCGGCAACACACCCGCACAGGGCGGAGCCCCGGCCGAGGATCTGATCAAGGATGTCACCGAGGCCACCTTCATGGCCGACGTGGTGGAAGAGAGCCAGAACGTTCCCGTCATCGTGGATTTCTGGGCCCCTTGGTGCGGCCCCTGCAAGACGCTCGGCCCCGCGCTGGAAGCGGCGGTCAAGGCCGCCGGCGGCAAGGTGAAGATGGCCAAGGTCGATGTGGACAAGAACCAGATGATCGCCGGCCAGCTGCGCATCCAGAGCATCCCCACGGTCTATGCCTTCTGGCAGGGCCAGCCGGTTGACGGCTTCCAGGGCGCGCTGCCGCCTTCGGAGATTTCCGCCTTCATCGATCGCGTCGCCGCGCTGGCGGGTGACGGTGGCCTCGCCGAGGCCGTGGCCGCCGCCGAAGAGATGCTGGCCGAAGGCGCGGCGGTGGATGCCGCCCAGACCTTCGCCGCCATCCTCGAAGAAGATCCCGCCAATGCCGCGGCCTACGCCGGGATGATGCGCGCGCAGCTGGCGCTGGGCCAGGCCGATCAGGCCAAGGCGATGCTGGCGGCCGTGCCCGCCGAGATCGCCGGGGCCGCCGCGATCGAGGCCGTGCGCGCCCAGATCGAACTCGCCGAGCAGGCCGCCGACGCCGGCCCCGTGGCCGATCTGCGCGCCGCCGTAGAGGCGAACCCCGACGATCACGAGTCCCGCTTCGAGCTGGCCAAGGCGCTCTACGCCAACGGCGATGCAGAGGCGGCGGTGGCCGAGCTGCTGGAGCTCTTCCGCCGGGATCGCGAGTGGAACGACGGCGCGGCCAAGGCGCAGCTCTTCACCATTTTCGACGCTCTGAAGCCCCAGGATCCGATCGTTCTGAACGGCCGGCGCAAGCTCTCGTCCATGATCTTTGCCTGATCGCGGTTTCGGGCTATCTTCATGGCCATGTTTCCAGCCGCGGATCTGCCGGACACCATTCCCGTCTTCCCTTTGCCCGGGGCGCTCCTGCTGCCTCGGGCCCGTCTGCCTCTGCACATCTTCGAGCCGCGCTACCTCGCGATGCTCGATGACACGCTCAAGACGAGCCACCGGCTGATCGGCATGGTGCAGCCGATGGAGACGCCGGGCGGCACCGGGAAATCGCTGCACAGGATCGGCTGCGCCGGGCGGGTCACCGGCTTCTCCGAAACGGAGGACGGCCGCTACATGATCACCCTCTCGGGCATTTCCCGCTTCCGGCTGGAGCGCGAGGTGCCCGGCTTCAGCCCCTACATCAAGGCCGATGTCAGCTGGGCCGGCTTCGAACAGGATTTTGGTGCCGCCGAGAAGGACGACGGCTTCGACAGGGCCGGCTTTCTCGCCCTGCTCGGGCGCTACTTCGCGGCGCGGGATCTGAGCACCGACTGGGATGCCATGCGGGAGGCGGAGGACGAGCTGCTGATCAACTCGCTCTCCATGCTCTGCCCCTTCGAGAACGAAGACAAGCAGGCGCTGCTCGAAGCGCCGTCCCTGCGGACCCGGCGCGAAACGCTGGTGACGCTGATCGAATTTGCCCTGCGCAGCGGCGGCAGTGAAGAAGAGGTCATGCAATGAAGGAAGAGGGCACCTTCGACCCCCGGATGCTGGAGGCGCTCGTCTGCCCGGTGACGCAGCAGCGGCTGGAGTGGAACCCCGAGACCCAGGAACTGATCTCCCGGGCGGCCAATCTCGCCTTTCCGGTGCGCGGCGGCATCCCGGTGATGCTGGTCAGCGAGGCGCGCAAACTGGATTAGGGTCGGCGGCGCCGCGCACGGCGCCGTCCGGGATCGCCGGCCCGGCCCATCGCCGGGGGCTTGCCGTCAGGCGAGGTGGTCCACCACCTGGAGGTGCTGGGCGAGGGTGCCGATCTCGCCCATCCAGCGCGAGACGAGTTTCGGATCCGAGGGTGCGGCGCTTACGCCCGCAGGGATCTCGCGCGCCTGAACCGCCTCGATCGCGAGCGAGACAGGCACGCTGACGAGCCGGGCCATCGCGCTGCCGCGCGCATCGCCCCAGGCATCCATCACGTAGCTCTTGTGGTAGACGGGCACGCCGTCCTTTTCGGCCTTCAGCGCGACGCAGAGCACCACGCGGTCGGGCTCGCCTTCGTCATAGGCGTTTTCGGCCCAGAACTGATCGCTCATTTCCTTCAGGCGGGCATCGCCCTCGGGGCCTTCCAGCGTCTCGATCTCGGAAAAGACATCGGCCCAGGCCTCGGCCCAGCCATTGAGCCGCAGCGTGCCGCGCACGAATTCCTTCACCTTCCAGCCGGGCTCGAAACCGTAGTCCTCCATGAAGGGCAGGGAATCGCGGTTGGGGTAGACCTCGAAGGCCTCCGGCGTGGGCAGCGGCGCGGTGTAGCTGCTGATCGCATCCCACGGGCGCGCCACGTCGAGCGGGGCGAAATCGCGGATCGAGCGCGACGGCGAGCGCAGCGCCTTCAGCACGCCGAGCGGCGACCAGCTGAACTTGTAGCGGAAGGCGTTGGCGATCTTCGGCACGCCGCCGCAGTAGGAGATGAAGGAGAGCGTGTTGCCGGCGTCTAAGGCGGCGCTGGCGCGGTAGTCGGCCACCAGCCAGTGGGCCATCAGGTGATCGATGCCGGGATCGAGCCCCACCTCGTTCACGAAGCACAGGCCCTTGTCGCGGGCGGCGGCATCCAGCGCGCGCATCTCCGGTGAGATGTAGCTCGAAGAAACGAAATGCGCGCCCTTCTCAAGGCAGATCTCCGCAAGCGGCACGTGCCAGTCTCCCGGCAGCATCGACACGACGACATCGCCCGCGTTCACGGCCGCCGAAAGCGCCTCGGGCGAGAAGGCGCGGATGTCGTTCGCCAGGTCTCCCACCGCCTCTTCGGCCTTGGCCGTGGTGCGGTTCCAGACGGTGATCTCGTGGCCGGCCTCCAAAAGCCGGCGCAGGCCGGGAATGGCGGAGAGGCCGGTGCCACACCAATGGATCGTCATGCTGTCTCTCCTTCAGAGTGCCTTGATATGCTTGTTGAATTCTGCCTCCGCCCGGCCCCAGACGCCGGCGTCCAGCGCGTCGAGCGTCAGCAGGGAAGGCAGCAGCTGCGCGGCGTAATCCTCGCTGGATTCGGCCGGCAGAAGGGAGGGCAGGTTGTCGATCGCCATCACGTCGAGCACCGGATCCTCGGCAACCCGCAGGGCGGGCGCGGCCCAGGTGGTGGCGCGATCGTAGACGGGGATCGGATTGTAGTCGCTGTCGGGGTCGCAGGCCACGTCGCCGATGGCGGTCAGCCGGCGCGCCGCCCCGAGCGCGTCGCGCGGAACGAAGACGGGTGTGCCCGGACGGGCGAAGATGCAGTTGAGGAACAGGTCGTGGTCCAGGATCTCGGGGAAGGGGCCGCCGGAGGCGGTTTCTGCCATGTCCCAGCGGGTGACGGATACGCCCATGGCGTCCAGCAGATCGCCCGCGCCCGTGCCCACGCGCCCCAAGGCGCCGATGACGATGGCGGTGGGCCTTGCGGCTGCCGTGGCCGCGAGTTCGGCCTCGAGATCGGCGAGAAGGGCGTCCTTGCTCGCATAGACGCCCACAGGGCCGCAGATCCCGCCGTGCTGCTGGGCGGCCCAGCATTTCAGGGTCACCGCGGCGCCCGCATAGCCGGCCCAGTAGCCGAAGGCGGCGACGCGGCGGCCGGTTTCGTCCACGAGGTATTCCAGATCGTAGAGCGTGCCGCCCCCGGCCTTGAAACGCTCAAGCAGGGCCTTTCCGGAGTGCTGGCCCTTGTAGGCGTGGCCGAACATGATGTGGCGGTGGGGCAGGGGCGTGCCGTCCTCGGGCAGTTCCTTCAGGCCGAAGATGATCGCGTCGCGCGGGGCCTCGGGCCAGCTGTTCTCCGGCGCGATCTCGCAGCCGGCATCGATGTAGGGCTGAAGCGGCAGCGCGCGCACCGAGCTTTCCTCGACCGTCACGCGGATGCCCTTGGCGATCAGCGCCTTCGCGCCCTCGGCCGTGAGGCCCACGCGTTCCTCGTTGGGCCGCTGTTCGGCCCGGACCCAGAGATGTGTCGTCATGGCAGGATTCCCTTGTCGCGCAGAACGGCCACCGAGGGCCGCGCGCCGATGGTTGTGAAATGGCGGGCGAGCTTGGGATAGGCGGAGATGTCCACCGAGTCCCCTTCCAGCCAGCGGCAGACGGTGAAGAGCCACGCGTCGCCCAGCGTGAAGCGGTCGCCGAGCGCGGAAGCCGCGCCGGTCAGCACATGCGCCTCCAGGTAGGCGCAGCATTCGGCCATGGTCCGCGGCACCTTCGCCGCCATGTCGGCGAAGGAGCTTTCCTGATCGGCCCAGCGGTGGCCGCGCATCTTGTGGGCATGGGCCACGTGCATGGTGTTGCCGAGGTAGTGCATCAGCGCGCGCACCTGCGCCGCCTGCCACGGATCCGTGGGCATCAGCCCCGCCTCCGGCGCCAGCGCGGCGATGTATTCGAGGATGGCGCCGGTCTCGGTTAGGAGCCCGTGCTCCGATTCCAGAGCGGGCACCCGGCCCTTCGGATTCACCGCGTGGTAGGCGGGTTTCGTCTGCGCGCCGGTGCTGAAATCCACGAGCACCGGTTCATAGGCGATCGCGGCTTCCTCAAGTGCCATGGCCGAGGCCACGGCGACGGTTCCGGGGGCGTAGTAGAGCTTCATCATGGCGGATCCTCAAACGAAGGTGCGCGCATGGGCGCGGTCCGGCGCATCGAGATGCGGGGTTGCGTTGAACTGCGCCAGCATCATCTCGCCGTGGATATGTTCGATCCGGTGCAGCGAGGTGTTCATGACCTGCAGCATGATCCGGCTGGTGGCGGCGAGATCGAGGCCGAGCACGATCCGCAGCGCCATCGCGATGACGCCGCCCGACGTCACCAGCAGGACCCGGCCGCCGGGAGCCACCTGGTCCCGCAGGGCATCGGCCACGCGGGCCTCGAAAGCCTCGAAGCTCTCCGTCACCTCCGACAGCGCCCCGCGCTGCCAATGCTCCAGCAGGACGGGCACATGGGCGGCGAAGCCGGCACCGTCTTCCGGCATGGCGATGCCATGCTCGGCCTGCATCTGCTGCGCGAGGCCGAAGTAGTCGAACTCGTCCAGCCGTGGATCGGTGAGGCGGGTGTCATGGCCCATGGCGGCGGCGGTCTGGTGATGGCGGCGCAGGCTGCCGCAGAGCGTGCGCGAGAAGGGCTTGGCCTCGCGGCGCAGGGTCTCGCCGAGCCAGCGGCCCTGCTCGATGCCGAGGGCCGAGAGGTTGTCGTAGCTGTCGGCGTCGCGGGCCGTGCTGTTGGCCTGCCCGTGCCGCACCAGAATCAGTTCCGCCAATGAGCCCTCCCCGTTCTCCCGTGGCCGAGGCACAGTGATAGAGGCTCAGGCACGGAGGTAAACCCGAATTGCGCCCCGATGCGCGGCGCGCTGTCATGATCGGAAACCGCGGTGGCGCAAAAGGTGCACCGGCCGTCGCGGATGGCCCGCTGCACCGGGGGGCGAAATGCTCTACTCTGGGCCGAACACCGCTGCCGACACAGGAAGCCACGCCATGTCCGATACCGTCCGTTTCACGCTCGATGGCCGCGAAGTGCAGGCCAGCGAAGGCGAAAGCATCTGGGAGGTGGCCAAGCGCGAGGGCATGCTGATCCCGCACCTGTGCCACAAGGATGCGCCCGGCTACCGCGCCGACGGCAACTGCCGCGCCTGCATGGTGGAGATCGACGGCGAGCGCACGCTGGCGGCCTCCTGCATCCGCACGCCTGCGGAGGGCATGGTGGTGCACACCGCCTCCGCGCGGGCCGAGAGTGCCCGCAAGATGGTGATGGAGATGCTGCTGGCCGATCAGCCCGAACAGGCCGTGGCGCACGATAAATCCTCCCACCTCTGGGATATGGCCGCCGCGCAGGGCGTTTCCGAAAGCCGCCTGCCGACGCTGGAGGCCGAGCGCATCCCTCTGCTGGACGACAGCCACGTCGCCATGAGCGTGAACCTCGATGCCTGCATCCAGTGCGGCCTCTGCGTGCGGGCCTGCCGCGAGGTTCAGGTGAACGACGTGATCGGCATGGCCGGGCGCGGCCATGATGCCTACCCGGTGTTCGACATGGGCGACGACATGGGCGCCTCCACCTGCGTGGCCTGCGGCGAATGCGTGCAGGCCTGCCCCACCGGCGCGCTGATGCCCAAGACGGTGCTGGACGCCGACCAGGTGGGCGATTCCGCCGACTACGACTCCGAGGTCGAAAGCGTCTGCCCCTTTTGCGGCGTGGGCTGCCAGGTCTCGCTCAAGGTGAAGGACGGCGCGATCAGATACGTGGAGGGCATCAACGGCCCGGCCAACGAAGGCCGCCTCTGCGTGAAGGGGCGCTTCGGGTTCGATTACATCCACCACCCGCACCGGCTCACCAAACCGCTGATCCGCCGTGCGGATGCGCCGCCCAAGGGGCTGAACGTGGATCCGGCCAATCCGTTCACCCATTTCCGCGAAGCCAGCTGGGAAGAGGCGCTGGACGCCGCCGCCGGGGGGCTGGCGCGCCTGAAGGCCGCCCACGGCGGCAGATCCGTGGCGGGCTTCGGCTCGGCCAAATGCACCAACGAAGAGGCCTATCTCTTCCAGAAGCTGATCCGGCAGGGCTTCGGCCACAACAACGTCGATCACTGCACCCGGCTCTGCCACGCGTCTTCGGTGGCGGCGCTGCTGGAGAATGTCGGCTCCGGGGCCGTCACCGCCACCTTCAACGAGATCGAGCACGCCGACGTGGCCATCGCCATCGGCTGCAACCCGGTGGAGAACCACCCCGTCGCCGCGACCTATTTCAAGCAGTTCGCCAAGCGCGGCGGCAAGCTGATCGTGATGGACCCGCGCGGCGTCGGCCTGCGGCGGCACGCCTGCCACATGCTGCAGTTCCGCCCCGGCGCCGACGTGGCGATGCTGAACGCGATCATGCACGTGATCGTGGAAGAAGGGCTCTACGATCAGCAGTATATCGAGGCCTTCACCGAGAACTGGGAGGCCGAGAAGGCGCATCTGGCCAACTTTGCGCCCGAGAAGATGGCCGAGGTCTGCGGCATCGAGGCCGAGGTGCTGCGCGACGTGGCCCGCACCTTCGCCACCGCCAAGGCGGGGATGATCTTCTGGGGCATGGGGGTGAGCCAGCACATCCACGGCACCGACAATTCCCGCTGCCTGATCTCGCTCGCGCTGATGTGCGGCCACGTCGGGCGCCCCGGCACCGGGCTGCACCCGCTGCGCGGCCAGAACAACGTGCAGGGCGCCTCCGATGCCGGCCTCATTCCGATGTTCCTGCCCGACTACCAGACGGTGACGGACGACGGCGTGCGCTCTGCCTTCACCGAGATCTGGCAGTCCGGCGATTTCTCCTCCGAGAAGGGGCTCACCGTCACCGAGATCATGGACGACATCCACGCCGGCAACACCCGCGGCATGTACATCCTGGGTGAAAACCCGGCCATGAGCGATCCGGACGTGGAACACGCCCGCGACGCGCTGGCGAAGCTCGAACACCTCGTGGTGCAGGACATCTTCCTCACCGAAACCGCCAACTACGCCGACGTGATCCTCCCCGCCTCCGCCTTCGCCGAGAAGACCGGCACGGTGACGAACACCAACCGCCAGGTGCAGATGGGCCGCCCGGCCGTCGCACCGCCGGGAGAGGCGCGCGAGGACTGGTGGATCGAGGTGGAACTGGCCAAGCGGCTGGGGCTGCCCTGGGCCTATACCCACCCGCGCGAGATCTTCGCCGAGATGAAGCTCACCATGCGCTCGCTGGCCAATATCACCTGGGAACGGCTTGAGGCGCAGAATGCCGTGACCTACCCTTCGCTTTCGCCCGAGGATCCGGGGCAGGCGATCGTCTTCGGCGACGGCTTCCCGCGGCCCGAGGGGCGCGCCCGTTTCACCCCGGCCGCCGTGATCGCCCCCGACGAGGCGCCGGACGCGGAGTATCCGATGATCCTCACCACCGGGCGCCAGCTGGAACATTGGCACACCGGTTCGATGACGCGCCGCTCGAAGGTGCTGGACGCGGTGGAGCCCGAGGCCAACTGCTCGCTGCACCCGAAAACCCTGCGCCGCATGGGCCTTGCCCCCGGTGCAATGGTGCGCCTCACCACGCGGCGCGGCAGCGTCGAAGTCATGGCCCGCGCCGACCGCGCGGTGGCCGAGGACATGGTCTTCCTGCCGTTTGCCTACGTGGAGGCCGCCGCCAACATCCTCACCAACCCGGCACTGGATCCTTTCGGAAAGATCCCCGAGTTCAAGTTCGCCGCCGTGCGGGTGGAGCCGGCGGGGCAGGGTAGCGTGGCCGCGGAGTAGGGGGCTCTGCCCCCGCCGCTTGCGGCGGCTCCCCCGGGATATTTTCGGAACAAAGTGGGGCCGATCCCTTGACCGGAGGTATCCGCGGGGTGCGGGGCACCCCGTTTTGCCTGAACGTCAGTTCAAGTCGGCGAGGAGCCGTCCGTGTTCGCGGGTCTTGCGGGTGGCATCGGCGAAGGTGCGGATCCCGCGCGCTTCCATCATCGGCAGCAGCTTGAGGAAGACTTGCGCCGTGGCCAGCGCATCGCCGTGCGCCGTGTGGCGCAGCGCGGGCGGGATGGTGACGCCGAGCCTTTCGGCGAGCGCATCCAGCGAATGTTCGGCCGACTGGCCGAAGACGACGGCGGAGAGCAGCACCGTATCGAGCACCGGGTGATCGAAGACCGCACCGAACTCCGCCTTGTCGCGGCGCAGCATGCCGATGTCGAAGGGGGCGTTGTGGGCGACCAGAACCGCGCCTTCGCAATAGTCGTGGAAGGCTTTTCCGGCGGTGGCGAGGGTGGGGGCGTGTGCCACGTCTGCGTCGGTGATGTGGTGGATCTTCGTGGCGGCGGGCGGGATCGGGCGCTCCGGGTTCACCAGCGTGTTGAAGCGTTCGCTCTGCAGGATGCGCCCGTTCACGATCCGGACGGCGGCGATCTGCACGATGCGATCGCCCTTGAGCACCGAGAGCCCCGTGGTTTCGGTGTCGAAGACCACGTAGGGCAGGGCGCGCAGCGGGCTCTGGGCGATGTCGGGAGGTGCGGGGCGGGTGATCAGATCGAAATCGTAGACGGCGGCGGGTTCGTCCGCCTGCGCCGGCGGAAGCGCCTTGGGTTCGGTGCCGGAGCCGCCCTCTGTTTCGGTGCCGGTTCGGGGCAGCAGGATTCGCAGGCGGTGGCCGCCGCCGGCGGCGCGTTCGGGCCAGGCCTCGGCGCCGTGCACGTCCAGCAGGCGGCGCCCGGTGATGCCGGGCAGATGGGCCTCGAAAGGGGCGTCCAGCCAGGCGTCGAGATCGGTGACCGACAGGGGCGGCCCCTGCCAGAGCAGATCCAGCGCCGCGCCCGGCGCGACGCGGGAAAGCGCGGCCTTCAGGCCGTCGCCGCGGCCGCTCTCCTGCAGGCGGCGGCCGAGCGCGGTGGCCAGCTGCACCAGCGCGTAGCCGTCGCAGGGCAGGCTCAGCGCTTCCGCCGTCGCCGGCACCCCGAGCCCGGCGGCGAGGCCGGCGCGGATGTCTTCGGCGTGGATCAGGGGCATCGGCCACCAGTCGCCGGAGCGGTCTTCCTGCATGCGGCGGTTGATCAGCCCGGTGATCTGGCCGACGAGCGTTTCGGTTTCCTCCGCCATGGCGGCGAGCAGGCGGGAGCGGTCTTCCGGCGGCAGATCGGTGTCGAGCACTTCGAGAAGCGCCTGCAGGCCGGCGGCGGGGCGGCGCATCTCTTCCAGCGCGCCGGAGAGGGCGGCGTCGCGGGCGAGCTGGTTGCGCAGCGGGGCCGTCACGTCGCGCAGGCTCAGCAGGTAGCCGCCCTGGCGCCCGGCGGAGAAGAGCCGCATCCGCCCGGCGAGGATCTGCCCGGCCTCGGAGACGCAGAGGAGATCGCTGGCGGTGCCCGGCGGTGCGTCCTGCAGCCGTTTCTGCGCGTGGCGCAGGGGGCCGGGCTTGAGGCAGGAAAACAGCGGCCGTCCGAGCCCGAGCCGTCCTTCCGGGAACAGGGCGCGGGCGGGGCCGTTGTAGAAGGCGACTTCGTGATCGGCGGTGCAAAGGATGATCCCGGCCTCCACCTCGGCGAGGATCGCCTCGAGCCGCGCGCGGTTTTCCTCGATCGTGGCGGTTTCCCGCGCGATGGCCTCCTGCAGCGCCGTCTTGGTTTCTGCCAGCCCGCTGGCCACGGCCGCGGCGGCGGGGGCGAGATCGCCGAGGTATTTGGCGCTGCTGCCGTCGAGCGCGCCGTCCACGTCGGCATGGGCGCGGCTGCGCATGTCGCTCGCGAGGCGCTCCACCGCCTTGGCGACGTGTTCATCGAAGAGCAGCCAGATTCCGGCGCTCATCACCAGCAGCGTGAACCCGGCCACCAGCCCCGAGGTGACGAAGGCGGACAGCGCCTCGGGCTCGCCGAGCCGGACATAGCCCCAGGCCAGCGCCCCGGCGACGGCGGCCGTGCCGCCGAGGCCCACGAGCGCGAAGAACAGGAAGATGCGCAGCCGGAGGGAGAGGCGTTCGATCATCGCGCCTCCCGCGGGCCGCGCGGCGCGCCGGCCGGGGCGGTGGGCGCGGCTTCGAGCAGTGCCGAGATCTTGTCGGTGAAATCCTTCATCGCGAAAGGTTTGGCGAGGAAATCATCGGCCCCCAGCGCCAGCCCCTTGCGGCGGTCCATCTCGGAGCCGCGCGCCGTCATCATCAGGATCTTCACGTCGTCGAAACTGGCGTCATCGCGCAGCCGCTGGCAGATCTCGTAGCCCGACACCTCGGGCAGGGTGACGTCGAGGATGACGAGATCGGGGTGCTGTTCGGTGATGGCGGCGACGGCGTGGCCGCCGTTGTCCACGCGGCTCATGGCGTAGCCCTGCCGGCCGACCATGATCTCCAGCGCCGCGGCGATGTTGTCTTCGTCTTCGACCAGAAGCACCGATTTCGCCATGTTGCATCGTCCTCCGTTTCGGTCAGCCGCCTTGGCCGGCGGCACAGGTGCGCGCCAGCAGCGCCTCGCCCGGTTCGAGCGCCTGCCAGTTGGCGTTGGTGATGGCGCCGTCGGCGTCGAACTCGGCGCCGGCCACCAGATCGGCCATGCGGCTGCCCTCGCAATCCACCAGCACCGGCACGCGCGCCAGCGGCTGCCAGCGGCTGTAGAGATAGACATCCGCCATCACCTGCCCCGGCACCTTCTCGTTGCGGCGCAGGGTGGCCTGATCCACTGCCGAGAAGCGGTTCACGTAGGGTTTGACGTAGGTCCAGGGCCGGTAGGGGGCGGTGTGTTCGTAGGTTTGTGCCACCTCGATGCCTTCGGGCAGGGTGAGCAGCGTGCGCGGATACCACGTGTATTCGCTCCAGATCGTGAAGCCGATCATCGCTGCGCCGGCGGCCACGGGCGCCAGCCAGCGGGGCAGGCGGCCGCGCAGCAGGTGGTTGAGCAGGAGCGCCACGCCGGCAGCGCAGAAGCCGATCGCGATGGTGGAGATGAAATCAAAGAACATGGGCTTACCCGAGCATGGAGCGGCCGTGGCCGATCGAGGATTGCAGCGTGCGGACGACCACGAAGGCGTCGCGCAGGTGGGAGCGTTCGAAGTCGGAGAGCGCGACGGGCGGCAGGAAGTTGTCGGGGGTGCCGCCTGCCTTGATCTGGCCGGCCTGATGCTCCAGCCGAGTTTGGGCGATCAGGTCGTAGGCATCAACCAGATCCCTTGCGCCGGAGGCCGAAAGCACGCCCGCCTCTCCGGCGGCCAGCAGGCGTGCGCGGGTGTTGACGGCCGTGAGCCGGCCCTGAAGCGCGTAGACGCGGCCCAGGTCCACCACCGGCACCACGCCGTTGTGCTTCAGGTCGAGCGTGTTCTTGTGTTCGCCGGAGCGGATGGTGGCGAAGCCGCGCAACAGCCCGAGCGGCGGCGTGTGCTTGAGCGAGTTGCTGACCATATGGGCCACGAAGATCGAATTGGAGCTGGCGGCCTCCAGCGTTTCGGCCTGAAGCGTGGCAAACAGCGCCTCGCTGCCGCCGATGGGGCGCAGGTCGAACATCACCGAGGCCAGCATCTGCGCCTGCGGGTCGGGTTTGGCGATCCAGCCCCGGAAGTAGCGCTTCCATGTCGCCAGCGGCTGGCACCATTTCGGCGTGGTCGCCATCATCTCGCCCGGGCAGTAGACGTAGCCGGCCGCGTTCAGCCCGTCGCAGACGAACCTTGCGAAGGCTTCGAAATAGGGGCGCTGGCTTTCGGTGAAGGCGTCGTCGAGGATCAGGCAGTTGTCCTGGTCCGAAACGCCCGTCTGCTCGCGGCGGCCCTGCGAACCGCAGGCCAGCCAGAGGTAGGGCACCGGCGGCGGGCCGAGCTTCTGCTCCGCCAGCGTGAGCAGGCGGCGGGTGACGGCATCGCCCACGTCTGTGATCAGCCTGGTGACGGTGTGATGGGGGTTCCCGGCGCCCACGAGCTGCGCCAGCATCTGCGGGATGCGCGCGGTGACCTTCGCGAGGCCCTCCGCATCCGCCGCGAGCGCGGCCTCGGCCACGAGGGCGGAGGCCGAGAGCGCCTGGAACCGGGTCAGATCGGTCTGGGTGACCATGCCGAGGAGCCGGCCGTTCTCGGCCACGGGCAGGTGGCCCACGCCAAGTTCGAGCATCTTGTGCAGCACGTCGGTGCCGAGCGCGCTGGGCGGCAGGGTCACCGGGTCTGCGCGCATCACCTCGGACACGGGCGCGCTGCCGGGCGTGCCGCCGGCCACGGCCTTGTAGGCGAGATCGCGGATCGTGAGGATGCCCAGGAGCCGGCCGTCCTGCCCGACGACGCCGAGACTGGAAACGCGGTTGTCGCGCATGATCCGCGCGGCCTCGGTGACGGGGGTGTCCGGGGTGCAGGTGAGGGGATCGCGCGCCATAAGCTCGCCGATGCCGATCGCGCCCAGATCGCTGGGCCGCGCGGTGGGGGCGGCGCGGGAGCGGTCGAAGAAACGCGCGAAGCTCGGCTGCGCCTTCAGCAGGGCGAGGAAGGTGTCGGTGGGCAGCAGCAGGAGCTGCGCGTCGCTCGCGGCGCGGGCGCGGGTGACCGCCCTGCCGTCGCGCAGCAGCCCGCGCTCGCCGAAGGAGTTGCGGCTGCGCAGATGCGAGAGCTGCACGCCGTTGGCGTCCTCCACGTCCACCGATCCGGAATGGACGATGTAGAGGCCGTCGAGCGGCGCGCCGGGGGCGTAGATCTCGGTGCCGGCGGGGATGGATTGCAGGGTGCAGGCCTCGGCCACGCGGGCCAGATCGGCGGCGGGCAGGGTGTCGTAGGGGTGGATGCCGGCCAGGAAGGCCGCGATGTCTGAAGCGGGCAGTGGCATGGCATCGACCTCGAAAACGTTCGAAAGCGGGGGTGTGGCACGCCCAGAAGCGGGAAGGGAGGGCGTGCCACGAAGAGGGCCGGCGCGGATCAGGGGGCCGCGCCGGCCACAAGGTAGGCCCTAGTGATCCTGGGCCACACCGGCGCCGCGCGGGATGCGGACGCTGGCAACCAGGTCCTTGATCTCTTGCGGCGTTTCTTCGGTCGCGTTGGACACCACGTAGGCGGTGATGAAGTTCAGCATCGCGCCGATGGCCCCGAAGGAGGTCGACTTGATGGTGAACAGCAGCGGATCCGCATCGGTGAAGCTGTTGGTGCCCGGGATGAAGAACCAACCCTTGTGCAGGAAGATGTAGATCAGCGTCACGGTGAGGCCAACGAGCATGCCGGCAACGGCACCCTTGTTGTTCACGCGCTGGCTGAAGATCCCCATCATCAGCGCCGGGAAGATCGACGCGGCGGCCAGACCGAAGGCAAGAGCCACGGTTTGCGCTGCGAAGCCCGGAGGATTGAGGCCCAGGTAGGTTGCGACGCAGATCGCCACGGCCATCGCGATCCGGGCGGACAGCAGTTCGCCCTTCTCGCTGATGTTGGGCGTCAGCTGGCCCTTCATCAGGTCGTGGGACACGGCCGAGGAGATCGCGAGCAGCAGGCCGGCGGCGGTCGAGAGCGCGGCGGCGAGGCCACCGGCGGCCACGAGGCCGATCACCCAGCCGGGCAGGTTCGCGATTTCGGGGTTGGCCAGAACGAGGATGTCGCGGTTGAACTTGGTCAGCTCGTTGCCTTCCCAGCCGTTCGCGGCAGCCTTCTCGGCCAGGGCCTCGGACTTGTCGTTGTAGTACTGGATCTTGCCGTCGCCGTTCTTGTCTTCCCAGTCGAGAAGGCCGGTTTTCTGCCACGTCGCCATCCAGGCGTATTTCTCATCGGTTTCGATCTGCTCGACGGACACAGCCTCGGCGTTGGTGCCATTGGGCCACATCATCTCGGAGATGTTGAGGCGGGCCATGGCGCCCACGGCAGGGGCGGTGAGGTAAAGCAGCGCGATGAACACAAGCGCCCAGCCGGCGGACCAGCGTGCGTCAGAGACTTTCGGCACGGTGAAGAAGCGCATGATCACGTGCGGCAGGCCGGCGGTGCCGATCATCAGCGAGAGCGTGAACAGGACCATGTTGAGCGTGTCGGCATGGTGCTCCGTGTAGGAGGCGAAGCCAAGCTCCGTCACGATCTGGTCGAGCTTCGCCAGCAGCGGCTCACCCGAGGCGACGTGATCGCCGAAGAGGCCAAGCGCCGGGATCGGGTTGCCCGTCAGTTGCAGCGAGATGAAGATCGCCGGGATGGTGTAGGCGGTGATCAGCACGACGTATTGCGCCACCTGGGTGTAGGTCACGCCCTTCATGCCGCCGAACACGGCGTAGGCGAACACGACGGCGGCACCGATCAGCAGGCCGGTGGTGTTGGACACTTCGAGGAAGCGGCCGAAGGCCACGCCGACGCCCGTCATCTGGCCGATCACGTAGGTCACCGAGGCGACGATCAGGCAGATCACGGCCACGAGGCGCGCGGTCGGGCTGTAGAAACGGTCGCCGATGAACTCGGACACCGTGAACTTGCCGAACTTGCGCAGGTAGGGCGCAAGCAGCAGGGCCAGCAGCACGTAGCCGCCCGTCCAACCCATCAGGAAGGAGGAGTTGTCGTAGCCGGTGAAGGCGATGAGGCCGGCCATCGAGATGAAGGAGGCCGCCGACATCCAGTCGGCCGCCGTGGCCATGCCGTTGGTGACGGGGTGCACGCCGCGACCGGCGGCGTAGAATTCGGACGTGGAGCCCGCGCGGGCCCAGATCGCGATGCCGATGTAGAGCGCGAAGGACGCGCCCACGAACAGCAGGTTGATGGTAAACTGATCCATGGGGTCTTACTCCTCCTCAACGCCGTGTTCGGCGTCGAGCTTGTTCATCTTCCAGGCGTAGAAGAAAATCAGCGCCAGGAAGACGAGGATCGAGCCCTGTTGGGCAAACCAGAAGCCAAGGTCCGTCCCGCCGACGGGAATGCCCGACAGAAGCGGGCGCAGCAGGATGCCGAAGCCGAACGAAACCAGTGCCCAGATCACAAGGCAGACCTTGATGATCCGGAGGTTCGCCGACCAGTAGTCGTTATCGGATGGATTTTCCGCCATCACGTTCTCTCCCTCTGTTTGATGGTGTCCCGCGGCCCCTCTCCTTTGGGCGCGGGCACCGGTTAGGCCGAAACGCCTGCGACGATCGTGCCGAGGGCTTCCGTGATGGCGTCGATCGACCCCATCGCATCCACCGACTTCAGCAGTCCTTTTTCGTCGTAGTAGGCAATCAGCGGTGCCGTCTGGGCGTGGTAGGCGGCGAGCCGTTCACGCACAGTCTCGGCGTTGTCGTCAGCGCGGCGCTTGAACTCCGTGCCTCCGCATTGGTCACAGACGCCGGCCTTGGCCGGGGTCTTGTGTGTATCGTGGTAGCCTTCGCCGCAGGCCGCACAGCTGAAGCGGCCCGAGATGCGCTCGATCATGGCCTCGTCGTCCACGTCCAGCGAGATCACGCAATCCACCGCCTTGCCGGCTTCGGCCAGCAGCGCGCCGAGCGCGTCGGCCTGGCCGATGGTGCGCGGGAAGCCGTCGAGGATCACCCCGGCGGCGACGTCCGGCTCGGCCATGCGCTCCTTGAGGATGGCCAGGACGATCTCGTCGGAGACGAGCCCGCCGGCCTCCATCACGGCCTTGGCCTTGCGGCCCGCTTCGGTCCCCGCGGCCACCGCGGCGCGGAGGAGATCGCCGGTGGAAAGCTGCACGAGGCCGAAGCGGGATTGCAGGATCCGTGCCTGGGTGCCCTTTCCGGCCCCCGGGGGGCCGAGAAGGATCAGGGTGACGGATGTTTCGGGCCGGGGCTGAACGGTGTCCATGGTCAGGACGCCTTGTTCATGCGGTTGGCGATCAGATCGTCCACCACGGCGGGCTCCGCCAGCGTGGAGGTGTCGCCGAGCGAGCCGAAGTCATCCTCGGCGATCTTGCGCAGGATGCGGCGCATGATCTTGCCGGAACGGGTTTTCGGCAGGCCCGGCGCCCATTGGATCAGGTCCGGCGAGGCGATGGGGCCGATCTCGGTGCGCACCCAGGTGCGCAGCTCCTTGCGCAGCTCTTCGGACGGCTCGACCCCGTTCATCAGGGTCACGTAGCAGTAGATGCCCTGGCCCTTCACATCGTGCGGGTAGCCCACCACGGCGGCCTCGGCCACCTTCGGGTGCGCCACCAGGGCGCTTTCCACTTCCGCCGTGCCCATGCGGTGGCCGGAGACGTTGATCACGTCGTCCACGCGCCCGGTGATCCAGTAGTCGCCATCGGCATCGCGGCGGCAGCCGTCACCGGCGAAATAGTAGCCTTTGTAGTCGGAGAAATAGGTCTTCTCGAAGCGCTCGTGATCGCCCCAGACGGTGCGCATCTGGCCGGGCCAGCTGTCCTTCAGGCAGAGCACGCCCTCGGCCTCGGTGGCGTGGATCTCTTCGCCGGTCTGGGCGTCCAGCACCACCGGGTGCACGCCGAAGAAGGGTTTCTGCGCGGAGCCGGGCTTGGTGGCATGGGCGCCGGGAAGCGGGGTGAGCATGTGGCCGCCGGTCTCCGTCTGCCACCAGGTGTCCACGATCGGGCAGCGGCCCTTGCCGACGACGTCGTTGTACCAGTTCCAGGCCTCCGGGTTGATCGGCTCGCCCACGGTGCCCAGCAGCTTGAGGCTGCTCAGGTCGTATTTCTCCACGAACTCGGTGCCCTGACCCATCAGCGCCCGGATCGCCGTCGGCGCGGTGTAGAACTGGTTGACCTTGTGCTTCTCGCAGACGGCCCAGAAGCGCCCCGCATCGGGGTAGGTGGGCACGCCTTCGAACATCAGCGTGGTGGCGCCGTTGGCGAGCGGGCCGTAGACGATGTAGCTGTGGCCCGTCACCCAGCCCACGTCGGCGGTGCACCAGTAGATGTCCCCGTCGTGGTAATCAAACGTGTACTGGTGCGTCATCGCCGCATAGACGAGATAGCCGCCGGAGGTATGGACAACGCCCTTGGGCTGGCCGGTCGAGCCGGAGGTGTAGAGGATGAACAGCGGATCCTCGGCGTTCATCTCCGCAGGCGCGCAGACGTCGGAGGCTTCGAGCGCCATTTCGTTGTAGTCGAAGTCGCGGCCGTCGATCCAGGTCGTCTGGCCTCCGGTGCGCTTCACCACCAGGCATTTCACCGTGTCCTTGCAGTGCAGCAGGGCGGCGTCGGCGTTGGATTTCAGGGGCGTCTTGCGGCCGCCGCGCGGGGCTTCGTCGGCGGTGATGATGAGCTTGGCGTCGCAGCCGTTGATGCGGGCGGCCAGCGCGTCGGGGCTGAAGCCGGCGAAGACGATCGAGTGGATCGCCCCGATGCGGGCGCAGGCCAGCATGGCATAGGCGGCTTCCGGGATCATGGGGAGGTAGATGACGACCCGGTCGCCTTTGCGCACGCCCAGTTCTTCCAGGATGTTGGCCATCCGGCAGACGCTGGTGTGCAGCTGTTTGTAGGTGATGTGCTTGGCCTCTTCCTCCGGGGAGTCGGGCTCCCAGATGATGGCCGTCTGATCGCCGCGGGTGGCGAGGTGGCGGTCGATGCAGTTGGCGGCGACGTTCAGCGTGCCGTCCTCGAACCAGCGGATATTCACGTTGCCGAATTCGAAGGAAGTGTTCTTCACCTGCGTGAAGGGCTTGATCCAGTCGATTCGCTTGCCGTGCTCGGCCCAGAAGCCGGCCGGATCTTCGATCGAGGCGGCATACATTTTCTCATAGGTTGCAGCGTCGGCGTGGGCGTTCGCGATGAACTCCGCGGAAGGTGCGTAGGTGGCTGGTGCAGAATCGGTCACGAGAATGATCCCCCCTGAAATTGCTGTGACGAGGCGGCGAATGCCGCTGCGTCTCCTCCGATGCGAAATAGGTAAAGGATAGGGCAATCATCTGAAAAGCTTTTATTTTCCTGTAAAGCATTTTGACGGTTTCGCCAAAAAAATGTAAAAAAATTGACAAAACGCTGCGCTGCGGAAAACGCTGGATTTTTCACCGTGCACAGGGCTGCGCCGGGCATCCGGAGCGAACCTTGCAACCCTGAGGCGTGCCACGCGGGCTGTCGCCCGGTGGCGCTAACAGATGCCCGACATCGCGAATCACCGCCGAATCGCTCATGCGCAGCGCTTTCCGTGCTCCACGGGCGGCGTGTCGCATCCGAACCGCCCCGTGTCTTGGCTGGCATAGAGCGCAGGGGGGCCGGGGCGTCATGGTGCGTGCATCTGTTCCTGCCCGAGAAGGGAAAGCCCGATGCAGCACGTCGCCACCACCGATCTCGAGGCCGTCCTGAAGGAAGTGTCCAAGGCCAGGGGGCTGCCCAACGCGCATTACGTTTCGCCCGAGATCTTCGAGGAGGAGCGGCAGGCGGTGCTCTTCGACAACTGGGCCGGCGTGGGCTTCGGCGCCGATGTGCCCGAACCGGGCGACGTGATGCCTGTGGATTTCCTTGGAATGCCGCTCCTGCTGGCGCGCGACAGGGAAGGCCGGCTGCATGTCTACCAGAACACCTGCCGCCACCGGGGCATGATCCTCGTGGAGGAAAAGCGCAAGGTGGAAGGTGCTCTGCGCTGCCCATACCACAGCTGGTGCTACGCGCTCACGGGCGAGCTGCGGGCCACGCCGCACGTGGGCGGCCCCGGCCACAACACACATCCCGATGTCGACAAGGGCGATCTGGGCCTGACCCGCGTGCGCCACCACCTCTGGCGCGACGTGATCTTCGTGAACGTCTCGGGCACCGCGGCCCCCTTCGAGGAGGTCCATGCCGATCTGCTGGCGCGCTGGGCGGAGTTCGAGCACCCGGTCGTGCCGGGCGGGGCGGACTCCCGTTTCGAACTCGACGTGGCGACGAACTGGAAGCTGGCGGTGGAGAACTATTGCGAAAGCTACCACCTGCCCTGGGTGCATCCGGGCCTCAACAGCTACTCGCGGCTGGAGGATCACTATCACATCGAGGCGCCCGGCGCCTACTCGGGGCAGGGCACGCTGGTCTACCAGCAACTCAGGCGGGAGGGGCAGCCGCGCTTTCCCGACGTGCCGGGGCTGGGCGCGAAATGGGAGACGGCAGCGGAATACGTGGCGCTCTACCCCAACGTGCTGCTCGGCGTGCACCGCGATCACAGCTTCGCCATCCTGCTGCAGCCGCTCTCGACGGAGCGCACGATCGAGCACGTCGCGCTCTACTACACCGCGCCGGAGGCCGCGGGGCCGGACTACGCCGAGATGCGGGCGGAGAACGCCCGACTCTGGAAGGGCGTGTTCGAGGAGGACGTCTTCGTCGTCGAGGGGATGCAGCGGGGCCGCCATGGGGTGCTGTTCGACGGCGGCCGGTTTTCGCCGGCGATGGACGGGCCGACGCATCTGTTCCACCACTGGGTCGCCTCGCAACTGCTGCGGCGGCGCGCGGGCGCGGTGTGAGCGATCCGGCCGGCGCCGGGCGGCTCGCGGAAATCGAGGCGGCGCTTCTGGCCGCCCATGCGGCCCGCGACGGGCCCGCTCTCGTGGGGCTCTATCGTGAAGCCGCGCTGCTGGTGTTGCCCGCCGAGAGCGACCGGGCGGCCTTCTACCTGACGCAGGCCTTCATTTTCGCGCTGGAAGCAGGAGATGCGCGCGCGGAGGAGTTGCGCGCCCGGCTGCACGCGCTCGGGCGCGAGGACGGCCCCGCGCCCTGAGGTCGCGCGGGATGGGGGCCGTTCAGGTGCCGAAGCCGATCTGCCGCACGGCGGTGCGCCCCAGCCGATGCAGGCCGCCCGGCGCGGGGAAGAGGCTTGCCAGTGTGGCCAGATCCTCCGTCGGGCAGGTCTCCTCGAAGCTTTCGCCCGGGTGGTAGCTCTCCATCGGCAGGCCGCCGGCGAGCACGATCTCGTGCCGGGCGAAGCCGATGTGGTAGAGGCTGATCGCCGATGCGCTCGCGGTTTCCACCACGGTGAGATCATCGCAGAGGCTTTTGACTGGCCGCAGCGCGGCCTGATCGCCCTGGCCGCGCAGGATGCGCGCGTAGGGGCCGAGAAGCATGTCGCGCTCGGGCAGCAGGCCGCCGAAGGCGCCCGGCAGCACCCTCAGCAGGGGCAGGGCGGGTGCGCCCGAGGTGGCATGGGCCGGGGCGATGGTGATGCGGCCGATCCACGCCACCGGTTGCGGGCCGTTGTGCAGCGTGTCCACGCGGATGCCGGGCTCCAGATCCTCGATGGCGCAGGGGCCGTCCGGCGTGTTCAGCAAGGTGCCGTGGGCAAAGGCGCCGAAGGCCGCGTCCACATGGGGGCTGGCCGGAGCGATGCGGGAGAAGCGGTGAACGCCGGGCATGTCGTCGAGAGGGGTCCCGAGGCAGGCCACGTCGTAGCGGCGCAGCGTATGCACAGACTCCGACGGGGGCCTGCCTGGGTGAGCGTTCCAGTTCCGAGAGCCAGTGCCGGCTCGTGCTTCCTCCCCCGTGAGGCGCATGGGGTCGAGGGGGTAGGTCATGCGTTCAGCCTTTCGCCTGATCACATCTGCACCGGCCCCCACCGAGAAAGCAGAAGGACTATGCGGCTACGATGGGCGATCAGGCGCCGGATTGTCAAAATTCCGGCAGCATTGATTTGCGCGGCGAGGGCAATTCCCCCGTTCGGGCAGGGACTGTTTCCGCAAGCTATGGTCCGTTGCCACAATTGGGCGGGGCTGGCGGAGGCGGCGGGGCCGAATCGGGGCGCCGCCGGGGCAGGGGGCGGTCGGGCAGGGGCGGCCGGGTGGAGAGGCGGAGCCGGTGCGGAAACAGGTGCGGATAAACGGCAAATGGGCCGCCCGAGGGGGCGGCCCATTCGCGGCGCCGGCGTGGCCCGTGCGGGCCTGCCCCGGCGCGAGGGAAAGGATGTCAGGCGCGGGCGCGGCGGCGCGGCTGCTCTTTCAGCGCGCGGCTCAGGATGAAGGCCTTGCGGCGGGCGCCGCGTTCCCAGGGCATCTTGTGCGTCAGGGCCTCGGCTTCCGCTTTCACACCCTCGATCATGCGCTTCTTCAGTTTCATCATACCCACTCCGTCACTGTTTGATCTTCCGTCTGGCCGGCTGTTCTGGCCGGCTGTTCTTGCCGTGTTGGAGCCAGTATCGCGGCGCGCAGGGCCGATTGCGCGAAGATTTCATGGAAAGTTTTAGGCATCGCGCTTTGACGGGCCCTGAAGGGCAAAGCCTTGCCGGAACGCCCGGGAACGGCTGATTTCAAAGGGTTTTGCAGACAATTCCGCTCGCGCCGCCGGGATTGTTTCCCGGCTTTGTGGCGGCAATCTGCGGGAAGGTGCCGCCTTCCTGCCCAAATTGCCGTGACCTGCCCCGAATTGCCCGGACGGCCCGCTCTCAGAGTCGGATCACGCTCACGAGGCGGCCGTAGTCGGCCTCCTTCGCATGGACGCTGCGGCGGTAGGAGTAGAACCGCTCCGGGTCGGAGTAGGTGCAATGCCCCGTCCATTCCGCCACGCCGACGCCCGCGCCGCGCAGCCGATGCAGGCCCATCAGCGGCAGGTTGAAGAGGTAGCGGTCGCCTTCGCCGGTGCCGAAGTAGCGCGCCGTCTCGGGATCTTCGTCGATGAAGCGTTCCACGAACTCCGGGCCCACCTCGTAGGCCCGCTGGCTGATGGAGGGACCGATGGCGGCCCGGATCGCCGAGCGGTCCGCGCCGAGGGCGACCATGGCCTCAACCGTGTTTTCGAGCACCCCGTCCAGCGTGCCCTTCCAGCCCGCATGCGCCGCGCCGATCACGCCGTTCTCGGCATCGGCCAGCAGCACCGGCTGGCAGTCGGCGGTGAGGATCGCCAGCGCCAGCCCCGGCGTGGCGGTGACCATCGCATCGGCGGTGCCGCCGCCTTCGCCCGGCGCGGATATCGTCACCACGTCGGGGGAGTGCACCTGGTGCACGTAGGTCATTGCCTCGGGCGCAACGCCCATCGCCTCGGCCACGCGGGCGCGGTTGATCTGCACGATTTCCGCCTGGTCGGAAGAGCCCATGCCGCAGTTCAGTCCGTCGAAAATGCCGGAAGAGGCCCCGCCCTTGCGGGTGAAGAAGCCGTGTCGGACGGGGCCGAGGGCTTCGCAGGTCAGGATTTCAAGCGTCATCGTTCCACCCCCGGCGGCAGCGGCGCCCCTTTGGGGACGACGGCCAGAACCTTGAACAGCCGGCCCATCTCCTCTGGGTGGGCCAGGCGCCTATGGGCAGCAACATGCGCCGTGAGCGCCTCGCCCGCAAGGCCCTTTGCCAGCGCCTGAGCCCGCGCGGTGAGGCCGAGCCGTTCGAGGAAGACGCCCTGCGGCGTGAGCCGGCTGATGTCGGCGTGCGCGCGCGCGGTCTGCGCCAGCGCCTCGAAATCCACGTGGGCGGTCAGATCGGCCGTTCCGGGGGCGGCGAGGGGGTCGGCAGGGGCGTGGCCGCGCAGCGCCTGGAGCGTATCGCCCAGCGAGCGCCAGTCGCCGTAGTCAATGATCAGCGCCGCGCCGCCATCGGCCCGCAGCCGCGCGGCGATCTCTCCGGCGATCGCGGCGGCGGCGGGGCAGAGCTCCACGATGTCGCCGGGCCGCGTGTCGGCCTCGCGGTGGGCAAGCGCTGCCACCGGGGCCGGGCGGGCCAGCCCGAAGGCCAGAGCGCCGCCGTCCGAAAGCCCTACGAGCCGCTCGCACCAGCCGCCTTCCACGGCGCGCTGGAACTGGCGGATGGGCAGGGCGTCGAAGAATTCGTTTGCGATCAGGAAGAGCGGGCCTTCCGGCACCTCCGAGAGGCTGGCGTGCCATGTGGCATCGTGGCCCCGAAGCGCCTTGCGCTGCGCCTCCCGCAAGGTGGGCGATGCCTCCACGAGATGCAGCCGCATCGCCGCGTGAAACCCCGGCACGCCTTTCGTGGCGCGCAGCAGGTCCGCCATCAGGGTGCCGCGGCCGGGGCCGAGCTCCACGAGGCGGAAGGGGGAGGGCGCGCCCTGGTCGAGCCAGGCCTGCGCAAGGCTCAGTCCGCAGAGTTCGCCGAACATCTGGCTGATCTCCGGCGCGGTGGTGAAATCGCCCGCCGCCCCGAAGGGATCGCGGGTGCTGTAGTAGCCATGCTCCGGGTGCATCAGGCACTCGCCCATGAAATCGGCCAGCGGGATCGGGCCACCGGCACGGATGCGCTCGGCGAGGAGGCGGGCCAGCGCGTTCATGCCGCCGGCCGGCGCCGTGCCCAGAGGATCAGCAGCGCGCCGGCGGCGATCATCGGCAGCGAAAGCGCCTGGCCCATGCTGACACCCAGCGGGCCCAGATCGAGAATGCGGCCCAGCGGGTTGTCGGGCGTGATGAACTGCGCGTCGGCCTGCCGGAAGAACTCCACCACGTAGCGCGACAGCCCGTAACCCAGCAGGAACACACCGGTGAGGGCCAGCGGCTGTTTCAGCCAGCCGCGCCGCAGGGCGAGGAAAAGCATCACCCCGCCGAGGATCAGCCCTTCGAGCGCGGCCTCGTAGAGCTGCGAGGGGTGGCGGGCGCAGAGCCCTTCGACGCCGGGGCAATCCTGCGCTGCCTGTCCGGGGAAGATCACCGCCCAGGGCAGATCGCTCGGGCGGCCCCAGAGCTCGGCGTTGATGAAATTGGCGATCCGCCCCAACATGAGCCCCGGCGGCGCGGCCATGGCGATGGCGTCCGAAAGGGAAGGCACCGGGATCGCGTGCTTGCGGGCGAAGAGCCATGTGGCGCTCACCACGCCGAGGAAGCCGCCATGGAAGGACATGCCCCCCTGCCAGACCTTCAGGATGTCGGCCGGGTTGGAGAGGTAATAGGCCGGCTGGTAGAACAGCACGAAGCCCAGCCGTCCGCCAAGGATCACCCCGAGGATGATCCATGTCAGCAGTTCCTCGACCTGTTCGGGCTTCATCGGCGCGGTGTTCGCGGGCCAGAGCGTGGGCCGTTTCATCAACGCCACGACGATGCGCCAGCCAATGATCAGCCCCACGATATAGGCCATCGCGTACCAGCGCAGCGCGAAGGAAAAGCCGCCGATCTCGATCGCGAAGATCTCGGGGCCGATATTGGGGAAGGAAAGGACTGCCTGCATGTGCCTTCTGTGCCTTTGGCCGAGAGGGGAAGTCAACCGGAGACGATGACCTTGAGGTTTCGGGCCTGCGACGCCATATAGGGCTCAAGCAAAACGGTTAGGTGATCCATGCAGACGCGCAACAAGGTTCTCGATGATATTTCGCAGCTGATGTCCAATGCCATGGGCGTGGCGCAGGGCGCGCGCGCGGAGGCGGAAACGGCGATGAAGAGCATGATGGACCGCTGGCTGGCGGATCGTGATTTCGTCACCCGCGAGGAATTCGACGCCGTGCGCGCCATGGCCCAGAAGGCCCGCGAGGAGAACGAGGCGCTCAAGGCCCGGCTGGATGCGCTCGAAGCGCAGAAATAAACCTCGCTCCACAGCTACCGGGCCCTTGCCCGGCGCTCGCATGGGCGCCCCTCTCGGGCGCCTTTTTCTTTGGCCGAAGCGCGCCTGATCGCGCTTCGCGGCGCACCTGAATTTTGTGCGCGGATCGAATGCATCCACAACTTATTGCGGTTATCCCCAAGTTTTGGCTTTACAGACGCGCCCCTCCACCTGCACCATATCTAGTAAGGGGGAGCTGCTGACCCCGCTCTTCCTTGTAACGACACCCAGCGTCTTGTGGGCTGCCACCCACATTAGGCGAACAAAGAAGAGGCCGGGCAATGTCACTATCCGAGCATTATTCTGAAGCAGAAGATCTGCACCCGATCGACATCGTCGAGACGCTTGCAGAGCATCACGCATGGGAGTTCGATCGCGTCGCCGATGACCAGATCGCCATGGCGGTGGAGGGGCAATGGCGCACCTATTCCATCACTCTGGCGTGGTCCGATTACGACGAAACGCTGCGCATGATCTGCACCTTCGAGATGGAGCCGCCGGAGGATCGCGTCCCCGCGCTCTACGAGGCGCTCAACCACACCAACGATCAGTGCTGGGCCGGGGCCTTCACCTACTGGCACGAGCAGCGCCTCATGGTCTACCGCTACGGCCTCGTCATGGCCGGCGGGCAACTTCCGATGAGCGAACAGATCGGCACGCTCATCTCCACGGCCGTGCGCGCCTCGGAACGTTTCTACCCTGCGTTCCAGCTCGTGGCATGGGCCAACCAGACCCCCGAAGAGGCGATGCAAGTCGCCATTGCGGAGGCCTACGGACGCGCCTAACCTGCCGCCCGAACCGATACAGAGGAAACGGGTAGGGCAATGGATCTGGGCACGATAAACGCACGCGGGCTGGTGCTTCTGGGCTGCGGCAAGATGGGATCGGCGATGCTGGCCGGATGGCTGGACCGGGGCGTGGCGCCCGGCGCCGTCTGGGTGATGGATCCACGCCCGTCCGATTGGGTCCGGGGCCTTGTCGAGCGGGGGCTGAACCTCAACGCGCCGCTTCCTTCCAACCCGGCCATCGTGCTGATCGCGGTGAAACCGCAGATGATGGGCGACGCGCTGCCGAGCCTTCAGGCCATCGACTCCCCTGAAACCGTCTTTCTCTCCGTCGCCGCCGGAACCCCGATCCGCACCTTCGAGGCCGCGCTGGGCGGCACGCGGCGCATCATCCGCGCCATGCCCAACACGCCGGCCGCCGTGGGGCGCGGGATCACCGCCATCATCGGCAACGCCCACACCGAGGCCGGCGATCTGGCACTGGCCGAAGCGCTGCTTTCGGCGGTGGGGCAGGTGGTGCGGCTGGAGGATGAAGGCCAGATGGATGCCGTCACCGCCGTCTCCGGTTCCGGCCCGGCCTACGTGTTCCACCTGATCGAAGCACTGGCCGCCGCCGGCGAGGCACAGGGGCTTTCGTCCGAGCTTGCGATGGCGCTCGCCAAGGCCACCGTGGGCGGCGCCGGGCAACTGGCCGAGGCCGCGGCCGAAAGCCCCACCCAGCTGCGCATCAACGTCACCAGCCCCGCCGGCACCACCGAGGCCGCGCTGAAGGTGCTGATGGACGAGAGCCGCGGCTTCCCGGCGCTTCTGAAAGAGGCCGTCGCCGCGGCGGCGGATCGCTCGCGGGAGCTGGGCCAATGAGCGATGCGATCAGCTTCGAGGATTTCCTGAAAGTGGACGTGCGCGTCGGCACCGTGGTGCAGGCCGAACCCTACCCCGAGGCGCGCAAGCCCGCGATCAAGCTCTGGGTGGATTTCGGTGGCGATCTGGGGGTGAAGAAAAGCTCCGCGCAGATCACCCGCCACTATGAACCGGAGGAGCTGATCGGCAAGCAGGTGATGGCGGTGGTCAACTTCCCGCCGCGCCAGATCGGCAAGTTCATGAGCGAGATCCTGGTTCTCGGCGTGCCGGATGAAGACGGTGAAGTGGTGTTGCTCACGCCCGACAAGCCGGTGCCGCAGGGCGGGAGGCTGTTTTGAAGTCGAGCCTGTTCGTCACCCGCCCTCTGCCTGAACCCGTACTCGAAGCGGCCCGTGCCGCCTACAAGGTGACGGTGCGCGAGAGCAACGCACCGATGACGCCGGCGGATTGCGCCGAGGCACTGCGCGGCCATGATGCGATCCTGCCCACCCTGCGCGATCAATTCACCGCCGAAGCCTTCGCGGGTGAAGGCCTGCGCTGCCGCCTGCTGGCCAATTTCGGCGTCGGCTACAACCACATCGACGTGGAAGCGGCACGCGCGGCCGGCGTGGCCGTGACGAACACGCCCGGTGCCGTGACCGACGCCACCGCTGACATCGCCCTCACCCTGATCCTGATGACGGCCCGCCGCGCCGGCGAAGGCGAGCGGATGCTGCGCGCGGGCCGGTGGGAGGGCTGGCACCCCACCCAGCTGCTGGGCCGCCACGTGACGGGCAGCCGCCTAGGCGTGATCGGCATGGGCCGCATCGGCAAGGCCATCGCGAAACGCTGCCATTTCGGCTTCGACATGGAGGTGGTGTTCTACAACCGCTCCGAGGTCCGCGATCCGGGGATGCCCGCGCACCAGCTCGGCAGCATCGAAGAGGTCATGGGTGTGTCGGACGTGGTGGTGGTGGCGGTGCCCGCCACGCCGCAGACCCATCACCTGATCGATGCCGGGGCCTTCGCGGCGATGAAGCCCACGGGGCTGTTCATCAACATCGCGCGGGGCGACATCGTGGACGAGGCCGCGCTGATCGCCGCGCTTCAATCGGGCCGGATCGCGGGCGCGGGGCTGGATGTCTACGAGTTCGAGCCGGATGTGCCCGAGGCACTGCGTGCGATGGAGAACGTCACGCTGCTGCCGCACCTCGGCACCGCGGCGCTGAACGTGCGCACCGAGATGGGGCTGATGGCGGTGGAGAACCTTCTGGCCCATGCACGCGGGGAAGAGCTTCCGAACCGGGTGGGCTGAGACTTGGTGCGCCGTCGGGTGCCGCCGCTCGGGCATGTCCTTGCAGGCCGCCTAAGCTTGGCTCCGATCGCCCATCGCCTCGCGCCAGTGGCGGCGGCAGAGCGAGACGTAGCTTTCGTTGCCACCGATCTGCACCTGTGCACCTTCCTTCAGCACCTTGCCGTCGGGCCCCATGCGCACCACCATCGTGGCCTTCTTGCCGCAATGGCAGATGGTGCGCACCTCGCGCATTTCGTCGGCCAGTGCCAGAAGCGACGCCGAACCGGGGAACAGCTCGCCCCGGAAATCCACGCGCAGGCCGTAGCACATGACGGGCAGGCCCAGATCGTCCACCACCCGCGCCAGTTGCCAGACCTGCTCCGGCGTCAGGAACTGCGCCTCGTCCACGAAGGCGCAGGCGCAGGGGCCATCGGCGAGCCGCCTGCCGATCATGGTGAAGAGGTCGTCTTCGGTGTCGAAAGTGTCGGCGGATTTGCCGATGCCGATGCGCGAGGCGATCCGTGCCGGGCCGGCGCGATCGTCGATGCGCGCCGTCAGCAGGTAGGTCTCCATGCCGCGTTCGGTGTAGTTGTGGGCGGCTTGCAGCAGCAAGGTGGACTTGCCGGCGTTCATCGTCGAGTAGTGGAAGTAGAGCTTGGCCATGGGCGCAGTTACGCGAAAGCCCGCCGGCGGCGCAAGATGGCCGTGGCGGCGCGCGGCCCGGCCGTGGCGCAAAGAGCGCGGATGGTGCGAAAGGCAGGCTGCCGGAAAACGGGAAAACGCAAGCGTGCAGCGCGAAACCTGCCACGGGCCATCGGCGGACCGGCTTTCGCCTGGGGATGATGATCCGCATCCGGCAAGACGCAACGAGCCTCGCACTGCACAAACCGAGAGGGCTCAGGTCCCGGCCGGGCCAGGGGATCTGCACAATTCCACGTCGGCCCCTTGCAAATAGCCGACGATGGGGACGTCGGTACTCACTAAAATCCCGTAACATCGGGACAATTAGAAGAATGACAAATTGTGCTTCTGTCATTAATGGGAAATTATAGGGGGAGTTCCCCCTGCCGGGGCAGAAGGCGGCCGCAGGACGGCAGGGTGCAGAAAGGGCAAAGATGGCGGATACCGGGGCATACCTGAAGAAACACACCGAGGCGCTGGTGAAGGAGGTGGGCATCGAGGCGGCCTGCAAGATCACCGGCAAGTCCAAGGCGACGCTCGGCCGCTACTACTCGGATTCCGAGGAGCACAAGGATCGCTTCATGCCCATCGATGCGGTGGCCGCCCTCGAGAAGGAGGCCGCCTATCCGCATGTGACGACGGCGCTGGCAGAGTTGCGCGGGATCACGCTGTCCTACAACAACGAGCAGCGCAACGCGCCGGGGGGCGTGAACTCCGACGTGATCGCGCTTTCCCACCGCTTCGCGATGCTGATGGCCGAATGCAACCAGGCCATCGAAGACAACGTCATCACCATCAACGAGGCCAAGCGGCTGATCCGCGAAACCGTGGCGCTCCAGCGCGTTCTGCTGGACATGAAGCTCCACCTCGAGGAAGAAGCCACCTGAGGCGATGGCGGCCGGCACGCCGGAAAGGGCTTCATGATGGACGATCTGCCCCATATCGATCCCGCGCGCTTCACCCCGATCGAGCCTGAGCGCCTCGTGGCGCCGGGCGATCCGATGCACCCGCCGCGCATCCTGCTGCTCTACGGTTCCCTGCGCGAGGTGAGCTATTCGCGCAAGGCCGCCGAGGAGGCCGCGCGCCTGCTGCGGGCCTTCGGTTGCGAGACGCGCATGTTCGATCCGCGGGGCCTGCCGCTGCCCGATGCGGAAGGGCCTGAGAACGAGAAGGTCGCCGAACTGCGCGAGCTGGCCGTCTGGTCCGAAGGGATGGTCTGGTCCTCGCCGGAGCGCCACGGCGCGATGACCGGGATCATGAAGACGCAGATCGACTGGCTCCCGCTGAGCGCCGGCGCCGTGCGTCCGACTCAAGGAAAGACGCTGGCGCTCATGCAGGTCTCGGGCGGCTCGCAGAGTTTCAACGCCGTGAACCAGATGCGCATTCTCGGGCGCTGGATGCGGATGGTGACGATCCCCAACCAATCCTCGATCCCGCGCGCGTGGAACGAGTTCGAAGGCGACCGGATGAAATTCTCCCCGCTCTACCTGCGCGTGGTGGACGTGATGGAGGAGCTGGTGAAGTTCACCTACATGACACGCGGCCGCTCCGCCTACCTGACGGATCGCTACTCCGAGCGCATCGAGACGGCCGCCGAGGTGCAGGCGCGCGGCGGCGCTTGAAGAGACAGGCGATTGACGCAGGGCCGGAATGCTGGAAGAAGGCGGGCCGAGTTTTCCCGCCACCCATGAGCGAAAAGGCCCTCGTCATGTCCACAGCCAAACGCATCGTCCTTTCCAGCGATCACGCCGCCATCGAACTGCGCCAGGCCATCGCCCGGCATATCGAAGCGAAAGGCTTCACCGTGCAGGACATCGGCCCCACGACCCCGGAAAGCACGCATTACCCCAAACACGGCGAAGCCGCCGCGCGCGCCGTGGCTTCGGGCGAGGCCGATCTGGGCGTGATCCTCTGCGGCACGGGACAGGGCATCATGATGGCTGCGAACAAGGTGAAAGGCATCCGCTGCGGCGTGTGCAGCGATACGTTCTCGGCCAAGATGATCCGCGCCCACAACAACGCCAACATGCTGTCCATCGGCGCGCGCGTCGTGGGCGAGGGGCTGGCGCTTGAGATCGTGGACGCCTTCCTCGGCGCCGAATTCGAAGGCGGCCGTCACGGCACGCGCGTGGACATGATCACCGAGATCGAAGGCTGATCCAGAGCCAGAAGTGTCTTGTCGCCCAACAGGCACTGTTGGGCCGCGCCGTCCCGCCCCCACGGGGCGGCGCGATTGCGCCTCCCCTCGGGACGGCGCTACCGTTTGCAAGCTTTTCCAGCCGACGATGCCGGCGCTTCAGCCCTTGCGCTCCAGGATCACCGAACCCACCGAGTAGCCCGCGCCGAAGGAGCAGATCAGCCCCACGTCGCCGGGTTGCAGATCCTCGGAATACTTGGTGAAGGCGATGATGGAGCCCGCCGAGGAGGTGTTGGCGTAATCCTGCAGGATGTTGGGCTGCTCGCCCGGTTCCGGCTCGCGGCCCAGAACCTTCCTGCCGATGAAATCGTTCATCGTCTTGTTGGCCTGGTGCAGCCAGATCCGGCGCAGATCGCCCTGCGCCACGCCCTCGTCCGCCATGTGGCCCAGGATATGGGCCGACACCATCGGCAGCACTTCCTTGAACACCTTGCGGCCGTTCTGCATGAACTGCATGTCGCGACGATCCGCCATTCCGTCGGGGCGCGTGCGGCGCAGGAAGCCGTTGTTGTTGCGGATGTTGTTGGAAAACTCCGTGGCGCAGCGGGTGGAGCGGATGGTGAAATGCGGCCCCTTGGCGTCTTCCTCGCGTTCCAGCAGCACGGCGGTGCAGACGTCGCCGAAGATGAAATGGCAGTCCCGGTCGCGCCATTCGAGGTGGCCGGAGCAGATTTCCGGGTTCACCACGAGGGCGGAGCGGATCGAGCCGGCCCGGATCATGTCGGCGGCGGCCTGGATGCCGAAGGTGGCCGAGGAGCAGGCCACGTTCATGTCGAAGGCGAAGCCTTTGGTGCCCAGCAGGCTCTGGATCTCGATGGCGATGGCCGGGTAGGCGCGTTCATGGTTGGATGCGGCGCAGATCACCGCGTCCACCTCCTGGGCCTCGCGCCCCGCCTGGGCCAGCGCCTTGCGGCAGGCGTCCACGCCCATCTCGGCCATGATGCTCGGCTCGTCGTCGCTGCGCTGGCGCAGGGTCGGGTGCATGATCTCGGGGTCGAGAATGCCGGCCTTGTCCATCACGTAGCGCTGCTCGATGCCGGAGGCCTTGAAGATGAATTCCGAAGAGGAGGGTGCCTTGGGCTCCAGCGTGCCGGCGGCGATCTCCGCGGCGTGCTCCTTGTTGTAGCGCTCGGCGTAGGCGTTGAAGGTCTCCACCAGTTCGTCGTTGGTGATGACAAGCTCGGGCGTGAACAGCCCCGTGCCGGTGATCGCGGCGTGTACCATGGAAGCCTCTCTCTGCGTGGTGCAGGACAATCCACACCATGTGTCAGGCCGGGTCAAGCGCAAGGGGGCTGGGTGACCGAACGTAAATCGGCTGTTTCAAGGCTTTCGGAGGCGCTTTAGCCGCGCAGGGCTCCCTCCTGCGCGAGGAACCAGGCATAGGTCTCGCGCAGGCCCTCCTCCAGCCCGATCCGCGCGCGCCAGCCCATGGCGGCCAACCGGCTCACGTCCATCAGCTTGCGCGGGGTGCCGTCGGGCTTGGAGGTGTCGCAAGTGATCGCGCCTTCAAAGCCAACCACCTCGGCCACCATTCCCGCCAGTTCCCGGATCGAGACATCGGTGCCCGTGCCCACGTTGATGTGGGAGAGCATCGGCTCGGTGTTGGCGGCGTAGACCTCGGGCGCCAGATCCATGACGAAAAGCGAGGCTTCCGCCATGTCGTCCACGTGCAGGAACTCGCGGCGCGGGGTGCCCGTGCCCCAGATGACGACTTCCGAAAGCCCGTCCCGTTTTGCTTCGTGGAAGCGGCGGATCAGGGCGGGCATGACATGGGAATGCTCGGGGTGGAAGTTGTCGCCGGGGCCGTAGAGGTTGGTCGGCATCACCGAGCGGTAATCGGTGCCGTGCTGGCGGTTGTAGCTCTCGCACAGCTTGATGCCGGCGATCTTGGCGATGGCATAGGGCTCGTTGGTGGGCTCCAGCGGGCCGGTCAGCAGCGCGTCCTCCCGCATCGGCTGCTCCGCCATCTTCGGGTAGATGCAGGAGGAGCCGAGGAAGAGCAGCTTCTCCACCCCGGCGGCGAAGGCCCCCTGGATCACGTTGAGCTGGATCGAGAGGTTCTCGCCGATGAAATCCGCCGGGTAGCTGTTGTTGGCGAGGATGCCGCCCACCTTGGCGGCGGCCAGCACCACCGCATCGGGCTTTTCGGCTTTCAGGAAGGCATGGACGGCGGCCTGATCGCGCAGGTCGAGCCGTTCGCGCCCGGCGGTGATGACCTCGTGGGCTCCTGCCTGCTCCAATTGGCGCAGGATCGCCCCGCCCACCATGCCGCGATGGCCCGCAACGAAAATCCGCATCCCGGCCTCCTCAGTTCTCGATCGAGACGGGCAGATCCATCCCGTGCTCGCGCAGGAGCCTGTGGCGGCGCGCCGTCTTCAGATCCTCGGCCACCATCTCGGCACACATCTCCTGCGCGGTGATCTGCGGCTCCCAGCCCAGCTGGCGCTTGGCCTTGCTCGGATCGCCCAGCAGCGTTTCCACCTCGGCGGGGCGGAAATAGCGCGGATCGATGCGCAGGATCACGTCGCCCGGTTTCACCGCCGGGGCCATGTCGCCCTCGACCTGGACCACGGTCGCGATCTCGTCCACCCCGGTGCCGGAGAACTCCAGCGTGATCCCCAATGCCGCGGCCGTCCACTGCACGAACTCACGCACCGAATACTGCTTGCCGGTGGCGATCACGTAGTCTTCCGGGGTGTCCTGTTGCAGCATCATCCACTGCATCCGCACGTAATCCTTGGCGTGGCCCCAGTCGCGCAGGGCATCGATGTTGCCCATGTGCAGGCAGTCTTCCAGCCCTTGGGCGATATTGGCCATGCCGCGGGTGATCTTGCGGGTCACGAAGGTTTCGCCGCGGCGCGGGCTTTCATGATTGAAGAGGATGCCGTTGCAGGCATACATCCCGTAGGCCTCGCGGTAGTTCACGCAGATCCAGTAGGCATACATCTTGGCCACCGCGTAGGGCGAGCGCGGGTGGAAGGGGGTGGTTTCGGTCTGCGGGGTTTCCTGCACCAGCCCGTAGAGCTCCGAGGTGGAGGCCTGGTAGAAGCGGGTGGTCTTTTCAAGCCCGAGGAAGCGCACCGCCTCCAGGAGGCGCAGGGTGCCGATCGCGTCCACGTCGGCGGTGTATTCCGGGGCCTCGAAGCTCACCGCCACGTGGCTCTGGGCGCCGAGGTTGTAGATTTCGTCGGGCCGTGTTTCGCGAATGATGCGGGTGAGGTTGGAGGTGTCGGTCAGATCGCCGTAGTGCAGCCGCAGCTGCGGGTTGCTGACGTGGGGATCCTGGTAGATGTGATCGATCCGGTCGGTGTTGAACAGCGAAGCCCGGCGCTTGATGCCGTGGACTTCATAGCCCTTCTCCAGAAGGAATTCCGCCAGGTAGGATCCATCCTGCCCGGTGATGCCGGTGATCAATGCCGTTTTGCTCAATGCTCTGCCTCTGTGGTTACTCGTCAAACGCCGGTTCGGGCCGGCGGGGAAGGGGAGGGGTCATTCCGCCGCCGAGGCCACCCGGGCCGCGCGGTCGGCGTTGAACCTTGCCATGGCTTCTGAGAACTCCCGCCGCCAGGCCTCGAGCCTCGGCGCCCAGAGCGCGGCGGATTGCGCGTGCAACGCCTCGACCTCTTCGGGGCCGAGGGGGCGGGCCTCGAAGGGCGCGCGCAGTTCCTGCTGCTGCTCCGGCGTGGCCATCCAGAGCCGTTCTGGGAAGAGGTAGAACCGGTAGCGCGGATCCTTGCGGGGCATCATGTCGATGCCCGGGCGTTGCAGTGGGTGAAAAAGGCCCGAAAGCGGGTAGTGGATCGATGTCGCCTCCGACAGCCAGGCGGCCATCCATGAAAACGTGCTGATCGCGGGGATGATATGCTTGGCGCGGCGGATGGTCTCGAAATCATGCAGAACGCTGCCGCCTTCGAGCAGCAGCGCATCCGGGAAGGCGGCGCGCAGCATGTCGGAATACCAGTCGCTGCCCATCTGCCCGACGAAGACCGGGCGCTTGCCGCTGTCGCGGATCACCTGCTCGTAGAAGCCGAGCGGCAGCGGGCCGTAGTGCTGGTGGCGGCCGGGTTCCAGAATGTCCTCAAGCCGCACGTGGATCACGATGTCGTCGTCGCCGGTCTCGTAGGCCGCTACGTGGCTGGCGTCGAACAGGCTGTTGGCGAATTCCCGGCTGGGCAGCGCCGCCATGTTGCCGCAGACGCTCTTGATGAAGATTCTGTCCAGGTGGCCTGCCGCCATGGCTTCCTCGATGAAGACGGTGTCGTAGCGCTGCACGTCTATCTTCGGCACCAGATGGCGGCGGTTCATCGCTTCGGGGCCCTTGAGCCCCCATTCCGGGATGTCGAAACGGCAGACCAAGTAGTCAGGGAACTTGCGCTGCAACTCCATCGCAACGAGATATTGCAACATCCGGTTCGCCATACGCGAGCTGTGGCGAATGATGATCTCTTTCCGCACCTTCGCCATGCCTGAAACCTTCCCATTCTGAATTGCGTCTGCCGGGCACATAGTCATGGCTTTACGCGGCATGGGCAAGGTGCAAGGCGACAATCCCGCGACCTGCGCGCGGACTGTGGAAAAGACGTTACAAGCCGGGGCGCCCGCTCAGCCCCGCCCGTCGGGGCTCTGGATGTTCCAGGCGCGGAAGCTGCGGCGCAGGCTCGGGTCCGCGCTGCCGCGCAGGCCGTTTTCCATCATCCGGGTCAGGGCGCAGCGGGGCAGGAAGGTCGCCACCAGCCGGCACAGCAGCATGGCGACGAAAAGGGCGGTGGCGAAAAACAGGATCCAGTCGGGCATGGCGGCATCCGAAAGAAACGGGGTCACGATGGGTGCATCATGCGCATCCGATCTTGGCCGGAACATGGCATGAAGCGTTCGAATTTGGGTTATTCGACTGGATTCGTTGAAGGAATCGCGCCGGATTGCCGCTGCGTCACCCCGTCAGATCGAACCGCTTGATTTCATGGAAGAACCCGTCCTCCGCCTCGCCGAGCAGGGTCAGCTGCGCCACGATGAAGGGGATCGGCAGGAAGGGCGCCACGATCGGCGTGAGTGCCCTGCGGACGGCCTCCGCGACGTCTTTGGGCATCGGGGAGGTCAGGGTCAGGTGAAAACGGAACTCGTCCATCACGTAGGGATAGCCCCAGCGGGCCAGCAGCACATCCTGCGCCGGCGTGAGCCCGGCGCTGCGGCGGCGGGCCAGTTCCTCGGGCGTGGGCGGCGCGCGGAAGCCGTCGAACTCCGTGACCACGCGCGCGGCCAGATCCGAGAGCCCGGCCTTCTCGCCCTTGGGCACCAGTGCGACGAACCCGCCGATCCGCGCGAGTTCGAGCGCATCGATCCACACCGGCGCGGCGCTCTGCGCGAAGGTTTCGAGCGCCGCGATCAGGCTGTCCTCGTCCTGCCCGTCCGCCATCCGAAACGGAGGTTTCAGGGTGCCGTGAAAGCCGTATTTCCGCGGGCGCTCGGTGAGTTTTTCCACCGGCAGCGGCAGCCCCATCGCCGGCGGGTGCGCCACGCGGCGGCCGGCGGCGCTGTCCCAGCCCAGCCAGGTGGCGCCGAAACTGGCCAGCGGCCCCGTTTCGGGCGTGTAGTAGATCGCGTAGCGGCGAAATCGCATCACCGGTTCCTCCCACATTTCGTGCGCCCGTTGCGAAGCTTTCCTGCCGTCAATCCATGGCACAGCCGGCCCCGGCGTCCAAGTGCCTGCATCCCGCCCGTTTTGAAGGCAATGCGCCCACGATTCGTGCAGTTGCGGCTCTGCCGGTTGCCGCCCCGGCGCCCGTGCGAGGGCGCGCGCTTGATCCGGGGCAGTGGGAGGCACAGTTCAAGAACATCACGCCCGGGTCACGCCGGGATCACGGCGCGGGTGCAACAAGTGTTACATTCACGATGTTTGGTGAGTGGTGAAACGTGGGTGACGTGGTGATGTACATGGTGAGAATCCATCTGACGACGCTTCAGCGGCTGGCTGTCACGCTGGCCGGGTTGGCGCTTCTGACGGCGATGGCGGCGCAGACGACGCCGGGCGCGAATGCCCTGTCCTGCGGGTCTTTGACCCCAGCCGCCGAGAGTTGCCCGCCGCCCTTCGCGCGTTGAAAAGGCTGCCCGCCCGCAATCCGAAAGGGGCGGGTTTCGGCAATTGCCGGCCGGTGCGAAAAAGTTGCATCCAACCTCTTGCACCCGCCCGCTGCTTTGCGTAGAAGCCCCCCACGCGGCAAGGTTGCTCCGTTCGTCTATCGGTTAGGACGCCAGGTTTTCAACCTGGAAAGAGGGGTTCGATTCCCCTACGGAGTACCACCCGCGCTTTCCTTCCCGCCCCGATATGTTTTGTTGCGCAACCTGGCACACAGAGCGGCTTTGCGCTTCGTGCCGTGCGTCCTCAGAAGGCAATGGCCCAGAAAATCGGCAGCAGAAGCGCCGTGGCCAGTGCGTTGAGCCCCATGGCGAGGCCCGAGAAGGCGCCGGCGGCTTCGCTGTCCTGCAGCGCGCGGGCGGTGCCGATGCCGTGGCTCGCGGTGCCGAGGGCAAGCCCGCGCGCCTCGGGGGCGCGGATCTTCAGCAGATCCAGCAACAGCGGGCCGAACATCGCCCCGGTGATTCCCGTGGCCAGCACCAGGACAGCCGTGAGCGAAGGCACGCCGCCGATCTGTTCGGCGATGCCCATGGCCACCGGTGCCGTCACCGACTTCGGGGCGAGAGAGGCCAGCAGCGCTTCGTTCGCACCCAGCACATGGCCCAGCCCCACCGCCGCGACCACGGCGCTGGCGGAGCCGGCAAGCAGCGCGGCGGCGAGCGCGAGAGCCGAGCGGCGCACCAATGCGAACTGCCGGTAGAGTGGCACCGCAAGCGCCACGGTGGCGGGGCCGAGCAGGAAATGCACGAACTGCGCGCCCTCGAAATAGGTGGCGTAACTCGTGCCGGTCAGCAGCAGCACGGCGACGACGATCAGCACCCCGATCAGCACCGGGTTCAGCAGCGGCGTGCCGTTGAAACGGCGGCTCAGCACGTCTCCGGCCTGGAAGGCGATCAGGGTGAGAGTCAGGTGAAAGAGCGGCGTCGAACTGAGGTAGACCCAACTGTCCTGCAGGCCCGTCATGGCGCATCCTCCGCCCCGCCACCCCGCGCGAACAGGGCCATCAGCCCGCCGGTGGCGGCGATGGCGGCGAGGGTGGAGATGACTGTAATCAGACAGATGGATTGATCAGACCGGGATCATCTTGGATGTATCGGGACGGGGCGGGATAGATCACGGTTATCAAGGGTTTAAACGGTCTGGCCTGATGAGCGTGCGGCGCAGGACGGTTTGCACAATCGAGGCGGGTCGAGGGAGTTGAGACACATGGATTGCGCAATGGGCCGGGCGTTCAAGGGCGTTTAAAACAGCGTTTAAACCGGGGTCGAGGCGCGGTCACATGTTCACCAGTATACACCGCACCCGGCCGACGATGCGCAGCTCGTTGAGCTGGGGGCCGGTGACGAACTCGGGCGCGAAGCTGCCGCCATCGGAGATGATGACGATCGAGGTGGGCGCGCCACCTGGGCCAGGTGCCAAGGGCACGAGGCGCTTGATGTAAGCCTCGCCCTCGCGGCTGAAGGCATAGATGCCCTCGCGATCGACGCGGGCCTCGGCGGTGTTGACGAGTGCCAACGCGCCGTCCGGGACGGTGGGGGCCATGCTGTCGCCGCGCACCCGGACCAGTCCGGCCCGATCAGGATTGATGCGCTGGCGTCGCAGCCATGCCCTTGAAAAGGCGAGCCTTTCCTCAACATCCTCATGCGCGGGCACGAGGCCCGGACCGGCCGAGAGGTTGACCTCGTAGCGCGGGATCAGGGCGAAGTCCTGGTCGAACTCGGGCGTGACCGCGCCCGGTGGCGCGATGGGTTGAGGCGCGCCCGAGGGCGAGCCATGCCCGGTGGCCAGCCACTGCACGGAGACCCCGGCTGCATCAGCCAGCGACACCAATCTCTGGCGCGACGGATCAGACCCGCCCGCCACATACTTGTCGATAACCCGGCGGGACAGGCCGGACTTTTGTGCCAAGGCTGAAGCGCCCCCAACCATTTCGCACAATCGTTTTATCCGCGCCGCGAAGGCGGGATCGGCCTTATCGTTGTCGCTCATAACTGTAAGGCCCAGCTTAACAATTCCGCTCGATCCTTACGGTTCTCACAAGGCATTGTTTTTCCATTCATTTATAGATCTGCGCGTGATTCGGAACGAAAGTCCGGGACTTTTGAACCGTAAAGGGCACAAACGTGCTTGCCTCATTGGAATGTTCGTGCGAATGTATGTCCGTAAGGTCATTTTTTACACCGCGAGTTCTGCCCGCCCGGATGGCCGTCCGAAGGGGCAAGATGGAAGAGGAGCACAGGCACATGGCGAAGCCTGCACGGATTGCCCGCAAGGCGCGCGGGTGGCACCCCGAAGAGATCAAGGCCGCGATCCGTATGAAGGGATCGTCGATGGCCGAGCTCTCGCGCCAGCATGGCTACGGGGTCAGCGCAGTCCGCCAGGTGCTGCGCCGCCCGTGGCCCGCGATCGAGCGGCTGGTGGCCGATCACCTGGGCGTGGAGCCGCAGGAGATCTGGCCCGACCGCTACGGCGAAGACGGGTTGCCGAACCGTCTGCTGTTCGGGCGGGTGAAGTTTAACCCGGAACGCACACACTGTCAGCGTAAAAAAGCGGCGGGGGAATGAACATGGCCCCCGACAAGAAACAGCACCTGATCGCCGGGTCTGCCATCGCCGCGCTGAGCGCGCTTGGTGCGAGCTGGGCGGGGCTGGACGGCACCGCCGCCGTGGTGCTGGCCTTCGGGTCCGCCGCGCTGGCGGGGGCCGCCAAGGAGGGGATCGACGCGCTGGGATACGGCCGCGTCGAATGGATGGATTTCGTCTTCACCGCGATGGGCGCACTGCCGGTGGCCGCGCTCTGGCTGGCGCTGGGATGAGGTGCGACATGGGGACCCCGGATTTCAACAGCATGACGCGCACGGACCTGACCGTGTGGAAGATCGCGATCGACGCCGCCATCGCCGCCGCAAAAGCGGCGGGGGGGGGTGACGATTTCGACGTCGCGTTTCTGGCCGACGACGAGGGCGTGTCGGTCACCTTCACCATCCTCTTTCCGCCCTCTCAATCTTGAAAGGAAGACCGATGAACCGGATCAACAAGGGCCAGCTGGCCGAGACGATGGCGGAGAGCGCCGGGATCACCAAGGCCGAGGCCGGGCGCGCGATCGACGCCTTCGCCCGCGCCGTGCAGGAAGCGACGGACCAGGGCGGCAGCGTGGTGCTGCAGGGCTTTGGCACCTTCGCGCCGCGCCACCGTGCCGCGCGGATGGGGCGCAACCCCGCCACCGGCGAGGCAATCGAGATCGCGGCCAGCACCACGCTGGGCTTCAAGGCCGCCAAGCGCAAGGCGGGCGCGTGATGCTGACCGGCAAGCAGATCCCCGCAGCCGCCATCCGGCGCGTCTGGCTGGACGAGCGGCTGACCACCGCCCAGGCCGCCGCCGAGGTGGGCCTGACACGCGCCTCCAGTCCTTTGTTGCGTTCTTCCATTGTATCCCTCCATCCGGTTGTTGGCGCTTCCGATGGTAAGGGCCGCCTGGCCGAGCCCCAAGCGCAAAGCGCGCCGGGCCGGTCGGGCGGGGTTCTCCGCGCTCCGGCTGCCACCGTCGCAGCGTGTGAGCCGTCCAGCCCGCGCGCTTCCTCCTCCCTGCGCGCGGGCTGGGGCTGGCTGATCCGGGCCGCCCGGCGGCTGGACGATCACTGGATCGGGGATCTGATCGGGGCGCTTTGCCTGTTCGGCATGCTCTGGATCGGCCTTGTCGCCGCGATGGTGTTCGAATGATGGCCGCCAGCCCCTTCCTTGCGCAGATCGCGACCCCGCAGCCCGATGGGCGGCGTGGCGAAGGGGCTGGCACCCATGCGGCGCAGGGCGGGTATCCGCCCGCGTCGTGGCCGGTCGAGGAGACCGAGGTCGGCCTGCAATACGTTATCCCCGGCTGCGAGCGGCGCGAGAGCGCGCGCCCCGCCCGGCAATCTGTGGAGGGCGGTCATGGCTAAACGCCGGGCCTACCGGGGCGGCAATGATGACCGCCAGATGTCCTTTGACGATTATTTCGTGGTCCCGACCCCCGCCGATGTGCGGCCGGGATCGATCGCCGGTTTCGATCATGAACTGCGCCAGGCGCTGAGCCAGAGCCTGAAGGAGCAGCCGCTGTCGCGCTACGAGGTGGCCGCGAAGATGAGCGAGATGCTGGGCGACGACATTTCCAAGAACATGCTGGATGCCTACACGGCCGAGAGCCGCGAGACGCATCAGATTTCCGTGGTGCGGCTGGTCGCGATGATCCTGGCCACGCGCGATTATGACCTGCTGGCGCTGGTGGCCGAGAAGGTCGGCTGCCGCCTTCTGGTGGGCGAGGAGGCCGTTGCGGCCGAGGTGGGTTTCATCGACCAGGAGATCGAGGAGCTGCGCGCGCGCCGCGCCGAGCTCAAGCGCCTGCACCCGGTCCGGTTGCGGAGGCGCCGGGCATGATCGAGTGGCGCACCGCAGCTGATTGGTCATCCCAAGGGCTTCCAGACCTTCCGACATCTAAGGTCGGTTTGATTGATCGTGCTAAGCGCGAGGGCTGGAAAAGCCAAAAGCGCCAGGGGCGTGGCGGCGGCCTTGAATACCACTATTCCAGCCTGCCCGACCGGGCGCGCGCGGCCTATCTGCTGCGCCACCGCAAGCCTGCGGCAAGCGCGGCCCCGACCGAGATCCCGCAGGACGAGGCATGGGCGAGCTTCGATCAGCTGTCGCAGACCCTTAAAGACAAGGCCGCGTTCCGGCTCAAGGTTCTGACGGCGGTCGAGGCGCTGGTCGATGGCGGCGTGGGCCGGGTGTCGGCGGTCGAGATGGTCGCGGCCGATGCCGAGGTCAGCCCCGCCACCGTGCGCCGCTGGGTGCGGATGGTGAAGGGGGTCGAGCGGCGCAACTGGCTGCCCGCGCTGGCCCCGCGCCATGTCGGCAAGACCGACCGCGCCGAATGCGATCCGCGCGCCTGGGACTGGTACCTGGGCCAATACCTGACCCGGCGCGGCCCGAGCCATGCCGACACCTATCGCCGCCTCGAAGAGATCGCCGCGATCGAGGGCTGGGTGATCCCCAGTGCCAAGACCCTGGAGCGCCGCGTCGAGACTGATATCGACCCGCTGAGTGTGGTCCTGATGCGCGAAGGCATGGAGGCGCTGGCGCGCCGCCTGCCCAAGCAGCGCCGCGACGAGACGGTCTTTGCCGCAGGCGAGGCGGTCAACGGCGACGGCCTGAAGTTCGACAAGCTCTGGGTCGAGTTCCCCGATGGCGAGATCCTCAATACCGCCACCGCCTGGTTCTTCCAGGACCTGCGCACCCGCCGCATTCTTGCCTGGCGGCTGGGCAAGACCGAGAACACCGACCTGTTCCGGCTGGCCACCTATGACCTGACCGGGGTCTGCGCACCCACGGTCATGTATATCGACAACACGCGGGTCGCCGCGAACAAGCTGATGACCGCCGGGGCCGAGAACCGCCGCCGCTTCAAGAAGGGCGATCACGATGGCGTCGGCCTGCTGATCGCGCTGGGGATCGAGCCGCGCTTCACCAACCCCGACAAGGAGACCGGCAACCCCGGCGCCAAGCCGATCGAGCGCGCCTTCGGCATCGGCGGCCTGCATGACAAGGTCGCAACCCACCCGTCGCTGATCGACCGGGGCTACAGCAAGGCGACCGCGATCCCCTACGAGGAGCTGCGCGCCGTGATCGAGCACGAGGTCGCGCGCCACAACGCCCAGACCAAGCGCCGCACCACCGCCTGCCGGGGCATTCTGAGCTTCGACCAGGCATGGGAGGAGGCCACCGCCAGCATCACCTTCCGCCGCTTTTCCGAGCGCCAGCGCCGCCTTCTGCTGATGGTGCGCGAGGTGGTCAGTGTCAGCCAGACCGGCGAGATAGCGATCAATGCAGGGCGCGGGGCGCATGCCAAGAACCGCTACTGGACCGAGGCCAGCGCTGCGCTGGCGGGCCGCAAGGTGGTGGCGCATTTCGACCCGGAGAACCTGCATGCCGGGATCCATGTCTACAGCCTGGACGGGCGGTACCTGTTCGAGGCCGACCACATGACCAGCACCGCCTTCAACGACACCGAGAAGGGCCGCGAGTGGAACAAGAACCGCGCCCGCATGATCAAGGCTGCCAAGAAGCAGGCCGAGGCCACCACGCGCATGTCGAAGCTGGAGCGCGAGGAGCTTTACGGCAAGGCCGTGCGCGCCCGCGCCGAGGAGGCGGGCGATCCGCCCGCAGCCCCCGCGAGTTCCGTGGTCGCGGCGCATTTCCGGCAGATGCCGGATCCCGCCCGCGATGCCGAGCAGCCCAAGGTCGCGCCCGGCGTGATCGACTTCGCGGCCATGGCGGCGCGCCAGCGGCCGAGCGAACTGGCCGAGGATGATGATGAACAAGCCGAATTCATGAGGCGGGCGCTAGCAGGCGTCCGCGCCCGCAACGGGTTGCCGCCCGCCGAATGAAACGGCCGGTGGTGCGCCACACCGCCCGGCCGAACCCCTGAAACAGGCAAAACAGGAGAGACCTTCAGGATGACCCAGAATGCCCAAGTTGTCCAGATGACCGCCGAGCCGGACGAGGAATACGTCACCAACCGGCTGCCCCTGCGCGACCGCATGCGCGCCCAGATGAACACCGATGGCCTGTCGCAGGCCGCCGCCGCCCGCGAGATCGGCATTTCGCCCTCGGCGCTGAACCAGTGGCTGCAGGGCAAGTATGCGGGCAACAACGACGAGGTCGAGGCGCGGATCGAGAACTGGCTGACCGCGCGCCAGCGCCGCGAGGCCGCATCGAGCGCCATGCCCGAGCCGCCCGAGTTCTTCCGCTCGCCCTCGGCCGAGAAGGTGGTCAACGCGCTGAGCTACGCCCAGATGGCGGGCGACATCGTCTGCATCTACGGCAACCCCGGCGTCGGCAAGACCAAGTCCTTCCGCCATTACCGCGACACCAACCCCTCGGTCTGGATCGCCACCATGTCGCCCGACAGCGCCGGGCTGGTCCCGGCCCTGGAAGAGGTGGCCGAGGCGATCGGGCTGCGCGATGCCGGGGGCGGGGCGCGCCGCATCGCCCGCGCCATCCGCCGCAAGATCGAGGGGACGCGGGGCCTGTTGATCATCGACGAGGCGCAGCACCTGTCCACCGCCGCGCTGGAAGAGCTGCGCATCGCGATCCATGACGCGACCGGCATCGGCCTCGTGTTCGCGGGCAACCCCGAGGTCTATTCGCGGCTGACCGGCGGCAACCGCTCGATGCGGTTCGCGCAGATCTTCAGCCGCATCGGCATGCGCCTCTTCATCCCGCGCCCGACCGTGGGCGACGTGAAGTCGCTGGCCGCCGCCTGGGGCGTGAAGGGATCGCCCGAGATCGAGCTTCTGAAGGAGGTCGCGGCCGAGCCCGGCGCGCTGCGCGGGGCCAGCAAGGTGCTGGCGCTGGCGGCCATGGCGAGCGGCGGCGACATCACGCTGGCCGCCCTGCGCCAGGCACGCGCCAATCTCGGAGGGCAGGAGTGATGGCCGCGCTGTCCGAGGAAATCCGCAGCGTCGTCGCCTGCCTGTCGGGCCAGATCGACAAGGGCCGGGTGGATGCGGCGACCGCCGCGCGCGCCCGCGATATCCTGCGCGACGTGGCCGACCGGGTCGAGCTGATCGAGGACCTGATCATCCCTGCCAGCGTCACGCTGCCGGATGTGCCGCGCCCCGGCACGAACGTGGTCCGCCTGGACCCGCACCGCCCCCGCGTGGCCCGGCCTGTCGGCCAGCCGCATCAATCCCCCTCAACCCCCCGCGCAACCGGCCTTCGAGCCGCATTTCAAGGAGAGAGCCATGAACCAGCAACAGGACATCACCCCGGCCGCAGCGGCCACCCCGTCTGACGGGATCATCGAGCTGCAGGGCGAGAAGTACATGCGCGACACCGGCGGCCGTCTGGTCCCGATCGACGCGATCAAGCCCGAGGATCTGCTGATGGACGAGACCGTCCGCAAGATCTGCGCCTTTGCCGAGGACCTCTCGGCGCGCATCAGCCGCTTCCGGGGCCACACCTTCGACGACATCGCCACCACCGTGGACCTGATGAACGAGAAATACGGCCGCCGCCTGGGCGGGACCAAGGGCAATGTGACCCTCACCAGCTTCGACGGCACCTTGCAGGTCAAGGTGCAGGTGCAGGACCAGATCACCTTCGGCCCCGAGCTGCAGGCCGCCAAGGAGCTGGTCGATATCTGCATCTCGCGCTGGTCCGAGGGGTCGAACGCGCAGGTGCGCGCCCTGATCCAGCATGCCTTCCAGGTGGACAAGGAGGGGCGGATCAACCGCTCGGCCCTGTTCCAGTTGCGCCGCATGCGCGTCGAGGATGGCGACCCGGAATGGCGCGCCGCCATGGACGCCCTGTCGGATGCGATCCGCGTGATCGGGTCCAAGGAATACGTCCGCTTCTATCGCCGCGACAATCCCCGCGCCCGCTGGGAACCGATCACCATCGATCTGGCGAGCGCGTGATGGGCCGCGCGACTGATATGGCCCCCGCGCTCGCGCTGGCCGACCGGCTGGACGCGCTTCTGAAGGCGGGCGCGCCGTCCCGGCATGATGACCCCGGTGCCTATGAGAAGGCGATCGCTGCCCTTGAGGCGGCGGTCACGAGCGCCGACCCCAAGGGTCGCCTCGACCAGGACTGGCAGGGCGGCGTCCTGCGGGCCTTCGGCCTGCGCGCCAGCTCGACCACCGGCATCTACGGCGCTTGCCGGAACTGGGTCCGGCAGGTCCGGGCCAAGGCCACCCCGACCCGTCACCCCGCCACCACCATCGGAGAATGATCATGACCATCAGTGAAATCGAACTGCGCCGCGAGCTTCTGGACAAGGCGCTGGCAGGCGCGAAGCTGCCCGAGGCGATCGAGTATGCCCATGACATGTGGCGCTTTGTCAGCGGGCAGGATGCCGCCCTGACCTACGGACCCGACAGCGCGACGGGGTGGATGCGGGGCGCGACACCCGTGCCGATGGACGAGGTTGCGCGGATCGTCCGCGCCGAGGTGGTGGGCATCGCCCTTGGCCCCGAGGGCCGCTGGCGGCGGATCGATCTGGAGGGCGACACCCTGCCCATGACTGCCGAGGCATTCGACACCCACCCGATCTGGGGTGGCCTGCGCGACATCGTGACCGATGAGGGCCTGCACCTGGTGGAGATCCCGAAGTTCTGGGTGCGTTTCGAGGCGCGCGGCGACGAGCGCCTGTGGTGGGTCAGCCCCCGCGCCCGCGAGGGGTTCGACCTGCACCCGGCCTTTCTGGCCGCCGATGGGCGCGCCGTGGCGGTGCTGCGGGTGGCCAAGTATCTCGCAACCGATAAGGCGGGCAAGATCGGCGTGGCGGCAGGGCAGACGCCCTGGACCTCGATCACGATCGACGAGGCGCGGCGCAGATGCGAGGCGCTCGGCCAGGGCTGGCGCATGTGGTCGGTCTATGACCAGGCGGCGATCCAGCTGCTGGCGCTGATCGAGATGGGCACCCCGGACATGCAGGACGCCATTGCGCGCGGCAATGTCGATGGTGACGGCGTGAAGTCCACCGGCAGCACCGGGGCCGCCTGGCGCGGCATCCACGATCTGTGGGGCAATGTCTGGCAGTTCGTCGACGGGTTGCGGGTCACCTCGGGCGGCGTGATCGAGGTCTGGCACGATCTGCTTCCCGGCCCGGATGCCTGGGTCAACACCGGGGTGGCCTATGGGCCGGGCAAGGATGACGGGTTCCCGACCGATCTGCACACCGAGCAGGACCGGGGCTTCAACCTGTCGCTCCTGTTCCTGCCCTCGGAGGTCTCGGACGATCGCGAGGATGCGATCATCCCGGATTACGCCTGGGGGCGCTGGCAGGATCGCGAGACGATCGCCATCCGTGGGGGCAGCTGGACCGACGGCGGCAATGCTGGCGTCTTCGCCCTCTACCTGCTCTACGCGCGTTCGGACGCGGTCACGAGCATCGGCTTCCGGCCCGCTTTCGGGTTCTGACATCTGACCCCCTGCACTCTGGCGGCCTGCCGAAAGGCGGGCCGCACCACCGGCGAAACCGCATCGCGGTCTGCGGGCCAAGGGCACCCCCGCACTGATGAGCCAGCCCAACACGGGAGACGAGAGATGGACCAGCTGATCCACCTGACGGGCGTCGTCACGCTGGCCGCGATCGCGGCCGGTGGCGTCGTCTTCGGAACCACGATCTGGGCCGGGCGGTTCGGCCCGCCGCGCTGCTATGGCTGGATGCTGTCGGGCATGGCGGCGGCCGCCTTGGTATTCCTTGTGGTGATCCTTGTGCTGGCGGTGGCGGCATGAGCAACGCGATCAAGGCCATCCATGCCAGCCGCCGCCAGGTGCCGGGACTTGAGGACGAGGAGACCTGGCGCGACTTCCTGCATCAGGTGACCGGCGAGCGGTCGATCCGCGCCATGCCCGAGCCCGCCCGCGCCAAGGTGCTCGATGCCCTGCGCGCGCGGGGCGCGAAGAGCGGCAATGGCGCGCGCAGCTTCAAGCCCTCCGACAAGCCGCATGTCCGCAAGGTCTTTGCGATCTGGGGCGCGATGTGCCGCGCCGGGATCCCCGACAACCCGACCCGCGCCGGTCTGCGCGCCTTCGTGGCCAAGATGACCGCCTCGGCCGAACGCCCCGAGGGCGTGGGTAATCCCGAATGGCTGACCCCCGAGGATGCCCGCAAGGTGACCGAGGCGCTGAAGGCATGGGAGCGGCGCGAGCTGGCCAAGCGGAGGGCTTCGAGATGACGCGCCGCAAGTGCCGGTCCTACCGGGTCACGATCGATGCCGAGGCGTTCGACCGCATCGCGGCCGCGCTGATCGGCAATCACCGCGAGCTGCTCGACAATGGCTGGAGCATCTGCCCGACCTCGGGGCTTTGGCGCACCGGCAAGGGGACGCTGACCGCGCGTGTCGCCTACCGGATGCGGGCGCGCAAGGCATCGCTCGTACATACCGTGCGCGGGATCAACCCAGGGCTTTACGATGAGAGATGACCGCAACGATCCCTTCGACGGACTGCCCCCGACCTTGCGTCAGGTGGCCGAGGTCGCCGGGATCGAGGCGGCGGCGCGCCTTGCGCGCGATCACGGCGGCACGGAGATCTACATCCGGCGCACCCTGGACATGGAGCATGTCCTGGTCAAATCGGTCGGCATGGAGGCCGCCGCATCGATCCTGGAACGCTTCGGTCCCGGTGCGCTGGAGGTGCCGCTCTGGCTGAGCGGGCGCCGCCAGCAGATGGCGCGCCGGATCATGCAGATGCTGGAGGCGGGGCATTCGGAGGCGCAGATCGCCCGCGCCCTGCGGTGCCACATCAGGACGGTGCGCCGCTACCGGACGCGGGTGTCGGATGCCCAGATGGACCTGTTCTCCATACTGGACGGCGAAGAGAAGTCTTGCGCCGAAGACGATTTTGACGAAAGCTGAGCCATGGCGGGCGTGAGCCCGGACAGCTGTCCGGGTCGGAACTGACCACCACGCGATGACAGGGTAGCCGGGTGCGAAACAGCAGCGGTTGACCCGATCATGACCATCTTCGACATCCAGAAACATCTCAAGGCGCTGGGGCACGATCCCGGCCCGATCGATGGCGTCTGGGGGTCGCGCACCCGCGCCGCCCTGCTGTCGCTGCTTTACGTGCTGCGCGCGATCGCGGTGCCGGGCGCTGCCAGCTGGAATGTCGCGCGCCAGCGCATGGCCGCCGAGCAGGCGATCATGGCGGCCAGCGGTTTCGACACCGGCCCGATCGATGGCCTGGACGGCCCGCGCACCCAGGCGGCGCGCGCCCAGTTCCAGGCGCAGCGCAATCACAGCCTCGACGAGGTGGCCCCCTCGGCGCATTCGGAAATCCGCCAGGGCCGCGCGCGCCACCTTGTCCGCGAGATCGTGATCCATTCCTCGGCCACCCGGCCCGACTGGATGGGCAACAACAGCCTGCGCGAGCAGGTCGAGGAAATCCGCGTCTGGCACCGGGCGCGCGGCTGGCGCGACATCGGCTATCACTGGATCATCGGCCGCGACGGCTCGATGCTGCCCGGCCGCCCCGAGACCGAGGTCGGCGCGCATGTCCAGGGTCACAACAGCGGCACGATCGGCATCTGCCTGATCGGCGGCTTCGGCAGCGCCGCCACCGACCGTTTCTCGGATCACTTCACCGCCCGGCAGGGGATCACGCTGGAGCAGCAGATCCAGGCGATCTCGATGCGCACCCCGATCACCCGCGTGAGCGGGCACAACGAGTACGCCGCCAAAGCCTGCCCCGGCTTCAACGTCACCCGATGGCTCGAAGGAAATCAGTGATGAGCGCCTCGCCCCTTCCCCAACTTCCCGCCTGGCATGCGCGGTCCTTCTACGCGCAGCTGCTTCTGGTCGCGACGGTGGTCGCGCATGTCCTGCAGATCGACATGGATGCGCTGGTCGCCCGGATCGGTCTCGACGCGCCTGACCAGCTTGTCGAGCTGGCGATGATCGTCATGCCTTGGGTCTTCGGTCTCTGGGCCTGGCTGGAGCGGCGCGCGCCGAAGTACCAGCTGGTGTTCGGGAGGGCGCGCTCGTGAGCTGGCTGCCTGACATCATCACCCTGATCCTCGGGCTGATCGTGGGCATCGGGGGCACCTGGAAGCTGGCGAAGACCAGCGGACGGCGCGAGGGACAGAAGGAAGCGGAAACCAAGGCCGAAGCCGCGCGGCTGCAGAACTATGTCGAAACAAGGGAACGAATTGATGAAGCGGATCGCAAGCCACTTGACGGTGATGGTGCTCGCAGCTGGTTGCGCGACTTCTCGTCCGGCGGAGATGCCGGGTCCGAGCGGTGAGGCAATCTGCCAGGGGCTTGAGCAGCCCGCCCGCATCCATGCCGCCTCGCTGGTCAGCGATGGCGGCCCTTCGTCCGTGCAGACGGGCGTGGTGCTGATCAGGGGGCTTGCCGCCGCCTGCACCTACGATCTCGGGCGCGAGGAGTGAGGCATGGATCTGACGTACATCCTGCAATGGCTTCCGCTTCTCAACGTGGTGTTCATCCCGGCGGCGGGCTGGCTGATCCGGGCCGCGACCCGGTCGATGGCCACCAAGGAGGACATCGCGGTCCAGGCCGAACGGCTCGACACGCTCGGGCGGCGCGTCGATCTGATGGAGCGTGACATCAAGCATCTGCCGGATGCAGACGATTTAGCCGGTCTCAAGGAGCAGATCGCGGCCCTGACCGGCGCGGAAAAGGTCCAGACCCAGCAGCTGATCGGGTTGTCGCAATCCGTCGCGCGGATCGAGGACTGGCTTATGAGGGGCATCAAGTGAGCTACAGGGATTTCATCGCGGAGCACCGCAGGCTGTTCATCATGCAGCTCTTGTCCGAGATCGGCGGCAGCGCCAGCGAGGACATCGTCTACCAGGGCGTCCGGCAGGGCTTCCGCCCCGTGAAGGGCGTGACCCGCGACGTGATCCGCGCCGATCTCGAATGGCTGCATGCCCGCCACCTGCTGGCCTTCGACTGGCTTGAGGACACGCTCCTCGTGGTCGAGCTGACCGAGCGCGGCGGCTATGTCGTGAGCGGCGACATCGAGGTCGAAGGGATCAAGGTCCCGGATGCGCGGAGGTAAGCATGGCCCGACCCTCCACGATCCAGCGCCTGCCCGGTGAGCTGCGCGAGCTGATCTCCGATCTGCGCAGCCAGGGCCGCACGATCGACGAAATCCTGTCCAAGCTGCGCGAGCTCGATGTCGATGTCTCGCGCTCGGCACTTGGCCGCCACGTCAAGCAGCTCGACAAGATCGGGGACGAGATCAGGCGATCGCGCGCGGTTGCCGAGGCGCTGGTCCGCCAGTATGGCGATGCGCCCGAAAGCCGCGCGGCGAAGATGAACATCGAGCTGATGCACAGCCTGGTCACCCGGCTGATGATCTCCGAGGAGGGCGAGCGGGCCGAGTTCGAGCCGCGCGAGGCGATGCAGATGGCAACAGCCCTGCAAAAGCTCGTCCAGGCATCGAAGCAGGACGTCGATCGCGAGACGCTCGTGCGCAAGGAGTTTGCCCGCAAGCTGGACGAGGCTGTCGCCGCCGCCGAAGAGGCGGGCGAGCGGGGCCTGTCGCCCGAGCGGCTGGCCGAGCTGCGGCGCGGCTTCCTGGGCGTGGGCCGGGCAAGCTGATGGCCGAGCTTCCGAGCATCCATGACGCACCACCGCGCAGCCCGGTCGATGACCAGATCCCCGGCATGCTGCCGCCCGAGGACCTCGACCCGCTGGCCGAGGGTATCCTCATGGCGCATCAGCGCGCCTGGGTGGAGGATCAGTCGCCGCTCAAGCTGGCCGAGAAGGGACGCCGGACGGGCGTCACCTTTGCCGAGGCGCTGGACAGCACCCTGATCGCGGCCGCCTCGCGCGCGGCCGGGGGCGATCACACCTGGTATATCGGGGACACCAAGGACAAGGGCCTGGAGTTCATCTCGGTCTGCGCGCGCTTTGCCAAGTCGATCGCGCGCGAGCTGGTCGACATCGAGGAGTTCCTGTTCGAGGACAAGCAGCCGGACGGGACCAGCCGGTTCATCAATTCCTACCGCATACGCTTTGCCAGCGGCTTCCAGATCGCGGCACTGTCGTCGAACCCCGCCAACATCCGGGGTCTTCAGGGTCGGGTGGTGATCGACGAGGCGGCCTTCCACCGCAACGTGGCGGCCGTGATCGACGCCTGCAACGCGCTGCTGATCTGGGGCGGCGTCATCCGCATTATCTCGACCCATAACGGGGCTTTGAACCCCTTTAATGAGCTGATCAAGGAGACCCGCGAGGGGCGCTATGATTACCGCATCCACCGGATCACCTTCGATGACGCGGTCCAGAACGGGCTCTATGAGCGCGTCTGCCTGATCCGGGGCTGGGAGGCCACGCCCGAGGGCAAGCGCGACTGGTACGCCCGTGTGCGCCGCTCCTACGGGACGCGGGTCGAGGCCATGCGCGAAGAGCTCGATGCGATCCCGCGCGAGGGCGAGGGCGTCCTTCTGCCGCTTGCCTGGATCGAGGCCGCATCGCGCGCCGACTATGTGGTCAAGCGCTGGGAGGCCCCCTCGACGGGCTTCCTGGACCTTCCCGAGCAATACCGCCGCGCCGAGATGCTGGACTGGCTGGAGCGCGAGCTCGCGCCGGTCATCAAGACCTTCACGCCCGAGCTTGGCCCCTTCGCCCTGGGCGAGGACTTCGGCATGCGCCAGGACCGCACGTCCTTCGTGATCGGATACACGGCGCAGGACCTGTCGCGTCATGTGCCGCTGATCGTCGAGCTGCGCCAATGCCCCTACGACCAGCAGAAGCAGGCGCTCTACTGGATCGTGGATCGCCTGCCCCGGTTCCAGAAGGGCATCCTGGACGCCAACGGCAACGGCATGGCGCTGGCCCAGGAGGCGCGCCAGAAGTTCGGCCCCGACATGATCACCGAGCTGATCGCCACCGATGCCTGGCATCGCGAGTTCACGCCCGGTTTCAGGAGCGCCTTCGAGGATCGGACCATCTTCATTCCGGCCGACCGGGATGTGCGCGATGACCTGCGCCAGATCACGATGATCGGCGGCGTGGGCAAGGTTCCGCGCGACGTGCGCACCAAGGGCACCGATGGCGGCAAGCGCCATGCCGACACCGCCGTGGCGCTGATGAATTTTTACGCGGCGACCCAGGCCGAGAGCTTCGATTACGGCTACCGCGCCGCCTCGGACCTGCGCGCCGGGGACCGCGATCATGATGACCGGGCGGGCACCGCCCGCTTTGCAAGAAAGGGTGCGTGGTAATGGCCAGGCTTCTGGATCAGTATGGTCGGCCGGTGGATCTGACGCGCCTGCGGCAGGAGCAGGCCGAGCCGACGCTCTCGGGGGTGCGCTCGATCCTGTCGGGGCACCCGGCTCAGGGGCTCACGCCCGCCAAGCTCACGCGGCTCTTGCGCATGGCCGAACAGGGGGACGCCACCGCCTACCTGGAGCTGGCCGAGGAGATGGAGGAGAAGGACCTCCACTATCTGTCGGTGCTGGGCACCCGCAAGCGCGCGGTGGCGCAGCTGGAGATCACCGTCGAGAGCGCCTCGGACGAGGCGGCCGACATCGAGAACGCGGACCTGATCCGCGACTGGCTGCGGCGCGAGGAGCTGGAGGACGAGGTCTTCGACATCCTCGACGCGATCGGCAAGGGCTTCTCGGTCACCGAAATCATCTGGGACATGTCCGAGCGGCAATGGTGGCCTGCCCGCCTCAAGCGCCGCGACCAGCGCTGGTTCGAGTTCGACCGGGAAGACGGCGAGACGCTCTACCTCAAGGGCCTGTCGGGGGCCGAGGATCTGTGGCCCTTCAAGTATGTGACGCATTTCGCCGCCGCCAAGTCGGGTCTGCCGATCCGGGGCGGGCTGGCGCGCGCCGCCGCCTGGGCGTATCTCTTCAAGAACTACGACCTGAAGGACTGGATCACCTATATCGAGGTCCATGGCCAGCCGCTGCGCGTGGGCAAGTACCACAGCGGCGCGACCGAGGCCGACAAGGAGGTGTTGCTGCGCGCGGTGGCCAATATCGGGTCGGACGCGGCCGCGATCATCCCGTCGAACATGATGATCGAGTTCGTGGAAGCCGCGAAGTCCGGCGGCGGCACCGGCACCGACATCTACGAGAAGCTGGCCAACTGGCTCGACAAGCAGGTGTCGAAAGCGGTGCTGGGCCAGACGCTCACCACCGAGGTCTCGGGTGGATCGCTGGCGGCCGCGCGCGTCCATGACGATGTGCGCCGCGACATCATGCGCGCCGATGCCCGCCAGCTGGCCAGCGCGCTCAACCGCGACATCGTCCGTCCGCTGATCGACCTCAACCGGGGGCCGCAGAAGCGCTATCCCCGGATCTCGATCGGCCTGCCCGTGGCGATCGACACCAAGCAGTTTGCCGAGGCGCTCGGACTCCTGGTCGACCGGGGGCTGAAGGTGGAGCAGAGCGTGGTGCGCGACCGCATGGGCCTGCCCGATCCCGACGAGGATGGCGAGGTCTTGCGGCCGATGGGTGCCGCCGATGCCGCGCCGCCGCCCGCCGCACCGCCGCCCGCGCTGCAGGCACATGGCCATGCGCCCGGATGCAGCTGCCATGCGGCCGCCCCCGATGCGCTCGACGCCCTGGCCGACGACATGGCCGACGACTGGCGCGAAGTGGTCGATCCGATGGTCGACCCGATCCGGCGGCTGATGGACGAGGCGGGCAGCCTGGAAGAGCTCCGCGGCCGGCTGGCCACGATCATCGCGGAGATGGACACGGCCGCGCTGGAGGAGATGCTTCTGCGCGGCAGCTTCAGCGCGCGGCTGGCAGGCCAGGTGGAGGCGGACATTGGCGGGGATTGACCTCACGGCGCTGGCCCCCGAGGAAGCGGTCGAGGCGTTCCGCCGCAAGGGCTACGAGCTGACCTTCGACTGGCGTGACATGCAGCGCGACGAGCATTCGCGCGCCTTCACCGTGGCCAAGGTTGCCTGCCTCGATCTGCTCACCGATATCCGGCGCGCCGTCGATGCCGCGATCTCCGAGGGGATCACCCTGCGCGAGTTCGAGCGCCGCCTCACGCCGCTCCTCCAGGAGCGCGGGTGGTGGGGGCGGCAGGCGATGACCGACCCGCTGACCGGCGAGACCCGCGATGTGCAGCTGGGCTCGCCCCGCCGCCTGCGCATCATCTACGACACGAACCTGCGCATGGCCTATGCCGCCGGTCGCTGGGAACGCATCGAGCAGGTGGCCGAGCGGCGGCCCTGGCTGCGCTATGTCGCGGTGCTCGATGACCGGACGCGCGACCAGCACCGGCGCTGGCACGACACGGTGCTGCGCTGGGATGACCCGTGGTGGAACCAGCATGCGCCGCCCAATGGCTGGAACTGCCGCTGCACGGTCCAGCAGCTCTCGGATCGCGACATCGCCCGGCGCGGCCTGGCACCTTCCGATCCGCCCAGTGCGCCCGCCCGCACCTGGGTGAACCGGCGCACCGGCGAGGTGCGCCAGGTGCCGGGTGGCGTGGATCCGGGGTTCGATTACAACGTGGGCCGGTCCAACATGGACCACCTGCGCGCGACCACGGCCGCCAAGCTCGATGCTGCATCGCCCGATCTGGCGCGCGAGACCATCGCCAGCCTGGTCCGCAGCCCGGCCTTCGACAGCTTCCTGCGCTCGCCCGGCGCGGGGCGCGCGGGCTATCCCGTGGCGACCGGCGGGCAGCGCCTGGGCGGCAGCCTGGAGACGGTGACGCTTCCGCCCGAGACGGCGCAGCGCCTGGCGGGCACGCTCACGGCCGAGGACTGGCGGCGCGCCCAGGCGGCGATCGACGCGGGCGCGGTCACGACATCGCAGGCCGGGGCCACGATCGAGGGCGCGGGATATGTCCTTGAGGTCGAGGCCCGCGACGGCCGCGTCGAGATCCGCGACATGCGTCCGGCGCGCCCGTGAGGGGCGCAAAACCCCATATGGCCCCAGAGCGCGCTCAGAGCGCCGTGGAGCGGCCTCCTGTCCTGTCCGCACCCTCCGGGCGTCCGAAGTCCTTAAACGCGCCTTAAATGCGTTTAAGGGGGGTCTATGGCGATCCGTGATCTAAGGGGGCAGGGTCTATCCGCAACCCGCGCCGCGCCGGGTCCGGTTGCGGGGGACATCTGTCCGGGTGTGACCATCCGCCTGCATCCTTAAAGCTTGCCCAAGAGCGGTCGGCAATCAAGCCGGATCGTCACGAAAAAGGGCAAGAACCACCGATGACCTTGATGCTGGCAACCCATGCCGCCCCTTTGACGGGGAGCGCTTCGGGGCGGGCCCCGGAATGGGTGCATCTGATCCCTGCCGGGCAGTTCGCCGGGCGGGATGGTCGGGGTCCGTATGTGCTGCAGGATGCCGAGGCGGTGATCGCGGCATCGACCCGCGACGGCCTCGACTGCGTGATCGACTACGACCACCAGACCGATCTGTCGGCGGTCAAGAATGTGGGGGGCACCGCGCCCGCCGCCGGATGGATCGTCGCGCTTGAGGCGCGCGCCGATGGCATCTGGGGCAAGGTCCAGTGGACCGACAAGGGTGCGGCGGCCGTGGCCGCGCGCGAGTATCGCTACATCTCGCCGGTCTTCCTTCACACCCGCAAGGGCGAGGTCAAGGCCGTCCTGCGCGCGGGCCTCACCAACAATCCCAACCTTCATCTGACGGCGCTTGCCGCTCAGGAACCCAAGCTCCAGTCCGAAGGAGATGACATGGAAGAGCTTCTTGCAGAACTGGCGGCCGCCCTCGGCCTGCCCAAGGACAGTGATCGCGCGGCCGTGGTGTCGGGCGTGACCGCGCTGGCCACCAGCGCCGATGCCGCCGCCAACGCCATCGCGGCCATGGCCCAGGCGGCGGGTGTCGAGCCCGCCGAGGATCCCGCCGCGACCGCGACCGCCGTCCAGGCGGCCGTCACCGCCCTGGGCAAGAAGGATGCGGGCGCGCCCGATCCCAACAAGTTCGCCCCGATCGAGGTGGTCACCAGCCTGCAGGCGCAGGTCAAGACGCTGATGGACGAGCGCGCCGCTGGCGTGGTCGACCAGGCAATCAAGAGCGGCAAGGTGCCGCCCGCGAACCGCGACTGGGCCGTGGCCTATCACGCCAAGGACCCCGAGGGCTTTGCCAAGTTCCTCGAAGGCCAGCCCGCGATCCTGATGCCCGGCGCGAAGCCGGGGGCCAAGGTCGAGACCGACAACGGCACCCTCGATGCCGACGACTTGGCGGTCTGCTCCGCGATGGGCCTGACGCCTGAAGAGTTCACCGCCATGCGCAAGAAGGAGGCTGTCTGATGGCCGCGCTGACCAAGGATCGCAACACGCCCGAACGCTCGGGCAAGGACTTCCAGTTCCCGGTGGCCGCCGCGACCCGCATCTTCGCGGGCTCGCTGGTGGTGCTCGATGCCGGTGTCGCCAAGCCCGGTGCCACCGGTATCGGGCTGGTCGCGGTCGGCCGGGCCGATGCCCATGCCGACAACAGCGGCGGCAGCGCGGGCGACGTGACTGTGCCGGTGCGCACCGGCGTGTTCCGTTTCGCCAATTCCGCCGGGGCCGACGAGATCACCTTGGCCGATGTCGGCGCAGATGCCTGGATCGTGGATGACCAGACGGTTGCCAAGACCGATGGCACCGCTTCGCGCTCGAAAGCCGGGCGCATCATGGACGTCGATGCACACGGCGTCTGGGTTTCGATCGGCTAAGGAGGCTACACATGATCATCAATCAGGCCAATCTTGACCGCCTGTTCACGGGCTACAGCGCCGCCTTCCAGCGCGGCCTCGGCCAGGCGGACCCGCAGTGGAGCCGCGTTGCCACGCGCGTTCCGTCCACCACCCGCGAGGAAAAATACGCCTGGCTCGGCCAGACGCCCAACTTGCGCGAGTGGATCGGGGACCGCGTCATCAAGTCGATCGAGGCGCATGACTACTCGATCAAGAACAAGTCCTGGGAAAGCACGATCGAGGTCAGCCGCGACGACATCGAGGACGACACCTATGGCGTCTATTCGCCGCTCTTCGAGGAAATGGGCCGCTCGACGGCGGCGCATCCGAACCAGCTGGTCTTCAGCCTGCTGGGTCAGGGCTTCTCGACCGCCTGCTACGATGGCCAGTATTTCTTCGACACCGATCACCCGGTGCTCGACGAGGACGGCAAGGTCACCTCGGTGTCCAACACCGGCGGCGGCTCGGGCGATGCCTGGTTCCTGATCGACGACAGCCGCGCGCTCAAGCCGATCCTCTACCAGGTGCGCAAGGACTACAACTTCGTGCGCCAGGATCGCGAGGAGGACGAGAACGTCTTCATGCGCAAGTCCTTCCGCTACGGCGTCGACGGCCGCTCGAACGTGGGCTTCGGCTTCTGGCAGTTCGCCTATGGCAGCAAGCAGCCGCTGGACAAGACCAACTACAAGGCCGCGCGCACCGCGCTGATGGGCATGAAGGGCGACTATGGCCGCCCGCTGGGCCTGCGCCCGCGCCTCTTGGTGGTGCCGCCCGCGCTGGAAGAGGCCGGGCTGGAGCTTCTGAACGCCGAGCGCGATGCGACCGGGGCGACCAACGTCTACCGGGGCACCGCCGAGCTGCTCGTCTGCGAATGGCTGTAAGGAGAGGCACCATGGCAAAGATCCCCGCGCTGCGCATCACCGCCCGCCGCGACGGCTTCCGTCGCGCCGGGATCGAGCACGGCGCTTCGCCCGTCGATCACCCGCTGGCCAGCCTGTCCAAGGCGCAGATCGCCCAGCTCAAGGCCGAGCCCGCCCTCGTGGTGGTCGAGGTCGAGATCGACGATCCCGATGCAGCCGAGCCCGCCAAGCCCGCCGCCGCCGCGCGCGGCGGGGCCAAGACCGAGACGAAGTCCGAACCGAAGGCTTGATGACCCATGGCTTACGCCACATCCCAGGACATGATCGACCGCTTCTCCGAGCAGCAGCTCGTGGAGGTCACCGACCCCGAGATCCTCACGATCAAGGTGGCGGCGCTCGATCGTGCCCTGGAGGATGCCTCGGACGAGATCGATGGCTACCTGGAGGGGCGCTACCGGCTGCCCCTTCAGTCGCCGCCGCGCTCGCTGCGCATCCTGGCCTGCAACATCGCGATGTACCGGCTGCTGTCGCTGCGCCAGATCGACGTGATGGAAGACCAGCGCCAGCGCTACGAGGACGCGATCAAGTATCTGCGCGCCGTGGCCAATGGCGACATCAATCTCGGGCTCAACCAGGCGGGCCAGACCGTCGATCCGGCGGGCGGCCCGACCCTTGTCGCAGGACCGGAGCGGACGTTCAGCCGCGACCGGCTGAAAGGCTTCTGATGTCCGGGGGCGGTGTCAGTGTTACCGTCCGTGTCGAGGACGAGGGGTTCCGCGAGGCGCTCACCCGTCTGATCCAGCGCAGCATGACGCTGCAGCCGGTCTTCGAGGAGATCGGCTCGGCGCTGCAGGCATCGACCGAGGATCGCTTCGAGGCCGAGACCGGCCCGGACGGCCAGGCATGGGCCGCGCATTCCCCGGTCACGCTGCTCCGGCGCGGGGCCAGCGCCAAGAAACTGCGCGACCGCAACCACCTTTACCAGTCGCTGAGCTATGCCGCCGGGCGGCTGCAGGTGGCGGTTGGCACGAACCGGACCTACGCCCGCATCCACCAGCTGGGCGGACAGGCCGGGCGCGGCCGCAAGGTCACCATCCCCGCGCGCCCCTACCTGGGCGTGAGCGCCGATGACCGCCGCATGATCGGGGAAATCCTGACAGACCACCTGGCCGAAGGGATGCGCCCATGATCCGTGATATCGAAGAGGCCATCGTCGCCCGGCTGGCCGGGTCGCTCGACAAGCTGCAGGTGGCGTCCTTCCCCGACAAACCCGACGCCTTCAAGATGTCGCACCCCAACGGCGCGGTGCTGGTGGCCTATGGCCGCGAGGTCTACTCGAAGCCGCGCGACCTGTCGCTGGTGGTCCAGGAGCGCAAGATCGAGTGGGACATCTCGATCCTGACGCGCAACCTGCGCACCCATGTCGGGGCCTATGACGTGCTCGACGCGGTGCGCATGCTGCTGACCGGCTGGCGCACCGAGGGCTGCTCGAAGCTGATGCCGGTGCGCGCCGAGTTCATCGATCAGAACCAGGGCGTGTGGACCCACGTGCTGACCATGACGCACACGATCACCACGGTCGAGTGCCATGAGGAAGAAGACCTGCCTGCGCTCAAGCGGGTCAACACCGCCGACGATTACGGCACCACCGATACGGAGACCATCAATGGCTAAGTACCTTTACAGCGGGCCGATGTCCGCTGCCACGCTGGATGACGGCACCGACGTGATCCTGTTTCCCGGACGGGAGGTCACGCTTCCGGCCGAAAACGCCTGGGTGAAGACCCTCGTGGCCCAGAAGTACCTGACGCCGGTCGCAGCCCCCAAGGCCGCGCCCGCGCCCAGCCGCAGCTCGGCACCCGCCGCCACCACCAAGACGAAAACCGAAAGCCCGGCATCCGCCTCGGGCGAGAAGGAGGGAAAGTAAATGGCCGCCAACTTCCTGCATGGCGTCGAGACCATCGAGATCGACAAGGGGCCGCGCCCGATCCGGGGCGTGAAGACCGCCGTGGTCGGCCTCGTGGGCACCGCGCCGATCTTCCAGGTCGACGGGGCGCTCGCCAGCCTCAACAAGCCGGTGCTGATCCAGTCCGACCGGGATGCCGCCCGCTACTTCGGCACCCAGATCGAGGGCTACACCATCCCCCAGGCGCTCGACGCGATCTTCGACCAGGGCCGCGGCATCGTCGTGGTGGTCAACGTGTTCGACCCCGAGACCCATGTCACCGCCCAGGCGGCGAAGGACGTGACCTTCGGCGCGGACGAGACGGCCGACCTTGGCCACAAGGGCGTGTTCGGCCTGGTCCTGACCGATGCCACCGCCACGACCACCTATGTCGCGGGCACCGATTACACGCTCGACCCGGCCACCGGTATCGTCACCCGCCTGCCCGGCGGCGCGATCTCGGCCGCCGAGACGGTCAAGGCCGCCTATGACTTTGCCGATCCCGAGAAGGTGCTGCCCTCGGACATCATCGGCGCGGTCGATGTGTCGGGCAACCGCACCGGCATGCAGGCGTTCCTCGACTGCTATGCCGAGATGGGCTTCTGGCCGAAGATCCTGATCGCGCCGGTCTACGGCACGCTCACCTCGGTCACGGCCGAGCTTGACGTGATGGCGGGCAAGCTGCGCGCCATCGCCCTGGCCGACGCGCCGATCGGCACCACCATGGCCGAGGCGATCGCCGGGCGCGGGCCGAACGGGTCGATCAACTTCAACACGTCGAGCGAGCGCATGGTGCTGTGCTATCCGCACCTGAAGGTCTATGACCTGGCGACCGACACCGAGCGGCTTGAGCCCTACAGCCAGCGGCTGGCGGGCGTGATCTGCGCGGTGGACAATGACGAGGGCTACTGGGTCAGCCCGTCGAACCACGACATCAAGGGGATCGTGGGCGTCGAGCGCCGCCTGTCGGCCATGATCAACGACCCGACCACGGACGTGAACCTGCTCAACGAGAACGGGATCGTCACGGTCTTCAACTCGTTCGGCTCGGGCCTGCGGGTCTGGGGCAACCGCTCGGCCGCCTGGCCCTCGGTGACCCACCCCAAGAACTTCATCCCGATCCGCCGGGTGGCCGACATGCTGCATGAAAGTGTCGAGCTGTCGATGCTGCAGTTCATCGACCGCCCGATCAACCAGGCGCTGATCGACGACATCCGCGAAAGCGTGAACAGCTTCATCCGCACCCTGATCGGGCGCGGGGCGCTGATCGACGGCAAGTGCAGCTACGACCCGGCGAAGAACGAGGCCACCCAGATCGCGGCGGGCCACCTGGTCTTCGACATCGAGTTCATGCCGCCGACGCCTGCCGAGCGGATCACGTTCGAGAGCTTCATCAACATCGAGCTGCTCAACCAGCTCGGCGGCCAGTGAAAGGGGCCTGACCCATGAGCAACAAGATTGCGATCAACCACCTGACCAACGTCAACCTCTACATGAACGGCTCGTCGCTCCTGGGGCGCGCCGAGGAGCTGGAGCTGCCGCAGGTCAAGCACAAGATGCAGGAGCACAAGGCGCTCGGCATGGTGGGCACGGCCGAGTTCTTCTCGGGCGTCGAGAAGATGGAATGCAAGGTCAAGTGGGCCTCGTTCTATTCCGAGGTGCTGCGCGAGGCGGCCAACCCGTTCAAGACGGTGCGGCTGCAGGCGCGCTCCAGCCTGGAGACCTATACCGGCCAGGGCCGCACGGCCGAGGTGCCGGTCATGGTCTCGCTGATTGCCGCCTACAAGGACTTCCCGCTGGGCTCCTTCAAGCAGCATGATCGCGTGGTGCCCGACAGCAACCTGTCGGTCTATTACGCCAAGATGGAAATCGACAGCCAGGAGATCTTCGAGTTCGACGTGCTAGAGAACATCTACAAGGTCGCGGGCGCGGATGTGCTGGCCACCTACCGCCTGAACATCGGCGGCTGATCCCCGCGCTGATCTTCTCCTGGCCGGGCGCGATCCGGCCGGGGCTGACCCTCTGAACCCCTGAAACGCTGAAAAGGAAAGACCATGAGCGACAAGACCGACACCGCCACCAAGGCCGACGACACCCGCACGATCACGCTGCCCGCCTCGGGCAAGGTGGTGGTGCTGCGCAAGGGCAAGGGGCGCGACATGCGCATCGCCGCGCGGCACGTCAATCCGGCGACCGACCCGATCGGCTATTCGATGGCGCTGGCGGCGGCGCTGGCCACGATCGATGGCAATGCGGTGCTGCCCGAGGACCTGGACGAGATGGACATGGAGGACGTGACGGCGATCATGGGTGGCCTGCCGGGAAAATCCCTACCCCAAGGGATGCCTTCGCCCTGATCACGGTGACGAAGTGGTCGGCGGCCGAGGTGGACGGGATGGAGATCACCGACCTCAACGACTGGATCGAAGAGGCCGTCGATCACGCCAAGGCGGTCAGGGACGCTCGCGAAGCCGCGCAGCCTTAGCGGCTTCATGCCGGGCTACGCCTTCGCGCCAGCCTGATGCAAGGGCTTCCACAATGCGGGGCGCAAACCAGACCGAGCCTTTCAGGGCGAGGCGCAGGGCAAGCAGAAGCGTGAGCGCGATACCGATCAACGCTCCGATCCCGAAGAAAAAGAAGAAGGGTGCCAGAAACGATCCAACCGACATCGCGCCACCTCTTGTTTGTCACGAAGGACAATAACCCGAAATGGACAGCATCTTCAACCTTTCGGTCATCATCGCCGCCGTTGACAACCTGACAGGTCCGGTGCGCGAGATGGTGCGGTCGATGGAGGGGCTCGACCGGATGGCCGCGCGCGGCCGCGAGATGCAGGACTGGGGCACCCGCATGTCGATCGCGGGGGCGATGACGCAAGGGGCCGCCAACCAGATGATGGCGGCGATCAACGGCCCGATCGAGGCTGCCGCCCAGTTCGAGCAATCCATGGCGCTGGTGCGCGCCGTCACCACCAACATCACCGGCGACGAGTTCGAGGCGCTGAGCGCCCAGGCGCGCGAGCTGGGGGCCACCACCGCCTTCTCGGCCAGCCAGGTGGCCGAGGGCATGGGGTTCCTGGCGCGCGCAGGGTTTGACGCGCAAGAGCAGATGGCGGCGATGCCGTCAATGCTGGCACTGGCGCGCGCGGGCGCGGTCGACCTGGGCACCACCGCCGATATCGCCTCGAACATCCTGTCGGGCTTCGGGCTCGATGCGGCCGAGATGACGCGGGTCGCGGATGTGATGGTGGCGACCTTCACCACCGCCAATACCGATATCCCGATGCTGGGCGACACGATGCGCTATATCGCGCCGGTCGCCCGCGCCGCTGGCATGAGCCTGGAAGAAGCCGCCGCGATGGCGGGTCTTCTGGGCAATGCCGGTATCCAGTCGAGCCAGGCGGGCACCACCCTGCGCGCCATGTTGCAGCGGCTGGCCGCGCCCTCGCGCGAGGCGGCGGCGGCGCTTGACGCCATGGGCGTGTCAGTGGCCGACGAGCAGGGCAACATGCGCTCGATGGTCACCATCCTGGGCGAGGTGGGCGATGCGATCGGGGATCTGGGTACCCAGCAGCAGCTCGATATCATCGGCACGATCTTCGGGGTCGAGGCGGCGGCGGGCGCGGCCGAGCTGCTGGCGCAGGGCCAGTCGATCGGGGATTACGTCGACCAGCTGATGGCCAGCCAGAGCCGGGCGGCGCAGGTCGCGGCCGAGATGGGCGACAACTTCCGGGGCGCGCAGACCGAGTTCGCCTCGGCCATGGAGGGGCTCAACATCACGCTGGGCACGATGCTTCTGCCGGTACTGACCGATGTGGCGCGCGCGGCCACCGGCGTGGTGCAGTCGATCGAGGGCTGGGCCGAGGCCAATCCATGGCTAGCCGAGACCGCCATGAAGGTGGCGCTGGTGGGTGCTGGGGTGCTGGCCGTGGTCGCCCCGATCCTGTCTGCTGTGGGTGCTATGGGTATCCTCCTCGGCGTTGGCATGCAGGTGGTGGCGCGGATCGGAACCGCGTTCGTATGGCTTGCCCCCAAAATACTTGCGGCTTCATGGTCGGTGGGCGTCTTTGCTGCCCGCCTCCTCCTCGGGGCGGCGACGGCGATCCCGTCCTTCATCTCGGGGCTGGTGGCGATGGGCGCGGCGGCAGCGGGCCGGGTGGTGGCTGGCTTGCGCGCGGCGGCGGCGGCGGCGCGGGCCTTTGGCCTTGCGCTGATGGCCAACCCGATCGGGCTGGCGGTGGCCGCGATCGCGGCCGGGGCGCTGCTGGTCTGGTATTACTGGGAGCCGATCTCGGAGTTCTTCGTCGATCTCTGGGCGGACGTTCAAACGGCCTTTGAAGGGTTTTCAAGCTGGGTGACAAGCTGGTGGTCGCGGGTCACCGGCTGGCTGGCGCAAGGGCTCGACTGGGCGCGCATGATCCCCAGCCTGAGCTGGGCGGATTTCGTGGGGCTTCTGACCTGGGAGAACTTCCTGACCGCCCTCGACTGGGCGTCGTGGCTGATCCCGCTGCGCTGGCTGGACTTCATTCCTGGCTTCAGCTGGGCCGAGGTGATCGGCGCGGTGCTCGACTGGGCCGATTGGATCACCAGCCTCTCGTGGTCCGAGTTCGTGGCGCTCTTCACCTGGGACAATGCGCTTCAGGTGCTGGACTGGGCCTCGTGGATCCTGCCGATCCGCTGGCTTGACTTCATCCCCGGCTTCAGCTGGGCCGAGGTGATCGGCAGTGCGCTGGCCTGGGGCGACTGGATCACGTCGCTCGACTGGTCCAGCTACATCCCCGCCTTCAGCTGGGCCGAGGTGATCGGCGCGGTGCTCGACTGGGCCGATTGGATCACCAGCCTCTCGTGGTCCGAGTTCGTGGCGCTCTTCACCTGGGACAATGCGCTTCAGGTGCTGGACTGGGCCTCGTGGATCCTGCCGATCCGCTGGCTTGACTTCATCCCCGGCTTCAGCTGGGCCGAGGTGATCGGCAGTGCGCTGGCCTGGGGCGACTGGATCACGTCGCTCGACTGGTCCAGCTACATCCCCGCCTTCAGCTGGGCCGAGGTGATCGGCGCGGTGCTCGACTGGGCCGATTGGATCACCAGCCTCTCGTGGTCCGAGTTCGTGGCGCTCTTCACCTGGGACAATGCGCTTCAGGTGCTGGACTGGGCCTCGTGGATCCTGCCGATCCGCTGGCTTGACTTCATCCCCGGCTTCAGCTGGGCCGAGGTGATCGGCAGTGCGCTGGCCTGGGGCGACTGGATCACGTCGCTCGACTGGTCCAGCTACATCCCCGCCTTCAGCTGGTCGGAGGTTCTCGGCGCGATCGGGTGGGACGCGCTGATCGGTGTCGAGCGACTGCGCGCCGCCTGGCAGGCCGTGCGCGACTTCCTCGGCGGCATCGAATGGTCCTCCATGCTGCCGGAGTTCGACTGGGGCGACATCATCCCCGATCTTCGGCCCGCGCTCGACGCGATCCTTGGCCCCGGTGCCGACGCGCCGCTGCTCGACCAGCTTTCCTTTGTGCGGGCGGGTGACGGCTTCTTCTACGGCTGGTCGGAGGGTGTCGAGCTTGTCAATCAGTATCGCCAGGGGCTGATCGGGCTGGACGAGCTGCACGAGCGGGTCAGCGGCGAGGCGGGCACCTGGACCTCGACCGGGGCCATCGCGCAAAGGCTGCAGGACATCATCGAGGCTTCGGCCGAGTTCCAGGCCATGACGGGACAGGCCCCGCCCGCCCAGATCGTGGACCCCCAGACGCTGGCCGAGGCCGAGGCCGCCGCCTCGCGCCTGGCTGAAACCCTGCCGCAGATCGATGCGGCGGCGGCGCAGACACGGGCGGCTGTCGGTGCCGAGCTGACCGCAGTGCAATCCGCCGTCTCGTCCGCAATACAATCGGTGACCTCCTTGCTGGCTGGGGTCTCCCTTCGCTCGCATGGCATCGCCTTCATGCGCACCCTGGCCGAAGGCATCCGCGCCGGTGCGGCGCAGGCGATCGAGGCCACGCGCGAAACCGTCCAGGCCATGCGCGACCACCTGCCCCATTCGCCCGCCAAGGTCGGCCCGCTGTCCGACCTGGACCGGGTGCGGTTTTCCGAAACGGTTGCCGGGGCCGTGCGCCCTGCGCCCGCCGTGGCGGCTGTGCATCGCCTGACCGCCGGGATGGCGGCGGCGCTGGCCGGGGCCACCATGAGCCTGCCCGCCATGGCCGCCCAGGTCCCCGAGATCGGCCGGACCAACCTCCCGGTGCTGCAGGCCGCCAGCGCCCTGCCGCAGGTCGGCCTGACCGGCGAGCCGGGCAGCGCCCCCGCCATGGCCGCGACCGGCGCAGCCGGGACCGATGCCGGGACGCGGGTCGAGATCAACTTCAACCCCACCATCACCATGCAGGGCGGTGCAGGCGGCGGCGACGGCTTCCAGTCGCGCGAGCAGATGCAGGAGCTCTTGCGGTCGATGGGTCATGAGCTTGTGCAGCTGGTCCACGATGAGCTGGCCCGCCAGTCCCGCCGCGATTACTGAGGAGAGACCCCATGTTCGCAATGCTCGGCCCGATCAGCTTCCGCCTCATCACCTATTTCGAGGGCGTCACCAACAAGCGGTCCTGGGATTACGCCAAGCATGACGTGATCGAAGGAAAGCCGCGCCTGCAATACATGGGCGAGGCGCTGGAGGAGGTCACGATCGACCTCGTGTTCCATGTCAGCTACTGCAACCCCGAGGCCGAGCTCGCCAAGCTGCGTATCGCGGGCACCATGCGCACCGCGCTGCCCTTCATCTACGGCTCGGGCCAGTATGTCGGCATGTTCGTCATCAAGCAGATCCAGTCCACCACGCGCCAGACCGACCGGCGCGGCGGGCTGGTGGCGGTGGTGGCCAAGGTGACCCTGATGGAGCATGGGGGCCTGGGTGGCCTGCTGGGTGCGATCATCAGCGTGGTCAACAATGCTGCCCGCTCCTCGGGGGCTGGGTCGAATGTCCAGACCGCACCGGCGGCCGCACCGCCCTCCGGCTCGCCCTCTTCGGTGCCGCCGTCCAGCATCGTGAGGTCCTGAGATGGACTATGTCGAGCACCTGACCTCGGACAACGACCGCTGGGACCTTCTGGCCTGGACCTACTACGGCGACCCGCATCTTTATGAACCGATCATCCTGGCCAACCCGACCGTGCCGATCCGGCCCTTCATCGAGGCCGGGCTGCGCCTGCGGATCCCGGTGATCGCGGATGAGGTGGTACTCGATCGCGATCTGCCGCCCTGGAAGCGGGGCCGCCAGGCATGATCGTCCCCGAGGCCAAATGGGTTCTGTCCTATTCCGGGGTGGACATCACCGGCGACATCGCGGGCGATGCGCTGATGATCGTCTATACCGATGCCGATCACGGCAAGTCCGACGAGATCGAGGTCCGGCTTGAGGACCGCATGCACCGCTGGAAGGGCAGCTGGTATCCCGAGAAGGGCGACGTGATGGACCTCATGATCGGCTGGATCGGCCGGGGCCTGCTCCCTTGCGGCAAGTTCGAGGTGGACGAGATCAGCTTCGACGGCCCGCCCGACACCGTCACGGTGCGCGGCCTGGCCGCCCCGGTGACCGCGAGCCTGCGCACCACCAAGACCCGCGCTTTCGAGAACAAGACCCTGCGCCAGATTGCCGAGCAGGTCGCGGGCGAGCACGGTCTGACCGTCGAGGGCGAGATCGAGGGCATCACCATCAAGCGGGTCACCCAGAACGACGAGCGCGACCTTGAGTTCCTGCGCCGTGTTGCCGATGAATACGCCCATGTCTTCGCGGTGCGCGACACGGTCCTGTTCTTCTCGACCATCGCCAGCCTTGAGGCGCAAGACCCGGTGGCCCTGATCCCGCGCACCGAGATGAAGCGGTTCTCGTTCACCGACAAGACCCACGAGGTCTACAAGGAATGCACCCTGTCCTACCACGATCCCGAGACCGCGCAGCTGATCTCGGTCACGGTCCAGGCCGAGGACATCACCACCGGCGACACGCTGAAGGTCCGCGCGCGGGTCGAGAGCGAAGCCCAGGCCCGCACCCGCGCCGAGGCCGAGCTGAAGCGCGCCAATGCCAAGCGCCTGCGCGGGCGCATAGAGATCGTGGGCGATCACCGCATGATCGCGGGCAACGTGATCGAGGTGGCGCTGATGGGCAAGCTGTCGGGGCGCTACTATGTCGAAACCTCCCGCCACCGCATCGAGCGCGGCGCGGGCTACACAACCGAGATCGAGGTGCGCCGTGTCGCTTAGAATTGGCATCGTGACAGAGATCGACCCGGCGACCGCCAAGGGCCGGGTCCAGTTCCCCGACCATGACAACGTGCAATCCTACTGGCTGCAGGTGCTGCAGGGCCGTACCCGCACCGACCGAACCTACTGGATGCCCGCCGTGGGCGAGCATGTCGTCGTGATCATGGACCAGGGCGAAGAGGCGGGCGTCATCGCGGGCGCGATCTACTCGGCCGCCGATGCCCCGCCCTCGTCCGACCCAAATGTTCACACCATCGTCTATGGCGACGGCGCATCGCTGACCTATGACAAGGGCGGGCAGACCTTCACCCTTTCGGTCGGTGGCACCACGGTCGAGATATCGCCTGCCGGGGTGGCGATCACCTCCCCCAGCCTGACCCATAACGGCACCAATGTGGGCGACACCCATATTCACCCCGAAAGCATCGGGGTTGTCACCGGGCCTCCCCAGTGAGCCTTTGGGTGCTTGGCGTGATCGCAAAAGGCGGTTACGGTTAGCCATCTCCTGACATTGCGGCACCCGACCCGGACACCTGTCCGGGTATGATCTCGCGCGGGCGCGGGCCATGGTCCGGCCATGGTTCAGGATATCCGCAACATAACCGCCGCAGACTGGCAGCCGCGTCTCGATGCGCATGGCGAGGTCGTCGCAGGCATCGACGACATCAATCAGTGCATCCGCACGATCCTGATGACGCCCAAGGGCTCGGTCCCGCACCGGCCCGAGTTCGGCTCGGACCTGTGGCGCTACATCGACCTGCCGACCAGCGAGGCCGCCCCCCATGTGATCCGCGAGGGGATCGATGCGCTGCGCCAATGGGAGCCGCGCATCGAGGTGGTGCGGATGGTTCCGATCGAGCTGTCGGCACATCTGCACATCACGGTCGAATGGCGGCTGGATGGTCGGGGCGAGATGATCGCCACGGAGGTGCGCGATGTCGCTGCCTGAGCCGAACTTCGTCGATCGCGATCCGGCCGCGCTCACCGCCGAGATGGTGGCCGATTACCAGGCGTATACCGGCCGCAAGCTGCAGCCCGCCCAGGTCGAGCGCCTGATCATCGACCTGATCGCCTACCGCGAAAGCCTGATCCGGGTGGCCATCCAGGAGGCGGCCAAGCAGAACCTGCTCGCCTTCGCCGCCTTCCCGATGCTGGACTACCTGGGCGAGCTTCTGGGGGTGGAGCGCCTGGCCGAAGCCCCGGCGATCGTCACGCTTTCCTTCACCCTGACCGAGCCGCGCGCCTCGGCCACCGTCATTCCGGCCAAGACGCGGGTGCGGACCGGCGATGGCCGCGTGGTCTTCGCCACCGACGCCGCCGCAGAGATCCCCGCAGGGGCGCTGTCGATCGAGATCGGGGCCAAGGCGGAAACCGCCGGGCCTGCGGGCAACGGCTACATTCCGGGGCAGGTGTCCTCGCTCCTCGATCCGCTGCCTGGCGTCACCGCGACCAACGTCTCGGTGACCTATGGCGGGCGCGCCGGTGAAACCGATGACCGTCTGCGCGCGCGCATCCAGCAGGCCCCCGAGAGCTTCTCGGTGGCGGGTCCGGTCGGGGCCTACCGCTGGCATGCGGTCAGCGCGCATCAATCCATCATCGACGCCGCCGTGCTGAGCCCGCGCCCCGGCCTCGTGCGCATCCACATCCTGACCGACACCGGCCTGCCGGGATCCGAGATGCTCGATCTGGTGGCCGAGGTGGTCTCGGATGACAAGGTCCGCCCGCTGACCGACAAGGTCGAGGTCGCGGCCCCTGCCCGCGTGGGCTACCAGATCGCCGCGCAGGTCACGCTCTATCGCAACGCCGATCCGACCAGCACCATGGCTGCCGTCCAGAAGGCGGCCGAAGCCTATGCGGCCGAGCGGCGCGCCGGGCTTGGTCGCGACCTTGTGCCCAGCCAGTTCATCTCGGCACTGTCGGTCGCGGGCGTCTATCGCGTCGAGCTGAACACGCCCGCCTGGCGCGAGCTGGGCGCGGAGGAATGGGCCGATTGCGAAGGCATCGCGATCACCCTCGCGGGGTCCGCAGATGGCTGACGATCTGCGCCTTCTGCCTGCCGGGATCGATGACGAGCGCAGCCGCGCGCTGCTGAAGCTGATCGGGCGGCTCGACAATCTCGACCTGACCACGCTGCTGGTCTACCGCATCGACGATCTGCCCGAGGATGCCTTGTCGCTGCTCGCTTGGCAGTTCAACATCCTGGGCGACGATGGCTGGGATCTGGCGACCACCCCCGAGGAGCGCCGCGCCCTGATCCGCCGCGCGCTCGATCTGCACCGCCATCGCGGCACACCCTGGGCGATCCGTGAGGCGGTCAAGGCGCTCGGCTATGCCGATGCCGAGATCGTCGAGGGCCTGCCGATCGCGCTTTATGACGGCGACAAGACCTACTCGGCCGTCGAGACCTATGGCGGCGGCACCCGCTGGGCGCTGTTCCGCGTCCTGCTGGACCTGGGCGAGAACAAGGGGGTGGATGCCGCGCAGATCACCCGCCTCGTGGCGCTGATCGAGCGCTGGAAGAATGCCCGCTCGCACCTGGTGGATATCGGGTTCCGGGCGGGGGTCGAGGACAGCCTTGAGCCGGACGAGGAAGCTGACACCACCGTTCGGCATTTCGCGGAAGACGTGCTGCCCTGGGGGCGGCGCTATGACGGCGCGATCCGCCATGATCACGGCACCCGGCACCTGCATGATGCGGCTCTGGCCCATGACGCCTCGGCCGATTACTCGGGCTGGGGCGAGGCGGGCGAGCGCCATGACAGTCAGCGCGTCCTGCTGGCAATGGGGATCGACCTTGCGGCCGAGGACCGGATCGAGGTCTCGCCCTCTTACAATGGCCACTACCTGCACTCGGCCATCAACTATGGCGCGGACCAGCCGCCGATGGCCGATCTTGCCATGCCGATCCGGCTGACGCGCCACATCCGGCATGATGGCCGGTATCGCCACGCGGGCGACCTTTACGATGGATCGATCGGGCACTCGGGCGCGCGCCCGTTCTACACCGGCGTGTTCCATTCAGGCCCCGTTACCACCGATTTAACCGCTTATTGAGGGTGCCATGAACGCCACCGAAACCATCGCCCTGAGAGGCTCGCTCCTGATCAACATCCGCCGCAGCGGGGTCCTGATCGACTGCTGGCGCGACGACAACATGATCATGGTGGGCGCGCGCACCGCGCTGGCCCAGCTGATCGCGGGCGACGGCGCGGGCAAGACCATCAACCGCATCGGGGTCGGCACCAATGGCAGCGGGCCAACGCCCGACGACACCGCCCTCACCGCGCCCTTCATCAAGAACCTGCAAGGCCACAGCTACCCCGGCCCTGGCCGGGTGCAGTTCGACTGGAGACTGGAGACCGCCGAGGCGAACGGCAAGGTCATCCGTGAGTTCGGCCTGATCACGGTCGACAGCACCCTCTTCGCCCGCAAGACCCGCGCCCCGATCGAGAAGGCCGACGACATCAGCCTCGACGGGACCTGGACCATCATCTTCTAAGAACAGGAGCCGCACTCATGGCGAACTTGCCCGAAACCACAACCTACCCCTCCGGGATCTACCAGATCGAGCTGACCGACCCGGTGGTCGGCGGCCCGGACGGTATCTCGAACGTCCAGGCCAAGCAGCTGGCCAACCGCACCGCCTGGCTGAAGGAAAAGGCCGACGAGCTGGTCGCCGCGCGCGGCGGCTTTGCCAACCTGGGCGACCGGCTGGCAGGCTATGACGCCTTCTCGCCCGAACAGCAGGTCGCGATCCTCGCGGGCATGCAGGAGGCGCTCGGCCTCGGCGGCGTCCTGGCGCGCGAGATGCAGGTGCTGCGCAAGCGGGTGCTGGCGCAGGGGTCCGTGGTCATCAAGAACAAGCACGTCATCACCGGGATGGTGTTGAGCAAATCCGACATCCGCGCCCTGCATCTGTCGCAATCCGGCACGGTCGGGACCGGCGTCAGCCGCGCCAAGATCGACGGGATGATCGTGTCGCTGGCCGATGACGACTATCACGTCTCGGTGCCCTTGAACGAGACCAGCGAGGCGCTGGACTACTATGCCTTCCTGATCGGCTCGGGCAGCAGCTACGAGGTACAGATCGCGCAGGAGGTGCCCGACAACGGCCTGCCGCTCTACCGGGTGACCGTGCCCGCCAACAACACCGGCAACAGCCTGTCGGCGGTCACGCTAACCGATCTGCGCGTGATCCAGGCCGCGAACGCCTGGCTGACCACCTTCGATCCCTGGGCATCGGTGTCCTTCCCCGAGGCGCTTCCGGCGGCCGACTATGCCGTGGAGCTGGAGGTCGAGAGCGCCACCGATCCGGCGGCGGTCGGAACGCTCGTGGTCTACGACAAGGCCCGCAACGGCTTCAAGCTTCGCCAGACGGGCAGCGCGGACAATGTCCATGTCCGCTGGACCCTTCTCAATCCGCGCTACCAGTGAGGACGCACCATGAACATCATCCACATGAACGAGGGCCACAAGATCACCGCATCGCTCGATGAGTGCATCCTGACCCTGGGCGGCAGCCTGACGATCGACATCGACGAGGAGCAGCGCGACGTCGAGCGCGTGATCACCGTCTTTGCCGATGCCAGCGGCGCGCTGTCTTTCGAGGGCGACACCTTCGCCGCCGTCATCACCATTCCGCCGCGCCGCTATGCGGAGGAGGTGACCGAGACCATCGACGGGGAAGAAGTGACCCAGACCGTCTCGGTGCCGCAGCCCTGTCAGGTTTCGGCCGTGACATTGCAGCTTTGGGCGGTGCCCGAAGCGAACGAACCCACTGAAACAGAGGAGTGACCTTCATGGGGATCACCATTTCCACGCCTGACGCCCTGCGCCAGTCTGTCGAGGTCGCATCGGGCGGCGTCAACACCGTGCTCTATGACGCGAAGGGCTATCCTTCGGTCATGTGCGTGGTGCCGCGCTTCAACATCGAGGACATCGACCCGGCGCTCGGCTCGGGCACCCACCCGGCCTTCATCGTCGGCGGTGTCCAGAAGTCCGAGATCTTCGTCGGCAAGTTCCTGGCGCGCGTTCACGACAACCACGCCCTGTCGATGCCGGGGCAGGACCCTTCGGCCTGGATCAATTTCGACACCGCCGATGCGCTGTGCTCGGTCAAGGGGCCGGGCTGGCACATGATGACGAATGCCGAGTGGTCGGCCGTCGCGCTTTGGTGCTGGAAGAACGGCTTCATGCCGCGCGGCAACACCAACTGGGGCCGCGATCACGCCCAGACCTACGAGACCGGGCGGCGGCAGGATGGCGGCGCGCCGGGCGATGCGACCGGCACCGCCCGCACCCTGACCGGCTCCGGCCCGGCCAGCTGGTTCCACGACAACAGCCCGGCGGGCATCGCGGACCTGACCGGCAATGTCTGGGAATGGCAGCGCGGCCTTCGCCTGGTCGATGGCGAGATCCAGATCATCCCCGACAACAACGCGGCGGCCACGGATGCCGATCATTCGAACGCCAGCACGCTCTGGCGCGCGATCATGCCGGACGGCACCCTGGTGACGCCCGGCACCTCGGGCACCCTGAAATGGGACGCGACCGGGGCAACCGGCACGGGCAGCCCGCAGCTGGCTACCTCGGTGACCAGCCAGTCGGACGGGACCACCTCGGCCTCTCAGCAATACAAGGACCTCACGGCCGCCGCGGGCGTGACCGTGCCGAACCTGCTGAAGCTTCTGGGCATGTTCCCGCATGACGCCACGATCGAGCGTGGGCGCTTCTACATGCGCAACGAGGGCGAGTGTCTGCCGCTCCGTGGGGGCGGCTGGGCCCGCGGCGGCAATGCTGGCGTCTTCGCCCTCCTCCTGAACAGCGCGCGTTCGCACGTGAGCACGTACATCGGCTTCCGGCCCGCTTTCGTGATCTGACATCTGATCACCTGATTTCTGCCGGGGCGGGCGATAGCCCGCCCCTTGCCCTTGAACCAACGAAGGAGGGTGCGGTGGAGGACCTTAAAATCCGCCGTAAATGCGAGGATATGATCGCATATGGCTATGTCGTGTTGCGGCAATTTCCCAAGGCTGAGCGCCACGTGCTCAGCCAGGAAATCCGCAACACGATGTGGAACCTGCTTCGTCTGATCATCATCTGCAACAAGCGGTACTTCAAGAAGACCACGATGCAAGACCTGGACGCGGAGCTCGACTTGCTGCGCAGCCAGGTCAGGATGGCCCAGAAGCTCGGATACCTCTCATTCAAAAGCTACGAAGTCTGGGGTCGTCATCTTGATGAGATCGGCCGCATGATCGGCAGCTGGTTCAAGAGCTTGCAGGAAAGGGGGCGCGGGTAATGTGGCTTGAGCGTCTGCCGATCCGTGGGGGCAACTGGAACAACGGCGGCAATGCTGGCGTCTTCGCCCTCAACCTGAACAACGCGCGTTCGAACGCGAACACGAACATCGGCTTCCGGCCCGCTCTCGGGGAACGCCAGAAGTCGCAGCCTCAAGGGGCTGCTTCCAGTGCACCTTCGAAAGGACCTGTGCTCCTCGGCCAAGTGCCGAAAGAAGTGAACAGGCCGGAGCGGGACAGTAGCCATCGGCTGGTGGTGACCCCTCGCTCCGGCCGAGCCCCGCGAAAGGCGGCTTGATGGCCAAGACCTACAAGAACCTGTTCGAGCATCTGACAACCTTCGAGGCCCTGCATCGCGCCTATGGCCGCGTCGTGAAGGGGCGGCGGCATCAGATGGACGTGATCCGCTTCGAGACCAACCTCGAAAGCAACCTGATCGAGATCCAGAACAGCCTTCTCTGAAAAACCTACCAGACCGGGCCTTACCGCAACTTCAAGGTCTTCGAGCCCAAGGAGCGCGACATCGCCGCGCTGCCGATCAAGGACCGCATCGTGCAGCATGCGCTGGTCGAGACGATTGACCCGATCTGGGCCTCGCGCTTCATCTTCGACACCTATGCCTGTCGGCCTGGCAAGGGCACCCATGCGGGTGCCGATCGCGCCCAGGCATTCCTGCGCGCCACCCTGCGCGAGCACGGGCAGGTGTTCGTTCTCAAGGCCGACATCGCCAAGTACTTCCCCTCGATCTGCCATGACGTGCTCAAGCGGCTGATCCGCCGCCGCGTGGCCTGCAGCGACACCCTCTGGCTGATCGACAACATCATCGACAGCACGGCCGAGGCGGGCGATCCGCTGCCGCGCGGGATCCCGATCGGCAATCTGACCTCGCAGCTCTTCGCCAACATCTACCTGCACGAGCTGGACGAGTTCGTGAAGTTCGACCTCCGCGAAAAGCAGTACCTGCGCTACATGGACGACTTTGCTGTCGTCGGGCATGACAAGGCCCACCTCCACCAGGTGCGCCGCGACATCGAGGACTTCCTGCATGCCCGCCTGGGGCTGCGCTGCAACCACAAGACCCAGATCTTCCCGGTCGCGCCCAGCAACGGCCGCGCGCTCGATTTCCTTGGCTACCGCATCTGGCCCACCCACCGGAAGATCAGGAAGGACAGCGCAGGCCGGATGCGGCGCAAGATGAAGCGCATGGCGCGGCTCTATCGCGAGGGCAAGACGACCTGGGATCAGGTTCATCAGGTCATCATGAGCTGGATCGGCCATGCCGGTCACGCCAACACCTACAAGCTGCGCACCCGCGTCCTGTGCGATGTGCCGTTCATTCCGCCACCGCTTGAAGTCCAAAGGAGGGCCAAATGACCAAGCTGACGGCCGTCGAGCCCCTGACCCCACTCGCGCCCTACCTGGGCGGCAAGCGCAACCTTGCGCGCCATATCATCCAGCGGATCGATGCCATTCCGCATGACTGTTATGCCGAGGTGTTCGTCGGCATGGCGGGCGTGTTCCTGCGCCGACATCAGGCCCCGAAGTCGGAGGTGATCAACGATTACAGCCGGGACGTGGCGACGTTCTTCCGCATCCTGCAGCGGCACTATGTGGCCTTCATGGACATGATGCGGTTCCAGCTGACCACCCGCGTGGAGTTCGAGCGCCTGGTCGCCACCGACCCCGAAACACTCACCGATCTGGAGCGCGCAGCCCGGTTCCTCTACCTGCAGAACACGGCCTTCGGCGGCAAGGTTTCGGGGCGGAATTTTGGGGTCGCGCCCGACCGCCCGGCGCGGTTCGACATCACCAAACTGGGCACCATGCTGGAGGAGGTTCACAGCCGCCTGGCGCGCGTGGTGATCGAGTGCCTGTCCTATGAGAAGTTCATCACCCGGTACGATCGGCCGGGCACCCTGTTCTATCTGGACCCGCCCTACTGGGGCAACGAGGGCGACTATGGAAAGGGCATGTTCGGTCGCCCGGACTTCATGAAGCTGGTCATCCTGCTCCACCAGATCGAGGGGCGGTTCCTGTTCTCGATCAACGATCGACCCGAGGTTCGGGACCTGTTTGCCGGGTTCAATATCGAGCCCGTGGAGACCACCTACACCGTCGCCAAGGGCGGCGCGAAGCGGGTCGGAGAGCTCATTATCAGCAACGTTTGAGGGGCGTTTAAACCCCGCTCAAATCGGCGCTCCGGGAGTGTGCAAACCTTGTGTCTGGATTGCGCAAACCTTGTGTCGCGCTATAGAGATGACGAGCGAGACGGTCACCGGCACCAGCCCCTCCCCCAGCAGCCGCAGGTGCAGCACGACGCCCGCGCCCGCCGGCACGAAGAGGAGCGAGAGGTTCTGAAGCAGCCCGCGTGCGGCCACGTCCAGCCCCTCCGGCACGGCGCCCCGCCACATCAGGAAGGCAAAGAGCATGACCATTCCGGCCACCGGTCCGGGCACGGGCAGCCCGAGGCTGCGCATGAGCAGTTCGCCGAGGAACTGACAGGTGAAGATGAGGGTGAGATAGGCCAGCATGGTGTCTCCGGTCGCTTTCGGCGGGCTGGGCTGCCCGCCGGCCGAGCCTAGGTCGTGAACTCATAAACGGGATTCCGTTTTTGGCGGTGTGATGATTCACTTTCGGAAACGGAGGTGAGCATGACGGGCAGACACGATGTGAGCGATGCGGAATGGGCGGTGATCTCGCCGCTGT
>NZ_FWFQ01000021.1 GCF_900172235.1 Pseudoruegeria aquimaris | reverse complement strand
ACAGCGGCGAGATCACCGCCCATTCCGCATCGCTCACATCGTGTCTGCCCGTCATGCTCACCTCCGTTTCCGAAAGTGAATCATCACACCGCCAAAAACGGAATCCCGTTTATGAGTTCACGACCTAGGCGCCCGAAGACGCCAGAAAAGGAGGCAACTGACCGTTGTTCTTCGGCAGGACGCAGGTCTCGACGCCGGCTCTCCCCAGAAACACGGCGGAGACGGCTGCGGCTGCCCTGTTGTGTGGCCACTCCTTGATGGGAGCGGTCTACGGGATTCGCGGGCAGGCGGCTTTCGCACCCCTGCCAAAACCTTTCGATTTTCCGCCACCGGCCGGAAGGCGATCAGGCCGCGGAGGATTGCAGCGCGTAGGCCTTGGGGGTGAGCCCCGTCCAGCGCTTGAAGGCGGTGGTGAAGGCCGCCTGGTCGGAATAATCCAGCACGTAGGCCACTTCCGAGATCGGCAGACCGTCGCGCAGGTAGCTGCGGGCGATGTCTTCGCGCAGGCCGTCCACGATCTCGCGGAAGGAGATGCCGTTCTCGCTCAGGCGGCGGGCGAAGGTGCGCCGGCTCATGCCGAGGTTGGCCGCCACCTCGTCGGCCGAGGCAAGGCGGCCCGGCAGCCCGTCGAGCAGCAGCTTCTCGATGCGGGCGCGCAGATCCATCGTGCCGCTGTCGTTGCGCGACAGCAGGAGGTTGCCGTAGTTGGTGAGGTGATCGCGCAGGGCGGGATCATAGGTCGGGATCGCAAGGCCCAGCGTGGAGGGCGCGAGCACGATTTCATCCATGCCAGAGGAGAACACCACGTTGCAGCCGATCTTGCGCTGGATCGCTTCCGCGCAGGGGCCGGCCTCGTGGCGGAAGCGCACTTCGAGCGGGAAGAAGGGCACCTGGGTGATCTGGCGCATCGTGGCCAGCGCCGCACAGATGAGGAACTCCCGGTGGTGGTGCATCCGCGCGATTTCACCGTCTTCGCTGCGGGTCTGGAAATGCCCCGCGCTGTTGCTGACCTGAAGCCAGTAGACCGTCGTGGGATCGACGAGCACATGATAGCGCGAGGCCGCGTCGATGGCCGCACGCATGTCTTTCGAATACTTGGCGATGTAGGTGGTCAGCGAGTGGGAATTCACGAAGGCGAGCCCGGCGCGCACCGCGAATTCGCCCTGTCCCTCCAGTGCGCAGGCGGCCTGGCAGAAGCGGGCCTCAAGGCGCGTGTCCACCTGCCCGTCCCGCACCCGGAGATCCTCCCGCGTGACGCCGAGATCGTCGAGAATCGCCTGCGCGGGGCGGGGCGAACCAGTGTAGTCATCAAGGCAGGAGACGAGATGGGAAAGGCGCTGAACAGGAACGGACGGCTTTGAATTTTGTGCCATTGAAACCACTTACATGAAACTCTTCCATAATCTTTCCGCGTTGCGGCGACAAAATCAACACCTCCGGTGCCGATTTGCGCACCATTGTGAACCGGTGGGCACATCCCATGCCCCTTAGGCCCCTCTTCCCTGCCCACCGGTGAGCGTGTAGGACTGGCCGCGCCGGAAATGGCGGCATCGAGGGAGGAACAGATGGCCGAGACCGCAACGATCTTCGAGGTCGGTCCGCGAGACGGGTTGCAGAACGAGAAGGCGCAGATCGCCACCGCCGACAAGATCGCGCTGGTGGACATGCTCTCGGCCAGCGGCCTGCGCAAGATCGAGGTGACGAGCTTCGTCTCGCCGCGCTGGGTGCCGCAGATGGCCGATGCGGCGGAGGTCATGGCCGGGATCACCCGCGCGCCGGGGGTGGATTACGCGGTGCTGACGCCCAACGCCAAGGGCTTCGAGGCCGCACGCGCCGCCCGGGCCGACGAAATCGCCGTCTTCGCCTCGGCATCCGAAGGCTTCAGCCGGAAGAACATCAACTGCTCCGTCGCCGAGAGCCTCGCCCGCTTCGAGCCGGTGATGATCGCCGCGCTGGCGCACGGCATCCCCGTGCGCGGCTATGTCTCCTGCATCACGCACTGCCCCTACGACGGCGCCGTGGCGCCCGAAGCCGTGCTGGACGTGGCCGAGAAGCTGCTTGCGATGGGCTGCTACGAGGTAAGCCTCGGCGACACCATCGGCGCCGCCACGCCGGACACCGTGTCCGCGCTGCTCGACGTGCTGCTCGCCCGGATCCCCGCCGAAAAGCTGGCCGGGCATTTCCACGACACCCACGGCCGCGCACTCGACAACATCGACGTCTGCCTCGCTGCCGGCCTGCGCACTTTCGACGCCGCCGTCGGCGGGCTCGGCGGCTGCCCCTACGCGCCCGGCGCCGCCGGCAACGTCGCCAGCGAAGCCGTGCTCGGCCTGCTTTCGGAACGGGGCTTCGACACCGGCGTCGATGCCGCCCGCCTTGCCGAAGCCACCCGTTTCGCCCGCAGCCTGAGAACGTGAGATCCCGAGCATGACCGCCTACCAGACCCTTTCCGTATCCACCGACGCCCGCGGCGTCGTCTCCCTGCAACTGAACCGCCCCGAAGCACGCAACGCGCTCTCGGCGCAGATGATCGAGGAACTGACCGATTTCGCCCGCACCGTCGGCGCGGCGCCGGGCACCCGCGCGGTGGTGCTTTCGGGCGCGGGCAAGGTCTTCTGCGCGGGGGGCGATCTGGGCTGGATGATGGATCAGATCCGGGCCGACAGGCCCACGCGGATGCGCGAGGCGCGCAAGCTGGCGGCGATGCTCAGGGCGCTCAACGAGATGCCGAGCCCGCTGATCGGCAGGATCCACGGCGGCGTCTTCGGGGGCGGCGTGGGCATGGCCAGCGTCTGCGACGTGGCGATCGCCGAGAGCGGCACGACGTTCGGCCTCACCGAAACGCGGCTCGGGCTGATCCCCGCGACCATCGGCCCCTACGTGATCGCGCGCATGGGCGAGGGCAAGGCGCGGAGGGTGTTCATGTCGGCCCGGCTGTTCGGCGCGGCGGAAGCGCAGGCGCTGGATCTGATCGCCGGCCATGCGGCGGCCGAGGATCTTGATGCACGCGTCGAAGCCGAGGTCGCGCCCTACCTGGAGGTCGCGCCCGGCGCGGTGGGCGCCGCCAAGGCACTGGCGCGCGCGCTCGGCCCCCGCATCGACGATACCGTGATCGACGACACCATCACACGGCTCGCCGACACCTGGGAAACACCCGAGGCGCGGGAGGGCATCGAGGCCTTCCTGAACAAGGGCGTGCCCAGCTGGCGGCGGGCCTGAACCGAGCGCCATCGGCCTGTTCCGCGCCACGCTCTGAAGGATCAGCCGTTCAGTGCCTTGCACTCCGGCACCGGCGTCAGCACCGTGCCGTCCTTCAGGAAGCGGCTGAGGTTGTCGCAGGTCAGATCGCCCATCGCCTGGCGGGTTTCCACCGTGGCCGAGCCCACGTGGGGCGTGAGCAGCACGTTGTCCATCGCCTTCAGCGCATCCGGGATCTTCGGCTCCGCCTCGAACACGTCGAGCCCCGCCCCGCCCAGCGCGCCGCTTTCCAGCGCGGCCACGAGCGCGGCCTCGTCCACCACCGAGCCACGCGAGACGTTGACGAGAATGCCCTCGGGCCCCAGCGCCTCCAGCACCTGCGCGTTCACCAGGTGCCTGGTGGCCGCGCCGCCCGGCGTGATGCAGACCAGAACGTCGGACTGGCGCGCCATCTCCACCAGATCGGCGCAGTAGGTGAAATCCACGGGCTTCGGCGCGCGGCTGTGATACAGGATCTTCGCCCCGAAGGCCTGCGCCCGCTCGGCTATGGTCTGGCCGATGCGGCCCAGCCCGAGGATGCCCATGGTGCGGCCCTGCACGGAGCGGGTCAGCGGAAAGGCGCCCCTGGCCTCCCAATCACCGCTGCGGGCCCAGCGATCCGCCGGAACCACCCGGCGCGAAACGCCCAGCCAGAGCAGGATCGCCGTATCGGCTACCTCGTCGTTGAGCACATCGGGCGTGTGGCTCACGAGGATGCCCCGTTGCGCCGCGCCTTCGGCGTCGATCGCGTCATACCCGACGCCGTAGCTCGAAACCACCTTCAGCTCCGGGCAGGCGGCCATCACATCCTCGGGCACGCCCCAATGCCCGTCGGTGACGATCGCGGTGACGGACGGGCCGACCTGCGCGAGAAAGGCCGCCCGGTCCTCCTGCTCGAAAAGCTTGTGGATTTCGAATTCGGCCTCCAGACGGGCCCTCATCCGCTCGGTGACCGAGCCGATCTGCAGCAGCACGGGTTTCTCAGACATCCGCGCGCACTTCCTGGCGCTGACGCCCCAGCCCCTCGATCCAGACTTCCATGACGTCCCCCTCCTTCAGGTATCTCGGTTCGGGCTTCATGCCCATGCCCACGCCGGGCGGTGTGCCGGTGGAGATCACGTCTCCGGGGTGGAGCGTGAACAGCTGGCTCAGGTGCGAGATGATCTGCGCCACCGAAAAGATCATCGTGGCCGTGGTGCCGTGCTGCATCCGCGTGCCGTTGAGCTCCAGCCCCATTTCCAGCGCCTGCGGGTCCGCGATCTCGTCCGCCGTCACCAGCCATGGACCGATGGGGCCGAAGGTGTCGCAGCTCTTGCCCTTGGTCCATTGCCCGGTGAGATCGAGCTGGAAGGAGCGCTCCGAAACATCGTTGCAGATGCAGTAGCCGGCCACGTGTTCGAGCGCCTCGGCCTCGCTCACGTATTTCGCCGCCTTGCCGATCACCACCCCCAGTTCGACCTCCCAGTCGCTGCGGGTGGAGCCGCGCGGCAGAACGACGTCATCGTTTGCGCCGCTGATCGCCGAATTGGCCTTCATGAACAGGATCGGATGCTCTGGGATCGGCAGGCCGCTTTCGGCCGCGTGATCGGAGTAATTGAGCCCGATGCACATGAACTTGCCGATGTTGCCCACGCAGGGCCCGAGCCGGGCGCCTTCCGGCGCCCGCGGCAGCCCGGCCGGATCGAGCGCCCTCAGGCGCGCCAGCGTGCGGGCATCCAGATGCGCGCCGCTGATGTCGGGCACATGGGAGGAGAGATCGCGGATCTCCCCTTCCGGGCCGACGATGCCGGGCTTCTCCTCCCCCGGCGCGCCAAACCGCACCAGTTTCATGTTGCCTCCCTTGCCTGCCTAGTGGTTGTCGCGCGGGAGCGGACCCTGCGCGAGCCGCTTGTACTTGTCGGCCCCTTCGAGGGTCATGCCCTCGGACAGCGGGCGGACGCTCTCGCGGAAGATCTCCTGCCACGGGGTCTGCGACTCCGGCGTGAAGGGGCGCTCGCCCAGTTTCGCGCGGCGCGCTTCCAGTTCGGCCTCGTCCACCAGCATGTTGGCGGTGCAGGTGTTGAGATCGATGCGGATGCGGTCACCCGTCTGCACCAGCGCCAGCCCGCCACCAGCGGCGGCTTCCGGGGAGGCGTTGAGGATCGAGGGCGAGCCGGAGGTGCCGGACTGGCGCCCGTCACCCACGCAGGGCAGCGCGTGGATGCCCTTCTTCAGCAGGTAGGCCGGCGGGCGCATGTTCACCACTTCCGCCGCGCCCGGATAGCCGATCGGCCCGGCGCCGCGCATGATCAGGATGCAGTTTTCATCCACGCCGAGGCTTTCGTCGTCGATCCGCGCATGGAAATCCTCCGGCCCGTCGAAGACGATGGCCCGGCCTTCCCAGGCGTTGGGGCTATCCGGGTTGGAGAGGTAGCGCTGCCGGAACTCCTCGCTGATGACCGAAGTCTTCATGATCGCGGAATCGAACAGGTTGCCCGACAGGTTGATGAAGCCCGCCGCCGGCATCAGCGGGGCGTCCGCCGGACGGATCACGTCATCGTTCTCGGTGCGGCGCGCGGCGCAGTTCTCGGCCATCGTCCTGCCGTTGGCGGTGATCGCATCGGGGTGCGGCAGCAGCCCGGCGGCGATCAGCTCGCCGATCACGGCCGGCACGCCGCCGGCGCGGTGGAAATCCTCGCCCAGGTATTTGCCGGCCGGCTGCAGGTTCACCAGCAGCGGGATCTCGTGGCCCAGCGCCTGCCAGTCGTCGTTGGTCAGCTCCACCCCGAGGTGGCGCGCCACGCCGTTCAGGTGGATCGGCGCGTTGGTGGAGCCGCCGATGGCGGAGTTGATGACGATGGCGTTCTCGAAAGCCTCGCGCGTCATGATATCGGTGGGCTTCAGATCCTCGCGGACCATCTCCACGATGCGCTTGCCGGTCTCGTAGCTGATCTGGCCGCGCTCCCGGTAGGGCGCGGGGATGGCGGCGGAACCGGGCAGCTGCATCCCCAGCGCCTCGGCCAGCGAGTTCATCGTGGTGGCGGTGCCCATGGTGTTGCAGTAGCCCACGGACGGCGCGGAGGAGGCCGCAAGCTCCATGAAGCCTTCATCGTCGATCTCGCCGGTGGCGAGCATCTCGCGCGCCTTCCAGATCACCGTGCCCGAGCCCGCGCGCTCGCCCTTGAACCAGCCGTTCAGCATCGGGCCCACGGAGAGCGCGATGGCGGGGATGTTCACCGTGGCCGCCGCCATCAGCAGCGCCGGGGTCGTCTTGTCGCAGCCGATGTTGAGCACCACGCCGTCGATCGGGTAGCCGTAGAGCGTCTCCACGAGGCTGAGGTAGGCAAGGTTGCGGTCGAGGCTGGCGGTGGGGCGCTTGCCGGTTTCCTGGATCGGGTGCACCGGGATCTCGATCACCGTGCCGCCGGCGGCGATCACGCCGTCGCGGACGCGCTTGCTCAACTCGATGTGGTGGCGGTTGCAGGGGCTCAGATCGCTGCCCGTCTGGGCGATGCCGATGATCGGCTTGCCCGATTGCAGCTCTTCCCGCGTCAACCCGTAGTTGAGGTAGCGTTCGAGGTAGAGCGCCGTCATCTCCTGGTTGTCGGGGTTGTTGAACCATTGCTGCGAGCGCAGCCCGCGCTTCGTCTCGTTGCTCACGCCATTCGTCTCCTGGAACCGGGCCCCGACTCGCGCGGGGGCCTGCGAAATGTCACCGGGCCGGGCCCGTTTCACCGTGCCGCCGAACCGAAACAACCAGCACCAAATACTGCACAAGCCCTTGGGAACACGTTCGTTTCCGCTCCCTTTCGCCCGGCAGCCCGGCCATGATCGGTTCGGCTCAGGCATTTTCCGCTTCGATGCGAAACATCGCGAAAATGGGTCTGGCCGCGCGCGACCCTAGTCTCTAGGCTTCGCCGAAATCAAGGGCCGAACGGATGCTGCATCTGCATCCCCAGGCAAGGGAGGGGACATGACGAAACCGACGATCGCGCTTCTGGGCACGGGCCTCATGGGCGCACCGATGAGCGCCAACCTGCTGCGGGCCGGCTATCCGCTGCGCGTCTGGAACCGCACGCGCGCCAAGGCCGAGCCGCTGGCCGCCGCCGGCGCGCAGGTCTGCGACACCGCCGCCGAGGCCGTGGCCGGCGTGGACGTGGTGATCTCGATGCTGGCCGACGGCCCGACGACCGCCGCCGTCCAGGCCGAACCGGCCCTGCGCGCGGGGCTGAAACCGGGTGCGCTTTGGATCGAGATGGCCTCGGTGAAGCCGGCCGAGGCCCGCGCCCAGGCGCAGGATCTGGCAAGCCTCGGCCTGCGCCACCTCGATGCGCCGGTATCGGGAGGCACGAAGGGGGCCGAGGCGGGCACTCTGGCGATCATGGTCGGCGGCGAGGCCGAGGTCTTCGCCGAAGCGGAGCCGGTGCTTGCAGCCATGGGGCGGCCGGTGCACGTGGGCCCTTCGGGCAGCGGGGAGCTGTCCAAGCTCGCCAACCAGTCCATCGTCGCCATCACCATCGCGGCGGTGGCCGAAGCCATGCTGCTGCTGGAACGGGGCGGCGCCGACCCGGCCGCCGTGCGCGACGCGCTGAAGGGCGGCTTTGCCGATTCCACCATCCTTCAACAGCACGGGCAGCGGATGACGGAGGGCAATTTCGTGCCCGGCGGGCTCACGAAGTTCCAGGTCAAGGATCTGGACAACGTGCTGGCCGAGGCTGCGGGGCTGGGCCTGACCCTGCCCACCACCCATGACGTGAACGAGCGTTTCCGCCACCTCTGCGACGCGATGGAGGGCGGCGACATGGATCACTCCGCGCTCTACCTCGAACTCAAGAAACGCAACGGTCTGCTGTGACATGGGCACCATCGAGAACATCCTGATCATCGGCGGCGGCGGCATGGTGGGCCAGAAACTGGCCCATGCGCTCGCCCGCGAGCCGCTCACGCCGGGCACCACATCCGCCCTCACCCTGATGGATCTCGGCTTTCCGCCGGGCAGCCCGGCAGGGGCGCGCCAGATCACCGCCGACGTCTCCGACCCGGCGCCGCTCAGGGCCGCGCTGGCCGAGCGCCCGGCAGTGATCTTCCACTTCGCCGCCATCGTCTCAGGGCAGGCAGAGGCCGATTTCGATCTCGGCTGGGCGGTCAACCACATGGCCTTCTGGCACTTCCTCGAAGCCGTGCGCCAGGAACATCTCGCCTCAGGCGGCAGCTACTGCCCGCGCGTCGTCTTCACCTCCTCGATCGCCGTCTTCGGCGGCCCCTACCCCGAGGTCATCGACGACGGTTTCCCACCGGCGCCGCTGACCTCCTACGGCGCGCAGAAGGCCGCCTGCGAACTGATGCTCGCCGATTTCTCGCGCAAGGGCTTCCTCGACGGGATCGCCATCCGCCTGCCCACGATCTGCGTGCGCCCCGGCAAGCCCAACAAGGCGGCCTCGGGCTTCTTCTCCGGCATCATCCGCGAACCGCTCAACGGGCAGGAGGCGGTGCTGCCCGTGGGCACCGACGTGCGCCACTGGCACGCCTCGCCGGCATCGGCCGTGGGCTTCCTGCGCCATGCCGCCCGGCTGGACACCGCGCCGCTGGGCCAGCGCCGCGCGCTCAACCTGCCCGGCGTGTCGTGCACCGTGGAAGAGCAGATCGAGGCCCTGCGCGCGGTGGCCGGAAACGACGTGGTGGCGCTGATCAAGCCGCAGCCCGACCCGGTGATCGAAAGCATCGTCGCCGGCTGGCCGCGCAATTTCGCGCCCGAGCGTGCGCTGGCGCTCGGCTTCCGGGCGGACGCCGATTTCCGGGCCATCATCGAAAGCTACATCCGCGAGGATCTCGCGCCGGAGCAGGCTCAGAGGTTGCGCTTGAGATGATCGTGGATCGCCGCGCGGCAGGCCGTTTCGTCACGGCCCAGCGCGACGTCGAGGATCGCCTGGTGCTCGGCGATGATGGCGCGGAAGTAATCGCCGCCGAAATCGCGCTCCAGCGCGAACATCTGCTGCCGGAACTGCAGGTAGATGCTTTCAAAGCTCTCAAGCAGGATCGGCGAATCGCAGGCCGAGATGAGCGTCCGGTGGAAATCGTATTCCGCCGCACTCCAGAGCGCCTTGTCGTCCCCCGGCGCACCGGATTCCCGTGCGATCCGCGTCTCGATGTGCACGAGCTTGTGATGGGCCGCCGTCAGCTGCGCCTCCCAGGCCACCCCGCCATGCACCATCGACCGCGCCGCGCCTTCCTGCTCCAGCATGATTCGAAACCGGGTTACGTCAGACCGGATCGCCTGGGAACTGGGCTTCGTCCGAAACCCCCTCTGAAGCTCGAAGCTCACCAGCCCCACCGCCGAGAGCCGCAGCAGAACATCGCGGATCGTGTTGGCGGAACAGCCGTAGGTGCCCTGCAATGCGCCCGGCTTGAGCTTCTCGCCCGCCCCGAAGAAGCCGTTGATCAGCTTGTCCTGCAGATCGCTGTAGATCGCCGCCGTATCGGCTCCCTTGACCATGGCGCACTCCCCGCCTGCCCGCGCCTTCCCCGGCGCGGAAACTGGTTATGACCGGAATCGCTACCACGTCGAAATGCCAAAAATCCAGATAATTTCGAAATTTTTTTCTTTTTCAAATTATTGTTGGCATTGACGGGAAGCCGTTGTTAGGCTCCCCCTGCGTCAATCCGGCACGCCCAGGGAGGAAGGCCTCGGATGCGCAACGACAACATTGGGAGGAATACCATGAAACTCAGGAATCTGGCCGCGGCCCTGGCCGGTGCGACGGCCATCATCGCGGGCACCGCGCTGAGCGCGGAAACCACGAAACTGCGCATCCAGACGCACTACGCCCCGGAGACCGTCTCCGGCAAGCTCGCCGCGCAGTACATCGACGACATCCAGACGATGTCCAACGGCGAGATCGAAGTGGAAATGTTCTACTCGTCCTCCGTGGTGAAATCGGTGGAGACCTTCGACGCCGCGGCCACGGGCATTCTCGACTGCGACATGACCGGCGGTGGCTACCAGACCGGCAAGAACCCCGCGTTCCAATTCGTGGGCGACATCATGGGCGGCTATGAAACGCCCTACCAGCAGCTTTCGTGGCTGTATTTCGGCGGTGGCCTCGAAGCCGCTGCCCCGCTCTACAACAAGTATGGCATGGAGCTGATCGGCTGGTGGGTCTACGGCCAGGAGAGCTTTGCCTCCTCCAAGCCGATCGAGAAGGTGGAAGACTTCAAGGATTGGAAATTCCGCTCCCCGCCGGGCATGGAAACCAAGATCTTCGAGAAGCTCGGCGCCAGCCCGATCGTGATGGATTTCACCGAGATCTTCACCGCGCTTGAAACCGGCATCATCGACGGTGCGGACGCCTCCGGCCTCGCCAACAACGTGGGCCTGGGCCTCTACGACATCGTGAAATACGCCAACTTCCCCGGCTTCCACTCGATGCCGTCCGACCACCTCGCCTGCAACAAGGCCGTGTTCGACGCCATGCCGGCCCACCACCAGAAGATCATGAAGGTCGCGATGGAGGCCCTGGCCCTGCGCACCGCCCTGACCTTCGAGAAGGCCAACGCCGAAGCCGCCGCCAAGCTGCGCGCCGAAGGTGTGACGCTTTCCGCTTGGTCGCCGGAAGAACTGCAGAAGTTCCGCGACGCCGCCCAGGCGACCTGGCCGGAATTCGCCACCACGCCTGAAGCCCAGGCGCTCGTGGAGAGCCACCTGGCCTACCTGGATCAGCTGGGCCTCGTGTCCAAGTAATCCGAGCCTTTGGCGGGTGGGCCTCGAAATGGCCCGCCCGTTTTCTCTTGCAAACGGTCACCCGATGGCCGGCCCAAGGCAGAAACCCCCGCAGGGACATGGAACAGAAGCACGGAACCCCGATTGAGTGGCTCATGCCGCTCGCCTTTTGCACCGTTTTCGGATGGGTCGTCTGGCACACGCCGGCCTTCATCCTCGATTTCGGCCCCGAGAACCAACAGCTCGCGGCGCTCTACGCCCGGCTCGACGTGTCGCCGGGCCTTGCGCCCCTTTTCGGCGGCTACGGCGACATCATCGACTATGGCGCCCTGCTGCTTTCGCCGCTGATCTTCATCGGCGGCGTGATGACGGTGCGCCGCGCCCCGATGGAATTCGAATCCTGGCGCGCGATCGATCGCGTCGCCGTCTTCATCGGGCGCATCACCATGATGCTGATCGTGCTGCTGACCTCGGTGATGATCTACGAGGTGATCCTGCGCTACGTCTTCGAAGCGCCGACGCTCTGGGCAAACGAGCTTTCGCTCTGGCTCGCGGGCTTCGTGTTCCTGCTCGCGGGGCTCTACGCCATGCAGCAGCGCAGCCACATCCGCATCTTCCTGCTCTACGATGCCGTGCCCCGCTGGCTGCAACGGGTGTTCGACGTTGTGTCCACCTCGCTGATCGTCATCTTCGCCGCGGCTCTGATCTACGGCGGCTACGGCGAGGCCTTCGCGAAATTCATGCGCTGGGAAACCTTCGGCACCGCCTTCGACCCGCCGATCCCGGCGACCCTCAAGATCATGGTGCTCGTGATCATCGCGCTCGTCGCGATCCAGGCCGTGATCAACCTCATTTCCGACTGGAACGCCGTCCCGGTGGTGCACACCGCCGCCGACGACATCGACCAGGACGAACTCGAACGCCTGAAAGCCGCCGTCGGAAACGAGGGCGTCGGCGAACTGGACGTCACCCGCGGCGCCATCCAGGGCAATCAATCGGAGCACAAGTAAGTGGATATCGGAACCATCTCTCTCGTCCTGATGCTCGGGCTCATCCTGCTGCTCGCCATCGGGATGCCGCTGGGCATGGCCTCGGCCTTCCTCGCGGTGCTCGTTCTCGTCATGAAATTCGAGCCGGCGCTGCTGTTCAATCCGCTCTCCTTCGGGGACGGCATCCTCACCGGGCGCCCCGGCTCGGGGCCGCTCAACATCCTGAGCCAGAAGATATACGGGCTTTTGACGGACTACGTGCTCATATCGATCCCGTTGTTCATCTTCATGGCCGCGCTGCTGGAGCGTTCCGGCATCGCCAAGGACATGTACAACTCGCTGTCGATCTGGCTGAACCGCACCCGTGGCGGCATCGCCATCGTCACCTCGATCATGGCGGTGATCATGGCCGCGATGTCGGGCATCATCGGCGGCGAGGTCGTGCTTCTGGGCCTGATCGCCCTGCCCCAGATGCTGCGGCTGGGCTACGACCAGAACCTCGCCATCGGCACCATCTGCGCGTCGGGCTCGCTGGGCACCATGATCCCGCCCTCCATCGTGCTGATCATCTACGGCCTCATCACGGAGACCTCGATCAAATCGCTGTTCACGGCGGCCTTCGTGCCGGGCTTCATGCTCGCAAGCTTCATCATCATCTACATCGTGATCCGCACCAAGATCCGGCCCGACCACGCGCCCCTTCCCAACGAGCGCATCGCGGCGGAACTGGCGGCCCTCGGCCCGGAGCAGACGCGCGAACGCGCCGCGCTCGAAGCCGAGATGGCGGAGTTCGAGGCCCAGCCGGCCGGCCGGGAAAAACTGGCGCTGTTCCTGTCGTTCCTCTGCGTTCTGGCCGCGGGGTTCTGCACCATCCTCTTCCTGCGCGCCGGCTTCTTCACCATCACCGGCCAGAACGTCGATCTCGGCGACGGGCAGGAGACGATCTTCTGGGGCCGCCCCGATCACGTTCTGTGGTTCGCGGGCATCGTCGCGGCGGCGCTGGCGCTGATCTTCTTCGTCTTCGGGCTGGAGCGCACCCAGCGCGGCTGGCTCATCGGCAAGGGGCTCGTGGCCCCGATCGTGGTGATCGGCGTGGTGATGGGCTCGATCTACGGCGGCATCACCGGCATCACCGAGGCCGCCGGCATGGGCGCGCTGTCGGTCTACATCCTGATGACGCTCTACCAGAAGAGCTTCACCGGATGGCTCGACGTGCTCCGGCGCAACGCGGTCTGGATCGGTCTCTACATCGGGCTCGCCCTCGTGCTGCCGCAGTTCCTCACCAGCTGGGAAAGCCTCGGCCAGGTGCAGACCGTGGCCACCATCGCCGTTCTGCTGCTGTGCACCCTGCGCCTTCCGGTCGTCGTGGACGGCCTCTGGGACAGCCTCATGCGCACGCTGAAATCCACCGGCACGATCATCTGGGTCACCATCGGCGCCGCCGCGCTGGCCGGGGCCTACACGATCGCGGGGGGGCCGACCTACGTGGCCGATTTCATCGTCGGGGCGGATCTGCCCACCATGGGCATCCTGCTGATGATGATGCTGATCCTGCTCTTCATGGGCGCCTTCATGGATTGGGTCGGCATCGTGCTGCTCATCATTCCGGTGTTCCTGCCCATCGTGCAGCGCCTGCCGATCGAGGAGATCGGCCTGATCGGCACGCTTCAGCCCAAGTATCTGGCGGTGTGGTTCGGCGTGCTGTTCTGCATGAACATGCAGGTCAGCTTCCTGTCGCCGCCCTTCGGCCCCGCGGCCTTCTACCTGAAGTCCGTGGCCCCGCCGCACATCTCGCTGACCGATATCTTCAAGGGCTTCCTGCCCTTCATCGGCATCCAGATCCTCGCCCTGTCGGTGCTGCTGATCTGGCCGCCGATCATCGAGATCCTGTTGAAGTAGACATCCCCCGGGCCCGCGAGGGCCCGGGGCCCCCGAAAGCCCGGCCCATGCTCAGCCCCGATCAGATCTCCGAATTCCAGGCAACCGGCATCCTCGTTGTGCCCGATGTCCTGCCGGAGACGACGCGGCGCGCGATCGAAGCCGAATACACCGCCCGGCTCGACGGGCTGCTGGCCGGCTGGGGGCTTCCCGAGGCCGGGCAGCCCCTGTCCTTCGAAGAAAAGCTGATGGCGGCCCACGCCACCGGGCGGGACTGGTTCCAGCCGCTGGACATCTCCCTGCCTGCCGAGCGCATCCGCGCCGACACGCCTTTCCACTTCGGCCCCGCCGTCTTCGAGATGATCACCCACCCGCGGATCCTCGACATGGTGGAAGATCTGATCGGCCCCGAAATCACCTCCAACCCGATCCAGCACGTGCGCATCAAGCCGCCCGAGGCCCGGCTCGCCCCCGGCGAGCGCCGCGCCCACGTCGGTGGCACCGACTGGCACCAGGATCGGGCCGTGGCCCATGAAGAGGCCGACGACACGCAGATGATCACCGTCTGGCTCGCCATCACCGACGCCACCGTCGAGAACGGCTGCCTTCAGGCCAAGCCTTTCAAGGCGCCCACGATGCTGCCCCACTGCCCGCAGCGGCAGACGGCCATCGCGCCGGGCCACCTCGACACATCCGACGCCATACCGCTGCCGGTGCCCGCCGGCGGGGCGGTGCTCTTTGATCCGATGGTGCCCCACGCCGCCCTGCCCAACCGCAGCGACGGCCTGCGCTGGAGCTTCGATCTGCGCTACAACGTGACCGGCCAGCCCACCGGGCGCAGCCATTTCCCCGAATTCATCGCCCGCTCCCGCGCGCACCCCGAAAAGGAATTGCGCGACTGGCGCGACTGGCAGCAGATGTGGCTGGCGGCCCGCGCACGGCTGGCGGGCGAATCGCATATCGACATCCACCGCTGGCAGGCCGACAGCCCCGCCTGCGCCTGAGGAGCCCGCATGAGCAGAACCGTCAGACTCGACCCGTCCGACAACGTCGAGACAGCCGTCGAGGCCATTGCCGCCGGCGCCATTGCGGCTGGCACCACCGCCCGCGAACCGATCCCCGCCGGCCACAAGATCGCCACCCGCGCCATCGCCCGGGGCGAGCCGATCCGCAAGTATGCCCAGATCATCGGCTACGCGGCCGAGGACATCCCCGCCGGCAGCCACCTGCACACCCACAACGTGGAGTTCCGCAACACCGACGTGGCCTATGAATTCGGCACCGATCTGCGCCCGCCGAAACCGCCGGCGCGGCAGGACAGCTTCATGGGCTACCGCCGCGAAAACGGCAGCGTCGGCACCCGCAACTACATCGCCATCGTCACCTCGGTGAACTGCTCGGCCACCGCCGCCCGCCGCATCGCCGACGCCTTCGGCCCCGAAGAGCTGGCGGCCTATCCCAACGTCGATGGCGTCGTCGCCTTCGTGCATGGCACCGGCTGCGGCATGGGCGGCGACGGCGAGGGCTTCGAGGCACTGCAGCGGGTGATGTGGGGCTACGCGCGCCACCCCAACCACGCGGGCGTTCTGATGGTGGGGCTGGGGTGCGAGATGAACCAGATCGACTGGCTGCTGGAGGCCTACGGCCTGAAGCAGGGGCCACTGTTCCAGACCATGAACATCCAGAACGTCGCCGGGCTGCGGCGCACCGTTGAGATGGGCATCGAGAAGGTGAAGGCCATGCTGCCTCTGGCCAACGCTGCCCGGCGCACGCCCTGCCCGGCGTCGGAGCTGAAGGTGGCCTTGCAATGCGGCGGCTCGGATGCCTGGTCCGGCATCACCGCGAACCCGGCGCTCGGATACGCCTGCGATCTGCTCGCGGCGCAGGGCGGCACCGGCGTGCTCGCCGAAACCCCCGAGATCTACGGCGCCGAACACCTGCTGACCCGCCGCGCCAGGGATGAGGCCACCGGCCAGCGGCTGATCGGCCTGATCCGCTGGTGGGAGGATTACACCGCCCGCAACCGCGGCTCCATGGACAACAACCCCTCGCCCGGCAACAAGAAGGGCGGGCTGACCACGATCCTCGAGAAATCCCTCGGCGCCGCCGCCAAGGGCGGGACCACCCCGCTGAACGGCGTCTACCGCTATGCCGAGCCGGTGACGGCCCGGGGCTTCACCTTCATGGACAGCCCCGGCTACGACCCGGCCAGCGTCACCGGCCAGATCGCCGGCGGCTGCACCCTCGTCTGTTTCACCACCGGTCGCGGCTCGGCCTTCGGCAGCAAGCCCGCGCCCACGATCAAGGTGGCCACCAACACCGCCCTCTTCGAGCGGATGTCCGAAGATATGGACATCAACGCCGGCTCCATCCTCAGCGAGGGGGTGAGCGTCGAGGAGAAGGGCCGCGAGATCTACGAGATGTTCCTCTCCGTCGCCTCGGGCGCCCAGAGCAAATCCGAGGCGCAGGGGCTGGGCGATTACGAATTCGTGCCGTGGCAGATCGGCGCGGTGATGTAGCAAGGCAAGAAAGATGAAGACCCTACGTATCGGATTGATCGGTGACCACATCGGCGACTCCCGTTTCGGCGCGGCCATGCAGGCCCTGTGCGACCTGCACGCGCTCGATCTGTCCTTCACCCCCATCGACACCGCGGGCGACGCAGGTTTCTCCCTGCACGATACGCTGGAGAGGCTGCAGGCCGAGGGCTGGGACGGCGTTTCCGTCACCCACCCGCACAAGGGCGCGGCGGCGGATCTCGCCGGAAGCGCGGTGACGGAGGAAGTGGCCGCGATCGGCGCCAGCAACCTCGTGACCTTCCGCCCGGAACGGCTGGCCCACAACACCGATGCGCCGGGCTTTCGCGGCGCCTGGCACGCCGCTTTCGGCTCCGCCGCACCGGGGCAGGTCGCCATGGCCGGGGCCGGCGGCGTGGCGCGCGCCGTGGCGGCGGCGCTTGTCTCGCTGGGTGCCGAGGAGATCCTCGTCTGGGATCCCGAGCCCGAACGCGCCAAGGCCTTCGCCGCAAGCTTCGGCCCCAGCGTGAAAGCCATCCCCTTCGCCGGGGCCGCCGATGCGATCCGCGAGGCGGACGGGCTCGTCAACGCCACCCCGCTCGGGATGGGCCGGGACAAGCGCTCGGCCTTCTCCGCCAACCTGCTCGGCCCCCAGAGCTGGGCCTTCGATGCCGTCTACACCCCGCCCGACACCCCCTTCCTGAAGGACGCCGCCGGCCGCCACCTCTCGATCCTGAGCGGCGTGGCGCTGTTTCGCTACATGGCCATCGAATCCTTCACCATCTATTCCGGGCTGACCCCGGACGAAGACGCCGCGCTCGAGGTGCTGCGGCCGCTCGCGGCCGATTTCCACCCCGGCCGCCCCTGACCCATCGGCCGCCGCCCCCCACGGCGCGCCCCGAACCGACAAGCATTCCTGAGGAGCAAGACATGTCCAAACCCACCATCGGATTCATCGGCCTCGGCCTCATGGGCTCGGCCATGGTGCAACGCCTGCTCGATTGCGGCTACAGCCTCACCGTTCTGGGCAACACTGACCGCACCGGGGTGGAAGCCGCCCTCGCGCGCGGTGCAACCGAGGCGGCCACGGCGCGCGAACTGGCCGCCGCCAGCGACATCGTGATGCTCTGCATGGGCACGTCGGACCACGTCGAAGGGCGGATGCGCGGGCCCGACGGCGTGATTGCCGGGCTGCGCCCCGGCGCCGTGGTGATCGATTTCGGCACCTCGCTGCCCTCCTCCACCATCGCGCTCGGCGCCGAGGTCGCCGCCGCCGGGGGCACCATGCTCGACGCGCCGCTCGGGCGCACGCCCAGCCACGGGCGCGACGGCCAGCTCAACATCATGTGCGCCGGCGACGAGGCCGCCTTCGCCAAGGTGAAACCGGTGCTGGAACAGCAGGGCGAGAACGTCTTCCACCTCGGGCCGCTGGGCGCGGGACACACGATCAAGCTGATCAACAACTTCTTCGCCATGACCACGGCCAACGCCATGAGCGAAGCCTTCGCCATGGCCGACAAGGCCGGCGTGCCCCGCCAGAGCCTCTATGACGTGATGAGCGCGGGGCCGGTGCATTCGGGCATGATGGATTTCGTCGCTGCCTACGCGCTGGAGGGCAACCCGGAGAAACTGGCCTTCTCGGTGCGCAATGCCGCCAAGGACGTGGGCTACTACGCCACGATGGCCGAAGCGCTCGGGGTGAAATCCATCATGTCCAACTGCGCCCGCGAAGCGCTCGGCGCGGCACTGGAAGAGGGGCGCGGCGATGACCTGGTGCCGCAGATGGTCGAGTTCTACAGCGCCCGTTTCGGCAAATAGGCGCGGCGATGTCCGCGCAAGCCACGCGACCGGGGCACCCGCAGGCCCATCTCGGCATGGGCATGATGCTCATGGCGTGGTTCCTGTTCTCCTTCGTCGATACCTCGGTGAAGTGGCTGGTGCTGCTGGGCATCCCTGCGATGCAGCTGGCCTTCATGCGCTACTTCGTGGCGCTGCTGCTCACGCTGCTGGCCGGGCGCGGCGCCGCCCGCCGAGCCAAGCGGCGGCCGGGCGCCGCCGCGGCCCGCGCGCCGGCCTCCGGCCTGCGAAAGCTCACCGGGCGGCAGGTGGCGATGCTGTCCCTGCGCGCCTTCCTGCTGGTGTCGGCCACGGCGCTCAACTTCATCGCGCTGCAGTATCTTTCGCTCACGGTGACCTCGGCCATCATGTTCTCCGCGCCGATCTTCGTCTGCGCGCTCTCCGGCCCGCTGCTCGGCGAGCGGGTCGGCCCGTGGCGCTGGGGGGCAATCCTTCTTGGGTTCGCCGGGGTGCTCATCATCGTGCGCCCGTGGAGCGCGGCGTTCCACTGGTCCGCCGTGCTGATCGTCTACAACGCGCTGGCGCTGGCGCTGTTCTCGATCCTGACGCGCCGGCTCAGCGGGCAGGTGCCCGCGCTCACCATGCAGCTCTTCATGAGCGTGCTGGGCAGCATCGTGCTGCTGCCATTCGCCCTCGCCGGCTGGGAAAGCCCGGCGACCTTCCGGGACTGGGGCCTCCTGGTGGGGCTCGGCGCCTTCGCCTGGGCCGGGCACGAGATGTTCAGCCGCGCGCATGCCTATGCCGAAGCCTCGGTTCTGATGCCCTTCCAGTATTCCTTCATCCTGTTCATGACGGCCGGCAGCTTCCTCGTGTTCGGCGATGTGCCGGACGCGGTGACGCTGCTCGGAGCGGCCGTGATCGTCGCCGCCGGCCTCGTGATCTGGTGGCGGGAGCACCACGCATGACCCAAGCCAACGAGGCCCGCCCGCCATGCTGACCTTCGCCGCAGCCGTCTTCTTCCTGATCATCACGCCGGGGCCGGGCGTGCTGTCCACGGCTGGCGTCGGCTCGGCCTTCGGAGCGCGGGCCGGCAGCCGCTACGTCGCCGGGCTCTGGATCGGCAACAACGCGGTGGCCCTCGCGGTGATCTCCGGGCTCGCGGCGGTGGTGCTGGCGGCGCCGGTGGTGCGCAATATCCTCTTCGCGGCCTCCACCGCCTACCTGCTCTACCTCGCGCTGCGCATCGCCGCCGCCGGCTCCCGCATCGCCTTCATCGAGGCCCGCAGCGCACCGGGCATCTGGAACGGGATCGCCCTTCAGGCCATCAACCCGAAGGCCTACGCGGTGAACACCGCGCTGTTCTCGGGCTTTTCCTTCCTGCCCGAAAGCCTCGCCGCCGAGACCATGCTGAAGCTGCTGATCTTCAACGCGATCTGGATCCCGATCCATTTCCTCTGGCTCTATCTCGGAATCCGCCTGCACGCGTTGAACCTCTCGCCCGGCAGCCACCGGGCGATCAACATCGCCATGAGCCTTTCGATGCTCGCGGTCGTCGCGCTGGCGGTGCTGGCCTTCCTGCGCTGACGCGGCCGCCGATCAGAAGTTGAACGTCAGGCCGAGGTAGGGGCCGTGCTGGTTCACGTCGTAGGCAAAGGTGCCGCCGGCGCGCTCGGTCGAGAAATCGATGCCGTAGAACTGGTAGCCGAAGCGCAGCGCGGTGTTTTCCCACTTCTGCCAGCTGAAGCCCACCAGCGCGAGATAGGCCAGATCGTTGCCGTTCACGCCGAAGCCGCTCAGTTCGGCCCGCGCGCCGAAGATCCAGTCGTCGGCCACTTCCACCGAGTAGCGCGCGGTGATGACCGGCTCGAACCAATCCTCCGTGCCGCCGATCGTGGCGGTGCCTCCTCCGCCGCCGGTGCCGGTGACTTCCTGTTTCAGCCGGTTCCATTTCACCCCGAAGGCGAGATCGGTGGCAAAGGGCCGCCCGGCGGCGTTCACCCCGGCGTTCACCCGGTAGGCCCCCTGCAGCGCCAGGAAGGATTGCCGGGCATCCACCTCGACCCGAGTGACCGTCGGCCCGGGAAGGGCCTGATCGAGGCCGAGGTTGGTGTAGTAGCCTTCCGCGATGATCCCGTAGCGCCCTTTCCAGCCCTCGTAGCGGATGGAGGCCGCCCCCTGCAGCAGGTCGAAGATGTCGCCGAGATCGAGATCCAGATCGGTGGCGTTGCCATCTATGGTGGAGGTGCCCGTGGTGGCCAGCGGCAGAAACAGGAAGGGCGTCACGCTGTGTTGCCAGCCATCGGATGACAGCGCGCCGGGCGCGGGCTGCGCCGTGGCGCCACTGCCTTCAAGGGTGAAGAGGGCCGCGGCCAGCAGGGCCGGGAGCGTCTTTAGTAGGGTCTTGCTGGTGCGTCGCATCGTGCAACCTCCTGTTGCCTGCCTCTCGTGCTGAACAGCGGATGCAGGTTTCCGTTGCGTAAATTCTTTCACGGATCGCCCCCGATACCAAGAACAAAGCCCAGGCTTTGCTGCCTTTGCCGCGATTGACTTTCCCCCGGCACCCCCGGACACTCCCGCCGAGTACCCGCCGCGCGCCGGCAGACCACCCGGAGAGACCCATGACCAAGGCCTTCGCCTCCGCCGCCGACATGGCGGAGAAAACCGTCAGCTTCACCGAGATCGGGCCGGGCCTCTACGCCTTCACCGCCGAAGGGGATCCGAACACCGGCGTGATCGTCGGCGATGACAGCGTGATGATCGTCGAGGCCCAGGCCACCCCGCGGCTGGCGCGAAAGGTCATCGACTGCGTGCGCTCCGTCACCGACAAGCCGATCACCCACCTCGTGCTGACCCATTACCACGCGGTGCGCGTGCTGGGCGCCTCCGCCTACGGCGCGCGCGAGATCATCATGTCGGACAAGGCCGCCGCCATGGTGGAAGAGCGCGGGCTGGAGGATTGGCAGAGCGAGTTCGAGCGTTTCCCGCGCCTGTTCCGGGGCCACGAGGAGATCCCCGGCCTTACCCGCCCCACGATGACCTTCTCCGGCCGCATGAGCGTCTACCTCGGAAAGCGCCGGATCGAGATCTTCACTCCGGGCCGCGCCCATACCGCCGGGGATGCCGTGGTCTGGGTGCCGGATTCCGAGGTGATGTTCACCGGCGACATCGTGGAATACCGCTCCGCCTGCTACTGCGGGGACGGGCATTTCGGCGACTGGCCGGCAACGCTGCAGGCCATCGCCGCCTACGCCCCGAAGGCCATCGCCCCGGGGCGGGGCGATGCGCTGATCGGTGAAGAGATGGTCGCCCGGGCGCTGGCCTCCACCGAGGATTTCATCCGGTCCACCTACGGGCCGGCCGCCCGCGTAGCGGCCCGCGGCGGCAGCCTGAAGGAGGCCTTCGCCGCCGTGCGCGCGGAATGTGATCCGAAATTCGCCGATTACGCCATCTACGAACACTGCCTTCCCTTCAACGTCGCCCGCGCCTACGACGAGGCCCGCGGGATCGACACCCCCCGGATCTGGACCGCGGCGCGCGACAGGGAGATGTGGGCGCAACTGCAGGAATAGCGGCCGGCGACGGGATGCAGGTGGCGATTTTCAAACGCCGCCGAAAGCACCCTTCGCCGGAAAGCCGCTGGCAGCCCCCGCCCGTCCCGGCCCATTATCCGAAGAGCCCGAACGCCCTCAGCAAGGAGCCCCGATGTCCGCCCCGTCTTACTACGCCCCCACGGGCGGCCACCCCGGACAGGATCAACTTCTGACCGATCGCGCCATCTTCACCGAGGCCTACGCGGTGATCCCGCGCGGCACCATGCGCGACATCGTGACAAGCTACCTGCCCCACTGGGAGGCCACGCGGCTCTGGGTGCTGGCGCGCCCGATGACGGGCTTTGCCGAAACCTTCTCGCAATACATCATGGAGGTCGCCCCCGGCGGCGGCTCGGATCGCCCCGAAAGCGACCCGGAGGCCGAAGCGGTGCTCTTCGTGGTGGAAGGCGAGGCCACGCTCACCGTCGAGGGCACGGCGCACCGGATGGTGCCCGGCGGCTACGCCTACCTGCCGCCCGCCTGCGACTGGAGGCTCAGGAACACGGGCGATGCGCCGCTGCGGTTCCACTGGATCCGCAAGGCCTACGAGCCGGTGGAGGGGCTTTCGGCACCGGATCCGCTGATCCTGAACGAGCAGGAGATCGCCCCCACCCCGATGCCGGGCACCGAGGGCAGATGGGCCACCACCCGTTTCGTGGATCCGGCCGATCTGCGCCACGACATGCATGTGACGATCGTCACCTTCGAGCCCGGCGGCGTCATCCCCTTCCTGGAAACCCACGTGATGGAACACGGGCTCTACGTGCTGGAAGGCAAGGCCGCGTATCGGCTCAACGGCGATTGGGTGGAGGTGGAAGCGGGCGATTTCATGTGGCTGCGCGCCTTCTGCCCGCAGGCCTGCTACGCGGGCGGGCCGGGCAAGTTCCGCTACCTGCTCTACAAGGACGTGAACCGCCAGATGCCGCTGAGGCTCGCCCCCCGCCGCTAGCCGAGCAGCTTTCCGCGCCGCGCCACCACGAAATCCACCAGCCGCCGGACCTTCGGGTCCAGCAGTTTCTTGTGCGGGTAGAGGCAGCCGAAGATCGAGGGCACCGGGCGATGCTCGGGCAGCACCTCCACCAGCCGCCCCGAGGCGAGGTGTTCGGCCACGTCGAAGCGCGGCTTGTTGACGATCCCGCGCCCGGCGAGCGCCCAATCGGTGAGCACGTCGCTGTCATCGGCATCGTAGCGGCCCGAGACCTCCAGCTTCCGCGGCCCCTGTGCCGTCTGCAGCATCCAGAAATATTCCGGCGAGCGCGGAAAGCGCAAAAGCAGGCAGTTGTGCCCGGCGAGCAGATCCTCGGGGCGCTGCGGGGTGCCCGCTGCCTCAAGGTAGGACGGCGCAGCACAGAGCACGCGCTCCACGTCGGCGATCTTGCGCATCTTCAGGCTGGAATCCGGTGGCGTGCCCACGAAGAAGGCCACGTCCAGCCCTTCGGCCAGCAGGTCCACCTTGCGGTCCGACATCCGCATCCGGATCTGCACCTCGGGGTTTTCGTCCACGAATTCCGGGATCAGCGGCGCGATCACCCGCCGCCCGATGCCCAGTGGCGCCGTCACGCGGATCACCCCGCGGGGTGTGTCGGAATACTGCGCCACGACCGTCTCGGCCATGTCCACCGCCTCCAGCACCTTGCGCGCCTCCTCGTAGAAGCGCTGGCCCACCTCGGTGGGGCTGATCGAGCGGGTGGTGCGGTTGAACAGGCGCACGCCGAGCTTCTTCTCCAACTCCTTGATGCGCTTTGACGCCACCGCCGGGGTCAGCCGAAGGTCGCGCCCACCGGCGGTGATGCTGCCGAGTTCCACGACGCGGGTAAAGACACGCAGGCTTTCGATATAGGGCATGGCGGCGCTCCGGGCAGGTGTTGGGCGGAGGGTAGCTTTTTCAATGCACTGCGGAAAGTGACATTGGATTGCCAACAGTTCAGAGTGCGAAAACGCACCGAGCTGATTGATCGGCAGGATCGGAAACGTGAACCAATTGCCCGTCAGGCACTGTTGGGCCGCGCCGACCCGCCCCTTCAAACCAAAGGTTTGCCTTCGGCAAAACGGGCGGCGCGTTTGCGCCCCCCTCGGGTCGGCGCTACCGTCGAGCGCAAGAAAAGCGCGCGGGGCTGCCCCCACGCGCCTTTCAATCTTTTCCGGCCGCTTACTTGCCGCCGCCCAGCGAGCCCGCGCCATGGCCGGACAGCCCGCCCGAGACTTCCTCGGTCGCCTCTCCGGAGAGTTCCTGCGGCAGCACGAGGTTCAGCACGATGGCGATCAGCGCCGCCGGCAGGATTCCGGAGGTGGCGAGGATCTTCAGCGTGCCCGGCAGGTATTGCAGCGCGCCCGGTTCCAGTTGCAGCCCGAGCCCGAGCGAGATCGCGATGGCGAAGATCACCATGTTGCGGCGGTTCCAGTTCACGTCCGACAGCATCGAGATGCCGGCGGCCACGACCATGCCGAACATCACGATCACGCCGCCGCCCAGCACCTCGATCGGCACCGAGGAGATCACCGCGCCGATCTTTGGCACGAGGCCGCAGAGGATCAGGAACAGCGCGCCGATCGTCACCACGTGGCGGCTCATCACGCCGGTCATGGCGATCAGGCCCACGTTCTGGCTGAAGGAGGTGTTGGGCAGCGCCCCGAAAAGCCCCGCCACGGCGGAGCCGAGGCCATCGGCGTAGGTCGCGCCCTGGATCTCCTTGTCGGTCGCCTCGCGGCCCGCGCCGCCCTTGGTGATTCCGGACACGTCGCCCACGGTCTCCACGGCGGAGACGAAGGCCATCAGGCAGAAGCCGATGATGGCGGCGACGCTGAATTCCAGCCCGAAGTGCAGCGGGTTGGGCAGGGCGAAGCTCGCCGCGCGGCCCACGTTGCCGAGGTTCACCTCGCCCAGCAGGAAGGCCACCACGTAGCCCGCCACGAGGCCCAGCAGCACGGCCGAGACCGAAAGCATCCCCCGGGTGAAGAACTTCAGCCCCAGCGTGACGAAGATCACCACCCCGGCCATGAGCCAGTTCAGGGCCGAGCCGTATTCCTCGGTGCCGATGGCCGGCACGCCGCCGGCGGCATACTGGATGCCCACTTTCACGAGCGCGAGGCCGATCATCGTCACCACGAGGCCCGTCACCAGCGGCGGCAGGGCGAAGCGGATCTTGCCGATGAAGAGGCCGAGGCAGGCGTGGAAGAGCCCGCCCACCAGCACGCCGCCCATGACGACGGCCATGGCGTCCACGCCCTTGCCCGCCACCAGCGGGATCATGATCGGGATGAAGGCGAAAGAGGTGCCCTGCACGATGGGCAGCCGCGCGCCCACGGGGCCAAGGCCGATGGTCTGCAGCAGCGTGGCGACGCCGGCGAAGAACATCGACATCTGGATCATGTAGATCATCTGCGGGAAGTCGGGGCTGTTGGAGCCGAAGCCGAAACCCGCCGCACCGCAGATGATGATCGCGGGGGTCACGTTGGAGACGAACATCGCCAGCACGTGCTGGATGCCCAGCGGAACGGCCTTGGCCAGCGGCGGAGTGTAGTTGGGATCGCGGAGTTCCTCCAGCGTCCCGATGGTGGTGTCTGTCATTCTGTTTCCCTCTGTCCTGTTGGTCGGTCGGCCCGCCTTATTCAGCTGGCGGGTCCGGTTTCACCGGTGATGGTGAACGGGGTGTCGAACCAGTGCTCTTCGAGGTTGGCGCCGCTGCCGATCCTGTCGACGACGGCGAAGAGCCCGGGTTCGGAAAGGGGGGTGAGCACGCCGTGCCAGGTGCCGCGGTGGTAGTTCACGCCCTGCCCTTCCCGCGTGAGAAACGCACGCGGGCGGCCCGGCTGGCCCGCTTCGTCCGGCGCGACGACCACGAGGAAGGGCGCGCGCTGCATCGGCAGGAAAGCCTGGCTGCCCTCGGGGTGGCGCTCCACCATCTCAAGCCGAAGCGGCAGGCTGCGGGCCTGCGCGTTGAACAGGCTGATGCCGGCCCGCCCGTCGGCGAAATCGAGCCGGGCGCGATCGTGGTAGCGCCCGCAGAGGCCCTGGTTGATGATCTTGTCGGGATCGCCGGAGATGTCGAGCACGTCGCCGAAGGGGGCGAAGGCCTCCGCGGTGAGCGGCTCCAGGGCGATCAGCCGGCTCATCCGCCCAGTTTCTCCAGCAGCCGCAATTCGGCGATGCGCTCCACCTGCCGGCAGGCCTCGGCGAACTCCGTGTCGCGGTCGTTGCCGATCCGGCGCTCGAAGGCGGCGAGGATGCCGGCCTTGTCGTGATCGCGCACGGCGATGATGAAGGGAAAGCCGAATTTCGCCGTGTAAGCCTCGTTGAGCTCGGTGAAGCGCGCGCGTTCCGCGTCGGTGAGCGCGTCGAGCCCGGCACTGGCCTGCTCCGACGAGCTTTCCGCCGTCAGCCGCTTCGCCTGCGCGAGCTTGCCGGCAAGATCCGGGTGCGCGGTGAGCACGCCGAGGCGCTGCGCCTCGGTGGCGGAGCGGAACACCCGCGCCAGCGCCGAGTGCACGCCCAGCGCGCTGTCATGCGCGGGGCCGAGTTCCAGATCGTGGGCGGCTTCGGCGATCCAGGGGCTGTGCTCGAAGATTCCGCCGAAGGCTTCCACGAAGGCGGCCTTGTCCATCTCCGAAGGGCGCGGCGCCGATACCGGCGGATGGGTCGCGGCCCAGTGATCGGCGATCTGCTCCCGCGTGGCGAACCAGACGCCCTCGTGCCCGGCCATGTAATTCAGCGCGCGCTTCAAGGCGGCGGCACGGCCCGGGCGGCCGGCGAGGCGGCAGTGCAGCCCGATCGAAAGCATCTTCGGCGCGCCCGCCTGCCCTTCGGCATAGAGCACGTCGAAACTGTCCTTCAGGTAGGTTTCGAACTGATCGCCCGCCGTGAAGCCCGCCTGGATGGCGAAGCGCATGTCGTTGCAATCCAGCGTATAGGGCACGATCAGCTGATCCTTGCCGCCGGCCTTAACCCAATAGGGCAGATCGTCGGCGTAGCTGTCGGCGATATAGGCCAGATCGCCTTCTTCGGCGGCCAGATCCACCGTATTCATCGAACAGCGCCCCGTATACCAGCCGCGCGGCGGGCACCCGGTGACCTCGGTATGCAGGCGGATCGCCTCCCGGATCTGGGCGCGCTCCTCCTCGGGGGGCATGTCCTTGTGTTCGATCCACTTCAGCCCGTGGCTCGCGATCTCCCAGCCGGCGGCCTTCATCGCGGCGACCTGCTCGGGCGAACGCGCCAACGCCGTGGCCACGCCGTAGACCGTGATCGGCAGATCGCGCAGCATCCGGTGCAGCCGCCAGAAGCCGGCGCGGGCGCCGTATTCGTAGATCGACTCCATGTTGAAATGCCGTTGCCCGGGCCAGGGCTGGGCCCCGGTGATCTCGGACAGGAAGGCTTCCGAGGCGGCATCTCCGTGCAGGAGGTTGTTCTCGCCGCCTTCCTCGTAGTTCAGCACGATCTGGACGGCGATCTTCGCGCCGTCGGGCCACTTGGCCTGCGGCGGCGTCGGGCCATGGCCTCTCATGTCACGGGGGTAACGTTGCACCTGTCTTGCCCTCTTGTTTTGCCACAAAATAAACCAGAAGATCCTGTCACGTTTTCAAAAAATGCCAAAAAGAGCCTTCTGCCCCGAAACGCTCGCGCAAGGCCGATTTCCCGCCCTAAAAACAGGCAGACCTGAGGAGAATGAGATGACCGGCTACCTGACGACCCATGTTCTGGATACCGCCCGCGGCTGCCCGGCGGAGGGCATCCGCATCGCGCTCTACAAGGTGTCGGGCAACAGCCATCGCAAGATCGCCGAAACCGTGACCAACGCCGACGGGCGCACCGACGCCCCGATCCTGCCCGCCGAGGCCTTCGAGACGGGCACCTACGAGCTGGTGTTCTTCGCCGGGGACTACCTGCGCGCCACGGGCCAGGCGGAGGGCGAGATCCTGTTCCTGGACGAGGTGCCGATCCGCTTCGGCATGAGCGATCCGCAGGCGCACTACCACGTGCCGCTGCTGCTGTCGCCCTTCGGCATGAGCACCTATCGCGGCAGCTAACGAGAAAGAACCTTCGCCCAACAGGCACTGTTGGGCCGCGCCGTCCCGCCCCCACAGGGGCGGCGCGATTGCGCCCCCCCCTCGGGTCGGCGCTCCACCTCATTCGCTGCGAGTGCTCTCCACTCATTGCGGCAGCTAGGCGCCGCGCACCGCGTCTGCGATCCGGTCGATCACGAAATCCATGAAGAGCCGGGTTTTCGGATCCTGCCCGCGCCGGTGCGGAAACAGGCAGGCCATCTGGATCGGCACCGGCGGCGTGGCCTGCGCGACGGGTACCAGTGCGCCGCTGGCCAGATGCTCGGCCACTTCGAAACGCGGCTTCATCACGATCCCCTGCCCCGACAGCGCCCAGTCCGTCAGCACATCGCCGTCATCGCTCTCGTAGCGCCCTGCCACGCGGAACCGCTTGGGGCCTTCCGCCGTCGAGAGCCGCCACTGGAATTCCGTCGCGCCGGGAAAGCGCAGGTTGAGGCATTCGTGCCCCTCGGCCACGAGCGCGGCGCCGTCCGCCGGCATGCCGCGCCGTGCCACGTAGGAAGGCGCGGCGCAGAGCACGCGCTCCACGTCAGCGATCTTGCGGATGCGCAGGGCGCTGTCGGCGGGTTCACCGAGGAAGAAGGCGAGATCCAGCCCCTCGATCGTAAGATCCACCGTGCGGTCGGTGAGGCGCAGACGCACGCTTACCTCGGGATAGCGTTCGAGGAAGGCCGGCACCTGCGGCGCGATCAGCCGCCGCCCCACGCCCAGCGGCGCGGCCACGTAGAGCGCCCCGCGCGGATTCTCGGTGATGTCGGCGATCTGCGCCTCCGCGGCCTCCACGGCGGCGAGGATGTCGGTCGCGCCCCTGTAGAAGGATTTGCCCTGTTCCGTCGGCGCAAGGCTCCGCGTCGTGCGCTGGAACAGGCGCACCCCGAGGTGCTCCTCCAGCTGCGAGATGCGCGATGAGGTGACCGCCGGGGAAATCCGCAGATCCCTGCCCGCCGCCGACATGCTGCCCAATTCATAGACACGCACGAACGTGCGGATATTGTCGAAGTAGGACATTCTTCCGTTTTTTTTGATGGTGCTTGATAAAGCCCAGCAATAGCAGAAGAAACCCGGCTCGCCTAGGCTGGCGCGGGGACAGCTGGCAGGAGAAAAGTGATGTATGATCTGGCGGTGATCTGGGATTGGGTGGCCTTCGCGGTGCGGTGGCTGCACGTGGTGACGGCGATCGCGTGGATCGGTTCGTCCTTCTATTTCGTCGCGCTCGATCTGGGGCTCAAGCAGGTGCCGCACCTGCCACCCGGCGCCCACGGCGAGGAATGGCAGGTCCATGGTGGCGGCTTCTATCACATCCAGAAATACCTCGTGGCCCCGGCGAACATGCCCGAGCATCTGGTGTGGTTCAAATGGGAAAGCTATTCCACCTGGCTGTCCGGAGCGGCGCTGCTGATGATCGTCTACTGGGTGGGGGGCGAACTGTTCCTGCTCGATCCGTCCAAGGCGGAGCTGGCGCTCTGGCAGGGTATCCTGATCTCGGCCGGTTCGCTCACCATCGGCTGGCTGTTCTACGATTTCCTCTGCAAATCACGGCTCGGCGAAACGCCGACGGTGCTGATGCTGCTGCTGTTCGCGCTGCTGGTGGCGATGAGCTGGGGCTACAACCAGATCTTCACGGGCCGCGCCGCGCTGCTGCACCTGGGCGCCTTCACCGCCACCATCATGACGGCCAACGTCTTCTTCATCATCATTCCGAACCAGAAGATCGTGGTGGCGGATCTGAAGGCGGGGCGCGCGCCGGATCCGAAATACGGCAAGATCGCCAAGCTGCGCTCCACCCACAACAACTACCTGACGCTGCCCGTCGTCTTCCTGATGCTCAGCAACCACTACCCGCTGGCCTTCGCCACGGAATACAGCTGGATCATCGCCAGCCTGATCTTCCTCACCGGGGTCACGATCCGGCTGTTCTTCAACACGATGCACGCCACGGGCAGGAAGCTCTGGTGGACGTGGGCGGTGACGGCCATCATCATGCTGGTGATCGCATGGCTTTCCACGGTGCCCGGCGGCACGACGCTGGAAGAGGCCGAAGCCCGTCCGCTCACGCCGGCCGAGGAACGCTTCGCCTCCGCCCCCGGCTTCGCGGAAGCCTATGACACCGTGCTGGGCAACTGCTCCATGTGCCACGCGCGCGAACCGGTGTGGGAGGGCATCCGCTGGGCACCCAAGGGCGTGCTGCTGGAAACCGAGGCCGACGTGGCCCGCGAGGCGCACCGCATCTACCTTCAGGCCGCGGCCAGCCACGCCATGCCCCCGCCCAATGCTTTCGAGATGGATGGCGAGGCCCGCAACGTGATCGAAAGCTGGTACAAGGCCGCGCGCGGCGGCTGACCGGCGCGCCCGCCGGCCATATCAGCGGGCCGGGATATACCAGTCGTCGAACTTGCTCAGATCGCTCAGGATGCGCTTGTAGCCGTTGGACACCAGCAGATCGTGGATCTTCTCGCGCTGCTCGGTGAAATTGTGCTCCACGGTGATCAACCCGAAGCGATGGCGGCCGAAATCGAAGGCCTTCAGGATCTCGAACTCGCTGCCCTCGGTATCCACGGACAGATAATCGATCGCTTCCGGCGCGCCGTGTTCGGCCAGCATGTCGGCCAGCGAAACGGTCTCCACCGTCAGCCGCTCGAAATCCTCGCCCCGCTTCTCGGCGTGGTGATCACTGTCGGCGAATTGCGTGAGCGTGGAGAGCGTCTTGGATTTCGCCATGTCGAAGCTCAGGTGTTCGCCGGTGGCGCGCCAGACGCAGCGTGTGTCGATGATGCAGTCGCGTTTGCGGCGCAGGCGGCGGTGCCAGCCCACGGCGGGCTCCGAGAGGATGCCTTGCCAGCCGAAACGCTTCTCCAGCAGGTTCGAATTGCTGTATTTCTCGCCGTCGGTCGCGCCGAACTCGACGAAATAGCCCCCGCGCTTGTAGCCGGAAACGATGAGCGCGAGCAGATCCTGGCGCAGTTGCCCGCGCACGATCAGCCCCTCCGCCGAGGCGTCATCAAGGAAAGCCTCCCGGATCTCCTCCACCGTTTTCGGCGGCGTCCGCTCCCGCTGCGCCGCGCTCGTGATGTCCTGCCCGTCCAAAACCGCTCTCCTCGTCACTGGCCACCTTGGCTCTTGCGCGAAGCCTACCCCATGCCCCCGGCACAGTCACGCCGGGAGAGGGCCGTCACGGGGGGGAATTTTTTTGAATACACGTCGTATACAATTTGTGTGCTACGCTTCCCCATGACACGATTCTCGAAAGAAGACTGCCTGTCGGATCTGCGCAGGCGCATCCTGTCCACCGAGCTCGCGCCGGGGCTGGATCTGGACGAAGGCACCATCGCGGCGCGCTACGGGCTTTCGCGCACGCCGGTGCGCGAGGTGCTTCAACGGCTCCAGGGGGAAGGCTATCTCGAACTGACGCAGAACCGCGGCGCCAAGGTGGCTTCCATGGGCATCGCCGCGATGCGCACCTTCTTCCAGACCGCGCCGATGATCTACGCCAACATCGCGCGTCTGGCGGCGGAGAACCGGACCGAAGCCCAGCTTGATGCGCTGAAGGAGATCCAGCGCGAGTTCGCCGCGGCGACGGGCGGGCGGGACGCCGGGCGCGCGGTGCTGGCCAACCACGCCTTCCACGCGCTGATCGGCGAGATGGCCCACAACCCCTACCTCACGGCAGCGCTCTCGCGCCTGCTGATCGATCACACCCGCCTGAGCCAGACGTTCTATCGCCCGGCGTCCGAGGCGGAGAGCGATCTCGTCGCGAAAGCCTGCGCCCAGCATGACGCGATGATCGCCGCCATCGAGAAGCGCGAAAGCGCGCTCGCCATCGATCTGACCCTGCAACATTGGGATCTCAGCCGCGACCGGATGGAGCGCTACGTGCGCCCCGATCCGCTGCCGGTGGATGTGATCAGCCTGAAGGAGCGCCGGGATGCGATTTGAAGGGATCTACACCCCGCTCGTCACCCCCTACAACGCGGACTTCAGCCTCAACGAGGCGGCGCTGGAACAGGTGGTGGAGAAGCTGATCGGCGCCGGAGTCCACGGGCTCATCGTGGCCGGCACCACCGGGGAATACTACGCCCAGACGATGGAGGAGCGCATCGGGATGATGGCCCGCGTCAAGGCGCTGATCGCCGGGCGCGTGCCGATGATCGTCGGAACCGGCGCCATCCGCACCGAAGACAGCGTGGCCTACGCGATTGCCGCAAAGGAAGCGGGCGCCGATGCGCTCCTCGTGGCCACACCGCCCTATGCCTACCCGACGGGGCGTGAGATCGCGCTGCACGCGCTGGCGGTGGACAGGGCCGCCAACCTGCCGATCATGCTCTACAACTACCCCGGCCGGATGAGCGTCAACATGGACGAGGACTGCCTCGACAGGCTCGGCCGTTCGCCGAACTTCTGCGCCATCAAGGAAAGCTCCGGCGATCCGAACCGGCTGCACATGCTGGCGCGTGACTACCCCCATATCGCGCTTTCCTGCGGGATGGACGACCAGGCCCTCGAGTTCTTCGCCTGGGGCGCGCGCAGCTGGGTCTGCGCCGGGTCCAACTTCGCCCCCGAGGCCCACCTCGCCCTCTATCGCGCCTGCGCGCTGGAGGGCGATTTCACCAAGGGGCGCGCGATCATGTCGGCGATGCTGCCGCTGATGGCCGTGCTCGAACAGGGCGGCGCCTTCATCCAATGCATCAAGCACGGGCTCACCCTGCGCGGGATCGACGCCGGCCCGCCCCGCAAGCCGCTGCAACCGCTCAACAAGGACGACCGCCGCACGCTCGAACGGGTGATCCGCACCATGGACGCAAGCCTCGCCGCCATCGAAGGAGAGGCCGCATGACCGCGCTTCTGACCCGCTCCGAATACGCCGCCATCGCCGCCGATCTGGCCTTCCCGACGACTCCTTTCATCGATGGCCGCTTCCGCAGGGGATCGGGCCCCGAGATGGAAACGCTCAACCCCGCCACCGGTGCCCCGCTTGCGCGGTTCTGCACCGCTGGCCCTGCCGACGTGGATCTCGCCGTCGAGAAGGCGCGCGACGCCTTCGAGCGCGGCGACTGGGCGCACCGGCACCCCTCCGAGCGCAAGGAGGTGCTGATCCGCCTCTGCAAGCTCATCACCCGGCGCCGTGACGAGCTGGCCGTGCTGGAAAGCCTCGAGTCCGGCAAGCCGATCCGCGACTGCGTGCTGATCGACGTGCCGGAAACGATCCAGACGCTCAAATGGCACGCCGAGGCGATCGACAAGATCTACGATCAGGCCGGCCCCACGGGCGATGACGCCCTCAGCCTGATCGTGCGCGAGCCGGTCGGCGTCGTGGCGGCGGTGCTGCCGTGGAACTTCCCGATGCTGATGATGGCCTGGAAGATCGGCCCCGCGCTGGCCGCCGGCTGCTCGGTGATCGTGAAGCCGGCCGAACAGACCTCGATGACGGCGCTGCGGCTGGCCGAACTCGCCCATATGGCCGGGGTGCCGCGCGGGGTGTTGCAGGTGCTGCCCGGCGACGGCCCCGGCGTGGGCCAGCCGCTCGGCCGCCACATGGGCGTGGACATGGTGAGCTTTACCGGCTCCACCGAGACGGGCCGCCGCTTCCTGCGCTACGCGGCGGACTCCAACCTCAAGAAGGTGGTTCTGGAGTGCGGCGGCAAGAACCCGGCGGTGGTGCTGGAGGATGCCGAGAACCTCGATCACGTGGCCGAGCACCTGCTCAACGCCGCCTTCTGGAACATGGGCGAGAACTGCTCGGCCGCCAGCCGGCTGATCGTTCATGAAGCCGTGAAACCGGCGCTGATGGAACGCATGGCCGCCCGCCTGCGGGACTGGCGCACGGGCGATCCCCTCGATCCGGCCACTCACCTCGGCGCGCTCATCGATCCGGCCCATTGCGCCAAGGTCGCGGGCTACCTGAAGGGCGGCGATGCGCCCGACGGTCCCTACGTGACGCCGAAGATCTACGAGATCACCCGCGACGATCCCCTCGCGCGGGAAGAGGTCTTCGGCCCCATCCTCGGCGTGCTCACCGTCGCCTCCACCGAAGAAGCCATCGCCTTGGCCAACGACACGGACTACGGCCTCGCCGCCAGCGTCTTCACCCGCGATCTGCGCCGCGCCCTGCGTGCGGCCCGCGGCATCCGGGCGGGCACCGTCACGGTGAACTGCTACGGCGAGGGCGACATCACCACCCCCTTCGGCGGCTACGGCCAATCCGGCTTCGGCGGGCGCGACAACGGCCTGCAGGCCCACGATCAATACACCGAACTCAAGACGATCTGGATCGATCTCACCGACCCGAAGGACGGCGACAATGTGGGCTGAAGCAGGATCAGGGAAGGCGCGCCATGAGCGTTGAAGCCGTCGGCACCACCCGGCGCGGGCGCGGCGCGCGCAGGGCGCAACGCCAGAGCCGCGACATCACCATGCTGCCCGCGCTCCGGCGCAGGCTGCCGCTAACCGAGCCGATGGACGGCGAACAGGTGGCCCGCATCGATGCCGCCTCGATGGAGATCCTCGAAAACGTCGGCGTCCGGTTCCGCGATCCGATCGCGCTGGAGGATTGGCGCAGGGCCGGTGCCAAGGTGGTGGACGAACGCGTCTACCTCGACAGGCACCTCGTGCGGGAGCTGATCGCCACCATCCCCGAGCGCTTCACGTACCAAGCACGCAACCCGGCCAACGCCCTGCCCTTCGGCGGCGATCACGCGATCTTCGTGCCGATGACGGGGGCGCCCTACCTGCGCGATCTGGAAGATGTCCGCCGTGCCCCGACGCTGGACGATCTCGCCAATTTCCACCGCCTCTGCCACATGCTGCCGGCGCTGCATTCCTCCGCGCACCACATCGTTGAGCCCTGCGATCACCCGATCAGCCAGCGCCACCTGCGCATCACCTATTCCTCGATGAAATACTCCGACAAGACGTTCATGGGCATGACGACGAGCCCCCGAAACGCCGAGGACGTGATGGAGATGTGCGCGCTGCTCTTCGGCGCGGAATTCATGGAATCCCACCCCGTCGTGACCGGCAACTGCAACGGCAACTCCCCGCTCGTCTGGGATGAAACCATGCTGGGTGCCCTGCGCGCCTTCTGCCGGCGCAACCAGCCGGTGCTCTGCTCGCCTTTCGTTCTGGGCGGCGCCAACACGCCTGCCTCCACCGCCGCCACCGTGGCCCAGCTCAACGCCGAGGCGCTGAGCGCGCTGGCCTACACGCAGGTCGTGCGCAGGGGCTGCCCGGCGATCTACGGCCACTACCTCTCCACCGTGTCGATGAAATCCGGCGCGCCGATGGCGGGCACGCCCGAAATCAGCCTGATGAATTTCATGATCGGCCAGATGGCGCGCTTCTACGGCGTGCCGTGGCGCAGTTCCAACACGCTCGGCGGCGCCAAGACCTTCGACGCGCAGGCCGGCTACGAAAGCGCGATGACGCTGAACGCCGTGCTGCTCGCGGGCTGCAACTACATCTGGCACTCCGCCGGCTGGAACGAGGCCGGGATGCATTGCTCCACCGCGAAATTCATCGTCGACGCCGAGGTCTGCGCCATGGGCTACCGCATGGCGGAAGGCATCGACTGGAGCGATTTCGATACCGCGCTGGCCGCCGTCGCCGATGTCGGCCCCGGCGGGCACTACCTCGGCCATCCGCATACGCTTGAACGCTTCCAGCAGGCCTTCTTCATGCCCGAGATGTTCGACAACAACTCCATCGAGCAATGGCAGGCCGAGGGCAGCGTCGAGATCACCGAACGCGCCCTGATCCGCGCGCGCAGCCTGCTGGCCGACTACGAAGAACCGAGCCTCGACGTGGCGAAGGACGAGGCCCTGCGCGATTTCATCGCCCGGCGCGAGCGGGAGATCCCGGCCGCCGATGCGCTGAACCAGGAGTATTGAGGATGCGGGTGCGCCACCTGCCGGTGGATCCCGGCCCGGCGGGTTGGAACCGGCTGCTGCCGGAGCCGCCGCCGCCCGAGCCGCTGGAGCACCGCATCACCGCCGACTGGCTGGTGATCGGCGCCGGTTTCGCCGGGCTCGCCGCCGCCCACCGCCTCGCCGAAAAGGCGCCGGGCGACAGGATCGTGCTGCTGGACGCGGTGCGCGTGGGCGACGGCCCGGCGGGGCGCAACTCGGGCTTCATGGTCGATCTGCCCCATGACCTGACCTCCGAGGATTACGGCGGCACGCTTCAGGCCGATCTCGCCCAGACCGAGGACAACCGCCGCGGCATCGCGCAGGCCCAGAAGATGGCCGAGCAATTCGGCCTGCCCGAAGAGGCCTTCTCGCGGTCAGGGAAGATCAACGGCGCGGCGTCGCAGCGCGGACAGGCCCACAACGAGAGCTTCGCCCACCATCTCGCCGCGATGGGCGAGCCGCACGAACATCTCGACGCCGCCCAGATGCGCGAGATCACAGGCACCAGCTATTATACCGGCGGCCTGTTCACGCCGGGCAGCGCGATGATCCAGCCGGCGATGTTCGTGCGCGGCGTGGCGCAGGGGCTGCGCAGCAACCGGGTGCGCCTGCACGAGGCTTCGCCCGTGGTTCAGCTGAAACGCCTCGGCGACTGGATCGCCACGACGCCACACGGCGAGGTCTGCGCGCCGCGGGTGATCCTCGCCGTCAACGGACACCTCGAAAGCTTCGGCCGGATGCGCGGCCGCCTGATGCATGTCTTCACCTATGCCTCGATGACGCGCGCGCTGTCACCGGAGGAATGCGCGCGGCTCGGCGGGCAGGCCGTCTGGGGGCTCACGCCCTCCGATCCGATGGGCTCCACCGTGCGCAGGATTTCCGGCACCGGCGGCGATCGCATCATCGTGCGCAACCGGTTCACCTTCGAGCCCTCGATGAAGGCCAGCCCGGCGCGTCTGAAACAAGTCTATCAGACCCATGACCGCGCCTTCGCCGCCCGCTTCCCGATGCTGGACGGGGTTTCGATGGAATACCGCTGGGGCGGCCGCCTCTGCCTCAGCCGCAACAACGTGCAGGTGATCGGCGCGTTGGATGAGGGGCTTTTCAGCGCCTGCTGCCAGAACGGGCTCGGCACCGCGAAAGGCACCCTGGCCGGCGGGCTGGCGGCGGATCTGGCCCTCGGCATCGGCTCTCCCGCGCTCGACAGGGCGCTGGCCAGCGCGCCACCCAGCCGCCTGCCGCCCGCGCCGATCGCCCGCCTCGGCGCCACGCTGCACCTGCGCCACGCGGAACGGCGCGCGGGCCGCGAACTCTGATTGCCGCCCGGGCCTTTCCCGCTTCAGGGCGAAGGGGCGCCGTGATCGTAGATGCGCCCGGTGAGCCAGGCGGGCCAGTCGCGTTCGAAAAAGGATTTCGCGCCGTCGTGGCGCCGGTTGGGCCGGGCGGAGATCACCATCCCGCCCCCTTCGAAGCGGACGATGAGCTGGCTCTGCTTGTCTTCCTCGCGCTCGGCGCGGAAGCGGACATCGGCCAGCGGGCCGCGCACCGATTGCGGCAGGGATTCGCCTTCCGGATCGCAGATCGCCCGCGCACCCCGGCTGCCGCCGCCCTGCGCGATGTAGTGGTCCAGCGCGGCCAGCACCGCCTCCGAGGCCAGCGCCATCTGCTGCCATTGCAGGACCCGCGCCGCTTCGGACGGGCGGGAGAGCGCGATGCCCCGGTCGCGGATCGCCCCGTTCAACGCCTTCGCCTCCGCCAGCGCGCCGGACACCTCTTCAGCGGTGCAGAGGATGCCGGCCTTGTCGCTCATGCGGGCCTGCACCTCGGCGCGGATGTCCTTCCACGACAGGCCGCCGCCTTCGGGCGCAAGGACGCGAAGGACCTCGCCCAAGGCCTCCTCGGCCGACCCTTCGGCAAGGGCCCCGGGCGCCGCTCCGCCGCGTGCCGCCACATGCTCGGCCACGCGGGTGCCGAACACCTGCCCGGCGTTGAGCGCGGAGCCGCCCGGGCGCGTGGCCCCGTGGGTGCCGGCCGCCTCGCCCACGGCATAGATGCCGGGCACGTTGGTGCGGCCCCAGATGTCCACCTCGATGCCGCCATTCATGTGCTGGTTGTTCACCGCGAATTCCAGCGGATCGCGGGTGATGTCGATCTTGTATCGTTTGTAGAGCTCGATCGCGAGCGGGTTCATGTGCCGCAGCCTGTCGATCGGCAGGGCGTGATCCGCCCCGGCGCTCCTCAGGTAGCCGGCCACGTCCGCATCCAGCCTGTCGAGGCTGAAGGGTTCATCGATGGGCAGCGGGTTGCGGTTGAAGTCCATGAACACCCGCCGCCCCTTCTGGCCTTCCCGGAAGATGGCGAGATCCACGAGGCTGGACTGGAAATCGAGCATCCGGCTGGCGTGGAAGGGCCACTGGTAGCCCTTGCGAAAGATGTTGGAGGCCATTTCCTGCGTGGTGCGGTAGTAGTCGGCCAGGAAATGGTGCTCGCGGCCCTCCGCATCCACCGAGTAGATATGCGGGATGACCTGCACGTAGGTCCCCGAGAGGTTCCACGGGAAGCCCTCGCGGCGGGTGCCGATGCCGAACTGGCTTTCGGTGATGTTGGTGAGCGCGAGCCCCGCTTCCAGCGCCAGCCCGAGCGAGCCGAAACAGCCGTTCGGAAAAACGCTGTCGCGATAAAGCTCTCCCGGCCCGCCGGCCGCCAGCACGAGCGAGGCGCAGGGAAAGAGCGCCAACCCGTAGGGGTTCGCCGCTCCGGCGTCCCTGGGCCGGATCGCCAGCACCCCGGCCACGCGGCCGTCCTCCTTCACGATTTTCACGGCCGTCGTCTGGTTGAAGAAGGGAATGCCGAGGCGCAGCGCTTCCTCGGCCAGCACCTTGACCATCAGCCGCGAGGTGCGCGGCCCGCAGGAGGTGGCGCGGCCCACTTCGTCGTGGTCTGTCTGGTAGCGCAGGGTGCCGCCCAGATCGTCCTGCGGCAGGGGCAGGCCGAGGTATTGCAGCGAGGCCATGGCGCGGATGGAGCCGACGGCCTCGATGTAGGCGGTATCTTCATCCATCGCGCCCCCCGCTCCGATGGCGGCGGCCATGGCGAGGAAATCATCGCCGCGATCCTTGGTGTTGGCGGTGTGCAGCGTCTGCTTGTCGGAGCCCGAGCAGGCCGAGGTGCCACCCCAGGCGCTCTGGCTCAGGATCGCCACGTCCACGCCGCGCCGCTTCATCTCGACCGCCGCGCGCAGGCCGGCCGCGCCGCTGCCCACCACCACGGCCCCGGCGCGCCGCACGGGGATGGTGAAACCGCCGAGGGTGACGTGTTCGACCGCCTCTGGCTCCGGCGCGAGGCGGGGCATGGCGACATCGGTCAGGGCGTCGAGGATCTCTTGTGATACGGCGAGGGCCATCGGGGCTTCCCTTCTTCGGTGGTCAGGCGATTTCGACCCAGGCACGCTGGCGCGCGGAGTCCATGCAGGCATCGACGATCTGGCAGATGTGGTGGCCAGTCTCGAAGGTGGGCCACATCGGCGTGTGGGTGGTGATCGAGCGGATCACCTCGGCGGCTTCGATGATCTTGGTCTCGTTGTAGCCCAGCGCGAAGTTCGGCAGCGGCAGGAAGGCGCCGTAGGCGGGGTGCTCGGGGCCGACGTCGATCTCGCGGAAACCGCGCCGCCCGCCGGGATCATCGTTGGAGTAGAAGCGCAGGCGGTTCACCTCGTCGAAGGAATAGACGAGGCTGCCCTTCGTGCCGTAGATTTCGTAGCTCTGCATGAACTTGCGCCCGGTGGCGACGCGGCTGAAATCCACGATCCCCTTCGCGCCGTTCTCGAAGGTGCAGAGGATGTTGGTGCCGTCGGGGTTGGTCACCTCGCCCCACTCGGTGGCCTCGGTGATCTCGGGCGCGGAACCGCCCAGATCCTGCCCGTCCACCTTGGGGCGCCTCGGGGCGGTGACGTAGCTGTCGGCGACCAGCGAGGAGACCCGGCCGACGAGAAATTCCATGAAGCTGAACACGTGGCTGCCGGTATCGCCGATGATGCCCGTGGGGGCGAGGCTGCCGTCGGCGCGCCACATGTAGGGGGCGAGCGGATCGCCGTAGACGTCGATGTGCTGGCAGCCCTTGAACAGCTTGATCTCGCCGATCTCGCCGGCCTCGATGATCTCTTTCGCGCGGTCGTGGACGGGGTTGCGCGGGAAGGCATGGCCGACGCGGGTGATGACGCCTTTCGCACGGGCAAGATCGGCCAGTTCGCGGGCCTCGGCAGCCGTATCGGCCAGCGGCTTTTCGCAGAACACGTGCTTTCCGGCCAGAAGCGCGGCCTTGGCCACCTCGTGGTGCATGTTGTCGGGCAGGCAGATGTCGATCAGGTCGATCTCGGGGTCGTTCACCGCCTGCCGCCAGTCCGAAAGGATCTTTGCGCCGGGCGCGCGGAAGCCGAGCTCGGCCTCGGCCCGCGTGGAGACGAGCGCCGCGACGCGGGCGGTGCCGCCGCTCGTGCCGAAGAAATGCGGGAAGGTCTGGTAAGCCATCGTGTGGACCCTGCCCATCCATCCGGACGCGCCCAGCACGGCCACTTTCACCTCAGTCATCGCGAGTTCCTTTTTGCCTGTTGTTCACGCCGCTTGAAGCGCGCACCACCAGCCGCACCGGGCTGCGCGCGGAGGCGGGCGGCGCCTCGCCTTCCTTGATCCAGGCCACGATCCGGCGCGCCGCCGTGGCGGCGAAATCGGGGATGTTGCAGCTGATCGTGGTGAGGGGCGGGTAGCTGTCCCGGCTGTCCTCGATGTCATCGAAGCCCACCACGCGCAGATCCTGCCCGGCGCGCATGCCCAGATCGGGGCAGGCCGCGAGCACGCCGAGCGCCACGAGATCGTTGAAGCAGATCACCCCATCCACTTCGGGATGCTCGCGCCGCAGCCGCGCGGCGGCGTCTTTACCGAAGGCGCGGGTGGACTGCCCCCTCAGCACCAGCGGTGCGCGACCATGTTCCTCCAGCACCGAAAGGTAGCCGCTCATCCGTTCACGGGTCACCGGCCTGTCGTTCAGCCCGCCGAGGAAGGCGATGTTGCGGCAGCCCTGCTGGATCAGGTGCTCCGCCGCCAGCCGCCCGCCGTGCAGGTAGTCCGGCGCGAGAAACGGCAGCGCGCCGCCCTCGGCTTCGAGCCTGCGGAAAACCTGGAGCGTGGGCGTGCCCGAGGCCGCGAGTTCGGAAAGCGTCGCCGCCTCCTCGCCGTAGCAGGGCGAGATGATGAAACCCGCCACCCCGTGCTCGGCCAGCGAGGCGATCATCCGGCGTTGCAGCCCCGGATCCTCGTCGGCATTGGCCAGCACCGTAGCGAAGCCGGCATTGCTGAGTTCCATCTGGAAGCTGGCGGCGAACTCGGTGAAGAACGGGTTGCGCAGATCGTTGATCACGAGGCCGATCAGCCCCGAGGTCGCCGAGCGCAGCGTGGCCGCGGAGCGATTGTAGACGTAGCCGATATCCGCCATCGCCTGCCGCACGGCTTTGCGCGTCTCCTCCTTCACCGCCGGGTTTCCCTGCAACACGAGGCTCACGGTGGATTTCGACACGCCCGCCTGTTTGGCGACGTCAAGGATGGTGGGGCGTTGCTTCATGCGCTCTCTCCGGTCTGGCTTGCCCGCCCTCTATACGTCGAGGTCGAGCACCAGAATACCGTCCATCCCGCCGATCGCATTGGCCACGAGCTGGGCTCCGAGTGCCTTGTGCTCTGAATCATCGGCGTAGGTCTGCAGCGCCTCCCAGCTGTCGAAATCGATCACGAAGCCATGCATGTAGCCACGTTCGATCTGCTCCGGGCTTTCGGAGCGCCCGCCGGTGAAGCCGCCCGCGCCGGGCAGCCTCTCGGCGACGGCGGCGAGGCCGGCGTAGATCTCGCGGATCTTCGCTTCCGGCGTTTCGGGTTTGAACCTGGTCAGAACGATGTGGCGGATCATGGCTGCATTCCCTGATCTTGCTTGATCATGTCGGCGGCCTTCTCGCCGATCATGATGGCAGGAGCGTTGGTGTTGGAGGAATTGACGGTGGGCATCACCGAGGCATCGGCCACGCGCAGGCCGTCGATGCCATTGAATTGCAGGCGCGGGTTGAGCACGGCGGCCTCATCCGCGCCCATCCGGCAGGTGCCTGCGCAGTGGTGGGAGGTCTTGGAGTGGACGCAGATGAAATTGAAGTAATCCTCATCCGTCTTCACGCCCGGGCCGGGCAGGCGCTCGGCGAGGATGTATTTGCTCAAGGCGGGCTGGGCGAGGATCTCCTGCACCAGCTTGAGGCCGCGGATCGACATCTCCCGGTCGTAGGGATCGGACAGGTAGTTCGGATCGATCAGCGGCATGTCGGCGGGGTTGGCCGATTTCAGCCGCACCGTGCCGCGCGAGCGCGGGCGCAGGTGGCAGGCGTTGAGCGTGACGCCGCCGTTGGGCATCGCCGCGACGCCGGCCTCGATCCCGGTGCCGAGCCCCAGGTGCATCTGGATGTCGGGGGAGCGCGCGTCCGGATCGGCGTACCAGAAGCCGCCGGTCTCGAACAGGCTGGAGGCCACGGGCCCCTTGCGGGTGAACAGGTATTGCAGCCCGGCCAGCGCGCTGAGGTGCAGCTTGGCGTAGCGGTCGTAGGTGTGCGGGCCGGTCACCTCGCAGATCGCGTAGAGATCGAGGTGATCCTGCAGGTTCGCCCCCACGCCGGGCTGGTCGAACACAACGTCGATCCCGAGCGCCTTGAGGTGGTCGGCCGGGCCGATCCCGGAGAGTTGCAGCAGGCGCGGGGAACCGATCGCCCCGGACGACAGGATCACTTCGCGATCCGCGCTCAGCACCGTGCCATCGGCCATTTCCACGCCCGTCGCGCGGCCGGCCTTCACCCGGATGCGCCGCACCTGTGCCCCGGTGCGGATGGTGAGGTTGGGCCGCCGCCGGGCCGGGGCGAGGAAGGCCATCGCGGCGGAGGAGCGGCGGGCGTTGCGCTGGGTGAGCTGGTAGTAGCCCACGCCGTCCTGCCGTTCGCCGTTCACGTCAGTCGTTTTCGGGATGCCCAGTTCCCCTGCCGCCGCGATGAAGGCATCGCAGATCGGCAGCGGCGCGGCCGGCATCGAGACGCCGAGCGGCCCGCCCTTGCCGTGGTAGCGGCCTTCATAGGTGTCGTTGTCCTCGGACTTGCGGAAGTAGGGAAGAACATCCTCGTAGCTCCAGCCCTCGCAACCCATCTGGCGCCATTCGTCGTAATCCGCCGCCGCGCCACGGGTGTAGATCTGGGCATTGATGGCGGAGCCGCCGCCGATCACCTTGGCCTGCGTGTAGGGGAACACCTTGTTCTGCATCGCGCGCTGCGGCACCGTCGTCCAGCCCCAGGAGCCGATGCCCTTGGTCATCTTCGCAAAGCCCGCCGGCAGGTGGAAGAACGGGTGGCGATCGCTGCCGCCGGCCTCCAGCAGCAGCACCCGCGCATCGGGATCCTCCGACAGGCGTGCGGCGATCACGGAACCGGCGGACCCGCCGCCAACCACGATGAAATCATATCCTTCGGCCATCAGGCGGCAAACTCCGTTCGGGTGATGTGGCGCCCGGCGCGCAGGGCGAGGGCGGCGATGGTCAGTGCCGGGTTCACGGCGGCCGATGTCGGCAGCACCGAGGCATCGACGATGAAGAGGTTGGGGTGATCGTGGCTGCGGCAGGTGCTGTCCACGACGCTGCGTGCGGGATCGCGCCCCATGCGGGCGGTGCCGCATTGGTGCGAGGGCGTGCGGCGGTCGAAGGGCTTGCTGAGAACGACGGGAAAACCCGCGCGGCGTAGCGCGCGCTTCAGTTCCTTCACCAGCCTCAGATGCGCCTCCCAGTTGGAGCGCTTCCAGTCGAGGCGGATCCGGCCGTCTTTTTCGAGCGTCACCCGGCTGTCGGGGTTGGGAAGATCCTCGCTCATCGCGTAGAGATCGAAGCTGCGCGCGGCGATGGCGTTGGCAAGAAAGCGAGGCAAGCCCGCCCCGGCGGCCAGGATCGGCCCGGTGATCTTGCCCAGCATCTGCACGTTGCCCAGCGCGGGCCTGCCCCCCGCCGGAAGGTAGAAATCGTTCAGCATCAGGGTCTTCTGGTAGATGCTCCGGTTCCGGCGCAGCGGGTGCAGCGCCAGCACGGCGGAGCAATTGTGGTTCATGAAGTTGCGGCCGACCTGATCGGAGCGATTGGCAAGCCCGGTGGGGCAGTTTTCATTGGCCGAGCGCAGCAGCAGCGCCGCCGTCTGCACCGCCCCGGCGGCCACCACGACGAGCGGCGCATGCATTTTGGCCCCGTCGGCAAGCTGCACCGCCGTAATCCGCCCGTCCACATCGCTCAGGAGCCGCTCCACCTTGCGACCGGTGCGCAGTTCCACGTTGGGATAGGCCAGCGCCCGCGAAAGCCCGACGGACTCCGCATCCATCTTGGCGCCGCGGGTGTCGGGGTAGGCATCCCAGGTGGTCCGGCCGCCCGCGAGCCAGGCGTCCAGATCCACGCCCAGCGGGATCGGCGCCGGCGTCAACCCGACGCGCGCCAGGCGCTGCCGCAGGTCGGCGATGTCGGGTTCATCGGGCACCGGCGGGTGCGGGTAGCCGCCGGAATGGGGCGGCTCCGTGGGATCCTGCGTGGCGTCGCCGCGCACCTGGTACATCTCTTCGGCGGCCTGGTAGTCGGCCTCGAGTTCCTCGTAGCTCAGCGGCCACCCCGGCGTCATGCCGCCGGGATGCGGCATCGCCGTGAAATCGCTGGCCCGGTAGCGGATCAGCGCGGCGCCGTAGAACTTCGAATTGCCACCCACGTTGTAGTAGTTGCCGGGGGTGAAGGGCCTGCCCTCGCCGTCCAGCCATTCCTCCGCCGGGCGGAACACGCCGCGCCCGAAGATCGCCTCGGCATCCCGATCCTGCGGCGAAGGGCGCAGGTGCTCCCCCCGCTCAAGGATCACGATCCGGCGGCCCGTGGGCGCGAGGGCGGCGGCAAGCGTGGCGCCGCCCATGCCGGATCCGATGATGAGGACATCCGCATCCATCAGGGCAGGATCCGCATTTCCGTTGCGGGGTCGAAGGCCACGGCCTTCTCCATGTTGACGGCGAAGGTGAAATCGGCGCCGGGGCGCACGTCGGCGTCCGAGCGCATCCGCGCGATCACGTCCTTGCCGCCCAGCGTCATCGTCACGAAGGTATCCGAGCCCGCAGGCTCGGTCACGACGATGCGGTTCACCATCTGCGCGATGTTGGTGGATTTGCGGTCGGCCGCGTCTTCATCGGTGATCGTCTCGGGCCGGATGCCGAGCATGATCTCGCGCCCCTCCCAGGCGGCGAGGTTCTGCTGGCTGAACGGCAGGCGGGCCCTGGAGCCGTCGTGGAGTTCCACCACGGCCATTGGCACGCCGTTCTCCACCGCCACCGTCGCCGGCACCACGTTCATCGCAGGCGAGCCCATGAAGGTGGCCACGAAGATGTTGGCGGGGGTGTCGTAGATCTCCTGCGGGGTGCCGAGCTGCTGCACGTAGCCGCCATACATCACCGCGATGCGGGTGGAGAGCGTCATCGCCTCGATCTGGTCATGGGTGACGTAGACGATGGTGGTGCCCAGCTTCTGGTGCAGCTTCTTGATCTCGGTGCGCATGTCCACCCGCAGCTTCGCGTCGAGGTTGGAGAGCGGCTCGTCGAACAGGAAGACGTCGGGATTGCGCACCAGCGCCCGCCCCATGGCGACGCGCTGGCGCTGCCCGCCCGAAAGCGCGCCGGGCTTGCGGTCCAGAAGCTGTTCGATCTGCAGCAGGCTCGCCACCTCGTGCATGGCCTTTTCGCGCTCCGGCTTTGGAACGCCGTGCATCTCCAGCCCGAAGGTGATGTTCTGGCCCACCGTCATGTTGGGGTAGAGCGCGTAGCTCTGGAACACCATGGCGATGTTGCGCTTGGAGGGGTGCACCCCGTTCATCACCTGGTCCTTGATGCGGATCTCGCCGCTGGTGATGTCCTCCAGCCCGGCGATCATGTTGAGCAGGGTGGATTTTCCGCAGCCCGAGGGGCCGACGAGCACGAGGAACTCGCCCTCTTCGACCGAGATGTCGACCTTGTGCAGGACTTCTACCGCGCCGTAGGACTTGGTGGTGTTGTCGATGTCGAGAAAGCCCATGTGATTATCCTTTCACGGAGCCTGCCATCAGGCCACGCACGAAGTAGCGGCCCGCGACGATGTAAACGAGGAGAGTGGGAAGGGCGGCGAGGATCGCCCCCGCGAAGTGAACGTTGTATTCCTTCACGCCGGTGGAGGATTGCACGAGGTTGTTGAGCGCCACCGTCATCGGCTGGCTGTCGGCCCCGGCGAAGGAGGCGCCGAAGAGGAAGTCGTTCCAGATGTTGGTGAATTGCCAGATGATCGAGACCACGGCGATCGGCCCCGAGGAGGGCAGCAGGATGCGCCAGAAGATCTGGAAGAAGCCTGCCCCGTCGATCTGCGCGGCGCGGATCAGTTCGGTGGGAAACACCGCGTAGTAGTTGCGGAAGTACAGCGTGGTGAAGCCGATCCCGTAGACGACATGCACCAGCACCAGCCCCCAGGTCGTGCCCGCGAGCCCCATCAGCCCGAGCATCCGCGCCATCGGGATCAGCACGATCTGGAAGGGGATGAAACAGGCAAAGAGCATCAGGCCGAAGAGGATGGTATCACCCCGGAAGCGCCATTTCGTCAGCACGTAGCCGTTGAGCGCGCCCAGCACGGTCGAGATCGCCACCGCCGGCACCACCATCTTGATCGAGTTCCAGAAGTAGGGCTGCAGCCCGGTGGGATCGACGCCGATCTGCGCCGAAGACCACGCCTTGGCCCAGGGCTCCAGCGTGAAGACGCGCGGCAGGTTCATCATGCCGCCGCCGGTGATCTCGTCCAGCGGCTTCACCGAGTTCACCACCATCACGTAGAGCGGCAGCAGGTAGAAGAGCCCGAACAGCAGCAGCACGAGGTAGATCAGCGCCCGCGTGACGCGACCGGTGCGGATGGCGGTATCCTGAGTGGAAACGGACATCATTTCTTCTCCCGCAGTTCGGCATAGAGATAGGGGATCATGATCGCGGCGATCGTCATCAGCATGATGGTGGCGGAAGCGGCGCCGATGCCCATCTGGTTGCGGCTGAAGGTGTAGGAATACATGAAGGTCGCCGGCAGTTCGGTGGCCCGCCCCGGCCCGCCGCCGGTGAGCGCGATCACCAGGTCGAAGGTCTTGATCGCCAGATGGCTGAGGATCACGAAGGCCGAGAGGAAGGCAGGCCGAAGCTGCGGGATGATGATGCGGCGGTAGAGGTTCCAGTTCGAGGCGCCGTCCATCTGGGCGGCCTTCAGGATCTCGTTGTCGATCCCGCGCAGGCCGGCGAGGAACATCGCCATGACGAAGCCCGATGTCTGCCAGACGGCGGCCAGCACCACCGTGTAGATCGCGTAGTCGCGGTTCTTGATCCAGTCGAAGCGGAAGCTCTCCCAGCCCCAGGTCTGGAGCACGTTCTCAAGGCCGATGCCGGGATCGAGGAACCATTTCCAGGCGGTGCCCGTCACGATGAAGGAGAGCGCCATCGGGTAGAGGTAGATCGTGCGGATCATCCCCTCGGCGCGGATCTTCTGATCGAGGAAGATCGCGAGCCCAAGCCCCAGCACGGTGCAGATCGAGATGTAGAGCGCGGCAAAGACGCCCATGTTCCTGAGCGAGATCTCCCAATGGCTCAGGCGCCAGAGCTTGGAGTAGTTCTCCCACCCCACCCAGCCGAAGGACGGCAGCAGGCGGCTGTCGGTGAAGGACAGGTAGACCGAGAAAATGATGAAGCCGTAGACGAAGACCAGAACCATGGCCAGCGATGGCGAAAGCACCAGCTTGGGCAACAGGTTCTGCAGCCGCGTCTTGAAATCCGCGTCGGCCGTATGTGCCATCACGCGCCCCCCTTGGGATGTTTGGTGTGTTGGTGGTCAGGTGTGGCGGAGCGGCCTAGGCCACCGCTCCGCCACGGGAGGATCGCCCGGATTTACTGGGCGATTTCCACGGCATCGACGAGTTCCTGCACCGCTTCGGCGCTGTCGAACTCACCGTTGAAATGGGCGGTGATGACGTCGTACATGGCGTTCTTCACCGCGGCCGGGTTGGCGTGGCCGTGGGCCATGGAGCCGAACAGGTTGCCGCTCGCCGCCGCGGCCGCGAGATCGGCCATGCCCTTCTTGCCGCAATCGTCGAAGGCCTCGTCCGATACATCCGTGCGCGCAGGGACGGAGCCCTTCACCACGTTGAAGGCGGACTGGAAGGACGGCGACAGGATCGCGGAGGCCAGCGCGGCCTGTTCCTTGGAGACGGCGCCGCCCTGGTCGAACATCATGAACTGGTCGGCGTTGAAGGTGACCTGATCCTGCGTGCCGGGGAAGCGGAAACAGAGGAAATCCTCACCCGGCTTCTTGCCCGCGTTCAGGAATTCGCCCTTGGCCCAGTCGCCCATCATCTGGAAGCCGGCCTCGCCGTTGATGACCATCGCGGTTGCGAGGTTCCAGTCGCGGCCGGAGAAGTTCTCGTCCACGTTGGCGCGGATCACTTCCATGCGCTCGAAGGCTTCCTTCATGGCATCCGAGCCCAGCGCTTCCGGATCGAGATCGATGAAGGCGGCCTTGTAGCCGTCCGGCCCGAGGGTGGACATGGCAACGGCGTCAAACACCGTGGCTTCCTGCCAGGCCTGCCCGCCGTGGGCGATCGGCGTGACGCCGGCGGCCTTCAGCTTGTCCAGCGCGGCCACGAAATCCTCCCAGGTTTCCGGCACGTCGATGCCGTTGGCATCCAGCACCGCCTTGTTGGCCCAGACCCAGTTGGTGGAGTGCACGTTGACCGGCGCGGAAACCCATGCGCCATCGACCTTGGCGAAGGCCTGCAGCGCCTCGGGGATCACATCGTCCCAGCCCTCGGCGGCAGCGACGTCATTGAGGTTGGCGAGCGCGCCCTGGTTGGCCCAGTCGAGAATGTCAAAGCCAAGGCCCTGCACGGCGGTGGGGGCGTTGCCGGCGGTGACGCGGGCACGCAGCACCGTCATCGCCTGCTCACCGCCGCCACCGGCGACGGGCATGTCCGTCCAGCCGATGCCCTGGCTTTCCAGATCTTCCTTGAGCACGTTGAGCGCCGCGGCTTCGCCGCCGGACGTCCACCAGTGCAGCACCTCCACGTCATGCCCATCGGCATGGGCCGCACCGGCGGTGACCGTCAGAGCCACCGCGATGGCCGTTTTCGTCTTCAGAAATGAACGCATTGTTAACCTCCCTAACTGCGTTTCATGGTGCGGAGCGATCAATCCTCGCTCCGCGCGACCCAGGGTGTCCGGCTGTCGCGCCCGACGCGCATCACCAGCGATTTCACCTCAAGGAATTCCTCGTAGCCGTAGCGGCCGATCTCGCGGCCCTGGCCCGATTGCTTCATCCCGCCGAAAGCCAGCTCCGGAAAGCCGTCCATCCAGGTGTTGGTCCAGACGGTGCCGGCCTGCGCCCCGCGGACGAAGGCGAGGCAGGTGTGGATGTCGTTGCTCCAGATTCCCGCCGAGAGGCCGTAGTCGGAGTCATTCGTGAGCGCGATGGCCTCTTCCAGCGTGCGGAACGTGAGCACCGTGAGCACCGGGCCGAACACCTCTTCGCGCGCGATGGCCATGTCCGGTGTCACGCCGCTGATCACGGTGGGCTGGTAGAACTGCGGCCCCAGCCCCTCCACGCGCAGCGGCGCACCGCCCAGCTCCAGCCGCGCCCCCGCTGCCACGGCGTCCTTGACGTATCCGTCGATCTTGGCGTTGTGCTCGGCCGTCACGATGGCGCCGACCTGGGTGCTGTCGTCCAGCGGATCGCCGAAACGCACCTTTCGCGAAAGCTCCACGACGCGGGCCACGAAATCCTGCGCGATGTCCTCATGCACGATGATGCGGCTGGAGGAATTGCAGCACTGGCCGACGTTGAAATAGATGCCGAAGGTCACCGCGTCGGCGGCGTTTTCGAGATCGGCGTCGGGCATGATGACCTGCGGGTTCTTGCCCCCCAGCTCCAGCGCCACCTTCTTGAGCGTGCCCGCGGCGGCCTGCGTGATCCGCTTGCCCACGGCCGTGGAACCGGTGAAGGTCACCATGTCCACCGCTTCGTGGGTCGTCATCAGGCTGCCAACGGGATCACCGAGGCCCAGCACGATGTTGCAGACGCCAGCCGGCAGGCCCGCCTCGATCAGCAGCTCGCCCAGCATCACCGTGGAAGAGGGCGTCATCTCCGAAGGTTTCACCACGACGGTGCAGCCCGCGGCCAGCGCGAAGGGCAGTTTCTGGCTCAGGATCCAGAAGGGGAAGTTCCATGGCGTGATGATGGAGACCACCCCGATCGGCTCCTTCACGACGACGCCGAGCATGTCTTCGCCGAGGCTGTTGTGGCTGTCGCCGTGGCTGGTGCGCGCCAGAGCGGCGGCGTAGCGCCAGAGATCGGCCGCGCCGCCCACTTCGCCCCGCGCCTGCGCGATCGGCTTGCCGCTTTCCAGCGTCTCCTGCACCGCGATGCGCTCGACGTTGGCCTCGATCAGGTCGGCGACCTTCAGCAGCACCGCGGCGCGGTCCTTCGCGGGGATCCGGCTCCAGATCCCCGCATCGAAGGCGCGGCGCGCGGCGGCGACGGCGGCGTTCACCTCGGCCGCCCCGCCGAGGCAGGCACGGCTGACCACCACGTCGTGGGAGGGGGAGACGCGTTCGAAGGTGTCGCCGCCGTCGATCCACGCGCCGTCGATCAGGTGCCGCGCGGCGAAGACCGGGGGCAGATCGAAGGCGGTGGCCGTGTTGATGGTGAGATCTTTCATCGTTTATTGCCCGTTGAATTCCGGTGAACGTTTGGAGAGGAAGGCCGCAACGCCTTCGTCGCGATCCGCGCTGGCCCCGGCGGCGGCGCCGCCGAGCGCCTCGATGGCCGCGGCGCCGTCTTCGCCGGCGGCGGCGTGGATCATCGCCTTGGTGATCTCGTTCGCGCGCGGCGAGAGGCCCGGGAGTTCCGCCGCGATGGCCTGCGCCGCGCCGAGCGCGTCCTCCGCGATCTCGGCCGCGAAGCCGAGGCCCAGCGCCCGCTCCGCCGGGATTCGGCGGCCGAAAAGCGCGATCTCCTTCACGACGGGTTCGGGCAGCAGCCGCAGCAGCCGCTGGCTGCCGGACCAGCCGGGCACGATGCCGACCCTGGCTTCGGGCAGCGCCAGCGTGGCGCGCGGGGCCATCACCCGGATGTCGCAGCAGGCGGCCAGCTCCAGCCCGCCGCCGAAGGCATGGCCGTTCAGGGCGGCGATGGTGGGTTTGGAGAGCCGCGCCAGCCGATCAAAGATCCGGTGGCCTTCACGCACCCAGATGCGGGCAAATTCAGCAGGCGAAAAGTCCCCCCACTCCGCGATGTCGGCGCCGCAGCAGAAGGCCTTGGGGCCGGCCCCGGTCAGGATCACGGCCCGCGTACCGGGATCCCTGTCCAGGCGGGCAAGATGGGCTTCGAGCGCTTCCAGCATGGCCATCGTCAGCGCGTTCAGCTTGTACTCGTTGGAGAGGGTCAGCACGGCGACCGGCCCCGATTGCGTCAGCTCCACCGTGCTCATAGCGCCAGCCCCATCGGACCCTCGGCCAGCAGCGCCTTCGGCATCTGCCGCGCGTTCTCGGCCACCTGCACCCGCCCCTGCGAGGCCGCCACGATGTGCTCGCGCGGATCGATCCCCGGCATGATCTCGGTGGCGACGAGCCCGTTGCCGGTAAGTTCGATCACGCAGCGCTCCGTGACGTAAAGGACGTTCTGCCCCTGCTCCCGCGCACGCTTGCCCGAGAAGGTGACATGCTCCACCTTCTCCACCATCTTGGTGAACTTGCCGGGGGCTTCGATGGCGATGCCCTCCGCCGTCAGGCCGATCTTCGCCCCGGCCTCGAACCAGCCCGAGAAGACGATGTTCTTCGCCTTGGCGGTGATGTCCACGAAGCCGCCGCAGCCGGCTGTCAGGTAGGGTTTCTTGCCGAGCTTGGAGACGTTGACGTTGCCCTCAACGTCCACCTCGAGGAAGGAGAGGAAGGAAACGTCGAAGCCCGCGCCCTGGAAGTAGATGAACTGCTGCGGGGAAGGGACAAAGGCATCTGCGTTGGAGGCGCAGCCGAAAGCGAAACCCGTCAGCGGCATGCCCCCCACCGCGCCCTGTTCGATGGCCCATGTCACCGCATCGGGGTGGCCCTCTTCCAGCAGAATGCGGGGCACCATGGCGCTGATCCCGAAGCCGAGGTTGGCCGTCATGCCGCGCTTGAGCTGCTGCGCCGCGCGCCGGGCGATCACCTTTTCCACCCCGTGCTCCGCCAGCGAGAAGCTGCTCCAGGGGCGCATGACTTCGCCCGAGATCGCGGGGTCGTACTGGGTTTCGGTCGTCTGTTTCTGATCCGGGGCCACCACGATGCAATCCACGAGGTGCCCCGGCACGCGCACGTCATGGGGGCGCAGGGAGCCGTTCGCGGTGATCCGCTTGACCTGCGCGATCACCAGCCCGCCGTTGTTGCGCGCGGCGATGGCCTGCTCCAGCCCGCCGAGGTAGGCGCCCTCGTGTTCGTATGTCAGGTTTCCGCGCTCGTCGGCGGTCGTCGCCCGGATGATGGCCACGTCGGGCGGAAGATTGGGGAAGTGCAGCCACGTCCGGCCGCCGAACTCGACCCGGTGGACGATGGGCGCGGCGGCCCCCTTCGCATTCATGGCGCAGCCCTGAAGCTGCGGATCCACGAAGGTATCCAGCCCGACTTCCGTGAGCACGCCGGGCCGCTGCGCCGCCGCTTCTCGGTGCATGTCGAACATGATGCCGGAGGGCACGTTGTAGGCGGCGACGCGATCCTCCACGATCATCTTCCAGATCTCGGGCATCTCCACGCTCGACGGCCCCGACGGGTAGGAGCCCGCCAGAACGCGCGCCAGCAGCCCGTCCCTGGCGATGTGATCCATGCCCTTCACCCCGTAGACATCGCCCGCCGCGATCGGATGCAGCGTCGTGATGCCCCGCGGGTGGCCCTCCGCCTCGAAGCGCGCGCCGATCGCGGCCAGCACCGCATCCGGGCAGCCGAGGGTCGAGGAAGAGGACACCGAGACGACCGCACCATCGGCGATCCGGGCCACCGCTTCTGCGACAGGAACAATCTTTGTCATCACGTCCTCCTCCCGCTTCCAGCCTTGGCGGCGCTCCGGCACACGCGTGCGACTCGCCTTATGGAACGTTCCAAAATTGATTACTGGAACGCTCCAAATCTCGCAAGGGAAATTTCGCCTCAAGGCCGTTCGGCAGGGCCACAACGCTGAAAGGGTGCGATCAGGGCAGGCTCAGCCCGAGGATGAACTGGCTGCAGGCCTCGCTCAGATGCCCGAACCGCGGCGCCTCCCGGACGTAGAGGTAGACCTGCCGCCGCACGGAAAGATCGGCGAGCGGGCGGAAGGCGGTGCCGTCGGGCAGGATGCGTGCCACGGCTTCGGGAAGGATCGTCACCCAGCGGCCCGCCGCGACCATGGCGATGAGGGACTGGGTGTTGTGGATCGTCACGTCGGCCCGCTCCATGGCCTGCGCGAAGCCCGGCTCATCGATAAGATCGCAGAGCGCGTTGCGCAGGAAGGGCGCCGACAGAACCGCCGCAACCGTCGGGGCCTCTGCGGCCTGCATCAGCGGGTGGGCGGTGCTGCACACGAGCCCGAACCGATCCGCGAAGAGCGGCAGCGCCCGCACGCCCCGCACCGAGTGCAGGCCAGAGGCGATGCCGATATCGGCCTTCCCCTCGGCCAGCGCATCCAGCACCTGGCGGGTATCGGCGTCGCGCATCTCCACCTTGGCGCCGGGAAAGGCCCGCGTCATGTGGGCAAGCACGCCCGGAAAGATCAGCGCCGCGACGGAGGGCACCGAGGCGATCCGGATCTGGCCGTTGGCGGCGTGGGCCGCGGCCTCGATCGCCTGCACCGTTTCGTCGAACTGGCGCACCTGCCGCAGGGAAAGCTCGAAGACCTGTTCGCCCAGCGCCGACAGCCGGCCCTTGCGCTCCCCCTCGAAGAGCTTGCGGCCGAGGTGGCTTTCCAGCTGCTTCAACGTCATCGACACGGCGGATTGCGTCCGGCCAAGCCGGTCGGCCGCCTCCGCGAGATTGCCGGCCTCCGCCACGGCACAGAAACAGCGCAGGGTTTCGATCTTGATGGCCATGCTTCAGTACATCTGAAGTTTGTTCAATTTGTTCTAGTTTGACTGATGCCGGATGCGAAGTCCACTCTGCGCCCAGTCAATCAGAACGGGGCCCATCGTGACGAAGCTGAACCTGATCGCCGGCGAATGGCTCGCCGGGGAGAGCGAAATCGAGAACCGCAACCCCTCGGACCTGTCCGACCTCATCGGCCTGTTCGCGCAGGCGAGCCCCGACCAGCTGGATGCGACGATCGAACAGGCCCGCCGCGCACAGGCGGAATGGGCCGCCTACGGGCCGGAGCGCAAGCAGGCGGTTCTCATGGCCATCGGCACCGAGCTGATGGCCCGCGCCGAGGAACTCGGCACGCTCCTGAGCCGCGAAGAGGGCAAGCCGCTGGCCGAGGGCAAGGGCGAGGTCTACCGGGCCGGGCAGTTCTTCACGTACTATGCGGCGGAATGCCTGCGCCAACTGGGTGAAAACGCGGACTCCGTCCGCCCCGGCGTCGAAATCGACGTGCGGCGCGAGCCGGTGGGCGTGGTCGCCGTGATCAGCCCGTGGAATTTCCCCACCGCCACGGCGTCGTGGAAGATCGCGCCGGCCCTGTGCTACGGCAATGCCGTGGTCTGGAAGCCGGCCAACCTCACCCCGGCCTCCGCCGTGGCCCTGACCGAGATCATCAGCCGGCAGGACATCCCCAAAGGCCTGTTCAGCCTCGTCATGGGCGCCGGCGGGGCCATCGGCCAACGGCTGGTGGACAGCCCGGACATCGACGCGATCTCCTTCACCGGCTCGGTGCCCGTGGGCAGGCGGATCGCCGCCGCGGCCGTGCAGAACCTGACGAAGGTTCAGATGGAGATGGGATCGAAGAACGCACTCGCGGTGATGGAGGACGCCGATCTCGATCTGGCCGTCAGCCTCGCCCTCGGAGGGGCATTCGGCGGCAGCGGGCAGAAATGCACGGCCTCCTCCCGCCTCGTCGTCCACGCGGCGGTCCACGATGCTTTCGTTGAGAAGCTGGTGGCGGGCGCGCGCGCGATGAAGGTGGGCCACGCGCTCGAGGCGGGAACCGAGATGGGCCCGGTCGTCAGCGCGGAACAGCTGGAGGCAAACCTCGCCTACGTCGCGCTCGGCCAGTCCGAAGGGGCGGAGCTGGCCTGCGGCGGCACCCGGCTCGAAATGCCCCACGACGGCCACTACATGAGCCCCGGCGTCTTCCTGAACACCACCAACGCCATGCGCATCAACCGCGAGGAGATGTTCGCGCCGCTCACCTCGGTCATCCGGGTGGACGGCTACGAGGAAGCTCTGGCCACCGTCAACGACACCCGTTTCGGACTGACCTCCGGCATCGTGACCAAGAGCCTCGCCCGCGCCACCCACTTCCGCCGGAACGCGCGGACCGGCGTGGTAACGGTGAACCTGCCCACCGCCGGCACGGACTACCACGTGCCCTTCGGCGGGCGCGGCGAAAGCTCCTACGGCCCGCGCGAGCAAGGCCGGGCGGCGGCAGAGTTCTACACCACCGTGAAGACGGCCTACATCAGCGCCGGGGCGCCGGGCTGATGCGGATCGACGGGCTGCAATATGCCAACTGGTCCGAGAAGATCTTCCGCCAGCTGCGCGAGGGCCGGGTGGACGCGATCCACGTCACCATCGCCTACCACGAGAATTTCCGGGAAACCGTCCTGAACTTCGAGAAATGGAACCGGTGGTTCGAGCAATACCCGGATCTCATCATGAAGGGCTTGCAGGCCAGCGACATCGACCATGCGCGCGAAACCGGGCGCACGGCGGTGTTCTTCGGCTTCCAGAACCCCTCGCCCATCGAAGACGACATCGGGCTGGTGGAGATCGTGCACACGCTCGGCGCGCGCTTCATGCAGCTGACCTACAACAACCAGTCCCTGCTGGCGACGGGCTGCTACGAGGCCGAGGACGCCGGCATCACCCGCATGGGGCGCCAGGTGATCCGCGAGATGAACCGCGTCGGCCTCGTGGTGGACATGAGCCATTCGGCGGACCGCTCCACCATCGAGGCGGCGGAGATCTCGGAGCGCCCGATCGCGATCACCCATGCCAACCCCCACGCCTGGGCCCCTGCCCTGCGCAACAAGCGCGACGCAGTGATCCGGGCGGTGACGGAAAACGGTGGGATGCTCGGGTTTTCGGTCTATCCTCATCACCTGAAGGACAAATCGGACTGCACCTTGGAAAGCTTCTGCGAGATGATCGCGCGCACCGCGGAGCGCTACGGGCCCGAGCATCTGGGGCTGGGCACGGACCTGTGCCAGGATCAGCCCGACAGCGTGGTGGAATGGATGCGCGTGGGCCGCTGGAGCAAGCAGATCGATTACGGCGAAGGCTCCGCCAGCGCGCCGGGCTTTCCGCCGATGCCCGCATGGTTCCGCGACAACCGCGATTTCGACACCATTGAGCAGGGGCTGCGCGCGACCGGCCTGAACGCCGAGGAGGTGGACGGGATCATGGGCGGGAACTGGTATCGGTTCTTCGCCGCGAATTTCGGGCCGGCGGCGGGGTAACGGGATGGCGGAACGGGCGCAGGCAGGGATCGAACGGCGCGCTCCGGCCACCGTCATGCGCCTGTCCCGGCTGGGCTCCCTCCACCAGTGCCGCCTGAGCTTCATGCGCCAGCTCACCCGCCGCATGGCGCGGGAAGCCTGGGCCTTCTCCCGGCCTCGCTTCGACATCGACGCTCGGGGTGTGGGCACGGCGGTCTACACCGCACAGGGCCCCGAGCGCGCCTATTCTCTCGTGGCATTCGCCCACGACCTGCCGCCCGAGAAACGCTCCGACAGGGTGATCGCCGAGGCCTGGGATGCCACCTTCGCGCTCTTTGACGGCATTCCCACCGAGGCCGACACCGCGCGCCTCGCGCAGAACGTGCCCCTGCAGGAGGCCGGGCGCGTGAGCGAACGGGAGCTTTCGCTCTCCCGCGCCAACCGCTCGGTGCGCCTTTGGGAGCATACCGTCGAAGCGCTTGCCGCCGGGCGGCAGCCGGATCCCGCCCAGATCCGGCAGGTCGGCTACCTGATGCGCACCACGGCGGTCTACGGCTCCGGAAAGTTCGGCGCGGCGGATCGCGAGGCCGTGGCCGACCGGCCCGAACTGCAAGCGCCCTTCCAGGTGGAAATGCTCTCGGTCTACCTGACGCGCGCCTTCGTGCGCGACCTCGTGGAGCACATGGCCCGGGTGAAAGGCGGGGCGCGGGCCGCCAAGCTGGATGCCGGCCTCGCCCGCCGGCTGGGGATCGGCAATTCCACCGGCCTCGGCATGGCCCCCTTCCTCGTCAATCACCCGGTGCTTTTCAATAACTGGATCATGGCCCGCGAAGAGGCCATCGCCCGCGTGCGTTCACTGGAAACCGCCAGCATGTCGGAAGTGGCCCTGTTTCACGAGATGTTCCGGCGCAGCCGCAAGGCGATGTCCGGCTGGCATTCGCAACACCCCCTTCAGGTTGAGAAGCTGCGAAGGCTGGAGGCTGATCTGGAAGCGATCTCGGCCCATCTCGATACCGGTGGCCTCTCCGGCACGCGTCCTTGGAACGCGCTGATCCACTGGTCGGAAACCGCGCTCAGCGAAGAGGGGCAGGAGCTTCTGGCCTCCCTGATCCTGGAGCCCTACGGCGATCTGGTGGACGGGCTGGCCTGCTGCATGGCTGACAGCCGGGCGGAAGCCATCGTGATCGACGGCCGGATGACGGTTGCGCAGGTGCGGCAGGCGATCCGGGACACCTACGGATGGGCGCTCAAGCTGGACTGGTCCGCCCCGGAGAACTGTGCGCGGGCGTGGTATGTTTCCGAGGAGAAGCTGGAGCCGCGCCTCGGCGAGCGTTTCGAGGAACCCATCGAACCATACGAACAGCCGCTCGCCCCGGCGCGCGACGCCGCCGCTGCCTTCGCGGCGCTGGAAGGCTGGAGCGACGCGCGGACCGTGGCCGAGTTCCTGCTGCGCCACCCCGAACACCGCCATACCGTCCGCCGGGCCCAGATGGCACGGACGGCGCCCTACAGCGAAATCCGGGACAACACGATCAGCGCCGAGGTTCTGCCCATCGACATGCTGCGCGCGAAGCTTTCGTTCTTCGGCGCCACGCATTTCGATCCGCGCTCCGATCGCTGGGTGCGCATCTGCATGTTCGCCGGCGCCCCCTACCCCGATGACCTGTGCGATGAGAACGCCGATTTCTGGATCTATCCCGGCGGGGAGGCATGAGCGTCTCGCTGAACGAGGTGGAGGCGCTGGCCAGGCGGGCCGCGCGCGGGGCGGGCTATACCTGGGGGCAGGCCGAGGAAGCGGGCAAGGCGGCGCGCTGGCTATGCGCGCAAGGCCTGGACGGCTGCGCCGCCCTCGCCCGCCTTCTTGAGCAGGGCCTGCAGGAAGCCCCTCAGGCGCACCGCCCCGGCAGCACCGACCGCACCTGGGAAAGCGATGATGGCCTCTGCCCGCTCAGCGCCGGGCCGCTCCTATCGGATGCGGCCTTTCTGCTGGAAGAAGGCCCGATTGCCATGAAAGAGGTCTACGAGCCGCTTTTGCTACTGCCATTTGCGGCCTGTGCGGCGCGCCGGTTGCACAGTGCGGTCACGCTTGAGATCGACAGGCTCACCATACGCACCGATGGCCACCGGCTTGACGCTCCGGAGGGTTTTCCGGAAGTGGCCCAAGGCGCCGTCATCGCACGGGGCGGTGCGCCGCGAGCGCCGCGCCCGCTCCAGAGCCGCGCCCACCCCGCGCCCGAGGCATGGGAAAGCCTCAACGCATTCGCCCACCGCACCTATGCCCCGGCCACCGAAGACTCCCGCCGCCGCGGCGCGGGCGCCGGGCTTTTCGACAACGACTGAAAGAGGCCCCCAATGTCCGATACGCGCATCCTGTCCCTCGACGAGATCGAAGAGCTGTCCTTCCGCGCCCTCGTCGCGGCGGGCACCTCCGAGGCCAACGCCCGCCCGCTGGCCCGGGCCACAGCCGCCACCGAGGCCGATGGCATCGCCAGCCACGGGCTGGCCTACATCCCGATCTACTGCGAGCACGTGCAATGTGGGAAGGTCGACGGCACCGCCTCTCCGCTTCTGTCACGCCCCAAACCGGGCGTGATCGCGGTGGACGCCGCCACAGGCTTCGCCCACCCGGCCATCGACCTCGGTTTCGCCTCGCTTGTCCCGGCTGCGCGCGCGCAGGGCGTCGCGGTGCTGGCCATCCGCAACAGCTACAACTGCGGCGTGCTCGGATACCACACCCGCCGGCTCGCCGAGGCGGGGCTTCTCGGCCTTGGCTTCACCAACGCACCGGCATCCATCGCACCCTCGGGCGGCGCAACGCCCGTCGTCGGCACGAACCCCTTTTCCATCGCCGCCCCCGGCCCCGGCGGCGAAGCGGCCATCCTGATCGACCAGAGCGCCAGCACCATCGCCAAGAGCGAGGTGATGAAACATGCGCGCGAAGGCAGGCCGATCCCGGAAGGCTGGGCGCTCGCCCCGGACGGCAGCCCCACCACCGACCCGGAGGTGGGGCTGAAGGGCTCCATGGCGCCATCGGGCGGATACAAGGGCGTCGGCGTCGCCCTGATGGTGGAGATCATGGCCGCGGCCCTGACGGGTGCGAGCCTCGGCATCAACGCCTCGCCGTTCTCCGGCACGCTGGGTGGCCCGCCGCGGACAGGCCAGTGCTTCATCGCCATCGATCCGGCCTCCACGGCGGCAGGCGCCTTCGATGCCGCCATCGCCGAGCTTGCCGGCGCCGTCCATGCGCAGGGCGGCGCGCGGCTCCCCGGCGACGGGCGCAGAGCCAAGCGCGCGGCCGCCGGCAGGGCGGGCGTGGCCGTCAGCGAGGCGACCCTCGCCCGCATCGAAGCGCTCTTGTGATGCCCGCAAGCGGCTACCCGCCGGATGGGTGGCGCAAGCCTTTGCCGCCGCCGAAGGCAGCTATTCACAAAGCGCCGGCACCCGGCGCGCACGCGACTCCGGCATATCGCCCGCGCCGCTACGCCGGAGTGCTTGCAATCAATAGGTTCCCAGAAAGTGCCGTTTGGGCTAACCTCACAGAAAGAGGGAGGAAAACATGGCCTCGCTGAGGGAAGTGCTGCGCGCGATCGCCGCGGCACTGAGCGATGGCCGGGTGCGCAGCGTGCTGGCCTTGACGGCCGCCATCGTCATCTGGGCCTCGATCGTCTACCGCTTCGTCGAAGGGTGGTCGTGGCTGGATTCCGTATATTTCTCGGTTGTCGCCGTCTCCACGGTCGGGTTCGGGGATCTCTCCCCCGAGACGGCCTTCGGCAAGATATTCACCATCGGCTACCTCGTGGTCGGGCTCGGCGTCTTCGTCGCCATGGTCTCCACCATCGCCGACGCCATTCTCACGCAATACAGGAAAGACCGGGAAGCTGCTCCGGGAAGAAGGGGCCGCCGCTGAAACGCAAAATACCCTGAACGGCCGGGCCTGCGGGGCGGAACTAAAGGGTTCCGCCGGCACCGGGCGGACGGGGCAAAGGGAAGAGGAAGGGAAACGCATGACGGACCAGAACCAAGCGGGGCAGGCCAGCCAGGAGTCAAAGGTGGTGGATCTCGCCATACGGCTGATGTTCCTCGGGCTGTTCATCTACAGCGCCATCGTGATGGTCACCCCGCTGGCCAGCGTGTTCATCTGGGCCGTGATCCTCTGCGTCGCGATCTACCCGATCTTCAACAAGCTTCAGGCCTTGCTCGGCGGCCGGAAATCCCTTGCCGCGACGCTCCTCGTGCTCATCGGGCTGGCGTTGACGCTCGGCCCCATCGCTTCGGCCGTCTCCGGCTTCGCATCGCTCGGAGCGGAATTCACCGAGCAACTCGCCGCCGGCAAGCTCAACCTGCCGCCACCGCCCGAGGGGCTCGACGATTTCCCGCTCGCCGGGCCGCAGATCAAGGAGGTCTGGCTGCTCTTCAACCAGAACCTCGACGTGGCGATCGTCAAATACAGCAAGCCGATCCTCGACATCACCAGCGCGCTGTTCGGCAAGGCGCTCGGCATCGGTCTCGGGCTGCTGGGGCTGGCCCTTGCGGCCATCATCATGGGCGCCCTGCTCGCGCCGGGGCCGAAACTGGTGGTGGGTGTCCAGAAATTCGCCAACCGGATCTTCGCCCCGCGGGGCGGGGAATTCGTGCTGATGGCGGGGGCCACGATCCAGAACGTGATGAAGGGCGTCGTCGGCGTGGCCGCCATCCAGGCCTTCGTCGTCTGGCTGCTTCTCAAGCTCTTCGGCATCGGCTCCGCAACCACGCTGGCCTTCATCAGCCTGATCCTCTCCATCGTGCAGATCGGCCCCGGCCTCGTGCTGATCCCCGTGATCATCTACGCGTGGAGTTCGATGTCGGGCGGCATGGCACTGGCCTTCACGATCCTCGCGATCCCGACCATGATCATGGACAGCTTCCTGCGCCCGATCTTCATCTCCCAGGGGCTTCAGACCCCGATGCTCGTCATCCTGATCGGCGTATTGGGCGGCGTCATGGCCTACGGGTTGATCGGCATCTTCATGGGGCCTGTCCTGTTCGCGGTGTTCTACGAACTGTTCACCGTCTGGATCGAGGCCGATCCCGACGGCGCAGAAGACGCCGGCGATGAAGGCTCCAACGCGGGCGAAGCCTCATGAAACGCACGATCTGGACAACCGTCGCCATCCTTGCGCTCTTCCTGGCCTGGTATATCGCCGCCGACCGCATGACCCCGATCACCGGCAATGCGCGCGTCAAGGCCGTCGCCACGAGCATCGTTCCCGAGGTGACGGGAACGGTCGTGGAAGTGCTGGTGGAAAACGGCCAGGTGGTGGAGGCAGGCGACGTGCTGCTGCGCATCGATCCCCGCCCCTACCAGATCGACCGCGACAAGGCCGAAGCCGATCTCGCATCCGCCACGCAGGACGTGGGCGCCTCTTCGGCCGAAGTGAGCGGCGCCCAGGCCAAGCTCGCGCGGGCCCAGAGCGATCTGGACACGCAACGCCTTCAGAGCGAGCGCATCTTCGCGCTCGAGAAGAAGGGGCTCGTGACGGTGGCCAAGGCCGACGAGGCCCGCGGCAAGCTGACGGAGGCCGAAGCCGCCCTCGAAAACGCGCAGGCCGATCTGGAGCGCGCCAAGCAGCGCCTTGGCAAGGAAGGCGCGGAGAACGCCAAGATACAGCGCGCTCTGGCCGCGCTCGCGGAGGCGGATCTCAACCTCGAACGCACCGAACTCAAGGCCCCCGCGCGCGGCCTCGTATCCAACCTGCTGATCGCTCCGGGCACCTACGCCCGGGCGGGCAGCGATCTCGTGACCCTGCTGGACGCCACGGACATCTGGATCGAGGCCTACCTGACCGAGAACAACATCGGCCTTGCGCAGGTGGGCTCACCGGCCGAGGTGGTGCTTAACATGCACCCGGGCCGGGTGCTGACAGGGCAGGTCGAAAGCTTCAGCGCCGCCGTGTCCGTCACAGGCTCCGATGCGCCCGGCGCCCTCGCCAGCGCCCCCTCCACCACGGGCTTCCTGCGCGAGCCGGAGCGTTTCCCGGTCCGGATCGTTCTGCCGGGCTACGAGGCCGGCAGCCTCGAAGACGATCTGCGCTTCCAGCTCAACGGCCAGGCCGACGTGATCCTCTATCCGACGGACAGTGGCTTCATGAATTTCATCGGCCGAATGTACATCCGCGCGGCAGCATTTCTCTCCTATGCCTATTGAGGACAAGCGCGCGATCTGGCGGCAGATGCTCGGCACCTCGGCCGTGTTCGGCCTCGGCATCCTGATGGATTGGCCGATGGCCTTCCTTGCCGCCGTTTTCACCACGCTGTTCCTGCAGGCCCCGGCCGCGCTTCCGGTAAAGGTTTCGCTCAAGCTCTTCGCCTTCGCGATCGGCGCGATGCTCGGCTCATGGATCCTGTTTTCGCTGCTGGTGCCCTATCCCGTGGTCTTCCTCGCGATGGTCGCCATCGCGATCATGCTCTCCTTCAGCTGGACGATCGCCGGAGCCGGGATCCTGCCGGGCGTGCTCGCGCTGATGGCGGCGATGATGGTGCCCAACATCATCGTCCAGTCCGAGGAACTCGCCCTCGCGCTCGTCACATGGGTCCCGGCCAACCTGCTGATCGCGGGCTTTGCGTCCGCGCTCTGCTTCACGCTCATCCCCGCGCCCCCTGCGCAGCGCTCCGAAATGGCGGAGGGGCCGGCCGGCGGGGCGGCCCAGGCGTTCGATCCGAAACGGCGCCTGCTGCGCATGACGATGGTCACGGTGCCTTTCGCCATCCTCTTCTTCCTGTCGGAATCCTCGGCGCTGCTGGTTCTCTTCTTCGTCGCCCTGCTGAGCCAGCAGCTCGCCGCCATGCCTTCGGCAGGGAAAACGGTTGCGAAAGGCATGCTGACGGCGAACCTTCTGGGCGCCGGGCTGGCCATGATCTTCTACGAGATCAACGTGATCGCCCCCTCCGCGATCACCGCCATCCTCCTGATCGCACTGCTCTGCGCGGCCATGGGCGCGCTCGGAAAGTCATCGCACCCGCTCGCCCCGGCGGCCGGTTCCGCAATCACCACCGTTCTGGTGGTGTACGGCGGCTCCATAGCCCCCTTCTCCGACGAGGCGGACGTCAAAAGCCTCGCCCGCGTCGCCCAGATCGCGGCAGCGGCCGGTTTCGTGATCCTGGCCTACCTTGTTGTCGATGAATTCCTGCCCGAACAACCGCCGCAGAAGCGGAGCCCCCGCCGCGCAGCTTGAGATGTTTGGTCTGTTCCCGGAACTTTCACCCAAAACCAAAAAGCCGCCTTAGTGGCGGCTTTTTTTGGTTGCGGGAGCAGGATTTGAACCTGCGACCTTCAGGTTATGAGCCTGACGAGCTACCGGGCTGCTCCATCCCGCGCCAGAGTGATCGGTTGTGATCACGAGGTGCTGTTGTATCGTATTGAGAGTTAGTGGCTTTTTATTAGGTTTGGCGGTGACCTACTCTCCCACGTCTTGAGACGCAGTACCATCGGCGCGGCTGTGCTTAACTTCCGAGTTCGGGATGGGATCGGGTGTTTCAC
>NZ_FWFQ01000005.1 GCF_900172235.1 Pseudoruegeria aquimaris | reverse complement strand
AACGTCCGCGTGGTCAGGACCGTCGACCGAGACCTCTACCGCGAACGCAACAAGGTCGAACGGTTCTTCAATCGTCTCAAACACTTCCGCGGCATCGCAACGCGATACTTCAAAACCGCAGCAAACTTCCTCGCCGCACTTCACCTCGCTTGCTCAAGGCTCTGGATCAGACATTATGAGTCCACGACCTAGGCGGCGGCGCACTGGGATCTGCCCTGGTCTTTGCTCTTGGTGGCGGCGCGCAGGCCAGCCCGGCGCGACTCCTGCTCGCCGGGGCGGCAATATCGGCTTTCTTTTTCGCGATGATACGCGGCCTCGTGCTGATGAGCCGGCAGAGCCTTGAAACCTACCGGTTCTGGGTTCTGGGCGGGTTCGAAAATGTCACTGCCGAGTCGCTCGCCGCGCTTTGGCCCTTCTTTCTGGCCGGGGCGCTGGTGGCGCTGGCCGCCGCCGCGCTGATCGACGCGCTGGCGCTGGGAGAGGATGCCGCGCGGGGGCTGGGCGTGAATGTCGGTGGCGCAAAACTGCTGGCCGGGCTGGCCATCGTTCTGCTGGCCTCGAGCACCGTCGCTCTGGCCGGTCCCATCGCCTTCGTGGGCCTGATCGTGCCCCACATGGCGCGCGCGGCGGTGCGCAATGACATGCTTTGGCTTGCGCCCTGCGCTGGGGTATTCGGGGCGGCGCTGATGGTGCTGGCTGATCTCGCCGGACGGTCGCCGCTGTTTGGCGGCACCATGCAGGCGGGGGTCTTGTCGGCGCTGATCGGCGGTCCGGTCCTGATCTGGCTGGTTCGTCGAACCGGAGGGCGCAAGCTGTGATGCAGGCATTCCAGTTCGGACCCGTCTCCCTTCCTCTTCACCGGCGCACCCTCACCGTGGTGCTGGGGCTGTCGCTCTTCGTGGCGCTGGTGGCCCTGGCTGCCCTTTCCCTTGGCAGCTATCCGATCGGCGCCGCCGGGCTGTGGCAGGCTCTGACCGGCCGGGCCGATCCGATCCCCGCCATGATCGTTCTGGACCACCGCCTGCCGCGTATCCTCACGGCGATCGGGGCGGGGGCGGCGCTGGGGCTTGCTGGCGCCATGGTCCAGACCATGCTGCGCAACCCGCTGGCCTCGCCCGACATTATCGGCTTTACCGCCGGAGCCAACGCCGGAGCACTGCTCGCCGTGCTGCTGACCGGCGGGATGATCCTGACCGGCGCGCTGACGGGCGGGGCGTTGGTCGCCTGTGCCGTGATCGCGCTCGCCTGGCGCGGCGGGCTGGACACGCAACGCCTGATCCTCGTGGGCATCGGCGCCAGCCTGTCGCTCGGGGCGACGGCCGATCTGCTGCTCAGCTTCACCGACGAGAATACGGCCGCCGACATGGCGCGCTGGCTCACCGGCACGCTGCATGCGCGCGGGCCGGCTGACGTCGCCCTGATCTGGGGCGGGCTGGCGCTGCTGGCTCCGGCGACGGTCTGGCTCGGTTTCCCGCTCGGTCGGATGGCTTTCTCAGACGACATCGGTGTCGGGCTGGGTCTGCCGATGACCCGGCTCAGGCTGGCCGTCACCGGTCTGGCGATCATTCTGGTGGCGCTGGCCGTCAGCGTCGCCGGCCCGCTGCCGTTTGTCGCCTTTGTTTCGGGACCTATCGCGCGCCGCCTGACCCGAAGCGGCGGCCCGGCCCTGGCGGCCGCGGCCTTGACCGGGGCCACGGTCACGCTGGGGGCCGATCTCGCAGCGCGCGCGATTCCGGTCGTCCGACTGCCCGCCGGGGTCTTCACCGCGATGATCGGAGCGCCCGTTCTCGTCTGGCTTCTTTGGATTGAGGCGCGAAAGGGGCGGCTGTGATGTTTGTACGAACCGGACAAGAGGTCCTTTGAACATGGTACAAGACGGAACGAACTGCCGGTTGCGGGCCGAGGCGATCTCGGTCTCTTATCCCGGCCGAGCGGTGCTCGAAAGCTTGTCGCTGGGCATTCCCGAAGGGAAGGTCACGGCGATTGTCGGCCCCAATGCCTGCGGCAAGTCCACGTTGTTGCGCGCCCTGGCGCGGTTGACCCCGGTGACGGCCGGACAAGTCTCGCTCGATGGGCGCCCCATCGACAAACAACGCTCGCGCATCGTCGCCCGACAACTTGCCATTCTGCCCCAATCGCCCCTGGCCCCCGAGGGGTTGACCGTGCTGGACCTTGTCCGTCGCGGGCGCACGCCGTACCAGTCCGCCCTGCGCCAATGGTCCCGCACGGATTCCGAGGCGGTCGAGCGCGCGCTGGCCCTGACGGGGCTGAAGGATATGTCCTCTCGGATGCTTGCCACGCTTTCCGGCGGTCAACGGCAACGCGCCTGGATCGCCATGGCGCTGGCGCAGGACACCGATCTTCTGCTGCTGGACGAGCCCACGACCTACCTGGACCTGCCCCACCAGATCGAGCTGCTCGCGCTTGTCCGGCAACTCAACCGTGACACCGGCCGCACCGTCGCGATGGTGCTTCACGACATCAATCTCGCTGCCCGTTTCGCAGACCATATGGTCGCGCTGAAAGGGGGCAGGGTACGCTATCAGGGTGCGCCTTCCGAGGTCGTCACCGCCAAAATGACGCAAGACATCTTCGCGCTGCGCTGCACCGTGATCGCCGATCCGATCCATGGCCACCCCCATGTCATTCCAGCCTGAAGGAGATGCCCGTGACCCTGTCCCGTCATACCGATTTCGCCCATAGCGCCGAAACCGCGCTTCCCGGTCTAAGCCCGGCGTCCCTGCGAGACGCCATGTTGGCGGAAGCCCGCGAACACGGGTTGGAGATCCTCCACCATGACGGTGGAACACTGGCGGTCGTGACGGCGTACGGCCACTACCGGCTTATCTCCGAAGGTGAGAGCGCGCGGGCGGCGGTGGATTCGCCTCGGGCCGACTGGCTTTTCGCGTTGAAGGAGGCTCTGACCGAGAAGATCTCGGCACTGCATCCCGACGCAGCGGCGCGGATTCGCTGGTCAGATGCCCCGCCCGAAGGCAGCCGACCACCGAATTTCCAGTTCGTCGAGATCCGCTCGGTCGCGCCGCTTGGGCACGATTTTCTGCGCATCACCGTGGGCACCGAGGATCTGTCTGCATTCGGCGACGACGCCATCCATTTTCGCCTCGTGCTTCCGTCTCCGGGCGATACGGCCCCCGAATGGCCTCGAATCGGTGTGGGCGGCGCAACGATCTGGCCAAAGGGGGAAAAGGCGTTGCACCGCCCGGTCTACACGGTGCGCCATGCGGACGCGACGCGCGGCGAGCTGACCTTCGACCTGTTCGTGCACGAAGGCGGGCGGGCCACAGACTGGGCGCGGTCCGTCCGCATCGGCTCTCGGGTCGGGCTGACGGGGCCGGGTGGCGGTGGCATACCGCAGACCCGCAGGATCACGCTCTATGCCGATGAAACAGGCCTGCCTGCAGTGGCCAGGATACTCGAGGCCCTTCCGGCGGATGCGGCCGGCCATGCCGTCCTGAGCGCGGGCCGGGGCGCGGACTGTCTCTACCCCTTGCCGGTCCATCCCGGCGTGCAGGTGCACTGGCTGGAACGGGCTTCTTCCACGCAGCTTGCCGAGCGCGCCATCGCCGAACGCGCGCACCATTCCGGGCACAGCCTGTGGTTTGCAGCGGAAAAGGCAGGTGCGCAGCGATTGCGCGAATGGTGCAAGACCAACGGAGTCGACCTCCGTGATCAATATGTCGCCGCGTTCTGGACGCAGGGCGACCGGACATGAGGAAACCGGACATGACCCACTTCAAGTGCCCTCTGGCGATCGGCCCCTGCACCGCGCGGGTGGCATGGGCCGCCCTTGCGGTCTGCTCGGTTGCCACCGCAGCCGTGGCGCAGGAGTCATCGCTCCCGCCTGGCATAAGCGACGCGCCGTCGTTGATGGCGGCTCCCGCGGAGCCGCAAAGCTCCGGACCAACGCTCCCGGCTGCGCCCGAGACCGACCCGTCCGGGACGGCCCTCCAGGAGCTTGTGCCCGATCTTGCCGATCCGGACAAAGGGATCATGACCCGAGCGGCCGATGGTTCCCTCGGTGCAGCCGGGCAGCAGGCCGAACCGGACGTTGCCCCCGAGACCCCGGCGCAGGTACCAGATCCGCTTCCAGCCGCCACCGCGGCGACTGGGACAGGCCAGACCGGAACAGCCGAGACCGGGACGGACGGCGCGGCGCAAGCCGGGCCTTCGGAACATCGGAACACCACCGAGGCGACCCTGTCGGCGATGGAAAACGCCAGCCGGCAGGCGCTGACGTTCCTGCGCAATGGCGGTCCGGCGATCTGGGCCATCGCGGCGCTTTCGGTGGCGACACTTGCGCTGATCCTGTGGAAGGTCTGGCGCCTTGCCCTCATGGGCGCATGGTCACGTGGCAAGGCCGGGCGCGCGGTCGAAGCCTACCTGCGTGGCGATGCAACTGGCGCGCTGGCCCTGGTCGAGGCGCGGCGCGGCATCCGCTCGCAAGTCCTGGCCACCAGCTTACGCAGTCTCGAACGGCTTTCCGTCGAGGCGGCGCGCGAGGAAACGGCGCGTGTCGCCAAACGCCAGCTGGCCATGGCGCGCGATGGGCTGGGCGCGCTGGAGCTGATCGCCAGCATTGCGCCCCTGCTGGGCCTGCTGGGGACGGTGCTGGGCATGATTGCAGCGTTCCAGGCGTTGCAGGCCGCGGGGTCGCGCGCCGATCCGGCCCTGCTTGCAGGGGGTATCTGGGAAGCGCTGTTGACCACCGCCGCCGGCATGGCCGTTGCGATCCCGGCATCGGCGGCGCTGACATGGTTCGAGTCCGTGGTAGAGCGGATGCGCCGCGACATCGAGGACAACGCCATACGGGTCTTCATCGCGGCGCGGCCCGAGGCTCTCAAGCTGGCGGCCGAGTGAGATGCAGTTCACACTGCCCGCGCGGCCTCGGCGCAAGCCCAGCCTGACACCCATGATCGACGTGGTGTTCCTGCTCCTCGTCTTCTTCATGCTGGCGTCGCGCTTTGGGGTCGAGGCAATGATGCCGCTTCCCCTCGCAGCATCCGGTGGCGACGGCTACAGAGGCCCGCCGCGTCTGGTGGACATATCGCCGGACGCGGTGGCCCTGAACGGCAGGATCGTTCACGACCTGCCCGCCGCGCTGCAGCCTCTGATGGCGGCCCCGACCGACATGGTGATCCTCCGTGGCCGCGAAGGTGCCGACCTTCAGCGAGTTGTCAGCATCAGCGAACAGCTGCGCGACGCAGGGTTTACCGCGCTTGTTCTGGTGGAGTGAGACATGGACCTGAGCGAACCGGTCAAGCGCCCCCGCGGCGAATCCATCGTGCCCATGATCAACGTGGTGTTCCTGTTGCTCATCTTCTTTCTGATGACCTCTCAGCTTGCCCCCCCGGAACCCTTCGAGGTGACGCCACCCGAAGCCGAAACAGAAGCGGAGGCCGAAGCGGACCCGGTCCTTTTCGTCAGCCACGAGGGCAGGATCGCCTTTGACGGGCAGGAAGGGGCGCAAGCGATTGCGACCCTCGCCGGACAGCAGCCTCTGGCAGGGGTAATCCAGCTGCGTGCCGACTCCCGGCTTGAGGCGAGCAAGCTTGCCGCGATCCTGCGCGACTTGTCCGGCGCGGGCCTGTCGCGCGTCGAATTGGTGGTGGCGCACAAATGAAACGCTTCGCCGAAACCGCCGCTTTCGCGACGCTTGCGATGCTGGTGCACCTCATTCTTTTCGCCCAGACGTCAGATTTGGGCCACGAGGCAGGCGGCGCCGGTGGCGAGGCGCTGATCTCGCTCGAAGCGGCAGACGCGACCGTGGCCGAAATGGTCGAGGCCTGGGAACGCCCTCCGCAGACGCCGGTTCCCGAGCCGGAACTGAGCCCGTTGCCCGCGCAGGACAGCCATTCCGTCGACTTCCCGCGCATTGAGTTTGCAGAGGGTCCCCGCTCCGAAATGCGCGTGGCCGCGCTTCCGCCCGTTCAGTCGGACACCCGCCCTCAACTACCCCCGGAAACGGCACGGCCGCTGCCCGTTCCTTCGCGGAGCGAACCGCTTCCACCACCGTCCGAGATTGCCCTGACCGCGTCGCCGCGGCCGCCGAAGCGTCGGGACCCGCCGCCGACCGAGGCGCCCGAAACCGCGCGCAAGGCCGAGCAAAATGCGCCCGGCCGCGCGGCGCAGCGGGCTGCAGGCGCCGGTGGCGGCAGCCAGGCCGGACAGGCCGCGCGCACGGCGACGGCCACGGCTTCAGCGGGCCAGGAGGCCCGGGCCCAGGCCATCTGGGGAGCCAGGATCCGGTCCAGGATCGAGCGCGCCAAGCGCTACCCGCGTGGTACGCAGGCGTCGGGCGAGGTGCGCCTCGCGATCACTGTCTCGACGGGGGGCAAGTTGCTGGGCGTAAGGATCCTACGCTCATCGGGAAACCCGGTGCTGGATCAGGCGGCCCTAGACTCCGTGCGGCGCGCGGGCCGTTTCCCCGCAGCGCCCCGCGAATTGCCCCAAGACTCCTATGTCTTTTCGTTGGCCATCTTGCTGAAACGGTAACAGCAACCTCGCTCTGTTCAGGTAGGGGCCCGGCTATCCCGATCTGTTTGATCGCCCATGCCGGTCCAGTAAATCGCCATGCCATGGCTGCATTTCCGAGAACCGTGTCGAAAACGCAGGCCAACCGCGCGGCGACCCCCTTCACCCACAGAGCGTTCGAGACGATGTACCGCAAGGATCATCCCTTCCTTGAAGCGCTGCGACAGTAGCGCCGCCCACAATCCGACCTTCATGCAAGCCCGTGTCCCAGACACGGGCTTTTTTCATGCTGTCAGTGAGGCCGGCGGCATTCAAAAAAACTTCGAAAAAAGTTTGCGCGGGCTTATCGTTGCCTGCGCGGATTTATTGTTTTCGAGTAAATTTCTGGTTGAGTAACGCATTGAAAAAGCTTGGCTTTTCGAGATCTCCGAATCACCCTTTGTTCTATTTGCGCGCACTTCTGGTTGCTTTGGCAGCATTGATTTTTCAACCGGCCTCACGCCAAATTCGCACAAGCGCGGAAGGAGGCCGGTCTTGGCGAGGAATGTTCTGTTCATCATGTGCGACCAGCTGAGGTTCGACTACCTCGGCTGTGCCGGCCATCCCACGCTGCGCACCCCCAATATCGATGCGCTGGCCCGGCGGGGCGTGCGCTTCACCAACTGCTACGTGCAGTCGCCCATTTGCGGCCCGAGCCGGATGAGCACCTACACCGGGCGCTACGTGAAGAGCCATGGCGCGCGGTTCAACCAGTGCCCGCTCCGCGTCGGGGAATGGACGCTGGGCGATCACCTGAACCAGATCGGCGCGCGGGCGGTGCTGTGCGGCAAGACTCATATGCGGGCCGACATCGCCGGCATGGAGCGGCTGGGAATCGATCCTGACTCGCCCAAGGGCAGGCATATCGCCGAGGGCGGCTTCGAGGTTTGGGACAGGCTCGACGGCCTGCACCCGGACGGCGGCAAGGCGCCGAGCCACTACAACGACTACCTGCGCGCGCAGGGATTCACCGCCGAAAACCCGTGGCAGGCGTTCGCGGCATCGGCGGAAACTCAGGATGGAATGCGCCTTTCGGGCTGGCTGAACGAGAACGCCCATCGCCCGGCGCGCATCCCCGAGGCCCATTCGGAAACGGCCTACAGCACCAACCGCGCGATGGAGTTCATCGCCCAGGCCGGGGAAACGCCGTGGTGCCTGCACCTGAGCTACATCAAGCCGCACTGGCCGTTGCTGGCCCCCGCGCCCTACCACGCGATGTATGGCCCCGAGGATGTGATCCCCGTCGTCCGGTCGGAAGCGGAGCGCCAGGACGCGCACCCGTTCCACGCCGCCCACCGGGCCAATCACTACTCCCGCATCTACAGCCGCCCCGGCGCGCGGGAACGGATGATCGCCACCTACATGGGGCTGATCACCCAGATCGACGATCACATCGGCCGCCTCATGGCCTTTCTCGAAGCCAGCGGCCAGTTGCAGGACACGCTCATCATCTTCACCTCCGATCACGGCGACTACCTCGGCGATCACTGGATGGGGGAGAAGAGCTTCTTCCACGATGTCTCCGCCAAGGTGCCCCTGATCGTGGTGGATCCTTCGCCTGAAGCCGACGGGACCCGCGGAACGGAGGATGCGCGCCTGACGGAAGCCATCGATCTGGCTCCCACCATCGTGGAGGCCATGGGCGGCGTGCCGGCAGCGCATATTCTGGAGGGCCGCTCGCTGCTGCCGCTTCTGCGCGGGGAGGATCCGCCGTGGCGCGGCCATGTCATCAGCGAGATCGATTTCAGCGTCGAGCCCACGCGCCGCCACGCCGGGCGGGACGTAGATCACTGCACGATGACGATGATCTTCGACGGCCGGTTCAAATACTGCTACGCCGAGGGCGTGCGGCCGATCCTGTTCGATCTCGTGGAAGACCCCTTCGAGTTGCGCGATCTGGGCGCGGACCCGTCCCACGCCGAAACCCGCGCCCGGCTGCATGGCGCGCTCGCGGAATGGGCGCTCGCCCGGCACCCGCGCACCACCATGAGCCGGGCCGAGGTCGAGGCCGATCCGGACGCCACGGAATCCGGCATCCTGATCGGCTTCTGGGACGAGTCGGAGGTGCAGGCGGAGCTGGAGGCGCTGGCGCGCCATCGCGCTCAGGCCGGCCAGACCACGCGAAAACCCTGATGGGTCGTCGTGCTGTCGGGCGCATTGCCCGTGCGGGCCGCGATCCGGTAGCGGTAGCAATAGCTCGCGTGGCACAGGAAGGAGCCGCCTTTCATCAGGCGGTAGCCCTTCATCGCCGCCAGCCGGGCCTTCACCTCTTTCCTGAGGGACCGGATCGTGAAGGCCTCTGCCGTCCATTCCCAGGTGTTGCCCACCATGTTGTACAGCCCGTAGCCATTGGGCGCGTAGCTGCGCGCCGGTGCCGTTGTCAGGTAGCCGTCGGCACCGGTGTTCTCCTGCGGGAAGCGACCCTGCCAGATGTTGCACGGGAAGTGATCCCTGTCGTTCGGCTCGGCATCTCCCCAAGGGAAGCGCTGATCACCCCCGCCGCCCCGCGCCGCGTGCTCCCATTCAGCCTCGGTGGGCAGGCGCCCGCCGGCCCAGGCGGCGTAGGCGCGGGCATCGTTCCACGATACATGCACCACCGGATGATCCGGCTTCCAGGCTTCGGCCTGCGTGCCGGGGCCGTTGATCTCGCGCCAGTTGGCCCCGTCCACCCGGCGCCACCATTCCGCACCGGCCACGCCCCGCGTGTCCGGGTAGCCCTCCGGCACCTGCGCCCAGAACACGAAGGACCAGCCGAAGCGCTCCGCTTCGGTGACATGCCCCGTCGCCTCGACGAAGGCGGCGAACTCGGCATTCGTCACCGCCGTCGCCCCGATCCGGAAAGGCTTGATGCGGCTGCGCCGCAGCGGCGCCTCTCCGTCGATCGCAAGCTCAGGGCGATCCGTTCCGATGAAGCCTGAACCACCCGGGATTGCCACGGCCTCCCTGGCGAGATGGGCGGGGCCGCCCGCCCCCGCCGGGGCCGCCACGCCGCCCACCGCCGCGCGCCGCCCGGCCGTCGGTGAACAGCAGGCTGCCTGCTTCTGACCGTCGCTCTTCATGTGGAACCCTGCGTCGCCTTTTTCAGGGCACTTTAGGCGGCCTGCCACCGGAAGGCGAGGGCCGCCACGTCACCGCGGTTTTCGTTTTCGCTTTCTCTTGCGGAGCGGAACAGAAACGAACATCCTGCCCCAAATCACGCAACAGGCAGCCTCATGGTCCAGAATTTCCGCGAACCCCAGATCCTCGAAATCGCCCGCGCCGAAGGCAAGGTGAAGGTGGAAGATCTTGCCCGCCGATTCGACGTGACGGTGCAGACGATCCGCCGCGATCTCACCGAGCTGGCCGAAGCCGGAAAGCTCGAACGGGTGCACGGCGGCGCGGTGCTGCCCTCGGGCGTGTCCAACATCGGCTACGAGGATCGCCGCGGCCTGAACAGCGACGCGAAATCCGGGATCGCGCGGCTCTGCGCCCGCGCCATCCCCGAGGACGCCTCCCTGTTTCTCAACATCGGCACCAGCACCGAGGCCGTTGCCCGCGAGCTGCTGCACCATCGCAACCTGATGGTGGTGACCAACAACATCAACGTCGCCAACATCCTCGTGGCCAACCCCGATTGCCAGATCGTACTGGCCGGCGGCATCCTGCGCCGCTCCGACGGCGGGCTCACCGGGGATCTGACGACGCGCACCATCGAGCAGTTCAAGGTGGATTTCGCGATCATCGGCTGTTCGGCGGTGGACGAAGACGGCGACCTGCTCGATTTCGACGTGCAGGAAGTCGGCGTCTCCAAGGCGATCATCCGGCAGGCCCGGACGACCTTCCTCGTGGCCGACCAATCGAAGTTCACCCGCTCCGCCCCGGCCCGCATCGCCTCGCTCAGGGATGTCGGCGCCGTCTTTTCCGATGCGCCCCTGCCGGGCGATCTTGCGCAGAAATGCGCCGAATGGGGCACCGAGGTGCACATCAGCTGAGGCGCGATGCCGCCGCCGTCAGTTGAGTTTGCCCTCCGGACAGCTTATCTCCGCCGTAACGGAACTCACCGGAAGAAGGGCCCGGCACGTGGCGATACACCTCTACAATGGCGATCTGCCCGACGGCCTCGATCTGGGCCCGGCGGTCGCGATCGACTGCGAAACCATGGGCCTCAACCCGCACCGGGACAGGCTCTGCCTCGTGCAGCTTTCCGGCGGCGACGGCGATGCCCACCTCGTGCAGATCGAAATCGGCCAGACACGGGCCCCGAAACTCTGCCGCCTGCTCGAAGATCCGGGGGTGCTGAAGCTGTTCCACTACGGACGCTTCGACATCGCCGCCCTCTACAAGGCGTTCGGCGCCCTCGCGGCGCCGGTCTACTGCACCAAGATCGCCAGCAAGCTCGTGCGCACCTACACTGATCGCCACGGCCTGAAGAACCTCGTCTCCGAACTTCTGGGCGCGGATATCTCTAAGCAGCAGCAGAGCTCCGACTGGGGCGCCGAGACCCTGACGAAGGCGCAGATGGACTATGCCGCCAGCGACGTGCTCTACCTGCACCAGCTGAAGGAGGAACTGGACAGGCGGCTCGCACGCGAAGGGCGCAGCGAGATGGCGCAGGCCTGTTTCGATTTCCTGCCCACCCGCGCGAAGCTCGATCTGGCCGGCTGGCCCGAGATCGACATCTTCGCGCACTGACGAAGGCCCCGGTTCCCGCGTATGCAACGGCCCTCCGACAGCTACTCGCGCTTCGTGTCGCTCGCGAAGGTCCTGCTGCCCCTCGTGGCGCTCGGCCTGCTCGCCACCCTGTTCCTGGTATCGGCCCAGCGCGAGGAGGCCGGCGGCGTCCCCTATGCGGACGTGGAACTGGAGGAGATCGCGCGCGAACAGCGGATCAAGGCGCCCCAGTTTTCCGGCCTCACCGAAGACGGCGCATCGGTATCCCTTTCCGCTGCCACGGCCCGCCCCGAAGGCGCGGACGGCCGCTCGCTCGATGCGCAAGCGCTCACCTTCGTCTGGACGAGCCCCGACGGCCAGCGCGTGGACGTGATCGCCGACACCGGCGCCTATGCCGCGCAGAGCCGCACCGCGCGGCTGAAGGGGGGCGTGCAGATCCAGACATCCACCGGCCTGCTGGTCACTACCGAAGCGCTGGAGGCCGATCTTTCCACCACCCACCTGCGCAGCGAAGGCGAGGTTCAGGCCGTCGGGCGGATCGGAACGCTGGATGCGCAGCAGATGGAGCTGATTAGAAAAGACGGCCAATACGTTATGGTTTTCAGCGGGGGCGTTAAGCTGGTATACGACCCGGGCCAGAGTGCAGGAAAGACGACGGAATGGTGACGGGGTTCATGATGCGCATTTCAGCCAGTTTTCTCGCGGGCCTGATGCTGCTCGCCGCCACCTTTGCCCAGCCCGCCGCGGCGCAGGGAACGCAGATCGGCTTCGGCGGTTTCCAGGGCGATCCCTCCAAGCCCGTCGACGTGACGGCCGACCAGCTTGAGGTTGACCAGGCCGACGGTGCGGCGATCTTCTCCGGCAACGTGCTCGTCACGCAGGGCGAAATGACCTTGTCGGCCGATACGCTCCGGGTGGAATACGCCGAGGCCGGCAGCGATGCCGCCGGCGGCATCTCGCGCCTGATCGCCACCGGCAATGTCGTGCTCGTCAACGGCCCCGATGCCGCCGAGGCGGCGGAGGCCGTCTACACGATCGCCACCGGCATCGTCGAAATGCAGGGCAATGTGCTGCTCACCCAGGGCCCAAACGTGATCTCATCCGAGCGCATGACGGCCAATCTCGAAACCGGAACCGCACGGCTCGACGGGCGCGTCCGGACGACGCTCAAGAGCAGCCAGTCCGAATGAGTGACGCGAAGGCATTGCAGGCCGAGGCCCGCGCGAAGGAAGCCGCAACGCCTTCGGATACCGGGCTCGTCGTCCGGGCTCTGCGCAAGAGCTATCGAAAGCGCACCGTGATCCGGAACGTGGATCTCCACCTCAATCGCGGCGAGGTCGTCGCGCTGCTGGGGCCGAACGGATCCGGCAAGACGACCTGCTTCTACACGATCGCCGGCCTGGTGACGCCCGAGGGCGGGCAGGTGCTGATCGACGGCCGCGACGTAACGTTGCTGCCGATGTATCGCCGCGCCAAGCTGGGGATCGGCTACCTGCCGCAGGAGGTCTCGATCTTCCGCGGGCTTTCGGTGGAAGAAAACATCCTCGCCATCCTCGAAGTCTCGGTATCGGGCATCCACAAGCGCCGCGAGCGGCTGGACGACCTGCTCAGCGAGTTCTCCATCAGCCACCTGCGCCGTGCCCCCGCGATGGCGCTCTCCGGCGGTGAGCGCCGCCGCGTCGAGATCGCGCGCTGCCTGGCCGCGGATCCGAAATACGTGCTTCTGGACGAACCCTTCGCCGGCGTCGATCCGATCGCCGTGGGCGAGATCCGTGGCCTCGTCGCCGATCTGAAGAACCGCGGCATCGGCGTTCTGATCACCGATCACAACGTTCGGGAAACGCTGGAAATCGTGGACCGCGCCTACATCCTGCACGACGGCGCCATCCTGATGAGCGGCACCACGGAGGACGTGGTGAAAGACGAAAACGTGCGCCGCGTCTACCTGGGCGACAGCTTCTCGATCCGCTGAGTCGCCTGATCGCCGCGGCGCAGGAGAATACTTTTCTTTTTCCTTTGTTTTCAATGCGCCAGCCTTTCGCCGCGGCGCATCACCGCCGGAATCGATTGACAGCCCCCTGCAATCTGGCGCCAAATATCTTCATGGACAGGCTTCATTCGACAGGCCGGCTTCTGGAAGGCAGCAGCGCACCTCAGGCGCTGCGTCAGCTCACCTTAGAAAACGTGTTCCACCCGGCCTGGCGCTGGAGAGTGGCGCCGGTTGCAGGCGCCTGACTGTCCTGTTTTTGAAACAAAGGAGGTTTCATGCGGTACCAAATCAGTGGAAAGCAGATCGACATCGGCGCGGCGCTTCAGCAGCATGTCAAAGGCGAGCTCGGAAGCGTTGTCGAGAAATACGCGGAACGCCCGACGGAGGCGGTCGTCGTGTTCTCGAAGAACGCCCACGAGTTCGTCTGCGAAACCACTGTCCACCTCTCCACCGGGCTCACCGCCCAGGCCCGAAACCATGCCACCGAGATCTACGCCGCCTTCGACGGCTGCGCGGACAAGATGGAGAAGCAGCTCCGCCGCTACAAACGCCGCCTGAAGGACCACCACCGCGAGCGCGCGCAGCCCGTTGAACTTTACGGCGCATCCTCCTATATCCTCGCCTCGTCCGAAGAATCGGCCGATGGGGAGCCGGACTCCCTGCAACCGATGATCATCGCGGAGATGGAAACCAAGGTTCCCGAGCTCTCCGTGGGTGAGGCGGTCATGCAGATGGAAATTGGTGGCGCGCCGCTGTTGGTGTTCCGCAACGAAGGCAACAATGGAATAAACGTGGTGTATCGCCGGGACGACGGCAACATCGGGTGGATCGATCCTCAGAACGCGAAGTAACGCGCGCCGCTCGGATCGCAGGCAACGAAGCGAAGGCACATGGAACTATCGAGTATACTGAAGTCCTCGGCCGTAAAGGTCGTGTCCAACGCATCCTCGAAGAAACGGATGTTCCAGGATCTCTGCGACGTGGCCGAAGCCAGCTACGGCATCCCCGCAAGGGATGCCGTGGAAGCGTTGCTCGAGCGTGAATCCCTCGGCCCCACGGGTGTCGGCAACGGCATCGCCCTGCCCCACGCCCGGATGGAAGGCATCGACCGCGTGGTCGGCGTCTTCCTGAAGATGGACAAGCCGCTGGAATTCGAATCCGTCGACCGCAAGCCGGTGGATCTCGTCTTCGCGCTCTTCGCGCCGGTGGATTCCGGCGTCGAGCACCTGAAGGCGCTGGCGCTCGTGTCGCGCACCATGCGCGATCCGGCGATCTGCGCCAAGCTGCGGGCCAACGATGCCCCGTCGGTGCTTCATGCGATCCTGATTTCCGACCAAGGCGCCCAGGCCGCCTGATCGGCTCATCCGTTCATACTTTGCCAAACACGGGGCGGCCATCGGCCGCCCTTCCTGTTTTGAAGACTAGCGCCTGCCCCAGGGTTTGAACCCGAAGGCGAGGTAGTCGCGCCCGTAGACATCCTTGCACAGGCTTTCGAGCTCGTCGTCATGGATCTCGGCCAGATCGGGCGTGCCCCGAACGGGCTCCGCCAGCTTCGGCGCGTCCACGCCCTGCTCCGCCGCGAGATAGGCCAGACCAAGCTCGAGCGTCGGTTCCCGGATGATGAGATCGGGCGCCACCACCTGCGAAAAGCCCTGGATCACCGCCGACTGCGTGGAAAAGCCGGGATCGGTGCGCATCGGCGTCTGCTCCGCGAGATTGGCCTTCACGAACTTCAGGAAGGCCATGAAACAGGCGCGGTGGGTTTCGGCATCCATCGCCGCGATTTCCCCTTCGGCCGGCAAGGGGGCGGCGAAGGCGCGGGCGAGATATCCGCGGATCTCCATGAAGGCGCCATCGCCTGTGGGCAGGATACGTTCGCGAAACAGCCGGTGGGCACGCTCCATCGGGTGGGAGACGACGGTGAAGGCGCGGTGCGATTTGTGCCGGCGCAGCCACTGGCGCAGATCCTTCTGCGTCATGCCGGAGGTCAGATCGCCCCCGTTGATCGCCGCCAGCCACTGGCGCACGCGCTCAGTCGGCCCGGCCGGGATCGGCTGGAACAGAAGGGGTGGCGCATCGGCGGCCAGGTAGCTGGGCACGGCGGCGTTGCGCGCGGGCTCGATCCGGGGCGCAACGCCGAGGCCGTAGATGTCGAAGCGGGCCAGGGCCTCTTCCATCTCCGCCGGGTTCTTCACCTTGTCCCGCAACGAGCCCGGGTTCTGCCGTTTCAAACCCTTCTGAAGCTCAGGCAACGGCTCCGCCGCCCCGAGGTAGGCGCCCAGGCCGTTGATCACGTCGAGCGATTGCAGATCGCCGTAATCCACCCAGAAGGCCCCCTGCCCCGTCTCCTGAAGAGCGTTGCGGATCACCGCGTGGAATTCGGCGTTGTCGGATTGGAACTGCTGGAATTCGCCGGCATCGAACCGCACCTGCGCCACGCGGTGATGCTTCACGTTGGTGAGCTTCCACTGGCCCGTCTCCCGCGCGATCTTCCAGCTGACGTAGCTTTCCAGCGGATTGCGCGTGAGCACGATCTTGGCGCAGGCCGGATCCCCAAGGACATGGGCCAGCATCCGTGGATCGTGATCGTGGAAGAACCGGAAGCCCGGCACGACGCCGGGCTCGGCCTGCATCGCGGCCAGCAGGCGAAACGGGTCCGCGTCCCGGTCCGCCGCCGTCAGCCCGAGGAGGGTGTCGCGGTTGGGATAGCCGATGAAATGCGGGTTGAAGGCCTCACCGTGGCAGACGAGATCCGGGAAGGCGTTGAGATTGGATTCAAGGAAGTTCGAACCGGTGCGCATCCCGGCCAGAACCACGAAATATTTGAACGGCCCGGCCAAGGGCTACTTCACCAGGTAGGGTTTGCGGCGGCTCGATTTCCCCGGCGAGGGATCGCTGCCGACCGGGAAATCCCCATCAGGTAGGGATGCATCCCCTGGTTCTTCAGGTTCTGCAGGAACTGCCCGAAGCCCGTCAGATCCACCATGCGCGGGGCTTCGTTCAGGCGCCGCAGGGGGCGCGGCGCGATCTCGTCGATCACCGTCTGCAGCGGCTCCATCGGGGCCTCCACGAAATCCGCCATCGTCCAGATCCGGACCCGCGCCTTCGCCGTGGCGGCGCGCAGGGTTTCCAGATGCATGTTCTCGATCTTCTGAAGCTCCGCCGCCTGCTTGCGGATATCGGCGAAGTTCATGTTGGAGTTGAACAGCGGGATCGCCCAGGCGCCCGAGATCACGGCGATCTGGGCATTCGGGTCGCGCGCCAGGGTGGGGCCGATCTTCTGCACGTCACGCGGGCCGAACTGGAAGCACTGCCGCTCCCCGCGGGTGTTCCAGATCAGGCTCGAAAGGAAGGCCTTCGGGTTGTAGTCCCGCAGCGATGCGCTGTCGCTCAGGCAGCCGTTGTAGACACTCTGCTCCCCGGTGAAATGCACCCTGTCCTTCGCGAAGAGATGGCCGTGCACGCGCAGGCCCGTGGCCTTCGTCAGCCAGGCCTCGAAATCCACGAAGAGATCCGAGAAGCCTTCGAGCACCGCGTAGGGCGCCGCCGTCAGCCCATTCTCCCATCCCTCATGCGGAAAGCGGCTCTGCATCACGAGGCCCGGCCGCCCCTTCGCCCGGCGCTCCACGGCTTTCGAGAAGATCCTGTCGATCTTGCCGGGGTTCGGTTCAGCCCGGTTCATCGCCCCCTCCGGCGAGGAGAGGAAGGCCTCGTAGAGCTTGTTGGCCTCGGGCCAGATCTTGCGGGCCACGAAGCAGTCCGACCGGCGCAGAAGCTGGAGGTGATCGTCGTAGAAGATGTGCGGCTTGCCCTGGAAATCGAATTTCGACAGGGTCAGCGACCGGCTCTCGATCCGGGTGGAATAGAGCCTTGCCAGCGTCTGGTAGTAGCTTTCGTCGGGGATCCAGACCCGCCGGAAATAGGCGTCGTAGGTGGCGCGGTCCGGATCCTGCAGGATCGCCGACAGCGTCTGCCGTGTGAGGCACCACCACTGCGATCCCATGTGCGGAACCAGCCCCGGCGGAATGCGCCGCTTGAAGCGCACGAGCCGCTGCAGCCGGACGTAGGCGTCAAACAGCTTGCGGTGCTTCTTCCACGAGAAGGGGAAGCGCAGCGTGAAACGCTCCTTGTCGAGCCCGCCGACCGTCCAGGGCACGTCTTCCGTCGTCGCGGATTCGATGAAATCGGTCTTCGGCCGCTCGGCGAGATAATCGATCAGCTCCTGCACCGGGCGCAGGGGCAAGCAGGAGCCGGACGACAGGTAGACATGGCTGACCTGCGGATATTTCTCCAGCATCATCTCCGAAGCGATCTGGCTCGCCTCGACAAGCGACCACGTGCCCCAATCGCATTTGAGGCGACGGGTGAAGCGGATGTTCTCCAGTTCCGAAAGGCTGTCCACGAAGGGGCGGAACTCGTCATCCGGAACGCGCCTGTCCACGTGGATCACCACCGGGCAGCCGGCCGCATGCCAGTGCCGGGCCACCTGCGAGGCCCTGTGCAGCGCCGTATGGGCCAGCATGACGATCCCGACGGTCATGCCCAGTTCCCCTTCGACATCAGCCCGAGGATCTCGAGCTGGCGCCAGTTGATGTATTTTTCACTCCATTTGCACCAGAGATCCGGGTTGGCCTTCATGGCCTCGTTGTAGGCCTGGTATTCCTTGCTGTTGGCGAAATGCTGCTTGCGCTCCAGCTCTTCCTTGGCCTTCTTCCCGAAGGTGGAGAGGAACTTCGCATGAAGCAGGCAGCCGGAGGCCTTCTCGCCCCCCCATTCGTCATAGACGAGGTTCAGCCCCCGCGGCAGCAGCATGTGGGTCGAGCTTACGAAGGCGTAGCGGCGATCCCATTTCACCAGCGGCACCTTGTTGAGCGCCGGCGCCCGTTCGGGCTGGTCGGCAAAGAACATCCGCGCCCGCGGGCCGCCCTGGATCCAGAGATTTCCATAGAGCGCGTTGCGGCTCATCACGTAGTTGCCGGAGTCGAACCAGGATGCGATCTCGAACGGGTCCTGCCCGCTGCGGTAGGGTTGCTCGTCGATGCGCCCCTTCGGATACATGTCGAGGATCATGGCCCCGAAGCTCTTGATCGAAGAGGCGTCCAGCCAGTCCGTCAGAGCGCGCAGCGAGCGCGTGTCGCAGAACGGGTAGACGAGGAATTCGTCCACGTCCACGGTGAGGCACCAATGCTTGTGGCCGTAGCGCATCTGCAGCCAGTTCAGCCAATCCATGCCGAAGCGCGCGCGCTTGTAGCTTTTCTCGGTTGCCCAGAGCGAAACGTCGGGCTGATCTTCGAGAAACTCGCGGGTGCCGTCGGTGCTGCCGTTGTCCACGAAGACGAAGTGATCGACCCCGAGGTTGCGGTAGTATTTCAGGAAGAACGACAGGCGCACCTTCTCGTTGCGCACCGTGCTGAACACCAGGATGTCACCGGGGCGGATGTGGGAGGTGCGATTGCGCACGGCGGTCAGATCGCGCCGCTTGCGAAGGGCGCGGATCAGCCATTTTCTGCGCTGCAACCGCAGGCGATATGATTGTATCGCACTCACGCCTTGTCCTTGCCGGCCGGCTCCCTCCTCGCAGCTCCGCCCGGATCAGTTTCCGAAAACGGTTGCGAAGTGGTCGCGCCATTGTGGGGGGCGGAACCCGTCCGCGCTGTTTTTTCGTTCCGGAACAGAAGCTTCCGCAAGCTTTCTGACCGTATGGACCCATTGATACTGATCGGAGGCATCGGCGTAAATGGGAATGTCTCCAAGCGTCTCCCGATAAACCGGAAGTGTGTTGCACACGACCGGCACGCCCAGCGCCGCCGCCTCAATGGGGGGCAGGCCATATCCCTCGGCAAGGCTGGGAAACAGCATCGCGCGGGCCCCGGCCATCAGCGCGGCGAGCTCCGCGTCCGGAACGGCGCCCATCTCCCGCACGCAGCCCCGCCATCGCGCGGCCTCATCCAGCCGCGCGAAGACGGCGGCGTTGTTCCAGCCCCGCCGCCCCACGATGCAGAGCGTTGGGGCGCTGCCGGTCTCCGCCAACAGCCGTTCCCAAATGTCGAGCAGGAGCACATGGTTCTTGCGCGGCTCGATCGTGCCGACGATCAGGAAGTAGGGATCGGCGGGGAGGTCCCGCCGCCGCTCGCCGCCGGGCGCCGTGGCTTCGATGTCCACTCCCAGCGGCGCGACGACGGCCGGCGGCACCCGGCCCCAGGCCGCGAAATGGCGCTCGGCATCGGCGCGGGCGGCCCGGCTTGAATAGATGCAGCGGCTGGCCCCTTGGGAAACGGCCCGCATCTTGCGCGTGAACGACTCCACCGTGCCGGGGCGCTGGAACTGCGGATGATCCAGCGGGATGACGTCATGCACCAGAACGTGGCTTTCCCCACCCTGCATGGCCGACAGAACCTCGGGGGAAAGGTTGGCGTGCCCGGTGTTGAAATAGTCGAACCCCTCTGGAAAGGCCGTCCGCAGGCGGCCCCGCAACTGCCGGGGCAGGCAGCGGGCGATGCAGACCGCCCGCGCCGCCGTTTCAATCGCCTGTGCGTCAGCGGTCCTGCGCGGCGGAAGGCGCGAGAGCAGATCCCGCCGCACCAGGGTTTCGGGTGCGGCCAGCCAGCGCTTCAACGCGGAAAGCCCGGATCTGTCCAGCAGCAGGAATCCATAGCGGCTGCGCAGCAGGCCGAAAGCCGGCTCAGGCCGTTCGATCACTTCCGACAGATAGGCCGCCTCGACCCTGTCCACCCCCGTGAACGGACCCTTGCCGAACCGCGACACCAGCCGCGTGACATCCAGCAGCCGCGGGCGTGGGCCCCTATTTCTCGTAGTGGCCGTTCTGGTGCCATCTCCAGGCATCGGCGATCATCGTCTCCAGCGTCGAGCGGGTTGGAGTCCACCCCAGTTCCTTTTCCGCCCTTTCACTGCCCGACACAAGCTTGGTGCAATCCCCGGCGCGGCGGGGCCCCTCGGTGATCGGCACGGGCTTGTTCGTCACGCTGTTGGAGTGCTCCACGACTTCGCGCACCGAAAACCCCTTGCCGGTGCCGAGGTTGAACACCCGGTTGCCCTTGCCCTCTTCCAGCCATTTCAGCCCGAGCACATGGGCATCCACGAGATCCATCACGTGGACGTAATCCCGTATGCAGGTGCCATCCGGAGTCGGATAGTCCGTGCCGAAGATCGTGAGCGCGGGGCGCTTGCCCTCGATCGCGTCCAGCATCAGCGGGATCAGGTGGGTTTCAGGTTGATGGAACTCGCCCACTTCGCCTTCCGGATCGGCACCCGCCACGTTGAAATAGCGGAAGATGACGTGGTTCAGACCGTGGCTCGCCGAGAAATCCGCCAGGATCTGTTCGATCGCGAGCTTGGAGCCCCCGTAGGCGTTGATCGGATGCTGCGGCGTGTTTTCATCGAGTAGAACGTTGTCGTGCTCGCCGTAGGTGGCGCAGGTGGAGGAGAACACGAAGTTCTTGCACCCGGCCTCGACCGCGGCCTCCACGAGGTTGACCGCGCCAAGCACGTTCTCCCGCCAGTATTTTCCCGGCACCTGCATGCTTTCGCCGACCTGGCTCAGGGCCGCGAAATGCATCACCGCGATCGGGGCGTGCTCGGCCAGTGCGGCTTCGATCGCCGGCTTGTCGAGCAGATCGCCTTTCACGAGGGGGCCGAATTTCACCGCCTCCTCCCAGCCGGTGGAAATGTTGTCGAACGTGACGGGCACATAGCCCGCACGCGCGAGCGCCTTGCAGGCGTGCGAGCCGATGTAGCCCGCACCCCCGGTGACAAGCACTTTCTTGGACATCAAATAACTCCGGGAAAAGTGGCCGTTACTCGGCCACCTTCTTCATGTGCATCATTTCTTCGAGGAAGCCGGAAAGCTCTTCGCGCAGTTCGTCGCGCGCGAGACCGAAGGCTACGGTGGCCTGCAGGAACCCTGCCTTGGAACCGCAATCGAACCGCTGACCGCGGAACCGGTAGCCATAGACGTCACGCCCGGCCTCGATCTCTTCCGCGATGGCGTCGGTCAGCTGGATCTCGCCGCCGGCGCCTTCCTTCTTGGCATTCAGGTTCCGCATCACCTGCGGGGTCAGGATGTAGCGCCCGATCACGGCGAGGTTGGACGGCGCATCCTGCGGTTCGGGCTTCTCCACCATGCCCTTCACGGACACGATGCTGCCCATGTCTTCCTTGACGTCGAGCAGACCATAGGCCGAGGCCTTCTCCTGGGGCACTTCCATCGCGGCCACCATGTTGCCGCCGGTTTCCTCGTAGGCTTCCACCATCTGCTTCAGGCAGGACGTCTCCGCCGCAATCACGTCGTCCGGCAGGATGACGGCGAAGGGCTCGTTCGCAACCAGCCGCCGCGCGCACCACACGGCATGCCCGAGCCCGAGGGCATCGTGCTGGCGGATGTAGGCGATCGCACCGCTTTCCATGTTGGTCTTCTTCAACTCTTCCAGCAGAGCCGTCTTGTTCTTCTTGCGCAGGGAGCGCTCAAGCTGCGGGTTGGTGTCGAAGTAATCCTCCAGGGCGCTCTTGCCGCGGGAGGTGACGAAGATGAACTCCTTGATGCCGGCCTCGCGGGCCTCGTCGATCGCGTATTGGATCAGCGGGCGGTCAACGAGGGTCATGATTTCTTTCGGAACCGATTTCGTCGCGGGCAGAAAGCGCGTCCCCATACCGGCTACAGGAAAAATGGCTTTGGTTACTTTACGTCGCATGAGCGGGCCTTGTTACTAATAAGTTTGTATCCAGTAGGGCAGCAATTGCCTGAAGCGAGCATACGCCGCAGCGCAGAATACGCAAAACGGTAATCACTCCAGTGCATCATAGTGCCACGGGATAGTTACGCAGCTTCTGACCAATTTGCAAAACTTTGCTGAAGATTCGAGCATAGCGATCACCATTTCATTCCTTTTCGGGCCACCTCTGGCGCCTGATCCGTTCCTTTTCCAGGGCGGCGCGGCGTTTGATGCGCCATGTTGCGGGCATACCGACCTCCCGTTGAGATTTTCCGAATATGCCCCCGGTCTGGAGCCAAACGCCATCATCCCGGAAGGTGGCGTGGTGGCGCAAAGGGATAGCGCTGAAACGAAACAGGGTGACGACATCACCCGCTTGTCTTGCCGCCGCAGCGCGGGCTTCAAGTCCGGCCCGCTGGCTCCAGTGCCCGGCCAATGCGATTGCGCGGCGCGGTGGCGGCGTTGCCAAAAGAACCGGCTGGCCGGGCGCCGCGGGCAGCCCGTTCCTCGGCGCCAGCGCGATCCGCAGGCCTTCGTCGATGCCGCGCGACAGCCCTGAAAGCAGGCGGCCCACGTCATGCGGGGCAAGCGCGCCGGAAACCATGTGCGCGATCAGGCGCTTGCGCTGGCCGGCCACGAAGGAGCCCAGAGCCTGATCGATACCGGGCTGCGGCAGGTGCTTGCGCAGCAGAATGGCCTGGCTGCGGCCGATCTCGAAGAGATCGCGGGGGGCACGGTCCGCCCGGCGTGTCCTGTTCGCGAAATAGCCGTGATGCACCAAAGCACCGGGCGCGAACGCGGCCAGCATGCCGGCGCGGGCCATGCGCAGGTTCAGATCCGTCTCATCATTGAAGTAGCGAAAGGCCGGATCGAACCCGCCCACCCCGAGCAGCGCCTCGGATCTGAAGGCGCAATTCGTGCCCTGAGTTTTCGCCGCCCACCCCTCCGGCGGGTGCGCCACGAACGGTTCGCGCGATGGCTGCGCGAGGGCCATCTCACCGCCGTCCGGCGCCACCGCGCGCGCCGTCCATTGGTAACTGATTCCATTGCGCCCCAAGACGTAGCCGCCCACGGCCTGCACGCCCGGAAGATCGAAGCCGCGCAACAGCTCCTGCACCCAGATCGGCTCCGCAGCCGAATCATCGTCGATGAAAGCGATGAACGCACCATGCGCCGCCGCGATGCCGCGATTGCGCGCTTCGGAGATTTTGGCCTCATCGAACGGCAGAAGCACAATCCCCGCCTCGGCGGCCAGCGGCTCCACGAAACGGCAGGCAGCACTGTCGGCCACCACGACGACTTCCAGCGGCCGATGGTATTGCTGCAGGATCGACAGCAGGCACCGTCGCAGCGCGCGCGGGCGTTCGTGGGAAACCACGACAACCGAAACCAATGGCTGCTGCGTCATGTCCGGCCCGCTCCAACTCCGCCGAGATCGGCTCGATGGCCTGAGCCTAAGGCAAAAAGCCCCTGCGTGGCAGGGGCTTTCAGAAAGGCTTTCGCCGAGGACGGCCGCATCCGGTGTCAGGCGGGTTGAAGCTCGACGCCCGGCGCGTAGGCGATGAAGAACGTGTTGGCGTATCCGTCCTTGCCGTAGACCAGTTGCTTGTGGTCGTCGAAGGCGACAACGTTGCCGCCCGCGCCCAGCAGGACGGCATGGCCCGCGGCCGTATCCCATTCCATCGTCCGGCCGAGGCGCGGGTAGAGATCGGCCTCGCCGGTGGCCACGAGGCAGAACTTCAGGGAAGAGCCTGCGCTTTTCATGTCCTTCACGTTGTATTTGCCGATGTAGTCATCCGTGGCCTGATCCCGGTGGGATTTCGAAGCCACCACCATCAGCGCCCCCATGTCGGGCTTGGACACGGAGATGGGCTTGGTCGCGCCGGGCTTGTCCTTCGAGAAGGGGCCTTCTTCCTCAACGGAGGTGCCATCGGCCTGCGTGTAGAACAGGCGGCCCTTCGCCGGCGCGTAGACGACACCGCGCACGGGGATGCCGTTTTCGACGTAGGCGATGTTCACCGTGAAATCGCCCCGGCGCTTGATGAATTCCTTGGTGCCGTCCAGCGGATCCACGATCAGGAAGGTATCGGCCTTCTCCGCGTGGCTCGCGGCCTGCTCTTCCGTCACCAGCAGCACGTCCGGGAAGGCCGCGCGCAGGCCGGCGCTGATGATCGCGTCCGCGGCCTCGTCGGCCTCGGTGACGGGGCTGTCGTCCGATTTGACTTTCACGTCGAAGTCGTCGGCGTTGTAGATCTCCATGATCTTGTCGCCCGCTTCCAATGCCAGCCGCCGGCTCACCTCGGTGAGTTTCTCAAAATCCACGCACTTACTCCTTTTACGGCCCCTCGGGGCCGGTCTATTGTAAACAAACAACTTCTTTTTTATCGTTCCTCGCTAAGGGAACAACAAGAATTCCCGGCGATAAATGTGGCACAATGGCCCCATCCGGCAGGGAAAACGTGAATGTTTGGCAGCAAGGCAAAGAAAAACGGCTTCGAAGCGGCGTTCGGAACCCTTGCACTCATCTATCACTCCGCCGTGCGAAAGGTGCGGGACAAGCACAGGAACGCCTTCGTCTCCATCGGGGTGACGATCCTGCAGGCCTTCATCATGCTCGCCGTCTTCATGGTCATGTTCCTCGTGCTGGGGCTGCGGGGCACCACGATCCGGGGCGATTTCTTTCTCTACATCCTGTCCGGCGTCTTTCTCTACCTCACCCATATCCGGGTGGTGAACACGATCGCCAACTCCGAGGGCCCCACCTCGCCGATGATGAAACATGCGCCGATGAACACGGGTATTTCCGTGGCCTCCACGGCGCTCAGTTCGCTCTACGTTTCGGTGCTGGCCGTCATTCTCATGCTCTATTTCTACAACGTGCTGTTCGCGCGGATCTACATCTACGATCCGGTCGGCGTGTTCGGCATGTTCCTGCTCGCTTGGTTCTTCGGCGTCGCCGTCGGGCTGATCTTCCTCGCGATGAAACCCTGGGCGCCGACGCTGACGCAGACGCTCGTGCGCATCTACACGCGAGCCAACATGATCACCTCCGGAAAGATGTTCGTCGCCAACTCTCTGCCCGCATGGATGCTCGCGATCTTCGATTGGAACCCGCTGTTCCACACGATCGATCAGGCGCGGGGCTACATGTTCATCAATTACTTCCCGCACAATTCCTCGTGGAAATATGCGCTGATCGTATCGATCGTGCTTCTTGGCATCGGTATGCTGCTCGAGTTCTACACCCGCAAGAAAGCCTCGCTCAGCTGGAGCGCCACGCAGTAGGGCGGCTGGGGCTCAGTCCACCACCCGAAGGGTCAGGTTGATCCGCCCGCCGTTCTTCAGAAGGCTCGAGGTGCCGGGCCGGATCCTGTCTACGCCGTGGTAGGTCAGCCGCGCCTCGCCCCCCATCACGACGACATCGCCAGACCGCAGCCAGAGGGATTCCGTGCTGCCGCCGCGCGTCCGGTTGCCGATCCGGAACAGCCCTTCGTCGCCCAGCGAGATCGAAACGACGGGCCAGGAGAAATCAGCCTCGTCCTTGTCCTGGTGCATCCCCATGCGGGCGGCTTCCGAATAGAAATTCACGAGGCAGCAGTCCGGCGCGCGTTCGTGCGAGACGAGATCCCGCCAGACGCCCAGCACGCTTTCGGGGATCGGTGGCCAGGGCCGGCCCTGCGGGTGTTCCGTCACGTAGCGGTAGCCGCGGCGATCGGAGAACCAGCCGTATTTTCCCGCCGAGGTCATCCGCACCGACATCGGCCGGCCATAGGGCGTCATCGGGGAAAACAGCGGCGCTTCCGCCTGCACGGCGCGCAGGTCCTCCACCATCGCTTGCTGCCGTGAGGGATCCAGATACCCTTCGTGGATCTCGAATCCCCGCACGCAAATCGTCGCCTGCCTGCCCATTCCGTTCCCCCGCTGCACAGCACCGCATTTTTTTGGCGATTTTGGCCACCTTCAGAGCGCCTCCAACGCTTGCAGCGTCATTGCCCCCTCCTTATATACGCCGGGAAGCCTGATCGGGTAGCTGCCCGGTCGTAACTGGGATCGGAACCGCGATGCCTCAGAAGGGGGTCCGGCTCCTGCACATCGCCAAAGAAAAGGGTAAACATCATGGCTAAAGTCATTGGTATCGACCTCGGCACCACCAACTCCTGTGTTGCCATCATGGACGGCGCTCAGCCTCGCGTCATCGAAAACGCTGAAGGCGCCCGTACCACTCCCTCCATCGTCGCCTTCACCGACGATGAGCGCCTCGTTGGCCAGCCGGCCAAACGCCAGGCCGTCACCAACCCCAACAACACGATTTTCGGCGTGAAACGCCTCATCGGCCGTCGGTTCGACGACGCCGACCTCGCGAAGGACAAGAAGAACCTGCCCTTCAACGTGGTCGACGGCGGCAACGGCGACGCCTGGGTCGAAGCCGGGGGCGAGAAATATTCTCCGAGCCAGATTTCGGCCTTCATCCTCCAGAAGATGAAGGAAACCGCCGAAAGCTACCTGGGTGAGGAAGTCACGCAGGCCGTGATCACCGTGCCCGCCTACTTCAACGACGCCCAGCGTCAGGCCACGAAGGACGCCGGCAAGATCGCCGGCCTCGAAGTGCTGCGCATCATCAACGAGCCGACCGCGGCCGCGCTGGCCTATGGCCTCGACAAGAAGGAATCCAAGACGATCGCCGTCTACGACCTCGGCGGCGGCACCTTCGACGTGACCATCCTCGAGATCGACGACGGCCTGTTCGAAGTGAAATCCACCAACGGCGATACGTTCCTCGGCGGTGAAGACTTCGACATGCGGATCGTCAACTACCTGGCCGACGAGTTCAAGAAAGAGAACGGCGTTGACCTGACGCAGGACAAGATGGCCCTGCAGCGCCTGAAGGAAGCCGCCGAGAAGGCCAAGATCGAGCTGTCTTCGAGCCAGCAGACCGAGATCAACCAGCCGTTCATCTCGATGGATCCGAAAGGCGGTCAGCCGCTGCACCTCGTCATGAAGCTGACCCGCGCCAAGCTGGAAAGCCTCGTGGGCGATCTGATCAAGGCGTCGCTGAAGCCCTGCCAGGCTGCTCTGAAAGACGCTGGCCTCTCCACCTCCGACATCGACGAGGTGGTGCTGGTCGGTGGTATGACCCGGATGCCGAAAGTCATCGAAGAGGTGACCAAGTTCTTCGGCAAGGAGCCGCACAAGGGTGTGAACCCGGACGAAGTGGTGGCCATGGGCGCCGCGATCCAGGCCGGTGTTCTGCAGGGTGACGTGAAAGACGTCGTGCTGCTCGACGTGACCCCGCTGTCGCTCGGCATCGAAACGCTGGGGGGTGTCTTCACCCGCCTGATCGACCGCAACACCACGATCCCGACGAAGAAGCGCCAGATCTTCTCCACCGCGGAAGACAACCAGAACGCCGTGACGATCCGCGTGTTCCAGGGTGAGCGCGAGATGGCTGCCGACAACAAGCTGCTCGGCCAGTTCAACCTCGAGAACATCCCGCCGGCACCGCGCGGCATGCCGCAGATCGAAGTCACCTTCGACATCGACGCCAACGGCATCGTCTCCGTGTCCGCCAAGGACAAGGGCACCGGCAAGGAGCAGAAGATCACGATCCAGGCCTCCGGCGGTCTGTCCGACGAAGAGATCGAACAGATGGTCAAGGATGCCGAGGCCAACGCCGAGGCAGACCGGGAGCGCAAGGAGCTCGTCGAAGCCAAGAACCAGGCCGAGAGCCTCATCCACTCGACCGAGAAGTCGATGGAAGAGCACTCCGACAAGGTGGATCCGACCACGATCGAAGCCATCGAGCTGGCGATTGCCGCCCTCAAGGACGATCTGGAAAAAGACGACGCCGGCAAGATCAAGGCTGGCATCCAGAACGTCACCGAGGCAGCGATGAAGCTGGGCGAGGCCATCTACAAGGCCGAGCAGGCGAAAGCTGAATCCGCCGCTCCGTCGGAAGAGGATTTCGAAGCCGGCGCCAAGTCGGATGACGATATCGTCGATGCCGACTTCGAGGATCTGGGCGACGAAAAACGCTGAGATGAGGGCCTGACACAGGACCTCAGAAGGCCGGTCTGGTGCAACCGGGCCGGCCTTTTACTTGGTCCCAAGGGGGACATTCCAAATGTCGAAGAAAGACTACTACGAACTGCTGGGGATCCAGAAGGGCGCTTCCGCCGACGAGATCAAGAAGGCCTTCCGCAAGAAGGCCAAGGAGCTGCATCCCGATCGCAACGCAGACAATCCGGATGCGGAAGCGCAGTTCAAGGAAGTGAACGAGGCCTACGACGTCCTCAAGGACGCCGACAAGCGCGCCGCGTATGATCGCTACGGCCACGCCGCCTTCGAAGGTGGCATGGGTGGCGGGCGTCCGGGCGGCGGTTTCGGCGGCGGCCACGGCGATTTCGCCTCGGCTTTCTCGGATGTCTTCGACGATCTCTTCGGCGACATGATGGGCGGGCGCGCCGGCGGTGGCCGGCAGCGGGCCACCCGCGGCTCCGACCTGCGCTACAACCTTCGCATCGATCTGGAAGAAGCCTTCGCCGGCGTCCAGAAAACGATCAACGTGCCCACCTCGGTGGCCTGCGATGACTGCAGCGGCACCGGGGCGGAAGGCGGTGCGGAACCGACGACCTGCCCCACCTGTTCGGGCATGGGCAAGGTCCGGGCGCAGCAGGGCTTCTTCACCGTCGAACGCACCTGCCCCACCTGTGGCGGCATGGGCCAGATGATCAAGAATCCCTGCAAGGGCTGCGGCGGCTCGGGCCGTGTCGAGAAGGAACGCGCCCTTTCGGTGAACATCCCAGCCGGCGTGGAGACGGGCACCCGGATCCGGCTCGCCGGCGAGGGCGAGGCCGGCCTGCGCGGCGGGCCTGCCGGGGATCTCTACATCTTCATCGAGGTCCGCGAGCACAAGATCTTCGAACGCGACGGCACCGCCCTGTTCTGCAGGGTGCCCGTGAGCATGGCCACGGCCGCGCTCGGGGGCGAAATCGAGGTGCCGACCATCGAAGGCGGCCGCTCCCGGGTGAAGATCCCGGCTGGCAGCCAGTCCGGCAAGCAGATGCGCCTGCGCGGCAAAGGCATGCCCGCCCTGCGCGGCGCCGGCCGTGGGGACATGTTCATCGAACTGGCCGTGGAAACCCCGGTGAACCTCACCGCCCGCCAGAAGGAACTTCTGCGCGAGTTCGACGGGATCGCCGCGGACAACAACCCGAACAGTTCCAGCTTCTTCGCCTCGGTGAAGAATTTCTGGGACAGCATGAAGGGCTGACGGCCGCACGGCCCCGGGCGCGCAGAAAGGGCCCGCGCCCATTGCCCGCAACCAAGGCGGCGCCGCTCCAACCGGAGCGGCGCCGTTTTCACATGCGGATCACGGTTAACACCGCCTAAAGGGAATCGGGCCAGACTTGCGGCATGAGCCGGAAGAACAGCTTTGCCGAAACGCAGATGAATTTTCTTGCCGACGATGAGGCGCCGGCGCAGCCCCTGCCCGCGGGCCGGCTGCCCTCCTACATCACGGAGCACCGCCGCCGCCTGCGGGAGCGCTTCATGGTGGGCGGCGCCGATGCGCTGCCCGATTACGAGCTGCTCGAACTGCTGCTCTTCCGCGCGCTGCCCCGCAAGGACGTGAAGCCGGTGGCGCGGATGCTGCTGGAGACCTTCGGCAGTTTCGCCGCCGTCGTCTCCGCTCCGCCCGAGATCCTGCGCAAGGTGAAGGGCATCGGGGACGAAACCATCACCGATCTCAAGATCGTCGAGGCCGTGGCGCACCGGCTCGCCCGCTCGCGCGCCATGCACCGCAACGTGATTTCGAGCTGGGACGCCCTGCTCGACTACTGCCATACCTGCATGGCCCATCGGCAGACGGAGCAGTTCCGCGTCCTGTTCCTGGATCGCAAGAACGTGCTGATCGCCGATGAGGAACAGGGCCGCGGCACGGTGGATCACGTGCCCGTCTATCCGCGCGAAGTGGTGAAACGGGCGCTGGAGCTCAACGCCTCCGCGCTCATCCTCGTGCACAACCACCCCTCCGGCGACCCCACCCCCTCCCAGGCCGACATCACGATGACGCAGCAGGTACAGGCCGCCGCGGAGGTGCTGGGGCTTACGTTGCACGATCACCTCGTGATCGGCCACGAGCGCGAAGTCAGCTTCCGTGCCGAAGGGTATCTCTAGCCGTCCTGATCCATCTTCGGCCCGACCCAGACTTCCACGCGGCGGTTGATCTGGCGCCCGATCCCGCTCTCGTCGCAGGCCATAGGCATGGCCTCGCCGAAGGCCTCCGTGCGCATCCTCACACCGCCCTCCGGCAAGGCCCGTGCGGCCCGGCGCACCGCGTCACGCACCCGGCGCGCGCGGTTCTCCGAGATCTGGCGGTTCGTGGCCGCCGCACCTTCTCCGTCGGAGAAACCCACGAAGACGAGGGTCTGGCCGTCATACCGCCCGGCCTCCAGCGCTTCGGCCAGCAACAGCACGTTGGTGCGCGATTGCGCGTCCAGAACCGATGAGCCGGTTTCGAAACGGAAGGTCGTGGTCAGCCGTTCGTAGCCGGCAAGCGCGGTGACCATGCGCTGCAGCTCGCCGAGCGGCACCTCCGCGCCGGCGTTCAGGATGGCGGCGGCAAGCCTGTCCCCCTGCCCGGAGAGGGGCGCCCGCTCGGCGTCCAGATCGACGAAACCGTTGGCCCGGATAAGCGCCTGGGCCGGGGCCGTGTTCAGGTAGCGCAGGAAACCGCGAGCGAATTTCGGCAACCGGCGCGGCGGCGTGTAGAGAAGAAGCGGCAGGGTGAGCGGATAATCCTCGGCCTTGATCGCATGGGCCCCTTTCGGAAAGGCCCGCCCGCAGGCGCCGATCAGATCCAGGGGCCGCGCGTTGCCCTGTTCCGTCAACGTGCCGAACCCCAAGGCCAGCGGATCGCGCGCCACCGCATCGGCAAGGCTGGCCAAGGATTGGTGCCGCGTGACGGCGATGCCCCCGAGGGGTTCCAGCCGGTTGGAGATCGCCTGCTCCAGCCCGGAGTCCGCGGCGAGGGCGTGCAGCACGATGGGCGCATCCGCACCGCCGAGATCGGCCCAGTTCGCAACAAGCCCCGCCCGCACCGCCCGTGCCTGCGCCAGCGAAAGCCCCTGCACCGGGTTCTCCGGGGCCACCAGCAGCGCCAGCCCGTCCAGCGCGATCACGCGCCCACGGGCGGCGGCCTTCAGCCCCCCCAGCCCGGCTTCGCGCGCGGCGGCGAGTTCCTCGCGCGTCATCTCGCGCGCGGCCATCACGATATCGGCCTGATCGCGCAGCAGATCCCCGAATCCCTGCACCGTGGTGCCGAGGTGAAAGGCGATCTCGGCCACGGGCGAGCCGGAGCCCTCTTCCCAGAGCACGTAGTGAAAATTGCGATCGTCGCTGACGATGCGGCGGATCTTCAGCCCACGCTCCTGCGCATAGGCCTCCAGCAGCAGCGGCATCAGCTCCGCGCCGAGCATTTCGTCCCCGGCCACGGTGATCCGCGCGACGAACGTTTCGAGATCCGGACAGCCGGGGCCGGAGCAATCCACCCCGGACCCGTCGAGAACGAGCGGCCCGAACTCCGTCTGGACGCGGTAGAACTCCCCGTCAAACGAAAGCAGCGTTCCGCTCACCGAAAGCCCGCCCCCCTTGGCGGAAAGCGTCACGTCCTGCGCCGCTGCCGGCGCAGCGAGGCTGACAAAAAGGAAAAGTGCGGCGCTGAACGCCGCACGCAGGATCGCCATGGTGGTGCCTGTTGCTGCCCTCTAGTTTCGGGCGATCTTCAGGTCTCGCAGCAGGTTTTTCAACACCAGATAATCGCCGACGGCGGAACAATCGGGCATCGCGAGCGCGATCTCGACACTCGGCTCGGCGGCACCTGCGCGGATCTGGGTGCTGCGGGCGGCCAGGTCCTGGCCGCAGTTGGCCGGCGTCACCTCGGCCTCGACGCTCAGCCGCACAAGCCCGCTGCGCCCCATCAGGCCGCTCGGGAAACTGTAGATCTCCGCCCGGCGGGTGTGGTTCAGGTCGCGGGCGCCCAGCTCGGTGATGAAGCCGCCCAGCGCCCGTGCGGCAAAGCTCGGATCCCGCGGCGAGGCCGCGCTGACGTGGCCCTTCTCGCCGTAGCGGGCCCCGAATTCGAGCGCATGGATGGAGAGGCCGGCCTCCCCCTGCCATTGCAGGATCACGTGATCGAACAGCGCGGCATCCTCGACGCGCAGGGCGGTGGACAGACGGCTGCCATCCTCGAAGCGCACGTCGAGCGCGACGTCCTGCGAAAGTGCCGGCAAGGTGACCGCGAAATCGCCCGTCACGCTCGTCATGTCGGTGAAGGCCAGATCGCCCTGGGTCAGCGTGAAGAAGCGCTCGGGTTCGCAGGGGGCGGAAAGCTGCACGGCAACCATGCCGCCCGGCGCCGGCGCTGCCGCAAGGCGCGGGGTGCAGGGCAGACCGAAGGCGCTCAGCACGGGCTGCGCCGTCCGGCGGGCGTCGGGTTCGGCGCTTCCCTCGGGCAACGCCGGCGCGCGCAGCGGAGCGGCACCGAAGACCACCGAAGCCTCGGGATCGCGCGGCACGGACAGCGCGCCGCCATGCGCCGTCTCCACGGGTTGGTGGGCCGGCGTGGCGCCCTGCGGAGCGGAGGCTGTGACGAAACGGGAGGCGATGGCATCGGATTGCATCACGCCCATGGCCAGCAGGGCCGTCAGCACGGTCGCGGATGCGATCAGGGAATATCTGCGTTGGCTTGCCATGGGGCACCTCTTCCGAACACGGGATCAGAGGGTGTGATGGCAGGGAAATCGGGTGGAATTATGACCGGCCGGGGATCAATTGCGGATCTCCGGCCGGATTTCATGCTTTTTGGGCAACAATCGCCTCAGGCAAGGCGGCCGTGGCAGTGCTTGAACTTCTTGCCGGAGCCACAGGGGCACGGCTCGTTCCGCGAGGGGTTGCCCCAGGTGGCCGGGTCGCTTTCGTCGAAGCCCTCCACCAGCGGCACCGGGACCTCGGCGGCGGCTTCACCGGCGCCCACCGGCTCGGGCTGGGGCGTGGGGGCCGCGGCCTGCCGGGCGCGCTGCAGGCCCTGCTGCTGGGCGATCAGCTGCTGAATCATCTGCTGCTGTTCTTCCTCGGTCAGCGGGCGCACGCGGGAAAGCTGCTGGGTCACGTCCACCCGCAGGGCGTCGAGCATGGATTCGAACAGCTGGAACGCTTCGTTCTTGTATTCGTTCAGCGGATCGCGCTGCGCGTAGCCACGGAAGCCGACGACGGACCGCAGATGTTCCAGCGTCAGGATATGCTCGCGCCACTTGGCGTCGATCGTCTGAAGCAGGATCTGCTTCTCGATCGTGCGCATCGATTCCTCGCCGAAGGCTTCCTTCTTCTCGGCCATCAGCGCATCGGAGGCCTCGTAGAGGCGCTCGCGGATGTCGCCGTCGTCCACGCCTTCCTCCTCGGCCCAGCGGATCACCGGCACGTCCAGCCCCGCCTTCTCGATCAGTGCGGCATAGAGCCCTTCGGTGTTCCACTGGTCGGCATAGGTGTTGGCCGGCATGTAGGTGTCCACGAGATCATCGAGAACCTGGTGGCGCATGTCCTGCACGATCTCGCTGAGATCCTCGGCTTGCATGATCTCCATGCGCTGCTTGAAGATCACTTTCCGCTGATCGTTCATCACGTCGTCGAACTTCAGCAGCTGCTTGCGGATGTCGAAGTTGCGGCCTTCCACCTTCGCCTGCGCCCGTTCCAGCGACTTGTTCACCCAGGGGTGGACGATGGCTTCGCCTTCTTCCATCCCCAGCGTGGAGAGCACCTTCTCCAGCCGCTCGGAGCCGAAGATGCGCATCAGGTCGTCTTCCAGCGAAAGGAAGAAGGCGGAGCGGCCCGGATCGCCCTGACGGCCCGAGCGGCCGCGCAGTTGGTTGTCGATCCGGCGGCTTTCATGGCGCTCGGTCGCAAGGACGAACAGCCCGCCGGCATCCTTCACCGCCTGCTCGTCGGCCGCATGCGCGGCCTCGATCTCGGCGCGGATGGTTTCATGATCGCCGTCGGGGTTGGCCGCGATGGCTTCCATGATCTTGACCTCGACGTTGCCGCCCAGTTTGATGTCGGTGCCGCGGCCGGCCATGTTGGTGGCGATCGTCACCTTGCCCAGCTTGCCGGCATCGGCCACGATCTCGGCCTCGCGCTCGTGCTGGCGGGCGTTGAGCACGTTGTGCTCGATCCCGGCGGCGGTGAGCATCTGGGAGAGCATCTCGGATTTTTCGATCGAAGTGGTGCCGACGAGCACGGGCTGGCCCTTCTCGTGCGCCGCCTTGATCTCCTTGATGATCGCCTCGTATTTCTCGCGCGCGGTGCGGTAGACGGCGTCATTGTCGTCGATCCGGGCGATCGGCTTGTTGGTGGGCACTTCCACCACGCCGAGGCCGTAGATCTCCATGAACTCCTCGGCCTCCGTCGCGGCGGTGCCCGTCATGCCGGCGAGCTTGTCGTAGAGGCGGAAGTAGTTCTGGAACGTCACCGACGCGAGGGTCACGTTCTCGGGGCGGATATCGCAGCCCTCCTTGGCCTCGATGGCCTGGTGCAGCCCGTCCGAGAGCCGGCGCCCGGCCATCATGCGGCCGGTGAATTCGTCGATCAGCACCACCTCGCCGTCACGGACGATGTAATCCTTGTCCTTGGTGAACAGCACGTGCGCCCGCAGGCCCTGGTTCACGTGGTGCACGATGGTGGTGGATTCCGGATCGTAGAGCGATTGCTCCGGCGGCAGGATGCCGGCCGCGTGCAGGCGCTCTTCGAGGAATTCGTTGCCTTCGTCGGTGAAGGAAACGCTCTTGGCCTTCTCGTCGAGCGTGTAGTGCTCTTCGGTCAGTTCCGGGATCAGTTTGTCGATGGTGATGTAGAGTTCGCTGCGATCCTGCGCCGGGCCGGAAATGATGAGCGGGGTGCGCGCTTCGTCAATGAGGATGGAGTCCACCTCGTCCACGATGGCGAAGTAGTGGCCGCGCTGCGCCATGTCCTTCAGATCGGACTTCATGTTGTCGCGCAGGTAGTCGAAGCCCAGCTCGTTGTTGGTGGCGTAGGTCACGTCGCAGGCATAGGCCTCGCGCTTCTCCTCGTCTGGCTGCTGCGGATAGACGACGCCCGTCGTCATCCCGAGCGCGCCGTAGACCTTGCTCATCCACTCCGCATCCCGCTTGGCGAGATAGTCGTTCACCGTGACGATGTGCACACCCTTGCCGGTGAGCGCATTCAGGTAGGCCGGGAAGGTGGCGACGAGCGTCTTGCCCTCGCCCGTCTTCATTTCGGCGATGTTGCCCTGGTGCAGGAAGACGCCGCCCATGAGCTGCGTATCGAAGGCCCGAAGCCCCAGCGAACGGCGCGCGGCTTCGCGGCAGTTGGCAAAGGCTTCCGGCAGGATGTCGTCGAGGGACTCCCCGTCGGCGACCCGTTTCCTGAATTCGTCCGTCTTCGCGATGATGCCTTCGTCGGAGAGTGCTTCGAACTCTGGTTCAAGGGCGTTGATCTTGGCGATCAAGGGGCGAATGGACTTGATCTTGCGATCGTTCGGCGTGCCGAAGACCTTCTTGGCGAGTGTTCCGAAACCCAGCATGTTCTCTCTGCTTGCGGCGATTATCCATGTGTGGTCCTGTGCGGTGAGCCGCTTGCCTGCCTGCCGCATCGCCCATAGAACGGCGAAAAAGCGCGGACCGGCCATCGCAGACCTTTCAGCGATGTAAGGGCCTGCATAGATAGTGTCAACGTCACGCACCTCCGCGTGTCGCCCAGAGGAAACAAATATGCCCAAAAGCCCCAACCTGATGCTCGGCGCCATCTGCGCCATCGTCCTCGCTGCGCCCGCCGTCGCGGAGGAAGTCACGGCGGATACCGTGCTCGCCACCGTCGCCGGAAAGAACATCACGCTGGGCCACATCATCGCCGCCCGGGCCACCCTGCCCGAGCAGTATCAGTCCGCGCCCGACGACGCGCTGTTCGAGGGCCTGCTCGAGAACCTGATCCAGCAGGCCGTGCTCGCTGCCGCGCTGGAAGACGTGCCGCCCGCCATCACCCTGGCCGCCGAGAACGCCGCGCGCAGCCTCGAAGCCGGGGCCGCGCTGGATGCCGCCATCAAGGCCGGCGTCACCGAGGAGATGGTGAAGGAGGCCTACGAGGCCCGCATCGCCGAATTCCAGCCGCAGCCGGAGTTCAACGCCTCCCACATCCTCGTGCCGACGCAGGAAGAAGCCGCCGAGATCAAGAAGATGGTCGACGAGGGCGCCGATTTCGCCGCCACGGCGATGGAGAAATCGACCGGCCCATCCGGCCCCAACGGCGGCCAGCTCGGCTGGTTCGGCCTCGGCATGATGGTGCCGCCCTTCGAGCAGGCGGTGACGCAGCTTGAGCCGGGTCAGGTCTCCGAGCCGGTGCAGACGCAGTTCGGCTGGCACGTGATCCTGCTGAACGAAACCCGCGACAGCCAGCCCCCGGCCTACGCGGATCTGGAAGGCGAACTGCGCGCCGACCTTGAGCAGAAGGTGGTGGAGGAATACATCGCCTCGCTCAACGGCTCGACCGACGTCGAACGCGCGGACGTAAGCGCGATCGACCCCTCGATGATCCGCAACACCGACCTGATCGAGAACTGATCCACCGGAGCCGCCAAGCCATGGGCACCCAGAAAGAACAGATCGTTTCGCCGCTTGCACCCGCGGGCGGCTTCCCGGAGCTTCCGCCGATCAAGGGCGTGCGCTTCGCCGCCACGGCGGCGGGCGTGCGCTACCAGGGCCGCAACGACGTGATGCTCGCGGAGCTTGCGCCGGGCACGGCCGTGGCCGGCGTGTTCACCCGTTCCGCCACCCGCGCGGCGCCGGTTCTGGATTGCCAGGCCAAGCTTGGCGGCGACACCTCCGCAGGCGCGGCGATCATCGTGAACTCCGGCAACGCCAATGCGTTCACCGGCAAGAACGGGCAGAACGCCGTGGACAAGGTGACGGGCGCCGTGGCCGAAGCCCTTGGCCTGCCGCGCGCCCGCGTGTTCAGCGCCTCCACCGGGGTGATCGGTGAGCCGCTGCCGCACGAGAGGATCACGGCGAAGATCGCGGAACTGGCCGCCGGGCTGGCCCCCGACCGCCTGAAGGACGCCGCTGAAGCCATCATGACGACGGACACCTTCCCCAAGGGCGCCAGCGCCCGGGTCGGTGGCGTCACCATCTCTGGCTTCGCGAAGGGCTCCGGCATGATCGCCCCCGACATGGCGACGATGCTCGTCTACATCTTCACGGATGCGAAAATTGCCCAGCCGCTGCTGCAACAGGTTCTGTCGGAGCTGACCGACGTCACTTTCAACGCCATCACCGTGGACAGCGACACCTCCACCTCGGATTCGCTGCTGCTCTGCGCCACGGGTGCCGCCGATGCGGAGGAGATCACCGCCGCCAACATCGGCCCCTTCCGCGACGCGCTGCACGGGGTGATGCTAGATCTCGCCCACCAGGTGGTGCGCGATGGCGAGGGCGCGACGAAATTCGTCGAGGTCCGCGTCACCGGCGCGGCCAGCGATGCCGACGCCCGCAAGGTCGCCATGGCCACCGCCAACTCGCCGCTCGTCAAGACGGCGATCGCCGGCGAGGATCCCAACTGGGGCCGCGTCGTCATGGCGGTAGGCAAATCCGGCGCAGCCGCTGACCGCGACAGGCTTTCGATCCGTTTCGGCGACATCCTGGTGGCGGAGAACGGCTGGGTGGCGGAGAGCTACAGCGAGGCCGCCGGCGCCGCCTACATGAAGCAGCAGGAGCTCGTGATCGGGATCGACCTGGGGCTGGGCGACGGCAAATCCACCGTCTGGACCTGCGATCTCACCCATCGCTACATCGAAATCAACGCGGACTATCGCTCGTGAAAGTTGTGCTCGTCTCCGCCGTGGCGCTCGTCGATGTCGACGGGCGCGTGCTCATCGCCCAGAGGCCCGAAGGCAAATCCATGGCCGGGCTCTGGGAGTTCCCCGGTGGCAAGGTGGAGCCCGGCGAAACGCCCGAGGCCGCCTTGATCCGGGAGCTGCACGAGGAACTGGGAATCAATACCTGGGAAAGCTGCCTCGCGCCGCTCACCTTCGCCAGCCACAGCTACGAATCGTTCCACCTGTTGATGCCGCTCTACATCTGCCGGAAGTGGGAAGGCACGGTCGTCCCCCGCGAAGGGCAGACCATCAAGTGGGCGCATGTCAGGGAGCTGTCCAAGTACCCGATGCCGGCCGCCGATCTGCCTTTGATTCCGATACTTCGCGACTGGTTGTGATGTTTTCGCAACAGTTTTCCAACCCGTTGATCTACAACGGATTTGTGAATCTGACGTAACGAAATCCTTTCAGAAGTGTCAAAATGTTCAACTTACGTTGAGAAAACATGGTGTTTTGTTAATCAGTTTCCATATAAAATCCATCCACACCAATTTTGACTGGGGAGAAATTGGAAATGATGAAAACGATCACTCTGGGCAGTTATGTCTCGGTGCAGGGGACTTTCATCCGCGCACTGAGCAACGGGAAGATCGTCGTACGCGTCGGTTCGCGCGACTTCGAAGGCTACCCGGTGGCTGGCAAGGCTGCCTGATATCATCTCGGTCTCCGGACCAACGGAAAGAAAAAAGGACAAGGTGAAAGCCTTGTCCTTTTTCTTTTGTCCAGCCCGGCATTCCCACCCCAAAAGAGTCATCCCACAGCAAAAAAGGGCCGCCCGAAGGCGGCCCTTTGAATGCTTCCCGCTGTGCGGCGATCAGAGCGTGCGCTCAACTTCCTCGCGTTCGAAGATCTCGATCACGTCGCCGGGGCGGATGTCATCGTAGTTCTCGAAGGCCATGCCGCACTCCTGGCCAGACTGCACTTCCTTGACCTCGTCCTTGAAGCGCTTGAGCGTCTTCAGCGTGCCTTCGTGAATCACCACGTCGTCGCGCAGCAGGCGCACGCCGGCGGAGCGGCGGGCAACGCCCTCGGTCACGAGACAGCCGGCAACCTTGCCAACGCCCGTAACCTTGAAGACTTCCTTGATCGAGGCGTACCCGATGAACTTCTCGCGGATCTCGGCAGAGAGCAGGCCGGAAGCGGCCGCCTTCACGTCATCCACCAGATCGTAGATCACCGAGTAGTAGCGGATCTCGATGCCCTTCTGGTTCGCGGTGTTGCGGGCCGAAGCATTGGCGCGGACGTTGAAGCCGAAGACCGGCGCGCCGGAGGCTTCCGCAAGGCCGATGTCGGATTCGGTGATCGCGCCCACACCGGAGTGCAGCACGCGCACGCGCACCTCGTCATTGCCGATCTTTTCCATCGCCTGAACGATGGCCTCGGCAGAGCCCTGAACGTCGGCCTTCACGAGAATCGGCAGCTCGACCATGTTCTCGTCTTCTTTGGCTTTCGCCATCAGCTGTTCCAGCGTCGTCGCGGCACCGGCAGCAGCACGTTTGTCTTTCGCGGCCTGCTCACGGTATTCGGCAATCTCGCGGGCCTGCGCCTCGGTGTCGACCACGTTCAGCACGTCCCCGGCTTCCGGGGTGCCGTTCAGGCCCAGGACCTCGACCGGCACGGAGGGGCCCGCTTCATCGACGCGCTCGCCCTTGTCGTTGATCAGCGCACGGACCTTGCCCCACTGCTCGCCGACGACGAAAATATCGCCTTTGTGCAGCGTGCCGTTCTGTACGAGAACGGTGGCAACCGGGCCGCGGCCCACGTCCAGCTGGGCCTCGATGACTGCGCCGGAGGCGGCACGTTTCGGGTTCGCCTTCAGTTCCAGGATCTCAGCCTGCAGCGCGATGGCTTCCAGAAGCTCGTCGAGCCCCTTGCCGGTGATGGCGGAGACCTCGACATCCTGCACGTCGCCCGACATCGCCTCGACGACGACCTCGTGCTGCAGAAGCTCGGTGCGCACGCGCATCGGATCGGCCTCGGGCTTGTCGCACTTGTTGATCGCAACGATCATCGGCACGCCGGCGGCCTTGGCGTGATTGATGGCTTCCACCGTCTGCGGCATCACCGAGTCATCGGCGGCCACCACGAGCACCACGATGTCCGTCACCTGGGCCCCGCGGGCCCGCATGGAGGTGAAGGCGGCGTGGCCCGGTGTGTCGAGGAAGGTCAGAACCGCGCCGGAGTCCGTCGTCACCTGGTAGGCGCCGATGTGCTGGGTGATGCCACCGGCTTCGCCGGCAACCACTTTCGCATCGCGGATCGCGTCCAGCAGCGAGGTCTTGCCGTGGTCCACGTGGCCCATGATGGTGATCACCGGCGGGCGGGGCTCCAGATCTTCCGGCTTGTCCTCCACGGTATCGATCACGTCTTCCACGTCGGCATCGGAGACACGGACGATCTTGTGGCCGAATTCCTCGATGATCAGCTCGGCGGTATCGGCGTCGATCGCCTGGTTCTGGTTGACCATCATGCCCATTTTCATGAGCTCTTTCACGACGTCCGCCACGCGTTCGGCCATACGGTTGGCCAGCTCCGAAACCACGATGGTTTCCGGCAGCTGAACCTCGCGGATCACCTTTTCACGCTCTTGCGCGCCACCCATCGCCTTCTGGCGGGCGCGCTCCTGCTTGCGGCGCATCGCGGCCACGGAGCGTTGGCGGCCGTCGCCACCCGACAGAGCCTGGTTCAGCGTCAGCTTGCCGGAACGGCGGCCATCGTCGCGGCCACCCTTGCGGGCCGGGCGATCCCGGTTGTCGCGGTCGGACTTGCGATCGCTGGTGCCGGGCTTGCCGCCACCGCGGGGGCCGGTGTCCTCGCGGCCGGGTTGCGGCTGCGGCGCGGAGGCCGTGGCACGATCATCCTTCGCGCGGGCCGCTGCGGCGGCTTCGCGTTTCTTGGCTTCTTCCGCTTCCTTGGTCTTGCGTTCTTCTTCCTCGGCACGCTGGCGGGCGCGCTCCAGGCGCTCCTGCTCCTCGCGTTCCTTGGCTTCCTGCTCGGCCCGGCGGCGCTCGCGCTCCGCGGCGCGCGCTTCTTCCTCGGCCTTGCGGCGTGCTTCGTCCTCGGCTTCACGGGCCTTGGCGGCCTGGAGTGCCTTCAGACGGCGCTGCATTTCCGCATCGGAAATCCCGGCCGGGCGTTTGGAGGCGTCGCCACCCGGCGTTCCACCGCCGGCAGACTTCGTGGCGCCGGGCTTGGGCACCACAACGCGCTTGCGTTTGGTTTCCACGACCACGTTCTTCGTGCGGCCATGGGAAAAGCTCTGCTTCACATTGCCGGAACGCGGCCCGCCCCGCAGGCCCAGTGTCTTTTTGCCGTCGCTATCGCTCATGTGGTCTTCGTACCCTTTCCGGTGGACGTTCCACCGTTCTTATCGCGCAAACCCGTAAGTTTCGTGGCTTCCTCTACAACACGTGTCGTGAGTCCACCAGCCGCGAGCGCGCCATGTATCACATTTTCCCGCCCGAAAGCCAAACCCAATTCCGACGCACTCAAAACGCCGATATAGGCCCCTTCCCCGGGCGGTGGGCGCAGCTTTGATTTGCCACGCTCCGATCCGTCATTTGCCTGGATCAGGACCACCCCGTGGCCCGATACGATCCAGTCTTTCACCTTTTCGAAGCCCGTCACCGCGAGCCCGGCCTTCCGGGCCAGCGAGATCAGCTCGATCACACGCTGCGCCAGCAGCGCCTCGACCCGGTCCGCGAGCCCCTCCGGCACGTTCACCTGCTGGCGCGCGGCCCGGCTGAACAGCTTCTTGCGGGCCGCCAGATCCAGGGCCGCCCGATCCGCCGAAACCCAGAGCCCCCGCCCCGGCAGCTTGCCGGCCAGATCGGGCACCACGGAGCCATCAGGGCCGACGACGAAACGGATCAGCCCCGCCTTCGGCGCCACCTCGCCGGTGGCGATGCACCGGCGTTCGGGGTCTCCCCGCTGCTTGTCTCGGCCACCCCGCGACATGCGCTCAAGCCCTCCGAGGCCTGAAATCAGGCCTCGTCCTCCGCGGCGGCTTCTTCGCCTTCGGCAAGGGCGTCTTCTTCGGCGTCGTCCTCGCCTTCAAGCTCGACCGGATCCACCCAGCCAAGCTGGATGCGGGCCGTCATCACGAGGTTCTGCGCCTCTTCGAGGCTCACGTCGAATTTCTCGAGGATACCGTCGTCCTTGACGCGCTGCCCGTCCACGGTCGTCCAGCCACCGGCCAGTTCCCAATCCGCGCAGGTGGCGAAATCGTCGAGCGATTTCACGCCGTCCTCGGCAAGTGCCTCAATCATCTGGGGCGTGAGGCCCTCGAATTCAACCAGGCTGTCTTCGACGCCCAGCTCACGCGCGTGCTCCAGCGCCTTGCGGTTCTGCTCTTCGAGGTAGTCGCGTGCACGGGCCTGGAGTTCCTCGGCGGTGCCTTCGTCCACGCCGTCGATGACCAGAAGCTCGTCCAGTTCCACGTAGGCAACCTCTTCGAGGTTGGTGAAACCTTCGGAGACCAGCAGCTGGGCGAAGAACTCGTCCAGATCCAGCGTATCCATGAACAGCTTGGTGCGCTCTTCGAACTCGGCCTGGCGGCGGGCCGATTCCTCGGCTTCCGTCATGATGTCGATGTCGAGGCCTGTCAGCTGGCTGGCGAGGCGCACGTTCTGGCCGCGGCGGCCGATGGCGAGCGAAAGCTGCTCGTCGGGCACCACCACCTCGATCTTGCCGGCGTCCTCATCGAGCACCACCTTCGAGACTTCCGCCGGCTGCAGCGCATTCACGAGGAAGGTCGGTGCATCCTCGTTCCACGGGATGATGTCGATCTTCTCGCCCTGCAGCTCGTTCACGACGGCTTGCACGCGGGAGCCGCGCATACCCACGCAGGCGCCCACCGGATCGATGGAGCCATCGTAGGAGATGACGGCGATCTTCGCGCGGGAGCCCGGATCGCGGGCCACGGCCTTGATCTCGATGATGCCGTCGTAGATCTCCGGCACTTCCATCTTGAACAGCTCGGCCATGAATTCGGGCGCGGTGCGGCTCAGGAAGATCTGCGGGCCACGCACTTCGCGGCGCACGTCCTTGATGTAGCAGCGGATGCGATCGTTCGGGCGGTAGCTTTCGCGGCCGATCTTCTCGTTGCGGCGCAGCACGGCTTCGCCGCGGCCCACGTCCACGATGACGTTGCCGTATTCCTCGCGCTTCACCACGCCGTTGATGATGGTGCCGACGCGATCCTTGAATTCCTCGTACTGGCGGTCACGCTCGGCTTCGCGCACCTTCTGCAGGATCACCTGCTTGGCGCTCTGGGCGGCGATGCGGCCCAGTTCGACCGGCGGCACCTCGTCGCGCAGCTCGTCGCCGATCTGCGGGTTTTCCATGTATTGCTTGGCCTGCTCGACGGTGAGCTCGGCCTGGTAGTTCTCCAGTTCGTCGTCGGCCACCACGGTGCGCACGCGGGTGAACGTCGCCTTGCCCGTCTTGCGGTCGATGGAGACGCGGATGTCCATTTCGGCGCCGTAGCGCGACTTCGCGGCGCGGGCGAGGGACTCTTCCATCGCCTCGATCACCAGCGCCGGATCGATCATCTTCTCGCGGGCCACGGCCTCGGCCGTCTGGAGCAGCTCAAGCTGGTTTGCTGAGGTAATTGCCATGTTCACTCCTCCTCGGAAGCGGTGTCTTCGTCTGTTTCGATGTCGTCGAACTGATCTTCGTCGACGATGCCGGCGGCCTTGCGCTGGCGGAGCATTTCGTTGATGAGCTCGTCGGTCAGCACGAGCTTGGCGTCGGAGAGCCAGTCGAACTTGAGCCCGATGATGACGTCTTCGCCGTTGTTCTCGATTTCGATCAGCACTTCGTCATCCTCGGTGCCCTTGAGGATGCCCTTGAAGCGCTTGCGGCCGTCGATCAGCTCGCTCGTCTCGATCTTGGCCTCGTAGCCCTCGAAGGTGTCGAAATCCTTCAGCCGCGTCAGCGGGCGATCGATGCCGGGGCTGGAGACTTCCAGCGTGTAGTTGTCGGCGATCGGATCTTCCACGTCGAGGATCGCGCTCACCGCGGTGGAAATCGTCGCGCATTCGTCCACTTCGATGCCGCCCTCGGGGCGCTCGGCCATGATCTGCAGCGTCGAGGTCTTGCCGCTCATCAGGCGGATCCGCACGAGTTCGAAGCCCAGATCCTCGATCACGGGCTGGACGATCTCGGCAAGGCGCCTGTCGATGGCGGCTTTTGCGATCAGGTCAGACAAGGGTGTCTCCAAAACAAAAAAGCGGGCTTGCGGCCCGCTGAACTTTTTCGGTGGGGCTGACCGAGGCCAACCGCCGCTGTTAAGGGGGATATACGCCCTTGATCTCGAGTCTGCAAGGGGGCGCGTTCACAATGACGCGCACACGGGTTCGCATGCCCGCCGCACGGGTGGCCCGCCGCCGGAACCAAGGTTGACAGCCCCGAGGTCACCGCCCACACAAGGCGCAACACGCAACAGCCGTTTCGGAGCTTTCCCATGCCCTATGTTCCCGCCGCCGACCGCTACCAGACCATGCCCTACCGCCGCTGCGGGCGCTCCGGGCTGAAGCTGCCGGCGATCTCGCTCGGGCTGTGGCACAACTTCGGCCACGACACCCCGCATGACACCAAGCGCGCGATCTGCCGGACGGCCTTCGACAAGGGCATCACCCATTTCGACCTGGCCAACAACTACGGCCCGCCCCCGGGCAGCGCCGAGGAAGCCTTCGGCGAGATCCTGAGAACCGATTTCGCCGGCTACCGCGATGAGCTGGTCATCTCGTCCAAGGCCGGCTACATGATGTGGGACGGCCCCTACGGCGAATTCGGCTCGCGCAAATACCTGATGGCCTCCTGCGACCAGAGCCTCAAGCGCATGGGGCTCGACTACGTGGACATCTTCTACTCCCACCGCTTCGACCCGGACACGCCGCTTGAGGAAACCATGCAGGCGCTGCACGACATCGTGCGCGCGGGCAAGGCGCTCTACGTCGGCATCTCCTCCTACAACTCACGGCGCACCCGCGAGGCGGCGGCGATCCTCAAGGATCTCGGCACCCCCTGCCTGATCCACCAGCCGAGCTACAACATGCTCAACCGCTGGGTCGAGGAGGACGGGCTGAAGGACACGTTGAAGGAGCTCGGCATCGGCTCCATCGCCTTCACCCCGCTGGCGCAGGGGCTGCTGACCGCGAAATACCTGAACGGCGTGCCCGAGGGCAGCCGCGCCACGCAGGGCAAATCCCTCGATCAGGCGCTGGTGAACGCGGACTCGGTGAAGAAGCTCAACAAGCTGAACGAGATCGCGCAGGCGCGCGGGCAGACGCTGGCGCAGATGGCGATTGCCTGGGTGCTGCGCGACGGCGGCATCACCACGGCGCTGATCGGGGCCTCCAAACCCTCGCAGGTGGAGGATTGCGTGGGCGCCGTCGGCAACCTCGAATTCACCGCCGAAGAACTGGCCGCGATCGACGAGAACACCGATCTCGGGGAGATCAACCTCTGGGCGCGCTCGTCGGAGTCGTAGTATTTTTCGCCCAACAGGCACTGTTAGGCCGCGCCGTCCCGCCCCCACGGGGCGGCGCGCATGCGCCACCCCTCGGGACGGCGCTACCATGGCCCTATCGAACGATCCTCAAGTATTCCCGCTCTTCCACCCCGCGCTGCGGTGCGTGCCGTCGCAATAGGGCTTGTTGCCGGATTTCCCGCACCGGCACAGGATGTATTTCCGCTCCGAAACCCCTTCCGCGGTGGCATCCGTCACCACCGGCACCCCGGTGACCCAATAAGGCCCATCCTTCTGCACCGTGATCTGGGCGCGGGTTTCATCGACGATTGTCTGCGGCGGCGTGCCCATCTGAAGCGCCCCCGACGGGCAGGCCGCCACCACGGCCTCCACCTGCGCCACGGTGCCATTGTCGGGCTGCACCCAGGGCTTCTGGTTCACGTCGAAGATGTTGGAGGCGATCCGCCCGCATTCCGCCGCATGGCCGCAGAGGCGCGGGTTGAAAGAGACGGTCACCTCCCTGCCTTCATAGGTGAAGAACCGGTCCGGGCCTTCGGGCTTGCCGCCCCGGCTTTCAAAACCAATCTTGGTGTGCGTGCCATCACAGAAGGGCTTGTTCGCGCTCTGCCCGCAGCGGCACAGGGCCATGACCGGCTTCACCTCCAGCGCCGCGCCATCCTCGCCCGTCAGGCTGCGGATGTGTTTCGCGATGAGCGGCCCGTTCTCGCGCTCTTCGATTTTCGGGGTCTCGTCACTCATCGCTGGCTCCTCCTGCTGGCTTTACACAAAGGGTAACGCGGGTGGGTGCGCGATCAATGATCGTCCTGTGCGTCAGAGCATGAGTGCTGTGCGCCGCAGCCGCAGCGCGTTCATTTCCTTCACCAGCTCCGCCGTGATCCCGGCTTCCGAAAGCGCGTGGCCCGCAAGGTGCACCATCTTCAGGCGGGCGTGCGGCAGGGCCTTGGCAAGATCATAGGCCGAGCGCGGCGGGCAGATCATGTCGAACCGGCCCTGCACGATGGACACCGGGATATGGGCGATCTTCGGCAGATCGCGCAGGATCTGGCCATCCTCCTCGAGGAAGCCCTTGTTGACGAAGTAGTGGTTTTCGAGCCGTGCGAAGGCGCGGGCGTAGTCCGAAGGCGCTTCCATCCGCGCGCCCTGGTTGTGGATGGAAGCCAGCGCGTTCTCCCACCCGGCCCAGGCGCGGGCGAAGCGGGATTCCTGCACCCGGTCGCCGGAGAACAGGCGCGCGTGGTAGGCGGCAATCAGGTCGCCGCGCTCCTCCTCGGGGATCAGGCTGACGAAATCGTCCCAGATCTCGGGCCAGAAGGCACCGGCCCCGCCGCCGTAGAACCAGTCCAGTTCCCGCTGCATCATCAGGAACACCCCCCGCAGCACCAGCGCGGCGGCGCGATCGGGGTGGGTCTCGGCGTAGATCAGCGCCAGGGTCGCGCCCCAGCTGCCGCCGAAAACGATCCAACGCTCGATGCCGAGCGCCGCGCGGATGGTCTCGATGTCCCGGACGAGATGCCAGGTGGTATTGTCCTCCACCGAGGCATGGGGGCGGGAGCGCCCGCAGCCGCGCTGGTCGAACAGGATGATGCGATAGGCCTGCGGATCGAAATACCGCCGCATCGCAGGGCTGCACCCCCCGCCGGGGCCGCCGTGCAGAACCACCACGGGAATGCCGTCCGGATTGCCGCATTGCTCGACGTAGAGCCGGTGGCCTTCCCCGACATCCAGCGTGCGCTGGTCAAAGGGGGCGATCGCGGGGTAGAGAAACCCGCCTGCGCCGTTTTGGTCTGCGACTCTGTCCATATCCAACCTATATAAGCTGCAAAGGCGCCCTGCCATGGGCCCACAGGAGAAATCAACGGAGGCAAGGATGCAAGCCGCTCAAACCACCGTCGACCCGACGGAAGTCGCAAAGTTCGAGGCCATGGCCGCGGAATGGTGGGACGTGAACGGCAAATTCAAGCCGCTGCACATGCTCAACCCCTGCCGGCTGGACTACATCACCAGCCAGATCGCGCTGGAGTTCGACCGCGATCTCACGGGCCCGGAGCCCTTCAAGGGCCTGCGCCTGCTCGATATCGGCTGCGGCGGGGGGCTGCTCTCCGAACCGATGGCGCGGTTGGGCGCCGAGGTGGTGGGCGCCGATGCCGCCGCCGGCAACATCCCGGTGGCGCAGGTTCATGCCAAACAGCAGGGGCTCGAGATCGATTACCGCAACGTGACGGCCGAGGCGCTGGCCGAAGCCGGCGAACAGTTCGACGTGGTGCTGAACATGGAAGTCGTCGAGCACGTGGCCGATCCGCAGGCCTACATCGACGCCTGCGCCGCGCTGCTCAAGCCGGGCGGGCTGATGATCTGCTCCACCATCAACCGCAACCCCAAAAGCTTCATGATGGCCATCGTCGGCGCGGAGCACGTGATGCGCTGGCTGCCCAAGGGCACGCACGACTGGAACAAGTTCATCACGCCCGACGAGCTTTACGGGCTGATCGAAACCGCCGGGCTGCTGCCGGTGGATCGCAAGGGATTCGTCTTCAACCCGATCAGCTGGAGCTGGTCCATCTCGGATCGGGATCTCTCGGTGAACTACGTCACCGCCTCCACCAAACCCTGATCACGTCTCGCCGAGGTGCTCGCGCAGCTCGCGGAGCACCCGCAGCGTCGTGCGGGCGCTGTCGGCGCCGATGTCGGCGGTGGCATCCGCGAGAATCGGCGCGATCGCCTGGATCGCCGCCTGAAGTGCGGCGCGGCCGGCCGGGCTGATCGAGACGAACTTGCGGCGCGCGTCGTCCCAATCGGGGCGGATGTGCACATGGCCGGCCCATTCGAGCTTCGACAGCGTGTTCGTCATCGCCCCACGCGTCACGTGGAAGGTGGCCGCAAGCTGTGCCGGGGTGCGTTCGCCCTTCACGTGGTCGAGGTGGTTGAGCACGGAGAAATGGGAAAGCTCCATGCCCTTGGGCAGGGCCTTGGAGATCTGGCTGCGCGCCAGCTGCCCGGCCATGAACAGCTCGCTGAAGAGGGCGGCGGCCAAGGAGTCGTTCGGTGTGTTCATGCCGGCGGCCCGTATTCCCTGTCGTGCGTGATCGCGGGGATCTTGTGGCGACACTTCTCCACCAGCGACAGGTCAAGATCAACCACGCTCACGCCCGCAGCCGTGCCCGCATCGTGCAAAACCTCGCCCCAGGGCGAGACCACGAGCGAATGCCCGTATGTCTGGCGGCTTTTGCCTGCGGTCGCGGCATGATGGCCCGTCTGCGCCGGGGCCAGCACGAAGCAGCCCGTCTCGATCGCGCGGGCGCGCAGCAGCACCTCCCAATGGGCGGCACCGGACACGGGCGAGAAGGCTGCCGGCACCGTGAGGATCTGCGCGCCGGCCTTGGCAAGATCGCGGTGCAGATGGGGAAAGCGCAGATCGTAGCAGATCGTCATGCCGACCTTCGCGAAACCGGCATCGGCCACGACGGCCTGCCTGCCGGGCCGGTAGCCGGCGCTTTCGCGGTAGGATTCGGTTTCGCTGATGTCCACGTCGAACATGTGGATCTTGTCGTAGCGGGCGGCGATGGCCCCATCCGGCGCGATCAGGAACGAACGGTTGGCAAAGCGGCCGTCTGGATCATCCGTCTTGAGGCCGAGCGAGCCGATCAGCAGCCAGATGCCATGCCGGGCGGCGGCGTCGCGCAGTCCGGCAAGGGTCGCGTCTTCGCTTTCAGGCCGAAGCATGTCCTGCTGGCGGCGGCGCGAGGCCGAAAGGCAGTTCGTCACCTCCGGGGTCAGCACGAACTGCGCGCCCTGCGCCACGGCCTCCGCGAGCATGGCCTCCGTCACCGGCAGGTTCGCCGCCGGATCATCGGACACGTTGAGCTGGAGAAGGCCCGCGCGCAGCATCAGGCGGCGAGCAGCGGATCGAGTTTCCCGGCGCGCTCCAGTTCGAAGAGATCGTCGCAACCGCCGACGTGGATGTCGCCCACGAATATCTGCGGCACGGTGTGGCGGCCGTGGGCGCGCTTCATCATCTTCTGGCGAAGATCCGGATCGCGCGAGACGTCGAACTCGGTAAACTCGATGCCTTTCTTCTTGAGAAGGCGCTTGGCGGCGTGGCAGTAGCCGCAGAGCGGCGAGGTGTAGATTTCGACGGAAGCCATGAGAGATATCCTTGTTTGCGCGGAACTATAGGCATCTAGGCATCCTTCGCAACGCGTGCGAGGGCCAGAACGCAAACCTCGCCTGCGCCCACCGCAATGCAGGCCTCGGTGCAGGCCGCCAGCGTGGCGCCCGAGGTCATGACGTCATCGACCAGCAGCACCGGCCGCCCGGAAGCCAGTTCGGCGCGGCGGCGATGCGCCCGGATGGTGCCAGCCATCGCGGTGAACCGTTCCTCCGCGCCGAGCCCCTCCAGAACCGGCGTCGCCTTGTGGCGGACAAGCAGATCGGGGCAGTGGCCGAGACCCGCGCGGCGCGCGATGGCCCGCGACAGGAGCGCCGACTGGTTGTAGCGCCTGCGCAGGAAGCGGAACGGGTGCAACGGCACCGGCGCCACCAGCATGTCTTCGCGCAGAAGCGGCGCCGCTGCGCGCAGCATCCAGCCCGCGGCCGGCTCCACCAGATCGAACCGCGCGCTGCGCTTGAAGGCCAGCACGAGGCGGCGCGCATTGCCTTCGTAGAGAAGCGCCGCACGGCCGGACCGCCACGGGCGGGCCGTTTGGCGGCATTCGTCGCAGAACTCCACCGCCCCCGCCTCGGCCTCACCGGGCAGCGGCACGCCGCAGGCATCGCAGACCAGCCCCGAGATGAAGGGAGTTTCGCGCCAGCAGGGGCCGCAGAGGCCGCCATCCCCGGCCACCAACGCGCCACAGGCGAGGCAGCGGGGCGGGTAAATCAGGTGCAGGGCACTTTGCATCCGCATCGTTCCCTCCTATCTTGCCGCGAATCTCAGGAAAGAGCATGAGCAGCCCCACCCCGATCACAGATCCCAAGGCCCTTGCCCGCGCCCGTGCCCGCGCCGCGCGCGCGGCTGAGCCAGCGCTGTTCCTGCAGGAAGAGGCTCTGTTCGAGATCAAGGAAAGACTCGCCGAGGTTAACAGAACGTTTAGCAAGATCGCCGTGATCACCCCCTGGCCCGATCTCTGGGCACCGGCTTTCCCCGACGCCGAGGTGATCGTCGACGGCGCCGATGTGCTGCCCTTCCGCGATCCTCCCTATGATCTGGTGATCCACGCAATGGGGCTGCACTGGGCAGCGGATGTCGTCGGCCAGCTGATCCAGTGCCGCCACGCCCTGCGGCCGGACGGGCTCTTCCTCGGTGCCGCGCTCGGCGGGCAGACGTTGCACGAGCTGCGCGCGGCGCTGGCGCAGGCGGAAGCGCGCGTCTCCGGCGGTCTGAGCCCGCGGGTTCTGCCGATGGCTGAGATCCGCGATCTGGGCGGCCTGCTGCAACGCGCCGGCTTCGCCCTGCCGGTGGCCGACAGCGCCACGCAGACCGCGCTCTACCGCGACATCTTCCACCTCGCCGCCGACCTGCGCGCCATGGGTGAAACCAATGTGCTGTCCGCCCGGCGGAAAAACTTCACGCCGCGCGCGCTTTTCACCGAAGCGCAGGCGATCTACGCCGAGGCCTTCGGCCGCGACGCGCGCCTACCGGCCACTTTCGAGATGATCTTCCTCACCGGCTGGGCCCCGGACGAAAGCCAGCCCAAACCCTTGCGCCCCGGCTCCGCCGCCCGCCGCCTTGCCGAGGCGCTGAACACCGAAGAAACGCCCCTGCCCGGCACGAAATCATCCGGCGGAGATTGACACGGCGCTCAATGCCTTATCTTCCTCGCCACGAACGACAGACCAGGACGGACACGATGCCCAACCCAGATGCGACCTGCCCGGCCCATGCGCCGAAGGATCACCCGAAGCTTCCGACCCCGAAAATCGGCGTGCTTCTGGCCAACCTCGGCACGCCGGACGGCACCGACTACTGGTCCATGCGCCGCTACCTGAACGAGTTCCTGTCTGACCAACGCGTGATCGACTATCCGAAGTGGAAGTGGCAGCCGCTGCTCCAGCTCATCATCCTGTCCAAGCGCCCCTTCACTTCGGGCGCGGCCTACAAATCGATCTGGAACGAAGAGCTCGACGAAAGCCCGCTGGCGACGATCACCAAGGCGCAGGTGGCCAAGGTGGCCGAGGCCATGGAGGCGCTGCACGGCGCGGAGGTGGTGGTGGACTACTGCATGCGCTACGGCAACCCTTCGACGGAGTCCAAGGTGCGCGCGCTGGTGGAGCAGGGCTGCGAGAAGATCCTCTTCTTCCCCCTCTACCCGCAATACGCCGGCGCCACGACGGCCACGGCCAACGATCAGTTCTTCCGGGCGCTGATGAAGGAGAAATGGCAGCCCGCCTCGCGGACGGTGCCACCCTACTTCGCGCAGGAGTCCTACATCGACGCACTGGCGGCCTCGGTCGAAAATGCCTACGCCGCGATGGAGGAAAAGCCCGACATTCTCGTGTGTTCCTACCACGGCGTGCCGAAACGCTACCTGATGGAGGGCGATCCCTACCATTGCCAGTGCCAGAAGACGACGCGGCTCCTGAAGGAGCGCCTCGGATGGGGCGACGACGCGATCACGACGACCTTCCAGAGCCGATTCGGCCCCGAGGAATGGCTGAAACCCTACACCGTGGAAGAGGTCGCGCGGCTGGCGGAGAGCGGCAAGAAGAAGATCGCGGTGATCGCTCCGGCCTTCTCTGCGGACTGCATCGAAACGCTGGAAGAGATCAACGAGGAGATCCGCGAAAGCTTCGAGGAAGCGGGCGGCGAGAGCTTCACCTACATCCCCTGCCTCAACGACGACGACGCGCATATCGCCGCGCTGGTGGAAGCCATCCAGACCAACCTGGCCGGCTGGATCTAGCGGCCATCAGGCCCGGAATTTCCAATAAAAAAAGGCGGTGGCCAAGCGGCCACCGCCTTCTTTGTTCGTGTAGTGCCGATATTAGTTGGCAGCAACGGCAGCGGCCACGACGGCCAGCAGCAGAAGCGGAACAACCCAGCCGCCGGAAGAACCAGTGGTTTCTTCGACGATCACCGGCTCTTCGATGATCGGCTCTTCGTAGCCGCCAGCAAAAGCGGTCGAAGCAGCAGCGGTCAGCGCAGCGGCGAGAACGAGTTTCTTCATGTTAACCTCCAGTAATCACCTAACGCCGCGTTAAACAAAATGAGGACGGCGCAGGCAGTTCAGACTGTACCTCGTATTTTCCAATAAGCAGGCTATGTGTCCGATTGCAAATGTATCTTTCGAATTCCGCCATTTCCCGCCGTTTCGTGGCGTCAAATAAGCAACACTTGGGTGCCCGGGCCGGTCAACTGGTACAATTCGGCGATGTGCTCGTTGTAGAGGCCGATGCATCCGTTGGACGAACGGCGCCCGATCTTGCGCGTATCGTGGGTTCCGTGGATCCGGTAATACTTCCATCCGAGGTAGAGCGCGTGGGTGCCCAACGGGTTGTCCGGGCCGGGCGGCACGTAGCTGGGCCATTCCGGGTTGCGTTTCAGCATGGCCGGCGTCGGAGACCAGCTCGGCCCCTCCACCTTGCGCACGACGCTGGTGCGGCCCCGGCGCGTGAGATCCTCGGTGAGAGGCACGCTGGTGGGATAGAGCTTGTAGACCGACTGATCGGCCGACCAGAAGTGCAGCACGCGCGCGTTGACGTCCACGAGGATGGCGCCGTTGCGCAGGCTGCCGAAATGATCCTGCCAGCGCCGGGCCTGGAAGCCCGAAAGGTTGCGCGGGACGGTGGGTTCAAGCACGGTCTGGGCCAGCGCAGGGGCGGCGAGCCCGGCAAGAGTGGCGGCGGAAGAAGTAAGAAAAATGCGGCGGCCAAGGCGCCGAGAATCCTGTTGAGCCATGGAATGCCCCCCGATTCGGTCATGAAAAGCAGCCCTTGAATGTTATGGCCCCGATACCTCAGTCGCAAATTAAACACGGAATCTTGCGGGGTTGCCCCTGCCTCGGCGTTTGATCCGCGGGCCTTCGCCCTGTAATGAGGGTGCGTTCAGCTTATACGGTGGAGCCCATGTCGAAGCTTCTTGCTACCCTTTTTACCGGCCTTCTTTTCCTCGCCGCCTGCGAGCCGGCCACGCCGCCCGTCGGGCCAGATGGCCGTCCGGCGACCACCGTCTACAAGATTTCCAACCGGGATGCGGGGCAGATCCAGTTTCGCATGCTCGAAGGCGTCAACACGCTGCGCGCCGCCGCCGGCGTACCGCAGGTGCAGCTGAACACCGCCCTCAACAATGCCGCCGCCGCCCACTCGCGCGACATGTCGATCCAGAACCGCCCGTGGCACTTCGGTTCCGACGGCTCCTCCCCGCTGGACCGCGTGGCCCGCGCCGGATACCCCGGCCCTGCCGTCGGCGAAGCGATCTCGGAAACTTTCGAGACCGAGCTTCAAACCCTTGCCGCCTGGATGGAAGATCCGGGCTCGCGCGGCGTGATCCTCGATCCGGCGGCCCGCAATATGGGCTTCTCCTGGTTCCAGGAATCCAACGGCAAGATCTGGTGGACGCTGGTGATGGGCGGCTGACGCCCTCCACATTCACGGATAGATGGAGATCACCGTTCCGTCGTTGACCATCGCGTAGATGTCTTCGATCTCGTGGTTCTTCACCGAGATGCAGCCCCACGTCCAATCCCGGCCCTTCGGCTTGAAGGCGTTGGGTTGGCCGTGGATGAAGATGTCGCCGCCGGGCGATTTTCCCAGCGCCCGCGCCACTTCCACGTCGCGGGCATTGGGGTAGGAAATCCCGACCGACAGGTGGAACTTCGAATTCGGGTTGCGCCTGTCGATCGTGTAGTCGCCTTCCGGCGTGCGCCCGTCACCCTCGAACTGCTTGTGGCCCTCGGGCGCGAAACCGAGATCGATGTCGTAGGCTTTCAACACCTGGTCATGGTGCAGCAGATACATCTTGCGCCGCCCCTTGTAGACGACGACGCGGGTCACCTCGGGGCCGTTGTACGTCTTGAATTTCGAGCTGCAGGCCGCCAGCGGGGCAAGCAGCAGCGAAAGGAGGATGGATCTGCGCGAAACCATTGAAACACTGCCCGTACTCTTATTTTCTTGCGCGCTTTTTACACCAGAATCGCCTTGAAAAAAAGGCGTCACGCGCCCGGGCGGCGGAAGGCGGCGGCAAGTTCCACGTGGGGCGACCAGCGGAACTGGTCCACCACGTCGATCCACTGCAACTGATACCCCACGGCGCAGAGCGCGGCGGCATCGCGCGCGAAGCTCTGCGGGTTGCATGAGACATAGGCGATGCGCGCAACGTCCGTGCGCGCCAGCTCGGCGACCTGCGCCTCTGCGCCGGCGCGGGGAGGGTCCAGAACCACGGCATCGAATCGGGAAAGCTCGTCCGGCAACAGGGGCCTGCGGAACAGATCGCGGGTTGCCACCTCGACCCGCTTCAGCCCCTGCGCCCGGCGCCAGCCCCTGTCCAGCGCCGCCAGCATGTCGGCCTCGCCCTCCACCGCCAGCACCTCGGCCTGCTCGGCCAGAGGCAGCGAGAAGGTGCCGCAACCGGCGAAGAGATCGACGATGCGCGCCGATCCGCCCACCGCTTCGCGCACCGCGGCCAGAAGCGCCGCCTCTCCTTCCGCCGTGGCCTGAAGGAAGGCGCCCGGCGGCGGCGCGACCCGCGCCTTGCCGAAGGGCAGCACCGGATCCTGCCACTGGGCGATCGTCTCCCCGTTCCAGGAAAGCCGCGCCAGTCCGGCTTCCGCACCGAGCGCCGTGGCCTTTGCCCGCAGCGATTCATCGAGCGGATGCAGGCCCTCCGCCGCCAGATCCACGCCGCAGAGGGTCAGCGTTGCCGTCAGGCTCACCTCCCCCTTGCGCGAGGCGCCCAGCAGCACCAGCGCGGCCATCGTTTCCCGCAGGGCAAAAAGCTCCGGCCGCACCACATGGCATTCCGCGAGGTCCACGATCGTGCCCGAGGCGCGGCCATGGAAGCCGATCAGCGCGCCCCTCTTGGTGCGCCGGCCCGAAAAGACGGCCCGGCGGCGTGATTGGCGCGGCGAGGTGTGCACATCCCGGATCGGCGCCGGCAGCCCGTGGGCCGCAAGCGCATTGGCCACGATGTCGCGCTTCCAGCCGGCCACCAGGGTATCGCTGGCGTGCTGCATGGTGCAGCCGCCACAGGCCTTGAAATGCCGGCAGGGCGCCTTCACCCGCTGCTCCGAGGGCACGAGGATGCGCGGCGCGGCGATCCGGCCGTTTTCCACCTCCCCCTCGACGACCTCGCCAGGAAGGGTCATGGCGGCAAAGATCGGGCCCTCGGCGATCCCGTCCCCGAGATGGCCCAGTTTCTGGATGGTGATACTCACTCGGCTGCCTCTTGAATATTGAGAAATCCGCCGGACTGCCGCTCCCAGTAGCGGGCATAGAGGCCGCCCTTCGCCAGCAGCGCCTCGTGGCTGCCCTCTTCGGCGATGCGGCCCTGATCCAGCACGATGATGCGGTCCATCTGGGCGATGGTCGAAAGCCTGTGGGCGATGGCGAGCACCGTCTTGCCCTCCATGACCCGCTCAAGCGCGGCCTGGATGGCGGCTTCCACCTCGGAGTCCAGCGCGCTCGTGGCCTCGTCCAGCACGAGAATCGGCGCGTTCTTGAGAATGGCCCGCGCGAGCGCGATCCGCTGCCGCTGGCCACCCGAGAGCTTCACACCGCGCTCCCCGAGGTGCGCATCATACCCGGTGCGTCCCTTGTGATCGCGCAGCTGCAGCACGAACTCATGCGCTTCGGCGCGCCGGGCGGCCTCCTGCACCTCTTCCAGCGTCGCGCCGGGGGTGCCGTAACGGATGTTCTCGAAGGCGGACCGGTTGAACATCGCGGTTTCCTGCGTGACCGTCCCGATCTGGGCGCGCAGCGAGTCCTGCGTCACCATCTTGATGTTCTGCCCGTCGATCTCGACGCGGCCGCCCTCGGGATCGTAGAGCCGCAGCAACAGGTTCACGAGGGTCGATTTTCCCGCCCCCGAGGCCCCGACGATGCCGATCTTCTCGCCGCCGCGCACGTTCAGCGTGATCCCGTTCACGCCGCCCGACCGCTGGCCGTAGGCGAAGCGCACATCCTCGAAGGTGATCGCGCCCTCCGTCACCGCGAGCGGCTTGGCGTGGCGGCTGTCCGTCAGCCTGTGGGCCGGGGTGAGCGTGTTCATCCCGTCCTCCACCTCGCCGATGTTGGCATAGATCGCCATCAGCACGAAGCTCACCCAGCCCGTCATCTGCGCGATCCGCAACGAAACCGCCCCCGTGGCTGCGATGGCCCCGGCGGTGACTTCGCCGGCGTTCCACAGCAGCAGCGTGCTGCCGATCAGGATCACCGGCACGACCCCGGCCACCGCCATCAGGGCGAAGCGGAAGAAGGTAGCAAGCTCTCCGAAATGCACGGCGGTCTCCCGCCAGGCACTCATCGATTCATTCGCCGCGCTGTCCTCGTGGGCGTCATGCGCGAAGAGCTTGACCGTCTTGATGTTGGTGATCGTATCGACGATCTGCCCCGAAACCATCGCCCGCGCCGCGGCGCGCCTTCCAGAGCGCAGCCGGACGCGCGGCATGAACCAGCGGATCATCAGCAGGTAGCCCACCAGCCAGACCGAGAGAATCGCCCCGATGCGCCAGTCGATCCCCATCAGGAGCGCCGCCGCCCCCACAAGCGAGGCCAGCGCAAAGGCCACCACGTTGATCATTTCCATCGTCACGTCGGTGACGGCCCGGCTCGTCTGCATCTGCTTCTGGGCGATGCGCCCGGCGAAATCATTGTCGAAGAAATCGACGGAATGGCCCAGCGCGTAGCGGTTCAGGCGCGAGAGAACCAGCGGCATGACGTTGGGCGCCACCGCGAGGCTCTGGATCGCCGCCGAAGCCCCGAACACCAGCGGCCGCAGGACGAGGAAGAACGCGGCCACGCCCAGCAGCAGGGGCCATTCCTGCGCAAGCCCCCCGGCGCCGGCACGCAGGGCGCCGTCCACCACGAGGCCAAGCAGGAAGGCGCTGCCAACCTCGATCACCCCGGCCAGAACGGAGACGAAGGCGGCGAAACCGAGCACCGGCCAGCTGCCCTTGAGGCACCAGCCGAAGAAGGCCAGAAGCGTGCGCGGCGGCGAGCCGTCCGCCGGTTGCAGCGGATCGATCAGCCGGTCCAGCCTGAGCCTGTCGAGCAGGCGGGATGCCACGCGGTAGGGGCTCATTCGGTGGCCTCCCCGCTATCACCTTCCGGGGCGTCATCGGTGCCGATGAAGCCGCCGGACTGCCGGCTCCAGAAGGCCGCGTAGAGCCCGCCCAGCGCCAGAAGTTCGGCATGGGTGCCCTCTTCCGCGATGCGCCCTTCGTCGAGCACGACGATGCGGTCCATGTGGGCGATGGTGGACAGCCGGTGCGCGATGGCGATCACCGTCTTGCCCTCCATCATGCCGTAGAGCGTTTCCTGGATCGCGGCCTCCACCTCGGAGTCGAGCGCGCTGGTGGCTTCGTCCAGCACGAGGATCGGTGCGTTCTTCAGGATCACCCGCGCCAGCGTGATCCGCTGACGCTGCCCGCCCGACAGCTTCACGCCGCGCTCGCCGACGTGGGCGTCGTAGCCGGTTCGGCCTTCCGGATCTTCCAGATCAAGGATGAACTCATGCGCTTCGGCCCGCCGGGCGGCCTCGATGACCTCTTCCTCGGTTGCGTCCGGGCGCCCGTAGAGGATGTTGTCACGCACCGAGCGGTGCAGCAGCGCGCTGTCCTGCTGGACCATGCCGATGGCGGCGCGCAAGGAGGCCTGCTGCACCCGGGAGATGTCCTGCCCGTCGATCAGGATGCGCCCGGTCTCCACGTCGTAGAACCGCAGAAGCAGCTTGACGAGGGTCGATTTCCCGGCGCCCGAGCGGCCCACGAGGCCCACTTTCTCGCCCGGGCGGATCGCCAGAGAAATGGCATCCAGCCCCCCGGCCTCCCGGCCGTAATGGTGCGACACGCCCTCGAAGGTGATCGCGCCCTCCGTCAGCTTCAGCGGCTTCGCACCCGGCGCATCCACGAGGGTGATCGGCTGGGCGATGGTCTCCATGCCCTCGGACACCACGCCGAGCGAGCGGAAGAAGGTGGAAAGCGCCCACATGATCCAGCCGGTCATCGCGTTGAGGCGCAGGGTCAGCGCCGTGGCAGCCGCCACCGTGCCGATCGTCGCCGCATCGTTCATCCACAGCGCCACCGCCCATCCGACGACCCCGACGATCAACGCGCCGTTCAGCGTCACGAGGCCGAGATCCATCTTGGTGAAGATCCGCATCTCCTTCGCGAAGGTGCGGCGCGTGTTCTCGATCGCTTCCTTTGCATAGTCGATCTCGTGATCGTGGTGCGCGAAGAGTTTCACCGAATGGATGTTGGTGTAGCTGTCCACCACGCGGCCCGTCACCTCGCTCCGGGCATCAGAAGAGGCTTTGGAAGCCGGGCCCACGGTACGGATCGTCCAGCGCACGAGAAACATGTAGAGCACGAACCAGATCACCAGAGGGATCGCCAGCCGCGGATCGGAATCCGCCAGCAGGATCGCCGCCCCCACGAGATAGGCCACCGCGAAGGTCATCATGTCGAAGACCTGGAACACCGCGTCGCCCGCGGCGGGCGGCGTCTGCATGATCCGGTTGGCGATGCGGCCGGCGAAATCGTTCTCGAACCAACCCACGGACTGGCGCAGAACGTGTTTGTGCGCCCGCCAGCGGATGAGGGTGCCGAAGTTGGGCAGGATCGCGTTGTTGAGCAGCGCCACGTCCAGCGCCTGGATCACCGGGCGGGCGAAGAGGATGAACAGCGCAACCAGCAGGAATTCCAGCCCGTAATCGGCGCGCACACTCTCAGGCGTCCCGCTGGCAAGGATATCGACCACGCGGCCCATGTAGTAGATCAGCCAGATCTCGATCACCGCCACGACGAGCGACATCACCCCGGCATAGAGAAAGACACGGTGGAACGGCCGCGCGTATTCGCGCAGAAACGGCCACAGCCGCTGCGGGGGGCGGTCGCTCTCCTCATACTGCGTATAGGGATCGACGAAATTCTCGAAATACCGGAACACAGGAAAAACCTTCCGTCGCTGCCCGGTGGATATAAACCGTCCGGGCGGAAAGGGAAACCGCGGGCGGCGGATTCACCCTGGGGCGTGCTCCGGCGGCACCCTCAGTCGGCAAACAGCATCACCACGGAGGCTGCGATCATCGCCGCCATCGCGTAGTTGAACCAGCGCAGCCGGTTCTCCGTCGTCAGCCAGCGTGTCATCGCTTGCCCGGCGATGGCCCACGTCGAGGCCGAACTGAACCCCATGAAGACGAAGGTGAGGGCCACGATCAGCGCCGCCGTGACCCCACCCTGCCCGCTCACGAACTGCGCCGTCACGGCGATGGCCATGGCCCAGCCCTTCGGGTTGATCCACTGGAAGGCCGCCGCCTCGGTGGCCCGCATCGGCCGGGCGGCCCGGTTGCCCTTGCGCGAGAGCCCGCCGGAGCGCGCGATCTGGAAGGCGATGAAGAGCAGCAGCGCCGCGCCACCCCAGCGCAGCCCCTCCCGCAGCGCCTCGCTGCGGGAAAACAGCTCGCCGAGAAACAGGCCGACGATGAAGATCATAAGTGGAAACCCGAGGCCGATCCCCACGATATGGGGAATCGTGCGCCGGAAACCGAAGTTGGCCCCTGAAGCGGCCACCATCGCGTTGTTCGGCCCCGGCGTGAAAGCCGCGGTGAAGGCCAGCAGCAGAAGCGCAAGGTAGCTTTCGGGGGTCATCGGCGGGCCTGTTCTTTTTTGCAGGGGGAAGCCGGCCGAAGATATCGGCCCTCCCGCCGGGTTCAAGCCAGAAGTTCGTCCCGCGTCAGGGTGAAGCCCGAGGCGATCCACCGAGCTTCAAGCTCCTTCAGACGGGCGCCCAGCGCCGGGCCGGAATAGGCAGGCATGAGATCGGCTGCCGCCACCGGAAACGCCGCGCCCGCGCCCGCGCCGACAGCGTCGAGATCCGCCGCCGCCGCCGGAACTTCGAAGAGCGCCGCCCGCAGCAGCAGGACGTTTCGGGCCGTCTCAGCGCCAAGCCTGTAGCCCAGCGCGCCGGGCGCTTCGCCCGATCCGATCGCTTCCCGCATCTGGGCGAGCTGGCGGGCTTCCTGGCGGCTGAGGCGCAGCCGCGCGGCCACGTCTTCTCCGCCCAGAACGGCAAGCCGGCGCATCGGATCCGCCGGAAAGCCGTGTTCCGCTTCGAAGGCCACGAGGAGCGGCAGCCCGCGGGCATCGGCGCCGGGCAGCACCGCCGCCAGAACGCCGGCCTGCTGCATGGAGGCCACCGAGGGCGCCGGATCGGGCGCCGACAGCAGCTTCTTCATCTCCGCTCCGATCCGCTCTGCCGAAAGCGTCTCTATTCCGGCGGAATTTTCCGCACAGGCCGCCAAACCCTCGGCATCGATCCCCTGTTCGGGATCGCCATACCAGGCGTGGAACCGGAAGAAGCGCAGGATGCGCAGGTAGTCTTCGCGGATCCGCTGGGCGGGATCGTCGATGAAGCGCACCCGGCGGGCGTCGAGATCGGCGAGCCCGTCGCCAAGCGGATCGCTCACGTGTCCGGACGCATCGGCGTAAAGGGCGTTCATCGTGAAGTCGCGGCGCTGCGCATCCTCCTCGATCCTGTCCGCGAAAGCCACGACGGCACGGCGGCCGTCGGTTTCAACATCCCTGCGGTAGGTGGTGATTTCGAAGGGAATGCCGCCCGCGATCACCGTCACGGTGCCGTGGTCGATCCCCGTCGGCACGACGCGAAACCCCTGCCCTTCGAACAGCGCCGTCGTCTCCTGCGGGCGGGCGCGCGTCGTCACGTCCAGATCGCCCACCGGCGCGCCCAGAAGCGCGTTGCGCACGCAGCCACCCACGAAATAGGCTTCGTGGCCGGCATCGGCGAGCACGGCCATCACCGCCTGTGCCTCCGGCGCTTCGATCCACTCTCCAGTGACCCGCCTCATCGGGCCACCGCCCCGGCCAGCGATCGCAGCATCCGCGCCGTGGCGCCCCAGATGTAATAGGGGCCATAGGGAACGGTGAAATACTTGCGCTGCTGTCCACGCCAGAGGCGCGATTGAACGAGGAATTTCTCCTCATCCATCACATGCGCCAGCGGCACTTCGAAGACTTCCTCCACTTCGCCCGCCTCGGCAATGACATCGAATGGCGCGGTAACGAGCCCGACGATCGGCGTCACTAGAAAGCCCGTCACCGTCTCATGTGGGGCGAGTTCACCAAGGATAGAGACGTTTTCAGGTGGAAGGCCGATTTCTTCCCGCGCTTCGCGCAGCGCGGTATCGGTGAGCGTGGCGTCGCCCTCGTCCTGCTTGCCGCCGGGAAAGGCGATCTGCCCAGGGTGGTGCTTCAGCCCCGAGGCCCGCTTGGTGAGGATCAGCCGCAGGCCATCTTCCTGCCCGCCGATCAACGGCACCAGCACGGCCGCCGGGCGCAGCCTGCGGCCCTCCGGCAGCACGAGATCCGGGTGCAGGTCGTAGTCCGACGAGGCCGCGCCGCCCTGTTGAAGGGCGGCGCGGATCCGATCGATGGTTTCAGGAGTCCCCATCCGGCGCCTTTTCGGCCTCGAAGCCCAGCGTCGCAGGATCGAGCACGTAATGCGCCCCGCAGAACTGGCAGTCTGCGGTGACATGGCCTTCGTCCGTCGTCATGTGGGCGATATCCTTGGCTGAGTAAATCGAGAGGCTATCGCGCACTCTTTCTTCCGAGCAGGTGCAGCCAAAGCTCACCGGCTGGGCGTCGAACACCCGCGGCGCTTCCTCGTGGAACAGGCGCACGAGCAGATCCGTGGGCTGGACGGTCGGGCCGATCAGCTCAAGATCGTCCACCGTATCCAGCAGCGTGTTGGCCCGGACCCAATTCTCCTCGGCATCGGCATCCAGGATGTCGGAGGCGCTGAGCAGGCCACCCTCGGCGGAGCCGCCATCCTGTGCCACATGCGGGGAGGCCTTGGGCATCAGCTGGAGCATCACGCCCCCGGCGCGCCAACTTTCCGGGCCGCCTGCCAGCGTGGATTTGCCGAAACTCAGCTCGAAACGGGTCGGCAGCTGCTCGGACTGGGCGAAGTAGGTTTCCGCACAGGTGGCCAGCGATCCGCCCGCGATCGGGGTGATGCCCTGGTAGGGCGTGGTGCCCTTGCCCTGGTCGATCAGCACGGCGAAATAGCCCTTGCCGATCTGATCGTAAGGGTCGCCCGTGGGCTCCAGCCGCTCGGCGTCATAGCTGGCGTAGGCCCGGATGCGGGCCGGCTCGCCCTCCTTGCTGGGGCCGTAGTAATCCGTGGCGATCAGGCGCGCCGGGCCATCCCCACGCACCTGGAGCGAGAGCTTCCAGCGCAGCTTGATCGTCTGACCGATCAGGGCCGTCAGCAGAGCCATCTCCGCCACCAGCGCTTCGACGCTCGGCGGGTAATCGTGCTGCTTGAGGACCTCGTCCAGCACGCCATCGAGGCGCGCGACGCGGCCACGCACGTCCGAGCGGTCAAGCTGAAAGGGCAGGACGGTATCGTCCCAGGCGATTTTCGAACCAATCATAATGGGGTTTCCTTACGCGTCTCGCGTTGGCATACCGCGAGTATATAAGCCTCGCAACCGCTCCTCCAAGTCCCAGGGCCCATGATCAGACGATTCGGTGACACCCCGGCCCCCGGGCGCCGCTACCGGCAACGCCCTGGCGCCTACGCCATCCTGCCGCTGCGCGGCCGGATCCTCCTGACGTTCCAGGCAAGCCCGGCACCGGAGTTCCAGCTTCCCGGAGGCGGCATCGATCCGGGGGAATCACCGGTCGCCGCGCTGCACCGGGAGGCCTTCGAGGAAACCGGGTGGAAGATCACCGCGCCACGGCGACTGGGCGCCTTCCGGCGCTTCACCTACATGCCAGAATACGATCTCTGGGCCGAGAAGCTCTGCCATATCTACGTCGCGACGCCGACGCGGCGGCTCGGCCCCCCCACGGAGCCCGGCCACGCCGCATGCCTGCTGGACGGCGAGGAAGCCCTGCACCGGCTGGCCAATGACGGCGATCGCCATTTCCTTGCCCGGTTCCTGAAGGCAGGCCGGAACGGGAAGACGGGCCGCAACAGGGTGGCCTGAAACGCAGATCAGGCCATGTTCGAGCCGTATTCGAGCAGGACGCCCGAGACGTCGTCCCCGGGATCGCCCCCTTGGCAGAAGCTCTCGAGCGCCTGTTGAAGCGCGACGAAATAAGCCTGCCCCGCGGCCTGCGCATGGGCCTGCATGTGCTCTGAAAGACGGGTTTCGCCGAACAGGGCGCCATCCGGGGCGGCGGCCTCCGTCACGCCGTCGGAATAGAGCAGAAGCCTGTCGCCCGGAGTGAGATCGAAATCGAAGCCGGTGAACTGCGCGCCCGGAATGAGCCCCACCGGCAGGCCGCCTTCGCCGAGGAAGGCCAATTCGCCACCGGCGCGCCGCAACAGGGGCGCGGGGTGCCCGGCCTGGACCATCCGCCCTTGCCCGGTGGCAAGGTTCAGCACGCCCAGCGCGATGGTGAAGTAGAGATCGGTGTCCATCCCGTCGAGAATGGCTTCGTTCAGAAGCGCCGCCGTTTCTTCCGGCGGGCGCGGCGCGACCCCGCCGTCTTCAAGCCGGCGCAGCGCGATGTTGTGCTCCGGGTTGTCGGCACTCAGCATGCCGGCAAGGCGCAGGGTGAGCAGCGCCGACGGCACGCCGTGCCCTGAAACGTCCAGCGAGAAGAAGCCGACATCCCCCTCCCCGGCGCGGAACCAGCCCACCAGATCGCCGCCCACGTGGCCGCTGGGCTCCAGCAGGAAGGAAAGCGCCAGCGGCCCGCGCTGCACCTCCCGATCCCGTACGAGGGATTGCTGCAGTTTCCCGGCTTCGATCAGATCCTGATCGAGCTTGTCGTAGAGTTTCTGCAACTGCTCCATCTGGGCATTGAGCCGCCGCTGCATCAGCAGGATCCGCTCCGCTGCATTGATGCGGGCGCGCAGTTCGTCGGGGTTCACCGGTTTCGTCAGGAACTCGTCCGCCCCCACGTCGAGGCCCGTGGCGATATCCTGCTTCTCGTTCTTCGAGGTGACGAGGATGAAATAGCCGTAGCGATCGGTGGGCAGGCCGCGGAAAGCCCGGCAGAAGGCCAGCCCGTCCATTCCCGGCATCATCCAATCGCTGATGACGAGATCCACCGGCGCGCGGCGGCAGATCTCCAGCGCCTCTTCGCCGGAGGCCGCGGTTTCGAACGTGTATCCCCATCGTCGCATCATCGCCGACAGCAGCGAAAGCTGCGCACGGCTGTCATCCACCAGAAGCACGGTGTTGATCGCCCGCATGTCGCCCGACTGCTCCGCCGCCGCTGTGCTGAAATTCACTGTCGCCACGTTGCGCCCTTTTCCTGCATCTTTTCCGGAGTCTGCCAACCGCGCCTTAACATCGGCTGAACGCCCGCCGGATCAAACATTGAACAAGACGAACGAAATCTTAAGGAAGCGCGCGCATTCTGCCAGAGCCATGTGACAAAGGCGGGGTGCCACCGATGATAGACTGGAACCGGGTAAACGAATTGCGCGAGGAAGTCGGGCCGGAAGCCTTTGACGAGGTGGTCGAGATATTCCTGGAGGAGGTCGATGAAACGGTCCAGCGGCTGAAAGGGCAGATTCAGCCGGAGACATTCCGCGCGGACATGCATTTCCTGAAAGGCAGCGCGCTTAACCTCGGTTTCTCGGAGTTTGCCAGCCTCTGCCAGGAGGGTGAAACGGGCGGTGAAGTCAGCGAGCGCGATCCGACGTTTCTGCAAGCGCTTTTTGCCAGCTACGCCAATTCACGCACGGCCTTCCTCGCCAGCCTGCCCCTGCACCCGGCCTGACCGGGCCCGCCCGAGGACAACGACTCGAGAAACCCGCCGGGGATGCCGGCCCCTGCGAACCGGGCGGAACATCCTGATCCAAGCCCGGCTCAGACGACAAGGGCCGAAAGCGTCTCGTCGTTCGTGATGTCGCGGAAGGTGAATCCGGCTGCGTCCATGCGGCTGAACAAGGCTGGGAAATTGGCGGCATCGGTCGTTTCGAGCCCGATCAGAACGGAGCCGAAGTTGCGCGCCGATTTCTTGAGGTATTCAAAGCGTGCGATGTCGTCTTCGGGGCCGAGCATCCCGAGGAAATCCTTCAGCGCGCCGGGGCGCTGGGGCATCCGCAGGATGAGGTATTTCTTCAGCCCCCTGAATTTCTGCGCCCGCTCCTTCACCTCCGGCAACCGTTCGAAATCGAAATTGCCGCCGGAGGTCACGCAGACGATCCGCTTGCCCGTGATCTCCCCCGCGAGTTCTCCGAGCGCGTCCACCGCCAGCGCGCCCGCGGGCTCCAGCACGATTCCCTCCACGTTGAGCATGTCGAGCATGGTTGTGCAGATCCTGTCTTCCGGTGCCTGAAGCACCGTGGCCGGATCTACGTCTTTCAGGATGCCGAAGGGCCTGGCCCCGATCCGGGCGACCGCGGCACCATCCACGAAGCTGTCCACCTGCGGCAGGCTCACCGGCTCACCGGCGGCAAGCGCCGCGGCGAGGCTTGCCCCGCCGGCCGGCTCCACGAAGCGGAAGGCAACGTCCGGCGCTTCCGCCGCCATGTAGCGCACCACGCCCGAGGCCAGCCCGCCGCCACCGACCGGCAGGACGATCATGTCGGGCACGCCTTGCATCTGCGCCAGGATTTCCACCGCAACCGAGGCCTGCCCCTCGATCACGTCAGGATCGTCGAACGGAGCGAGGAAATGGCCGGAAGCCTCCTTGCAGAAGGCCTGCGCCGAGGCGAGCGTATCGTCGAAATAGTCACCGACAAGTCGGATTTCGACGGAATCCCCGCCGAAGATCCGCGTCTTCTCGATCTTCTGCTGCGGTGTCGTGACGGGCATGAAGATCACCGCGCGTACGCCGAAATGCCGGCAACAGTAGGCCACGCCCTGCGCGTGATTGCCCGCGCTGGCGCAGACGAAGAGATCCTGCTCCGGGTTCGCCGCGCGCACCTTGCGGATCGCATTGAAGGCACCCCGGATCTTGTAGGAGCGCACCGGCGTGAGATCCTCGCGCTTGAGCCAGATCTCCGCGCCGTATTTCGCGGAGAGATGCGCGTTCAGCTGCAAGGGCGTTTCCGTGAAGAGGCTGCGCATCCGGGAGGCGGCGGCAAGGGCGGTATCGGTGAAATCGGACATGACGGCAGCTTTGCCCCGTGCCGTGCCGCCGCGCAAGCCCGCTTTCGGCCGCCGCGCCGGGCCAAAGCCCCGCATCTTCTTGCCCCCGCGTCCAAAACCCGGTAACGCGCTTGGCGTAGTTCCAACCATGGGAGAAACGGATGTCCGCGCCCAAGAAAGTCGTGCTTGCCTACTCCGGCGGCCTCGACACCTCGATCATTCTGAAATGGCTCCAGACGGAATACGGTTGCAAGGTCGTGACCTTCACCGCCGACCTCGGCCAGGGAGAAGAGCTCGAGCCGGCGCGACGAAAAGCCGAGATGCTGGGCATCAAGCCGGAGAACATCTTCATCGAAGACCTGCGCGAGGAATTCGTGCGGGATTTCGTCTTCCCCATGTTCCGCGCCAACGCGGTGTATGAAGGGCTCTACCTGCTGGGCACCTCCATCGCGCGGCCGCTGATCTCAAAGCGGCTGGTGGAAATCGCCGAAGCCACCGGCGCCGATGCCGTCTCCCACGGGGCGACGGGCAAGGGCAACGACCAGGTCCGTTTCGAGCTTTCGGCCTATGCGCTGAACCCCGACATCAAGGTGATCGCCCCCTGGCGCGAATGGGATCTTTCGAGCCGCACCCGGCTTCTGGAGTTCGCCGAGGCGCACCAGATCCCGATCGCGAAAGACAAGCGCGGCGAAGCGCCCTTCTCGGTGGATGCGAACCTGCTGCACACCTCCTCCGAAGGCAAGGTGCTGGAGGATCCGGCCGAGATGGCGCCGGATTACGTCTACCAGCGCACCGACAGCCCTCTGACCGCGCCGGATGAGCCCGAATTCATCGAGATCGGTTTTGAAAAGGGCGATGCGGTTTCGATCAACGGCACCCCGATGAGCCCGGCCACGCTTCTGACCGCGCTCAACGAGTATGGCCGCAAGCATGGCGTGGGCCGGCTCGATTTCGTGGAAAACCGGTTCGTCGGCATGAAATCCCGCGGCATCTACGAAACGCCGGGCGGCACGATCCTGCTGGAAGCCCACCGCGGCATCGAGCAGATCACGCTGGATTCCGGCGCCGGCCACCTGAAGGACAGCCTGATGCCGCGCTACGCGGAGCTGATCTACAACGGCTTCTGGTTCTCCCCGGAGCGCGAGATGCTGCAGGCCGCGATTGACAAATCGCAGGAGCATGTCACCGGCACCGTGCGCGTCATGCTGTTCAAGGGCAGCGCACGCACCGTGGGCCGCTGGTCGGATCACTCGCTCTACTCCGAAGCCCATGTGACCTTCGAAGATGATGCGGGCGCCTACGATCAGAAGGATGCCGCAGGCTTCATCCAGCTCAACGCCCTGCGCCTGAAATTGCTGGCCGCGCGCAACCGCCGCGTAAAGTAAGCCGTTCCGGCCGCGCCTGACACAGGGCGCGGCCGTTTTTCACCGTTCAGGCGTAACAATCCCCCCGAAATCGGTCACGCCCGATCACCAGACGGTGAACTCACCATCCGGTGAATTGCCCGGAGCCGTATTGCCTGTAACCAACAGGGCATCACGGAGGGCAAACCCATGTACATTCTCACCGACTACGCCAAGGCCATGTTCCTGAGCCTCGCCATCACTTTCGGCTTCTTGCTGAGCTGCGCCGAGGCGCGGGCGCAGAGCACGGAAACCGCGATTTTCGCCGGGGGGTGCTTCTGGTGCGTCGAAAGCGATTTCGAAAGCGTAAGGGGCGTGATCGAGGCCGAGAGCGGCTTTACCGGGGGCGCGGTGTCCGATCCCAGCTACAAGCAGGTGACGAAGGGCGGCACCGGGCACTACGAGGCGGTGCGCATCACCTATGATCCCGCGCAGGTAAGCTATGCGCAGCTGGTGGATCTCTTCTTCCGTTCGGTCGATCCGACGGACGCCGGCGGCCAGTTCTGTGACAGGGGCGACAGCTACCGCACCGCGATTTTCGTCTCTGATCCGGCGCAGAAAGCCGCTGCCGAGGCCGCCAAGCGCAAGGCCCGTGCCGCGCTTGGCCAGGAAATCGTGACGCCGATCCTCGAAGCGCAGCCCTTCTACCTCGCCGAGGCCTACCACCAGGATTACTACAAGGGCAGCAAGCGCGTGCTCACCCGTTTCGGCCCGAAGAAGCAGTCAGACGCCTACAAGCTCTATCGCAACGCCTGCGGCCGGGATCAGCGCGTGAAACAGCTTTGGGGTGATGCCGCGCCCTTCGCCTCCGGTCACTCCTGAGCGGCGATGAAAGCTTCAACCTCCGCGCGTGTCGGGATGGCATCCGCCGCCCCCGCGCGGGTCACCTTCAGCGCCGCTGCCCCCGCCGCCAACCGCATCGCCTCGGGCACGGCGAGCCCTTGCTCGCAGGCTGCCGCGAAATAGCCGGCGAACGTATCCCCGGCAGCGGTCGTGTCTTTCGGCGTCACGCTGAAGCTCGCCACCACGTGGCGCTCCCCTGAAGCCGCACGCCAGACAGCCCCCTTCGCACCTTGCGTGATAAGCGTTTCCGGCACTTCCAGTGCTTCGGGCGTGGTGCCCAGCGCCTCCGACAGCTGCGCCGCCTCGATCTCGTTCATCGCCAGCAGATCCACATGGGGCAGCACCGCCTTCACCGCCTCAACCGAGAAGGGCGCGGCGGAATAGACGACCCGCACGCCTTTGGACCGGGCGATCCGCGCGGCTTCGGCCTGGTGCGCTGTCTCGTTCTGGAGCAGCAGCACGTCGCCCACGCCCGCGTGAGCGAGCGCAGCCTCCACGAGGGCGGGATCGAAGGCGAAGTTCGCCCCTTTCAGAAGCACGATCGCGTTCTCGCCGCCGGCATCCACATTGATGATCGCATGGCCCGTGGGGCCCTGCACCGTGGCCACGTGATCCACGTTCACGCCGTAGCCCGCGATCCGCTCCCGCGCCCAGGCGCCATCGGCACCGACGGCGCCGATATGCACCACGTGGCTGCCGGCCCGCGCGGCGGCCACCGATTGATTGGTACCTTTGCCGCCCAGCCCGATGTTCAGGCTGTCGGCGGCCAGGGTCTCCCCCGGCCCCGGCAGATGCGGGACCGAATAGACGTGATCGGCGTTGATCGAGCCGAGGTTGTAGATCGTCATGCACGCACCTTGCAGGCGGCCAGAAGCGCCATGTTCAGGATGTCGCCCGCGGTGGAGACCGTCGAGCAGATCTGCACCGGGCGATCCACGCCGGCGAGGATCGGGCCGATCACCGTGGCGCCGGCCATCTCCTGCATCAGCTTTACCGAGATCGAAGCCGAGTGCCGTGCGGGGACCACCAAAACGTTGGCCGGGCCGGTCAGGCGCGAGAACGGATATTGCTCCGCCGCCTTCGGGTTCAGCGCCACGTCCACCGTCATCTCGCCCTCGTATTCGAAATCGACGCCCCATTCATCCAGCACCCGCGGCGCATCGTGCATCTTGGTCGCGCGCTCCGTTACCGGGTAGCCGAAGGTCGAGAAGCTGACGAAGGCCACGCGGGGCTCAAGCCCCAGGAGCCGCGCCACCTCTGCGCCGCGCACGGCGATGCGGGCCAGATCCTCTTTCTCGGGCCATTCGTGCACCAGCGTATCGGTGATGAGCACGATCCGCCCCTTGTGCAGCAGCGCGGTGACGCCCACCGCGCCATCCTCGGCGCGCGCATCGATCACGTGGTTGATCAACTCCAGAACCTGCGCCGATTTGCGCGTCGCGCCGGTGATCAGCCCGTCACCATGGCCATGCGCCAACATCAGCGCCGCGAACACATGGCGATCCCGCGCCGCGAGGCGGTGGATGTCGGCCCCGTCGAACCCTTTGCGTTGCAGGCGGCGATAGAGGAACTCCTTGTAGTCCTGCAGATAGGGCGTGTTGCGGGCATTCACGATCTCGATCTCGCCGAAGGCATCGCCGAGTCCGGCGGTCTCCAGCCGCTGCTTCACGTCGTCTTCCCGGCCCACCACGAGCGCCTGCCCGTAGCCCGAGCGCTGGTAGTTCACCGCGGCACGGAGCACGCGGTTGTCATCCCCTTCGGCGAAGATCATCCGCGCCTGCGCCGCGCGGGCGCGGGTGTTGATGGAGCGCAGCACGGAAGCGGTCGGATCCATCCGGGATTTCAGGGCGTGCTCGTAGGCATCCATGTCGATGATCGGGCGGCGGGCCACGCCGGTGTTCATCCCGGCCTTCGCAACCGCAGGCGGGATCACGTGGATCAGGCGCGGGTCGAACGGCGTCGGGATGATGTAGTCGCGGCCGAAGGTCAGCTTGCGCCCGTAGGCCATGGCCACTTCGTCCGGCACGTCTTCGCGCGCAAGCTGGGCCAGCGCATGGGCGCAGGCGATCTTCATCTCGTCGTTGATGGCGCGGGCGTGGATGTCGAGCGCGCCGCGGAACAGGTAGGGAAAGCCAAGAACGTTGTTCACCTGGTTCGGGTAATCCGAGCGGCCCGTGGCGACGATGGCGTCCTCCCGAACGGCGTGGGCCTCCTCGGGCGTGATCTCCGGATCCGGGTTGGCCATGGCGAAGATCACCGGGTCCGGCGCCATGGACTGTACCATCTCCGGCGTCACCGCGCCCTTCACGGAAACGCCGAGGAAGACATCGGCACCTTTCATCGCCTCTTCGAGCGTGCGCAGCTCTGTGGTGATCGCATGGGCCGATTTCCACTGGTTCATACCCTCGGTGCGGCCCTGGTAAATCACGCCCTTGGTATCGCAGACGATGCAGTTCTGATGCTTCGCGCCCATCGCCTTGAGCAGCTCGATACACGCAATGCCCGCCGCGCCGGCGCCGTTGAGCACGATCTTCACGTCCTCGATCTTCTTGCCGGAGATCTTCAAGGCATTGATCAGCCCGGCGGCACAGATCACCGCGGTGCCGTGCTGATCGTCGTGGAAGACGGGGATGTCCATCTCTTCCTTGAGGCGCTGCTCGATGATGAAGCACTCCGGTGCCTTGATGTCTTCGAGGTTGATGCCGCCGAAGCTGGGGCCCATCAGCTTCACGGCATTGATGAAGGCGTCCGGATCCTCGGTATCCAGCTCGATATCGATGGAGTTCACGTCGGCGAAGCGCTTGAACAGAACGCTCTTGCCTTCCATCACCGGCTTGGAGGCCAGTGCGCCGAGGTTGCCAAGCCCGAGGATCGCCGTGCCGTTGGAGATCACCGCAACGGTGTTGCCCTTGGTGGTGTAGTCGTAGGCGGACTCCGGGTTCTCCGCGATCGCCTCCACCGGGACGGCCACACCCGGCGAATAGGCGAGCGACAGGTCGCGCTGCGTCGTCATCGGTTTGGTCGCCACCACTTCCCATTTCCCCGGTTGGGGGTCCAGGTGATAGGCCAGCGCCTCTTCGGGCGTCACTTTCGTTCTGGATGCCATTCTTGCCTCTCTCTCTCGTCCCACCGGCGTAGGCCACTGGCGGCGCTCATTCAATACGAAGCCGGTCGTTCCTGCCCAGTTTTTTGATTGTTGCGCCAGAATGCCCCATTTCTTTCCGCTTCCACCCGGATCTCGCCCACCAGCAACATATTCGTGCATTCGTCGTGTTATGCCCCTGCCCCCCGCCACTGCCGGCAGCTGTGCACATCGGCCACTTTTTGCGGTCGTGTTCGCGCGTCCGAGGGATTAGAAAGAATGAAATGGCCACGCGGGCTAATGAAGAAGATCTCTGGGGGAAAAGAGTGAACCAGGCGAAATCGGGCGTGACGCCGATGATGGCGCAGTTTCTCGAAATCAAGGCCGAATATCCGGACGCCCTGCTGTTCTACCGCATGGGCGATTTCTACGAGATGTTCTTCGACGATGCCGTCGAAGCGGCGGCGGCGCTCGACATCGCGCTCACCAAGCGCGGCAAGCACCTCGGTGAGGACATCCCCATGTGCGGCGTGCCGGTGCATTCGGCCGAAAGCTACTTCCTCACGCTGATCCGCAAGGGTTTCCGCGTGGCCGTCTGCGAGCAGTTGGAAGATCCGGCGGAAGCCAAGAAGCGCGGCTCCAAATCCGTGGTGAAACGGGGCGTGGTGCGGCTGGTGACACCCGGCACCCTGACGGAAGACACGCTGCTCGAAGCGCGTCGCCACAACTTCCTTGCCGCCTATGCCGAATTGCGCGGCGAAGGGGCGCTGGCCTGGGTGGACATCTCCACCGGAGCGTTTCACGCCATGCCCTGCCCGCGCGTGCGGCTGGGGCCCGAACTGGCGCGGCTGGCCCCGAAGGAAATCCTGCTGTCGGAGGGCGCGGAACAGGATCTGGCCGGAATCGTCTCTGAATCCGGTGCCGCCTGCACGCCGATGGCCCGCGCCGCCTTCGACAGCACCTCCGCCGAGACCCGCCTCACCGAGCTACTTGGCGTGAGTGCGCTCGATGCCTTCGGCCAGTTCGACCGGGCCGAGATCTCGGCCATGGGCGCGCTGGTGGAATACCTCGAGATTACCCAGAAAGGAAAACTGCCGCTGCTGCGCCCGCCCCGGCGGGAGTCGCTTGGCAGCGCCATGCAGATCGACACCGCCACGCGGCGCAATCTCGAACTGACACAGGCCTTGAGCGGCGGGCGCGAAGGCTCGCTGATCTCGGTGATCGATCGCACCGTGACCGCTGGCGGCGCCAGACTTCTGGAGCGCAGGCTTTCGGGCCCCTCCACCGATCTCGCCACGATCCATGCGCGCCTCGATGCCGTGTCCTACTGCACCGAGCACCCCGGTTTCCGTGAAACGCTGCGCGAGATCCTGCGCAAGGCGCCGGATATGGACCGCGCGCTCTCCCGCCTCGGACTCGACCGTGGCGGCCCGCGCGATCTGGCCGCCGTGCGCAACGGGCTGGCCCAGGCGCAGGCGCTATCGGAGCAACTGGCCGGGTTGGAACTGCCGGCGCTGCTGCGCCGGAACGCCGCCGCGCTCTCCGGCCACGATGCGCTGCTGGACCTGCTCGACCAGGCCCTCGTGGCCGAACCGCCCCTGCTGGCGCGCGACGGTGGCTTCATCGCGCCCGGCCATGACGCCGAGCTCGACGAGGCCCGCACCCTGCGCGACGAGGGCCGCGGTGTGATCGCCTCCATGCAAGCGCAATATGCCGAGCTTTCCGGCGTCTCCTCGCTGAAGATCAAGCACAACAACGTGCTGGGCTATTTCATCGAGACCACGGCCACCCATGCCGACAAGATGCTCTCCCCGCCCCTGTCGGAAACCTTCATCCACCGCCAGACCACAGCCAATGCCGTGCGCTTCACCACGGTGGACCTGTCGGAACTGGAAACCAAGATCCTGAACGCCGGACAACGCGCGCTGGAGATCGAGAAAAGGCTCTATGACAGCCTGAAAAGCGCCGTCTTGGCCGAGATCGGCACCATCGGCGCCACCTCCCAGGCCTTGGCGGAGTTCGATCTCAGCGCCGCGCTGGCCGATCTCGCCGCGCGAGAGGACTGGTGCCGGCCCGTTGTCGATGACAGCCGCGCCTTTCTCGTGGAACAAGGGCGGCACCCGGTGGTGGAAGCGGCCCTGCGGCGGCAGGGCGGCGCACCCTTCATCGCCAACGACTGCGACCTCTCCGACGGCAGCAAGCCGGCCGACATCTGGCTTCTGACCGGCCCGAACATGGCCGGTAAATCCACCTTCCTGCGGCAGAACGCACTTATCGCCCTGCTGGCGCAGATGGGCAGCTTCGTGCCCGCCCGCAGTGCCCGGATCGGCCTCGTCTCGCAGCTGTTTTCCCGCGTGGGTGCGGCGGACGATCTGGCCCGTGGCCGCTCCACCTTCATGGTGGAAATGGTGGAAACCGCGGCCATCCTGAACCAGGCGGATGACCGTGCCCTCGTGATCCTCGACGAGATCGGCCGCGGCACAGCCACGTATGACGGCCTGTCCATTGCCTGGGCGACGCTCGAACACCTGCACGACGTCAACCGCTCGCGCGCGCTCTTCGCCACTCACTACCACGAGATGACGGCGCTGGCCGGCACGCTTGAGGGCGTGGAAAACGCAACGGTGGCCGTGAAGGAGTGGGAAGGCGAGGTCATCTTCCTGCACGAGGTGCGGCGCGGTGCGGCCGACCGCTCCTACGGGGTGCAGGTGGCGCAGCTGGCGGGGCTTCCGCGCGCCGTGGTCGAACGCGCGCGCGCCGTGCTCGAAGCTTTGGAAAAAGGCGATCGGGAGAGCGGCGCGAAGCCCAAGGCGTTGATCGATGATCTGCCGCTGTTCTCGGCAGTGGCCGCAGCCCCCGCGCCCGCACCGAAACCCGAGGAGCTTTCGCCCGTCGAAGCGCGCCTGCGGGAAATCCTCCCCGACGAACTGACCCCACGCGAAGCGCTGGATCTGGTCTACGAGCTGAAATCCCTGCTGAAATGAAAAACCCCGGCACATGGCCGGGGTTTCAGTCTGGGTCTTTTTCCCTGAAAACAGGCTCGCTTTCGCCCGCCATGCAAGGGCGGAGGAAGCGGGAGATCAGGACTTCTGCGTGGAGGAAACCCCCACCTGCGCCGGGCGCAGGAGGCGTTCGTGGATCTGGAAGCCCACCGCCATGACCTGGATGATGTCGCCGGCCTGCGTGCCGGGAACCGGAGCCTCGAACATCGCCTGGTGATGCTTTGGATCGAACTTGTCGCCCACCTGGGGCTCGATCTTCTCGATGCCGTGCTTGGAGAAGATGTTCAGAAGCTCGCGCAGGGTCAGTTCCACGCCTTCGATCAGCGCCTTGTTGGCCTCACGGCTTTCTTCAGGCACCGCCGCGATGGCGCGGTTGAGGTTGTCGTAGACGGGCAGCATGTCGCGCGCCAGCTTGGAGCCGCCGTATTGCTCGGCCTCGCGCCGGTCGCGCTCGCTGCGCTTGCGGGAGTTTTCCGCCTCCGCCAGCACGCGCATCACGCGATCCTGCAACTCGTCCCGCTCCGCGCGCAGGGCGGCGAGCTCTTCGGGATCCGCCTTGCTCGCCGGCTTGCTCGGCTCTTCGGAGGCCTCTTCGGACATGATGTCGATCGGCTCTTCGCCATAGAGCTCTTCTTCGAGCGCTTCGATATCGTCCAGAAAATCGTCTTCTTTCTTCGGCTCAGCCATATCTCACCTATTGCCTCTGATCGGACAGCAGCCGGCCGACCAGTTGTGCCGTGTAATCCACGATCGGCACGATCCGTCCATAGTTCAGGCGCGTCGGGCCGATGACACCGACGGCACCCACAATCTTTCGATCCGCGTTCATATAGGGAGAAACCACCAGAGAGGAACCCGAAAGTGAAAAGAGTTTGTTCTCCGAGCCGATAAAAATGCGAACCCCCTCGCCTTCCTCGGCCAATTCGAGGAACTGGGCGATATCCCGCTTGCGTTCGAGATCGTCGAACAGGCTTCTGACACGCTCAAGATCCGCGGCTTCGGCGCTGTCCTGCAGAAGATTCGCGCGGCCCCGCACGATCAGGCGGGGGTTCGTATCCCCTTCGTTGTCCCATACGGCCATGCCGTTCTCGATCATGTCGCGGGCTAGGTCATCAAGCTCCTGCCGCCGCTGCCCGATCTCGGTGGCCACCGCACGGCGCAGTTCGCTCAGGGTGCGCCCCTCGGCGATGGCATTCAGGAAGTTCGCCGCCTCGCGCAGAGACGACGGCGTCTGACCAACGGGCGGGCGGAACACCCGGTTCTCGACGTGGCCATCGGCGAAGACGAGAACCACGAGCGCGCGATCCGGGGCAAGGGAAACGAATTCGATGTGGCGGATCGGCGCTTCGTGCTTGGGCGCCAACACGAGGCTCGCGCCGTGGGTGACGCCCGAAAGCGCCTGCCCGACGCGATCCAGCATCTCGCCCACGTCGGCCCCGGAACCGCCCATCGTCGTGTCGATCTTTTCGCGGTCGTCCTCCGTCAGGTTCTCGACCTCCAGAAGCCCGTCCACGAACAGGCGCAGGCCGGTTTCCGTCGGGATCCGGCCGGCCGAAACATGGGGCGCCTCCAGAAGCCCGAGATATTCCAGATCCTGCATCACGTTGCGCACCGTTGCCGCCGAGACCTTCTCGCTCAGCGTCCGGGACAACGTGCGCGAACCAACTGGGCCGCCGGTTTCAAGGTAGCCCTCCACGACGCGCCGGAACACTTCCCGGCTGCGGTCGTTCATCTCTTCGAAGATTTTGCTGCGTTCCGTCATCTGTATCCGCATTCCTGGGGCCCCTTCGGGCCGCACCATTAAAGAGCACACATCCGGAAGGTCAATCGGGCTTGCCTTCGGCCACACGCGGCGGGTATCTGGACCGCAACTCTTGCAGCAAGGAAAGCCCATGCGTCCGTCAGGCAGAAACGTAAGTGAAATGCGCCCGATTTCAATCGAAACCGGGGTCACGAAACACGCAGAAGGCTCCTGCCTGATCAAATGCGGCGACACGCACGTGCTCTGCACCGCCACGATCGACGAACGCGTGCCCCCCTTCCTGAAGAACTCGGGCCTCGGCTGGGTCACCGCCGAATACGGGATGCTGCCGCGCGCCACCAACACCCGGATGCGCCGCGAGGCCAAGAACGGCCAGTCCGGCCGCACCCAGGAGATCCAGCGCCTGATCGGCCGGAGTTTGCGCGCCGGCGTGGATCGCGTGGCCCTCGGCGAACGCCAGATCACCGTGGACTGCGACGTGATCCAGGCCGACGGCGGCACCCGCTGCGCCTCGATCACCGGCGGCTGGGTGGCGCTGAAACTGGCCGTCAACAAGCTGATGAAGGCCGGCGACGTGATCTCCGATCCCCTCATCGAGCCGGTGGCTGCCGTCTCCTGCGGCATCTACGGGGGCCAGGCGGTGCTTGATCTCGACTACCCGGAAGACAGCGAGGCCGGTGTGGACGGCAACTTCGTCATGCTGGGCAACGGCCAGCTCGTGGAGGCCCAGATGTCGGCCGAGGGCGCGACCTTCTCCCGCGCACAGATGGACGAGCTGATGGCGCTTGCGGAGAAAGGCGTTGCCGAACTCGTCGCCGCGCAGAAAGCGGCCGTGGGCGCATGAGCAGGAAGCTCACCGAGAAGAAGATCGTGCTTGCCTCGCACAACGCGGGCAAACTGCGTGAAATCGGCGCCCTGCTGGCCCCCTACGGCGTGGAGGTCGTCTCCGCCGGGGCGCTCGGCCTTGAGGAACCGGCCGAAACAGAGACGACTTTCGCCGGAAACGCGCGCATCAAGGCGCATTTCGCCGCCAAGGCCTCCGGTCTGCCCGCGCTGTCGGATGACAGTGGCCTCGAAGTCGATGCGCTTGACGGCGCGCCGGGCGTCTACACCGCCGATTGGGCCGAAACCCCCAATGGCCGGGATTTCCCCATGGCCATGGCCAAGGTGCAGGCGCTTCTCGACGAAAAAGAGGCCCCCACCCCGCGCACCGGCCGTTTTTGCTGCACCCTGTGCCTCGCCTGGCCCGACGGCCATGACGAAATCTTCGCCGGGACCGTGGAAGGGCAGCTCGTCTGGCCGATGCGCGGCGACAACGGCTTCGGCTTTGATCCCGTCTTTCTGCCCAACGGCGAGACCGAGACCTTCGGCGAGATGGATCCAGACAAGAAGCACGGCATGAGCCACCGCGCGGAGGCGTTCCGCAAGCTCGTAGCAGGCTGCTTTTGACGGAGGACTGGCAGAACGCCGGCTTCGGGCTCTACGTCCATTGGCCGTTTTGCCAGTCGCTTTGCCCCTACTGCGATTTCAACTCCTACGTGGCCGCCTCGATCGACCAGCGGCAATGGGAGGAGGCCTACGTCCGCGAGATCAAGCGCCTCGCCGCCGAAACCGGCCCGCGCGTGCTGAGCACTGTGTTCTTCGGCGGCGGCACTCCGAGCCTGATGGCGCCGGAGACCGTCCACGCGATCCTCGATGCCGTGCGCACCGCCTGGCCCATGGCCAATGACGCAGAGATCACGCTGGAAGCCAACCCCGGCTCCGTGGAAGCAGGGCGCTTCCGCGGCTATCGCGAAGCCGGGGTCAACCGGGTGTCGATGGGGGTGCAGGCGCTCAACGATGAAGATCTCAAACGGCTCGGACGGCTGCACGGCGTGGCGGAGGCGCGTGCGGCCTTCGATGTGGCCCGCAGCACCTTCGATCGCGTCAGCTTCGATCTGATCTACGCGCGCCAGCACCAGACGGTGGATCAATGGGCCGCCGAACTGCGCGAGGCGCTGTCGATGGCGATCGACCATCTTTCCCTCTACCAGCTCACCATCGAGCAGGGCACGGCCTTCGGGGATCGCTACGATGCCGGGCGCCTGCGCGGCCTGCCCCCTGAAGATGACGCCGCCGAGATGTATGAACGCACGCAGGAGATTTGCGCCGCAGCCGGTATGCCCGCCTATGAAATATCCAACCATGCGCGGCCCGGTGCGGAATCCCGGCACAACCTGCTCTACTGGCGCTACGGCGATTACGCCGGCATCGGCCCCGGCGCTCACGGGCGGCTCACGCTGAACGGCCGCCGCTTCGCCACGGAGACACACCTTCAACCCGGCAAGTGGCTGGACGCCCAACGCTCAACGGGCAGCGGGGAAAGCCTGAGAGAAGAGATTTCGCCAGCGGATCAAGCCGTCGAATACCTTCTTATGGGTCTGCGGATCAGTGAGGGGATCAGCCTGGAGCGTCTTCACGCGCTCGATCCGAACGCGTTAAATATAAACAAATACAATGACTTAATTTATTCCGGGTTGATCGAAGCCGCCGGAAGGCAGCTCCGCGTCACCGGCAAGGGGCGCCCGCTTCTCAATGCGATCCTGCGTGAACTGTTGAGCGAGGATTGAATGCGCTATCTCTGGCTTTGCCTTGGCATCATCGCGCTGGGACTGGGGGCCATCGGCATCCTTCTGCCACTTCTGCCCACGGTGCCCTTCCTGCTGCTGGCGGCCTTCTTCTTCGCGCGCTCCTCGGAACGGCTCCACAACTGGCTGATCGCACATCCCCGGTTCGGCCCACCCATCGAGGATTGGAATCGCTCCGGCGCCATCGGACGCGGCGCAAAGAAACTCGCCACCCTGTCGATCGGCGCGGCCTTCGGGCTTTCGCTTCTTCTCGGGGTGCGGCCCATGATCCTGATGATCCAGGCCGCAACCCTGCTTTGCGTGCTGCTGTTTATTTGGACGCGTCCGGAGAGCTGACCGAAAGAATCCGGCACAACTCGTCGAGCTGCTCGAGCGATTTGTAGGTGATCGACACTTTCCCGCTCTCTTTGCCGGCATCGTGATCCACCGAAACGCGCATTCGCAGAGTGGCCGAAAGATCGCCCTCAAGCGCAATCGTGTCAGCGTCCTTCTGAACTTTCGGCCCCTTCGGCCGCATCGGTTTCGCGCCGGCACCTTCCTGTTTGGCAAGCCGCTCGGTTTCCCGCACCGAGAGCCCCTTGGCGACAACGATCTTCGCGAGGGCGGACGGATCCTTGGTCGTGATCAGCGCGCGCGCATGCCCGGAGGTCAATTTACCCTCCCGCAGCAGATCCTGCACGTCGTCCGGCAGCGTCAACAGGCGCAGGAGGTTGGCAATGTGGGAGCGGCTTTTGGAAAGCGCTTCCGCCAGTTTTTCCTGCGTATGGCCGAACCGGTCCATCAACTGACGGTAGCCCGCAGCCTCCTCCACCGGGTTGAGATCGGCCCGCTGGATGTTCTCGATGATCGCGATTTCCAGGACTTCGGTATCGTCCAGATCCCGGATGAGCACCGGAACTTCGTGAAGCTGCGCCATCTGGGAGGCGCGCCACCTACGCTCACCGGCAACGATTTCATACATCCCCGCTTCCCGCGGATCCGGCCGCACGATCAGCGGTTGGATGACACCTTTTTCTCGAATGGATTCAGAGAGTTCCGCCAGCGCCTCGGGCGAAAAAGCCCGCCGCGGCTGATCCGGATTCGGGCGGATCTTTTCCACGGGCAGCCTGGAATCGGGCTTCGGCTTCGGCGTGTCCGCGGTCGGCGTCTCGTTGAGGTTCACATCCGCCATCAAGGCAGACAGCCCGCGGCCCAGCCCACGGCGTTCCGGTTTCTTTTCGGCCATCGTCAGCCTCCCCTATTCAGGCTTGTACGGAGTGAGAGCGGCGGTCGAGCTCTGCCGCCATGCTGCGGTAGGCTTCGCTGCCCTTGGAATTCGGATCGTATTCGAGCACCGGAAGCGCGAAAGACGGCGCTTCGCTCACCCGGACGTTGCGCGGGATCACCGTCTTGAACACGAGATCCCCGAGGTTTTCGCGTGCATCCAGTTCGACCTGGCGGGAGAGATTGTTCCGCCCGTCATACATCGTCATCACCACGCCTTCGATGCGCAGATCCGGATTGGCTGTCTGCCGCACCTCTCGAATGGTGAGCATCAGTTGCGACAGGCCTTCCAGCGCGAAGAATTCGCTCTGCAACGGCACCAGCACCGAATGCGCCGCCACCATCGCGTTCACCGTCAACAGGTTCAAAGACGGCGGGCAATCGATCAGGATGTAATCCAGCGCGAAAGCGTCGATCGCCGGCTGTCGCAGCGCATCACGCAGGAGAAACACCCTTTTTTCGTTTGAAAACAGCTCGATATCCGCGGAGCTCAGATCCGTGGTCGCTGGAATGATGCCGAGATTGCGCACCGCGGTATCGGCGATCACATCCCGAAGCTCGGCCTCGCCCACGATCAAGTCATAGGTCGTGAATTTCCGCTGGCTCGCCGCGATGCCGAGGCCTGTCGAAGCATTGCCCTGCGGATCGATGTCCACGATCAGAACGCGCTTGCCCCTTTCGGCGAGCGCCGCGGCCAGATTGATCGTCGTCGTCGTTTTTCCAACGCCGCCCTTCTGGTTGGTGACGGCAATGATCTTGGGCCCCGGGGGCCGGGTTGGATCAGACACGCTCGAGTCCTCCGATGGAAAGAACAACTGCTTTTCCATCAGTGATACTCGGGATCACATCCGCCGAGAAGTGCCATCGCGCCCGTGCCTCCTCGATTTCTTGTTGATAACTCTCCCCTTTCGGGAAAAGCGCACGCCCCGTGGGTTTCAGGTGACACTCAGCGAATTCGAACAGCTTGTCGAGCGACGCCAGCGCACGCGCGCTGAGCACATCCGCATTCTGAGGAGGCACGGATTCGATTCTTTTCGCTAGGACATCCACCTTTGCGCCGGTGTCCCGCGCCACGGTCCGCAGGAAGGCCGCCTTGCGTTGATCGCTTTCGATCAGGGTAAATCTGCACCCTCCCCGCTTTTCCGCGGCAAGAATCGCGCAGACCATCCCGGGAAATCCGCCGCCGGAGCCGATGTCCACCCAGTGATCGACGGTTTCGGGTGCCCGCGAGAACACCTGCACGGAGTCCACGATGTGGCGTTGCCACAGGTCGCCGAGCGTGGATTTTGCGACGAGATTTATGGCCGGGTTCCATTTTTTCAGGAGCGCGGCGTAGATTTCCAGACGCTCCATTGTTTCACGTGAAACATCGGCAAGGGCGTCAGGTTTGGATGTCATGCGGATTTCTGTTTTTGATGTTGGCGAATTTTGGCGAGGATCAGCGTCAGCGCGGCCGGGGTCATCCCATCGACACGCCCGGCCTGGCCGAGCGTCTGCGGGCGTACTTTTTCAAGCTTCATCTTCAACTCGTTGGAAAGCCCCTGCATGTTTTCGTAGGAGAAATCCGCCGGGATCACTTGGGCTTCGTCCCGCGCAAGCGCATCCACATCCTTCTGTTGGCGCGATATGTAGTTGGCGTATAGGGCATCACGCGCAATTTGTGCCCTCGTCTCGCCGTCGATGTCGGCAAAATCCGAAGAGAGCGCATCCAGAACATCAAAGCTCATTTCGGGAAGTGAAAGTGCTTCATAGGCCGTGCGACGCGGGCCGTCCGGATTGACCTTCACACCATGTTGGGCGAGCGCACGGGGCGTGACGGAGTAGGAACCGAGCGTAGCCTTGGCGCGCTCCAGCCGCTCCATCTTTTCCGCAAAGGCCGCTTTGCGCTCTTCACCGATGAGGCCGAGGCGCTCGCCGAGCGGTGTCAGGCGTTGGTCGGCATTGTCCGCCCGCAGAGAGAGCCGGAATTCCGCACGGGAGGTAAACATCCTGTAGGGTTCCGTCACGCCACGGGTTACCAGATCGTCAATCATCACGCCGATGTAGGACTCCATGCGCGAGAAGGTCACGCCCTCTTCTTCGCGTGCGCGGCGTGCTGCGTTCAAACCCGCCACTAGCCCCTGCGCTGCCGCCTCTTCATACCCGGTGGTTCCATTGATCTGCCCAGCCAGGAAAAGCCCGGGCACATCTTTCAGTTCCAGCGTCGGTTTCAGCGCACGAGGATCGACGTAGTCATATTCGATGGCGTAGCCCGGTTGCAGAATCTTTGCGTTCTCAAGCCCGAAGATCGAATGCACGTAGTCTTCCTGCACATCCTCGGGGAGCGAGGTCGAAATACCGTTCGGATAGACGGTGTGATCGTCCACGCCCTCGGGCTCCAAAAAGATCTGGTGCGAGGATTTCTCGGAGAAGCGCACGATCTTGTCTTCGATCGAAGGGCAATACCGCGGGCCAACGCCCTCGATATGCCCGCCATACATCGCCGAACGCTCCAGGTTGGCGCGGATGATTTCGTGGGTTTTCTCGTTGGTATGCGTGATCCCGCAGGAAATCTGCGGTGCGCTAACGGATTTGGACAGAAAGGAAAACAGCGTCGGTTCATCATCTCCGGGCTGGGATTCGAGAAGATCCCAGCGGATCGTCCGCCCGTCGAGACGGGGCGGCGTACCAGTTTTCAGGCGCCCAAGCGGGAGGCCGAAACCATCCATGCGCTCCGCAAGGCGCACGGAGGGTTTATCCCCCATCCGACCACCTGGGCGGGAGACGTCACCAATATGGATGACACCGCGCAGGAAAGTACCCGTCGTAAGTACGACGGATTTCGCCGCCAATGCGCTCCCGTCAGCCAAGAGCACGCCGGTCACGGCCTCCCCTTCCATCAGGAGATCGGCAACTTCACCTTCGATGATGTCGAGGTTCTGCTGAGCGGCAAGCTCGGCCTGCATGGAAAGGCGATAGATCTTCCGATCCGCCTGCGCCCTCGGGCCCTGAACGGCTGGCCCCTTACGCCGGTTGAGCAGGCGAAACTGGATGCCGGCCCTGTCTGCGACGCGGCCCATGACGCCATCCAACGCATCAACTTCCCGTACGAGATGCCCTTTGCCAAGCCCCCCGATAGCAGGGTTGCAGCTCATCACGCCAATCGTGTCTGCCCGCAGCGTTACCAGAGCGGTGCGTGCGCCGGTTCGTGCAGCCGCATGGGCTGCATCGGCGCCGGCGTGGCCACCGCCCACTACGATCACATCAAAGGTCGAATGTTTCACGTGAAACACTCCTTACTTACCAAGACAGAAACTGGCAAAGATCTCGTCGAGGATCTGCTCTACATCGACGCGCCCCACCAGGGAGTCCAAAGCCCGCACCGCCGTGCGCAGCTCTTCCGCGGCAAGCTCGGCGCGATCAGGCCCGTTCAATACTTCAATCCGCGCTGATTCTAAAGCCCGGATTCCCTGCTGGATCGCCTGCCGGTGCCTTGCACGGATCGCCGTCCCCGCCCCGGCGGCCCGCGCCTCCAGCGTTGCCGCCAGTTGGCGGACCAGATCACCGACCCCCTCCCCCGTTTTACCAGAGACCGCCGGCCCCTCCCAATCATGCGCATCCGCCTTGCCAAGAACGGAAATGTCGCCGGGTTGCGCTGGAATTCCAAGATCTTCGCCCGGATAGGACAGAAGAAAGACGCGGAGATCCGCGGCCTCGGCGCGGCTGCGCGCGCGCTCGATGCCCAGCCCTTCCACGAAATCCTCGGTGTCGCGAATGCCGGCCGTGTCCAGAACGGTGACAGGCAGCCCGCCCAGATCCATCCGGACTTCGATAACATCCCGCGTCGTGCCGGCCACCTCGGAGGTGATCGCCGCCTCCCGGCCCGCAAGCGCATTGAGCAAGGTGGATTTGCCCGCATTCGGGGCACCGACGATGGCCACCTCGAAGCCTTCCCGAATCCGCTCCGATATGACGGATCCCTCGGCCTCGCCGTGCAGTTCCGCCAAAGTGCCGTCGAGCAGATCGAGCACTTCCGGGCTAACGTCCACGGGCACTTCCTCATCGGCGAAATCGATTGTGGCCTCAAGGAGCGCCGCCGCGCGGATCAGCTTCCGCCGCCAACCCTCGGCCTTCTCTCCAAGTGCGCCGGACAGGACGCGAAAAGCCTGGCGCCTCTGGGCCTCGGTTTCCGCTTCGATCAGGTCGCTGAGCCCCTCGACCTGCGCGAGATCGAGCCGCTCGTTCTCAAGCGCGCGGCGGGTGAACTCTCCGGGCTCAGCAAGGCGCACGCCCTCGCACCGCGAAAGCTCGTCCAGAACGCTGGAAACGACGGCCAGGCTTCCGTGCAACTGAAACTCGACCACAGGTTCACCGGTGAAGCTGTGCCCTTCTTCGAAACACAGCACCAGCGCCTCGTCCAACGGCGCGCCATCGGAGCCCCTCAAAACGCGCAAACCCGCGCGACGCGCGGGTGGCAGGGAACCAGCAAGGCTGGCCGAAGCTTCGAAGGCTTTCTCGCCCGAGATCCGGATGACGCTGACGCCAGCCTTCCCCCGGGCCGAAGCCAGGGCATATATAGTTTCCATTACATATCAACCACTTACGTGATCATCACGCATTCATGGAGTCGAAGAACTCTTCGTTCGTCTTGGTCTGTTTCAGCTTCGAAAGCAGGAATTCGATCGCATCCGTCGTGCCCATCGGGTTCAGGATACGGCGCAGCACGAACATCTTCTGAAGATCCTTCGGATCAACAAGCAGATCCTCTTTCCGGGTGCCGGACTTGAGAATGTCGATCGCCGGGAAGACGCGTTTGTCCGCCACCTTGCGATCCAGCACGATCTCGCTGTTGCCGGTGCCCTTGAACTCTTCGAAGATCACCTCGTCCATCCGCGAACCGGTATCGATCAGCGCGGTGGAAATGATGGTGAGCGAACCGCCCTCCTCGATGTTCCGCGCCGCCCCGAAGAAGCGCTTGGGCCGTTGCAGGGCGTTGGCGTCCACACCACCCGTCAGCACCTTGCCGGAGGACGGCACCACGGTGTTGAAGGCACGGCCCAGGCGGGTGATGGAGTCGAGCAGGATCACCACGTCGCGCTTGTGCTCGACGAGGCGCTTGGCCTTCTCGATGACCATTTCCGAGACCGCCACGTGGCGCGTCGCCGGCTCGTCGAAGGTAGAGGAGATCACCTCGCCCTTCACGGAGCGCTGCATGTCCGTCACCTCTTCCGGGCGCTCGTCGATCAGCAGAACGATCAGGTAGCACTCGGGGTGGTTCTTCTCGATGCTGGTGGCGATGTTCTGCAGCAGAACCGTCTTACCGGTGCGCGGCGGTGCCACGATGAGCGAACGCTGCCCCTTCCCGATCGGCGCGACCAGATCAATGATGCGGGCCGAGCGATCCTTGATGGTGGGATCCTCGATCTCCATCTTCAGGCGCTCGTCCGGATAGAGCGGCGTGAGGTTGTCGAAAGCCACCTTGTGGCGCGCCTTTTCGGGATCCTCGAAGTTGATCTTGGTGACGCTCGTCATCCCGAAGTAGCGCTCGTTCTCACCGGGAGCGCGGATGGCACCTTCCACGGTGTCACCGGTGCGCAGCGAATACTGGCGGATCATCTCCGGCGAAACATAGATGTCATCGGGGCCGGGCAGGTAGTTCGCCTCCGGGGACCGCAGGAAGCCGAAGCCGTCCTGGAGAACCTCCAGCACGCCTTCACCGGCAATCTCCCACCCTTCTTCGGCGCGCTCCTTCAGGATCGAGAACATCATCTCGCCCTTGCGCATGGTCGAGGCGTTTTCGATCTCCAGTTCCTCGGCCATCGCCAGGAGGTCTTTCGGGCTTTTCGCCTTCAGGTCGGAAAGGTTCAGTCGGTTTTCGCTCATGGGAAGTCCTGCACCGGCCAGGAATATGGCGCGCGGTTTCTGGATTGGAATCGGAAAGTGCATAGGCCGGACGGCCAAGCGTCGGATCCTACTTAGGGGCCGCGCCAAGAGGAGTCAACATTGGCTTAGAACGGGCGGGCGATCACCGAAACGACAATGACGATGAGCAACAAGGTCGGAAGCTCGTTCATCATGCGGTAGGTGCGCCCGCTGCGCGTGTTCTCGCCCCGCACGAATTCCTTCCGGCGCTTCCCGAGCCAGTGATGAAACCATGTCATGGCCAGAATGGCTGCGGCCTTCGTGTAGGGCCAGACGGCGGTCCAATCCACGATGCCCGGCGTGAAGGCAAGCATGAGCCCGAAGATCCAGGTCGCGATCATGGCCGGGTTCATGATCGCACGCAGGAGGCGCACTTCCATCGTCTGGAACAGCTCGTCCGTTTCGCTGCCGGTTTCGATGCGCTCGGCGTGATAGACGAAAAGCCTCGGAAGATAGAACAGGCCGGCCATCCACGCGATCACGGAGATCACGTGGAGCACTTTCGTCCAGGGATAGAAGTCCGCAAGCAAGCTTGTCATGGCGATGTTCCTTCGGGTGATCCTCCGGCCCCTCTTATTAATAAATATTATAAGAAAAAAGGATGATGATTTTGTAGGGAGACAAGAATCGGTGGATTAAATCTTATCCCTCGATTCAACCCCCGTGGAAGGCTCATGTGGGAAACTTTGGGGAAGGCCGCTGGATTTTCTTGGATAGTCCAGAAAGTAAAACAAAAACAGAGGCTTGTCGGCGGGTCGCGGCTGGGAAAACTTGGTGGAAAACCCTGTTCAAAGGTTTTCGCTTGACGATTCCCCCACAGAAGCGGGTTTTCCTTTTCCACCCTGTAGAAAACCCGCAAGCCCGTTGACAAACATCGCGCCTCCGGGGGATGACCCGGCGAACCGGGAAAATGTTCCAAAATGTGCAAATTTTCTCCGGCCGGTTTTCAGCGGAGTTATCCACATGTCCGAACCCATCGTTCTCGCGTCCGGCTCTTCGATACGGCGGAAGTTGCTGGAGAACGCGGGCCTCAGCGTCAGCGTGGCCCCCGCCCGCATCGACGAGTCCGCGATCAAGGCGGCGCTACTGGCCGAAGGCGCCAAGCCGCGCGACGTTGCCGACACGCTCGCCGAGTACAAGGCGCGCAAGGTGGCCCAGAAAGCGCCGGGCGCACTGGTGATCGGTTGCGACCAGGTGCTGGATGCAGGCGGAACGCTTCTGTCCAAGCCGGCGAGCCCGGACGACTGCAAGGCACAGCTGCGCAGCCTGCGTGGCAAGCGGCACAAACTGCTCTCGGCGGCGGTGATCTACGAAGGGGATAGGCCGGTCTGGCGGCATGTCGGCGAAGTGCGGCTCCACATGCGCGACTTCTCGGACACATATCTCGAAGACTATGTTGCCCGGAACTGGGAGTCTGTGCGCGAAAGCGTCGGCGGATATAAGCTCGAAGAAGAGGGGGCGCGGCTGTTCACGCGGATCGAAGGAGATTACTTCACGGTCCTGGGGCTGCCGCTGCTGGAGCTGCTGAACTACCTGACACTGCGGGGGACACTGCCGAAATGAGTGAAGACGCGATTCCACTGGCCGGGGTGATCGGTCACCCCATCGCGCACAGCCGATCGCCGGCGCTTCATGGCCACTGGCTGCGGCGCTACGGGATCGATGGCCACTACATCCCGATGGACGTGAACCGCGAGCATCTGGAAACCGTTCTGCAAACTCTGCCCAAGATGGGCTTCGTGGGGGTGAACGTCACCATTCCCCACAAGGAGCGGGCGCTGGCGCTCGCCGACGTGGTGACGGACAGGGCCGCCCTGATCGGCGCGTCCAACACGCTGATTTTCCGCAAGGACGGCAAGCTGCTGGCCGACAACACCGATGGCTACGGGTTCATCGAAAACCTGAAACAGGGCGCGCCCAATTGGCGCGGTCCCGATGGGCCGGCCATCGTTCTTGGCGCCGGCGGGGCGTCGCGCGCCGTTCTGTCCGCCCTGATCGAGGCGGGCGTGCCCGAGATCTTCCTGGCCAACCGCACGAAGGCGCGTGCGGAGGCGCTGAAGGATGAATTCGGCGCCAAGGTGAAGGTGATCGACTGGGTGCAAGTGAGCAATGTGCTCCCCGATGCGGCCCTGCTTGCAAACACCACCTCGCTCGGGATGACCGGCGCGGCCGAGATGCGCCTGCCCCTCGACAACCTCACATCGAAAACCGTGGTGACGGACATCGTCTACACGCCGCTGCGCACGCCACTGCTCGATGCCGCCGAAATGGCGGGCTGCACCACCGTGGACGGCCTTGGCATGCTGCTGCACCAGGCGGCACCGGGGTTCGAGCGGTGGTTCGGCCAGCGCCCGGACGTGGACGACGCCCTGCGCGCGGCGGTGCTCGCCGCATGACGCGGCCCTTCCTGATCGGGCTCACGGGCTCCATTGGCATGGGCAAATCCACGACGGCCGAGATGTTCGCCGAGGAGGGCGCGGCCGTGTGGGATGCGGATGCCGCCGTTCACCGGCTCTATGCCCGAGGCGGTGCGGCGGTTGCGCCGATGCAACGCAGATTTCCCGGCGCTGTGAACGAGGCTGGGGTGGATCGCGGCGCCCTGAAGGAACTGATCGCCGAGGATCCATCCGTTCTGAAGCAGATCGAGGCGATCGTGCACCCGCTCGTCGCCGCCGATCGCGCCGCCTTCATCGCGGCGCGCCCGGCCGATGTTCTGGTTCTGGACATTCCGCTGCTCTTCGAGACGGGGAGCGCCGATCAATTCGATCTCGTCGCCGTCGTCTCCGCCCCGCCGGAGCTTCAACGCGCCCGTGTGCTGGCCCGGCCCGGAATGACCGCCGCGCAATTCGAAACGATCCTTGCAAAACAGCTGCCGGACGCGGAGAAACGGGCGCGGGCGGATGTCGTCATCCCGACGGAGACGCTCGAAGGCGCACGGAAGGTGGTGCGCGAGATCATGGCGCAGGCAAGAGGAGAAGCGGAAGATGCGTGAAGTCGTCCTCGATACCGAAACCACCGGTTTCGATCCGGAAAGCGGCGACAGGATCGTCGAGATCGGTGCCGTCGAGCTTTGGAACCACGTTGCCACCGGCAAGACGTATCACGTCTACATCAACCCGCAGCGTTCGATGCCGCAGGAGGCGTTCGAGGTTCATGGGCTGGGAGACGAGTTTCTCGCCGACAAGCCCCTGTTCAAGGACATCGCGCAATCCTTCGTGGATTTCGTGCAGGATTCGCCGCTGGTGATCCACAACGCAAGTTTCGACATGAAGTTCCTGAACGCGGAGCTGAAGTGGGATGGCCGCCCGCCTCTGCCGATGGATCAGGCAATCGATACGCTTCTCATCGCGCGCAAGAAATTTCCCGGCTCGCCGGCCTCTCTCGATGCGCTTTGCCGGCGCTTCGGGATCGACAACTCCTCGCGGACGCTGCACGGCGCCCTGCTCGACTCCGAGATTCTCGCGGAGGTCTATCTTGAGCTGATCGGCGGGCGGCAACCGGATTTCGGCCTGTCGGCCGCACCCGGCGAGGATGCCGGCGGTGACACCGGCGGCTCTTCGTGGCGGCCCGGAAAACGGCCGACGCCCCTGCCCTCGCGCATCACGCCCGAGGAAGCCGAGGCCCATGCAGCCTTCATCGCCAAGATGGGGGATGATGCGCTCTGGAAGAAGCTGGGCTGAGGCCGCCCCTGAAACGCAGCCCCTGAAACGCGAAGCGCCCACCGGGATCCGGCGGGCGCTTTTTCTTCGAGCAAGGGGCGCGGGAAAAACCCGCCGCCTCAGTTTGCCGGCGTTTCTTCCTCGCTGGCCTTCTTGGCCGCGGCCGCGCGCAGGGCGAGGTTCTGGCGATAGATGGCCACGAAATCGATGTTCTCAAGGTTCAGCGGCGGGAAGCCACCGTCTCGGGTGACATCGCCCACGATGCGGCGGATGTAGGGGAACAGCATCCGCGGGCATTCGATGAGAAGATAGGGGTGCAGCTGGTCTTCCGGCACGTTCTCGACGTGGAAGATGCCGGCGTATTCAAGCTCGAGCAGGAAGAGCGCTTCGCCGCCTTCCTTGTTCTGCGCGGCGATGTTGAACTTGGTCAGAACCTCGTATTGGTTTTCCGCCGAGCGCTTCTTGGCGTCGAGGTTGACGTTCACTTTGACGTCCGGCTGCGGCGTGCCCTGGACGCCGCGCTGCGCGAGCGCGTTCTCGAAGGACATGTCGCGGATGTATTGCGCCAGAACCTGCATCTTCACCGGTTCGGGTTGTGCAGGGGCTTTGGTGCCGTTCTCGGCCATTACTCACTCTCCCATTGGGTAAAATCCGTTACGTGCGGTGTATCACCCTGTTGGGGAAGCCTCAATGCTTGGTCCAGCCCGAGGGGCGATGCGTGGGCTTCTTCACGAGGTATTCGTCACCGGGCTCGTAGCTGTCCGGCTCCGTGATGGGCGGCTCCGGTTCGTTGACGGCGTGAAACTCGCCGTCGATCACCGAGCTGTCGCCTTCGTAGGTGTGCATCCCCGACATCGAGAAATTCTGAACCACGACCCGCGCCCGCAGGTAGCGGTAGGCGGCGGCGCGGAACGGCGGGAACAGCAGCAGGAAGCCGACGGCATCGGTGAAGAAACCGGGAGTGAGCAGCAGAACGCCGGCGATCAGGATCATCGCGCCATGGGCGAGCGGCTCCGTCGGGTCGCGCATCTCGGAGAAACTGTTGCGCATGTCGTTCATCGCCATCCGCCCCTGCGAGCGCACGAGGTGGGTTCCCAGCACCGCGGTGACGACGACGATCAGAAGGGTCGGCCAGAGGCCGATGAACCCGCCCACCTGGATGAACAGGGCGATTTCGATCAGCGGGACGGTGAGGAATGCGATGAACAGCCACATGGTGGGCCTTCTCCTTGATCTTGCGCGCGGTAGACTTGACCGCGCCCCTGACTTACATATGTCCGGAACGCGACGGTTACTACAGTTTTACTCAGAAAGAGGCCCCGGATGAGCTCTTCCGCAATTCAACTTCTGGTTCTCGCGGGGATCGCTATCTTCTTGATTCTCAAGCTGAGAAACGTGCTCGGGACGCGAGAGGGCTTCGAGAAGCCGCCCGCGCCGGTCGGCGACAAATCGCCGGCCTCCAGTCGCAGCCGCGCGAACCTCGAAGTGATCGAAGGTGGCCCCGACGAAGATATCACCGATCACGTTGACGAGAGCAGCCCGGCCGCGAAAGCCCTGGCCGCGATGAAACGCCATGATCCCTCTTTCAACGTCGGCGGGTTCCTGCAGGGCGCCCGTGGCGCCTACGAGATGATCCTCATGGCCTTCGAGAACGGCGAGCTCGAGCCCATCGTTCCCTTCGTTTCCAAGGACGTGTTCGACAGCCTCTCCGAGGTGGTGGATCAGCGCGAGGCGCAGGGCCTGACGATCGAGGCCAACTTCGTGGGCGTGCGTGAAGTGACGCTGGTGGCCGCCGAGTTCGACGAAACCACCCGCATCGGCGAGGTGACGGTCAAGTTCGTCGGCGAGCTGACCAGCGTGGTGAAGAACGCCGCTGGCGAGGTGATCGAGGGCAACCCCAATGAAATCAAGCGCCAGAAGGACGTCTGGACCTTTGCGCGCGAAATGGGCTCTGACGATCCCAACTGGCAGCTTGTCGCCACGGGCGAATGAAGCGTGCACTGCGGGCGGCGTCCTTGTTGGCGGCGCTCGCCATGACGCCACTCGTTCAGGCCGAAGGCGTGGATTACACGCTGCTGTCTTTCGAGGATCTCCACGGCTGGGCCGAGGACGATCACGAGCAGGCGCTTGAAGCCTTTCTCGAAACCTGCGGCGATCTGAAAGATCCCGCCTGGGCACCGCTCTGCGAGGTCGCCCGTACGCGGCCCGGCGCGCGCAGTTTCTTCGAGCTGTTCTTCCGCCCGGTGATGATGCGGGACGGAAACCCACCGCTCTTCACCGGATATTTCGAACCCGAACTGGACGGATCTCTCACCCCGTCCGATCGCTTTCGCTACCCGCTCTACCGCACGCCCCCCGAGGCGCGCGCTGGCCCCTTCGTGAGCCGCCGCGAGATCGAGGAGCAGCAGCTGCTTGCGGGCCGCGGGCTGGAAATCGCTTGGGTGGACGACCCGGTGGAGCTGTTCTTCCTCCAGATCCAGGGCTCGGGGCGGATCCGGCTGCCGGACGGTCAGGTCCTGCGTGTGGGGTATGGCGGCAACAACGGGCATTCCTACCGCTCCATCGGGCAGGAGCTCGTGCGGCGCGGCATCTACGGGGCGCACCAGGTTTCGGCACAGGTCATCCGCAACTGGGTGCGCCGCAATCCCGCGCTGGGGCGGGAGCTGCTCTGGCACAATCCTTCCTACGTATTCTTTCGGAAGATCCGCAACGTCTCGGCCGAAAAGGGGCCGCTCGGGGCCATGAACCGCTCGATCACGAGCGGCCGCACCGTCGCCGTGGATCCGGCCTTCACGCCCCTCGGCGCCCCTGTCTGGGTGGAGAAGGCGGGGCGCGATCCCTTCAACCGCCTCATGATCGCGCAGGATACCGGATCGGCCATCAAGGGCGCGCAACGGGCGGACATCTTCTATGGCACCGGCGACGAGGCCGGGCGCATTGCCGGCCAGGTGAAGGATCCGGGTCGCATGGTGGTGCTGCTGCCGATCCAGACGGCTTTCGAACTGGTGCCGGAGGGCGAGGGATGAAGCGACGGCCCCGCCATGTCTCGCAGGAGGAAAAGGCGCTTTGGCGCGAGGTGACGAAGCACGACACCCCGCTTCACCCGCCGCGCCCCGCACCCGCCGCGGCGGAGCCCGCCGCGGCGCCGAAACCCGCACCGAAGCCGGCAAAGGGAAAACCGGACCCTCTGCCCGCCTTTCGCATCGGATCAAAAGCGCGGGGAGTGGCACCGCAGGACGATCTCCAGCCCACCCTGTCGCGCCGGCTGGCTCAGGCCCCGTTGGCGATGGACCAGAAAGCCTACGCCCGTCTGCGCCGGGGCAAGCTTGAGCCGGAGCGGCGCATCGATCTGCATGGCATGACGCTCTCACAGGCGCATCCGGCCCTGACCCAGTTCATTCTATCGTCCCAGGCCCGCGGGCTGCGCCTCGTGCTGGTGATAACGGGCAAGGGGAAACCGGGCGAGGACGAAGGGCCGATCCCGCGGCCGCGCGGGGTGCTCAAGCACCATGTGCCGCAATGGCTGCGCGTCGCACCGCTCTCGGCGCTGATCCTCCAGGTGACGGAAGCCCATGCGAAGCACGGTGGCAGCGGGGCCTACTACGTCTACCTAAAGCGCCACCGGTGAAAGGGCACGCAGCCGCCGGGCCAGCACCGAAAGGGCCGCGCTGACGGCGAGGAACACGAGGGCGATGCCCCAGCCCTGCGTGTTGAAAGCGATACCGGCATCAATCAGCAGGCCGCTCAGGACCGGCCCGATGGCGGAGCCGAGCACCATGAGCGCCGTGGCCGCCGCCTTGATCGCGCCGAGGTGGCGGGTGCCGAAAAGATCCGCCATCACGGCGGCCGGGATCGGGGCGTTGGCGCCGTTGCTGATCGCCATGAGGCCCATGGCCAAGGCAAGGCCGGGAAGGCCTCCGACGGACGCCAGCGCCAGGAAACCGAGCGCCATCGGAACCTGGTAGGCCGCCAACAGGCGGGCCGCGCCGAACCTGTCCACCGCCCAGCCGGTGGCAAACATGGAAAGGACGGACACCCCCGTGTAGAGCGGGAACAGGGCCACCAGCGACAGATGCGCCACATCCCTGCTTTCGGCGAGGTGCACCTGTTGAAAGAAGAACGCCGTCACGAAGCACGACGGCGCAACGAGCGCGGGCGCCAGCAGCCAGAAACCGGCCGAGCGCAGCGCGTCGCGCCGGGAGAGGTTGCGGCCATCGAGGGAGAGCCCGCCCTCCTCCTCGGCAAAGCTCTGCGGCTGCCGCTCCCGTGCCAGAAGCCGACGCAGCAGGACGGTGGCCAGCACGAGCAGCCCCGCGGCCAGATACCAGAGGGATTGCCAGGCGGCGGCTCCCATGAGGGCCACGAAGATGATCGGCAGAAGCGCCTCCCCTACGGAGAAGCCGAAGGCCGCGAGGGCGATGGCCTTGCCCCGGTTTGAGGCGAACCAGCGCGCCATCGCGATCATGGCCACATGGCTGGCCATCCCCTGCCCGAACAGCCGCAGGAAGAAGATCACGACCGGCAGCATCCAGACCTGCGAGGCCATGCCCATGGCGACGCAGGAAAGAGCAAGCCCCAGAAGAACGACGCTGCCCAACCCCCGCAGGCCAGCCCGCCGGCCCAGAGCATCACCGCCGCCGATGCCAGCGTGCTGCCGGCGTAGATCGCGCCCCAGGATCCGTGGCTCAGACTGAAATCTGCGCGGATGTTGCCTGCGAAGATCGAGATGAAATAGGTCTGGCCGAAGCCCGAGCACAGGGCCATCAGCGCCCCGGCGCCGATCCATCGGGCGTTGGCCCGCGCGAAGGCGAACGCGCCGTCGCTCACCGCTCCACGCCGTCCACGGATTCATAGGCCAGCCGCGTGGCCTCCTGCACCGAAAGGATCGCGCCCGAAAGCGGCCCGGTGCGCCCGCGCGTCTCGCGGAGCAGATCGTCGTGAAGCCCGGCCAGCCGGGTGAAGGCGTCGATCGCTTCCTCCGAGGAGAAGGTGATCATGTGGTTGCCCAGATCCCCGTCGGTGAATTCCGAAACATCGATGACGAGCACGTCCAGCCCTTCGATCTGCTCCGGCTCCCGCAGGTTGCCGATACGCGCTTCGGCGCCGGTGATCGTGGCGGATACGGCCAGCGCCCTGTCGAGCGAAGAGGAAAGGACGAGGATCGGCTGCGGCAGCGGCCCGATGTCTTCCATCTGCGCGCGAAAGACATCCACGTCGATGTCGGGGGAGATCAGCACCACTTCCGAGAACAGCCGCGCCTTGTCGGCCGGGGATCTGAGGGCAACCTGCCGGAGGGTTTCCATCACCAGGTGCGAGCCGACGCTGTGGGCCGAGACCACGATCTGGCGCGCCCCGGCCGCCCGGATTTCGCGCAGGAACTGCTCGAAGGCGCTGCGGCTGGCGAGGATCGAATCCCGATCCCGCGCATAGCCGAAAGGGGATGCTGCGGAGGCCCATGAAAAATGCACGAGCGGCTCGGAGAAGCCGTAGTCGGCCTTCATCTGGGCAGCGCGATACAGGCCTTCGGCGAAATTGGTGTTGAACCCATGCACGAAGACGATCACGCGGCCGTTGGCCGAGGGGGTGTTCCTGATTTCCTGCGCCAGCCGGGTCCGGAAATCGCTGGCGCTGCCGTAGTTCACGAAGCTGGACGCAAGGAAATCCTCTTCCGCATCCGGCCTGCGCCCCGGCCATGTGACGCTGCCGGGCCGCCTGTCCGGGGGGACGGAAATATCCAGCCGCGCGAAGGAGAGTTCCCGGCTGCGGCGGTTGCCGTAGGTTCCGTCCGCTTCCCGCGCACGGGTCGTGGCCACGAACACCCGCTCCTGCGTGCCGATCTCGGCGGCTTCGGGCGCAACGTAGATCGCGCCGCGCGGAATGCAGGCCACCAGCACCAGCAGGCAGGCCATCAAGGCGGAAAGGTTCAGGAAAACACGCACGAAAAAGGCTCCGGAAGGATCGACCCTCCGAAGCCTTACAGAAGCCGGGCGCGGGATGCTACAGCATGTAACGGCTGACATCCGTGGCGCTGGCCAGTTCGCCGAGGTTCTTCTCGACGAAGGCCTTGTCCACCACGACGGTGGTGCCGCCCATGTCCGGCGCGGTGAAGGACAATTCTTCGAAGACGCGCTCAAGGATGGTGTAGAGCCTGCGCGCGCCGATGTTTTCGACCGAACGGTTCACCTCAGCGGCGATCGCCGCGAGGGCCGCGATGCCGTCGTCGGTGAACTCCACGACGACCTCTTCCGTCTGCATCAGCGCCTTGTACTGGCGCGTGAGGGCGTTGTCGGTTTCCGTCAGGATGCGGACGAAATCCTCTTCGGTCAGGGCGCGCAATTCCACCCGGATGGGCAGCCGCCCCTGCAGTTCGGGCAGCAGATCGCTGGGCTTGGCGATGTGGAAGGCGCCCGAGGCGATGAAGAGGATGTGATCGGTCTTCACCGGCCCGTGCTTCGTGGAGACGGTGGTGCCCTCGATCAGCGGCAGCAGATCGCGCTGCACCCCTTCCCGGCTCACGTCGGCGCCACGGGCGTCCGAGCGGGCACAGACCTTGTCGATCTCGTCAATGAAAACGATGCCGTTCTGCTCCACGGCGTCCAGAGCGGCGCGAGTCACGGTTTCGTCGTCCAGAAGCTTGTCGGCCTCTTCGCCGATCAGAACCTCGTAGCTCTGCGCAACCGTCATCTTGCGGCGCACCGTGCGGCCACCGAAGGCTTTGCCGAAGAGATCGCCGAGGTTCATCATGCCCATCTGCCCGGCGCCGGGCTGGCCCGGCACGTCGAACATCTGCATCGGGTTCGAGGTGTCGGCGATTTCAAGCTCGATCTCGGTGTCGTCCAATTCCCCGGCCTTGAGCTTGCGCCGGAACATCTCCTTCGTGGCTTCGCGCGCGTCCGTGCCGGCGATGGCGGCGATCACGCGCTCCTCGGCCGCCGCGTGCGCCTTGGCCTTCACCTCTTCGCGCATCATCTCGCGCGTCATCACGATGGCGCTGTCCACCAGGTCGCGCACGATCTGCTCCACGTCGCGGCCCACGTAGCCCACTTCAGTGAACTTCGTGGCCTCGACCTTCAGGAACGGGGCCTTGGCGAGCTTCGCGAGACGGCGGCTGATCTCCGTCTTGCCGACGCCGGTGGGCCCGATCATCAGGATGTTCTTCGGGTAGACCTCATCTCGCAGGTCGTCGTCCAGCTGCTTGCGCCGCCAGCGGTTGCGCAGAGCAACGGCAACCGCGCGCTTGGCGTCCTTCTGGCCGATGATGAACCGGTCCAGTTCGCTCACGATTTCGCGGGGGGTAAGATCGGTCATGCTTGGATCTTCTCCACTGTCAGGTTGCCGTTGGTGTAGACGCAGATGTCGGCGGCGATGGCCATCGCCCTGCGCGCGATTTCTTCCGCGCCAAGATCGGTTTCCATCAGCCCCCGCGCCGCGGCCAGGGCGAAGTTGCCACCGGAGCCGATGGCGGCCACGTCATGCTCGGGCTCCAGCACGTCGCCCGCGCCGGTGATCACCAACAGATCCCTGCCGTCACTCACGATCAGCATGGCCTCAAGCTTCTGAAGGTATTTGTCGGTGCGCCAGTCCTTCGCCAACTCCACCGAGGCCCGGGCGAGCTGCCCTGGCGTGGCCTCCAGCTTGGCCTCCAGCCGCTCCAGCAGCGTGAAGGCATCGGCCGTGGACCCGGCGAACCCCGCGACCACGTCGTATCCGCCCGGCGAAAGCCTGCGCACCTTGCGCGCCGTGCCCTTGATCACCGTCTGCCCGAGGCTCACCTGCCCGTCCCCGGCGATCACCACCTCGCCGCCCCTGCGGACGCCGATGATCGTGGTGCCGTGCCAGCCGGAAAATTGATCGTCTGCCATGGATTTCTCCTTTTCGTCCTGCCCTATATGGCGAGGCGAGGCACGAGCGGCAACCCGGTGCGCGGGCGATGGCCGCTTGAGGCGGCGTTTGCGGCAGGATAGCGTGGCCTCCATGGCAGTGGCAAAGCGTCTTCGCGTCTACCTCGAACCCGGCATGCGCGCGGCGGCAAAGGCCGGCACGCACAACTTCCTGCGTCTCGTGCAGGAGGCGGTGGAAGACCGGGGATTCCAGGTTGAGTTCCGCCCCGCCACGGAGCGCGAGCGCCTGAAGTCCGCGGCCCGCAAGGGCTATGCGCTCTTCCACATGGAGCCGCCCTTCCACGGCCGCGCCCTCACCTTCCGCCGGGTTTATCACTACCCGTTCTGGCAGATCGAACGCTCGGAGAAACGCTGGGAATGGACCGTTGCGCAGACGCCGTTCAATCCCGCCGAAATCGACCCTGTTCAGGCCAAATCTTTCGCAGATCGCTGGCGCAAGACGCTGTTCGCAACCCAGGCGGCCCCCCTTTCGGGCGGCTTCGTCTACGTGCCGCTGCAAGGGCGGCTGCTTGATCACCGCAGTTTCCAGAGCTTCCGGCCGATCGACATGATCGAGATGGTGCTTCAGCAGGATCCGGCCCGCCCGGTTGTCGCCGCTCTCCACCCGCGCGAGATCTACACCTCGGAGGAGATCGCGGCGCTGGAGCGGCTGGCGGCCGCTCACCCCCGTCTCACCATCACCACGGGCGAAATGGACAGGCTGCTGCCGGCCTGCGACTACATCGTCACGGAGAATTCCTCCGTCGCCTTTCTTGGCTACTACCTGCACAAGCCCGCGATCCTATGCGCCCGGATCGATTTCCACCACATCGCGCTGGATGCGGCGCGCGATCCCCGGGGCGCCTTCGCCCGCGTGCTCTCGCATTCACCGGATTACGACCGCTACCTGTTCTGGTTCCTGCAGGACATGTCGATCAACGCGGGCCGCCCCGAGGCAAGAGAGAAGATCCTAGCCACCCTGCGCGCCCGCGGCTGGGACATCTGACCCCACCGATTGGCCGGAAACACCCCGCCGGAGGCATGAAAAAAGGCGCCCCGAAGGGCGCCTTTCGATCACGTCGGGCAGGAAAGCCTCAGATCGCTTCTTCGATCCAGCTTTGCAGAGCCGCTTTCGGCGCAGCGCCCACCTTGTTGGACACCACCTGGCCGTCCTTGAACATGAACAGGGCCGGAATGCCGCGCACGCCCATCTGGGCCGGCGAGTTCGGGTTTTCGTCCACGTTCACTTTCACGATCTTGACCTTGCCGTCATACTCGGCCGACAGCTCTTCGAGCGCCGGGCCGATCTGTTTGCAAGGGCCGCACCACTCCGCCCAGAAATCCACCACGACGGGGATGCTGGAATTGCGGACTTCGGCGTCGAACGTCTCGTCGGTGACTGCTACGGTCGCCATGGGCGTACCTCCTGGAAAAATCTGGCGTTGGCTAGGGAACGTAGGAAGGTGGCCCGAGGAGGTCAAGATGTAGCGGTGCGCCCGAGGGCCGCCATCACGGCCTCGTGTGAGAGGGGCATCAGCTGCGCCGTCTTCGTCCAGAGGATCGCCGCGCTGATTTCGCGGCTTGGGAAGATCTCCTGCAGGGCGGCCACGTAGGCCCCCATCTGACGCAGCAGCCCCTCCGGAACTTCGGATTCTTCCTTTGGCACCAGTTGGTTCGTCTTGAAGTCCACCACGGTCACGCGCTCGGGCGTCACGATCAGCCGGTCCGCCGTGCCGCTGATCCTCTGCCCGCCAAGGGCGGCGACGGGGGCCACGAGGTCCACCTCGGCCAATGTTTCAGCCTCGAAGAGATGTGCCAGATGTGGTGCGGAAATCACGGCTGCGGCTTCCGAAAGCATGTCGGCCATGCCCTCGGTGGGCAGCTCCGCCGCGGCGAACAGCCGCCCGGCGATCTCGGGCCAGGCGGATTCGGGGTATCCCGGCAGATGCTCCAACAGCAGGTGAATCGCCGTGCCGCGCATCAGGGCGGCGTCCTCGTCCCAGTCCTGGAGACTGCCGGCAAGCGCCTTGGCCCCGCCGAGATCGGAAGGCGACAGCGTTGCGGCTTTCGCTTCCGGGCGCGGGGTTGCCGTCTGGCGCGCCCATGCGGGCAGCTCCGGCAGCGCCGGTGCCGGCTCCCCTGCCCCGCCATCGGATGTTGCCGGCCAAGCACCGGTTTCAAGCCGCAGCCCCGGCCCCGGCGGAAACATGGTGTCCACCGCGCCGGCCCGGGCCATTCCGGCGGCGATCAGATCGTACCAGCTGTCCGCGTTGGCCCCCAGTTCGCCGGCGGCGCAGACGATCAGCCATTTCTCGGCCCGCGTCAGCGCCACGTAGAGAAGCCGCATCCGCTCGGCGCGCTGCACCGCCTTCTCCGCTTCCATCGCGGCTTCGACGGGCGCGGGCTGGGCAATGCCGCCCACCTTCCACATCGGCACGCCGGAGTCCGACAGGTAGATGTCGTCCCGGAGCCGCACATCGCGTTTCGCGGTGTCGGGCAGGATCACGATAGGCGCTTCAAGCCCCTTCGAGCCGTGCACCGTCATTACCCGGATCTTGTTACCGCCGCTGTCGAGCTGGCGCTTGATCTCGACCTCCTCGCCCTGCAGCCACGCGAGGAAGCCGGTGAGGCTGGGCACCTCGGTGTTTTCATAGGCAAGTGCCTGATCCAGCAGCGCGTCGATCCCGTCTTCCGCCTCCTCGCCGAGGCGCGAGAGCAGCTTGTAGCGCCCGCCGTGGCGCGTCAGGCAACGTTCGATCAGCTCGTAGGGTCGCAGGAAATCCGCCTCGCGCCGCAGGTCGTCCAGAACCGCCATCGTTTCGGGGTGTCGATCCCGCGCTTCGCGCAGGGCCTGCCAGAGCGTGCGTGCGCCCCGGCCCTGTGCGAGCGTGTAGAGATCCTGCTCGCTCCAGCCGAAAAGCGGCGATCGCAGGGCCGCTGCGAGCGAAAGGTTGTCTTCCGGCAGCGCGATGAAGGACAAGAGCGCCACCAGATCCCGAACGGCCAGCTCTCCGCCGATTTTCAGGCGATCGGCCCCGGCGATCTCCAGCCCCTCGGCCTTGCAGGCGCGGATGATCTCGTGGAACAGCTGAGAGCGCCGCTGCACGAGGATCAGGAAATCGCCGGGCCGGACCGGGCGGCTTTCCCGCGCGCTCTCGGGGAGCGGCTCCTTGCCGTCGATCATCCGCCGGATTTCCGCGGCGATCATGCGCGCGAGCCGGACGGAGTGGTGATCTTCGCTGGGCTTGTCCACCGGATCGAACCAGTTGCCCGGTTCGGGCTTCCCGGTCTTCTCGACCAGAGGCCAGAGATCCGCCCGCCCCGGAAGATCGCGCTTGAAGGCGACATGGCGGGAGATGTCACCCAGACCCTCGGCCGCGTCGCCGTCGAAAACCCTGTCCACGAGCTGCAGCACCGCGGGGCTGGAGCGGAAGGAATGCAGAAGCTGCAGGGATTGCAGCCCGCGCCCCGTGGGCGCCATCCGGCTGGCGAAATGATCGCGCATCCTGTCGAAAGCGCCCGGATCGGCACCCTGGAAGGAATAGATGGATTGCTTCTTGTCGCCCACGACGAAGATCGTGCGCTCCACGTCCTCTCGCGCGCCGGTGCCGGCCGTGAACTCCTGCGCGAGGCTTTCGATCACCTTCCATTGCGCGGGCGAGGTATCCTGCGCCTCGTCCACGAGGATGTGATCGATGCCGCCATCAAGCCGGAACAGGACCCATTGCGCCACGAGCGGATCGGTCAGAAGTTGGCGCGCCTTCTGGATGAGATCGTCGAAGTCGAGCCACCCCCGCGCCTGTTTCCGGGCGTGGTATTCGGGCAGGAAGACGGCGGCGAACTGGTGGAGCGCAAAGGTTTTCCGGGCGGTATAGAGACTGAATTGCGCATGTCGCGCGGCCTCGACGCGCTCCATGAAGGCGTCGAGTTCGGGCAGAACGGGCGCAAGCACTTCCCGCGCGGCCTTGTGGTTGGATTGCGGCAGGCTGCCGATCTTGGCGCGATCCTTTCGATCCCCGCTCTTGTAGAGGAATTCGGCGCAGAGCGCGTCGAGATCGGCCTGTCCTGGCGTGGCCAGATCGATCTTTGCGAGGCGATCGGCCAGTTTCTGGTAGGTCGCGGACTGCCCTTTCAGAAGCGGCAGAAGGCGCGTGAAGAGATCGGCCTCGCTGCCATCGAAGGCCATGGCGACAGCTGCGTTTTCATCGAATCCGGCCGGCAGGCCGAAGCTTTCGAGAATCCCGTCCAGCGCCGGCACCGTGCCGAACCCTTCGGCAAGCTGGCAGATTTCCTGGGTAAGTGCCGCGAGGTCTTCGCCTGTGTGGTGGGCTGCAAGCGCATCCACGACGGCGGCCATCGGGCCGTCGGCCATTTCCTCCACGATCTGCTCACGCAGATGTTGGGCGGTGCGGTCGTCCATCTCGGTGAACTGCGGCGAGACCCCGGCTTCCAGCGGGAAGCGGCGCAAAAGGGATGCGCAGAAGGAGTGGATCGTCTGGATCTTCAGGCCGCCCGGCGTTTCGATGGCGCGCGCGAAGAGCCGGCGCGCGCGCTTCAGATGCTCCGCATCGATCGCCCCCTCCTCGCCCAGCTCGCGCAATTCCGTGCGCAGATCGTCGTCGGGCTTCATCGCCCATCCACCGAGCCGGCGGAACAGGCGGTTCTGCATCTCGCTCGCGGCGGCCTTGGTGTAGGTCAGGCAGAGAATGCGCTGGGGCTCCACCCCGGTCAGAAGCAGGCGCGCGACGCGATCGGTGAGCACGCGCGTCTTGCCCGAGCCGGCGTTGGCAGAAAGCCAGGTGGAGGCGAAGGGGTCGGCGGCCTGGACCTGGCGTTCGGTGGCCTCGTCGCGCGGTGTCATGCCAGATCCTCCGGTTTGGCGGCATCTGAATCCTCCCACTCGCCGTAGCGGGAGAGGTGGTCGTAATCCCCCGCGTAGTCGAGAAGCTCCGGGGCAAGCCGCGCGGTAAATCCGCGTGTTTGGCTGGAATAGGCCCGGATCAGCGCTTCGAGATCCGCCCAGACCTTGCCGCTCGCGACGTCTTCCAGTGGGGCCGGCACCTCTTTCGGGCTGGCGCCCAGCCCGATGTAGGCGGCTTGCTCCACCTCGGCGGCCGGCACGTCGGGGAAGGCGCCTTGTTCGATCATCGCGGCTTCCAGCAGAAGCTGTTTGTCGAAGGCGGCCTGGGCTTTCTTCGAGGGAGGATTGCCCGTCTTGTAGTCATAGAGCCGCAGGGCGCCGGATTGCGCCGTGTCCACCCTGTCGAGCCGCGCCGTCAGTCTGACGCCCGTCTTTCCGATCGCCGCTTCGCCCGTGACCTCGGCCTTGAGGAAGGCAGAATCGGCCCGGCGGCTCCGCTCCTGCGCAACGAACCAATCCGCCACACGGGCGATCTTTGCCAGCCAGAGCCGGCGCGCCGTGGGCCAGGGGACGCTCTCCGCCAGAACCGTACGGGCCGTATCCACCAGCCGCGCTTCGGCGCCCTCCGAAAGATCGTCGGCTTTGACGAAGGCTTCCAGAATCGCGTGCAGCACCGTGCCGCGCAACGGGGCGTCCGGCGAGGGGCGCAGCGGGTCCACCGGGGAGAGATTGAGCACCTTCTTCGCATAGATCGCGTAGGGGTCGCGGATCAGCGTCTTGATCTGGGTGACGGAATACCGATCGGGCCGTGCCGCCACGGGCGGGCGGGGAGAGGGCCTGTGCGCCGGAGGAGCCTTGCCCGGCTGTTCCAGCGCTTCGACCATCCTGAGCCACGCGGCGCCTCGGGCCTCCATCTCGGCAAGCGCCACGTCTCCGCCTTTCTCGCGCAGGCCGGAAAGCAGGTTCACGAGGCGGTTGAGCCAGCGCGACGGCACGGTTTCGGCTTCGGCGTCGCGTGCCGCGCGCGTGAGCCAGATCTCCTTCGCCCCTGCGGCCATCTGGAAATCATGCGCCGACAGGCCGATCCGCCGCTCGGGCAGCAAAAGGCCGGAATCGTGACGCATCTTGCGGTTCAGCCAGGGATCCGGCGCCGGCGTGGGCGGCCAGATCCCGTCGTTCAGCCCGGCGAGGATGACAAATTCGGCGGCCTGCACCCGCGCTTCCTGCGTGCCGAGAATCATGAGGTTGGGAAAATCCTCGTCCGGCGCCCGCACGTCGCTGCCCGCGAGCAGGGCGCGGAACAGCTCGGCATATTCGTGGGGCGGCATCGCGCCGCCATATGCAGCGTCCTGCACGAGGGAGTCCACCACCGCGCGGGCCTTGCGCCCAGCGGCCTCGCGCCACAGCTCGCTTTCCGCCGCTTCGGGCCCGGTAGCCAGCGCCTCGGCACAGGCGATGTGCCGCGCGACCCATTCCGAAAGCGGCCGCGTCACGGGCGTCTCTTCGAAGGGCAGGGCCGAGGCGAGCCACTGTGCCCATGCCAGCGCGCCGGGATCCTTTTCTTCGCGTGTTCGGCCCCAGTTCAGGAGGGCTTCGGCATCCGGGAACGCGGGTCCCCGCCGCCGCAGGGAAAGCTCAAGCTCCCTTGTGCGCAGCAGATGCGCCCCGCGGTTGCTGGCGGAATGGGCGATCGGGTGCTTGAGCAGCGTCAGCAGCGCTTCGATGGTGAGCCGCTGGCCGTAGAGGCGCGACACAAGCCGCAGGAACCGGCCCGGGGCGGAGAGATGCAACGGAAAGCCGGCGCTGTCGTCCACCTTGATCCGCCATCGGTCCAGCGCCGCCGTCACGCGGCGGGTGAGCATCCGGTCGGGGGTGATCAGCGCGAGGCTCTGCCCGGTCTCGGCGGCCACGCGCATGCGCAGGGCGATCGCCAGCGCCTCCGCGCGGGCAGATGGCGCGTTCACGTAGGTGATTTCTGCCGTTGCCGCGCCGATGCCCTCAAGATGCCGGCCTTCGCTCATCCATTGATCCGTCACCGGCGCGGGCCGTAGGGCGAGCGACAGGAGCGCGTTGCGGGGCGGGCAGGGTGCGCGGTCCGGCGTCCAGGGGTGGATCGTGCCCGGCGCCACCCCGAGTGTCCGCATCAGTTTGCCATAGCGGAACTGGGGGTGATCCTCGCCGGTCAGAGGATCCGCGAGGCTCTCCCACACCGGGGCCGGCAGATCGAAATCGAAGCCCGGCAGGATGACGGCACCGCGGGGCAGGCGGGCGACTGCGGCCATGAGCAGGTGGGTCGCCCCGCGCGAGCCGGTGGAGCCGGCGATCAGGATGGGATCTTGCGGCGGCTCCTGCGCCCATTGCGCGATCAGGCGCTCCACCACCATACGCTGGCGGGCCTCGGCATCCGGCGCGCCTTCCTCGGCGACGAAAGCCTGCACGATCTTGATGAATTCCAACGCGCGGGCCCAGTGCCCGGATTGGTCCGAGACATCAAGCGCGGCGATATCTTCCGGCGTCACGCCCTCGCCGTGCATTTCATCCAGGAGCGCGGCGAGGCTGTCGGCGAGATCATAGGCGCTCGTCTTCGGGGCGAGATCGGGTTCGGCGTCGATCAGGCGCGTGATGAGCTGGGCCAGTTCCAGCCGCCGCCGCAGCGGCGAGATCGCGGGCGGGAGCGGAGCGTCCGTCAGGCCACGCCCCAGATCCTGGATCAGGCGGATGCGCGGCAGCAGAAGCGCGCCACCTTCGGCGAAGAGCGCCCGCAGCCGCCTTTGCATCCGCGCCGTGTTCACGAAGATCTGCACGCGGGCCAGCGCCTCCGGCCCATCCGCCGCGAAACGGGCCAGCACGCCGTCCCGCAGCGCTTTCGGAAAGTCCACGCCGGGCGGGACACCGTAGAGGGCAGGGTCAGACATCGGCCGCCTCCGCCAGCATCGCTTCCGCTAGGGGGATGCTTTCTGGCCGCCCCACGTCGCACCAGCCGCCTGCATGCATCACCCCGTGCAGGCGCCCCTGCCGCAGCATCGCATCCCACAGGAGATTGAGGCTGAAGGCGGGCTCGGGGATCGAGTCGAGCAGATCCGTCTTCAGGATCTGCACCCCGCTGTAGATCGCGCCGGGCCCACGCTTGAGCGAGCCATCAGGTGCCATCAGGAAATCTCCGCCGCCGGCGTGGCCGCGTGCCCGTTCGGGCGCGATCAGCAGCAACAGGGCATCCATGCGCGCTGGGTCCCAGGCTTCGGCGAGCTGGATCAGGGGGTTGGTGCCCGTCCAGGCCGCGTCGGTGTTCATGGTGAATACGGGGTTGGACGCAAGCAGCGGCAGGGCTTTGCGGAGGCCGCCGCCGGTTTCGAGGATCTCCGGCGTTTCTTCGGAAAACAGTACGTCGCGGCCTTGCAGATGCCGGCGCAGTTGGTCGCCCCGGTAGTGCAGATTGGCGACGGTGCGCAGTGGCCCGAAATCATCGCGCAGGGCCAGAGCGTGATCGATCAACGGGCGGCCGGCGACCTCCACGAGCGGCTTGGGCCGATCGGCGGTGAGCGCGCCCATCCGGGTGCCGAAGCCGGCGGCAAAGAGCATAAGGGCGCTTGGATTCAAGGCGCTGGGCATTGCTGGCGCAGCCTTTCCATCACGTCGGCTTCGGGGGCAGGGATCGCGGCCAGCACGGCCGTGCGCAGATCCGCCAAGGCCGGATGGTCGAGATCGCGCTGCAGATGGCCCCAGACCCGTGGCATCAGATCGAGGTAGCCCGGCTTGCCACGTGCCCGTGCAAGCCGCGCGAAGACCCCGAGAATCCGCAGGTTTCGCTGCGCGCCCTGAACCGCGAGCGCGGCTTCGAAGGCCTCCGGATCCAGTGCGTTTTCGTGGACATACCAGGAAATGCAGGCAAGGCGCGTGCTCTCGCTGATGTCGCGGCGTGCATCCTCCAGCAGCGAGACGAGATCGTAGGCACGGTGGCCCGACAGCGCATCCTGGAAATCGAGAAGCCCGAGCGCGCGCACGCCGCTGCGCTCGGGCAGCACCATGAGGTTCTCGGCATGGTAGTCGCGCAGGATCATCACGTCGGTGTCGGGTGCAAGGGTTTGCAAGGCCGATCGCAGCAGGGCCTCGATCGCGGGAAGCGCGCCCGGATCGCCCTTGCCGGTGGCAGCGGCGTAATCGGTGAAGGCCAGATCGACGAGCGGCGCCATCTGGGCTGGGCCGTATGGGTGCAGCCCCTCCATCGGCGGCACGGCGTGCAGGTAGTGAACAATTTTCGTCGCGCTGAGGTATATGGCTTGTTCCGCTTCCGGCGCGTTGTCCACGAATGCGGCCATGGAGGCGTCGCCGAAATCCTCCAGCAGCATCAGCCCGTCGGACATTGCCTCCGCGAGTATGTCGGGTGCGGAGAGGCCGACGGCGCGCAGATGGGCGCCCACCTGGGCAAAACGCGCCATTTCCGATGCTGATCCCGGCGGGCAGACCATGAGAATCGCTGTGTCTCCGCTGTCCGGGCGCGTCAGGCGCAGGTAGCGGCGTGCCGAGGCATCGCCGCGCAGCAGCTCGTGCAGCGCGCCGCCCCATCCGGCGCCGTCGAGGAAATGGCGCGCAGTTTCGGTGAGCGTTTCAGCCATTCAGCGCCTCCAGAACGCCGGACCAGCGTTTGCGCGCGCCCCGGATCTCAAGATGGCGGCCCCGGCCGTCGGCGGTGTGGGAAAACCGAAGCTCCAGCGCGTTTCTCGGGATGTAGGCGCCCAGCCTGTCCGGCCATTCGACAAGGCAGAGGGCGGTGTCGAAAGCGTCGTCCAGCCCCAGTTCGAAGGCATCCTCCGGCCCGGAGAGGCGGTAGAGATCGCAGTGCCAGATGTCGAAGGCCGGTGTTTCGTAGGTCTGGACCAGCGTGAAGGTGGGCGAAGGGACGTCTTCCGGCTCCGGCAGGAGCGCGAGAATCACGTGGCGCGCGAAGTGGCTCTTTCCGGCGCCGACGGGCCCGGAAAGCAGCAGGCAGTCGCCGCCGCCCAGCGAAGGCGCGAGGCGCTCGGCCAAGGCTGCGGCGGCTTCGGCATCGGGAAGATCAAGGGCAAGTCGCGCATCGCTCATGGGCGGATATTACCCGGCGCCCGCCCGCCCGCAAGCGGCTTCAGGCGCTGCGGCTTCGCCGGGCGTTCAAACGCGCGCTGACGAAGGGGATGGCCGCATCCACGGCCCGGAAGCGGACGAGCGTCGCATTGCCGGGCAGGGGCGAGACGACGATCCGCAGCGCGCGCCCGTCGACCATGCGGATGTCGGCCTCCCATTCCGAGCGGTTCGTCGGCGCCGCGGCGAACTCCCGCAGGTCCCCCCAGACGGGCGTCGGATGGCATTGCTCGCGCCAGATCCGGCTGGCCTCGAAGATTGTGAATTCCGAGAGCGCGCATTCGTCGGCCCCGAACCAGAGCTGCGCGAAGGCGCGGTTGGTGAAGGCAAGCCGCCCACCCTCGGAAAAGACGGCGATGGCATCCTCCACGGTATCCAGCACGGATTGCGAGATTTCGAGCTCCGCGCGGAAGTGGCGCGTGAGAGAGACTTCCGTGCTGATGTCTTCCAACAGGAAGGCAATGGCGTTGTCCGGGTGCGGGCGGCCGGTGAGCCGGAAAGTCCGCCCCGAGGGAAGCGACCAGGTTTCTTCGTAGATGCCGTTCGCGGACTCCGTTTCCGCCTGCGTGATGCGGCGGCGCCACTCCGCGTAGTTGCGGGGTTCCGGCAACATGCGGCTTTCGCGCAGGCGGTCGAAAACGGCGTCCAGCGTCGGCCGCTGGCTGAGAAAGTCCGCAGGCAGCCCCGTCAGATCGCCCATCGCCGGGTTGAACAGCGCCAGCCTGCGGCCGCGGTCGAAAATGGCGAGGCCGATGGGCAGATGCGCGAACGTCTTGGTGAGGGTCTGGACGAAGTGTTCGAGGTTGCGCTGGGCCGTCACCGTAGCGGAGGCGTCGGCGGCGTAATGCAGGGATTCCCTCCCGGCGGCGAAGCTTCGGCACTCGAACCACGCTTCCTCCTTCCGCCCGACGAGGCGCAGCGATACACGGCAGGCCTTGCCTTCCGGCGTGCCGTCGTCCAGCGAGATGTCGGAGAAGAGCCTCACCGGGGGCCAACCACGCGCGTCCTCCGGGTGGATGTCGGCCTGCTGCGCGGCGAGATCGAGGTATGCCGCGTTGGCCCAGGTGATTTCGCCGCCCGAGGTCTGCCGCCAGATGGGGTAGGGCGACTTGTTGAGCAACTGCCGCAAGGCGCGGTTCTCCTGCCGCAGGAAGCCGCACTCCCAGTCTTCCGGCTGCTCCGCGACCGGCTGGGACAGCGTGATCCGGATGAATTCTTCCCACCGGCACAGCTCGATCCGGGCGGGATCCTCAGGGGCGTGGGCGGGGAACACGTGGCGCGACTCGCCGCCGTCTTCCGCATCCGCTGCGGCCACTTCGGCCGGGCTCTGCGGAGAGAACACCGTATCAAGGCCGGGGAAGCGGGGCTTGAGGGCGCAGACAAGCGTCAGCAGATCGGTTTCCCGTTTCTCGGCGGTTTCCAGCAGGCCGGAGGCAGGCCCGGACGCATCCACCAGCCGCGCACCCTCGAACAGGAAGCTTGTTTCGCTTTCTTCCGTGGCGGGATCGGCGGCGGGCCCCGGCCGCCGGGGCCAGTGGCCGAGCGCAAGCGTCGTCAGCGCGGCGGCGGCAACGGAGAGCAGGACGGTGGCAAGGGCAAGCGAGGGATCCATGGCGGCGTTTCGGTTGAACTATCCGCCAACGCTATCGACCCATAGTTAACGGATGTTTAACCCCTGATCGGCCCGAAAACCCGACCGAAATGCCACTCAGGTGAAGCGCTGGTTTTCCCCCAGTGGCCCGGACCATTGCGCCGGATCACCTTCGAGCGCGCTTCTCGGCCAACTCACCTGGACGATGGCGCCTGATTTCTCGGGCCGTTCCGACGCCTCCAGAAACGGATCCGATCCGTTGGCGAAGCTCAGGCTGGCGCCGGTGCGCTCCAGCAGGGTCTTGGCGATGAAGAGCCCGAGGCCCATCCCTTCGTACTCGGGCCGTTTCGCCTTCTCCCTTTCGCCACTGCGCCGGCGGACGAAGGGATCCCCGATGCGGCCGATCAGCTGCTCCGGGAAGCCTGGGCCGTTGTCCACGATGCGCACGGAGATCTTCTCGTTCGTCCAGCCGATCTCGACCCAGACGCGGCTGTCGGCGAAATCCACGGCGTTCTGCACGAGGTTTCGGATGCCATGCACGAACTCCGGATACCGCATGACCATGGGCTGGGCATCGGCCGGCTCGTCGGACACCAGCGTGAAGGAGATCTCCTTGCCGCGATCCAGGTGCGGCTCCGCGGCCTCGTGGATCACCGTCTCCAGCGGCGCGCGCTTGAGATGCTTGTCGTCCTTGCCGGCCCGGCCCATGGAGCGCAGGATCTCGCGGCAGCGATCGGCCTGATCCCGGATCAGCTCCGCGTCTTCCATGAGATGGGTGCCGGGTTCGAGTTCATCCATCATCTCGCTGCTGACGAGTTTGATCGTCGCAAGCGGCGTTCCCAGTTCGTGGGCGGCGGCGGCCACGACCCCCCCGAGATCGGTGAGTTTCTGCTCGCGGGCCAGCGCCATCTGCGTGGCGAGCAGCGCCTGGGACATGCTGTGGATCTCGCCGGTCACGCGGCGGGCATAGACGCCGAGAAAGACGGTGCCGATCACGATGGCGAGCCAGAAGCCGAAGATGAAGAGATCGGGCAGTTCGTAGATCTCGCCCAGCGTGGTGCGCAGCGGGAGGTGAAACACCGCCACGAAGGTGATTGCCGAGAGGGCGACGATGCCCAGAAGCAGCGTCGAGCGCATCGTCAGCACCGTGGCCGATACGGTGACCGGTGCCATGATGAGCAGTGCGAAGGGGTTGTTCAGCCCGCCTGTCAGGTAGATCAGCGCGGAAAGCTGGCAGATGTCGAACAGCAGCAGCGCGAAACTCTGCCTGTCGGTGAGGCGCTTGGTTTCGGGATAGACGAAGGTGGCCACGAGGTTGGCGATGATGGCCGCGCCGATCACCACGTAGCAGAGCCCCAGTTCCAATTGAACGTCGTACACGCGGCGGGCCACGTAGATGGCGCCGACCTGCCCGGCGATGGCGACCCAGCGCAGCACGATCAACGTGCGCAGCCGGATCCATCCGCTGCGCTGGGAGGCGCTGAACAGGGCAGAGGTGCTGTCGGACATGTGCTGCTCGCGCCTTCGTGAATGCGTCAACCTGCACAATTGTTAATCCCTGCCCGGAGCGCGATCAATGCGCCCGAAACTCAGGAAGGAAAAAGCCATGACGCGCCTTTACGCCATTGTTGCGGCCGCAATCGTGATCGCCATGCTCGGCGTTCTCTGGTTCGTCACCTCAGGCCAGCGCAGCGACGATGTGTTCGCGGCCTGCCGGACCACCAAGATTGCGGGCGGCGCGGGGGCGATCGGCGGCCCCTTCACGCTGGTGAACGGCGAGGGTGAAACCGTGACGGAGGCGGATGTCATCACCGAGCCGACGCTGGTGTACTTCGGCTACACCTTCTGCCCCGATGTCTGCCCGCTGGACAACGTCCGCAACGCCGAGGTGGTGGACCTGCTGGCCGAGAAAGGCATCTCGGCCACTCCCGTCTTCATCTCCATCGATCCCGAGCGGGACACGCCGGAGGTGATGAAGGAATACGGCGAGATCATCCACGAGAAACTGGTGGCGCTCACCGGCACGCCCGAACAGGTGAAAGCCGCCTCCCAAGCCTACAAGACGTATTACCGCAAGCAGGAGAGCGAGGACGACTACTACCTCGTGGATCACTCCACCTTCACCTACCTGATGCTTCCCGAACATGGCTTCGTGGAATTCTTCAACCGTGACATGGGCGCAGCGGAAATGGCTGAAAGCGTGGCCTGTTTCGTCAATGCGGGCTAGCGTGGTTTGACGCCATGGGGCCTTCGCCCTAAACAAAGGCATAGCGAAGGTTTAGCGAAGGGATGACCATGGCCGACCGCGAGCTGGAGGAGATCGGCGAGGACAACACGCTGCTCCTTGTCGACGATGAGGAACCGTTTCTGAAGCGGCTTGCGAGAGCGATGGAGAAGCGCGGCTTCGCCGTGGAGACGGCAGGCTCCGTGGCCGCCGGCCGGGCCTACGCCACCGCCCGCCCTCCGGCCTATGCGGTGGTGGATCTTCGCCTCGAAGACGGTTCCGGGCTCGAAGTGGTGGAGACCCTTCGTGAAACCCGGCCCGACTGCCGCGTCGTGGTGCTCACCGGATACGGCGCCATCGCTACGGCCGTGGCCGCGGTGAAGATCGGCGCGATGGATTACCTTTCCAAGCCCGCCGACGCCAATGACGTGACGGCCGCGCTGCTTGCCCCCGCCGGCGATCTGCCGCCGCCGCCGGAGAACCCGATGTCGGCCGACCGCGTGCGTTGGGAGCACATCCAGCGCGTCTACGAGCTGTGCGACAGGAACGTCAGCGAAACGGCGCGCCGCCTGAACATGCACCGCCGGACGCTTCAGCGCATTCTTGCCAAGCGCAGCCCGCGCTAGGGCTGAGGGCCTCTTGCTGCCTCGTTTTCAGATGGTTGCAGGCGTGGCCCTCTTGCTGGCCGCCTGCAACACCGGCCCAGCGCCGCAGGCGCCGGCCTCTGTGGCCAATGCAGCGGCGGGCCTTGCATTGGCCCCGGACCACCTGCAACCCATCGGCTCCGCCCTGCGGATCGATTTCGGCCGCGCGGAAGCCGGCACCGTGGCGGCCGTGAGCCGCCTCGTCGGCGCACAGCCCCGGGCCCGTATCCCTTGCAGCAATGGCGCAGGCGCGGCACAGCGCTGGGCCAACGGGCTGACGCTGTATTTCCTGCGCGAAGGGCTGCATGGCTGGCGGCTGGAGCCGGGGCGCGGAACGTCCTTGGCCACCGTCGATGGGTATGCGCCGGGTCAGCCCGTCCCGGCGGCCACCGGGCCTTACGTGTTCGAAGCCGACGCATCCGGTCTGACCGCGATCAACGCCGGGGAAAGCTGTCCCTTGGAGTAGATGTTTTGCCCCACGGGGCGGCGCTTTGCGCCACCCCGCGGGACAGCACAGCCCTCACCGCCTTCATTACCCGCTCGGCGCCTCAATCCAGATCGTAGCGTTTGAGGATCTTGTCCACGATTTGCCCGTTGGCCATCCTGTAGCCTTCCCAGCGATCGTAGGTGCGAAAGCCCCGGCTCTGGTAATAGGCGAGCCCACCCTCATTGTCGGCCCGGATGTTGGCGTTGATCCAGGTGGCGCCAAGCGAGATGGCGGCGCTGCGCGTAGCCGTGAACAGGGCGGAACCGATGCCGAGGCCGGACTGCCCGCGTTTCACGAAGGTGGCAATGTCGATCGCTTCGGGCGGCAGGTAATCCATGTCGCCCAGCCACTGGAAGCCGGTAATCTCGCCAGCGTCGTTCACGGCCACGTGCCACGCGGACCGGCCCGGCGCCTGCATCCAGTCGCGCAACGCCCGGGCTGAAACCGGCTCCGTCAGCGCGGTTGTGCCCCCGGCGTCGATGATCTCGTTCAGGATTTCAGCCATGCCCGAGCAATCCGCCGGCCCGGCCCGACGCACCTCAATCATGGCAGGCCGCCATCAATTCGGCATGGCGGGCGGTGAAGGCTTCGCGGACTTCGACGGGCGGCCGGGGGACGATCTTCAGTGATTGCTGCATCGCCTCGGGTGGGCGGCCAAAGAACTTGGTGGCCTCGGCCTCGGAGAAGCCTGCGATCTGCGTGGCTTCGAACCAGGCGCTGATCCTGTCCGCCCGCTTGATCTGCTTCTTCACGGTGGCCGGAATGGCCGCCGGAAGCCCGAAGCGGATGTGGATGGCCGCCGTGAGGCGGGAGTCGAGCTCCCCGTATGCGGCCCCGACGGCGGCTTTCACGGGCGAGATCATGTCTCCGATCACGTATTCGGGTGCATCGTGCAGAAGGGCGGCGAGTTGCCAGCGGGCGGGGGCTTTCGGGTAGAGCTCGCGGAAGAGCGCCTCCACCAGCAGCGAGTGCTCGGCCACGGAATAGGGGAAATCGCCGTGGGTCTGGCCGTTCCAGCGGGCCACGAAGGCCAGCCCGTGGGCGATGTCGGCGATCTCGATGTCCACCGGGGTCGGGTCCAGAAGATCGAGGCGGCGGCCCGAGAGCATGCGCTGCCAGGCACGGGGTTGTTGCGGCATGGCTGTTCGTTCTCACTCACGCTTCATCGTTGCGGGACTCTGCCGTCATGAGACCCCGAGAGGCCACGGGGTGCAAGCCTCGGGCCGTGCGAATGCTGCGGTCCGGTTGCCGCAGGCGGGCGTCGGTGCTATCTGCGCCCCAACATGATCGCGTGAAGGAGCAGCCCGATGGCCGCGGATTACATTGTGAAAGACATCTCCCTTGCCGGCTACGGTCGCAAGGAACTCGATATTGCCGAAACCGAAATGCCGGGCCTGATGGCCCTGCGCGAGGAATACGGCGAGAGCAAACCTCTGAAAGGTGCGCGCATCGTCGGCTCGCTGCACATGACGATCCAGACGGCCGTTCTGATCGAAACGCTCGTCGCGCTGGGCGCGGATGTGCGCTGGGCGTCGTGCAACATCTTCTCCACCCAGGACCACGCCGCCGCTGCCATCGCCGCCGCGGGCATCCCGGTCTTTGCCGTGAAGGGCCAATCGCTGGAGGAGCATTGGGACTACCTCGACAAATCCTTCCTCTTCGAAGACGGCCCGAACCTGATCCTCGACGACGGCGGCGACGCCACGCTCTACGTGCTGCTCGGCGCCCGCGCCGAGGCCGGCGAGGACATCATCCCCGTGCCGACGAGCGAGGAAGAGGCTGTCATCAAGGCGCAGATCGCCAAGCGCATGGCGGCGAGCCCCGGCTGGTTCACCAAGACCCGTGACCAGATCCTCGGCGTTTCGGAAGAAACGACCACCGGCGTGCACCGTCTCTACGAGCTGCAGCGCAACGGCCAGCTGCCCTTCCCGGCGATCAACGTGAACGATTCCGTGACCAAGTCGAAGTTCGACAACAAGTATGGCTGCAAGGAATCGCTCGTGGACGGCATCCGCCGCGCGACCGACACGATGATGGCCGGCAAGGTGGCCGTGGTCTGCGGCTACGGCGACGTGGGCAAGGGCTCCGCCGCTTCCCTGCGTGGTGCCGGTGCGCGCGTGAAGGTGACGGAGGTCGATCCGATCTGCGCGCTCCAGGCGGCGATGGACGGCTACGAGGTTGTTCTGCTGGAAGACGAGGTGAAGACGGCCGACATCTTCATCACCACCACCGGCAACAAGGACATCATCCGCATCGAGCACATGCGCGAGATGAAGGACATGGCCATCGTCGGCAACATCGGCCACTTCGACAACGAGATCCAGGTCGCGGCGCTGAAGAACCACAAGTGGACCAACATCAAGGACCAGGTGGACATGATCGAGATGCCCTCGGGCAACCGCATCATCCTGCTGTCCGAAGGCCGTCTGCTGAACCTCGGCAACGCCACGGGCCACCCCTCCTTCGTGATGTCGGCCTCCTTCACCAACCAGGTGCTGGCGCAGATCGAACTGTTCACCAAGGGCGACGCCTACAAGAACGAAGTCTACGTGCTGCCCAAGCACCTCGACGAAAAGGTGGCCGCCCTGCACCTTGCGAAGGTCGGCGCCAAGCTCACGAAGCTCGATCCCGAGCAGGCCGCCTACATCGGCGTGAAGCCGGAAGGCCCGTTCAAGCCCGAGCATTACCGCTACTGACGGTCGGGCGGGGGGCTCTGCCCCCCGTCCCTGCCGGGACTCCCCCCGAGGTATTTGATGCGAGAGGAAGCGCCGCTCCGCAGGGGGAAAACGGGCGCGATGTTTTCCTTTTGCGCATGCGCCCTTTGGGCTTAGGCTCCTGTCACGAATTCAATGGTGACACCTGGGAGGATGCCTATGGGCAAACGGGATGAACTGATCGCGCAATATGCCGATGATCTGAAGAACAAATGCGGCATGACGCCGGACATGGATCTGCTTGAGAAAGTGACGATCGGCTGCGGCCCGGCGATCTATGATGCCGATGCCTCCACCGTCGCGGCGACGCAGGAAAGCGAGCTGGAAACGGTGAAGAACAACTTCCTGATCAAGAAGCTCGGGCTGGCCGACGGCCCCGAACTGATGGACGCGATCAACGCCGTCATCGAAACCTACGGCAAATCCGAGCGCAACAAGTATCGCGCTGTGGTCTACTACATGCTGGTGAAGCATTTCGGCAAGGAATCCGTCTACGGCTGACGCGCTGCGACGGTGTATTTCGAATGAGCCCCGAGGAGCACTCCCGGGGCTCTTTTTCTTGCTTGTTCCAGCCCGGATCAGCCGTCCACGCGCGTGTAGGTATAGGCGCTGGCGTCGGCGGGAACCGGGATCGGTGCGGGCGTGCGGAGCACGGTGATCGTCGCGGGCCGGCCTTCCACGTGGGTGTAGCCGGCGATGGGATCGTAGAAATATTCACCGTTGACGATGAGGCAGCGCATCGGGGCGACGCCCGTGCAGGGCTGGGTTTCCGCCGCGATGTCGAACGTCAGAAACTCGCCTTCCTCGGGGGCCGTCGATACGCAGCCCGCAATGGGCAGAAGGGCGAGACAGAGCGCGGCGGCGCGCATGTCAGAAAAGCCCGAGGACGGTGCCGATCACCGTGCAGCCGATGGTGGCGTAGCCGCCGTCGATCAGGATCAACCGGCGCGGGCGCCCTGCGAAGGTGTAGTTCGTCGCGATCCACGGTGTGGCGATGAAGAGGCCGAGCCCGAGGCCGGCGACGAGCCCTTTGCCGAGACCGTCGATGCCGCCGAGAGCGAAGACGTGGCGCATCATGCCGGCGACGATGACCAGGCAGAGGAGGCTGGTGATGTAGGGGATCGGATCCTTCGCGTTCTTCGGCCGACCGTCTTCGCCGCGCTCCACGCCCGCGGCCTCCATCCAAGGTTCGGCCAGGCGCATGTACCAGACGGCGCCGAAGGCGTAGGCGGCCAGTGCCGCCACGATCACGCTCACAAAATCCATCGCGTTTCTCCCTGATGAAAACGATGGGGTAACTATGCCCGCGCCCGTCAGGCGCGCCTAGGGTTTTTCACTCCTGCCGGGGTGGCCATCTGCCGAAACAGGGGCTGACTCAGCCGGAATAGCCGCCCATTTCGCAGATCAGCGCCCATTCGGCTTCGGTGACGGGTTGCACCGAAAGCCGGGTGTTGTTGACGAGCACCATGTCGGCGAGGCGGGGTTCGGCCTTGCACATCTCCAGCGTCACCGGCCGCGGCAGGGGCGCGACGGCCTTGATGTCCACGCACTCCCAGCGGGGATCATCCGTGGTGCTGTCGGGGTGGGCCTCGGCGCAGACCTTGACGATGCCGACGATTTTCTTGTCTTTCTGGGAGAGGTAGAAGAAGCCGAGATCACCAAGCTTCATCTGGCGCATCATGTTGCGCGCCTGGTAGTTGCGCACCCCGTCCCATTCCTCGCCGGCCTCGCCCTTCGCCACCTGCTGCTCCCAGCTCCAGGTGGAGGCTTCGGATTTGAACAGCCAGTATGCCATCAGCCGATCACCCGGTTCCACGGGATCAGTTCGACGGAGGCAAACAGCCCGGCCTTGCCGTAGGGATCGCCGGCCACGAAAGCCTCGGCCTCGGCCATGTCGGCCACTTCGAGGATGATGAGCGAGCCGCACATGGCGCCTTCGGCGTCCAGCAGGGGGCCAGCCTGTTCCACCGCAGGGGTGGATTTCAGATAGGCGACGTGATCGGGGCGGTTCGCCACGCGGATATCGAGGGCGCCGGGTTTGTCCTTGGCGATGAGGGCTACTTTCATCGGGTCATTCCTCCTTGAGGGGGCGGGAGAGCAGCGCTTCCACTGCTTCCCTGATCGTTATCCTGTTTTCCAGAACCGAAGCCACCACCGAGGTGATCGGCATCTCGGCGACGTTCTGCCGTGCGAGCCGCGCAACGGCCCGCGCCGTGGCGGCGCCTTCCACCGTCTTGCCGGCATCGAAGGTTTCGGCGCGGCCCAGGGCCAGCCCGAAGGAGAAGTTGCGGCTCTTCTCCGAGGTGCAGGTCAGGGCCAGATCGCCGAAGCCGGAGAGGCCGGACAGCGTTTCCGGTTGGGCGCCGAGCTGACGGGCGAGGCGCTGCATTTCGGCGAAGCCCCGGGTCATCACCGCGGCGCGGGCGCTTTCGCCGAGCCCGGCGCCGATCGTGACGCCGCAGGCGATCGCGATCACGTTCTTCAACGCGCCGCCCAGTTCAGCGCCGGTGGTGTCGGTGGTGCGGTAGAGGCGCAGGGTCTCGGTGGAGAGCGTGGACTGCAGGCGCCGGGCGGCGGCTTCATCGCGGCAGGCCAGCGTCAACGCCGTGGGGAGGCCGCGCGCGATGTCGATGGCGAAGCTGGGGCCTGTCAGGATGGCCGAAACCGCGCCGGGGCAGGCGGCGGAGATGGTGGCCGTGGGCCCGAGCCCGGTTTCCAGATCGACGCCCTTGCAGCAGGCAACGATTGCGCCGGAGGCGAAGCGGTGGCCGTTCTTTGCGAGGAAGCCCGCGATCTGCTGCATCGGGATGGCCAGCAACAGGGTGTTGGCGGACATCGCGCCGATTTCAGCCGTAACAGTGACGTTTTCGGGGAGTTCAACGCCGGGAAGGCGCCGGGAGTTCTGGCGTGTGTTCGCCATTTCCTCGGCGTGGGTGGCGCTGCGTGCCCAGAGCGTCACGGGGGTGCCGCCGCGAGCGATCGTGATGGCGAGAGCCGTGCCGAAGGCGCCGGCGCCCAGAACGGCCACGCTCATGCCTTGGCTCCTTTCTTGCCGGACCCGAGCAGGGCGGGGCTTCGCCTGTCGAGCGGCCAGCGCGGGCGTGCGGCGAGGTCCATCCCGTCGCTTGCGCCCCCGACGAAGCGTTCGAGCCCTGCCCAGGCGATCATCGCGGCGTTGTCCGTGCACAGAGTCAGCGGCGGCGCGAGGAAGCGCACGCCCATTCCGCGGCAGAGGTTCTCGAGCCCGGACCGGATGGCGCGGTTTGCCGATACGCCCCCGGCCACGGCGAAGACGGGCGTTTCGGGCGCGCTTTCGAGGTACTGCTCCAGCGCGCGGCGGGATTTCTCGGCCAGCACATCGCAGACCGCGGCCTGGAAGCTGGCGCAGAGATCGGCACGGTCCTGCCGCGTGAGCCCACCCTTTTCGGCTACGATGCCGTCACGGGCGCGCAGCACGGCGGTTTTCAGGCCGGAAAAGCTCATGTCGCAGCCGGGGCGGTCCAGCAGCGGACGGGGCAGGGAAAAGGCTCTGATATTGCCCGATTGGGCGTCTCTCTCGACTTCGGGCCCGCCGGGTTGGGGCAGGCCGAGCAGGCGGGCCACCTTGTCGAAAGCTTCGCCGGGAGCATCGTCGATGGTGCCGCCGAGACGGGTGTAGGTTTCCGGCCCCGAAGCGATCAGGAACTGGCAGTGCCCGCCTGAAACGAGAAGCATGAGGTAGGGGAAAGCCACGCCATCGGTGAGCCGGGGCGTGAGCGCATGGCCGGCAAGGTGGTTCACACCGACGAGCGGCAGCCCGGCCCCGGCGGCCAGACCCTTGGCGCACATCACGCCGGAGAGCACGCCCCCGATCAGCCCGGGCCCGGCCGTCACCGCGATCCCGTCAAGATCGGCGAGGGCGAAGCCGGCTTCCGAAAGCGCCTCATCCACGCAGACATCCAGTTTCTCGGCATGGGCGCGCGCCGCGATCTCGGGCACGACGCCGCCATAGGCCGCGTGCAGGGCGGCCTGCCCGGCCACCACGCTGGACAGGATCTCGCCACGCCCGTCGGGCAGGCGGCGCACCACGGCGGCGGCCGTATCGTCGCAGCTGCTTTCGAGCCCGAGGAAAGTGAGCGGTTGGATCATCCGGTTCGTGCCAGTTGCCGGTAGGGTCCATGGCAGGTAACACTTGGCAGGCCCCCAGACAATGCCGCAGGCGATACCGTGCCAGAGCCAACGCCCCGAAACCATCCGAACATACCGGACAACCCCGCCGGCAGGCCGGTGATTCTGCTGACGCGCCCCCGGGTGGCGTCGGAGCGCTTTGCCGGCCAGCTCGAGGCCAGGATCGGTGGCTCCGCACGCATCGTCGTGGCGCCGCTGGCGGAGATCGTGCCGACCCATGCACCGGTGCCTGATCCGGATGCCTTCGATTTCGTGGTTTTCACCTCCGAGAACGGCGCCGCGATGCTGGGGGGGGCACCCCGGCGGCTGCCGTGCTACTGCGTCGGCGCCCGAACGGCCGAGGCCGCGCAGGGGTTGGGCTACGAGCCCGCCCATGTGGCCCGCGACGTTTCGGCTCTGATCCGGCATCTTTTGGCGCATCCGCCGACCGGGCAGGGGCTGTATGCCCGCGGCGTTCAGGTGAGCCACCCGCTGGCGGAGGCCCTGGCGGAGGAGGGCATCCGGATCACCGAAACGATGCTCTACCGGCAGGCGCCGCAGAACTGGAGCGGCGCCCTGGTGGCCGAGATCACGGGCGCGGACGTGATCGCGCCCCTCTTCTCGCCGCATATCGCCCGGCGGTTCCGGGCTTCCCTGGAGGTGTCGGGCCTGCGGGCCGCGGCGGTGGCCCTCAGCCCGTCCGTCGCGGCGGCGCTGGGCCCTGATTTCAGGGGGGAAATCCACACCTGCGCCGCACCGGACGCGGAATCCATGTGCACGGCCGTCGAGGGGCTATTGGACGCATGGGGCAAACTTGAGCAGGCAGGGTCGCCAAGCTAGTGTGGGCCTGCTGCCGCACTGCGGCGTGATTCATTTAAGGGGTCGGAGGGGGTTTTGTTCCGTGGCCAACAATAAGAACAAGCAAGACAAGGACGAAGGTGCCAAACCGGAGGATCTGCCGGAAGAGCCTCGGCAACCCGACCAGCCCGAAGCCTCGGCCGACCTGCCACCGAAGGACGAACCTGAACTGGAACCCGAAGACCCCGCGGATCTGGACGACAGCTTCGATGATGGCGTCCAGCTTGGGGTCTCGGAGGAAGACCTTGCCGACATGCAGGCCCTCGACGGAGTGAGCGACGAGGAACTGGACTCCATCGTCGCCGATATCGAGGCGCCCGAGGCACCGGTTGATCCGGTGGCCCCCGCGACCCCGGCCCAGCCTGCGGGCGAAGGAAAAGGCGGCAGCGTCCTCCCGGCTCTGCTGGGTGGCGTCGTCGCGGCCGGTATCGGATTCGCGGCAGCGTGGTTCCTGATGCCGGCGCAGCAGCAGAATACCGAAACGCTGGAAGCTGCCCTTGCGTCCCAGAACGAGACGATCGCGGCGCTGCGCGAGGAGATTGCACGCATGGCCGAGGCCTCGGCGCAAGGCCCGCAGGCCAGCGCGGAGCTTGCGGAGGTCATGGCCTCGGTTCAGGCCGGGCTGTCGCAGGAGATCTCCGGCCAGATTTCCCAGGTGGCCGCGCAGGTGGCTGCCATCAATGCCGGGCTCGAAGCCGTGGATTCGCGCCTCACCGAAGCCGAGAAGCGCCCGGTGACGGAAGCTGCCGGCGCCGCGGCGGCCGTCTCGGCCTACGAGCAGGAGCTCGAAACCCTCCGCGCCGCTCTGGAAGAGCAGAAAACGGCGATGCAATCCCTTTCGGCCGAAGCGCAGGCCGAAGCCGAAGCGCGCGCGCAGCAGGCCGCCGAACTGGCGGAGATCGCCAAGGCCGAAGCCGCCGCCGCCATCACCCGCGCCTCGCTGATCGAGATCAAGCACGCGCTGGACAGCGGCGCACCCTTTGCAGAGGCCGTCGCTCGCCTGTCTGAAAGCGCGCCGCAGCCCGTGCCCGAGGCGCTCGCCGCCGCCGCGGAGAGCGGCGTGCGCCCCCTGTCTCGGTTGCAGGAAGAGTTTCCCGAAGCGGCAAGGGCGGTTCTCGACGTGACGATCCGTGCCGAGAATGCCCAGACGATGAGTGAAAGGGTCATGGCCTTCCTGCGCAACCAGACCGGGGCCAGAAGCCTCGCACCGCGCGAAGGCGATGATCCGGATGCCATTCTCTCGCGGGCGGAAGCAGCCCTGCGTCAGGGCGATCTCGAGGCCGCCCTCGCCGAACTGGAGCAGTTGCCCGAGACGGGCAAGGCCGCCATCGCGGACTGGCTCGATGCAGCCAGAACCCGCGCCAATACCGTGAAGGCCGCGCAGGAGTTTGCGCTGGGCCTGGACGCAAGCCAAGGATAACGCCCCATGCTCTGGTCCCTTCTGAAAATTCTTGTCTTCGTCGCCCTTGTCGCCGCGCTCGCCTATGGTGCCGGCTTCCTGATGGAAAGCGATGAAGGCCTGCGGCTGGTGGTTGCCGGCACGGAATTCACCCTTGGCCCGCTTCAGGCCGTCATCGCGATGATCATTCTTTTCGGGCTGGTCTGGCTGGCGATGAAACTGGCCGGTCTGCTGGTTGCGGTGCTGCGTTTCCTGACCGGGGACGAAACCGCCCTGTCCCGCTATTTCGACCGCAGCCGCGAGCGCCGGGGCTATCAGGCGCTGTCGGACGCGATGCTGGCGCTGGCTTCCGGCGAGGCACGGCTTGCCTCCGTGCGCGCGGCCAAGGCCGAGAAATACCTCGGCAAGCCCGAGCTCACCAACCTCATCAGCGCGCAGGCCGCCGAGATGAACGGCGATACCCGCAAGGCGCAGGAGATCTACAAGAAGCTCCTGCAACATGATGCGTCGCGCTTCGTCGGTGTCCGCGGGTTGATGAAACAGCGCCTCGAAGCCGGTGATACGGAAACCGCGCTCAAGCTTGCGGAGAAGGCGCTGGCGATCAAGCCGAAGCACGTGGAGACGCAGGATACCGTGCTGAAGCTCCAAGCCGATGCCGGCGACTGGGAGGGCGCGCGCAAGACCCTCAGCACCAAGCTGCGCTACGGCGCGATTCCGCGCGATCTGCACAAACGCCGCGATGCGGTGCTGGCGCTGTCCGAGGCCATGGACGCCGAGCGCGACGGGCGCGAGGACGCCGCCCATGCCAAGGCGCTCGAAGCCAACCGCATGTCGCCGGAACTCGTGCCGGCCGCCGTGAGGGCGGCCAAGGCCGAGATCGCCCGGGGCAAGCATCGTCAGGCGACGAAACTTCTGAAAAAGGCTTGGCAGGCGCAGCCGCACCCGGATCTGGCAGCCGCCTTCGCGGCCATCGCCCCGGAGGAGGCCCCGGAGGCCCGCATCAAGCGGTTCACGGCGCTCACGTCGCTCAAGCCCGATCACCCTGAAACCAAGATGCTGCTGGCTGAACTCTACATCGCGGCCGAGGATTTCCCCGCCGCGCGCAAGGCGTTGGGCGATCTGGCCGAGGCCGATCCCACGGTGCGCAGCCTCACCCTGATGGCGGCCATAGAACGCGGCGAGGGCGGCGATGATTCGGCCGTGCGCGGCTGGCTGACCAAGGCGCTCACCGCCTCCCGCGGCCCGCAGTGGGTGTGCGATTCCTGCGCCAATCCGCATACGGAATGGACGCCGGTCTGTCTGCACTGCGGAAGTTTCGATACCCTGAGCTGGAAGGTTCCGCCGGCGAAATCCGCCGCGATGCCTGCCTCCACGGAAATGCTGCCGCTGATCGTGGGCGCGCTGGAAGCCCCGCAAGCCGAGGCCCCGGAACCCGAATCAGAGCCGGTGGAAGAAGCCAACGGAGAGGTTAAAGCGGATGCCGGCACGGCAGAGGAGCCGGGGCCTGTGGTCGTCAATGGCGAGGCTCCCGCAAGCGAAGCCGCCGCGCCGCCGGCCCCGGCAGCGGACTACGTGGTGGAGGCGGAAGTCGTGGAGAACGGCAAAGACGAAAAAGCATGATTTTGGGGCTACACCTTCCCGAAAAAGGTTGGTAATAGCCCCGTCATCGCCGCTGTAGCTCAGCTGGTAGAGCACGTCATTCGTAATGATGGGGTCGGGGGTTCGAGTCCCTTCAGCGGCACCACGGTTCAAGGAAACGGCCAACGCCATGCCCGGCGCTGGCCGTTTTCCTTTTCCGGCCCTGCACGATGATGCGGCCAGATTTTGACGGATGTGAAAAACCGGCTAACCTCAAGGCATTGCAGAAAAGGGGAATCTCCCCGCGTTCTTGAGGAAGGAATTGACATGAAGTTCGGAAAACTCGGCGTTCTGGCGCTTGTGCCTGCCGTGGCGGCCCTCTCGGCCTGCGTGGAAGATACCGGCAGCGGAACATCCGCCAGCGCCGGCCCCACCGCGGCGGAGCAGGCCTGCCTTCGGGACGTGACGGCAACCACCAACAACCCCGACGTTGTGCTGCTGGGCTCGGAGTTCTCGCAGGCCGGAACGCTGGTGCGCGTGGGTGTGGGCCCCGATCGCGCGCCGTGGCAGTGCGTCGCCTATTCCGACGGCACGACGGATGCCATCGAGTTCCTGGGCAACGAAGGCACGCTCTAGGTGGGCCGGCATCTGGGTTGAGCGGCCATGGCGTGCCGCGTCCTGACGATCGGTTTTGCGCTCTTCTACGCAGCGGCGCTGTTTCTTTTCATCGTCGGCACCTACGGGCTGTTCGGCCAGGAGAAAGATCCATTGTCCGGGGTCTTCCTGCTGCCGATCGGCCTGCCCTGGATCTACCTCGGCCACCTCATGCCCGATGCGGTGCGGCCGGTTTTAGGTGCCGCGGCGCCGGCGGTGAACCTTGCCCTGCTGATGCTGATCTGCCGGGCGCGCCGCAACCGGCGTTAGGCCGGAAACACGGAAGCCCGGCTGGTGCCGGGCTTCCTCCTTGCTGTCTTTTGTAGAGTCAGGCCAGGTCAAACCTGTCTGCGTTCATCACCTTCACCCAGGCATTCACGAAATCCGCGACGAACTTCGCTTCGTTGTCGTCCTGGGCGTAGACTTCCGCATAGGCCCGCAGGATGGAGTTGGAGCCGAACACCAAGTCCACGCGGGTCGCGGTGTAGGCCACCGAGTCGTCGGCGCGGTTGCGCAGTTCATAGGTGCCGCCCTCCACCGGGACCCAGCGGTAGGCCATATCGGTGAGCGTGGCGAAGAAATCGGGCGTCAGCGCGCCTTCGCGCTGGGTGAACACGCCATGCTTGCTGCCACCGTGGTTGGCGCCGATGCCGCGCAGGCCGCCCAGCAGGACGGTCATCTCCGCTGCCGTCAGCCCCATGAGCTGCGCCCGGTCGAGCAGCATCTCTTCGGGAGCGACGACGTATTCGGCCTTCTGCCAGTTCCGGAAGCCATCAGCCAGCGGCTCCAGCGGCGCGAAGGAGTCCACGTCCGTCTGCTCCTGCGTGGCATCGCCCCGGCCCGGCGCGAAGGGCACCGAAATATCGTGGCCGGCAGCTTTCGCGGCCTGCTCGATTCCGAGGTTGCCTGCGAGAACGATCACGTCGGCGATGGACGCGCCGGTTTCCGCCGCGATCGGCTCAAGCACGCCGAGCACGCGGGCAAGGCGGGCGGGCTCGTTGCCTTCCCAATCCTTCTGCGGGGCCAGGCGGATCCGCGCGCCATTGGCGCCGCCGCGCATGTCGGAGCCGCGGAAGGTGCGGGCGCTGTCCCATGCGGTGGCCACCATGTCGGCGACGGAAAGCCCGGCCGCCGCGATCCTCGCCTTCACCGAAGCCACGTCATAGGAGGTGTTTCCGGCCGGAACAGGGTCTTGCCAGATCAGATCTTCCTGCGGCACGTCCGGGCCGATCCAGCGTGCCTTCGGGCCCATGTCCCGGTGGGTGAGCTTGAACCACGCCTTGGCGAAGGTTTCGGAGAAGTAGTCCGGATCGGCCATGAACTTCTCGCAGATGGCGCGGTAGGTCGGGTCCACCTTCATCGCCATGTCCGCATCGGTCATGATCGGCACCGTGCGGATCGACGGATCTTCCACGTCGGCGGGCATATCTTTCTCGTCGATGCTGACGGGCTGCCATTGCCAGGCGCCGGCGGGGGATTTCTTGAGTTCCCATTCGTGGCCGAAGAGCATCTCAAAGTAGCCCATGTCCCACTTGGTGGGATTTGCCGTCCAGGCGCCCTCGATGCCCGACACCACCTGGTCGCGCCCGATGCCGCGGCCCTTCCTGGGCATCCAGCCGAGCCCCTGATCGGTGATCTCCGCGCCTTCGGGCTCGGGGCCGAGATCTTCGGCGGAGCCGTTGCCATGGGCCTTGCCGATGGTGTGGCCGCCGGCGGTGAGTGCAACGGTTTCCTCATCGTTCATCGCCATGCGGGCGAAGGTTTCGCGGATCTGTTCGGCGGTCCGGGCCGGGTCTGGCTTGCCGTTCACGCCCTCCGGGTTCACGTAGATCAGGCCCATCTGCACGGCCGCGAGCGGGTTCTCCATCGTGTCGGGCTTGGCGACATCCTCGTAGCGGCTGTCCGACGGCGCGAGCCACTCCTTCTCGCTGCCCCAGTAGACGTCTTTCTCCGGGTGCCAGATGTCTTCGCGGCCGAAGGCGAAGCCGTAGGTCTTCAGCCCGGCTTCCTCGTAGGCGATCGTGCCCGCGAGGATCATCAGGTCCGCCCAGCTGATCTTGTTGCCGTATTTCTTCTTGATCGGCCAGAGCAGGCGGCGGCCCTTGTCGGTGTTGGCGTTGTCGGGCCAGGAGTTCAGCGGGGCAAAGCGCTGGTTGCCGGTGCCTGCGCCGCCGCGCCCGTCGGCCAGCCGGTAGGAGCCGGCGGCGTGCCATGCCACACGGGCGAACATGCCCACGTAGCTGCCCCAATCCGCCGGCCACCACTCCTGGCTGTCGGACATGAGCGCGCGCAGGTCAGCTTTCAGGGCGTCGACGTCAAGCGATTTGAGCGCTTCGCGGTAGCTGTAGCCGGGGCCCATCGGATTCGTCTTGGTGTCGTGCTGATGCAGGATGTCGAGGTTCAGGGATTTGGGCCACCATTCCACGACGGAAGTGCCGTTCTCGGTCAGGGCGCCGTGATTGATGGGGCATTTGCCGCCGGTGTTCACGTTGTTGCCGTCCATGTTGTCTCTCCTGGCTTTGGTCGCACCCGGGGCGCGGCTGGAAAACTTGAAGGCGGTGCAGGAAGCTGCCCGCCACGAGTGAAGCCTAGCAGTATTTGGAATTAATAGAATTTGTATTTTCTAATCCCGGTGATAAGAAAAACTAATGATTGGTCTGACGATGAAACACCTGCGATACTTCGAGGCTTTGGCGCGCCACGGGCACTTCGGGCGCGCGGCGGAGGCATGCGCCATCACGCAGCCGGCGCTCTCGGTGCAGATGAAGGAGCTCGAAGCGCTGTTGGGGGCGCCGTTGATCGAGCGCAACGCGCGGCAGATTCGGCTGACGAGCCTTGGCGAGGAACTGGCCGTTCGCGCCCGCAAGATCCTCGGCGACGTGGACGAGATCGGCGATCTGGCACGCACCGTTCATGTGCCGCTGGCGGGCCGGTTGCGGCTGGGGGTGATTCCCACAATCGCGCCCTATCTCCTGCCGCGCCTGCTGAACGGCCTGTCGGCGCGCTACCCCGATCTCGATCTGCAACCGCGTGAATCGGTGACCCGCACCCTTCTGGCCGATCTGGTCGACGGGCGGCTCGACCTTGCCATCGTCGCGCTTCCCGTCGGAGAGTCGGCCTTGCATGAAGAGCCGTTGTTTGAGGAGGAATTCGTCCTCGTGCGGCCGAAGTGCGATGCGGGCAAACCGGTTCCGCGCCCCGAACACCTGCGTGAAATGCGGCTTCTTCTGCTGGAAGAGGGTCACTGTTTCCGCGATCAGGCGCTCGCGTTCTGCAATCTGCCCGAGGCGCCGGCCCGGGATCTGATGCAGGGCAGTTCGCTTTCGACGCTGGTGCAGATGGTGAGCGCCGGGATCGGCGTGACCCTCATTCCCGAAATGGCCGTCGCGGTCGAGGCCGGGAACGCGCAGGTGGATGTCGTCCGTCTGCCGGTGCCGCGCCCCACCCGCCGGATCGGCATGGTCTGGCGGCGCTCATCGCCTCTGGGCGAATCTTTCCGGCTGATCGCCGATCAACTGCGCCAGCACGCGCCGGATCTCGGCTGGCGCGGCACTTAGGGCACAGCGACCCGCTTGGCGCGCAGTTTCCATTGACCTCGGCGCCCGCGTTTTCGATGCTCGTGGCAATTGAAAGCGATGATTTCATCAGCGGAGGTCTTGAGTGCGGCAGGGCAAACCATATCACGTCTTGCTGGCGACGATCGGCTCCGCCGGGGATGTGTTTCCCTACATGGAGATCGGCCGGGTCCTGAAAGCGCAGGGCCACCGCGTGACCCTGATGACGACCCCGCTGTTGGCCGAGATGGTTGCCGACCATGGGCTGGATTTCGCGCCCTTCGGGGATCTCGATCAACTCAAGAGCGCGGCGAAGGATCCGAAGATCCACGGAGAGGCCAGCGGCCCCGGCGCCTTCTGGGACAGGCTGGTCGCACCGAACCTGCTCGCGATCCGCCGCTTCGTCGAGGCCCTGCCGAAGGAAGAACACCCGGTCGTTCTGTGCCATACGTTCCTCGTGCCCGCGGCGGCGCTTGCCCGCAGCGCCGGAAGGCCGATCACCATCATCAATCCGATCCTGCAACCGGCCTTCATTCGGTCCGCCCTGACCCGGCAAACCTTCGGCGTGCCGAAACTGGGGCCGGTAACCTTTGGCCGCTGGATGCCCGCCGCCCTGCGGCGCTTGATCACCCGCAAGGGGGAGGATCGGATGATCAACGCGCCGATGCTGCCGGCGCTCAACGCGCTTCGGCATGAAACCGGGTTGCCCCCGGTGGAATCCTTCTTCGGGCATATCCAGGAAGCGGCTGATCTCTACGTGCCGCTGTTCCCGACGTGGTTCGCGGCGCCGCAGGCCGATTGGCCCGCGCCACGCGTGCAGGGCGATTTCATATTCTACCAGGCCTTGAAGAGCCAGGCGGTGAGCCCGGAACTGCAGGGGTTTCTCGACAGTGGCCCGGCCCCCGTCGTCTTTACAGCGGGCACCGGGAACTTTCAGGCAAACAGGCTCTATTCAATCGCGATTCCGGTTCTGAAACGCCTCGGGTTGCGTGCCGTCTTCCTGACGCATGTGCGGGATCAGCTCCCGGACCCGCTGCCGGAGGGCATGCTGTGGCAGCCCTACGCGCCGTTTGACAAGATCCTTCCCTCGGCCTGTGCGCTGGTGCAGCACGGCGGCATCGGCACCACGGCGGAGGCCCTGCGGGCCGGCGTGCCGCAGCTCGTCACGCCCTTCGGCTACGATCAATACGACAACGCCCGCCGAATCCGCGAGATGGGGGCCGGCACCTCGGTGCCCTTTCAGCACCTGACGGAGGAGAAGTTTGAAAAGGCCCTCTCGGGCCTGCTCGCCACGAACCGCCGCCGCCCGACTTTCGCCGGCAGCATGGCCACGGAAGAGATCGTCGCCGCGATCTTCGAGGCGATCGGGCCGGCCTCCAGGTCGTGAGGCCGGCCGGAATCGCCGAGATGGGCTGGCACCGGATGCGCAGGCTGGTGTAGCAGGGCGCCATGACACAGGCAGAATTCGATACCGTGATCCTTGGTGCCGGCGCCGCCGGCATGATGTGTGCCGCCCACGCGGCGGCGCGCGGCGGCCGCGTTCTGGTGCTGGACCACGCCAAGGCACCGGGCGAAAAGATCCGGATCTCCGGTGGCGGGCGCTGCAATTTCACCAACATGCACTGCGGCCCGCACGCCTTTCTTTCCGGCAACCCCCATTTCGCGAAATCGGCACTCAAGCGATACACGCAGTGGGATTTCATCGATCTCGTCGCCCGTCACGGCATCGCCTACCACGAGAAAACCCTTGGGCAACTCTTCTGCGACGAGTCGGCGAAACTGATCATCGCCATGCTGGTGGAGGAGATGGCAAAGGTGGGCGCCGAGCTTGCCTTGCAGACGGAGATCACGTCCATCGCCAAGGCCGAAAGCGGGTTTCGCCTGGAAGTGGCGGGTGCGCGGCGGGGCGTGATCTCGGCGCGCAATCTCGTGGTGGCGACGGGTGGAAAGTCCATCCCCAAGATGGGGGCGACGGGCTTCGGCTACCGCGTTGCGGCGCAGTTCGGCGTGCCCGTCACGGAGACCCGCGCCGGGCTCGTGCCGCTGACCTTCGATCAGGATATGAAGGCGGAATTTGCCGAGATCTCCGGTGTGGCCTGCGAGGCCGAAGTTTCCTGTGCAGGCGCGGCCTTCCGGGAGGGGCTGCTGTTCACCCATCGCGGGTTGTCCGGCCCGTCGATCCTCCAGATCTCCTCCTATTGGCGGGAGGGTGAGGAAATCACGGTCAACCTGCTTCCGGAGCAGGATGCCTTCACCGCGCTGCGCGCCAAACGGCAGGAGAACGGGCGCCGGGATGCCGCCCTTGTTCTGGGGGATCTCCTGCCGAAGCGGCTGGCGGCAAAAAAGGCTCTATCATTGGGGATTTCTGGCAAAATTGCCGATCAGTCCGACAAGCGCCTGCGCGCCGTCGCAGAGGATCTCCACCGCTGGCGGATCAAGCCCATCGGCACCGAGGGCTATCGCACGGCGGAGGTGACGCTCGGCGGGGTGGACACCGATGCACTCAGTGCCCGCACGATGGAAGCGCGGGATGTGCCCGGGCTCTTCTTCATCGGCGAGGTCGTTGACGTGACGGGCTGGCTGGGCGGCTACAATTTCCAATGGGCCTGGTCCTCCGGCTGGGCCGCGGGCACGGAGATCGCCACCCGCAACCAATAGGCCTTGGCGTTGCCGGCGGACCCTCCTAGGCTCGGGCCGGGAGGCTGGCATGGAATTCGATTACATCATCGTGGGGGCGGGCAGCGCGGGCTGCGTGCTGGCAAACCGCCTGAGCGCGAGCGGACGGCACAGGGTGCTGCTTCTGGAGGCCGGGGGCAGGGACACCTACCACTGGATCCACATCCCGATCGGCTACCTCTACTGCATCGGCAATCCGCGGACGGATTGGGGCTTTCGCACCGCGCCGGAGGCCGGCCTGAACGGCCGCAGCCTGATCTACCCGCGCGGGCGGGTGCTGGGTGGCTGCTCCTCGATCAACGGCATGTTGTATTTGCGCGGGCAGGTCGCCGACTACGACGGCTGGCGCCAGATGGGCAATGCCGGATGGGGGTGGGAAGATGTGCTGCCCTATTTCAAGCGCAGCGAAGATTACGTCGAGGGCGCCAGCGATCTGCATGGCGCGGGTGGCGAATGGCGGGTCGAGAACCAGCGGTTGCGCTGGGACATCCTCGACGACTTCATGGCCGCCTGCGAAGCCATCGGCCTGCCCCGCACCAAGGATTTCAACGGCGGTGACAACGAAGGCGTGGCCTACTTCAAGGTCAATCAGCGCAAGGGGTGGCGATGGAACACGTCCAAGGCGTTCCTGCGGCCCGCCAAGGACCGGCGGAACCTGCTGGTGGAAACCCATTCGCAGGCCGAGGGGCTGATCATCGAGAATGGCCGCGCGCTGGGCGTGCGCTACCGGCAGAACGGCGCGGTGAAGGAAGCCCGGGCGGCGGGCGAGATAATTCTTGCTGCCGGCGCGATCGGATCGCCCCAGATCCTGCAGCTTTCGGGTGTCGGGCCGGGGCCGCTCCTGCAGGGGCTCGGTATCGACGTGGTGATGGAGAACGCCGCAATAGGCTCGAATCTCCAGGATCACCTGCAAATCCGCTGCGCCTACAAGGTGCAGAATGCCAAAACGCTCAACACCATGGCCGCAAGCCTCTGGGGCCAGGCGAAGATCGGGCTGGAATATGCGCTCAAACGCAGCGGGCCGATGTCCATGGCACCCAGCCAGCTGGGGGCCTTCGCCAGGTCGCGGGATGGCCTCGCGACGCCGGATCTCGAATACCACGTCCAGCCGCTTTCGCTCGATGCCTTCGGCGAGCCGCTGCATTCTTTCGATGCCATCACCGCCAGCGTCTGCAACCTGCGCCCCGAAAGCCGGGGCCACGTCCGGATCACGTCGCGCGATCCGCAGGCGCATCCGGAGATCCAGCCGAACTACCTGAGTGCGGAGAGCGACAAGCGTGTGGCGGCGGATTCGATCCGGCTGACCAGGCGGATCATGGCGGCGGAACCGATGGCCAAATACGCGCCGGAGGAGTTCAAGCCGGCTGATCCCAGCGATGCGGACGCCGATCTGGTGCGCGCGGCCGGAGAGATCGGCACGACGATCTTCCACCCGGTCGGGACCGTGGCCATGGGGCCGGACGCCCCACTCGACGAACGCCTGCGTCTGCGCGGCCTCGAGGGGCTGCGCGTGGCCGATGCCTCGGTGATGCCGCGCATCACCTCTGGCAACACCAATGCGCCGACGATCATGATCGCCGAGAAGGCCAGCGATATGATCCTCGAAGACGCACGGTGACACGCGGGCCAGTCTTGGCACCGGCCATTGCGGCGAGTAGCGTGCCGCGAAACGAATGAGGGGCGGAGACCATGGAGGCAGCGGCCATCCTGCGCGAAGAGCTTGAGCGGGGCGGTCTGATTCCGCCGTCCACGCGCTGGGCTCCGCTTGCGGGGGGCCGCTCCAACGCCCTGTGGCGGCTGTGCGGCGAAGGCACCGATCTCGTCTGCAAGCTCTACCGTCCGGCACGCGGGAACGCGCTGTTCCCCAACGATGCCGAGGCCGAAGCCACGGCGCTCCGGGCGCTTGAGGGGACGGGCCTTGCCCCGCGGTTTCGCGGGCAGGCGGCCAGTGCTCTCGGCACGGTGATCCTTTACGAGTTTCTGCCGGGCACCCATGGTGCTGCCGCGCCCGAGATGGTGGCGGTGGCGCTTGGGCGGCTGCATCGTTTGCCGATCCGGCCCGGCTTGCGCAAATCAGTCACTAAACCGGCAGAAATCAGCCGGATGGGGGCGCAATTCCTGGCGGGGTCGAAGCAGGATTGCCTGTGGAAGTTGCGGCCGGAGGCTCCGGATGTGCCGCCCGTGGAGCGCTGCCTGATCCACGGAGACGCCGTGCCCGCCAATATCGTTCTCACGCCGGAGGGGCCTGTCTTCATCGATTGGCAGTGCCCGGCACTGGGCGATCCGGCAGAAGATCTGGCGAACTTCCTGTCGCCGGCGATGCAGCAGGTCTACGGGCGCGGCCCCCTGCCCGCAGCCGAGGTGGAAGCCTTTCTTGTGGCCTATCCGGCGCCGGCGATCGTTGCGCGCTATCGCCGGCTCGCGCCGCTTTTCCACTGGCGCATGGCCGCCTACTGCGATTGGAAGGCGCGGCGGGGCGAGGCGGAGTATGAAATGGCGCGTGATCTGGAGATCGCCGCGCTAGAAGGCTGAGACGAGCCACGCCCCGGCCAAGGCAAGCGCCCCGCCCGAGAGCATCCAGCCGGCGACGCGCCGCCGCGAGGGAGCAAGCCGTTTCGTGGCGGGGGTGTTGCCCTGTGCCACGATCGCATCTTCCACCAGCGCCGGCAGCCGCGGGCCGAAGCGGGCCAGCACGCGGGCCGTCTTGGCCAGATCGCGGGCCAGGGCCTTGGGGCCGATGGAGACGGTGATGTAATCCTCAACCACCGGCTGCGCGACCTCCCAGATGTTCACATGGGGCGAAAGCGAACGGCTCACGCCCTCGACAACCACCATCGTGCGCTGCAGCAGCAGAAGCTCGGTGCGGGTTTCCATTCCGAAGCGCTCCGTCACCTCGAAGAGATAGGCCAGCAGCCGCCCCATGGAGATATTGGAGGCATCCATGCCGAAAATAGGCTCTCCGACGGCCCGAAGCGCCAGCGCGAAGGCTTCGACATCCTGGTCGGCCGGTACGTATCCGGCTTCGAAATGCACTTCGGCCACGCGGCGGTAATCGCGCTTGATGAAGCCATAGAGGATTTCGGCATAGACGCGGCGTGTGTATTCGTCGATCTGCCCCATGATGCCGAAATCATAGGCCACGATGGCCCCGTCCGGGCCGACCTTGAGATTGCCCTGGTGCATGTCGCCGTGGAAGAAACCGTCGCGCAGGGCGTGGCTGAGGAACAGCTGCAGCACCCGCGCGCCCAGCGCGGCGCGATCGAAACCCTGCTTCTCGAGCAGGGCGTTGTCTCCGATCGGGGTGCCTTCCACCCAATCCATCGTGAGCACGGATTTCGCCGTCAGTTCCCAGCGCGGGATGGCCACGCGGAAGCCTTCGTCCTTCTCGGTGTTGCTCTGGAACTGGGAGGCCGACGCGGCTTCGAGCCGCAGATCCAGCTCGCCCAGAACGACGCTCTCGAAATGTTCGATCACGGCGAAGGGCTTCAGGCGGCGCGAAAAGGGCGCCAGCAGCTCGATGGCGCCGGCGGCGAAATAGAAGGCGTCGATATCTTTCTGGAAGGCCTTGCCGATCCCGGGGCGCAGCACCTTGACGGCCACGTATTCGCCCGTGCTCTTCAGCCGGGCCTTGTGCACCTGCGCGATGGAGGCCGCGGCGACGGCATCGGAGAAGTCTTCGAAGATCTCGTCAGGGTCCTGCTCCAGCGCTTCGGCGATCTGCTTCTTGGCGATCTCGGTGGGGAAGGGGGGCAGTTTGTCCTGCAGAACGCGCAGTTCCGTGGCCATCTCCTCGCCCACCACGTCGGGGCGGGTGGAGAGGATCTGGCCGAACTTGATGTAGGCCGGGCCCAGCGCGGTGAGGGCGCGGGTGATCGGCGGGCGGGAGGGATCGCCCTTGTCGCCAAGCCATTGCAGCGGCCAGGCGATGCCCCGGTAGAGCCCGCGCAGAAGCGGTGGGGCGTCCATCGCGTCGAGCATGACGCGCATGGCGCCGGTGCGTTCGAGCGTGGCGCCGGTGCGGATCAGGCGCCAGATGTTGTGGGGGCCGCGCATCGATCAGATCTTCCAGCCGGAGTGCAGCGCCGCGATGCCCATCGTCAGGTTGCGATACTTCACGTTCTCGAACCCGGCGGTGCGGATCATCGACGCGAAGGTCTCCTGATCGGGGAAGTTGCGGATCGACTCCACGAGGTATTGGTAGCTGTCGCGATCGTTTGCGATCACCTGCCCCATCACCGGGATCACGTTGAAGGAATAGAGATCGTACACCTTCTGCATCAGATCGTTGGGGATATGGCTGAACTCCAGCACCATCAACCGCCCTCCGGGCTTGAGCACGCGGTAGGCCTCGGAGAGCGCATCGGGGATGCGGGTGACGTTCCGGATGCCGAAGCTGATGGTGTAGACGTCGAATGTATTTGCCTCGAAGGGCAGTTGCATCGCGTCGCCCACGACCCAATCGAGGCTGTCGGCCATCGCTGCGGCCTCGGCCCGTTTGGCGCCTTCCACCAGCATGGATTCCGTCATGTCCAGCACCGTGGCATGGGCATGGCCGGCGCGCTTGAGGAAGCGGAAGGAGATATCCCCGGTGCCTCCGGCCACGTCCAGCAGCTTTTGCCCGGCGCGGGGGGCGAGCCAATCCATCATCGCATCCTTCCAGATGCGGTGGATGCCCATGCTCATGGCGTCGTTCATCACGTCGTATTTGCTGGCGACATTGGTGAACACGCCATGCACCATCCCGGCCTTCTCGGACTCGTTCACCGTCCTGAAGCCGAAGTGGGTGGTTTTTTCCTGACTCATGCTGATGGGGCCTTGCCGTTCCTTGAGGTCTTGCCCTTCTTATAGGGTTCATCCCGAGCGTTACAATGCGCCCCTTTTGCCGCGAGGAGCCCCGAATGCCCGAATTGCCAGAGGTCGAGACCGTCCGCCGGGGGCTTGCGCCGGTTATGGAAGGCCGGCGGATCCTGCGGGCGGAGGTGCGCCGCCCGGATCTGCGCTGGCCCTTTCCGCCGGGCATGGCGGAGCGGTTGACCGGCGCGCGGGTGGAGCGGCTGCGGCGTCGCAGCAAGTATATTCTTGCCGATCTGTCCACCGGGGAAACCCTTCTGATCCATCTCGGGATGTCCGGGCGCATGCAGGTTTCGGGCACGAAGATCGGCACCTTCGCCCATGAAGTCGCACCGTTGGAAAAACACGATCACGTCGTGCTCGACATGGAGAACGGCGCCCGCATCGCATTCAACGATGCCCGGCGGTTCGGCGCGATGGATCTGATGAAAACCGGCGAAGAAGGTGTCCACAAGCTGATCAGGGTGCTGGGGCCCGAGCCCTTGGGAAACGCCTTTCACGCCGACTACCTGGCCGAGCGCCTGCGCGGGAAGAACACCCCAATCAAGGCGGCTCTGCTGGATCAGGGAATCGTCGCGGGGCTCGGCAACATCTACGTCTGCGAGGTGCTGCACCGGGTTGGCGTATCGCCGAAAAGAAAGGCAGGGAGGCTTTCGCGCAGCAGGGTGGAGGCGCTGGTGCCGGCCGTGCGCGAGGTGCTTGCCGAGGCCATCGAATCCGGCGGCTCTTCGCTGCGCGATCATCGGCAAGCCAATGGCGAACTTGGATATTTTCAGCACAGCTTCCGGGTTTACGGCCGGGAGGGCGAACCCTGCGTCACCCCCGGTTGCGCCGGCTCCGTGGCCCGAATCGTGCAGTCCGGGCGCTCCAGCTTCTATTGCCCGCAATGCCAAAGATAGCTTGATCCGGGGGGTGAGACTGGTAAGGAATCGGTCCTGACGAAACCAATCTGGCAGGATTTCATGGCCTTCGAGACATTGAATGTCGACATCAGCGACCACGTGGCGCTGATCACCCTGAACCGACCCGAAGCCCTCAACGCCCTCAACTCCCAGCTTCTCGGAGAGCTCGCGACCGCGCTGAAGGAAGCCGATGGGAACGACAAGGTGCGCTGCATCGTTCTGACCGGTTCCGAGAAGGCCTTCGCCGCCGGGGCAGACATCAAGGAGATGGCGGAGAAATCCTTCGTCGAAATGTTCACTTCGGATTTCTTCGGCACCGAAACGGAACAGCTGCAGAAAACCCGCAAGCCGATCATCGCCGCCGTTGCCGGCTACGCGCTGGGCGGGGGCTGCGAGCTTGCCATGATGTGTGATTTCATCATCGCCGCCGATACCGCGAAATTCGGCCAGCCCGAGATCAATCTCGGCGTCGTGGCCGGCATCGGCGGCACCCAGCGGCTGACGCGTTTCGTGGGCAAGTCCAAGGCGATGGACATGCATCTGACGGGCCGTTTCATGGATGCGGAGGAAGCGGAGCGCGCCGGGCTCGTTTCGCGCGTGGTGCCTGCCAAGAAACTCATCGAGGAGGCGCTGGGCGCCGCCCAGAAGATCGCCGAGAAAAGCGCGCTGGCCACGGCCGTCGTGAAGGAGGCGGTGAACCGCTCCTATGAAACGACGCTCGCCGAGGGGCTTCTGTTCGAGCGCCGGATCTTCCACGCGCTCTTCGCGACCGAAGATCAGAAGGAGGGCATGAACGCCTTCCTCGAAAAGCGCGAACCGCAGTTCCGCGACAAGTAGGCCTTCGGGAGGCCGCCGCCTCGGGCGCATGCCCCGGGGCGGATTTTCCCGTTTGCATTTGCCCGGGAATCCCTTTAGAAGCCCCCGCCATACATGCGCGTGTAGCCCGCTCTGGCTGGATCAACCCCACTCGGGGAACCCGTTCGGGCGTCTGCATGCGTGAGAAAGCACCGAACCTACGAAGGGTAACAGATCCATGGCCAATTCGCCTCAAGCCAAGAAACGCGCTCGTCAGAACGAGCGTCGCTTTGCCATCAACAAGGCACGTCGCTCCCGCATCCGCACCTTCCTGCGCAAGGTCGAGGAAGCCATCGCTTCCGGCGACAAGGCCGCTTCCCAGGCCGCTCTCCGCGCTGCCGAGTCCGAGCTGATGCGCGGCGTTTCCCGCGGCGTCGTCCACAAGAACACCGCTGCGCGCAAAGTGTCCCGCCTGTCCGCCCGCGTGAAGGCGCTGGCCTGAGAAAGGCGCACTTCCACGGCCTGAGAGGCCGCGGAATCAGACGTTGAAGAGGGTGCCTTCGGGCGCCCTTTTTTCTTTTGCCTTTTGCGCCAACGAAGTTCGCATTTGCAGCAACGCGGCAGAAAAACCACACCTTCCGCAGGGGCACGGGATTCGCTTTCGCCAACTTCGGAGTCAAGGCTGAAGAGTCGTTGCGACTCGGCTTTGGCCCGCGCTAGCTTCGGTCCTGCGATTCACATCGTCTTGGGGGGACATGAGACGCACCTGGGCTGCCGCTCCGGATCATCGAAACCACCGCCGAAATTGGGTGGCTCGAGCCGGAAGTGCCAGATGCGGAAGTGTCGGAATAGGGTTCGGTCTGCGCCGTTCCACACCGATCTGAAGGGGATAAACGCGCGGGTATTGCGCGGTCATTACCCTTCACATGTCCATAATGAAAATGGCTCTTGCCGCCGGTTGCAACCAGTCCGTTCCGGATTGGGGGATGTGGCTGTTATCGCGGAAGAGGGCTCGATGGTCTGAGGCAGGCCAGGGCAGCCGAAACACCGTTTCGGCCCACGGATGGCTTTTGCTTTCCGCACCCGAGAGGCGTGGCGCAAGATATTTTCCCGCAAGGCTGCTGCGGGGGCGACGAGTGATACGGGTCAAAAAGAACCAAAAAACGCGGACGGACAAAATGACAGAAGAGACGTGGGGACAGGTCAAGAATGAACTTCAGAAATCAATCGGGCGGAGCAACTTTACCAACTGGATCGAGCCGCTTGTTTTCCGTGATCTGAACAGCGGCGTCGCCACGTTCAACGTCCCGACGAGCTTCATCGGCAACTGGGTGTCGCGCAACTTCGGCGATCAGATCCGGCACCATCTCAACAAGGCCGGTGCGCCGGTGAGCCGCATCGAATTCGTCGTGCCCACGTCTGCGGCACCCGCCGCACAGGCCGGCTCCAAGGCCAAGGGAGACTCCATGGTGGCGCAACAGAAGCCGACGTCCGAACGCTCCGTCGCGAAAGCGGCCAGCGCGGCCCTGCGCTCCGATGACTCCGGCCTGCCGGGCGCTCCTCTGGATTCCCGTTTCACCTTTGACAGCTTCGTCGTCGGCAAGCCCAACGAACTGGCCCATGCCGCCGCGCGCCGCGTTGCCGAAGGGGGCCCCGTCACCTTCAATCCGCTGTTCCTCTACGGGGGCGTCGGACTCGGCAAGACCCACCTCATGCACGCGATCGCACATGAGCTTCAGACCAGCCGTCCGGATCTGAACGTCGTGTATCTTTCCGCGGAGCAGTTCATGTATCGCTTCGTGCAGGCGCTGCGCGAGAAGAAGATGATGGACTTCAAGAGCCTGTTCCGCGCCGTGGACGTGCTGATGGTGGATGACGTCCAGTTCATCGCCGGCAAGGACAGCACGCAGGAGGAATTCTTCCACACGTTCAATGCTCTGGTGGACCAGAACAAGCAGATCATCATCTCCGCCGATCGCGCGCCGGGTGAGATCAAGGATCTTGAAGAGCGGATCAAATCCCGCCTGCAGAGCGGCCTCGTGGTGGATCTGCATCCAACGGACTACGAACTGCGCCTCGGCATCCTTCAGCAGAAGGTCGAGCAATACCGCAAGCAGTATCCGGACCTGGTGCTGGCGCCGGGCATCCTCGAATTTCTGGCCCACCGCATCTCGACGAACGTGCGGGTTCTGGAAGGCGCGCTGACGCGGCTCTTCGCCTTCGCCTCGCTCGTGGGCCGGGAGATCACGCTCGATCTCGCGCAGGACTGCCTCGCCGACATCCTGCGGGCCTCGGATCGCAAGATCACCATCGAGGAAATCCAGCGCAAGGTGAGCGAACACTACAACATCCGCCTGTCCGAGATGATCGGGCCCAAGCGCGCGCGCACCATCGCCCGGCCCCGCCAGGTGGCCATGTATCTTTCCAAGCAGCTTACCAGCCGCTCCTTGCCCGAGATCGGCCGCCGCTTCGGCGGGCGCGATCACACCACCGTCATGCACGGGGTGAAGCGCATCGAGGAGTTGAAGGGCCACGATCACCAGATCGCGGAAGACCTCGAACTGTTGCGCCGAAGCCTTGAGGCCTAGGTGAAACAGGGGAGACGGGCGTCTGCGCTTGACGCCCGACTCAATCCGACGGACAGTCCGAAAAAACACTTGAGCCGGGGCACGAATGGGATACCTTCGTCGCCCCGATAGCTGTCAGGAGCGAGGGTTATGAAGATCAGCATTGAACGCGGCACGCTGTTGAAGGCGGTCGCACAGGCGCAATCGGTCGTGGAACGCCGCAATACGATCCCGATCCTTGCCAATGTGCTGATCGAAGCCGAAGGCGAACACGTGAGCTTCCGCGCCACGGACCTGGACATCGAGGTGGTGGACAGGACGCTGGCACAGGTGGAGCGTGCAGGTGCGACGACCGTTTCCGCCGTGACCCTGCATGAAATCGTGCGTAAGCTGCCCGACGGTGCGCTCGTGCAACTGACGGAAGAAGCCGCGTCTGGCCGCCTCACGGTGGAAGCGGGCCGTTCCAACTTCTCGCTGGCGACGCTGCCCAAGGAAGACTTCCCGGTCATGGCGTCGTCCGAATACACGGCGAATTTCTCTGCGCCGGCTCCGGCGCTGCGGCGCCTGTTCGACAAGTCGAAATTCGCCATTTCCACCGAGGAAACGCGCTACTACCTGAACGGCGTCTACCTGCACGTGGCGCAGGGGGCGGACGGCAAGGTGCTGCGCGCCGTGGCGACGGATGGCCACCGCCTTGCCCGGATCGACACGGATCTGCCGCCGGGCGCCGAGGAGATGCCCGGCGTGATCGTGCCCCGCAAGACGGTGGGCGAGCTGCGCAAGCTGCTGGAGGACGACGAGGCGGAGATCGTGGTGTCGGTGTCCGAAACCAAGGTGCGCTTCGCCACTCCCGAAATCACGCTCACCTCGAAGGTCATCGACGGCACCTTCCCGGATTACACGCGCGTCATCCCGGCCGGCAACACCCGCCGCCTCGAAGTGGATGCGGGCGAGTTCGCCCAGGCCGTGGACCGCGTGGCGACGGTCTCTTCCGAGCGCTCCCGCGCGGTGAAGCTGGCGCTGGACGAAGATCGCCTCGTGCTTTCGGTGAACGCGCCCGACAGCGGCGCCGCCGAGGAAGAGCTGGCCGTCGCCTACAGCGACGAGCGCCTCGAGATCGGCTTCAACGCCAAATATCTTCTGGAGATCGCGAGCCAGGTGGACCGCGAGAATGCCGTGTTCCTGTTCAACTCCGCCGGCGATCCGACGTTGATGCGCGAGGGCAATGACGAGAGCGCGGTATACGTCGTGATGCCGATGCGCGTCTGAGCGCGGGCAAGGCGGACTTCATGCCTCCGGCGGGGATATTTCCGGAACAAAGTGTCCGGGGCGACAACACGAGGGGCGGCTCATGAGCCGCCTCTTTTTGCGTGAACTGAAGCTTTCCCATTTCCGGTCGCACAAGGCGGCCCGCTTCGTGCTGGACGGGCGCCCGGTGGCCATTCACGGCCCCAACGGGGCCGGCAAGACCAACATCTTGGAGGCGGTGAGCCTGCTTTCGCCGGGCCGCGGGATGCGGCGGGTCGCGGCGGCCGAGATGACCCGGCGCCCCGAGGCGCTGGGCTGGAAGGTTTCGGCGGTGGTGGACAGCGGGGGCAGGGTCAACGAGGTGGAGACCTGGTCCGAACAGGGGGCGGCGCGCAGCGTCCAGGTGGATGGCAAGGCCGCGACGCAGGTTCAGCTCGGGCGGATTGCCCGGGTGCTCTGGTTGCTGCCGTCGATGGACAGGCTCTGGATCGAAGGCGCGGAAGGGCGGCGCAGGTTCCTCGACCGGATGACGTTGAGTTTCGAACCTGCCCACGCCGAGGCGACGATCACCTACGAGAAGGCCATGCGGGAGCGCAACCGGCTGCTGAAGGAGCAGATCGGCGATCCGCATTGGTATCGGGCGCTGGAGGCGCAGATGGCCGTGGCCGGCTCCGAGATCATCGCCAACCGCAAACGCACCGTCGCGGCCCTGACGACGGCCCAGCGGGCGGCCGGGACGGCTTTCCCGGTGGCTGACCTGACTCTGCTGTTTGCGGAAGGGGCGGCGCATGGCCCGGAGAGCGAGGACGATCTGCTGGATGCTTTGCGCGAAGGGCGCCCGTTGGATCTGCGGGCTGGCCGCACGCTGGCAGGGCCGCATCGCGCCGATCTCGGTGCCGTCTACGCCGCGAAGGGGATTCCGGCGAAGGATTGTTCCACGGGTGAGCAGAAGGCGCTTCTCGTGTCGCTCATCCTCGCCAACGGGCGCGCGCTGGCCGAAGAGGTGGGTGCGCCGCCGATCCTGTTGCTGGACGAGATCGCAGCGCATCTGGACGCAAGCCGCCGCGCCGCGCTCTACGATGAGATCTGTGCGCTCGGCGCCCAGGCCTTCATGACGGGCACCGGGCCGGAGCTGTTCGAGGAACTGGGCAGCCGGGCGGCGGCGATCGAGGTGACGGAGCGGGGCGGGGTCTCCGAGGCCCGCCTGCTCGAAGGCTGACCCTCACCATGACGATCACGCTTTCGGATCTCCTGCTCTATGCCGGCGCAGTTGCGATCCTGTTCCTGACGCCGGGGCCTGTCTGGGTGGCGCTGCTGGCGCGGGCGATGGCGGGCGGGTTCCATGCGGCCTGGCCGCTGGCGCTGGGTGTCGTCGTCGGGGATCTGCTGTGGCCGCTCCTGGCCATCTGGGGCGTGAGTTGGATCGTGGCGCAATATGCCGGCTTCCTGTTGCTGCTGCGCATCGTGGCCAGCGCCATGTTCCTGGCCATGGGCGTGGCGCTGATCCTCAAGGCGGACCGGGCGATCACCACCGACAGCCGGTTGACGCGCCCGGGCACGTGGGCCGGGTTCCTTGCGGGGCTGGCGGTGATCCTCGGCAACCCGAAGGCGATCCTGTTCTACATGGGGGTCTTGCCCGGGTTCTTCGATCTGAGCAACATCACCGGCTGGGACATCGCAGCCATGGTGGGGGTGTCCATGGCCGTGCCGCTGGCCGGAAACCTCCTGCTGGCGATCTTCGTGGACAGGGTGCGCGCGGTACTTTCTTCGCCGGATGCGCTGCGCCGGATGAATCTTTCGGCAGGGGCGCTTCTGATCCTCGTGGGGCTGGTGATTCCATTCACCTGAGGGGTGCGGGGCGGCGTCGGCTTGGGGGCCTTTCGGGCTGGCGTGGCGACGCAAAAAATGGGTCAATCCGCGTGACATTCCTCTGCCGTTTCCGTATAAAATCACCCAAATAAGAAGGAAGGCGCGCATGTCCGAAAACGAGCAGACCCCGGCCGAGTATGGTGCCGATTCCATCAAGGTTCTCAAAGGGTTGGAAGCTGTTCGGAAGCGGCCCGGCATGTATATCGGTGATACCGATGACGGCTCGGGGCTGCACCACATGGTTTACGAGGTCGTGGACAACGGGATCGACGAGGCTCTCGCGGGCCACGCCGACGCCGTGTCCGTGAAGATCCACGCGGATTCCAGCGTGTCCGTGGCCGACAACGGGCGCGGGATCCCGGTGGACATCCACCCCGAGGAAGGGGTCTCGGCGGCGGAGGTCATCATGACCCAGCTGCACGCGGGCGGGAAGTTCGACAGCAACTCCTACAAGGTGTCCGGTGGCCTCCACGGCGTGGGTGTTTCGGTCGTGAACGCCCTGTCGGACTGGCTTGAGCTGCGGATCTGGCGGGACGGGAAGGAGCATTTCGCCCGGTTCGAGCGCGGCGAGACGGTGAAGCACCTCGAGGTCGTCGGCGAATGCGGCGACCGGACCGGCACGGAAGTGCGGTTCATGGCGTCCACCGATACGTTCTCCAACCTCGACTATTCCTTCAAGACGCTGGAAAACCGCCTGCGCGAACTGGCATTCCTGAACTCCGGCGTGCGGATCATCCTGGAAGACGAACGCCCGGCGGAGCCGCTGCGCAGCGAACTCTACTACGAGGGCGGCGTGCAGGAGTTCGTGCGCTACCTCGATCGGCACAAGACCTCAACGATGGAGGATCCCATCTTCGTCACCGGCGAGCGGGATGGCATCGGCATCGAGGTCGCCATGTGGTGGAACGACAGCTACCATGAGACGGTTCTGCCCTTCACCAACAACATCCCGCAGCGCGACGGCGGCACGCACCTGGCGGGTTTCCGGGGGGCGCTGACCCGCACGATCAACAACTACGCCCAATCCTCCGGCATCGCGAAGCGCGAGAAGGTGAACTTCACCGGCGATGACGCCCGCGAGGGCCTGACCTGCGTGCTTTCGGTGAAGGTGCCCGATCCCAAGTTCTCCTCCCAGACCAAAGACAAGCTGGTCTCCTCCGAGGTGCGCCCCGCCGTCGAGGGGCTGATGAACGAGAAGCTTTCGGAGTGGTTCGAGGAGCACCCCAACGAAGCCAAGCAGATCGTCGGCAAGATCATCGAAGCCGCCCTGGCCCGCGAGGCGGCCCGCAAGGCGCGCGAGCTGACCCGCCGCAAGACGGCGATGGACGTGGCAAGCCTGCCCGGCAAACTGGCCGACTGCCAGGAGAAGGATCCCGGCAAGTCCGAGCTGTTCCTCGTGGAGGGTGACTCCGCCGGCGGTTCCGCCAAGCAGGGTCGTTCGCGCCACAACCAGGCGGTTCTGCCCCTGCGCGGCAAGATCCTGAACGTGGAGCGCGCCCGCTTCGACAGGATGCTCTCCAGCCAGGAGATCGGCACGCTGATCACCGCGCTGGGCACCGGCATCGGGCGCGACGAGTTCAACATCGAGAAACTGCGCTACCACAAGGTCATCATCATGACCGATGCCGACGTGGACGGCGCCCACATCCGGACGCTTCTGCTGACGTTCTTCTTCCGCCAGATGCCCGAGCTGATCGAAGGTGGCTACCTCTACATCGCGCAGCCGCCGCTCTACAAGGTGAGCCGGGGCCGCTCCGAGGTGTATCTGAAGGATCAGGCCGCGCTGGAGGATTACCTGATCGAACAGGGCATCGACGGCGCGATCCTGCGCCTGCCCAGCGGCGAGGAGATCGCCGGTGCCGATCTGGGGCGCGTGGTGGAAGGGGCGCGGAACTTCAAGCGCATCCTGGATGCCTTCCCCACCCATTACCCGCGCCACATCCTTGAACAGGCCGCGCTGGCGGGCGCCTTCGACCCCGGCCGGGCGGATGCCGATCTGCAGGCGGTGGCGGAAGCCGTTGCGCGCCGGCTCGACATGGTGGCCGTGGAATACGAGCGCGGATGGCAGGGGCGGATCACGCAGGATCACGGCATCCGCCTGACCCGTGTTCTGCGCGGCGTTGAAGAGATCCGCACGCTGGATGGTGCCGTGCTGCGCTCCGGCGAGGCGCGCCGGCTGTCCGAGGTCTCCCAGCCGATCCGCAGCACCTTCTCCGATCCGGCAAACCTGGTGCGCAAGGAGCGCAGCCAGATGATCCACGGCCCGACGGAGCTGCTGCGCGCGGTGCTCGCCGAAGGCGAGAAGGGGCTGACGCTCCAGCGCTACAAGGGGCTCGGGGAGATGAACCCGGATCAGCTGTGGGAAACCACGCTGGACCCGGAGGCCCGCACCCTGCTGCAGGTGAAGGTGGACGATCTCGCCGAGGCGGACGACATCTTCACCAAGCTGATGGGGGACGTGGTGGAACCGCGCCGCGAGTTCATCCAAAATAACGCGCTGAGCGTGGAGAACCTCGATTTCTAGGCGATTGTATGACCGCCCATAAGCTTGCGCTCGCCGCATAGACTTGCGCGAATTACCCATTAGTTTTCGCACTGCTGGTATCGCGTGTCGCGGGTCGGTGCAGGCATCGTCGCCATGGGTGTGAGGCCTGGTCGAGATGTCGAAAACGATGGCTTGGGCAGTCGCCGAAGGTGGTCAAGGCGAACTGGCAGACGATCCTATCCCGGGCGGACGGGCTCGTCTTGCTGGTCGCCGATTCGGTCCGTGTTACTTACCCAGACAAGCCATGGTAAATTGCTTCCGTGTCGCATCGTTGCGGAGGCAAAAAGGCCGGAAAGGCTACGAGGGTCTGGAGAACTCGTGAAACTGCCGTGGAATTTCGAAGCTCTGAAGATCTTGCGCGTCAATTCAAGCGATGCGATCACTGCCAGGATTTCTGAAAGCGCACCTTCAGGCGCAGGCCTAGGATGGTCTCGATTTCGCCCGATGCCGTCCGCACCACCTGAACGTCCGGCGTGATCACTGTCCAGGGGTTGGGCTCAATCGACCAGTAGGCCTCGATCCCGGTCTGCGTGTTCAGCCCGCCCGCACGCGCCAGCGGCGTCGGCTCGCCATGCATCAGGGCCACGGCGATGCGGTCATCCTCGCGGTCAAACGGCGCGTTCCAGGCGAACCCCAGGAACCCGCCGCGCTGCACAGCCAGTTCTTCAGCCTCGTCGGCCGGTGTCAGGGCGGTGCCGCCGTCGCGCCAAGTATAACGGCCAAATACCGCGAAATCGTCCCATTCATGGGTGAAGGCGGCCACGAAACCGCGCTCGCGGCTCAGATGATCAGTGCGGTCGATCATGTAGGGGCTGAGCGCGATCTGTGTGAAGTCACCGCCCCAATCCGGGGTCAGGCCCAGTTCGGCCTGCCACAGGAACCTTCCCTTCTTCAGGCTGTCGAAGTCGAAATAAGGATCCTCGGCCTGAGCATCGACGACACCAGCGCGGAGATGCCATCCATCCCCGAACCACGCCGCGTTTGCGCCCAAGCCGATAGTGCTGAACCAGCGGCCTGCCACGTCGCCGGACATCATCGTGGACATGAACGTGCCTCGGTCATCACCCCAGTATTCGCTCTCTGCGAAGTCATTTCCGGGATAGAGCTTGCCGATCTGGAGAAGGCCCTTGTCGTCGGCAAAGCTTTGCTGGAGGGCGAAGACGCCCAGGAAATTGCCCGGCTCCGGCGCATCGCCGTCGTTGAAGTCCCACAAGAGCCCCGCTCGGCTGGCCAGTGCGTTGGTGCTGAGCCCCGAGACGGTTTCGTTGCGCAGCCACCACCAGCCAAGACGTGTTGCACCCAGACCTTCGCCGCCCTGCCGCAGCGTCTTGAGCCCCATGAAGTCGAGCTCATAATTCCCGTTGTGCCCGCCGTCCCGTGACAGCGATTGGTATTGGGGCGTGAGCGACAACTCCAAGTAGTCCGGTATGTCCGTCTGCTCTGCGGTTGCCAAAACGGGGCAGGAGCTCAGGGCAGCGACGAAAAACAACTGTCGGATCATGGCTTGTGGTTCGATCTGGCGTTGTGGATGGGGGCCGAACAAACGGCCCCCGAGAGACTTATTGTGCCAACCGGTTCAGCACGTTGCGCGTAACCTGTTCGACCTTGGCGTCGCCGCCGACCAGCCCGTGCACCCAGTCGGTCGATCCGGCGTTGAACACGGTGCCCTCGCCGCGGTCGAAGATCACCATTGCCGCCATCCCGCGCTTGAAGCGCGGCCACTTGGTGCGATCGCCGTAGAGCGCAATGGCGGCCACCTCGGCGTCCGAGGTATGCGCCATGAAGCTTTCGGGCGTCTCCTCGGGGTTCCAGAGCGAGGCCGGCGCCATGCCGAGGATGATCGCATCCTTGGGCGTGCCACCTTCGCCGGTGGGCACGGGGAAGCCTTCCTCGTCGATGGTGTAGCGCAGCCCGTCCACCTCGTAACCGACGATGGTGTCTTTCACGCCCAGATTGTCACCCCAGCGCAGACCGGTGCCCTCGAACACCCAATGGTCGGGGCGATAGACCTGATAGCCGCCCGAGCTGTGCGGGGTGGCGCCGCCGATCCGCGTATAGCCGGCATAGTTGAAGGACAGCCCCAGCAGCGAGGCCTCGGGCCGGTTCAGCGACCGGTCCGACCAGATCGTGGTCAGCAGATGCGCCTGGTCGGTGCCCTTGACCGGATCCTTCTCATGCGCGTCGTTCTTGTAGCTGATCATCGCCGTGCCGTCCTCGGAATAGCGGGTCTGCCAGTAGACCGAGTTGCCCACGAACCAAGCCACGTTCAGCCCCTTCTCGATCCGGCTTTCCACCGCGTCGCGCATGTTCCACGACCAGTATTCGTCATGGCCGACCGAGATCATCAGCTTGTAGTTGTCCAACAGCTCGGGCCGGAACTCCAGATCCTCGCTGGTGGCGTAGTCAAAGCTGTAGCCCTCGGCCTCGGCCCAGCGGACGAAATGCTGTTCGTAGCTGGCCCAGCCGGCAGCGCCCACCCACATCGGGAAATCATGTTCCTGCATCCAGTTCAGGTAATCCGGCACGAAACCTTCGGCCGGCTCGCCGGTATCGGCGATGCGCGAGCGTTCGATATCGGGCTTCGAGATCAGCCCGCGCATGATCGGGCGGTGCAGGCTCACCTCGTAGCAGCCTTCATACAGGTTGCAGCCGCCCCAGTTGTTGTAGGCGTTGTAGGTCGAGGTGGCGATGACCAGAAGCGCGTCGTTTTCCTGCCCGGGATTGGCCGAACGCAGCACGAAGAAATGCTCCCACTCCGCGATCCGACCGTCTTCCGAGGTGGCGCGGAAGGTGACGATGTAGAAGCCGCTGCGCCAGTCGGCGGGAATTTCCAGGCTTTCCGACACCGGCCAGCCAGGCCCCTTTGCATAGGCATCCTCGGGTGTGGGGTGGTCGCCGCCCTTGATGCCCTCCTTGCGCCACACGACCTCCTCGGTCACGCCGCTGCGGGCGATCGTGATGTCGTAGCTCGGTGCCGGGGTCGAGACGTGGAACTCCAGCGTCTCGCCGGGGGCGAAACTCAGGCCGTTGGTATAGCCCTCGACCTTGAACTCATCGGCAAACGATGCCCCAGCCAGAGCCAGTAGGCCCGCAAACATGCCAAACAGCGTCAAAAGATGTTTTCGCATTGTCGTCACTCCTTCAGCGCCGCCGCGATGGCGCGGACGGCGTTCATCTTGTTCCAGAACGGGATGTTGCCCGCGGCCGAGGCCTGCGGCTGGCTTGAGAACATGGCAATCACCACGCCGGCGTCGCGGTTGATGTAGATGACCTGGCCGTGGATGCCGATCCCGGCATATTCGCCCTTGGTCTCATCAAAGACCCACCACATGTTCTTGTAGGCGATATAGGGCGTGCCCTTGTATTTCTCGTTCGCGGCCATCTTGGCCTTGTCCTTGTCGGCCAGTTGCAGCGAGGCATCGACCCACTCGGCGGGCACGATCTGGCGGCCGTTCCACTGGCCGCGGTTGAGGATCATGGCGCCGAAGCGCGCCGCGTCCCGCAGGGTAGAGTTGAACCCGCCCGTCGCGACGCCCTGCAGCGCCCGGTCCACCGCGATGTAGGCGTCATGTTCGGCGCCCAGCTTCGACCAGAGGTGCTGCCAGATGAAATCGGTATAGGGCATGCCCGACACCCGCGCGATCACCCAGCCCAGAACGTCGGAATTGGCCGAGTTGTAGTCGAACACGTCGCCCGGCGTTTCGCCCTCCACCGGGCGGATGAACTTGCCCAGGAAGTCATGCACGCCATAGATCTCGGTCTCGCCCGGTTTGGCGTCGCGGGCGCCCGGAACGTAGGCCATGTTCAGCGCCGGGCCGTAGTATCTCAGGAAGTCCGAGTCCGGGTCGGTGTAGTTTTCCTTGAAGTCGATCGAGCTGGAATGGTCCAGAACGTTCTGGATCGTCACCCGCTCGAACCCGCTGCCCTTGAGTTCGGGGATGTAGTCGGCGGGCGAAGCATCGAGATCCAGCTTGCCTTCCGCTACAAGGATCCCTGCGGCGGTGCTGGTCAGCGACTTGGTGACCGAGAACCAGCTGTGCTGGTGGTGGCGGTCATTGCCGTTGTAGTAGCGCTCGAACAGGACACGGTTATCCTTCAGCACCAGGAAGCCGTCGGTGTAGCTTTCGGCAAGGATGTCATCCACGGTCCTTTCCTTGCCCTCGGCATCGGTGACCATCATCCGGCCGATGGCATCGTCGGGCGCATCGACGAAATCCGCGACATCGCCGCCGCGCGGAACCATCTGCACGTTCAGCACGGCGCCGGCGTTTCGGAAGGCCCAGGTGTTGAAAGGATGCACGCGATAGTTGCCGAAGGTCACCATCGTCTCAGGCGCGGGCGGCACGCCCTCCATGACTGGCTCTTCGGCAAGTGCGGCACTGGCCGTCACAAGGCTGACAAGCAGAACGCCATGGAAAATCCGGATCATGGATGGATCCTCGCGTCAGAAGTAGGTGGTTATCGTCAGGAAGGCATTCCAGTCGTTTGCAAGCCCTGCCCCGGGGCCGAACCGTTTGAAGTCTTTGTCAAGGTTGATCTGGGTCAGCAGACTCCAGCTGACGTTGTCGGTAATCAGTCCGCCAATGGTCAGATCCAGGTTCGCGCCACCTGTCCCGTCCAGGTCGCCCGAGAAGAACCGCGTATAGCCCGGCCAGAACTGGACGAACGCGCCATTCCACCAGTTGTCCGGCGAGTAGACCAGCAGCGGCGAGACGTTGATGCCTGCCCCCAGATGCGTATCGAAGTTCTTGTCGAACCCGTTGACGAGGTTGACCGGCAGATAGAAGCTCCACTGCTCATTGATGCCAAATGCGGGAAGGGCGCCGATAGACAGGGTGTTCTGCGCGTCGGTGCCCTTGATCTGGCCCGCGAACTGCAGGTCGACCTGCGTCGCCCAGCCGCGATAGCCGCTGGTGACCGAGTAGTCCATCTGCGGCAGGTGGAACCAGCGCACGCGCCCATTGGTCAGCCCGTTGTTCTTTCCCGGCGTGGCGGTGCCATCATGCGCGCCATAGCCGAGGTCGAAGAAGATCATGTCCTTCTCCAAGCCGACATTGCCCGAAACGCGCATCTCCCACATGCTCTCACCATTGGCGTAGCGCGTGTATTTTGGCCCCGCGCCAACAAATGTGTAAATCCGCGTCGGGTCTGACGGATCGATCTCTTCGGCACTTGAAAGTGTTGCGGAACTCACGGAAGCCAGGACTGAAATCGCGGCAACGAAACCTTGGAAAATGCGCATGGCGGCAGTCTCCTTCGAAGAGGTGGGGTTTGTGGAACCGCATGACTATTTGCACATTCGCAGCCGGCTTAACTATCCGAATCCTGCCAAAGTTTCGCGTGGTTGAGTTCGCGCCGAGAGTGTCCGCCGGAGATTTCTGTTTACCGTCAGTTGCCAGGGCCCTAACGTTTCTTGCGGTTTCGAGGATACATTTCAATGGCGGCCTTCATCGAACAGAGTTTTCGTGACATCGAGGCACTCTATGCCTCGGGGACCGGTGAGGGCTGGGAGGGCGAGCGCCTGCAACTCAGCCGTGGGCCTCTTGGGTTGCGCATCCAGGTTGCCGTGCTGCCGAATATGCGAATTCACTGGTATTGGACGCAGGCCTCCATGCACGCGCGCGAAAGCCTCTGCGAGCCGGGCCTGTTCCTGACCTTCGTACTGAAGGCCAGCGACGACCTTTCCCTGTTCGGCCGACCGTTCGGACCGGACCAGCTGCTGGTCTACACGCCGGGTGGAGAAGTGGACGGCGTTCTGCCCGTCGGGGTGGAGTCCGTTGGCTTTTTCCTGTCACCCGTTTTGCAGCGCAGGCTGGGTTTGCCCGATCGCCTGCCGATCTGCTCGCATCTTGACCAGGCCGTCGCACACCGCGTGGTGATGCGCGCACGCAGGATTCTGGACATTTGCGCAACCACACCTTTTCCAGATTCCACGCAGGTGTATGTGGCCGAAGAACGCCTGTCTCTCGACCTGGCGAGGTTGGTCCGCCCGGAAGCCAAGCCCTTTGCGACAGTGAACCGGAATCCTGCCGCTCTCAAACAGGTGTTGGATCTCTTGCGTGAGACCGCAGCTGAAGACCTGCCCACCGTGGCCGAAATGGCCGCAGTCGCCGGCGTGTCTGAGCGCACGCTCTACCGGCTCTTTCACGAGGTCTTTGGCATCGGCCCCTACGAATACGCCCTGCGCCTGCGCATGGGATTGTTTCGCAAGATGCTGGCGCGTTTCGAGGACATGGGTTTGGAACGCGGAACGGTGACGCGCGCCGCCTCCGAGGCGGGTTTCTCTCATTTCGGACGATTTTCGCAGCAATACAGGGACTTGTTCGGGGAAACCCCGCGCCAGACGTTGTTGCGGTGGCGTCGGGATGGGCTGGAACCGGAAACGGTGCGCTATTCCTCTATGCCGCTATCGGCGCCCACTTGGTCAGACGTCCCGGTGCTTGCGCACGGTTAGGGCTGAAGCAACTTTTCCCCAGAAAACAGAATAGGGCCGCCTAGGTCGTGGACTCATAATGTCTGATCCAGAGCCTTGAGCAAGCGAGGTGAAGTGCGGCGAGGAAGTTTGCTGCGGTTTTGAAGTATCGCGTTGCGATGCCGCGGAAGTGTTTGAGACGATTGAAGAACCGTTCGACCTTGTTGCGTTCGCGGTAGAGGTCTCGGTCGACGGTCCTGACCACGCGGACGTT
>NZ_FWFQ01000020.1 GCF_900172235.1 Pseudoruegeria aquimaris | reverse complement strand
GTGAAACACCCGATCCCATCCCGAACTCGGAAGTTAAGCACAGCCGCGCCGATGGTACTGCGTCTCAAGACGTGGGAGAGTAGGTCACCGCCAAACCTAATAAAAAGCCACTAACTCTCAATACGATTAGCCCGAGATCCTACGAAATGCCCCGCCTCGCCGCGGGGTTTTTCGTGTTCGGGAAGATGGCCCGAAGGCACGTGCAATATGCCTCGCGCCGTGCCAGCCAACCCGACAGCATGCGGCCTTTGCCCCTTGTTGCCAAGGCGGAAGCAAGCGCCCGGCCTCGCGGTATCGCAGCTCTTGACGCTCCCGCGGCCTTGGCATACCACGGCGACACCGAGCGGGTATGGTGAAATGGTATCATAAGAGCCTTCCAAGCTTGAGGTGCGGGTTCGATTCCCGCTACCCGCTCCAATCTCCCTTCGCCAGGTGCCCCTCCCGCTTCGCTTCCCCATGGACGCCAGCCGGGGCGCGACGAATGCGCCCTTGCCCGCCATACGCCCAACCTTTACTGCCGTGGCAGACGGTATGAAACGCGGGGCGAAACCCATGGCAAACACTCAGGCGGCCCGGGCCGAGGACAGGGAAAAATCCAAGCGCGTGGGCGCATTGGCGGGCCTTTGGCCCTTCGTACTCCCGTATCGGTTCTACGTCGCTCTGGCCGGTGTTGCCCTTGTTCTGACGGCCGGCGTCTCCCTTGCGCTGCCGCTGGCGGTCCGACGGGTGGTGGATTCCTTCTCGACCGGCGAAACGGAGCTTCTGGACAGCTACTTCGCCGCCGCGCTGGCCATCGCTTCGCTGCTCGCCCTCGGCACGGGGCTGCGTTACTACATGGTCACGCGGCTCGGCGAACGCGTGGTGGCCGATATCCGCAAGGCGGTGTTCGATCGCGTCATCGGTCTGAGCCCCCGGTTCTACGAAACCCTTCAGACGGGCGAGGTGCTGTCCCGCATCACGACGGATACGACGGTGATCCAGTCGGTGATCGGGTCCTCGGTCTCGGTCGCCCTGCGCAACATGCTGATCCTCGCAGGCGGCATGGTGCTGATGCTCTTCACCAGCCTCAAGCTCACCGGGCTGGTTCTGCTGATCGTGCCCGTGGTGATCGTGCCGATCATCGTGTTGGGGCGCCGGCTGCGCGTTCTGAGCCGCGAGAACCAGGATTGGATCGCCGCCAGCTCGGCCAACGCCTCCGAGGCGCTCGGGGCCGTCCAGACGGTGCAGGCCTTCACCCATGAGGCGCTGACACGGGCCGGCTTTGGCCGGGTGACGGAGAAATCCTACGATGTGGCCTTGCGGCGGATCACCACCCGGTCCGTGATGACGGTGATCGTGATCTTCCTGATCTTTTCCGGTGTCGTCGGGGTGCTCTGGATCGGGGCGCGGGACGTGCGCGCCGGCGAGATGACGGTGGGCGCGCTGGTGCAATTCGTGATCTACGCGGTGATGGTGGCGGGCTCCGTCGGCGCGCTGTCGGAGATCTGGAGCGAGTTGCAGCGCGCGGCCGGGGCGACGGAACGGCTGGTGGAGCTGCTGAACGCGCCGGATGACGTGCTCGATCCGCAGGATCCGGTGCCGCCCGTGGTGCCCTGCAAGGGCGAGATCGTGTTCGATCAGGTCACCTTCCACTACCCCTCCCGTCGTGGCGTGGCCGCGCTGGACGGCATCAACCTGACGGTGGCTCCGGGCGAGACCGTTGCCCTCGTAGGCCCGTCCGGCGCCGGCAAATCCACGATCCTGCAACTCCTGCTGCGGTTCTACGATCCGACGTCTGGCGAGATCCGCATCGATGGGGTGGACGTGAAGTCCATGGCGCGCAGCGCCTTCCGGCAGAACATCGCGCTGGTGCCGCAGGATCCGGTGATCTTCGGCATGACCGCGCGGGAGAACATCCGTTTCGGCCGCCCGGATGCCACCGACGCCGAGGTGGAGGCGGCCGCGAAGGCCGCCGCGGCCCATGATTTCCTGATGGAGCTGCCAGAAGGCTACGAGAGCCAGGTCGGCGAGCGCGGCGTGATGCTGTCTGGCGGGCAGAAGCAGCGGATCGCCATCGCGCGCGCGATCCTGCGCGACGCGCCCATCCTGCTGCTGGACGAAGCCACTTCAGCGCTGGACGCCGAAAGCGAGCGCGCGGTGCAGCAGGCGGTCGACGTGATGAGCGCCACGCGCACCACCCTGGTGGTGGCGCACCGGCTGGCCACGGTGAAGAAGGCCGACAGGATCCTCGTCTTCGACAAGGGCCGGATCGTTGCCGAGGGCACCCACGATTCGCTCGTGGCGGAAGGCGGGCTCTATGCCCGGCTCGCGCGGCTTCAGTTTACCGAAGGCGCCAGCGCGGCCTGATCCGCCGCGGAAGGCGGGGCTGCCGTAGGGGCACCCGCCGCCGCAATCGGAATGTGACGCTGCGTAGAGCGGCAGGCCTCTCTTGTGCTGATCGCGGCAACCCTGCATTTTGGCTGCCAAGATACCCGTGAACAACGGCCAAAGGGGAGGGTTTGACGATGGCGCAGCAAGCGCGGAGATTCGCGACGGCAGAAGATGTGAAAGCGATGGAGGCGGAGCGCCCGTGGGAGGAGCGCAACGTGCCGACCACGCTCTACGGCCTGCTGTCGGAAACGACGGCGAAGTTTCCGGATCGTCCGGCCGTCACCTTCCAGATCACCTCCGGCCCCAAGGACAAGGCCGAGACGCTTTCCTGGGCGGAGCTGAAGGGCAAGTCCACGCAGGCGGCGAACCTGTTCCGCAGCCTTGGCGTGGGTGAAAACGACGTGGTGGCCTACCTGCTGCCCAACGCCAACGAGACCGTCATCTCCTTCATCGGCGGCGCGATCGCGGGCATCGTGAACCCGATCAACCCGCTTCTGGAGCCCGAACAGATCGGCGCCATCCTGCGCGAAACGGGCGCGAAGGTTCTGGTGACGCTGCGCGCCTTCCCGCGGACGGACGTGGCTCAGAAGGCCGCCGAGGCCGTGGCGCTGGCACCGAATGTCAAAACCGTGCTGGAAGTGGATCTCCTGCGCTACCTGACGCCGCCCAAGAGCTGGATCGTGCCGCTGATCCGCCCGAAGAACCCCGTCACGCACCAGGCGAAGGTGATGGATTTCAACAAGGCGATTGCGAAGCAGCGCGCCGATGCGCTGGACTTCGAGGATTCGAAGGAGGATCGCGTCGCGGCCTATTTCCACACCGGTGGCACCACGGGCATGCCGAAAGTGGCGCAGCACAAGTATTCCGGCATGATGTACAACGGCTGGCTGGGCGATCGTCTGCTGTTCGACGAGAAGGACACGATGATCGCGCCGCTGCCGATGTTCCACGTCTTCGCGGCCTACCCGGTGATGCTGTCCGCGATCACCGCCGGCACCCACGTGGTGTTCCCCACGCCGCAAGGCTATCGCGGCGAAGGCGTGTTCGACAACTTCTGGAAGCTCGTCGAGCGCTACAAGGTGAGTTTCGTCATCATCGTGCCCACCGCCATTTCCGCGCTGATGCAGCGCCCGGTGGATGCGGATGTTTCGAGCCTGAAAACCGCCTTCTCCGGCTCCGCTCCGCTCCCCGTGGAGCTGTTCAACCGCTTCGAGAAGGCCACGGGCGTGAACATCATCGAGGGCTACGGCATGACGGAGGCCACCTGCCTCGTCTCCTGCAACCCGACCGACGGTGAGAAGAAGATCGGCTCCGTGGGCCTTCCCTTCCCCTACACCGAGGTGAAGATCCTGAACTGCGACGACGCGGGCAACATCCTGCGTGAATGCGACGTGGACGAGGTGGGCGAGATCTGCATCACCAACCCGGGCGTGATCACCGGCGGCACCTATACCGAGGCCGACAAGAACGTGGGCCTCTTCGCCGACGGCAAATACCTGCGCACCGGTGATCTCGGCCGCCTGGATGCCGACGGCTACCTCTACATCACCGGCCGCGCCAAGGATCTGATCATCCGCGGCGGGCACAACATCGACCCGGCCGAAATCGAAGAAGCGCTGGCCGGCCATGAAGCCGTGGCCTTCGCCGGGGCCATCGGCCAGCCCGACTCCTTCGCGGGCGAACTGCCCTGCGCCTACGTCGAACTGGTGGCGGGCGCCGAAACCACCGTCGAAGAGCTGATGGCTTATGCCAAGAAGCACGTCCACGAGCGGGCGGCGCATCCGAAATACATCGAGATCCTGCCCGAACTGCCGAAGACCGGCGTCGGCAAGATCTTCAAGCCCGATCTGCGCAAGATGGCGATCACCCGCGTCTACAACCAGACCTTCGCCACGCAGGGCCTCGCGGTGGAAGTGGCCTCGGTCATCGACGACAAGAAGCGCGGGCTCGTGGCCCAGATCGTCAAGACCGGCGAGGTGGACGAAGAGGCCGTGGCGCATTGCCTCGGCGAGTTCCCCGGCGCTTGGGAATGGAAGCAGGACGCCTGATCAGCTTCCGCCATCGAAATGCGAACCCCCGCCGGTTTCCGGCGGGGGTTTTTCTTTACGCGGCCCTTGGGTCAGTCGCTGAGAAAGGCGTCGCTGGCCACGCGGCGCGCCCGCTGCACATATTCCTCGGCGGAGTTTCGAGCCTCAAGGCTGCGCACCGCGCCCCGCGCAAGAAGCCCGGCGGCCAGATCGGCGAACGTGAAATCCGCCCGCCCCCCGAACTGCCGGGCCACGGGGGCCAGAAGCTCCGGCTGGCTCTGCAGCAGGCCCGCCACCCTGTGGTGGATGGCTGCGGTGGTTGCCGGATCCCCCTGCTGGCCGTGGATCGCCAGCGCTTCGATCAGCGGTTCGGCCTGCCCGTCGCGGGGGCCGCCCGGCGCTTCGAAGAAGGCGCGCGCGATTTCGTCCACGGCCTCCGGCCCCGCCGATTGCACGTAGGCCGCCGCGAGCGCGCCGAGGTTTCGGGTGTTGCCGGTGCCGGCGGCTGAAACAAGCGCGGCGCGCAGGTAGGCCCGCGCCGCCGGATCCTCGCTCAGTCCGAGCAGGAGCAGGCGGATCGGGTGTGTCTGGGCGGCCGTCGGCTGGCGCAGGGCCGCGATCTGCGCGCCGACGTCCGAAGGCGGCGGCAGCAGGCGCATCAGTTCGTAGGGCAGTTGATCGGCTTCGCGCAGGGCGAGCGCCTGAAGGACGGGATGCTCGGATTCAATCAGGGGGCCGAAGATCTCCACCCTGCGTTCGAGCGACACGTAGCCTTCGCGCTCGATCTCGGCCACCAGCCGCTCCAGCAGCGCGCGCACGTCACCGTCCACGTAGACGCTGCGCTCCCAGGCGCCGTAGTCGTCGGGCCGGATGAACAGCACGTGGTCTTCCGGGTTGGCCGAGAGGCGGCGGCGCGTGCCGCTGTCCACGAGATAGGGCAGATCCACCTCCTGCACGCCTCCGCGCAGCGCCTCCTGCGGAATGAAGCGGAAGGGCGCGCCGGCGTCAGGGCGGGCCAGCAGCACGGTTTCGCTCATCGCCAACTCGTCGGTCAGCGCCGGCCGGGGAACGTAGTCATGGAAGGCGCAGGCCAGCGCGGCTGGCGCCGACAGGAGGGCGGAAGCGGCCAGGAAGGCAGGGGCCACCACGGCCCGCCGCAGGGGAGCAGGATGCCGGATCATGGGGTGATGATACGCCTTGGGCGGGGCTCCGCGCAAAGGATTTGCGGCCTGTCGCGCCGCGATGCGCCGCCTTGACAATCCGCCGCCGCCCATGCGACTGCCGCAGCGACTGCCGCCAGCCACCATGAACACAGGAGAGCCTCGGCCCATGCAGCAAGGTACGATCCAGATTGTCTTCGTGAAGTGGGGGTCCCGGAAGTATTCCTCCACCTATGTGAACGGGCTGGTGGACGCCATTCTCGCGCGCACCAAGAGCCCCTGCCGGTTCGTCTGCCTCACCGAGGACGGCGCGGGGCTGGACGACCGGATCGAAACCATTCCCTTCCCCGATCTCGGCCTGCCGCTGGAAACGCTGACGAGCCGGGGCGGCTCGCTGCCGAAGATGGGGATCTTCAAGGAAGGCATCCTGCACGACGGCTACGAAACGCTCTACATCGATCTGGACAGCGCGATCCTGGGCGATGTCCAGGACATGGCCGATTGCCTGAAACGCCGCCGCGGGCTCTACCTGCTGCAACGCCACGTGATCCCCTACTGGCGCTTCCAGGGGCTGGTGGACAAGATCCTGCCCGAGCGCTTCTACCTCGGCAACACCGCCCTGATGGCCTTCTACCCGGAAGACTGGCGCTTCATGGCCGAGAAGGTGCGCGAGGAATACCCGGCGATCCACATGGCCAAGGCAGAGAAGGGCACGCCGATGCCCAAGCTCTACGCCGGGGGCAACGAATACCTGATCAGCGCATGGGCCGGGCGGAGCCTGCGCGTCTTTCCCAAGGGCGTGGCGGTGAAATTCACCCAGGAATACATGGCCCCCTTCATCTGGGCCGCGCGCCTGAAGGATCACATGCCCTGGATCAAGGCGCGGCGCGCGCGGCAGGCGGCCGTGACCTTCCATGGCGAGCCGCTCAAGCCCAAGTATCTGGTGAACATGAAGGAAGGCGACTACATCGGCTTCAAGCACCACCATACGCGCTGGCACTACCCCGAGATCACCGACTACTGGCGGGAAGTCCTCGCCGACGAGCCGGCGCAGGGCGACGGCTGATCAGCCGAAGGCAACCCCGGCGTAAAGGACGATGTTGGCGTAGGGCGTGGCCTCGCCCGTGCGCACCACGGCCCGCGCCCCCGCGCTGGCCTGTTTCAACGCGTCGTGGCTGACGTAGCCGCAGGGCAGGCGCGCCTCGAAGGCGGTGCGCACTTCGGGCGATGCCTCGGTGGCGATCAGGGCGCGCTCCACCTGCATTTCGCCGAGCACCGTATCCAGCACGCTCCACAGGTCCGGCACGCCGAGGCAGACCGCGAGATCGATGCAGGGTGTTCCCGCCGGCACCGGCAGCCCCGCGTCGCCGATCACGAGGCAATCCCCATGCCCCAGCGCCGCGATGGTGCGGCTCAACTCGGCGTGCAGCAGGCCGGTTTTCTTCATGTCGCTCCCTTCCCGAAAGGATACGGTCGCGGTGAGGCTCGCACCCCCGCCGCCGCGGATCAAGGGGGCAGTCCTGCCAATTCCGGCGTGACAGCCGCGCCGCCAAGGCACTAGACTCGCGCAGAAAAGCCGGGGCGTCCATGCTCCGAACCAGCGCGAGGGCGAACATGCTAGAAACGAACCGGCCCGTTCTGGCCGCATTTTCAGACGCCTGGTATCTCAAGTGGCGTTTCCTCGTGTCCCACGTCGCGCTCGGGCTGCTGGCGATTGCCGTGATCTCCCCGGTGACGGCCTTCATCATCCGTGTGGCCATCGGGCTTTCGGGCAACCCGGCGCTGGCGGATCAGGACATCGCCTACTTCCTGCTGTCGCCCGTCGGCTTCGTCTGCCTGATCGCGGCGGCCTCCGTCATCATCACCGCCGGCGTGCTGGACACGGCCTTCCTGATGTCGATCCACCTTGCGGATCAGACCTTCGGCCGGGGGGGCTTCCGCACCGGGCTCGGCAGCGTGCTGCCCCGCCTGCCCGCCGTCGCCAGCCTTGCGGCGCGGCTGACGTTCCGCATCGTTCTGATCGCGGCGCCATTCCTGCTGATCGGCCTCTGGATCGCCGCCCGCAATCTCACCGCCTATGACATCAACTACTACCTCACCGAGCGCCCCCCGGAGTTCCTGCGGGCCGTCGGCCTGATCGGGGCGGTGCTGGCCGTGATGGCCGTGGTGCTGATCAACCGGCTTCTGACGTGGATGCTGACGCTGCCGCTCGTGCTCTTCTCCGGCATTGCCCCCGGCGCCGCCTTCGCAGAAAGCGCGCGGCTGACGGAAGGCTTCCGGGTCCGCTTCCTGCGCCGTTTCGCCGTCTGGGCGGCCATCAGCCTGCTGATCGGCGCCGTCGTGCTGGGCCTCGCCGCCATCGGCACCCGGTTCATCGCGCCGGTGTCCGGCGGCAATCTCGCGGTGGTGGCGTTGTTCCTGCTGCTTGCCGTGCTGTTCTGGGTGGTGGCGAATGTCGTCGTCACCACGATCACCTCGGGCGCCTTCGCCGTGCTGATCGCGGATGCCTACACCGAGGCCGGGGGCGTGGTGGACACGGGCTACCTCGCCAAGGCGGAGCAGTTGCCCGGACTGATGCGCAAGCTGGCGGTCATCGGCCCGATCGCCGGGGCGCTGATCTTCGTCGGCGGCTTCGCCGGCAACCTCATGCTGAACGCGATCGACACCCACGAGGGCGCGGTCGTGATCGCGCACCGGGGGGCCGCCGGCGCGCGGCCCGAGAACACGATGGCCGCCGTCGAAGAGGCTCTGCGCGTGGGCACGGACTACGTGGAGATCGACGTGCAGGAATCCGCGGATGGCGAGGTCATCGTGGTGCACGACAGCGATTTCATGAAGCTTGCCGGCGTGCCCACGAAGGTGTGGGACGTGACGGCCGAGGAGCTTGCGGAGATCGACATCGGCAGCTGGTTCGATCCGCAATACGCCGGCGAGCGCACGCCCACGCTGCGGCAGGTGCTTCAGGCGGCGCGGGATCGTGCCAAGGTCCTGATCGAGCTGAAATACTACGATCACGACGTGATGCTGGAGCAGCGCGTGCTGGACATCGTGGCCGAGGAGGGCATGGAAGCGCAGGTCGCCTACATGTCCCTCAAGCTGCCGGCGGTGGAAAAGACGAAGGGCCTGGCGCCCGAGGCCACCGTGGGGCTGCTGGCGGCCACGGCGGTGGGGGATCTGACGGCGCTGGAGGCGGATTTCCTCGCCGTGAACACCGGTCTTGCGACACGTGGGCTGGTGAGGCGGGCCGAGGCCGCGGGCAAGCCCGTCTACGTCTGGACGGTGAACGACGCGCTCACCATGTCGCAGATGCTGTCGCGCGGGGTGTCGGGGCTGATCACCGACGAGCCGGCGCTGGCGCGTGAGGTGATCGCAAGGCATGCGGAGCTTTCACTGCTGCAGCGGTTGCTGATCTCCCTGAGCGACATGCTGGGCGTGAAATTCGAAGCCAAGGCCTACCGCGATGCCTCGCCGTAGGGTTTCAAATACCGCTCTGCTGATGCTCGGCGCCCTGCTGTCGGGCGCGGCCGCGACGGCGCAGGACGCCGGGCAGGCGGATCTGCGCCTCGACGAGCGGGTGGAGTTGCGCGCCCATGAGAAGCTGATCGCGGAAGTGGAAAAGGCCGGCCGGGCACCGGCGCCTTTCACCACGGATGGCTGCTCGGGCTGGCAGAGCGCCGCCTGGGCCTTCGCCGCCGAGCGCATCCCGGTCTTCGAAGAGGCCCACGGCACGCTGCCCCCGTGGGAAGCCTGCTGCGTCGTCCATGATCGCGCCTATCACCGGGCGGGGGATGCGCCGGACGCCCTGCAAAGCCTGCGCGCTCGGCAGGCGGCCGATGACGCGCTGGCGGCCTGCGTGGAGGATACGGCCGCGGCGCGCCAGACCGAACTGGGCGAGATCTACGGGATGTCGCCGGAGAACGTCGTGCGGGTCTACAAGCTGATCGCGCAGACGATGCTCGGGGCGGTGCGGCTGGGCGGCGCGCCCTGCACCGGGCTATCGTGGCGCTGGGGGTATGGCTACCCGGATTGCTGAGCCGCGCCCGGTGGATCGCTCTGCTGAACGCCCGTCAGATCGTTTTCGAAAAATCCTTTGAACCGCGCCCGCAGGCGCCCGTAGCGCCTGTCTCCCACCATGCGGCGGCAGACTTCGAAGGCCTCCGCGCCCTGGGGCCAGACCTTGAGATACTTGGGCTTGTGGTAGTGCAGAATGCGCGGCTGCGCGTCCGGGTCATATTCGGCGTTCTGGATCGTCAGGTTGTAGGCCCGCGGGAGCATTTCGAACGCCAGCCCCTGGCGGCGGATCGCCACCGGAAGCGAGACCTGGTCGAGGAATGGGCGCAGGCCGTCGAGCTTGGTGTCGAAATCGATCCGGCGGGCGGTGTCGAGCCAGGCCTCGGCAAAGCTCATCCCGTCGGCACCCCTGCCTTCGCGGAAGCCTACGAAGCCCGCGTTGAAATAGGGCGGAGACCACAGGCGCTGGCCACGGTGGAACTGCACCCGCTCCTCTGGCACTTGGAGGCCGAACAGACCGTAGGCCTTTTGCCAGCGGTTCTTTCCGCCCCATGTCTTGTAGTCCGAAACCATCGCGGCAACGGCGCCCTCGGGCACCAGCCCGTCCAGTTCGAGCGGCGCTACGCAGACCATGTCGGTGTCAAAGAAGAGGCTTACGTCGCAGTGGCGGTCGTCCAGCGCGGCGAGCATCTTGTTTCCGTGAGGGTAGGGCTCCTTCCAGATCCCGCCGTCCAGATCCGGTTGGGGCAGATCGCGGATCTCCACCTTCAGATCGGCAAGCGTCTTTTCCGTGAGAGGCGTCACTTCGGCCCGCTTCTGGGCCGGAACATAGGCATAGAGCGCCAGCGCATCCCCGTGGTGGTGGCGCAGCGAAGCGGCGAGGTAGATGGCCATCGGCTCGTAGCGCGTGCCGTCCATCATGAAGAAGCCGGCCGTTCTGGCCGCTTGCGCGCCGGGGGTGTCCAATGGGTGCTCCGATCTGCTGTCCTGCCCGGATTATGGGCGTGGTGGCGCGGCTGTAAACCGCCAAAGCGGCTAGGTGCGCGTGCCCGCCCTTCGCCCGTGCCCCGCCCGCCACGATCGGCGGCGCAGGGGCGGGCAGGCGGCAAACCATGTTGCCATGTGGCTCCGCGCTCTCTATCCGTTGGCGAAAGAGCAGTTCCATTACGAGGTATTTCCGATGACCGAACGGCGGCCCGTCGCATCGCTGTGGATTGGCGAGAAGCTCCATTACCTGAACCAGCTGTGCCTGAAATCCCACGTGATCCAGGGCCATCCCACCACGCTCTACTGCACCCACGACGTGCAGAACGCACCCGAAGGCGTGGAGATCCGCCCGGCCAGCGAGATCATGGAGATCGACATGGCGCTGGTGGAAGACACCTCGGCTTCCTTCCTGTCCAACGTCTTCCGCTACAAGATGATCCGCAAGACGGGGGCGATCTGGATCGATTGCGATGCCTTCTGCCACCGCCCCTTCCCGGACGAGATGGAGTGGGTCTTCGGCGGGCACGGGCTTTCGGGCAATCTCAACTGCGGCGTCGTCGGCCTGCCCCAGAACTGCGAACTGATGGATCAGCTTCTGGACTACTACGACAACCTGCCGGACTACCCGGCCTGGTGGAACAAGAACCAGCGCAAGAAATACGATCGCCTGCCGGACACGATGAGCCACGCGGCGCGCATCTACAAGGCGGAGCGCACGGCCTTCGGCCCGCAGGCCTTCACCTGGTTCGCCAAGCAGACGGGCGATTTCGAGCGCGCCCTGCCGGTGGACGTGCTCTACCCGGTGCCTTTCCAGCTCAACGACATCTTCTATGATCCCTACGGCCGCGTGGAAGGCCATTTCACGGAAAACACGCTTTCGGTCCACCTCTACACCAACGGCACCAAACCGTGGTGGGAGAAGCACGAGCCGCTTCCGGGCAGCTACGTCTACAGGATGTGCGAGCAGGTCGGGATCGAGCCGAAGAAGGCGCTGCGCTAGGTGTTGGAACAGAGGATCGGAACGATCGATCTGAAGAAGCACAAGAGCCCGCACGGCACCGTTCTGGCGGTGTCGATGATGAAGGACGAAGCCCCCTACCTGCTGGAGTGGTTCGCCCATCACATGGCCGTGGGCTTCACCGACATCCTCGTCTACACCAACGATTGCACCGACGGCACCGACGAGATGCTGATCCGGCTCGAAGAGCTGGGTCTGGGCTATCACCGCCGCAACGACATCCCCGAAGGCATCAAGCCCCAGCCCTCGGCGCTGAAATATGCGCAGCAGGAGCCCGTGGTGCAGGCGGCGGACTGGGTGCTCGTCTTCGATGCGGACGAGTTTCTCTGCATCCGCTACGGCGACGGCACGCTGGACGACATGATCACCGCCGCGGGGGATGCCAACGGCATCGTCATCACGTGGCGCACCTTCGGTTCCGGCCACGTGGTGGAGTGGAGCCGCGATCCCGTCACCGAGCAATACCTCTACGCGGCGCCGGCCAACTGGAACAAGGGCTGGGGCGTGAAGACGCTGTTCAAGTTCGATCCCGAGTATTGGAAGCTCGGCATCCACCGGCCGTCGATCAAGAACAAGCACCTGGAAACCGGCTTCCCGGACACGGTGAAATGGCTCAACGGTTCGGGCAAGCCGATGGAGGAGTATTTCAAGTTCCGCGGCTGGCGCTCCATCCGGCGCACCGTGGGCTACGAGTGGGCGCAGATGAACCACTACGCGGTGAAATCCGTGGATGCCTACGCCGTGCGCAAGCTGCGCGGCAACGTGAACAACAAGAAAGACAAGTACAACAGCGACTACTGGGCGCTGCAGAACCGCAACGAAACCAGGGACACCACGATCCTGCGCTACCGCGAGAAACGCGCCGCCATCATGGCGGAACTCCTGAAGGATCCGGTGTTGAACAGGCTGCATTTCGCCGCGCTCGAACGCGTGGAGGCCAAGCTCGCGGAGTATCGCGAAACCGACGCCTACAAGGAGATGGTCGCCGGCCTTGCGGAGGCCAGCAAGATCCCGATCACGCAGGTGTCGGCCAAGCCGCCCAAGGCCCGCGACCCGGCCAAGATCGCCGCTCTGATGAGCGACGTGGAGGCGAAGGCGGGCAAGAAGGCCAAGGAGAAGCGCGCCGCCGACAGGGAGGCCGGCGTGCTGGATCGCGGCCCGGCCGAACCGCTCTATGCGCCCTTCCCGATCGACCGCAGCGTGGAGATCCCGATCGAGCGCGTCGCGAACCATGACGTGGTGCTGCCGGTCGATGCGCGGGTGATGAACCCGGATGCGCTGGAGGCCGCGGCGGCCGGCAAGTTCGACCGCCGCGCGGCGCGCTGGATCCCGCGGCTGATCCCGGAAGACGCGCGGGCCGTGCTCAACCTCGGCTCCGGGATCGGGTTCATCCCGGTGCACATCTGCAAGAGTTTCCCGACGGTGGCCGTCCGGGCCCAGGAGAGCCGCGCCGATCTCTGCGAGATCGCGCGCGAGGTGGCGCAGGAAAACGGCTTCGGCGGAGACGACCGGCTCACGATCGATGATCGCGCGCTGTTTGCCTCCGGCGATCCGAAGGCTTCGGCCAGCGCGCTGGCGGCGTTGCTTCAGGAGGCCGCGCCGGACGTGCTGCGGGTCGATGACGAGGGGCTCACCGCTGAGGTCCTCGCTGAACTGTCGCTGGACGGTGTGCGGCGGATCATCCTGTCCGATGGTGTGTTGGCCCGCTACCGCAAGCACGAAGCCGAGGTGGTCTCGGCCATTCTCGCCAAGGGGTACGTGGAAGATCAGGAGCTTGCCGCCAGCGGCGCACGGGTGTTCGACAGGAGCTAGGGCGTTGATTTTCCGCCTTGGTCCTCTAGGATTTCCAGTGTCAAACACGGGGGGCGGCCATGCCGACCAAAGCGGAACTGGAAGCTGAACTCGAAAAACTGCGTGCTGAACTTGCTTCGGCGAAGGAGAAGATCGCCGAAGCGGCGGCTCCGAAAGAAGAGGCCTCGGAGGAGGGGCTCGCGGAGCACCTGATGCATGACGGCGAAGCCCTGCTGAAGGAGTTCGTCAAGGAAATCGAGGATCTGAGCGCCAACCGGCCGGTCCTGACCGTCGTCGGGGCCTTCTGCCTCGGCCTGCTGCTGGCACGGCGATAGGAGGAGGCCCGATGAAACGCGTGGTGCGCAATCTCACCATCATCCTGCGCTGCGAAAGCCTCATCGCCCGCCGCCGCCTCGCTGTGGCGCGCCGGCAGATCGTTTTCATCGCTTTTGCCGGGCTCGTCGCCGTTCTCGGGCTGGTGATGCTGAACGTGGCGGCCTACCAGGCGCTGGCCGCGAGCCTCGGGGCGCCGCTGGCGGCCTTCCTCGTGGCGCTGGGCAATTTCGCCGTCGCCGGCGTACTGGCCCTGCTCGCCGGGCGCGAGGACGCGGAAGGCGACGTGGCCGCGGTGGCGGAAGTGCGCGACATGGCGGTGGCCGATCTGGAGGCCGAACTCGAACTGGCGCAGGAGGAGGTGCTGGCGGTGGTGGGCGATCTGCGCCGCATCGGGCGTGATCCGCTCGGGGCGGCCAGCGGGTTGGCAATGCCGCTCCTGGCGGCATTGCTCAAGCATCTCGGCAAATCGAAATAGGCAGGCCTACTCGGCCTCGTCCATCTTCGAGGCGTTCAGCATCGCGTAGCGTTCCGCGCCGACGCGTTCGTGCAGATCGAGCTGGGTTTCGAGGAAATCGATATGGCCTTCCTCATCGCCCAGAAGCTCCTCGAACAGCTTCTGCGAGATGAAATCGCCCACCGAGTTGCAGTAGGCGCGCGCCTCGGAATAAAGCGCGCGGGCCTCGTGCTCGGCGGCCAGATCGCATTCCAGCGTTTCCTTCGGCGTCTGGCCGATGCGCAGCGGATCGAGCTTCTGCAGGTTCGGGTGGCCTTCCAGCATCAGGATCCGGGCGATCAGCTTGTCCGCGTGGTGCATCTCCTCGATGCTCTCCTCGCGGGATTTCTTCGCCATGTGTCCGAGGCCCCAGTCCTCTTGCAGCCGGTAGTGAAGCCAGTATTGGCTGACCGCCGTCAGCTCGCTGCGCAGGGCCTTGTTGAGATACTCAATAACCTTCGTATCGCCTTTCATCTTCAATTCCTTTGCTGCTCGCAGGATTCATCCCGCGCAAAATGGCTGGAACCTCACAATTAGCATTCTTTCGCATGTGAGACAGGAAAAGTGGCATGCAGCCGCCGCAATCGGGGGATTTTCCCAGGGCCCGGTAGATCTTGCCCGGCGTGATCACGGTTTCGCGGTCGGCGGCGCGCATCCAGTTGATGGCGGCGTCGATGTCGTCGTGGGTGATGTTCTGGCAGTGGCAGATGATCATGGCGGTGGCTGTGGGTGCCGGCGTGTCAGTGGAGGGTGGACGTGGGGCGATGGCCGGAGGGGCGATAGGAAGGCTCGGGAACGGCCTGGGCCCGCAGGGCCCTGCCGAGGGTCTCGGCGAGATCCATCAGTTCGGTCACGGCGGAGCCGCTGACGAGGAGCGAGGTAAAGAGCCGGCTGTCCTGGCGGTCTCCGGCCGCGGCGGCGGCAACCAGATGGCTCAGCGCGCATTCATCGGCCCCGAGGCACTGGCAGGACAGCCCGTGCTGCATCAACGGGCGGCGGGCATGGCGCGCCAGGCAGCGCTGGAACGCGCGCAGCGCCTCGGCGGCATGGGCGCCGGCATCGAAGCCGAGCGCGATCGTCAGGTCGCGCTGTGCCTGACGGCGCTGGGCGGGGCTGTCCGCCCATTGCCGCATCAGGCGCACGAGGAAGGCTTCCGGCAGGGCCAGGTCCTCCAGCACCCCCACCGGGGCGGCGCCGCGGAAACGGGCCGGCGCGCTCATTTCGTCAGGATCAGCTTGCCCTGCCGCGTGATGCGCAGGGTGTAGACCTGATCGTTGAGCTTGATGTGGGCCAGAGACCCTTCGCCGACGATCTGGCGCACGTCGTGCAGGGGAATCTCGGTTTCGCTGTTTGCCGCGCGGGCGGAGGCGAAAAGCTTGGGGCGGTCATGCATCATTTGCGGGTCACTCCGGTGTCGAAACGGTCCATCAGGCGCTCGGCGCTGAAATCGCCGGGTAGGGCGAACTGCAGAACGAGGGAAAGGATGTCATCGCGGCTGGCCGATGCGCCCTGGCGCTCGGAGCCGTTGTCCCGTTGGTTTTCGGGCTGGGGAAAGGGGATGAGCATCGGCTGTCCTGCTGTCCTGTTCGGGTCTCGGGCTGGCCCACCTTGTGGCTGGGTTGGCTGATGCGCTCAAACCTGACAAAAATACTAGGTTGAGTCAATAGAGCTGAGTAAAAGAGACGGAAATATGCCGTTGCCCGTTTCCGGCGATCGCATCCCGGCAGCGAGGCTCTTGTGCCCGCAAAGAAAAACCCGCCAGCCGTTTCCGGCTGACGGGCGATCTTGGCATCGGTGTTCGGCGGTCAGGTCCGCACGACGTAGACCGAGCATTTCGCGTGGCGCACGACCCGCGCGGCGTTGGGGCCGAGCAGGTAGTCCTGCAGTTCCGGTTGATGCGCGCCGATCACGATCAGATCGCTGTCGGCCTTCTTCGCCGCATCGAGGATGTGCTCGTAGGCCTTGCCGGTGGAAACGAGGTGCCGGACGCCCGCATCCATCTCTTCGCCGATGATCTCGGCGGTGAAACGGTGCAGGGCCTCTTTCGTCTGGGCCACGGCCTTCTCGTGGTAGCCCTTCTGGAAGAAGGAGCCCACGAGCGAGGAGCCGTAGTCGGGCAGGACGGTGATCACGTCCAGCCGGGCCCCGTCGAGGGTGGCAAGCCGGGCGGCGGTTTCGAGCACCGGCACTTCCGCTTCCGGGCGGTTCATGTCGATGGCGCAGAGGATGGATTTGCTCATGCCGGGGCTCCTTCCCGAGCGGCGCGGCCCCGCTGCAGGAGCATGATCAGCCCCAGCAGGAACAGCGCCGGAATGAAGATGATTTCCTTGGGCAGCTGGTGCGCTTCGGCCTGCACCGAAGAGATCACCACGGGCGAATCTCCGTAGAAGTCGAAGCTGCCCATCTGCTCGAAGAACGGGGTGCCGGGGAAGGGCTCTTCCAGCAGCAGCTGATCGCCCTCTGCCATCACCACGAGGCCCTGGGCCTCAAGCCGCGCTTCGCCGCTCTCTTCCCCGCCGATCGTGGCCACGATGGTGAGATCCTTGGGGTTGCCGGTATCGAAATCCGGCCCCGAGACGACGAGGCGCAGGCTGTCGCCCGCCTCGGCTTCGCCGGCCGCCTGCACCAGTTCCACCGGTGCGATGTCCTGGAAGGGCGGCTGGATGCGGTTCATCACGAAATCCGGGCGGAACAGCACGAAGGCGATCAGCACGAGCGCGACGCTTTCGTAGATCCGCGAGCGGGTCAGGAAGTAGCCCATCGTGCCCGCCGTGAAGACGAGGATCGCGATGGTGGCGATGATGAACACGAGGATCCCCTGCATCCATGTCACGTCGATCAACAGCAGATCGGTGTTGAAGATGAACATGAAGGGCAGGGCCACGGTGCGCAGGGAGTAGAAGAAGGCGATGAAGCCCGTCTTGATCGCATCCCCGCCCGAGACGGCGGCCGCCGCGAAACTCGCAAGCCCCACGGGTGGTGTCACGTCCGCCATGATTCCGAAGTAGAAGACGAAGAGGTGCACGGCGATCAGCGGCACGATCAGCCCCGACTGCGCGCCCAGCTGCACCACGACGCCCGCCATCAGCGACGAGACGACGATGTAGTTGGCCGTCGTCGGCAGGCCCATGCCCAGCACGAGCGAGAGCAGTGCCACGCAGAAGAGCATCGCCACGAGGTTGCCGCCTGAGATGAACTCCACGAGGTCGGCCATCACCTGGCCGATGCCGGTCAGCGTCACCGTGCCCACGATCACCCCGGCCGTCGCCGTGGCAAGGCCGATCCCGATCATGTTGCGCGCGCCGTCGATCAGGCCCGCGATCAGATCCCGCACGCCTTCAATGAAGGCATTGGCGGTTTCGCTTTCGCCCCGGAAGATGGTTTTCAGCGGGCGCTGGGTGAGAAGGATCACGAAGAGCAGCGCCGTGGCCCAGAAGGCCGAGAGGCCCGGAGATTTCTGCTCGATCATCAGGAAGTAGACGAGCACCACGATCGGCAGCAGGTAGTAGAGGCCGGATTTGTAGATCCTTGCCACGTCCGGCAGTTCCACGACCTGCGCGTTGGGATCGTCGGGCACGAGGTCCTCGACGCCGGCGGCCAGCCAGAGCAGCGCCACGTAGGCGACGAACACCAGCGCCGCCATGACCCAGCCCGCGCCTTCCGGAAAGAGCGAGACGATGAATTTGACGGGGTATTGCACGCCGTAGCAGAGCAGGGCGAAGCCGGCGAAGAACACGGCCATGCCGCCGATGGTGCGCCCCATGGAGACGACCTTGTTGCCGATCGTCGGCATGTTCCGCTTCACGGCTTCGAGGTGCACGATGTAGACCAGCGCGATGTAGGAGATCACGGCGGGCAGGAAGGCGTGCGTGATCACCTCGACGTAGGAGATGCCCACGTATTCCACCATCAGGAAGGCGGCGGCGCCCATGACGGGTGGCATGATCTGGCCGTTCACGGAAGAGGCCACCTCGACGGAGCCGGCCTGCTCGGAGGAGAAGCCGACGCGCTTCATGAGCGGGATCGTGAAGGTGCCGGTGGTGACGACGTTGGCGATGGAGGAGCCGGAGATCAGGCCGGTGGCGGCGGAGCCCACCACGGCGGCCTTCGCCGGGCCGCCCCGCAGGTGGCCAAGCGCCCCGAAGGCCATCTTGATGAAGTAGTTGCCCGCGCCCGCCTTGTCGAGCATGGCGCCGAAGAGCACGAAGAGGAAGACGAACTTGGTGGAAACGCCGAGGGCGATCCCGAACACCCCTTCAGAGGTGATCCACATGTGGCTCATAGCCTTCTTCAGGGAAGCGCCCTTCCACTGGATGACGTCGGGCACCCAACTGGAGGAACCGAAGAAGACGTAGAGCAGGAAGATCGTGGCGATGACCGCCATCGCCGGGCCGAGCGCGCGGCGGGCGGCCTCGAACAGCAGGATCAGGCCGATCAACGCGAACCATTTGTCCATGTCGTCGGCCAGCCCGCCGGAGGCGACGATCTTGTCGTAGAAGATGTAGCCGTAGAGCGCGGTGAACACGCCGAGGAAGGCGAAGATCCAATCCTGCAACGGGATGTAGTCGCGCGGCGAGGATTTGAACATCGGGTAGGCCATGAAGGCCAGGAAGATCGAGAAGGCCAGGTGGATCTGGCGCGAGTTGTTGATCAGATCGCCGGGCAGGATGTAATTGGCCAGCGGCGAGGCCAGGATCACCTGGAAGAGGGACCACGTGACGGCCACGACCGCCATCATCATCCCCACGGCGCCAGCCGGATTGCGCGCGCCTGAGTCGGTTGCGGCGACGAGTTCCTGCAGCTCTTCTTCCGAAAGCTGGCGGCCGCCTTGAGGGTTGTCCGACATGTCCCTTGCTCCCTGATCGGTTGCGGTCCGCGGTGCCTGTTTCGGCCCGTCGATCCGCCTGTACATCGTCGTGCGCGATGCCTTGTCCCTGGAAAATGAGGGCGGAGCGGGGTGCCGCTCCGCCCGGTGTCAGGCGTGGATTACTCGATCCAGCCCTTTTCGCGGTAGTATTTCTCGGCACCCGGGTGCAGCGGGGCGGAGAGGCCGGCCGTTGCCATTTCCTTGGGGTCGAGGTTCGCGAAGGCCGGGTGCAGCTTCTTGAAGTCTTCGAAGTTCTCGAAGACGGCAGACACCACGGCGTAGACGGCCTCGTCGGAGACGGCGGTGGAGGTCACGAGCGTAGCGCCGACACCGAAGGTCTTGGTGTCGTCGGGGTTGCCGCGATACAGCCCGCCGACGATGGTGGCGTAGCGGTAGTAGGAGTTGGCGTCCACCAGTTCCTTGATTTCCGGGCCTTCCACGTTCACCAGCACGGAGTCACAGGCGGTGGTGGCTTCCTGGATGGAGCCGGAGGGGTGGCCAACGGTGTAGACCATCGCGTCGATCTGGTTGTCGCAGAGGGCGGCGGATTGCTCGGCGGCCTTCAACTCGGTGGCCAGTTCGAAGGTGGAGGTGTCCCAGCCCATCTTCTCCATCACCACTTCCATGGTGCCGCGCTGGCCGGAACCGGGGTTGCCGATGTTCACGCGCTTGCCCACGAGATCCTTGAAGTTCTTGATGCCGGAATCGGCGCGGGCCACCACGGTGAAGGGCTCCGGGTGCACGGAGAAGACCGCGCGCAGATCCTTGAACGGGCCCTGCTCGGAGAACTTCGAGGTGCCGTTGTAGGCGTGGTACTGCCAGTCGGACTGGGCGACGCCGAATTCCAGCTCGCCTTCGCGGATGGTGTTGATGTTGTAGACGGAGCCGCCGGTGGATTCGACGGAGCAGCGGATGCCGTGCTCCTTGCGGCCCTTGTTCACGAGGCGGCAGATGGCGCCGCCCGTCGGGTAGTAGACGCCGGTCACGCCACCGGTGCCGATGGTGATGAACTCCTCCGCGTAGGCGGCCGGGGCAGCCATCATGCCGACGGCAGCAGCCGCGACCGTGAGTTTCAGTTTGTTGAACATCTGTACACTCCCTTGGTTCGATGTCTCAATTGTTACTCTTCTTCATCTCCGTCCCAAAAATCTTCGAGACGGCGATTGCCGGATTCCACTGTCTTGATCCGCGTTTCGGCCTCTTGTCCTGAGCGCTCCACGAGCATGCCGATCATCGTTTCGAGCAGAACGAGCGTTGCGGCATAGGAAGAGAAAAACTGCGGGCTGTCAGTGGGAATAATGAAGGTGTTAGACGCATATTTGACGGCAGGGCAAGTATGCGTGTCGGTGATGACGATGACGTAGGCGCCTTTCTCCCGCGCCATTTCGGCGGTGAGGATCGAGCGGCGCGCGAACGGGGGCTTGGTGAGGATGATCACCGCGTCCTGTTCGGTGAGGTGGGTGAGCGTCGTGCTGACGGAGGCGCCCATCCGCCCGGCCATGCTCCAGTTCGGGGTCACGAAATTGGCCATGTAGCTGAGGTATTCGATGATGCCGGTGGAGCCGTAGGCACCGTAGACCACGACGTTGCGGGCGGCGTGCAGGGCCTCGACGGCGGCGTCCAGCCGCTGGGGATCGATCAGTTTGGGCAATGCGGAGATGTTGGCGATGCAGGCGGCGGCCTGGCGCTCCAGGAAGGGCGGCTGTTTCCCGGTTTCCGCGTTGGCGACGATCCGGCCGGCCTTCTGCGAGAAACTGGCGGACTTGCGCCCGATCGCCGAGCGCGTCAGTTCGCGCATGTCTTCGTAGGTCTCGAACCCCAGCGCCCGGGCCAGCCGCGAGAAAGTGGCCGGCGAGACGCCGGAGGAATGGGAGATCGAGCGCAGCGAGCGGGTGGAGACATCGATCGGGTTGGCCGCCACGAAATCGGCCGCGGCACGAAGCTTCGCACTCAGGCCGCTGTATTCCGCCGCAATGGCTTCCTCGATCGAAATCCGGCTTTGCATCTAGCCCCCCTGAAATTGAAACTGAACGTTTCAGGTGTTTTAAGGATTGTCAACATTTGAAACATCTGTTTCATACTTGACCCGCGGATGCCCCTGCCGTTGCACATGTTTACAGGGGTTCTGGGAGTAGGATCCTGATATGTCCCATGTTTTCGGACGCAGCTGCAAAGCCTCCCTGCCGGTGATTTCCCACGGCGAGGGCGTTTATCTCATCGATGATTCGGGGAAAAGCTATTTCGACGGATCCGGCGGCGCGGCCGTCTCCTGCCTCGGGCATTCCGATCCGGACGTTACGGCGGCCATCAAGGCGCAGCTGGACCAGGTGGCCTTCGCCCACACCGGTTTCTTCACGTCCCGGCCCGCCGAGGCGCTGGCCGACAAGCTGGTCGAACACGCGCCGGAGGGCATCGAGCACGTCTATCTCGTCTCGGGCGGATCGGAGGCGATGGAGGCGGCGCTGAAGCTGGCGCGGCAGTATTTCCTGGAGATCGGCCAACCGGAGCGCGTGAACATCATCGCGCGGCGGCAGAGCTATCACGGCAACACGCTCGGCGCGCTGGCGACGGGCGGCAACATGTGGCGGCGGGCGCCCTTCGCGCCGCTGATGATCAACACCACCCATATCTCGCCCTGCTATGAATACCGGGGCCGGGAAGAAGGCGAGAGCGCCTTTGACTACGGCCAGCGCGTGGCCAACGAGCTTGAGGCCGAGATTCAGCGGCTGGGGCCGGAAACGGTCATGGCCTTCGTTGCCGAGCCCGTGGTGGGGGCCACGGCAGGCGCTGTGCCGCCGGTCGAGGGCTATTTCAAGCGCGTGCGCGAGATCTGCGATGCCCATGGCGTGCTGCTGATCCTCGACGAGGTGATGTGCGGCATGGGGCGCACCGGCACGCTCTTCGCCTGCGAGCAGGAGGGCGTGCGGCCCGACATCCTGGCCATCGCCAAGGGGCTTGGGGCCGGCTACCAACCGATCGGTGCCATGCTCTGCTCGAATACGATCTTCGCGGCGATCCGCGATGGTTCGGGCTTCTTCCAGCACGGGCACACCTACATGGCGCACCCCACCGCCTGCGCCGCGGCGCTGGCGGTGGTGACGAAGCTCACCGACGGCGGGCTGGTGGCGCAATGCGCTGCGCGCGGGGCCGAACTGAAGGCCGCGCTCGAAGCGCGCTTCGGCCAGCATCCCCACGTGGGCGACATCCGCGGGCGCGGCCTGTTCCTCGGGCTGGAACTGGTGGAGGACCGTGCCACCAAGGCGCCGTTCGATCCCAGGCTGGGGCTGAACAAGAAGATCAAGGCCGCGGCATTCGATGCGGGGCTCATCTGCTACCCGATGGGCGGCACCATCGACGGGCGGACGGGCGACCACATCCTGCTGGCCCCGCCCTTCATCATGGAGTCCGCGCATGTGGGCGAGGTCGTCGGCAAGCTCGAAACGGCCCTGAAAGCGGTGCTCTGAAACCATGTTGCCAAGATTGATGGTTGCGCCCACGGGGGCGCGGCGCGGCAAGGCCGATCATCCGGCCCTGCCGATCACGCTGGATGAGATCATGGCCGAGGCCCGCGCCTGCCGTGAGGCCGGGGCCGACGGGCTGCACCTGCATCTGCGCGATGCCGAAGGGCGTCACCTGCTGGATGCGGGGGCCTACCGGGAGGCGCTCGCCGCATTCGAGGCGGCGATGCCGGGCTTCTTTGTGCAGATCACAACCGAGGCTGCGGGCCGCTACCGTGCGGATCACCAGCGGCGCGTGGCGCTCGAAAGCGGAGCGCGGGCCGTTTCGGTGTCCATCGCCGAGATGACGGTGGGAGAGGCGGCGCGGGCGGCGCCGGCTTTCTACGTGACCTGCCACGAGGCGGGAATCGCGGTGCAGCACATCCTCTACGATCCGGCGGAGCTGGACCTGCTGGCCCGCATCCTGCCCGCCGGGCTGTTCCGGGATCCCGCCCTGCAACTGATCTGCGTTCTGGGCCGCTACACCGGCGCGGCCGGCAGCGACCCGGCGGCGATCGCCGGCTTCACCGCCGCCTTCGCCCGGCACGGGATTGCGCCGGACTGGGCGCTCTGCGCCTTCGGCCCTCAGGAGACCGCCTGCCTGCGCGCCGCCATGCGGCTGGGCGGGAAAGCCCGGGTGGGCTTTGAAAACTCGCTCTGGAACGCGGATGGAAGCCTCGCCGCCAGCAATGCCGAGCGCGTGCGCGACGTGATGGCCGCTGCCCTGTGTTGATCTTGCTCTCTGTTGATCTCGCCCTGTGTTGATTTTCGATTAGGCGCTAAATTCTTCGTTTACGCGCAAAAGCGAACATAGTAATGATGCGCGCATCTTCCTTTGCGGCAGGAGCGCGGATCATGAGCGAGACGACGGACCTCTTCATCATCGGGGGCGGCATCAACGGCTGCGGCATCGCGCGGGATGCGGCCGGCCGCGGGCTTTCGGTGCGGCTCGTCGAGATGAACGATCTGGCCTCGGCCACGTCCTCGGCCTCCACCAAGCTGTTCCACGGCGGGCTGCGCTACCTCGAATTCTTCGAGTTCCGGCTCGTGCGCGAAGCGCTGATCGAGCGCGAAGTCCTGCTCACGGCAATGCCGCACATCAGCTGGCCGATGCGCTTCGTTCTTCCCTACTCGCCGGATATGCGGTTCGAGAGCGACACGCCCACCTCGCGCCTGCTCTCCACGGTGATGCCGTGGATGAAGGGCCGCCGCCCGGCATGGCTGATCCGGCTGGGGCTGGCGATGTATGACACGATGGGCGGCCGCAAGATCCTGCCCGCCACGCGGAAGGTGAACCTCGAGACCGACCCGGCAGGCGCGCCGCTGCAGCCAAAGTTCTCCACCGCCTGGGAATACTCCGATTGCTGGGTGCAGGACGCCCGCCTCGTGATCCTGAACGCCCGCGACGCCGAGGCGCGCGGGGCCGAGATCCTGCCGCGCACCAAGATGCTTTCGGCGGAGCGGGAAGGCGATCTCTGGAAGATCCGCACCCGGAACACCGAGACCGGCGAAGAGGCCGAATACCGGGCGCGCGCCATCGTGAATGCCGGCGGGCCGTGGGTAGAGGACGTGATGACGGGCAAGCTGCGCCGCAACACCGGCGAAAGCATCCGGCTCGTGCGGGGCTCGCACATCGTGGTGCCCAAGCTCTACGATCACGACCGCTGCTACTTCTTTCAAGGAGAAGACGGGCGCATCATCTTCGCCATTCCCTACGAAGAGGATTTCACCCTGATCGGCACCACCGACGCCGACCACGAGGATCTGGACGCCAAGCCCGTCTGCACGCCCGAGGAGCAGGCGTATCTCTGCGCCTTCGCGTCGAAGTATTTCAAGCAGCCGATCACCACCGACCAGATCGTCTGGACCTACTCCGGCGTGCGCCCGCTCTATGATGACGGCGCCAGCTCCGCCACGGCGGCGACGCGGGAATACGTGCTCTCGATGGACGAGGCGCCCGGCGCGCCGCTCCTGAACGTGTTCGGGGGCAAGATCACCACCTACCGCAAGCTCGCCGAGGCCGCGATGGCCAAGCTCGCGCCCCGCCTCGGCAACGACAAGGGCGACTGGACGGCCGGCGTGCCTCTGCCCGGCGGCGATTTTGCCTATGGGGATCTTGGCAAGCTGCACGCCGATCTCGCGGCGGAATATCCCTTCCTCACCCCGGCGTGGCTGCGCCGGATGGTGAAGGCCTACGGCACCGAAACCCGCGCCATCCTCGGCTCCGCACGGGAGGCCGGCGATCTGGGCCGCGATTTCGGTGCGACGCTCACCGAGGCCGAACTGCGCTGGCTGATGGAAAAGGAATACGCCCGCACCGCAGAGGACGTGCTCTGGCGGCGCGGCAAGCTGGGCCTGAGGCTGTCCGCCGAGGAAGCCGCCGCCGTGGAGGCGTGGATGGCCGCGCAGCTGGCGGGGAAGGCTTGATCACCCGAGGCGCAACGCCGAAGGTGCAGGGAAACGAATGACATCGGGGGAGGTTTCATGACCTATGTAATGGCGATCGATCAGGGCACCACGTCCTCGCGCGCGATCCTGTTTGACGGCGAGATGAAGATCGCCGCCGTGGCGCAGGAGGAGTTCACCCAGCATTTCCCGCAGTCGGGCTGGGTCGAACATGCGCCCTCGGACCTGTGGGAGACGGTGCAGCGCACCGCGCGGGCGGTTCTGGAGAAGCAGGGCGCTTCGGCCGGCGATATCGCCGCCATCGGCATTACCAACCAGCGCGAAACCACCGTTGTCTGGGACAAGGCCACAGGTGAGCCCGTCTACAACGCAATCGTCTGGCAGGATCGCCGCACCTCGGCCTATTGCGCCGAGATGCGAGAGGCCGGGCACGAGCCGATGGTGACGCACAAGACGGGCCTGCTGCTCGATCCCTATTTCTCGGCCACCAAGGTGCGCTGGATCCTCGAAAACGTCGAGGGTGCGCGGGCGAAGGCCGAGGCGGGCGAGCTGCTGTTCGGCACGGTGGACTGCTACCTGATCTGGAAGCTCACCGGCGGGACCGTCCATGCCACCGACGCCACCAACGCCGCGCGCACGATGCTCTACAACATCCGCGAAGGCCGCTGGGACGACGAGATCTGCGCCGCCCTCGGCGTGCCGATGTCGATGCTGCCCGAAGTGCGCGACACCGACGGCGATTTCGGCGAGACCCTGCCCGAGATCCTGGGTGCCCCGGTGCGCATTCTGGGCGTGGCGGGCGATCAGCAGGCGGCCACCGTGGGGCAGGCCTGTTTCGAGCCGGGGATGATGAAATCCACCTACGGCACCGGCTGCTTCGCCCTTCTGAACACGGGCGATACGCTGGTGGAAAGCAAGCACCGGATGCTGGGCACCATCGCCTATCAATTCGGCGGCAAGCCGACCTACGCGCTGGAAGGCTCGATCTTCATCGCCGGCGCGGCCGTGCAATGGCTGCGCGACGGGCTGAAGGTGATCGAGAGCGCCGCCGATACCGCCCCGCTGGCGGAAAACGCCGACGACAGCCAGGAGGTGATCCTCGTGCCGGCCTTCACCGGTCTCGGCGCCCCCTACTGGAACGCCGACAGCCGCGGCGCCATCTTCGGGCTCACGCGCAACACCGGCCCGGCGGAATTCGCCCGTGCCACGCTGGAAAGCGTGGGATACCAGACGCGTGACCTGCTCGAAGCCATGCGGGCCGACAGCGGCGATGCCGGCCTCGGGAAGGTTCTGCGGGTGGACGGCGGCATGTCGGCCAGCGATTGGACGATGCAGTTCCTCGCCGACATCCTGGACGCCACGGTGGACCGCCCGACGATCCTTGAAACCACGGCGCTGGGCGTGGCCTGGATCGCGGGCAAGAATGCCGGGGTCTACCCCGATCAGGCGGGCTTCGGGGCCACATGGGCGCGGGAGAAGCGGTTCACGCCGGAAATGCCCGGTGGTGTGCGCAGCCGCAAATACAAGGCCTGGAAGCGCGCGATCGAAGGCACGCTCGTCTACTGAGCGCGGCGTAGGCGCCCAAGGCCGCCTGGCCCCCTTGTTTTCAAGGGGGCTTCGCCCTTGGGCAGAGCCGCAACAGTGGCACAGCATTTTCGCCCCCTCCTTGTTGTGGGCAGGGGGCGGCTCTACATGAGCCTCCATGAAGTGCTGGATCCCCTCGTTCAAATCCCCGCCGAAGGTTGCGGTCGTTCGCCTTGCCGGCGTGATCTCCGCCAACGGGCGCGGTGCGTCCCTGAATGACGAGACCATCGGCCCGGTGCTCGAACGCGCCTTCCGGAAGGGCAGGCCCAAGGCCGTGGCGCTGGTGCTCAACTCGCCCGGCGGATCGCCGGTGCAAAGCTCCCTGATCGGAGCGCGCATCCGCAGGCTCTCTGAAGAACACGGCATCCCCGCCATCGCTTTCGTGGAAGACGTGGCCGCCTCCGGCGGCTACTGGATCGCTTCCGCGGCCGATGAGATTTGGGCGGATGAAAGCTCCATCGTGGGTTCCATCGGCGTCATTTCGGCGGGGTTCGGGCTGGATGTCTGGATGAAGCGGCAGGGGATCGACCGGCGCGTGCACACCGCCGGCGAGAACAAATCGATGCTCGACCCCTTCCGCCCGGAAGACCCGAAGGACGTGGCCCGGCTGAACGCCCTGCTGGAACAGCTGCACGACACCTTCAAGGCCCAGATCATCGCGCGCCGGGGCGGCAAGCTGCCGGAAGGCGTGGATCTGTTCACCGGCGAAGTCTGGCTCGGCCGCAAGGCCGTGGAACTGGGGCTGATCGATGGCATCGGCCATCTGGCCCCGAAGATGAAGGAACGTTTCGGAGACAAGGTGAAATTCCTGACCTACGGCCCCAAGCGGCCGTTGCTGCGCCGCTTCGGCGCACAGATCGCAACCGATGCCCTTGACGGCATCGAGGAACGTGCGCATTTCGCACGCTTCGGGCTCTAGGCCGTGGTCAAGATCGTCACATTCTTCCTGATCGGCATGGTGATCCTCGCCATGTTCGGCAAGCTCCGGTTTCCGGGGCAGAACAAACTCGCCAGCCGCAGATGCCCAGGTTGCGGCCGGTACAAACTGGGGCGCGGCCCGTGCGGTTGTGGCCATGGAAAGGCGTAAGTAATGGATTGGCTATATGTGGCCGTAGGCCTCGTCATTCTCCTGCTGGGGGGAGATGCTCTGGTGCGTGGGGCAGTGAATCTCAGTCTGAGGCTGGGCGTTCCCGCGCTCATCGTGAGCCTCACCATCGTGGCTTTCGGCACCTCGGCGCCGGAATTGTTGATCTCGGTGGGCGCCGTGCTGGAAGACGTGCCCGGCATTGCGCTGGGCAACGTGATCGGCTCCAACACGGCCAACATCCTGCTCGTTCTGGGCCTGCCGGCGCTTCTGGCGCCGATGCATACCAGTGAATGCGACTCCCGCCGCAACTACCTGTTCATGATCGCCGCGAGCCTCGTGTTCATCGCGCTCTGTTTCCTCGGGCCGCTGACATGGTGGCACGGGCTCATCCTGCTGGCGGGCCTCGGCCTGATTCTCGGCGACACCTTCCGCGCGGCGATGAGCCATCGGGCGAACGGTTCGGGCTGCGCGCTCTCGGAGGATGAAGAAGAGGTCGAGGGCGCGGACCCGGAGATGTCCGGCACCAAGATCACGATCTACATCGTGCTCGGCCTCATCGGCCTGCCGCTGGGGGCCGAACTCCTCGTGGAAGGGGCGGAAAACCTCGCCCGCACCTTCGGCGTGCCGGAGACGGTCATCGGGCTGACGCTGGTGGCGCTGGGCACCTCGTTGCCGGAGCTTGCCACCACCGTGATGGCGGCGCTGCGCAGGCAGGCGGACGTGGCGCTGGGCAACGTCATCGGCTCCAACATGTTCAACCTGCTCGCGATCATGGGGATCACCTCGCTCGTCGGCCCGCTGCCGGTGGCGCGGGGCCTGCTGCATTTCGATCTCTGGGTCATGCTCGGCGCCTCGGTGCTGCTGGCGCCTTTCGTTTTCTGCAGGATCGACATCACACGCGGCTGGGGATTTCTGCTGACGGCACTATACCTTGCCTACGTGGGGCGGTTCGTATTCATCTGACCCCGCCGCAAAACCTTGGAGGATTGGGCATGGCGCAGACGGCATTGGTGACGGGTGCGGCACGGCGGTTGGGCCGGGCGATGGCGCTCTACCTGGCGAAGCGGGGGTTCGACGTGGCCGTCCACTACCAGGGATCGGAAGCCGAAGCGCTCGAAGTGGTCGGCGAGATCCGCGCCATGGGTCGCAGGGCGGAGGCATTCCAGGCCGATCTGGTGCAGGATGAAGGCATCGACGGTCTGTTTCCCCGCGTCGTGGCGGCCTTCGAAGGGCCGGTGACCTGCCTCGTGAACAACGCCAGCGTCTTCGACTACGACAACATCCACACCGCCACCCGCGAAAGCTGGGATCGCCACCTGCAGAGCAACCTGCGCGCGCCCTTCGTGCTGACGCAGGCGCTTGCCGCGCAGGCCCCCGCGGCGGGGCGGGATGAACGCGGCGAGCCGCTGGCCTCTTCCCTCGTGGTCAACATGCTGGATCAACGGGTCCGCAAGCTGACGCCGGAATTCATGACCTACACCATCGCCAAGATGGGCTTGTGGGCCTTTACCCAGACGGCCGCGCGCGCGCTGGCGCCCGATGTCCGGGTCAACGCGATCGGCCCGGGGCCGACGCTGAAGGGCGCGCGCCAGAGCGAGGCGCATTTCGCAAACCAGCGTGCGGCCACGGTGCTCGGGCGGGGCTCCAATCCCGAAGACGTGACGGGCGCGCTCGGGTATTTCCTCGATGCGCCGGGGGTCACGGGGCAGCTCATCTGCACCGATGGCGGGCAGCATCTGGCTTGGCGCACGCCTGACGTGCAGGGGCCCGAATAGGGGCTGAAACAGGGGGAAACGCGCCTGCGTAGGCCTGCCGGCGGCGAAAGTTTTGCACCGATCACGGGGCTGTTACAGAACTGTTAGAAAATCTTAATGTTTTCAGGCAGTTGCAAGTGATAGTAAAAAATTTGCATAAAAATCAAATAGATGGGGAGCTGCCTATTTTTTCAGCATCTCAAAGAATTGGCAGGAAATATTGGGTTTTTCGCGCCGCTCAGTAACTTGTCACCAGAGTTATCCCCAGATTCCGTGGAAAGCTTCCCTCTTGCCGGGGGCGTGATTAAATTGCAGCCCGGGCAAGAATCACGGGCAGGTGCAGCATGAGCGACGAGCTATCCGAAGAACGGCCGCTCACCGGCCACGCGCTGATCCACAGCCTGCTCAAGACATTGGACAATTCTCCCGGCGTCTACCGCATGCTGGATGCGCAGGGGCGGGTGCTCTACGTGGGCAAGGCGCGCGCGCTGCGCAAGCGGGTATCCAACTACGCCAACCCCCACGGCCACAGCGGGCGGATCCTGCGGATGATCAGCGAAACCGCCTCGATGATGTTCCTCACCACGCGCACGGAAACCGAGGCGCTGCTGCTGGAGCAGAACCTGATCAAGCAGCTCAAGCCCAAGTACAACGTGCTGCTGCGGGACGACAAAAGCTTTCCCAACATCCTCGTTTCCAAGAACCACGCCTTCCCCCAGATCAAGAAACACCGGGGCCGCAAGGCGGAGAAGGGCGAGTACTATGGGCCCTTCGCCTCGGCCGGGGCGGTAAACCGCACTCTCAACCAGCTCCAGAAGGTCTTCCTGCTGCGCAACTGCACCGATGCCACCTTCGAGAGCCGCACGCGCCCCTGCCTGCTCTACCAGATCAAGCGCTGCGCCGGCCCCTGCGTGGGGCTGATCTCGGAGAAGGATTACGGTGCGCTCGTCAAGGATGCCGAGCGCTTCCTGCAAGGCCGCAGCACCCGGGTGCAGGAGGAACTGGCCGCCCAGATGCAGGCAGCCTCGGATGCGATGGAATTCGAGCGCGCCGCCGCGCTGCGCGACCGCATCCAGGCGCTGACGCAGGTCCAGACGGCGCAGGGCATCAACCCGCGCGGCGTCGCCGAGGCCGACATCGTGGCCCTGCACATGGAAAGCGGCCAGGCCTGCGTGCAGGTCTTCTTCATCCGGGCCAACCAGAACTGGGGCAACAAGGATTACTACCCGGCCACCGGCGCCGGCGCGGAGGCGCCCGAGGTGCTGCAGGCCTTCCTCGGCCAGTTCTACGACGGCAAGACGCCGCCGCGGCAGATCCTGCTCTCCGACGACATCGAGGATCGGGAACTGCTGGCCGAAGCCCTTTCGGAGAAGGCCGGCCGCAAGGTCGAGATCATGGTGCCGCAACGTGGCGAGAAGGCCGAACTGGTGGCCGGCGCGCTGCGCAACGCCCGCGAAAGCCTCGCCCGCAAGATGAGCGAGACCGCAACGCAGGGGAAACTTCTGAAAGGGCTTGCGGAGGCCTTCGGCCTCGACGGCCCGCCCCGGCGCATCGAGGTCTACGACAACTCCCACATCCAGGGCACCAATGCCGTCGGCGCGATGATCGTCGCCGGGCCGGAAGGCTTTCTGAAGAACCAGTATCGCAAGTTCAACATCAGGGGCGATGACCTGACGCCCGGCGATGACTTCGGGATGATGAAAGAGGTGCTCACCCGCCGTTTCAAGCGCCTGCTGAAGGAGGATCCGGACCGCACCTCCGGCACCTGGCCCGATCTCTTGCTGATCGACGGCGGCGCCGGGCAGGTCTCAGCCGTGGCCGGGATCATGGCGGAACTGGGCGTGGAGGACGTGCCGATGGTGGGCGTGGCCAAGGGCGTGGACCGCGACGCCGGCAAGGAGGAATTCCACCGCCCCGGTGCGCGCCCCTTCGCGCTTCGCCACAACGATCCGGTGCTCTATTTCATCCAGCGCCTGCGCGACGAAGCCCACCGCTTCGCCATCGGCACCCATCGCGCGAAGCGCGCCAAGGCCGTTTCCGCCACGCCGCTGGATGACATCCCCGGCGTCGGCCCCACCCGCAAGCGCGCGCTTCTGGCGCACTTCGGTTCGGCCAAGGCGGTGAGCCGCGCCGGGTTGTCGGATCTGAAGGCCGTGGAGGGGGTCTCCGATGCGCTGGCCGAAACCATCTATGACTTCTTCCATGAGAAGTCCTGACGCGCTAAAGCTTTGCCCATGACCTGGAACCTGCCCAACATCCTGACCGTCCTGCGCCTGCTGGCCGCCCCCGCGCTGGGGCTCGTTTTCCTCGGCCTTTCCGCGCCCTACGCCGAATGGATCGCGCTCCTGCTCTTCATCGGCGCCTCGCTCACCGATTGGGTGGACGGCTACCTCGCCCGCGCCTGGAAGCAGGAAAGCCGCTTCGGCGCCATGCTGGATCCGATCGCCGACAAGGCGATGGTCGTCATCGCCATCATGGTGCTGGCAGCGCTTTCCGGGCTGAACTGGCTGGTGCTCGTGCCCTGCGTGCTCATCGTGTTCCGCGAGGTCTTCGTCTCCGGCCTGCGGGAGTTCCTCGGCGCGGAGGCCAAGCTGCTCAAGGTCACGAAACTCGCGAAATGGAAGACCACCGTGCAGATGGTGGCGATATCGGTGCTCTTCGCCCGCGCCCTGTTCGAACACTACCTCGGCATGCAGACCTTCGGCATGGACGAGGCCACCGTCACCGCCGTCCTGGAAGGCTCCTCGCCCGACACGCTGGGCATCGGCTGGAAGGTCACGGCGGTGCAGGCCACGGCCTATCTCGGCATCGCCCTGCTCTGGCTCGCCGCCGTGCTGACCGCGATCACGGGCTGGGATTATTTCTCGAAGGCGCTACCCTTCCTGCAGGACGGAGAACACCAATGATCGACGTGATGTATTTTGCCTGGGTGCGCGAACGCATCGGCCTGCCGAAGGAGAAGGTCGAAACCGAGGCCGCCACGGTGGCGGAACTAGTGGACGAGCTGAAGGCGCGCGAAGAGCGCTACGCGGCGGCTTTCGCGGATACCACCGCCCTGCGTGTGGCGGTGGACCAGGAGCTCACCGATTTCGACGCCCCGCTCGCCGGTGTGCGCGAGGTCGCCTTCTTCCCGCCGATGACGGGCGGCTGAGATGAAGGTCCGTGTCCAGAGCGCAGCCTTCGATTTCGGCGCCGAGGCCAATGCCTTCGCGGCAGGCCGCAAGGATGCGGGGGCCGTGGTCACCTTCACCGGCATCGTGCGCGATCTGGCGCGCGGCGATCTGGACCGGATGGAGATCGAGCACTATCCGGGCATGACGGAGAAGGCGATCGAGGCCATCGCGCGGCAGGCGCAGGAGCGCTGGGCGCTCAAGGATGTGCTCGTTATCCACCGGCACGGAGTCCTCGAACCGGGCGACATGATCATGATGGTCGCCACGGCCGCGCCGCACCGCGTCGATGCCTTCGCCGCGGCCGAATTCCTGATGGACTACCTGAAATCGCGGGCCCCCTTCTGGAAGAAGGAAGTCACCGCGAACGGCGCGCAATGGGTGGAAAGCCGCGACGAAGACGAAGCCGCGCTCACCCGCTGGTCCGAGTAGCGCCCACTTTGTTCCCCAAATATCCCCGCCGGAGGCAGGAAAGTTTTGCCCCTCGGCGCCGGTTTTGCCAAGACTGCCCTCAGGCAAGACAAACACCCGGAGCCCCAAGATGCCATCTGCCCTGCCGCGCAAGGATTTCTTCGATCTCCCCGAAGGCGTGATCTACCTCGACGGCAATTCTCTCGGGCCGCTGCCGCGGGGCGCGGAGGCACGTGTCGGCCAGGTGTTGCGGCAGGAGTGGGGGCAGCAGCTCATCAAGGCGTGGAACACCGCTGGCTGGATGGCCATGCCCGCCCGCGTCGGCGATCGCATCGCCCGGCTCATCGGGGCGCCCGCCGGTTCGGTCGCCACGGGGGATACGCTGTCGATCAAGGTCTACCAGGCGCTGGCGGCGGCGCTGCGCATGGCGCCCGGGCGGCGGGTGGTGCTGTCGGACACGGGCAATTTCCCCTCCGATCTCTACATGGCCCAGGGGCTGATCGGCACCATCGGCAAGGGGCACGAGCTGCGTCTGGCCGAGCCCGAGGCAGTCATCGATGCGATCACCGACGAAGTGGCCGTCGTGATGCTGACCCACGTGGACTACCGCACCGGCCGCCTGCACGACATGGAGGCCATCACCAGGGCCGCCCATGACGCCGGCGCGGTGATGATCTGGGATCTGGCCCACAGCGCCGGCGCCCTGCCGCTGGAGATCGCCGCCAGCGAGGCGGAATTCGCGGTGGGCTGTTCCTACAAGTATCTCAACGGCGGCCCCGGCGCCCCGGCCTTCATCTACGCCCGCCCCGACATCATCGATCACGTCCAGCCCGCGCTGGCGGGCTGGCTGGGCCATGATGCGCCCTTCGCGATGGAACTGGGTTACCGCCCGGCGATGAGCACGGAGCGTCTGCGCGTGGGCACGCCGCCGATCGTCCAGCTTGCGATCCTCGATCACGCGCTGGATGCCTGGGAGGGGGTGGACATGGGCGATCTGCGCGCCGCCTCCATCCGCCTGTCGGAACGGTTCATTACAGAGGTCGAATCCCGTTGCCCGCAGCTGCGGCTGGCCTCGCCGCGCGACCCGCAGGCCCGCGGTTCGCAGGTCTCCTTCGCCTTCGACGAGGGATACGCTGCGATGCAGGCCCTGATCGCGCGCGGGGTCATCGGCGATTTCCGCACGCCCGACATCATGCGCTTCGGCTTCACGCCGCTCTACCTGGAGGAATCGGATGTCGTCCGCGCGGCGGAGATCATCGGCGAGGTCATGACCGAGGGGCTGTGGCAGGATCCGAAATACCAGGTCCGCGCGCGGGTGACCTGAGGCCTTCCGCCCGCCTTGGGAGCGCCTTGCTTCCAGGCAAAACCGGACAAACCGCTCACCAAGCGCCGGGACGCGGTACCGTATCAATTCTTCGGAGGGGAAGTGGTGCTGCTGGAGAGAATTGAACTCTCGACCTCTCCCTTACCAAGGGAGTGCTCTACCTCTGAGCTACAGCAGCATGCCGTGTGAGGCGGGTCTTTAATGGTTCGCCGCAGGGGGTGCAAGCGCCTTTTTGCAAGAAATCGCACGCGGCCGGCGGAGCGGTGAAAGCCGTTGCGTTTTCGCCGGTGCGCGGGGCCTGCGCTCTCTGGACCCCTCGCAGGTGCTGCGCTACAGAGAGTGCATGGAAAAACCTTCGCAAAAAAAGGCCGCACCGGCCGCCAAGCAGAGCCGTGAAGAGCGGCTCAAAGCGGCGTTGAAGGCAAACATGCAGAAGCGCAAGGCACAGGCGCGGGCCCGGAAGGCTTCCGGTTCCCCGCAGGACAAGGCGGACTAGGTAGGGCAGTCACATGGATTCGATCGTCGTCACGGGCAATGGCCCGCTCAATGGCACCATTCCGATCGCGGGGGCGAAGAATGCCTGCCTCACGCTCATGCCGGCCACGCTGCTGAGCGAGGAGCCGCTGACCCTGACCAATGCGCCGCGGCTTTCCGACATCAAGACGATGACGGCGCTGCTGCAATCGCTTGGATCCGAGGTGAGCAGCCTGCAGGACGGCCAGGTGCTGGCGCTGTCCAGCCATGACGTTAACAACCAGAAGGCCGAGTATGACATCGTGCGCAAGATGCGCGCGTCGATCCTCGTTCTTGGCCCGCTGCTGGCGCGCTTCGGCCATGCGGTGGTGTCCCTGCCCGGCGGCTGCGCCATCGGCGCGCGCCCGGTGGATCTGCACCTCAAGGCGCTGGAGGCCATGGGGGCAGAGCTGGAGCTGAAGGAAGGCTACGTGCACGCCAAGGCGCCGGGCGGGCTGAAGGGCGGGATCGTGGAATTCCCCTTCGTCTCCGTCGGTGCCACCGAGAACGCGCTCATGGCGGCGACGCTGGCCAAGGGCACGACCGAGATCCGCAATGCCGCGCGGGAGCCCGAGATCGTGGATCTCGCGCACTGCCTCAAGAAGATGGGCGCGCAGATCGAAGGCGAGGGCACCTCGACCATCACCATCCAGGGCGTGGACCGTCTGCACGGCGCGACTCACCCGGTGGTGACGGACCGCATCGAACTGGGCACCTACATGCTGGCGCCGGTCATCACCGGCGGCGAGGTGGAGCTCCTGGGCGGGCGGATCGATCTCGTCGGTGCCTTCTGCGAGAAGCTCGACGCCGCCGGCGTGAACATCGAGGAAACCGAGCGCGGCCTGAAGGTCTCCCGCCGCGGGGATCGCGTGAAGGCGGTGGACGTGACGACCGAGCCCTTCCCCGGCTTCCCGACCGACCTGCAGGCGCAGATGATGGCGCTGCTCTGCACCGCCGACGGCACAAGCGTGCTGGAAGAAAAGATCTTCGAGAACCGCTTCATGCATGCCCCGGAGCTGATCCGCATGGGGGCCAGGATCGACGTGCACGGCGGCCATGCCACGGTCACCGGCGTGGAGCGCCTGAAGGGCGCGCCGGTGATGGCCACGGATCTGCGGGCCTCGGTTTCGCTGATCCTCGCCGGCCTGGCCGCGGAAGGCGAGACCGTGGTGTCCCGCGTGTATCACCTTGATCGCGGCTACGAACGAGTGGAAGAGAAACTGCGCGCCTGCGGGGCGCTGATCGAAAGGATATCCGGCTGATGCAGGAAGATGCCCGTTTCGAAGACGGCGGAGAAGCGCCGCTGCACCTGAAGGCGCTGGATGCCGAGGATCTGCAGGTTCTGGCCACCCTGACGCAGGACGCGGTCTTCCCGGCCTCCGAGATGACGTGGCAGCCGAAGGAGCGCCGCTTCGCGCTGCTTCTGAACCGGTTCCGCTGGGAGGATCAGCCCAACGCCGAGAAGCGCCGCCGCCCCTACGAGCGCGTGCAATCGGTGCTGGCGTTCGATTCGGTTCTCAGCGTGCAGAGCCAGGGTGTCCGGCGCGGCGATGCCGACACGGTTCTTTCGCTGCTGTCGATCGACTGGACGCCGGGCGAGGACGCCGAGGGCTTCGTGGAGCTGACGCTTGCCGGCGATGGCGCGATCCGGCTTCATGTCGAATGCCTCGAAGCCACGCTGAAGGATGTCACGCGCCCTTACATCGCGCCCTCGCGGGCCGCGCCCCACCACCCGGATTGATCCAGTGCCCCTGTTCCTGAATGCTTCCGATGCCTCTTTCGAGGCCGATTTCGCTGCCTTCCTGACCACCAAGCGGGAGGATTCGCCGGATGTGGATTCCGTGGTGGCCGAGATCATCGCCGATGTCCGCACCCGCGGGGATGCGGCGGTGATCGAACTCACCGAGAAGTTCGACCGGCTCGCGCTCACCCCCGACACGCTGGCCTTCACTCCCGAGGAGATCGCGGCGGAATGCGCCAAGGTCTCGCCCGAGGAGCGCGCCGCGCTGGAACTGGCCGCGGAGCGGATCCGCGCCTACCACCAGCGTCAGCTGCCCGAGGATGCCCAGTGGGAGGATGCGTCCGGCGCGACGCTGGGCTGGCGCTGGGGGCCGGTTTCGGCCGCCGGGCTCTACGTGCCGGGCGGGCTGGCGTCCTACCCGTCTTCGGTGCTGATGAACGCCATTCCCGCCAAGGTGGCCGGAGTGGAGCGGCTGGCCATCGTCGTGCCCACGCCCGATGGCGTCACCAACCCGCTGGTGCTGCTGGCCGCGCAGATCGCCGGGGTGGACGAAATCTACCGCATCGGGGGTGCGCAGGCCGTGGCCGCGCTGGCCTACGGCACCGAAACCATCGCCCCGGTGGACAAGATCACCGGCCCCGGCAATGCCTTCGTGGCCGCCGCCAAGCGACGTGTCTTCGGCAAGGTCGGGATCGACATGATCGCCGGGCCGAGCGAGATCCTCGTGATCGCCGACAAGGACAACGACCCGGACTGGATCGCGGTGGACCTGCTGAGCCAGGCCGAGCACGACGAAAGCGCCCAGTCCATCTTCATCACCGACGATGCCGATTTCGGCAAGGCCGTGGCCGCCGCGGTGGAGAAGCGCCTCGAAACGCTCGAACGCCGCGCCATCGCCGGCGCGAGCTGGCGGGATTTCGGTGCGGTCATCACCGTGCCGGATCTCGACGTGGCCGCGCAGCTTTCCGACCGCATCGCGCCGGAGCATCTGGAGCTCTGCGTTGCCGATGCCGAAAGCTATGCCGACAAGATCACCCACGCGGGGGCGATCTTCATCGGAGCCTATACGCCCGAGGCCATCGGCGATTACGTGGGCGGGCCGAACCACGTGCTGCCCACGGCGCGTTCGGCGCGCTTCTCTTCCGGCCTTTCGGTGCTGGATTTCATGAAACGCACGACGCTTTCGCGCATGACGCCCCGCGCCTTGGCCGCCATCGGTCCGGCGGCGGAGCGGTTGGCGATCTCCGAAAGCCTCGAAGCGCACGGGTTGAGCGTCCGGGCGCGGCTCGATGCGCTGAACGAAGGGTAGGGCGATGAGCAAGCTTGTCCGGGTCGAGATCGACGACGCGGGCCTTCCGGCCCCCACGCCCGAGATCGAACAGGAGCGCAAGGTCGCCATCTTCGACCTGCTGGAAGACAACAGCTTCGCGCTTCCGGGCCGGGAGGGGCAGGAGGTGCCCGCCGGGCCCTACGGGCTCGTGCTGGCGATCCGCGAGCGGCGCCTCGTGTTCGAGATCACCACCGAAGCGGGCGAGAAGGTGGTTGATTTCCACATGTCGCTCGGGCCGTTCCGGCAGGTGGTGAAGGATTACTTCCAGATCTGCAAAAGCTACTTCGACGCGGTGAAGAAGCTTCCGCCCAGCCAGATCGAAGCCATCGACATGGCCCGGCGCGGGATCCACAACGAAGGCGCCCGCGTGCTTCAGGAGCGGCTCGAAGGCAAGGCGGAGGTGGACATCGACACCGCCCGCCGCTTGTTCACGCTGATCTGCGTGCTGCACTTCGGGCGCTGATCATGGGGGACGTGCAGATCCCTTCTTCCGTTCTCTTCTGCTGCGATCACAACGCCGTCCGCTCTCCGATGGCCGAAGGGATCACCAAGGCGCTCTGCGGGCAGGCGATCTACGTGCAGTCCGCCGGGGTGCGGAACGACCTCGAGATCGACGGCTTCGCCATCGCCGTCTGCGAGGAGATCGGCGTGGAGATCGCGCGCCACCGCTCGCGCTCCTTCGAGGAGATGCAGGCCTGGGGGGACGATCTCTCGGGCTACGATCTCATCGTGGCCCTGTCCCCCGCCAGCCAGCGCATGGCGCTGGAACTGACGCGCTACGCCCATCTCGAGGTGGAATACTGGCCGGTGCTCGATCCCACCGGCCTCGGTGAAACGCGGGAGGCGAAGCTCGCGGCCTACCGCCAGACCCGAGACCAGATCCGGGAGCGGGTCCGCACGCGGTTTGCGGCCCTGATCGGAGCCGGGAAAGGATGACGGAGATCCGCATCCTGAAAGGCGCGGCCCTGCGCGATGCCTTGCCGGACCTCGCGCGCCTGCGGATCACCGTATTTGCGGAATTTCCCTATCTCTACGACGGCAGCGAGGATTACGAACGCCGCTATCTCGCGACCTACGAAACCAGCCCCGGCGCGGTCGTCGTCGCCGCGATTTCGGAGGGGCGCGTCGTGGGTGCGGCCACGGGCACGCCGATGGAGGATCACGCGGTGGAATTTGCCGCCCCGCTGGCCGCCGCCGGCCTCGCGCCTGAAACCTGCTTCTACTGTGCCGAATCCGTCCTGTTGCCGGAGTTTCGCGGGCAGGGGCTGGGCCATGCGTTCTTCGATGCGCGCGAGGCCCACGCGCGGGCGCTGGGGCGCAGGCACGCCGTCTTCTGCGCCGTGGTGCGCCCCGAGGATCACCCCGCCCGACCGCGGGGCTACCGCCCGCTGGACGGTTTCTGGCGCAAGCGGGGCTATGCGCCGATCGAAGGGGCCTTCGCGCACTACAGCTGGACGGACATCGGCGACGACGGGCAGACGGAGAAACCGATGCAGCTATGGAGCCGCACCCTGTGAAGATCGCCACCGCCGCCTATCCCATCGACTGGTTCGACAGGCCTGACGCGATGGCCGAAAAGGCCCGCCGCTGGGTGGCGGAGGCCGCCGGGGACGGGGCCGATCTGCTGGTGTTTCCGGAATACGGCGGCATGGAATGGGCCAGCCTCGCGGGGCCGGCGGTGCGGGGCGATCAGGCCGCCTGCACCGAGGCTGCCGCCGCCCGCTGGGATCTGGCCGACGCGCTCTTTTCCGGTCTGGCACGGGAACATGGCGTGCACATCCTCGGCCCCTCCGCGCCGGTGGACGGCGGCCACGGCACCCATGTCAATCGGGCCGGCTTCTACCGCCCCGACGGCGCGAAGGCCCATGCCGACAAGCAGATCATGACGCAATACGAGCGTGAAAGCTGGAGCCTGCGGCCCGGCGAAGGGCCGGCCATCGTGGATACCGCGCTGGGCCGAATCGGCATCCTGATCTGCTATGACAGCGAGTTTCCCCTGCTGGCGCGCGCCCTTGCCGAGGCCGGGGCCGAGATCCTGCTGGTGCCCTCCTGCACCGATGCCCCGATGGGCTACCACCGCGTGCGCATCGGCTGCATGGCACGCGCGCTGGAAAACCAGATGATCGTGGTGCAGGCGGTGACGGTCGGAGCGGTGGACTGGTGCCCGGCGGTGGATGAAAACCACGGTGCGCCGGCGGTCTACGGCCCGCCGGATCACGGGTTTCCCCCCGATGGGGTGATCACGCAGGGGCCGATGGATCGGGCGGGCTGGACCTACGCCGAGGTGGACCTGGAGGCCGTGCGCAACGTGCGGCGCGCGGGGCAGGTGCGCAACTTTTCCCACTGGCCGGAGCAGCAAGGGCGCGTCCCCCACGTCACTTTTCTGCAATTCGGTGCCGCGCCCCCTTGAAACACAGCGACTTTCGGCGCATTTAACGGGCGCCCGCAATCCGCGGGTGCAATTTCAGGAGTGCACATGGCCAAGGAAGAAGAACTCGAATTTCCGGGCGTCGTTAGGGAACTCCTGCCAAATGCGACATTCCGGGTCGAGCTTGAGAACGGCCATGAGATCATCGCGCATATGGCAGGCAAGATGCGCAAGAACCGCATCCGCGTGCTCGCGGGCGACAAGGTTCAGGTCGCGATGACGCCGTATGACCTCACCAAAGGTCGCATCAACTATCGCTTCAAGTAAGCCAATGCGGCTTGTTCTGGGCTCTGGAAGTCCGCGCCGGAAAGAGCTTCTGGCGCAGATCGGACTCGTGCCCGATTCGATCCGCCCCCCCGACATCGACGAAACGCCTCTGCCCGGCGAACTGCCTCGCCCCTACTGCGTCCGGCTGGCGCGGGAGAAGGCCCTCGCCGTGGAACTCGCGGAGGACGAGCTCGTCCTCTGTGCCGATACCACCGTCGCCCTCGGGCGCCGCATCCTCGGCAAGCCCGAAGATGAAAAGCAGGCTGCGGAGTTCCTCGTCAAACTGGCCGGCCGCCGCCACCAGGTGATCACCGCAGTGGCCCTGCGTCGCGGGGATCGCATCTGGCAGAAGGACGTGGTGACGGCGGTGAAGATGAAGCGCCTGTCCGATGTCGAGTTGAACGCCTATCTCGCCTCCGGCGACTGGCGCGGAAAAGCCGGTGGCTACGGGATCCAGGGCCCTGCGGGCGCCTTCATCCCGTGGATCAGCGGCTCCTTCACGGCCGTCGTTGGGCTGCCCGTGGCCGAGACGGCCAACCTGTTGCAGGCGGCCGGATATCCCCTCTACACGCAAAGCGAGGCCTAGTGCCATGAAAGGCAGTGTCGTCATCCTTGACCACCTGAAGGGCCGCGAGGTGGCCGCGCGGCTCGTGGACGGCCGGCTGGAGGATTTCCTCTTCGCCCCGGCCGACGCCGGGTTGGCGCTGCCCGGCGCGATCTATCGCGCGATCGTGGAGCGCCCCATGAAAGGGCAGGGGGGCGTGATGGTGCGCCTTCCCGAAGGCACGGGCTTCCTGCGCCAGGCCAAGGGCCTTGCCGCCGGGCAGGCCATTCTCGTTCAGGTCACCGGCTACGCCGAGCCGGGCAAGGCCGTCCCCGTCACCCAGAGGGTTCTGTTCAAGAGCCGCTACGCCATCGTCACGCCCGATGCCCCGGGGCTCAACATCTCCCGCGCGATCCGCGACGAAGAACGCAGGGTGGAGCTTCAGGCCCTCGCCGACGAGATGATGGACGGCAGCCCCCACGGGCTGATTCTGCGCACCGCGGCCGCCACCGGCCCGGAAGCCGACATCGCGGAAGACATCGCCTCCATGCGGGCCACGGCGGAGGCGATTCTGGCCGATGCCGAGGGCGACGCGCCAGAACTTCTGCTCGATGGCCCCTCGCCCCACATGCTGGCCTGGCGTGACTGGCCCGAGCCCGATCACGTGGAAACCGCGGCCGGCGGTCTGGATCGCTTCGATGCCCATGAAGCCGTCGCGGCGCTGGCCTCGCCGCGGGTCGATCTGCCGGGTGGAGCGACGATGTTCGTCGAGCCCACCCGTGCGCTGGTGGCGGTGGATGTGAACACCGGCGCGGACACGACGCCCGCCGCTGGCCTCAAGGCCAACCTCGAAGCCATCCGCGCCCTGCCGCGCCAGCTTCGCTGCCGCGGGCTGGGCGGGCAGATCGTTCTGGATCTCGCGCCCTTCCCCAAGAAAGACCGCCGCCCGCTGGAGCAGCAGCTGCGCGCCGCGTTCCGGGCCGACGGAATCGAGACGGCGCTGGTGGGGTTCACCGGCATGGGGCTCTATGAACTGCAGCGCAAACGCGAGCGGCTGCCGCTCGATCCGGAGCTGTGCCGATGAGTTGTCCGATCTGCAAGAAAGAGAGCGCCCGGGCCTACCGGCCGTTCTGCTCCAAACGCTGCGCCGACGTCGATCTGGGCCGTTGGCTCTCCGAAAGCTACAGCATTCCGGCCGCCGCCGAAGACGAGCCCGAAACCGCCTCCGACGAAGAAAACGAACCCGGTCGCAACCTGCACTGAAAAAACTGCATTTCGCCTCTGGACAGTCCCCGCGGGCGCGTCTAGAAGAGCGCCACCCGAACGCAAGCGTTCACCCGTGCCCGGGTAGCTCAGGGGTAGAGCAGTGGATTGAAAATCCTCGTGTCGGTGGTTCGATTCCGCCCCCGGGCACCACCCCTTCCGCAAGAGAAGTGCTATGCATTGCCTGGTCCCTTCAATGCGACGGCAGGCATTTCGGCTTGGATGTCGTCAGGGGCGGTTTCGCCCTTCGGGGCCGCAACCAACTCAGGAACAACGAAGTGCAAGCGGCTCGCCAACCATTGGTCGCTGGTCGCCTGAACTCAGCGGCAATCGGCGGGCAGGGCGAAGAGCGTCAGGGTTCGGCCCTTGTAGGCGCCGCCTTCCGGGCGGAGTTCGCCTTCAGGGGCAAGCGGATGGCCGTTGCAGGCGAAGTCCGGATCCTTGGAGACGTAGAGAACGGCGGTGTTCTCGGGGCGCGGGGCGACCATGTCATACCAGTGGCGCGGCGGGCCGTCCCAGTCCATCGCGTAGATCGGGGGGGCGTCTGCGGCCTGTGCGGCGGTGTAGGTGAGATCCGCGAGGATCTGGCGCTCCACCACGGCGATCGGGCGGCCATCGGCCCGGGCGATGATCTCGTTCATCAGCTCGGCCCGGCCGGTGTAGCGGTCGGTGAGGCGGGGGGCCAGCGAAGGCGCCACGAGCAGCACCGAGAAGGCGAGGACCAGCGCAAGGTTGAACGCGAGGCCATACCGGAAGTAGCGCAACCGGCCCTGCCGCACGAGGGCGAGCCCCACGAGGGCCGCCGCCGGCGGGTAGGCGGCGAAGGCCCAGTTGGCATTGGCCTCGGCGGCCCAGGATTGCCAGGTGATGATCAGAAGCACCGGGATGGAGGCGGCGAGCAGGTAGCGCTCGATCGGCTCCTTCGCCCGCCAGAGCAGCGCGATCCAGACGATGAAGAACAGCGGGCCGATCACCATGGTCTGCGAGGCCAGGAACTCGGCAAGCCCGGCCCAGTTCATCGCGATGCCGCTGCCGGCCTGCGCGTTGTGGGCGGTATGCTGGAAGGTGACGAGCCCGTGGGTGAGGTTCCAGATCAGGTTGGGCGAGATCACGGCGAGGCAGGCGGCGGCGGCGACGGCCACGCCTGAGAGGCGGGGCCGCAGGGCCGGGAAGAAGGCCGCAACGGCGACGGTGACCCAGAAATAGACGCCGGCGTATTTGCCCATGATCGCACAGCCCGCCAGCAGGCCGGCGAGCAGCGCCAGCGGCAGGCGCCGGCTGTCGAGGTAAGCCCACCACGCCCAGAGCGCGCCGGCGAGGAAGGGGGCCATGATCGTATCGGTGGAGAACATCCAGGAGCCGATCGCCAGCACCGGCATGGCGAGGTAGAGCGCCGCGACCCAGGGCGCGGCCGGCTTGTGGATGCGGCCCATCCAGAGCCCGAGGATGAGTGCGGTGATCCCGTGCAGGACCGGTGCCGGGGCGCGGACCCAGAAGGGCGCATCGCTTCCGCCGAGCCACGTCGAGAAGCCGATCACCCAGGCGATCAGGGGCGGTTTGGAGAAATAGCCGAAGTCGAACTGCCGGCTCCACGCCCAGTATTGCGCTTCGTCGAAGAACAGGTCCGTCGGAGTCAGGGCCAGCAGCAGCAGGCGCGCGGCGGTGACGGCCAGGACGACGGCGAAGAGGGCGGAGATCGGGCGGCTCATTCGGCGGCAAGTCTTTCGCGGCGGATCAGCCAGAGGTTCCGGGCGTAGATGAACACGCCCATGCTCTGGCCGAGGATGAACACCGGATCGGCACGGTGGATCGCGTAGCTCAGCAGGACGATCCCGCCGGCGATGGAGAAATACCAGAAGGCGATCGGCACGGTGGAGCGGCCGGCGCGTTCCGAGGCGATCCACTGCACCAGAAAGCGCGCGGTGAACAGGAGCTGGCCGCCGAGGCCGAACAGCACCCAGAGCAGCTCGGCCGTCGTTTCGACTCCGAGGAACTGGTAGAAGAACGTCATGATTTGGTCTCTTCCCGGTCTGCGCGGGTGATCTCGGTGGCACGGGCCGCCTTCCGGCGGCGCAGCAGCCACATCACGCCCAGCAGATCCACGGCGCCCACAAGGGCGCGCTGCAGGTTGGTGTATTTCGATGCTCCCGCCTCGCGGTGGGCGTGGGCCACGTCCACATGGCCCACCTCATAGCCGGCCCGCGCCACGAGGGCGGGCAGGTAGCGGTGCATGTGGTTGAAGAACGGCAGTTCGAGGAAGACGTCCTTGCGGAAGATCTTGAGCCCGCAGCCGGTGTCCCGCGTGCCGTCCTTCAGGGCGGCGCTGCGGATGGTGTTGGCGGCGCGGGAGGCCCAGCGTTTGGCCAGCGTGTCCTGCCGTTTCACCCTCTGCCCGGCGATGAGGCCGAGTGCCGGATCGGCGGCGCGCGCCTCCCAGGCCGCAAGCAGTTTCGGGATCTCTTCCGGCGGGTTCTGGCCATCGGCGTCCAGCGTCACGATCAGCGGCGCGCGGGCCGCCGCGACGCCGGAATGGATCGCTGCGGATTGCCCGCCGCGGGCATCGTGGCTCAGCAGCCGCCAATGGGCCGGGCCGGCCTGCACCTGCGCGCCGGTGTCGTCCTCGGAGCCGTCGTCCACGACGATGATCTCGTAGCTGCGCCCTTCGAGCGCGGCGTCGATGCGCTGCAGCAGGCCGGCGATGGACTCGGCCTCGTTGAGGGCCGGGATCACGACGGAAAACGCCGGCGCTTTGGTCTCAGCCTGCGGCATCGGCTGTCTCCTTTTTCGGGCGCCCGGTCAGGTGAAGAAGCACGAGGGCAAGGCCGGTGACGATTATGACGGCGAAGATCACGTCCGACAAGAAATGCCGCCCTGCGATCACGCGCAGCAGCGCGCCCACGATGACGATCGCCACGGCGACGCCACGCAGCGCGAAGCGCAGAGGCGCGGAGCCGATGGGTGCCGAGAGCAGCCAGAGGGTCACGCCGAAGGCCGCGGCGCCCGCGGCTTCGCCCGAGACGAAAGAGCAGTTGCGGGCGCATTGATCGGCCGGCAGAAGCGCCGGGGTGAATTCCGCCGTTCCGCCGAACTCGGCGAGATGCGCGGGGCGCGCGCGGCCCCAATATTCCTTCAGGATCCCGTTCACGATCAGTCCGGGGCCCAGCAGCCAGACCGCCGTAAGCGTGCCCCAGATCCGGCGCGGGCTGCGCAGGATGGTGCCGCGCCACAGCGAAAGCAGAAATCCGACGAGGCTGCCGAGGGCGGCGGCGTAGTAGAGATGCTCCATCGCGGAGCGCGCCCGGGCGTAGGCGGGCGATTGCGCGATGCGGAAGCCGGCTTCGGTGTGGAAGGTCGAGGATACGGCGAGATCCACCTGCGGATACAGGCTGAACAGGATCGCGGACAGGATCAACGCGGCCCACCAGGCCCGCAGGAGGGAACGCTCCGGGCCATGGCCTGTGGCTTGGCCTGCGGGCGCGTTGGGATTGGATGTCACGTGTTTCGTCCCCGATAGTTCACGGCCAGAAATGCCGTTCCGGACGCACCGGTGATAGACCCAATGGCGCCCGTTCCGCAACCGGCGGATTTGGTGCCGCGGCGTGAGCTGGCCACAATCTGTGTGCCTTCAGGCCGATCACGGCGGTGTCGAGCCGCGCGCGGGGGATGGCGGCTTGCCGCCTGCGCCTACCGGGGGAGCGCGATCTCCAGCAGGGCGGGGCCATCCAGCGGCGGCATGGCGGCGAGCGTCGTGGCGAGGGATTCGGCCGTGGCCGCGTGGTGAGGCAGCCCGTAGGCGGCGGCGATGGCGGCGAAATCGGGCGGAGTCGGGTGGCAGCCGGTGGCGGGGAAGCCCGCATCCTCCATCGCGCGGGCGATCTCGCCGTAGGCGGCGTTGTTCCAGATCACGAAGAGGATCGGCAGGTCGTGCTCCCGCGCCACGGCGATTTCGGGCAGGGTGAATTGCGCACCGCCGTCGCCCACGAGCGCAAGCACCGGGGTGCCGGGCGCGGCCAGTGCGGCGCCGATGGCGGCCGGGATCGCGTAGCCGAGCGCGCCGAAGCCGGTGGAGCCGTTGAACCAGCCGCCGGGGCGGTCGTGATCGTAGTAGAGGTTGCCTGCGTAGATCGCCTGCGTGGAATCCCCGGCCATGACGGCGTTGGGGAAGGCGCTCCGCAGCGCTTCGAGCTGAGCCAGAAGCGTGCCGTATCCCGGCCCCATGCGATCCAGTTCCGCGCGCGCGGCGAGTCGGGTGGCCTGCGCCCGCTCCGATCCATCGGTGGACAGTCTGGGGGCGGCGGCCGCGAGAGCGGGCAGAAGCGCGGTCAGATCGGCGGTGACGGCCAGTTCGGCACCGCCGCGCGCAAGGTGGGCCGGGTTCAGATCCACGTGGATCAGGCCAGGCATCCCGGGCAGCCCGCCGAGGGCATACATGTCGTAGTCGGTCGGGCCCAGTTCGGTGCCGAGCGCCAGCACGAGATCGGCCTCGGCCAGCAGGCTGCGCACGCTGGGCAGACTGGGGCTCGCGGGCACGCCCAGCCGGTGGCCGTGCATCGTGCCGCGCGCATTCGCGGTTTGCACCACCGGTGCGTCCAGCCTCTCGGCCAGGGCCCGCAGGGGCGCAGCAAGGTGCCGCGCGCCGCCGCCGGCGAGGATCACGGGGCGCCGGGCTGCCGCAAGCCGCGCGCAAATCCTCCGAACGCACTGCGGATCGGCTTCCGCGCTATGGTCCGCGAAGGGCGGCGCGGGGGCGCAGGGCAGCGCCATCGCATCCATCGGAACCTCGATATGGGCCGGGCCGGGGGCGGATCGCAGCGTTTCAAAGGTGTCCGCGATGACATCGCCCAGGTCTTCGGCCCGGCCCAGCCGCCGGGCATTTGCTGTGAGCGTGCGCATCATCGCGAGCTGGTCCGGCAACTCGTGGAGGCAGCCGAGATCGCGGCCCAGCGTCTCCTGCCGGTTCACGCCGGAGACGGTGAGCACCGGCACGCTGTCGGCGCGGGCCTGCGCCAGCGGGGTGAGCGCATTGGTCAGGCCGGGGCCGGTGATCACGAAGGCCACACCGGGCTTTCCCGACACGCGGGCATAGCCGTCGGCCATGAAACCGGCGCCCTGTTCGTGGCGCGGCGTGACGTGGCGCAGGCCGCCCGCGGCCAGCCCGCGGTACAACTCGATCGTGTGCACGCCGGGGATGCCGAACACCGTGTCCACCCCACGCGCCTGAAGTGCCGCCACCAGTTCCTCGCCGAGCGTTCTCATACCGCTCCCCCCGCCTGGGTGGCCACGTCTCGCGCGCCGATGGGGAGCAGGCGGATGCCCCGCCGCCGCGCCTTCACGGGGCGTCCGATGCGGCCGGCAGGCCGAGAATGCCCTGGATGGACCGCAGGGCGATGGCTGTGATCTCTTCCTGCGGCAGGTGGTCGGGCAGCATGGCGCCTTCGAGCCAGAGGCCGTCGAGCAGCGCGTTGCAGGCGGCGGCGTGGCGGCGCAGCTCGGCCGCGCCGGGCCTTTGGCCTTCGGCGCGCAGCAGCGCTTCGATCACCCCCTGAAGGGTGCCGAGGGCGGCGCGGTGGCCGTGTCGGCAAAAGGTCTTCTTCACCGGCGCGCGTGGCGCCACTTGGATGTCTCCGGCCCAGATCCGGACGCCGCCCGACACCGTGGCCGGGGCCCTCAGCGCCCGGCGGACCAGTTGTTCGAGGCAGCGCTTCGGGCCCTGATCTGGGAAGAAGGCGCGGTTCATGGGGTGATCGAAGGCGGCCTCCATCAGGCCGGTGTGGCCTGCCTGCGGCTGTTCCCTGCGTTTCATGGACATGCCACTCCCCCCCTTTGTCTGCGGCTGCTGTTGCACGGTTGTGCAACGGCAGCCCGCAGGCAAGGGATTTCGACCGGCTCCGAAGGGTGACCAAGCGGAAGCCCGTGTCGGGGCGCCGGTCGGTGTCGAGCGGAAGTCAGGCCTCTTCGGGGATGATCGCGCCGCGGTGGCAGATCACCTTCGCCGCGAGGCAATGGCCGTCATGGGCGGCTTCCAGATCGCTGCGCCCCTTGGCGACGGCGGCGAGGAAGCCGGCGTTGAAACTGTCGCCTGCGGCGGTGCTGTCGATCACCCGCTCAACTTGCGGAAGCCCTTCAGGGGTTGCGCCGCTCGCCAGATCGAGCGGGCCTTCGGCACCGCGCTTGAGCGCCCCGCGCGACACGCCGTAGCCCTTCAGCCGGGCCACCACCGCGTCGGCGTCGGCATCGCCGTAGAGCGCCATTTCGTCGTCCACCGAAGGCAGCGCGATGTCGGCCCGCGCCCACATGGCTGCGTTCACCGCGCGGGCGGTGTCGGCATCTTCCCATAGGCGGGGGCGATGGTTGCTGTCATAGGCCAGCGTTCCGCCGGCCGCCGAGAAGCGCTCCGCCCAGTCGAGGATCGCCGCACGGACTTCCGGCGGCAGGATGGCCATGGAGATGCCCGAGAGCAGCACGAGATCGAACTCGTCCAGCCGCGCGAGCGGCACGGTGCAGGGCTCGGAGAAGAGCGTGCGCGCAGCCGAGGCGGAGCGCCAGTAGCTGAAGGAACGCTCACCGTGTTCGTCGGTGTCGATCGCGTAGAGACCCGGCATCATGTCGGCGCGCCGCTCGATCGCCTCGGTGCCGATGCCGTGGCTCTCGATCGCCGAAAGGATGCGGCCCGAGTAGGGATCCTGCCCGAGCGCGGTGACGTAGGAGACCCGCGCGCCGGTGCCGCGCAGCCCTCGCGCAAGGTAGACGGCCGTGTTGAACGTGTCTCCGGCGACGCCGAGGCGGGCGGTGCCGTCGGCGGAGGCGATCAGTTCGATCATCACCTCGCCGACGCAGGCGATCTTTCGGATGGGGCGTTTGCTGGAAGGCATCGGGAACTCCGGTCGTGCAAAAGGTCAGGGCCGCAGAAACAGCTGGATCGCGATCCAGAGCGCGGCCACGAGGATGGGTTGGTGCAGCAGGTAGATCGCCAGCGCGTGGCGGCCGGGCCAGGCCAGAGCATGGCCGAGCGCGCCGGGCGCGCGGCGCGGCCAGTCGGCGATGCGCAGCCATTTCGCGGCTGCCATGCCGGCAAAGAAGGGCGCAAGCCACGGAAGAAGCGGGATGAAATCCAGCGTAGGCCGGGGAAAGGCCAGAAGGCCCGTGAAGCTGAGCGCCTGGGGCAATTCGAGGCTCTTGCCGACCCAGAGCCAGAGCAGGATCACGGCCACAGCGGCAAGCGCGGCGTGCAGCGGCGGGCGCGGGGCGAGCCAGACGCCGAGCAGGCTGGCGGCGAGGATGGCGTGCAGGATGCCGAAATAGATGAAATCCGACGGCACCGCGATCAGCGTGGCCAGGCTCACGAGGGCTGCCGCCGCGCCGATGCGCAGGGCGCGGGCGCGGAAGGCCGGCCAGCGGATCCCCGCGCCGTGGGCCAGCACGAGGCTGATGCCCGAGAGCACGAGGAAGCTGCCTGCGATCAGCCGCGACGCAAGCACCCAGCCGCCCTGGAGCGTCATGCCCGGCGGCGCGAGGCCGAATATCTCCAGATCGCGGGCGAAGTGGAAGATGACCATGGCGATGATCGCGAGGGTGCGGGCGATGTCGAGGGCCGGCAGCCGCCCGGCGGCGCTTTGGGTGGCCGGGTGCGAATGGGGCGTCCGAAGTGCCGTCGGCATGGTCGTTCCTCTTTCGCCCGGTGTTTGCTTGGCAGATATGAACGCGGTGGCGTGCATGGTGTCAACCGGCCCCCGCCCTGTCGGGGTCGCGCCAGCGTCCGCGTTTGAGGCGCAGGTGGAAGGGCGCGAATTTCACCAGTTCCTCGCCGAGCAGAATGGCTAGCGCCCAGCCGGCGGGCCACTGAAGCACCAGCACGACGAGCGCCGTCAGTGGCACCTTGAACAGCCATTGGGACCACAGAAACAGCGCCATGACGTAGACGGTCTCGCCACCGGCGCGCAGGGAGTTGCCGCAGATCGCGTTGGAGTTCTTGGGCCATGGCAGAAGCAGCAGCACCGGCAGAAAGCTCAGAAGCGCCGCGCGGGTTTGCGGCTGGAGATCGCCGTAGATCCATCCGGCGGACAGGACGATGACGCCGTAGGCGGTGGCCACGAGGCAGGCGGCGATCATCGCGCCCCGGAAGGCCACCCGCAGAAAGGCCGACAGCCGCTCTCCGCGAATGCCCTGCCCCAGCAGCTGCGCCACCGTCACCCCCGTCGCCTGCGCCCAGGACATGCCGAAGGTGCCTGCCACGTGGATCCACGGCAGGATCAACGTGAGGGCGGCGAACTGGTAGAGGTCGTAGCGCGCGTAGATCAGCATGCAGACGCTGGCCGAGGCCTGCGCGCTGAAGAAGGTTGCCGCCACGGGGCTGGAGAAGGCGAGGTTGCGCGTCAGGGCGCGGCGAAGGCTTCCGCCTTCGTATCCGGCGCCGCGTGGCCACCTGCGCAGGTCGCCCAAAGCGAAGGCCGCGAGGTAGCCGGCGCGCAGCAGCGCCGCCACCGCGCTGCCCCAGGCGGCCCCGGCGAGGCCGAGGGCGGGCAGGGGGCCGATCCCGTGGATCAGCGCGTAGCTGACGGCCACGTTGACGGGCAGGGTCAGCAGGTAGCTGTAGAAGGGGATGCGCGTGCGCCCGCAGCCGGTGAAATGCGCCGAGAGGCTCTGGCCGAGGGCTTCGGCGATCACCACCAGCGCGAAAATGGTCAGGTAGGTTTGGGCCGCGCCCTGGATCGCTTCGGATTGGCCGGAGGCCCGAAGAACCGGGCCGGCAACGAGGCTCACGATGGTGAGCCCGAGCAGGCAGACGCCTGCGCTGATCAGGAGGTTGGTGCGGAAGACCGTCTGCTGCGCAAGCGCGCGGCCGGAGCCGAACGCCTGCGCCACGAGGATCTGTCCGGCATTGGCGAAAGCGGCCTGTGCCCCCAGCAGCAGGCCGGCGATGGCGCTCGCCAGCCCCATCGCCGCAAGCGCTGCTTCACCGAGCGCCGATACGAGGTAGGCATCGATGACGACGATGCCGTGCAACATCATCGCCCGCAGGGTCATGGGCCATGTCAGGGCCAGAAGGCCCTGCCAGGTCGTTGCGGGGCCGGCCGGCCCGCCGCTACTCAAGGATCGACGGCAGCCACAGCGAGACCGCCGGAACGTAGGTGACGAGCACGAGAGCGGCGAGGATGGCGAGGTAGAAGGGCCAGATGGACTTCAGCGCTTCCTCGATCTTGATTTTGCCAACCGCGCAGCCAACGAACAGGCAGGTGCCTACCGGCGGGGTGCACAGCCCGATGCCGAGGTTGATCAGCATCATGATCCCGAACTGCGTCGGATCCATGCCCAGCCCCTTGGCGATCGGCAGGAAGATCGGCGTGCAGATCAGGATCAGCGCCGCCATGTCCATGATCATGCCGAGGATCAGCAGGATCACGTTGATCATCAGCAGGATCATGATCGGGTTGTCGGAGATCGTCACCAGCCCGCGGCTGAGCTTCTCGGGCACCTGGTAGAGCGCGAGGAGATAGGCGAAGGAACTGGCGAAGGCGATCAGGATCATCACCATGGCGGTGGTTTTCACCGCGCCGATCACCGCCGCCCGGAACGCCGCGTAGGGCAGGCTGCGGTAGTAGAACTTCGTCAGAAGCACAGCGTAGATCGCGCCGAAGGCACCGGATTCGGTGACGGTGAAGATGCCCGAAAGCGTGCCGCCCACGATGATCACGGCGGTGAAGAAGCCCGGCACCGCGTCGAGCGCGGCGCGGCCCACCACGGCCCAGCCGGGGAAGGGCTCCGCCGGGTAGTTGTGCTTGATCGACAGGATCCAGGCCGCCACGGCCAGCGCGCAGCACATCAGGACACCGGGCAGAACGCCCGCCAGGAACAGCTTGGAGACGCTGATGCCGCCCCCGGCCGCCACGGCGAAGATGATCATGTTGTGGCTGGGCGGGATCACGATCCCGGCGATCGAGCTGGTGACCGTGACGTTCACCGCGAAATCCGGCCGGTAGCCGCGTTCCTTCATCACCGGCACGAGAAGCGAACCCAGCGCCGAGATGTCGGCCACGGCGGAGCCGGAAATGCCGCCGAACAGCATGGACGAGAAGATGTTGACCATCGCCAGCCCGCCCTTCAGGTGCCCGACCAGCGCGCTGGCGAGCGTGACGAGCCGCTTGGCGATGCCGCCGTGGAGCATGATCTCGCCGGCGAAGACGAAGAAGGGAATCGCCAGCAGCGAAAACACCGACACGCCGGCAGTGGCCCGCTGGAAGGTGATCAGCATCGGAAAGCCCTCGAACCAGAAGGCCGCGGCTGCGGCGATGCCCATGGCGAAGGCGACGGGGGCGCCGATCACGACGCCGACGGCGAAGGTGCCGAGAAGAATGAGAAGTCCCACGCTCAGGTTTCCTTGATGGAGTGGTCCGGCGCCCAGGCGCGGAAGCGGAAGATGCGCAGAAGGCCGCGGGTGCCGGCAAACAGGATGAGCAGCCCGCCCAGCGAGGTGATCGCCAGCGTGCGCACGCTCTCGGGGATGTTCAGCATCGGCAGCATCGTGTCGGCGCCGAACTGCATGAGGCTGATCCCGGCCACCAGCATCACGGCGCCGAAGCCGGCGAGTGCGAGGTCGATCAGTATCAAGAGCAGCTTCTGGGCAGGGGCGGGGAGCATGTCGCGAAAGAGGCTCACGCCGATGTGGCTGTCTTCATGGACGCCGGCCGCGGCGCCGAGAAAGGCGATGTAGCAGATCAGCAGCAGCGCCAGCTGCTCGACCCAGGTCGGGGTCACGTTCAGAACGTAGCGCCCGAAGACGAGCCAGCCGAAGGTGACGATCAGCAGCACCAGCGCCAGCGAGGCGACGAGGGTGCAGAGGGAGCAGATCAGGTCGAGCAGGCGCTCGATCCGGCGCACGAAAAGCGGTTCAGCGGTCACGCGCGATCTCCAGGTGAAGGGGAACGGGAAAGGCGGAGCCCGCTGCCGGGCTTCGCCACGAAGTGAAAGCGGATCAGTTGCCCTGGATCAGGTCGACGATCGGCTTCAGATCCGGGTTCTCGGCCAGGAAGGCTTCGTAGACCGGGGCCATCGCAGCCTGGAACGGGGCCTTGTCGGCGATCGTGTTGATGATCGTGCCGCCGGCCTGAACCTTCTCAAGGCTCGCCGCTTCGCGCTCCTGCCACAGCTTGCGCTGCAGTTCGGCGCTCTTGCGGCCCGCGGCCATCACGATCTCCTGCTGCTCGGGGGTGAGCTTCTCCCAGGTCTTCAGGCTCATGCAGAGGCATTCCGGGATGATCAGGTGCTCGGTGAGCGAGTAGTATTTCGCCACTTCGTAGTGGTTGGTGGACTCGTAGGAGGGCGGGTTGTTCTCCGCGCCGTCCACGACGCCGGTCTTGATCGACTGGTAGACCTCGGCAAAGGCCATCGGGGTGGCGTTGCCGTCCATGGCTTCCACCATCTTCACGAAGAGGTCGTTGCTCATCACGCGCACCTTCAGGCCTTCCACGTCGGCGGGCGTGTTGATCGGGCGCACCGAGTTGTAGAAGGAGCGCGCGCCGGCGTCATACCAGCCCAGCGGCACGATGCCCTTGGCGATCATGCCCTTGCCGATGGCCTCGCCCACTTCGCCGTCCATCATCTTGTACATCTCCGGGATGGAGGGGAAGATGAAGGGCAGCGAGACGACGTTGGTCTCCGGCACGGACTGACCCATCGGCCCGAGGCTGAATTCGCCGAAGTCGATGACCCCGAGGCGCACCTGCTCGATGGCGTCGGGCTGCGAGCCCAGCACGCCGTTGTGGTAGATCTTGCCGGTCACTTCGCCGCCGGTCTTCTCGGCCACTTCGGCGATGAAGGATTCCATGGCGATGGAGACGGGGTAGTCCTCCACGTGGATGTTCCAGCCGCGCATGTCGAGCGCGAGAGCGCCCGTCGCGGCGCATGTCAGGGAAAGCGTGGCCGCCGTCGCGGTCAGTTTGATCTTGGTAAATACGTTCATCGTTTTCCTCCCGGTGATGACGTTCCGGCGAAGCGGGATCTGATCGGCCCCGTCGCGCCGGCTATTGTAGTATGCTAGTATCCAAGTATGCGCCAAGAAAAAAGTTCATTGCCCCGGCCGATGGCGGCCGTGCGGCTCTGGCACCTCCTCCTCGATGGCGCAGGTTCAGCAAGGCAGCGGAGCCTGTCGGGCAGAGCTTCGCTAGGCGGCATCATGCTTGTATCCAAACTTGCATACAAGAAAAATTTCCACCTGAACATCAACTTTTTCGGCCTGGAGCCGCCGCCTGCGCGGCCTTGGGGGGGTGCTTGGTAGACAGCAGAAAAGCCGCCCGGAGGGGGCGGCCTTGCTGGTGTCTTCTCGATCATTTGGGCGGGTGGAGAGGGGTCAGTCTTCGCTGTCGTCGAAGTAGGCGGCGCTCGTGATTCGGATCGCCGCGATGGTGTCGTCGAGGCGTGACAGGTGGGTGGCGCCGGCCGCGGCGGCGGCCTCCGGATCGCCGGCCTTCACCGCCTCTGCGATGGCTTCGTGATCTTCCACAAGTTGCGGCATCCGGTTCTCCTTGGAGAGCTGGAGCATGCAGAGCCTGTCCACCTTTTCCTTCTCACCGCGAATGACGTCGAAGGCATATGGCACGCGCGCAATATCGCAGAGGGTCTTGTGGAACTCGTAGTCGAGCTGCGTGAAACCCGCGTTGTCGCCTTCGGACATCGCCTTGTGTTGCAGGGATATGCACGAATCGAGCAGGAAACCATCGGCTTCCGTGCAGCGTTGCGCCGCCAGCCGCAGCACTTCCTTCTCGACGGAGGCCCGCACGAAGCGGGAGCGCTCGATGGCAGCAACGGAAAATTTCTTGACCTCGGTCGCCTTCTTCGGGCGCACGATGATCAGATCCATGTTGGCAAGGCGATTGAAGGCATCGCGCACCGGTTGGCGCGAGACGCCGAACTGCGCGGCGATGTCCGTCTCGGAGATGCGCGTCCCCGGCAGCAGGCGCATGTGGCGGATGTCGTCGTAGAGCCGCTCCACGATTCGATCCACGCTGCTGCGCGCCTTCTGAGCCGTTCCTGCGTTCGCCATGTTCCTTCCCTTTCCGCTCACCACTTAACCCTAGGGCCCGTGGCGTTCCACCCCCCGGAGCCGGTGAGGTTGTGGCCTGATTTTCCGAAGACTCTCAAGATGTCTCGGCCACTTGCATACCATCGTAGTATTCTTTCTTGTATACAAGTATTGACGTATCGCTTTTTTTCGTCAAGCCTAGGGGCAATCAGCACGCGGCCGGTTGCGGGCCGCAGGGAGGAGAATGGAATGTCCGGTGTTCGCCTGGATCACATCGTGAAAGCCTATGGAGGGCTTCAGGTTGTTCATGGAATCGATCTGGAGGTCACTCCGGGCGAATTCGTGGTGCTCGTGGGGCCCTCTGGTTGCGGCAAATCCACGACGCTTCGCATGATCGCGGGGCTGGAGGAGATTTCCGACGGCACGCTCACCATCGACGGTACCGTGATGAACAGCATCGCGCCCAAGGATCGGGACGTGGCGATGGTGTTCCAGAACTACGCGCTCTACCCGCACCTGAACGTCGCCGACAACATCGCCTTCGGTCTGCGCATCCGCAAGACCCGGAAGGACGAGATCGCCGCGGCGGTGAAGGAAGTCAGCGGGATCCTCGGCCTCACCGAGTATCTTGAGCGCCGCCCGGCGGATCTGTCCGGCGGCCAGCGCCAGCGGGTCGCCATGGGGCGGGCCATCGTGCGCCAGCCCAAGGTCTTCCTCTTCGATGAGCCGCTGTCCAACCTCGATGCGAAGCTGCGCACGCAGATGCGCGCCGAGATCAAGCGCCTGCACAAGCGGCTCGGCGCCACCTCGATCTACGTGACCCACGACCAGGTGGAGGCGATGACGCTGGCCGACCGGATCGTGGTTATGAACGACGGCCGGATCGAGCAGATCGGCTCGCCGATGGATCTGTTTCTCAATCCCGCCAACACCTTCGTGGCCGGCTTCCTCGGTTCGCCGCCGATGAACATGGTGACGGCCAAGGTCGTGGCCGGCGACACCGGCCCGCGCGCCGAATTCGGTGGGCAGAGCCTCGAGATCGCCGATCTTCCGGAGCTGCGCGGACAATCCGGCCGCATCGTGACCCTCGGCATCCGCCCGGAATTCGTGACACTCACCACCGAGGACGGGGCCGGGGTGGCAGTGGATGTCGATCTCGTGGAGACGCTGGGCTCCGAAGCGCTCGTTCACGCCACGCTGGGTGAGAAACCTTTCGTGATCCGGGCCGAAACCATCGGCCGCAGCCTCGCCATGGACGGCAAGGCCCGCTTCACCATTCCGCCGCATCTGGTGCGCATCTTCGATGCCGACAGCGGCAAGGCTCTGGCCGGACAGGTGCACGACCAATGACGGACATTCCCGAGCAGACGGGCGTTCCGGCCGAGCCCGCGCAGCGGGCGCCGGGCTACGCCAAGCCCACGCGCGCCCAGGCCGTGGTGGCGCATTTCAAACGCGAGTGGCAGCTCTACGCGATGCTGCTGCCCATGGTGATCTGGCTTCTCGTCTTCCTCTACAAGCCGATGTACGGCCTGCAGATCGCCTTCAAGGATTACTCCATCTTCCGCGGCATCCAGGGCAGCCCCTGGGTCGGCTTCGAGCATTTCGAGACGCTGTTCTCCAACGATCAGTTCATCCGGGCGCTGCGGAACACGGTGATCATCAGCTTCTACACGCTGCTGTTCGGCTTTCCGGTGCCGATCCTGCTGGCGCTGATGTTCAACGAGATCCTGCACAAGATGTTCAAGAAGACGGCCCAGACGATCGTCTACCTGCCGCATTTCATCTCGTCGGTGATCATCGCCGGGATCGTGATCACGGCCTTCTCGCCCTCGGCGGGCATCGTCAACACGATGCTGGGCTGGTTCGGGGTGGAGCCCATCTACTTCCTGACGAAACCCGAATGGTTCCGCCCGATCTTCATCGGCACCGGCATCTGGCAGGAGGCGGGCTTCCAGTCCATCGTCTATCTCGCCGCCATCGCCGGCGTCTCGCCGACGCTCTACGAAAGCGCGGTGGTGGATGGCGCGAGCCGCTGGCAGATGATGTGGAAGATCACCATTCCCAGCATCCTGCCGACGATCATCATCATGCTGATCATCCGCATCGGCAACATCATGGAAGTCAGCTTCGAGATGGTGATCCTGCTCTACCAGCCGGCCACCTACGAGACCGCCGACGTGGTGAACACCTTCATCTATCGCCAGGGCATCCAGGGCGGCCAGTACGATCTGGCGGCGGCTGCGGGCCTGTTCAACGCGGTTGTCGCCTTCGTCCTCGTGATCGGCGCCAACAGCATCTCCAAGCGCTACTCGCGCACGTCGCTGTGGTGAGAGGGGAAAGCACATGACGAACTTCAACCTCTACAGCCGCGGCGACAAGCTGTTCGTGGTCCTGAACATGATCCTCATCGGCATGTTCGCGATCTCCACGCTCTATCCGTTCATCTACATCGCGGCGGTGTCCTTCAGCTCCGGCTTCGAGGCCCGCGCGGGCAACGTGGTGCTCACCCCAGTGGGGGCGACGCTGGAGGCCTACAAGCACGTGCTGAGCCAGCCGATGTTCTGGATCAGCTACAAGAACACCTTCATCTACACCATCGGCGGCACGCTGATGAGCCTCGTCATCATCATCCCCGGCGCCTATGCGCTGTCGCGGCCGCAGCTCAAGGGGCGGCGGTTCTGGAACCTGCTGGTGGCCTTCACCATGTGGTTCAACGCCGGGATGATCCCCTTCTTCCTGAACATGCGGGACCTGGGGCTGCTGGACAGCTACTTCGGCATCATCATCGGCTTCGCGGTGAACGGCTTCAACATCATCCTGCTGCGCAACTTCTTCGAAGGCATTCCGCAAAGCTTCGAGGAAGCCGCGCGGATGGACGGGGCAAGCGAGTTCCAGGTGCTCTGGAAGGTCTACGTGCCGCTCTCCAAGCCCGCCATCGCCACGGTCTCGCTCTTCTGCATCGTGTCGCGCTGGAACGGCTTCTTCTGGGCCATGGTTCTGCTCCAGGACGAAGAGAAGATCCCGCTGCAGGTCTATCTGCGCCACACCATCGTGACGCTCTCCGACGACAACGAGTTCGGCGCGTCGCTGGTGGATGCCGCCTACAGCGTGGAAACGGTGACGGCCGCGATCATCGTCTGCTCCATCATCCCGATCCTGATCGTCTACCCCTTCATCCAGCGCTATTTCGAGAAGGGCATCCTTCTCGGCGGCGTCAAAGAATAACCAACATTCGCAACTGGGAGGAAAACATGCGAAAACTGACACTTGCCTCGGTGCTGCTGGCCGGCACCGCGATCACCGGGCTGGCGCTCGCCGACGGCCACCTGCGGATCGTGGACGAGCCGCTGACCCTGACCATCCAGATGAACCACGCCCGCTATCCGCGCTACAACGAGGACTGGCCGGTCGAGAAGGTGGCCAGCGAATGGACGGGCATCCACCTGCGCGACGCCACGGTGGGCGCAAACACACGCACCGACGAGAACACCGGCAAGACCGAGGCGCTGAACCTGATGCTGGCCACGGGCAACGTGCCCGACATCGTGGGCTCCAGCCGCCTGAAGGATTTCGTGAACCAATACGGCCCCGAAGGCGCCTTCATCGGCTTGAACGATCTGATCGAAGAGCACGCCCCGAACCTGAAGGCCTTCCTCGACGAGCGCCCCGAGATCCGCTCGGCGATCCAGGCCGCCAACGGCGAGATCTACTACATTCCCTACCTGCCGGACGGCAAATACGGCCGCGCCTATTTCATCCGCTACGACTGGCTGGACGCGCTGGGCCTCGAAGTGCCGCAGACGGTGGAAGAATTCGAACAAGTGCTCATCGCCTTCCGCGACGGCGATCCCAACGGCAACGGCCTGAAGGATGAAATCCCCTACTTCGCGCGCCAATGGCCGGAGCTGATCCGCCTCGTCACCCTGTGGGACGGCCGCTCGTCCGGCTCCGACACCTACCACGATTTCTACGTGGACAACGGTGAGCTGAAGCACCCCTACGCCGGGGAAGGCTACCGCGAAGGCATCAAGAACCTCGCGCGCTGGTATGCCGAAGGGCTGATCGACCCCGAAGTCTTCACCCGCGGCTCCTCCGCGCGTGAATATCTGCTCTCCGAGAACCTCGGCGGCGCGACCCACGACTGGTTCGCCTCCACCTCCGGCTACAACGACAGCCTCGCCGACAAGGTGCCCGGCTTCCAGTTCAAGGCCATGGCGCCGCCGGCCTCGATCTCGGGCAAGCGCATCGAGGAGCACCGCCGGATCCCGATCAAGCCGGACGGCTGGGCCATCGGCTACACCAACAAGCACCCGGTCGAGACGATCAAGTATTTCGACTTCTGGTTCACCGAGGAAGGCCGCCGCCTCGCCAACTTCGGCGTGGAAGGCCAGCAGTACACGATGGTGGACGGCAAGCCGAAATTCACCGAGGAACTGCTCACCAACGGCAAGCCGGTCAACAACCAGCTCTACGAAGTGGGCGCCCAGCTCCAGGCGCGCGGCTACCACCAGGACTACGAATACGAACGCCAGTGGTCCAACAAATACGCGCTGGAAGGCATCGCGCTCTATGACCAGGGCGACTACCTGATCGACCAGTTCCTCGGCGTGGCGCTCAACGAAGACGAGCAGAAGGTCTACGACAAGTACTGGGAATCCATCCGCACCTACATGCTGGAACGCCAGCAGGGCTGGGTGCTGGGCAACGGTGACGTGGAAGCCGATTGGGACGACTACATCGCCACGCTCAACAAGATGGGCTTCCAGGAAGTTCTGGACGCCATGAACTCGGCCTACAAGCGCCAGTACGGCAAGGGCTGACCGCCCGCGCACAACCATCGGGAAGGGCCTGCGAAGGCCGGCCCTTCCCCTCCCGAGCACATTCCAGATCTCCAGCGCCCACAGGACACCCGCCCCGATGCCCGACACCCAGCAGCCCGCACTCGATCAACCCCGCGCCGGCCGCCTGACGATGCAGTATGGCCCCACGGCCGAAACCGTCATCGCCGAGAACCCGCCACGGTTTTCCTGGCTGCCCGTCATCGAGGATGAGGCCACCTACGTGCTGCGGATCTCCTCCGATCCCACCTTCCCGGCGAAGAAAACCAAGCTGTTCGGGCCGGTCGATCTGAATTTCTTCACGCCCGATGCCCCGCTTGCGCCGGGCGCCTACCATTGGGCCTATGCCGTCTGCGATCCCGAAAGCGGGGCGCCGGTCACCGAGTGGAGTGAAACGCGCAGTTTCACCGTGGCCGAAGGCTTGCCGGAAACGCCGCTGGCGAGCCGGTCCGAACGGTTTGCGAAGGGCACCCGCGCCCACCCGCGGCTCTGGCTCTCGCCCGACCGGCTCGAGGGCTTCAAGGCGGCGGTCGCCGAAGACGCCAGCCACTGTGCCTGGGATGAATTCTATGCCAAATCCGTCCTGCCCTGGATGGAGCGCGAGATCATGGCCGAGCCCGCGGGCTACCCCGGCCACAAGCGCGTCGCCAATGTCTGGCGGCAAACCTACATCGATTGCCAGGAGCTTCTCTACGCGATCCGGCATCTCGCCATCGGCGGCAAGGTCACCGAAGACGAGGCCATGATCGCCCGCGCCAAGGAGTGGCTGCTGGCCGCGGCCGCATGGGATCCCGCCGGCACCACCTCCCGCAGCTACACCGACGAATGGGCCTTCCGGGTGAACCTCGCATTGGCCTGGGGCTATGACTGGCTGTTCGACGTGCTGTCCGAGGACGAGCGCGCCACGGTGCGCGAAGCGCTTCTGATCCGCACCCGCGAAACGGCCGATCACATCATCAAGCACGCCCGCATCCACCTGTTCCCCTTCGACAGCCACGCGGTGCGTGCGGTCTCCGCGGTGATCGTGCCGGCGGCCATCGCGCTTCTGGACGAGGCCGAGGAAGCCGAGGAGTGGTTGAACTACGCGGTGGAATTCCTCTTCACCGTCTATTCGCCCTGGGGCGATGCGGACGGCGGCTGGGCGGAAGGTCCGCATTACTGGATGACGGGCATGGCCTACCTGATCGACGCCGCCAACCTGCTGAGGGGCTGGGCCGGCATCGACATCTACAAGCGCCCCTTCTTCCAGAAGACGGGGGACATGCCGCTCTACACCAAGGCGCCCGACACCCGCCGCGCCACCTTCGGCGACGACAGCACCATGGGCGATCTTCCCGCAGTGAAACTGGGCTACAACCTGCGCCAGTTCGCCGGCGTCACCGGCAACGGCGCCTACCAGTGGTATTACGACGAGATCAAGCGCACCAACCCCGGCACGGAGATGGCCTTCTACAACTGGGGCTGGTGGGATTTCCGTTTCGACGAAATGCTCTACCGGAGCGATTTCCCCATCATCGAGGCCACGCCGCCCTCCGACGAGGATAGCCTCCGCTGGTTCCGGGGCATCGGCTGGGCCGCGATCCAGCACCGGATGCAGAGCCCCGACGAGCATGTTCAATTCGTGTTCAAATCCTCGCCCTTCGGCTCCATCAGCCACAGCCACGGGGATCAGAACGCCTTCTGCCTCGCGGCCTTCGGTGAGGATCTGGCCATCCAGTCCGGGCATTACGTGGCCTTCAACTCCACCATGCACCAGGTCTGGCGGCGGCAGACCCAATCCAAGAACGCGATCCTGATCAACGGCAAGGGCCAGTATGCGGGCCGCGACAAGGCCGAAGCCATGCGCTCCACGGGCCGCATCGAGGTGGCCGAGGATCGGGGCGATCACATCTACATCAAGGGCGATGCCACCGCCGCCTACCGCACCCTCAGCCCCGAGGTGACGCTGGCCACGCGGGAAGTCTATTTCGTCAACCGGCAGTATTTCGTCTTCGTGGACAGCGTGGACGCCGAAACGCCTGTCTCCCTGCAATGGCTGCTGCACGCCAACGCGCCGATGAAGCTGGGCGAAAGCACCTTCCGCTACCAGGGCGAGCGCGCCGGCTTCTACGGCGAGGTGATCTGGTCGGAGGCCGGCAAGCCGCAGCTTTCGCAGGAAACCGGCTTTCCTGGCGTCGATCCGGCCGAATACGAGGGGCTGCCCGTCAGCACCCGGCTGATCGCCTCCTATCCCGAGGCCACGCGCCACCGCATCGCGACGCTGCTCGTGCCCTATCCGCTGTCGGCGCCGCGCCGCGTGTTCAGCTTCATGGATGACCAGGGCTACGACTGCGATCTCTATTTCACCGACTCCGATGACAACGCCTTCAAGGTGGTCATCAAGAAGCTTGCGGCCACCGGCATCTGACGCCCCGGCCCGCCCCGATCTCAAGGAAGGAAATCGAATGAAACTTGCAGGAAAAACAGCCATCGTCACCGGCGGCGGGCGCGACATCGGCAGCGCCTGCGCCAAGGCGCTCGCGGCCGAGGGCGCCAACGTGGCGATCAACTACTTCGCCTCCAGCAAGGGGGCCGATGCCACCGTGGCCGCCATCGAGGCGGCGGGCGGCAAGGCCATCGCCGTGCAGGGCGATCTGACGAAGCCGGAAGGCGTTCAGGCGCTGGTGGATGCCACCGTCGCCGCCTTCGGCGGCATCGACGTGCTGGTGAACAACTCCGGCGGCCTGATCGAGCGCAAGACCATCGCCGAGATGCCGCTCGCGCATTGGAACGCGGTCATGGATCTCAACCTCACCTCCACCTTCATGATGATCAAGGCCTGCCTTGCCCACATGAAGGAAGGCGCCATCGTCAACATCGCCAGCCAGGCGGGCCGCGACGGCGGCGGGCCGGGCGCCGTGGCCTACGCCACGTCCAAGGGCGCGGTGATGACGATGACCCGCGGGCTGGCCAAGGAACTGGGCCCCAAGATCCGCGTGAATGCGCTCTGCCCCGGCATGATCGACACCGATTTCCACAACATCTTCACCAAGGATGAAGTGCGCCGCAACGTCGAGGCGGCCTCCCCGGTGAAGCGCCAGGGCACCCCGCAGGACATCGCCAACCTCGTGACCTTCCTCGCCACCGACGACTCGGCGTTCATGACGGGCACGAACGTCGACATCAACGGCGGCATGCTGTTCAGCTGAGGCGGAGACGGAGACCATGAGCGAATTTCCAGTCGTGCCCACGGGTGAGAACGTCAGCCGGCAGGTGCTTTCGGAGCGCCCGGAACTGATGGTGGTGGCCTTCCGCTTCGAGGCGGAAGGCGCCGAGGGCGCCAAGCACAATCACCCCCACGTGCAATCCACCTACGTGGAGAGTGGCCGCTTCCGGTTCTTCCTCGGCGAGGAAGAGCGCGAAGTGGGGCCGGGCGACAGCTTCGTCATCCCGCCGAACCAGATCCACGGTTGCGTCTGCCTCGAGCCGGGCACGCTGATCGACTGTTTCACCCCGCGTCGGGATGATTTCCTCTAACCGGGGGATGCCCCGGTTGTCCGACGCCCGGTCTCCCTCCGGGCGTTAGGCGGCGGCGCGAAACCTGGGCCTCGCGCCGCCGTTCCTCTTTGCTGTTCCCATTCCGGAGTGTGTGACATGGCCGATCCGAAACCCGCCAGCGAGGTGCCGCTGCATCCCGAAACGCTTGACCGTTTGAAAGCCGCCAGCACGGCTTCCATCGCCACGCTTCTCTACAAGCGAGGATACCGGAACTGCTACGTGCAGGGGGTCTCGGCGCTGGGCGCGGGCAAGCCGCGCATGGTCGGCCCGGCCTTCACCCTGCGCTACATTCCCGCCCGCGAGGACACCGATCCGATCGAAGCCTTCCGCGAGCCGGACCATCCGCAGCGCGTCGCCGTGGAGACCTGCCCCGAAGGCCATGTGCTGGTGATGGATTGCCGCCAGGACGCCTCCGCCGCCTCCGCCGGTTCGATCCTGCTCACCCGCCTTCAGGTGCGTGGCGCGGCCGGGGTGGTGAGCGACGGCGGCGTGCGCGATGCCGCAGGCGCGGCGGCGCTGTCGATGCCCGTCTTCGCCGCCAAGCCTTCGGCCCCGACGAACCTGACCAAGCACCACGCGATCGACATCAACCTGCCGGTCGGCTGCGGCGGCGTGGCCGTCTACCCGGGCGATATCGTCGTGGGCGATGGTGACGGGGTGATGGTGATCCCGCGCCACCTCGCCGACGAGATCTCGGAAGAGGCGATCGGCATGGAACTGTTCGAAGAGTTCGTGCTTCAGGAGGTGCTCGCGGGGCGGGCCGTGATCGGGCTCTACCCGCCCACGGACCCGGATGCGCTGAAGCGTTTCGAGGCCTGGAAGGCTGGGCGCGCCTAGGTCGTGAACTCATAAACGGGATTCCGTTTTTGGCGGTGTGATGATTCACTTTCGGAAACGGAGGTGAGCATGACGGGCAGACACGATGTGAGCGATGCGGAATGGGCGGTGATCTCGCCGCTGT
>NZ_FWFQ01000051.1 GCF_900172235.1 Pseudoruegeria aquimaris | reverse complement strand
AACGTCCGCGTGGTCAGGACCGTCGACCGAGACCTCTACCGCGAACGCAACAAGGTCGAACGGTTCTTCAATCGTCTCAAACACTTCCGCGGCATCGCAACGCGATACTTCAAAACCGCAGCAAACTTCCTCGCCGCACTTCACCTCGCTTGCTCAAGGCTCTGGATCAGACATTATGAGTCCACGACCTAGTTGATGGCCAGACGTCCACCGCGGTGGACACTAGGCGGTTTGCATAGCAGTTTTGGATAGACGCTTGATCAAAGCCACTGGATCAAACTGGTCTTGACGTTGGCCCAAGGTGATACTGTGAAAGTACGCTCCAAAATCCCTGATGCGTTGTCCAAGTTGTAGCATGATGAAGATCGCGCATGACGCTTTCTGAGCTCCTACTGCATTCTTGGCTTTCTCAAATGTTTCTGGGTGAATCCCCATCATGGGTGCAAGAGTTCGAGCATGGTTTTCAATGTCCAACCAGTCTCTAAGTCTCTCTGTGGAGAACGATGTCGCTTGATCGCAGACTGAGGTTAGCAAGTCTGGTTTCAGAGCTTCATTGCCTGTGTTGCTATCTAAATCTTTTTTTTCTTCTTCAGACATAGATTGGTGCCGGACAGTTTGTCCGTCATTGGCGGGCAACTCCACAGTTTCTGGTGGGTTATCTGGGGTATACAAAGTCTGGCATTCTTTGTCCGTGTCGGCGAGCAGCGCGTGGTATTCGGTAAGGCTCAGCTTCCTGCGTAGAGCTCTCCGTGCGTGGTTGATGAATGTGTTGCTGGGATCATGCTCTTCCAAATGGGCGAGCTTTGTCAGGATCTGTTTGCGGACAAATATCCGATCCCGCCGGTTATTTTCCATCTCATGTGCGATGGCGATAAGCTCGCTCGCACGTTGGAGGAGGGGGGTTAGAGACAGTCCATAGCTGATGCATTCCCCGCTGGATGAGCGAACGCGGTAGCGCTTTCTGTTCGAGCTGTCATTGCGTTTGATGAACCCGAGTTCGACGAAGCGGTTGATGTGCCTGCGGAGTGTCCGTTCGTCGATTCCGCCGACGCGCTGGCAAATCGAGTCGTTGGACGCGAAAACCGTTTCGCCATGGCCGGGCTTCAAGAAACTGAGCATGGCTTGAAGTGTTTGGATATGGCCAGGACGCAGACCGAATACGCTACGTGCATCTCTTAGTGCCCTGAAGATGGTCCAGATGTCGGTTTCAGCCGCAGAAATTGAGCCGCGTGATGCATCAGCATCAGCGGTTCTGATCGATAGTTTTGTAAATGCCATGGTTTCTTCACGACGACCGTTCGGCCCACAACTTCCCAGTCTCTTCCCGAGATTTCGCTCAGAAAAAGGCAATAAAAACCCGTCCACCGAATCGGTGACTCTTGACCGGTTTGCTGGAGGTTGCTACATCATGAGTGCTAATCGAATGATGAGGGCTCTCCAGGGGAAACTTTGGGGGGCTCTTTTCTTTCTGGTCTTCGCTTTTCTCCTCTGCTCGAGTTACTCTGTGTGGCTCGGGGCTTAGGACCCAGAGCCGCTCTCATTCCGCCACTGTTCGAAGAGCTTCAAAAGCGCTGCCTCCGCGCGCTCTTCGATCCATTGGCCGAATTCTGGGTTGTCCTTCTTGGTGATCTTGATAGCGATCGTTTTCTGGTCGACTGTCAGCGTTCCCACAGAGCTACCGTCCCCATCTTTGACAACGGACGTTAGGCTGCGGTTGGCTTGCTTCTTGTCGCTACGCGCCTTGTTCGAGCAAGCCGAGTAGACTGCCTGAAACTTATCCGCGCTTGGAGTGTCGTCGGGCAGGGCGGCGATCACCTCTTTGGCTGTGTTCACCAGATCTATCTTTTTCGACAAAGCGGCCAGGTCACCCCATTGCCGTCGTCCGATGCCATGTGCCGGCCCGATCAGCTGTACAAGCCCTTCTGGCAGTTGCTCTATGACGACGCGATGATTGGACACGCCCTGCCGTGTCAAGCCGAGAGCATCCTGAATGACGTTTGGCTTGTAACCTGATTCCTGCATCTCTTTGATAAAAAGAGATTTCTCAATGAAAGACGGGTCTAGTCGGAGGTTGTTCTCTTGGCCCTGTGCGATCAGAGATGCGTCGTCATCCAGGCTTCGAACGATCGCCTTGACCGTTCCGCCGACCATGCGGATCGCTGCGAGCCTGCGTCGTCCGTAGATGATACGGTATCTGTCCGGTTGCGCTGATGGACGGACCATAATTGGTACTTGTTGCCCATGCTTGCGAATGCTTTCGGCCAACTCATCAATACTGGAATCCTCCAGCACCAACCGATCGCGCAGACCATCCATGTCAATCTGATCGGGCTCGATGTCACGGATCGAATTCGCGGTAATCTCGCGCAAAGAGTCGCGCAATCCGCCAACAGATCCTGGCAGTTTTGCTGCTTTTGGCGGGGTAGGGGAGGGGGCCGCGCTCTCCTTCTCGTCCTTTGGAGGCTGATTGAAGATATTTCGGGCCATCAGCGACGCCCCCATGCCATTTGGATTGTCTGTTCCAACTCATCTCCAACGCCATTCACGCTGGTCAGAGCGCGATCAATCGTTTTTCTAATGAATTGGCTCGGATCAACTTCGTAGACGGTTTGCTGGGTCATACCGGCGTCCGAGATTGCTGTAGATTTCAGCATTGGCTCAGTCATGACCTGTCCGGCCAAGATCGATCTCAGGTAGCCCGCCATCTGGGTCTGAGGCCCGTCCGACGGCTCGTATCTCGTGATCAAGAACTTTACGAAGTCCCATGTAACGCGCCTGCCAATGGCTTCTTCGACAGCCTTTACCGTTTCCGAAGCAAGTTTCAGGAACTGGCTCATTGAAGCAATGTCGAGCATGCCAGGCACGACCGTTACTAGGAGTCCCGTCGAGGCTGCCAACGCCGTTAGGGTCAGAAAGCCAAGTTGAGGTGGGCAGTCGATCAGAACGATGTCGTAATTCGCCTCTACTTCCTCAAGCGCTAAGGCAAGACGCTCCGCAAATATGGGTTGCACCCGGCGGGCGAGGGCGTTTGCCGTCTCAGTTTCGTATTCCGAGAGCATCAGGCCCGCTGGGACCATATCGAGCTTATGGAAGTAGGTTTTTTGGATGACGGCTGAGAGCGGAACTTGTTCCTCATATCTCAGGGCATCATAGATTGTGCCGCCTTCGGCGAACTCGAGCTCTGGCCGAAAGCCGAAAAAGGTGGTCAAACTTGCCTGCGGATCGAGATCCAAGACCAACACTCGGTAACCTCGCAAAGCATACCGTTGTGCAAGATGGATCGTTGCTGTTGTTTTTGACGATCCGCCTTTGAAATTGACGACAGATATCACCTGGAGACGATCGCCTTCACGTCGACCGGGGCGGTAGCTTTCTGCGTTCTTTCCGGTGCGCCCCAGAATGTCGCGCAGCTTATCGATCTCTTGGGCTGTGTAGAACCGGTGTCCGCGGTTGTCTGTATGAACTTCCGGGAAGCTGCCGTCCTTGTGCCGGTTGCGCAGGTTAGATGTGCTAACGCGCAGGAGGCTGGCAACTTCGGTAGAACTGAATCGGCGCAGGGACTTTCGTTCTTCGGGCTCGAAAGCGATCTTCATCTGGCGATCCAAAGATTCAGCCAGATTGTCGGCAAATGCTCCGATGTCGGAAGAGCCTATGCCTTGCGCGTATCCAACGTTACGATCATCCATGTCCTGCCGCCCACTCTCGGCCTCTGTTGAGGCTCTTGGTCATTCTGACGGTGTACAGCGCGACTGACGCGTTTTACCGTCAGAATGGGAATGCCACGATCAAGTGAGTCCGGCAAGAAGAATCTAGATGTAGTGTGAAAGTTATCCACAGCACCAATACGTACAGTCACATCAAGATAACTGCAAGTTGTTGATTTTATGGTGATAAATCCAAAAGACCGTGCTTCAAGCCATTCATGGGGATTGTTTGGATGGTATTGGCTAAACCCATGCAACCAATGGCACAATTGACCTTCTGACGGTGTTTAGAGCGATAGATTCAGCTGTTTGAGCCTCTGCTAGTTACAGTTGGGAGTGAGCCGATTCTGATGAAATTAGGCCAAGCCGCTCCGCTCGTTCGAGCAACATTTTGACCGAAGACGGCTGCCAGCTGGCACGACCTCGAGGGGTCCGTTCGCGCATCGACTCTAGCCGATCGCAGATCGCCTGCAGCGTGATTTCGGGGTCCGCGCCTTTGATCGCTGCGACGATGGCCGGCAGGCGGTCATCGGTTTCGCGGCGTCCGGCGCGGCCAAGCACCTCGGCAGGAAGGAACCCGTCGCGCACATATGCCTTCACAGCGCGGAGCAGTCGGCCTTGTGTCCAATGGTGATCTGGGGGCAGGGGGGCATTGATAATTCGCAGCACGTCTTCCCAAGCCATATCGGGGCGCAGGCGGCGCACATGAGGCACCCAATCCTGCGCGGTCTCGTTCAGGCGTTCCATATAGCCGTCCTGCCGTGCCAGCCGCACCTTGCGCAGCGCGGCGGGATCCTTGGCGCGTAGCCCTGGGTTGCCGCCTACGCGCCCTTTGGCGCGCGCAGAGGCAAGCCCGGCCTTTGTGCGCTCGCGGATCAGAGCGCGTTCGAACTCAGCCGCAGCGCCCAGAACCTGCAACGTGAACTTGCCCTGGGGCGAGGCAGTGTCGATCGGGTCCTGGAGCGAGCGGAAGAACGCCCCCTTTCCCTCCAGTCTTTCGATCACCTCCAGCAAGTGCGACAGAGATCGCGCAAGCCGGTCGATCCGCACAACGACCAGCGTATCGCCGCTCTGGACGCGTTCGAGCACGCGTGCCAGCACCGGTCGCGCGCGATTGCCGCCCGAGGCGTGCTCTTCAAAGATCTCGGCGCATCCCGCAGACTGCAGGGCCTCAGACTGGGGCAGGGGGGTCTGATCCTCTGTGGAAACACGGGCGTAGCCTATCAGGGGCATGAAAACGGGCCGTTTGCAATTTTATGTATCATCAATAAACGACCGTTTGAAAACGAATGCAAGCAAGTGATCTCTTGTCGTGCTGGTGCACAATCCCCTTGGTTTTCTTGCACTGAGCGCGATCTGAGAGGTTCCGCCGACAGTCGCGCGTCCGTACTATACAAAGAGCGCGGGCAACTGCCACAAAATCGCTTGGGTAATGTGCATAATATAGATATTTTGCACATATGAAGCCGCAAGCATCTACTTTTCCTGATGATTTTGACGACCCCCTCATCACCACCGAGGGGGATGTGGGGGCTCACGAGGACGACCTCTGGTTCCTGCCGGGGCCGCTCGAAGAAGAACCGGATGATTTGCCGCCCGGGCCACGGGCAGAACCGTCCGACATTGCTGTCATCGACGACTGGGCAAAGGCGGAAGCGGCTCAGGCTGCGCGGCTGGCAAAGGTGGCTGGACGCCTGGGTGCGCTGGATGACCGCTTGCTGCGTGGCCCGGATGGCTGGCGACACAGACTGGCACTGATCGAGGCGGCAGACCTCAGCTGGCTTGCAGGGGATCGGGTGAGTTCTGACCGCCTCGCTCTTTGGATATCAATGCGATTGTCTGGCGCACAGGATGACCCGAATGCCTTGGCAAGAGTTGGCTGGGCTGTTCGCCGCCTGATGGGTGGTCCGGGTCCAATGGTCGATCTGGCGGCCTTTCTGGACCGCCGCGATCCCGAGAACATCGAGGATGCCACCGAGCGGCTAGAGGAGCGCGCGGGCGGATGGCTGGAGGTGATGAAATCAGCTGTTCATCTACACCCGATCACGCGGGCTTGCATGGGGTTTCACCTCTGGAGCTTGGCGGGTCTCGGGCAACAAGGCGACCAGATCGAAGCAGCCGTTACCGCGGCAAGGATCACGGCCAGCGACGGAAAGGGAGCGAACTTTGCACCACTAGCTATGGGTGGGGCAGGGGGGTTGCGCGCGTCGGGCTTACCACCGGAGCGTCTTGCTCGCTGGCTGGATGGGATGGAGACTGCCTGCCTGACCGCGATGCGGCACTTGGACTATATCGAGACATGGTCAGCGAGGACAGAAGCAGAGATGAGCTCGCTCTCAGGCAAAACTCCACCGGCTTTGCGTGCCGTGCTGACCGAATGGCCGCTCCTCTCCGCACCGATGGCCGAGGCCCTGACCGGCACTAGGTCGTGGACTCATAATGTCTGATCCAGAGCCTTGAGCAAGCGAGGTGAAGTGCGGCGAGGAAGTTTGCTGCGGTTTTGAAGTATCGCGTTGCGATGCCGCGGAAGTGTTTGAGACGATTGAAGAACCGTTCGACCTTGTTGCGTTCGCGGTAGAGGTCTCGGTCGACGGTCCTGACCACGCGGACGTT
>NZ_FWFQ01000052.1:2500-5557 GCF_900172235.1 Pseudoruegeria aquimaris | reverse complement strand
ATCGTATTGAGAGTTAGTGGCTTTTTATTAGGTTTGGCGGTGACCTACTCTCCCACGTCTTGAGACGCAGTACCATCGGCGCGGCTGTGCTTAACTTCCGAGTTCGGGATGGGATCGGGTGTTTCACTTGCGCTGTGACCACCAAACCGAATAAAAAGCCTTGCCCGTTTTGAGGCGGGCAACATCAGTTTTGGATCCAAGTTTTTTGTTAACTTTTGGGTTTGTGTGTTCCAGTCTGTCTATTACTGGATCAAATCAAGCCTATCGGGCAATTAGTACCGGTCAACTGAACGCATTGCTGCGCTTACATCTCCGGCCTATCGACGTGGTGGTCTACCACGGCCCTCAGGGATACCTTGTTTTGAGGGGGGCTTCCCGCTTAGATGCCTTCAGCGGTTATCCTTTCCGATCATAGCTACCCTGCACTACCGCTGGCGCGATAACAGGTCCACCAGTGGATCGTTCACCCCGGTCCTCTCGTACTAGGGGCAACTCCTCTCAAGTATCCTACACCCACGGCAGATAGGGACCGAACTGTCTCACGACGTTCTAAACCCAGCTCACGTACCTCTTTAAACGGCGAACAGCCGTACCCTTGGGACCTGCTCCAGCCCCAGGATGAGATGAGCCGACATCGAGGTGCCAAACGGTGCCGTCGATATGGACTCTTGGGCACCATCAGCCTGTTATCCCCGGCGTACCTTTTATCCGTTGAGCGATGGCCCTTCCACTCGGGACCACCGGATCACTATGGCCGACTTTCGTCTCTGCTCGACTTGTCAGTCTCGCAGTCAGGCTGGCTTCTGCCATTGCACTCAACGAGCGATTTCCGACCGCTCTGAGCCAACCTTCGCGCGCCTCCGTTACTATTTGGGAGGCGACCGCCCCAGTCAAACTACCCGCCACACAGGGTCCCGGATCCGGATGACGGACCGCGGTTAGACATCAAGCAGAACAAGGGTGGTATCTCAAGGGCGGCTCCACAGGGACTGGCGTCCCTGCTTCGATGCCTACCACCTATCCTGCACATGTTGTGCCTGATGCCAGTGTGAAGCTGTAGTAAAGGTGCACGGGGTCTTTCCGTCTAACCGCGGGAAGCCTGCATCTTGACAGGCAATTCAATTTCGCTGAGTCGATGTTGGAGACAGCGGGGAAGTCGTTACGCCATTCGTGCAGGTCGGAACTTACCCGACAAGGAATTTCGCTACCTTAGGACCGTTATAGTTACGGCCGCCGTTTACCTGGGCTTCAATTCGGAGCTTGCACCCCTCCTTTTAACCTTCAGGCACCGGGCAGGCGTCAGACCCTATACGTCGTCTTGCGACTTCGCAGAGCCCTGTGTTTTTAGTAAACAGTCGCCACCCCCTGGTTTGTGCCCCCAGCCAATACTTGCGTAGAAACTGGGCCTCCTTCTCGCGAACTTACGGAGGTATTTTGCCGAGTTCCTTCAACATCGTTCTCTCAAGCGCCTTGGTATGCTCTACCAGTCCACCTGTGTCGGTTTAGGGTACGGTCTCATGGAGGGCTATTTCCAGGAACCCCTAAGCAGCCCAATCAATCCGATAAGATTGAACTACAGTCGGGATCCGTCACATCCTCCTGGCCCACGAATATTAACGTGGTTCCCATCGGCTACGCATTTCTGCCTCGCCTTAGGGGCCGGCTTACCCTGCTCAGATTAGCTTTAAGCAGGAACCCTTGGACTTTCGGCGAGAGTGTCTCTCACACTCTTTGTCGCTACTCATGTCATCATTCTCGCTAGTGATCTCTCCACCGGATGGCTCACGCCCCGGCTTCATCGAAAGTTCCTTGCGTCCAATGTGCCCGAGGGCACTAAGGACGCATGGAACTATGTCACACTACGCTCCGCTACCACTGCATACGCAGTCCTAAGCTTCGGCTCATGGCTTGAGCCCCGTTACATCTTCGCCGCAGGACAACTTGATTAGACCAGTGAGCTGTTACGCTATCTTTAAAGGATGGCTGCTTCTAAGCCAACCTCCTGGTTGTTTTGGTCGTCCCACCTGCTTTCCCACTTAGCCATGAATTGGGGGCCTTAGCTGTAGGTCAGGGTTGTTTCCCTCTCCACGACGGACGTTAGCACCCGCCGTGTGTCTGCCGTATAGTACTTCCCGGTATTCGGAGTTTGGTTAGGATCAGTAAGCCTGTGGGGCCCCATTACCCATCCAGTGCTCTACCCCCGGGAGTATTCGTACGACGCTCTACCTAAATAGATTTCGCGGAGAACCAGCTATCTCCGAGTTTGATTGGCCTTTCACCCCTAGGCACAAGTCATCCCGACCTTTTTCAACAGGTGTGGGTTCGGACCTCCAGCAAGTGTTACCTTGCCTTCATCCTGCTCATGCCTAGATCACTCGGTTTCGGGTCTAATGCTACGAACTCAGGCGCCCTATTAAGACTCGCTTTCGCTACGCCTACACCTAACGGCTTAAGCTTGCTCGTAACACTAAGTCGATGACCCATTATACAAAAGGTACGCGGTCAGGCCTCAAGGGCCCTCCCACTGCTTGTAGGCGTTCGGTTTCAGGTACTGTTTCACTCCCCTTGTCGGGGTGCTTTTCACCTTTCCCTCACGGTACTGGTTCGCTATCGGTCAGCAAGGAGTACTTAGCCTTCGAGGGTGGTCCCCCGATCTTCAGACAGGATTTCACGTGTCCCGCCCTACTTAATACATCCCATCGAGCTTCGAATACGGGGCTGTCACCCGCTATGGCCATGCTTCCCAACATGTTCTTCTCACTCTCAAGGCTTGGCTGGTCCCCGTTCGCTCGCCGCTACTAGGGGAGTATCTGTTGATTTCCTTTCCTCCGGGTACTTAGATGTTTCAGTTCCCCGGGTTCGCTCTTAAAACCCTATGTATTCAGGTCTTAAGTACCTGGTTCAGCAAGTTATAAGATTGCGAAGCAATTTATAACCAACTGTCAGGTGGGTTGCCCCATTCGGAGATCGCAGGGTCAAAGCCTATTCTCGGCTCACCTGCGCTTATCGCAGAGTATCACGTCCTTCATCGCCTCTTGCTGCCAAGGCATCCACCAA
>NZ_FWFQ01000053.1 GCF_900172235.1 Pseudoruegeria aquimaris | reverse complement strand
GGTCAGTGGTATCGTTATGCGCCTTCGTATGTTTCTCCTGCTTATCACCTTCTTGAAGGCTTCCCATTCATTCAGGAACCGCCTTCTGGTGATTTGCAAGAACGCGTACTTATTCGCCACCATGATTATGACCAGTGTTTCCAGTCCGTTCAGTTGTTGCAGTGGAATAGTCAGGTTAAATTTAATGTGACCGTTTATCGCAATCTGCCGACCACTCGCGATTCAATCATGACTTCGTGATAAAAGATTGAGTGTGAGGTTATAACGCCGAAGCGGTAAAAATTTTAATTTTTGCCGCTGAGGGGTTGACCAAGCGAAGCGCGGTAGGTTTTCTGCTTAGGAGTTTAATCATGTTTCAGACTTTTATTTCTCGCCATAATTCAAACTTTTTTTCTGATAAGCTGGTTCTCACTTCTGTTACTCCAGCTTCTTCGGCACCTGTTTTACAGACACCTAAAGCTACATCGTCAACGTTATATTTTGATAGTTTGACGGTTAATGCTGGTAATGGTGGTTTTCTTCATTGCATTCAGATGGATACATCTGTCAACGCCGCTAATCAGGTTGTTTCTGTTGGTGCTGATATTGCTTTTGATGCCGACCCTAAATTTTTTGCCTGTTTGGTTCGCTTTGAGTCTTCTTCGGTTCCGACTACCCTCCCGACTGCCTATGATGTTTATCCTTTGGATGGTCGCCATGATGGTGGTTATTATACCGTCAAGGACTGTGTGACTATTGACGTCCTTCCCCGTACGCCGGGCAATAATGTTTATGTTGGTTTCATGGTTTGGTCTAACTTTACCGCTACTAAATGCCGCGGATTGGTTTCGCTGAATCAGGTTATTAAAGAGATTATTTGTCTCCAGCCACTTAAGTGAGGTGATTTATGTTTGGTGCTATTGCTGGCGGTATTGCTTCTGCTCTTGCTGGTGGCGCCATGTCTAAATTGTTTGGAGGCGGTCAAAAAGCCGCCTCCGGTGGCATTCAAGGTGATGTGCTTGCTACCGATAACAATACTGTAGGCATGGGTGATGCTGGTATTAAATCTGCCATTCAAGGCTCTAATGTTCCTAACCCTGATGAGGCCGTCCCTAGTTTTGTTTCTGGTGCTATGGCTAAAGCTGGTAAAGGACTTCTTGAAGGTACGTTGCAGGCTGGCACTTCTGCCGTTTCTGATAAGTTGCTTGATTTGGTTGGACTTGGTGGCAAGTCTGCCGCTGATAAAGGAAAGGATACTCGTGATTATCTTGCTGCTGCATTTCCTGAGCTTAATGCTTGGGAGCGTGCTGGTGCTGATGCTTCCTCTGCTGGTATGGTTGACGCCGGATTTGAGAATCAAAAAGAGCTTACTAAAATGCAACTGGACAATCAGAAAGAGATTGCCGAGATGCAAAATGAGACTCAAAAAGAGATTGCTGGCATTCAGTCGGCGACTTCACGCCAGAATACGAAAGACCAGGTATATGCACAAAATGAGATGCTTGCTTATCAACAGAAGGAGTCTACTGCTCGCGTTGCGTCTATTATGGAAAACACCAATCTTTCCAAGCAACAGCAGGTTTCCGAGATTATGCGCCAAATGCTTACTCAAGCTCAAACGGCTGGTCAGTATTTTACCAATGACCAAATCAAAGAAATGACTCGCAAGGTTAGTGCTGAGGTTGACTTAGTTCATCAGCAAACGCAGAATCAGCGGTATGGCTCTTCTCATATTGGCGCTACTGCAAAGGATATTTCTAATGTCGTCACTGATGCTGCTTCTGGTGTGGTTGATATTTTTCATGGTATTGATAAAGCTGTTGCCGATACTTGGAACAATTTCTGGAAAGACGGTAAAGCTGATGGTATTGGCTCTAATTTGTCTAGGAAATAACCGTCAGGATTGACACCCTCCCAATTGTATGTTTTCATGCCTCCAAATCTTGGAGGCTTTTTTATGGTTCGTTCTTATTACCCTTCTGAATGTCACGCTGATTATTTTGACTTTGAGCGTATCGAGGCTCTTAAACCTGCTATTGAGGCTTGTGGCATTTCTACTCTTTCTCAATCCCCAATGCTTGGCTTCCATAAGCAGATGGATAACCGCATCAAGCTCTTGGAAGAGATTCTGTCTTTTCGTATGCAGGGCGTTGAGTTCGATAATGGTGATATGTATGTTGACGGCCATAAGGCTGCTTCTGACGTTCGTGATGAGTTTGTATCTGTTACTGAGAAGTTAATGGATGAATTGGCACAATGCTACAATGTGCTCCCCCAACTTGATATTAATAACACTATAGACCACCGCCCCGAAGGGGACGAAAAATGGTTTTTAGAGAACGAGAAGACGGTTACGCAGTTTTGCCGCAAGCTGGCTGCTGAACGCCCTCTTAAGGATATTCGCGATGAGTATAATTACCCCAAAAAGAAAGGTATTAAGGATGAGTGTTCAAGATTGCTGGAGGCCTCCACTATGAAATCGCGTAGAGGCTTTGCTATTCAGCGTTTGATGAATGCAATGCGACAGGCTCATGCTGATGGTTGGTTTATCGTTTTTGACACTCTCACGTTGGCTGACGACCGATTAGAGGCGTTTTATGATAATCCCAATGCTTTGCGTGACTATTTTCGTGATATTGGTCGTATGGTTCTTGCTGCCGAGGGTCGCAAGGCTAATGATTCACACGCCGACTGCTATCAGTATTTTTGTGTGCCTGAGTATGGTACAGCTAATGGCCGTCTTCATTTCCATGCGGTGCACTTTATGCGGACACTTCCTACAGGTAGCGTTGACCCTAATTTTGGTCGTCGGGTACGCAATCGCCGCCAGTTAAATAGCTTGCAAAATACGTGGCCTTATGGTTACAGTATGCCCATCGCAGTTCGCTACACGCAGGACGCTTTTTCACGTTCTGGTTGGTTGTGGCCTGTTGATGCTAAAGGTGAGCCGCTTAAAGCTACCAGTTATATGGCTGTTGGTTTCTATGTGGCTAAATACGTTAACAAAAAGTCAGATATGGACCTTGCTGCTAAAGGTCTAGGAGCTAAAGAATGGAACAACTCACTAAAAACCAAGCTGTCGCTACTTCCCAAGAAGCTGTTCAGAATCAGAATGAGCCGCAACTTCGGGATGAAAATGCTCACAATGACAAATCTGTCCACGGAGTGCTTAATCCAACTTACCAAGCTGGGTTACGACGCGACGCCGTTCAACCAGATATTGAAGCAGAACGCAAAAAGAGAGATGAGATTGAGGCTGGGAAAAGTTACTGTAGCCGACGTTTTGGCGGCGCAACCTGTGACGACAAATCTGCTCAAATTTATGCGCGCTTCGATAAAAATGATTGGCGTATCCAACCTGCAGAGTTTTATCGCTTCCATGACGCAGAAGTTAACACTTTCGGATATTTCTGATGAGTCGAAAAATTATCTTGATAAAGCAGGAATTACTACTGCTTGTTTACGAATTAAATCGAAGTGGACTGCTGGCGGAAAATGAGAAAATTCGACCTATCCTTGCGCAGCTCGAGAAGCTCTTACTTTGCGACCTTTCGCCATCAACTAACGATTCTGTCAAAAACTGACGCGTTGGATGAGGAGAAGTGGCTTAATATGCTTGGCACGTTCGTCAAGGACTGGTTTAGATATGAGTCACATTTTGTTCATGGTAGAGATTCTCTTGTTGACATTTTAAAAGAGCGTGGATTACTATCTGAGTCCGATGCTGTTCAACCACTAATAGGTAAGAAATCATGAGTCAAGTTACTGAACAATCCGTACGTTTCCAGACCGCTTTGGCCTCTATTAAGCTCATTCAGGCTTCTGCCGTTTTGGATTTAACCGAAGATGATTTCGATTTTCTGACGAGTAACAAAGTTTGGATTGCTACTGACCGCTCTCGTGCTCGTCGCTGCGTTGAGGCTTGCGTTTATGGTACGCTGGACTTTGTAGGATACCCTCGCTTTCCTGCTCCTGTTGAGTTTATTGCTGCCGTCATTGCTTATTATGTTCATCCCGTCAACATTCAAACGGCCTGTCTCATCATGGAAGGCGCTGAATTTACGGAAAACATTATTAATGGCGTCGAGCGTCCGGTTAAAGCCGCTGAATTGTTCGCGTTTACCTTGCGTGTACGCGCAGGAAACACTGACGTTCTTACTGACGCAGAAGAAAACGTGCGTCAAAAATTACGTGCAGAAGGAGTGATGTAATGTCTAAAGGTAAAAAACGTTCTGGCGCTCGCCCTGGTCGTCCGCAGCCGTTGCGAGGTACTAAAGGCAAGCGTAAAGGCGCTCGTCTTTGGTATGTAGGTGGTCAACAATTTTAATTGCAGGGGCTTCGGCCCCTTACTTGAGGATAAATTATGTCTAATATTCAAACTGGCGCCGAGCGTATGCCGCATGACCTTTCCCATCTTGGCTTCCTTGCTGGTCAGATTGGTCGTCTTATTACCATTTCAACTACTCCGGTTATCGCTGGCGACTCCTTCGAGATGGACGCCGTTGGCGCTCTCCGTCTTTCTCCATTGCGTCGTGGCCTTGCTATTGACTCTACTGTAGACATTTTTACTTTTTATGTCCCTCATCGTCACGTTTATGGTGAACAGTGGATTAAGTTCATGAAGGATGGTGTTAATGCCACTCCTCTCCCGACTGTTAACACTACTGGTTATATTGACCATGCCGCTTTTCTTGGCACGATTAACCCTGATACCAATAAAATCCCTAAGCATTTGTTTCAGGGTTATTTGAATATCTATAACAACTATTTTAAAGCGCCGTGGATGCCTGACCGTACCGAGGCTAACCCTAATGAGCTTAATCAAGATGATGCTCGTTATGGTTTCCGTTGCTGCCATCTCAAAAACATTTGGACTGCTCCGCTTCCTCCTGAGACTGAGCTTTCTCGCCAAATGACGACTTCTACCACATCTATTGACATTATGGGTCTGCAAGCTGCTTATGCTAATTTGCATACTGACCAAGAACGTGATTACTTCATGCAGCGTTACCATGATGTTATTTCTTCATTTGGAGGTAAAACCTCTTATGACGCTGACAACCGTCCTTTACTTGTCATGCGCTCTAATCTCTGGGCATCTGGCTATGATGTTGATGGAACTGACCAAACGTCGTTAGGCCAGTTTTCTGGTCGTGTTCAACAGACCTATAAACATTCTGTGCCGCGTTTCTTTGTTCCTGAGCATGGCACTATGTTTACTCTTGCGCTTGTTCGTTTTCCGCCTACTGCGACTAAAGAGATTCAGTACCTTAACGCTAAAGGTGCTTTGACTTATACCGATATTGCTGGCGACCCTGTTTTGTATGGCAACTTGCCGCCGCGTGAAATTTCTATGAAGGATGTTTTCCGTTCTGGTGATTCGTCTAAGAAGTTTAAGATTGCTGAGGGTCAGTGGTATCGTTATGCGCCTTCGTATGTTTCTCCTGCTTATCACCTTCTTGAAGGCTTCCCATTCATTCAGGAACCGCCTTCTGGTGATTTGCAAGAACGCGTACTTATTCGCCACCATGATT
>NZ_FWFQ01000054.1 GCF_900172235.1 Pseudoruegeria aquimaris | reverse complement strand
AACGTCCGCGTGGTCAGGACCGTCGACCGAGACCTCTACCGCGAACGCAACAAGGTCGAACGGTTCTTCAATCGTCTCAAACACTTCCGCGGCATCGCAACGCGATACTTCAAAACCGCAGCAAACTTCCTCGCCGCACTTCACCTCGCTTGCTCAAGGCTCTGGATCAGACATTATGAGTCCACGACCTAGGCGCCTTTCACTTCACCCTCCCGCGGCCTTGCTCTATGGTCGCCGCGATCAAAACCCACCCCTACGGAGACTTCCATGACACAACGCCTGCACCTCGTTTTCGGCGGTGAGCTTGTCGACCCGTCCAAGAGCGTCTTCAAGGATGTCAACGACATCCACATCGTCGGCATGTTCCCCAACTACGAGTCCGCCTACAACGCCTGGAAAGCGGAAGCACAGCGCACCGTGGACAACGCCCACATGCGCTACTTCATCGCGCATATCCACCGCCTGCGCGACGAAGAGCGGGCCGCATCGGCCACCGAAGAACTCGGCAACTGATCTCCGCCCGTGGCGCTGGCCTTCCTGAAAGCTCTGCGCGCCCGGTTTTCGGGGCCCACCGCGGCCCCGGAACCCGCCCATACGGCCATCGACGCCCCGCAACCCGCGGAAGCGCGGCCCAGCGGCGCGGCACGCCCGGCGCCCCCACGGCCCGTTTCGGCCGCGCCCTGCATCTGGCTGCACGCCGCGGGTGAAAGCGAAGCGATCAGTGGACTCGAACTGTTTCGCCGGCTGCGCGAAGAGGATGACAGCCTCCGGTGCCTGCTCTCGACGGAAGAGCCTCTTCCCGCGGCCCTCGCCGAGCCTGAGCTGTTGGGGGCAACCGAAACGGCCTGCCTGCCAACGGATTCGACCCGCGACGCGGTGGCATGGCTGGCCGATCATGCCCCCACCATCCTGATCTGGACCGGGCCGCTGACGCACCCCGTTCTTCTTCAGAAATCCCAGCAGCGCGCCATCGAGATGATGCTCGCGGACTCGGTGGATGCCAATCCGCCCTACCGGCGCCGCAAGGAATGGCGCACCACCTCCACGCGGGCCATTCTGCGCCGGTTTGGTCTCATTCTGGCTGCCTCCGAAACCGCCGCCCGTTCCTACGAGCAGCAGGGCGCAGCGCGGGAACGCATCAAGATCATCGGCGGGCTGGAAGAAGGGTCCATCCACCTGCCCTGCGACGAACTCGAATACAGAAGCCTGAGCGATGCGCTCGCCGCGCGCCCGATCTGGCTTGCCGCGCGCACCACCAAGGATGAAGAGGCGATCCTTGCCGAGGTGCACAGGCGCGTCACCCGCATGTCGCACCGCCTGCTGCTCGTCGTCGCGCCGGACGATGCCGCCCGCATCGAAGCCGCCTGCGAAGCCTTCCGCGGGCATGGGTGGCGTGCGGAGATCTACGAGCGGGAGCGGATGCCGGCGGAAGACACCCAGGTGCTGATCGGGGATCCCGCGCAACTGGGCCTCTGGTATCGCGTGTCTCCCGTCACCTTCATGGGGGGCACCCTGAGCGGCACGGGCGGCGCGCACCCCTTCGCGCCGGCGACGCTCGGTTCCGCCATCCTCTACGGCAACTACACAGATCCGTTCCAGACGAGCTACGGCCGCCTCGTGCGCGCCGGCGCCGCGCGGCTGGTGTTGAATTCCGATGGTCTGGAAGTGAACCTTCGGGATCTCCAGGCACCCGACAAGGTGGCCCAGATGGCCCATGCCGCCTGGGAGATCTGCTCGCGCGGTGCGGAGGTCACGGATTTTCTCGTGGAACGGGTATTCGAACTGATCGACGCCGGGGAGGCCGACCATGCGCGCACCTGACTACTGGTTCACGCCGCCGCAGGCGCCCGGGTGGCGTGCGCGGCTGCTTTCGCCGCTGGGAAGGCTCTATTCCGGCGCAACAGCCCGCCGCGTTGCACGGGAAGCCAGCGGCTATCGGGCCGGTGTCCCGATCGTCTGCATCGGCAACATCAATGCCGGGGGCACCGGCAAGACCCCAACGGCCATGGCGCTGCTGATCCGGCTGAGCGGCGCCGGCTGGGCGCCGCATGTCGTGTCTCGCGGCTACGGCGGCAACCTCTCCGGGCCCACGCGGGTCGATCCGGCGAAGCACGGGGCCGCCGAGGTGGGAGACGAGCCGCTGCTTCTGGCCGCCTTCGCTCCGACGTGGATCGCCAGCGACCGCGCCGAAGGCGTGCGCGCCGCCGAGGCGGCCGGGGCCGACATCATCCTGCTGGACGATGGTTTCCAGAACCCGTCGGTGCAGAAGGATCTCTCCATCGTCGTCGTCGACGCCGCCAAGGGCTTCGGCAACGGCCTCGCGATTCCCGCAGGCCCCCTGCGCGAGCCGGTGCACGCGGGGCTGAGCCGGGCGGATTTCCTGTTGTCGATCGGCCCGGCACCGGCGCAGGCCGGCTTTCAAGAGACATGGGGGCACCAGATCGGCATCCCGCACCTGCGCGGCTCCCTGAGCCCGCTCCAGATGGGAATGAATTTCGCCGGGCTGCGCGTGCTGGCCTTCGCCGGAATCGGGCATCCCGAGAAATTCTTCGCGACCCTGCGCGGCCTCGGCGCCGAGATCGCACGCGCGGAAGCGCTGGAAGATCACCAACCCCTGACCGATGCGCTGATGAAGCGGCTGGAGATCGAGGCGAAAGCTCTGGGCGCGCAGCTCGTCACGACGGAAAAGGATGCCGTGCGCCTGCCCGGCAGTTTCCGCGCCAAGGTCCTGACGGTGCCCGTGCGGCTCGATCTCGAAGACTGGGCGCCGCTCGATGCCGCGATCGCAAAACTGCGCAGGCGGGCCGCGGACTAGGTCGTGAACTCATAAACGGGATTCCGTTTTTGGCGGTGTGATGATTCACTTTCGGAAACGGAGGTGAGCATGACGGGCAGACACGATGTGAGCGATGCGGAATGGGCGGTGATCTCGCCGCTGT
>NZ_FWFQ01000055.1 GCF_900172235.1 Pseudoruegeria aquimaris | reverse complement strand
AACGTCCGCGTGGTCAGGACCGTCGACCGAGACCTCTACCGCGAACGCAACAAGGTCGAACGGTTCTTCAATCGTCTCAAACACTTCCGCGGCATCGCAACGCGATACTTCAAAACCGCAGCAAACTTCCTCGCCGCACTTCACCTCGCTTGCTCAAGGCTCTGGATCAGACATTATGAGTCCACGACCTAGCGCGGCAGACCGGCCTTGCGAAGGTTTTCCAGCAGCGCGGTGGCCGTTTCGGGATCCTTGAAGGGCTGGGTCTTCTCATAGCGGGAGAGCGAGTAGCCGGGATCGATTTCCATGGCCATTTCGGCGAAGCGCCGCGCCTCCGGCATGTTGCCGCTGGCGGCGAAGGCGGCCGCCGTCATCCGCACGTTGGAGGCATACATCGGGTTGGCCTCCGCCGATGTCACCCCGATCTCCGCCGCCTTGCCGTAATCCCGCTGGGCGAAATAGGCGATCGAGAGAAAATGCTGGTAGCGGAACATGAACGGGTCCGAGGGCGAAAGCGAGGCCGCCCGCTCGCCGTTTTCCACGGCGGCATCGGCCTTGCCCAGAAAGGCCAGCGTCGGCACCGACCACACGAGCGCCTCGGCGTCGCTCGGGGTCTGCTCCAGCGCGTTGCTGAGCATGGATTCGGTGCGCGCGTCGGCGCCGTGCTGGATCGTCTGGTTGTGGGCATACATCGCCAGCGCCCGGCCGCTTTCACCGCTCAGGCGCAGCGCCCGCGAAGCGGCATCTTCCAGCGCCTTCCAATCCCGACCCGGATCGTCGGACCAGCCCTGCCCGAGGCTGATCGAATACCAGTCCGTCAGCGCGATGAAGGTGGGGGCGAAGGTGGGATCCTTCTCGGCCGCCATCAGAAGCAGATCCCGCGCTTCGCCGAAACTTTCGCGCTTGAGGCGGAAGGCCAGCTCCTTGGCGCGCAGCGTAAGGTGGTAGGCCGAGAGATCCGCCGGCTTGAAGCCGCTGGTGCGGCGCAGTTCGGCCGTCTGCACCGAAGGCTGGAGCTTGTTGGCGATCGAGCCCGCGATGTGGCTCTGGATGTCGAAGAGCTCGTTCTCGCTGGCGGTATAGGTGCGCGCCCACTCCACCAGCTCCGTGCCCACTTCGACGAGCTGCACCGAGATGTGGTAGCGCTGATGGGCCCGGCGGATGCTGCCGAACACGGTATAGTTGGCCCCCAGTTCCCTCGCCCGCTCCCGGGCGGAGCGCTCCCTGAGGTTCGCCCCGCGCGTCGAGTTGGACGACAGAACCCGCGGCTCCTTCAGCGAAGCCAGCATGCAGACGGTATCTTCGAGGATGCCATCCACGAAGTAGTCCGGCACGTCGTCGGGGCCGAGGTTCTGGAACGGGAAGACGGCGAGCCGCGGGGGGCCGATCTCGGTAGCCACGGCCGCGGGCCGCGCGGCGGGCTGCGCCGGGGGATCCGCCTTGAACTCGCCCATCTTGATGCGGACGGCCAGATCCTGCGTCTGCGGCGACGGCTCGATGTCCATCTCCTCTTCGAGCCGCATGAAGAGCGCCTCGTAGGCCTTGAGCGCTTCCCGCGTCTCGCCGCGGGCGGCCGAGATCGCCATCACCTCGCGGCAGGCCTTCTCGTTGAACGGATCCAGCCGCAGCAGGATGCCCGCGGCCTTGAGCCGGGTCTCTTCCGGCGCGCTGCCCGGCTCGATCAGCCGGCCCAGCCGCTCGGTGAGCTGCTCCTCGAACACCCGCCGCATCTCGTGCAGCCAGGCGTCGAATTCGTCGCCGATGCCATCCAGCCCGCGGAACAGCAGGTCCGGCAGCTCCGGGTTGGCGATGAGCACGTCGGGCAGCCGCCCGGCGGCCAGTTCCTCCATCAGGGCGACGGCATCCACCTCGACGCCCGCCGTATCGAGCCCGAGGCTTTCGCGATCGATGGAGACCAGCGCCTCCGCCGGCCCGGTGAAGGCCTTGCGCAGGTCGGACAGGATCTGCCGGAGAGAGTTGCGCGCGGCGGCCTCGGGCACGTTTTCCCAGAGCAGCCCGGCAACGACGCTGCGCGGAAAACGATGCGGCGCGGCGAGCGCCAGGTAGGTCAGAAGGGCGAGGGCCTTGCGCTTCCCGGCGAGCACGGGCTCGCCAGCGGCGCGAATGTCCACATCTCCAACAACCGAGATCCGCAATACGTTGTGCACGTTTCAACCGCCGAACAGCAGAATACATTCAGAAGGACGAAATTGTCCGCAGGGCACTATCGCAAATGCGGACGCAGGGGAAAAGCGCTTATTCCCCAGTTGTTACGCGGTGTCCACCCGCCTTCGGCACGGCGGTGCGGCGGCCCCGCGCGACTCGCGGGGCCGATGACAGGCACCTCGGGGGCGCGGAAATCCGCCGAACTCGCTGAAACATCCACGACGGGCGGCGAAAGCCCGCTGAAAGGGGGTGAAGCAACACCCTGTTTTTGATATGGAATATTTTGGTTTAACGTTAAACCATTCCGCAAACGCATGGCTGCCATGCCAAGGGCACACTGCCTCGCCAAGCCATGTTACGTTAAGGAAGCGCCAATACGTCAGAATGATTGACAGTTAAGCATTGAATGATCCGGAGGAGCACCATGGCGAAAACGGCACTTGTCACCGGCGGCACGCGCGGTATCGGCGCGGCCATTGCGAAGAAACTCAAAGCCGAGGGCTACAACGTGGCCGCGACCTACGGCGGCAACGATGAGGCCGCCGCGGC
>NZ_FWFQ01000056.1 GCF_900172235.1 Pseudoruegeria aquimaris | reverse complement strand
TGACCTGCCCCCCGCTGGTCCCTCATTCATAACGAGAGTCTGCGGGTTTGGGTTTGATAGTCTTCGGTTTCGGTTTGGGCAAGCGCGCCGGGCGCGGAGCCGTCGATTTGCTCAAGCGCTCGGCGCGCTTGCAGCGGCGTCCGGTTTCCGAGTGACGAGTGCGGCCTGATGGTGTTGTAGTCGTAGCGCCAAAGGGCCAGCTTCCGGCGGGCATCGTCCAGGGTGTCAAATATCTCCTCGTTCAGCAGCTCGTCGCGCAGGCTGCCGTTGAAAGACTCGATGTAGGCGTTCTGCTGCGGCTTTCCGGGGTCGATGTAATGCCACGGCACATCGTTCTGGTCGGCCCATTTCAGGATGGCCCGGCTGGTAAACTCGGTCCCATTATCGCTGACAATGCAAGCGGGCTTACCGTAGACCCGTACCAACGCATCCAGCTCACGGGCGACACGTGCTCCCGAGATGCTGGTGTCGGCCACCAGGCACAGGTTCTCGCGGCAGCAATCGTCGATCACCGCCAGGATGCGGAACTTGCGTGAAGCGCCGAAGCTGTCTGACAGGAAGTCGAGCGACCAGCGTGCATTTGGGCGCGCCGCCTCCGGCATCGGCGTGCGCGATCCACGGGCCCGCTTGCGGCCGCGTCGCCGCTTCACCGACAGTCCCTCTTCCCGGTAGAGCCGATATAGCTTCTTGTGGTTCATCCTCATTCCCTTGCGCTCAAGCAAGACGCCGATCCGGCGGTAGCCGAACCGGCGCCGCTTTCCGGCGATCTCCTGCATCTCCTTGCGGATCTCGGGGCAGTCCGGCGGGCGTTCGCGCCGGACTGTCTTGGGATCGACACCGACAAGCCGGCAGGCCCGGCGCTGCGAGATATCGTGATCCCGCATCGCCCTGAGCGCTGCCTCGCGCCGCTCTTTCGGTGTCGTCAGTTCTTTCCCAGAAGATCCTTCAGAACCACGTTGTCGAGCATCGCGTCGGCCAGCAGCCGCTTCAGCTTGACGTTCTCGTCCTCCAGCGCCTTCAGCCTGGCAGCCTCGGACACCGTCATCCCGCCATACTTGGACTTCAGCTTGTAGAACGTCGCAGGGCTGAGGCCATGCCTGCGGCACACCTCCGCCGTCGGCATGCCTGCCTCCTGCTCCTTGATCATCCCGATGATCTGCGCCTCGGTGAAACGGCTTTTCCTCATGTCGTCTGCTCCTTCAGGGTTGAGCAGACTCTACATCATGGTGAGGGATTTTGCGGGGGGCAGGTCA
>NZ_FWFQ01000057.1 GCF_900172235.1 Pseudoruegeria aquimaris | reverse complement strand
ATGGCAAAGGAAAAGTTTGAGCGTACGAAACCGCACGTCAACATCGGCACCATTGGCCACGTTGACCACGGCAAGACGACGCTGACCGCAGCGATCACCAAGCAATTCGGTGACTTCAAGGCCTACGACGAGATCGACGGCGCCCCGGAAGAGAAAGCCCGCGGCATCACGATCTCCACGGCGCACGTGGAATACGAGACGGAAGCCCGTCACTACGCGCACGTGGACTGCCCCGGCCACGCCGACTACGTGAAGAACATGATCACCGGTGCCGCCCAGATGGACGGCGCGATCCTGGTGGTGAACGCCGCTGACGGCCCGATGCCGCAGACGCGCGAGCACATCCTGCTGGGCCGCCAGGTCGGCATCCCGAAGATGGTCGTGTTCCTGAACAAGGTTGACCAGGTGGACGATCCGGAACTGCTGGAACTGGTCGAGATGGAAGTGCGCGAGCTGCTGTCTTCCTACGACTACCCTGGCGACGACATCCCGATCATCGCCGGCTCCGCTCTTGCGGCTCTAGAAGGCCGTGACCCGGAAATCGGCGAGCAGAAGATCGCCGAGCTGCTGAAGGCCGTGGACGAGTACATCGACACGCCGGAGCGCGCCGTGGACCAGCCGTTCCTGATGCCGATCGAAGACGTGTTCTCGATCTCCGGCCGCGGCACCGTGGTGACCGGTCGCGTCGAGCGCGGCGTGATCAACGTGGGTGACGAGATCGAGATCGTGGGCATCCGCGACACGCAGAAGACCACCTGCACCGGCGTTGAAATGTTCCGCAAGCTGCTGGACCG
>NZ_FWFQ01000058.1 GCF_900172235.1 Pseudoruegeria aquimaris | reverse complement strand
AGTTTGCTGCGGTTTTGAAGTATCGCGTTGCGATGCCGCGGAAGTGTTTGAGACGATTGAAGAACCGTTCGACCTTGTTGCGTTCGCGGTAGAGGTCTCGGTCGACGGTCCTGACCACGCGGACGTTGGACTGGCTGGGGATGTGGGCGGTGGCGCCCGACGCCTCGATGGCCGCGATCACGGCCTGTCCGAAGTAGCCCCTGTCGCCGACGACATCTCCGGTGAGGCCAAGGGGGCCGACAAGCTCGGGCGCGGTGGTCTTGTCGGAGGCCTGTCCGGGCGTGAGCAGGAGTCTCACTGGCAGGCCGCTCCCGTTCACGACGGCGTGGATCTTTGTCGTCAGGCCTCCCCGAGACCGTCCGATGGCGTGATCCGCGCCCCTTTTTTTCCACCCGCAGCGTGCTGGTGGGCGCGCACGATCGAGCTGTCGATAAGGTGCAGGGAACTTGGGGATTTCTCCGCCAGGGCCTCGAAAATGCGAAGCCAGACCCCCGCCTTCGCCCACCTGTTGTAGCGATTGTAAACCGTTGTCCGCGGCCCGTAGCGCTCCGGCAGGTCGCGCCACGGCGCACCGGTTCTCAGGATGTAGAAGATGCCCGAGATCACCCGCCGGTCATCAACCCGCGCCACCCCTCGCGGCTTGTTCGGCAACAGCGGCGAGATCACCGCCCATTCCGCATCGCTCACATCGTGTCTGCCCGTCATGCTCACCTCCGTTTCCGAAAGTGAATCATCACACCGCCAAAAACGGAATCCCGTTTATGAGTTCACGACCTA
>NZ_FWFQ01000059.1 GCF_900172235.1 Pseudoruegeria aquimaris | reverse complement strand
ACAGCGGCGAGATCACCGCCCATTCCGCATCGCTCACATCGTGTCTGCCCGTCATGCTCACCTCCGTTTCCGAAAGTGAATCATCACACCGCCAAAAACGGAATCCCGTTTATGAGTTCACGACCTAGGCCGGCGCGGCTCCGCCCTTGGCGCGCAAGCGCCGCAGCCCGGCGCCGAGCCCCCAGAACACGAGCAGGAACACGGCGCCCGTGACGGCTGTGCTGCCGTAGAAAGCGATGCGTTCGCTCAACACCATCGAATTGAGGAAGGGATAGGGCAGGCCGCTCGTCACCGTCCCGGCCGGGCGGATGCTGAGGGGCTGAAGCGCGAGTTCGATCCAAAGCGAATAGCCCGCCACCAGGACGGCGAGCCCGGCCAGAGGCCGCAGGATCCTGCGCGCGCCCCCGAGGATGAACAGGAAATCGATCCACTGAAGCACGGGGCCCATGAGGTGCAGGTAGTATTCGTTCCACCAGAGGATCTCCCCGCCTCCGTTCACGAGGGCCGGGTCGATGAAATAAAGCCGCCAATACAGGAACACCACGAGCGCATTGGCCACGGCAGTGACCATCGCGTAGGTGCTCCAGTCGTGATCCGTCCGGTGTTCGGTGTAGGCTGACCTGCCCCCCGCAAAATCCCTCACCATGATGTAGAGTCTGCTCAACCCTGAAGGAGCAGACGACATGAGGAAAAGCCGTTTCACCGAGGCGCAGATCATCGGGATGATCAAGGAGCAGGAGGCA
>NZ_FWFQ01000060.1 GCF_900172235.1 Pseudoruegeria aquimaris | reverse complement strand
CCATGGCGAAAACGGCACTTGTCACCGGCGGCACGCGCGGTATCGGCGCGGCCATTGCGAAGAAACTCAAAGCCGAGGGCTACAACGTGGCCGCGACCTACGGCGGCAACGATGAGGCCGCCGCGGCCTTCACCGCCGAAACCGGCATCGCCACCTACAAGTGGTCCGTCGGTGATTACGAAGCCTGCAAGGAAGGCATCGCCAAGGTCGAGGCCGAGATCGGCCCGGTGGATGTGCTCGTCAACAACGCCGGCATCACCCGCGACGCCCCCTTCCACCGCATGACGCCGCAGCAGTGGCACGAGGTGATCGACACCAACCTCACCGGCGTCTTCAACATGACGCACAACGTCTGGCCGGGGATGCGCGAACGCAAGTTCGGCCGCATCATCACCATCTCTTCGATCAACGGCCAGAAGGGCCAGTTCGCCCAGGCCAACTACGCCGCCGCCAAGGCCGGCGACATCGGCTTCACCAAGGCGCTGGCCCAGGAAGGCGCGCGCGCCGGGATCACCGTGAACGTGATCTGCCCCGGCTACATCAACACCGAGATGATGAGCACGATCCCTGAAAAAGTGATGAACGAAGTCATCCTGCCGCAGATCCCGGTGGGCCGCCTCGGCGAAGCCGAGGAGATCGCCCGCTGCGTGGCCTTCCTCGCCGCGGATGACGCCGCCTTCATCACCGGCTCCACCATCTCCGCCAATGGCGGCCA